>NZ_JBPPFR010000002.1:0-1179337 GCF_052060055.1 Haloarchaeobius baliensis | reverse complement strand
TAACACCCGTACCCATCCCGAACACGGAAGTTAAGCTCGCCAGCGTGTCGGGGAGTACTGGAGTGCGCGAGCCTCTGGGAAACGCGATTCGCCGCCTCCCATTCATACTTTCATTTCATCGGTGAGCGACAGCCCTGCGCGGGGCTGTCGCTGATCGTGCAGTCAGCCACCACCAGCCACAGCCATCCCGGTCGCTACCGTCCGGAGTGCAGTAGCTGGGGATGCTCGTCGACACGAACTGCTGAGCGACAGCTCTCAGACGGAGAACTCGGCGCTGGCCTCGCAGTCGGCGTTGTTCGCGGCGAGGAACGCGGTCGCGGTGTAGCTACCGGGCTCGGGGTCGTTCCACGCGCAGTCGTAGGTGACCGACTCGCCGGCGTCGAGCGACGTGGACTGGAGCATCTGCGCGAACATGCGGCCCTCCGCGAACGACCAGATCTCTGTGTCGCCGTCCTCGACGACGAGCACGTCGTGGGTCTGTGCGTTCGAGAACTGGAGGTCGACGGAGTCGGGGCCGTCGTTGGTGACGGTGAAGGTGAACGAGACCTCGTCGGCTGACGGGTCGACGTCGAGCTGCCCGGTGAGCGACATGGGTGGCGGTTCCGTCGGCGGGCGTATATGAGTTCCGCCGAGTCGTCACGGTTATAGCCAGTGTTCGCATAATCGGAAGTTGATTATGGAGTTCGACCCGGACAGGCCGCGGGGGCTGCTGTCGCGCGCGGACCGCGAGTACCTCCTCGGGTTGAAAGAGATGGAGCACGAGCAGTCGAAACGGAACGCGGAGGCGCGCATCCGCAGGCGGGTGACGGAGGGCATCGTTGACTTCTACCTCCTGGTCCGGAATCTGGAGCGCAAGGACCGGAAGCAGATCTTCGAGAAGGGGATGGACGACCCGGCGTTCCGGTACGGGCTGATCGGGATGCAGACGTTCGCGTACATGGGGATGAAGGAAACCGGCATGGAGTTCGAACACGTGCTCGGGCCGGCGATAACGCGCGCGGAGGAGGCGTACGCGGCCGAGGGGTTCGACAGCACGGTCGACGTGGACATCACCTTCGACGTGGACGTGACCCTCGGCGCGGGCCTGGACTCGGTCGCGGAGCGTATCCGTGCGGGCGAGGCCGTCGGCCCGGACGAGTTCCTCTCGGTGATGGGCGGCGAGGGGGACGTTCTGGAGGACGTCGAGCGGGTGACGCTGGACCTGAGCGAGGGTGGGATCGGGATGGAGCACGGCGAGTTCGTCGACCGGGTGGCAGCGTTCCTCGACGGCGAGGCGACGTGGGAGAACGGGGAGCGGGTCCACATCGCCGTCGGCGACGACGTGGGGTCGACGTAGTCAGTTCGGGACGCGCTGTCCCCAGAGTGCGAGGATGCTGGGGAGGACGAGCACGGCGCCGACGAACGCGAAGACGATGGCGACGCCGATGACGATGCCGAACCGCTGGAGCGACGGGACGATGGCGAGCGCGAGCGTCGAGAAGCCGGCGGCGGTAGTGACGGCGCTGCCGAGCAGCGCGCCACCGGTTCCGTCGACGGTCGCGGTGAGGGCGTCGTCGACGCTGCCGAGGCGTTCGAGCTCGTCTGTGAACCGTTCGGACATGTGGATGCTGTAGTCGACGCCGAGCCCGATACCCAGCGAGGTGATGAGGGCGGTCTGTGCGTTGAACGGGATCTCGAGCAGGTACATCACGCCGAGCACCCACGCGAGCGAGAGGACGACGGGGACGATGGTGACGGCGCCGAGGCTGGCGTAGCCGTCGAAGATGCGGTAGCCGACGACGAGCACGGCCAGTACGGCGAGGACGGTCACGACGAGGGTGACGACGACGGTCTCGAGCAGGCCGTCCTGGACGATGGCGGTGAGGACGGGCTGTCCGGTCGCGGTGGCGGTGAGGCCGTCGCCCTGTGCGGGAACGACTGCGGCCTGCATCTCGTCGCGGACCTCGGGGACGGGGGCACCGCCCTGGATGGATACCTGGACGCGGAGGGCCTCGTACTCGCCGGCGCCGTTCCGGGCGACGACCTGACGGGCCTGCTCGGGCGCGGTGCGGTAGAGGCCGTCGTACACCGCGGTGAGGTTCTCGTCGGGGACGCCGTCGTCGTCGGTGTCGGCGGCGGCGACCGTCGCGGCGAACGTCTCGTTCCGTGCGGCGACGGCCTGGATGGTCGCGACGGGGTCGAGGATGCGCGGTTCGCCGTCGGCGAGCGTGATGACGGTGTCGCTCGCGGCGGCGCGTTCACGCACGGCGACGACCCGGTCGAGCGTACCGGGGTCGCTCACCTGTCCCTCGATGAGCAGTTCGGCGCGGGTGGTGTCGCGCTGCTGGAGGAAGTTGTCGTTGAGGAACTCGGCGTTCTGTCGGATGTTGTACTCGCCCGGGGTGAACGGCTCGGGGAGCTGTTCCATCCAGTCCGGGGGCTGTTCGGTGAGGAAGTCGCTGCGGTCGAAGCTGGTGTCGACCTGCGTGCCGCCGTAGGCACCGACCCCGCTGAGGAGCACGGCGACGAGCAGGACGACGACGGGCGCGCGCTTCGCGCCGACGGTGCCGAGCGAGAGCAGCCGGCCGACGACGGCGGTATCGCCGCCGAAGGGCGACTTCGTCCGGTCGAGGCCGACCCGTTCGAGCAGGCCGTCGACCTCGACCTTGAGAGCGGGGACGAGGGCGCCGAAGACGACGAGCGTACTGACGATGCCGGCCGCGCTGACGAGCCCGAAGTTCTGCAGGGGCGCGAGCGGGCTGACCAGGTTCGAGAGGAACCCGATGGACGTGGTGACGGTCACCCAGACGAGGGCGATCCCCACGCTCCCGAGCGCGAGCACCATCCCGTCCCGCGCGCCGGAATCCGAGTTGCCGTCGCGGACCTCGCGGTGGCGCATGAACACGTGGATGGCGTAGTCGATGGCGAGCCCGATGAGCAGGATGGGGACGGCGATGAGCGTCGTCCCGAAGGGGATGTCGAACCAGCCCATGAAGCCCTGCATCCAGACGAGCACGAGACCGATCCCGAGCGTGCTCAGTACGATGTCGACGACGTCGCGGTAGGCCACGACGAGCGTCAGGATGACGAGCAGGAGCGCGACGGGGCCGATGATCGCGAAGCTGTCGCCGATGGAGCGGCCGGTCTCGTCCTCGACGATGCCGACGCCGAAGACGAACGCGTCGTCGCCGAACCGGTCGGCGGCGATGTCCTGCATGGCGAGCTGTGCGGTGGACACCGACTCGGGGATGCCGTCGGCGCCCCCGGTCTCCTGGAAGGCGACGACGACGGTCGCGTTCGTGCTCGTCGTGCCGGGTTCGTAGTGGGTCGGGAGCAGGGTGAGGGGGTCCTGCCCACCGGTCGGCGCGTCGCCGTCGCCGGAGAGCACCCGCTCGACGATGGCCTCGACCTCGGAGGCGTTCCGTGATTCGAGTGCCTCCACCTGCCGGCTGAGGTTCGGCGGTGGGCCGCCGGGCTGTCCGGCACGTGCGCGTTCCTGCTGGACGGCGGCGATGGCGACGACGTTGGCGACGCTGACGGTGCTCGGTTCGTCGGCCAGCGTCGCCGAGACGGTCCCGTTCTCGGCGACCGACCGCTGGAAGGTGAGCACCTCGAGCAGCGACTCGCGCGTGAGCACGTTCTCGTCGCGGACGACGATCTGCACCGTCGTCCGGTTGACCGCGTCGGGGTCACCGAAGTTGGCGTTCACGTAGTCGAGCTTGTCGGCGGCCACCGTCTCGGTCTGGAAGCTGTCCGTCGAGGTGGACATCTCGACCTGTCCGGCGGCGCTACCAACGATAGCCGTCGCCACGAGCAGGACGAGTATCACCAGTTTGCTGTGCGAGACGATACCGTCGGCGACCCGACCCGCCAGCGACTCGTCCCCATCCGTTCGTTCAGCTGACTCCTCGTTCACGAGGGGTACTGCTGCAGGTAGCGACAAAGCCGTTACGATAATCTGGATACGGTATAATCAATTTTGGATTATGCGGTGGGCGAACGACACGGCTTTAGCCGCGACAGCGTTACACCGAGGCGTGCAGGTCGTCGGCTACCGGACGGAGTCGGCCGAGCATCCACCAGCGCTGCTGCTGGCGAGCGACGGAACGGTCGAGGCCGAGCGACTCACCCCCGGGACGTCGCTGTCGTACTCGCTGGGGGACCGCTGGTGTGCCGGCTCCGTCGACGGCGACGACCACTACGCCTGTGAGCGACCCGGGGCACCCTACTGCGAGCAGCACACGAGCCGATGGCCGTGTGCGCGTTGTACCGGCGACTGCGACCTGCCGCTGGCGAACTGTCGCGAGGAGCACGCCGTCTACCTCGCGGCGTTCGCGCCGGACGTGTTCAAGGTCGGCGTCACGAAGTCCCGGCGGCTGGAGACCCGGCTCCGCGAGCAGGGTGCCGACAGGGCCGCGCACGTCCACACCGTCTCCGACGGCCGCATCGCACGGCGGCTGGAGGCGGAGTACGCCGACCGGGTCCCCGACCGCGTGCGCGTGCCGACGAAGCTAGCCGGGATCGACGATACCGTCGACGAGGCCGCCTGGACAGACCTCCTCGCGGAGTTCGACGTCGTCGAGACGTTCGCGTTCGACTACGGGCTCGACCTCGACGCGCAGCCGGTGCCGGAGACGCTGCTGTCGGGGACCGTCCGTGGCGTGCAGGGCCGGGTCCTCGTCCTCGACCGGGGTGGAACGACGTACGCCGTCGATCTGCGTGACCTCGTGGGCCGCGGCGTCTCGCCCGAGGAGAGTGATCGACGGCTCCAGTCGAGCCTCGGTTCGTTCTCGTAGCCGGCTCCCGAGGAGGCGTCGTGCTCCCCCGCGAGAAAAACCCTTTTCGGGCAGGAGACTGAAGCCACCGGTATGCCAGAAGACGAGGAGACAGCCGAGGACGCCCAGAACGGCGACGACGAGCAGAAGTCCTTCCGCGAGCGGGTCGAGGAGATCCGAGAGCGACGCGAGGAGGAGTCCGACGAGGACCGACGCGAGCGCATGGAGGAGATGATGGGCGGCGGTGGCGGTGGCGGTCCCGGTGGCCCCGGCGGCATGGGCGGTGGCGGCAACCCGTTCGCACAGATGATGGGCGGGATGATGGGCGGCGGTCCGGGCGGCGGCATGGGTCCCGGCGGCCGCGACGGTGGCTCGGACAACGAGGAGCTCGTCCGCGAGGTCCGCCAGCTCCGCGACGAGATGCGCGACCAGACCCGCGCACTCAAGCGCATCGCCGACGCGCTCGAGGACGACTGAACGGACGGTGCGGCCGCGAGCGCCGCGGAACCGCCCGCTCGTTCCGTCGGAGCGCAGCCGACACTTTTTACACGCTGGATTCGTGAATGTGCCCATACAGATGTCACTCTCGGCAGTCGCGCTGTACGTGCTGGCGAGGGAGCTCCCGGACACACACACGAAGGCGACGCTGTCGTTCGCTCCGGTCCTGTTCCTCGGAACGCTCCTCCAGTTCGCGACGGGCGATCCGACGGTCCACGCGGTCGGGCTGGCCGCGGCGATGCTCGCAGGACTGGGGGCCGTGGTGGTGGTGTCCGACGGTCTCAGGCGGCGGTTGACCTTCTCGCCGGAGATCTACGAGACGTCCTCGTAGAGCGATTCGAGGCGCTCGATGGCGTGGTCGATGCTGACGTCGTCGCGCCGGGAGAGACAGTTCTCGGAGAGCCGCTCGCGCTCGTCGAGCGCCCGGCGGATACCTCGCCGGAAGCCGACGACGTCGCCGCGGTCGAAGTGGTAGCCGGTGACGCCGTCGTCGACCGTCTCGGCCAGCGCCCCGGCGTCGACGCCGACGACCGGTGTCCCGCAGGCGTTGGCCTCCAGCGCGACGAGCCCCTGGGTCTCGACGGGCGAGGGGAACGTGAACACGTCGAGCGCGGAGTAGAACGCCGGCATCTCGTCGCGGTCGAGGAAGCCGAGGAAGCGCACGTCGGCGTCGCTCGTTCTGGCCTGCCGTTCGAGGTCGTCGCGGGCGGGACCGTCGCCGCCGAGGACGACCGTGACGTCGAGACCCTCGGCGGCCTCTATGATGTCGGTGAGGCGCTTCTCGTAGCCGTGGCGGCCGGTGTAACCGACCAGCGTCCCGGAGAGGTCGTACCGCTCGCGGAACGCGGCGGTGTCGACCGGACGGAACTGCTCCACGTCGATGCCGTTCGAGACCACGCGCACCGGCGTCTCCACGCCGACGTCGTCGACGAGCTTCCGCCGGGTGGGTTCGGACGGGGTGACGACGAGGTCGGCGCGGTTGTAGAACCAGCGCTCGTACTGCTCGCTGAGCCGGCGGAGCCCGCCGGTGATGCGGTCGGAGGAGGCGATGTAGTTCGCGTACTCGGCGGTCGGGGTGTGGTACGACGCCACCAGTGGTTTGTCCTCGGAGCGGGCGAGACGCAGGCTCGCGAGGCCGAGGCCGAAGGCGGTGTGGGCGTGGATGACGTCGGCCTTCGTCGCCGCCTCGGGCACCTGCGGTGCGCCGACGCGGAACCCCTCGTAGAACGGGAACGGGACCGAGCGGACCGGGTGCTCGCTGGCCTCCGGCACGTGGTCGTCGGAGTCGGGGTAGACCACGTCCATCCAGCCACCGTTGCGGTTCCAGCGGTCCCGCCAGGACTTGATAGTGTAGGTCACGCCGTTTACCGTCGGCAAATACGTATCGGTAAAGGCTGCAACCTGAAGGTCCATTATCGGGCGATTGACCCTTGAGAACTTAAATCACCTGACTTCAGTGTCGGTCTATCAGGTCCCGGTAGGTGTCGGCTAGCTCCGCGCCGATCTCGTCGAGGCCGTGCGATTCTGCGGTCTCGCGGGCGTTCGTCCCGAGGCGCTCGCGAAGCTCCGGGTCAGCCTCCAGGCGCTCCAGTGCCGCCCGGAACTCCTCGAAGTCCTCGCAGATGAGGCAGTCGTGGCCGTCCTCGAAGTACTCCCGGAAGACGGGGATGTCACGGAGCACGCAGGCCTTCTCGCAGGCCATCGCCTCCAGCACGACGAGGCCCTGGTTCTCGACCTTCGCGGGGAAGCAGAACACGTCGCCCGCGCCGTAGGCCATCCGCTTGTCGTCGACCCAGCCTGTGAACGTGACGTTCTCCGGGGGGTTCCCCGTCCACTTCCGCACCGTCTTCGACGCTGCCGGACCCTCCTCGTAGGTCCCGAACCAGGTGAAGTCGTAGTCGGTCGCCTGCGCCAGCTCGCAGAACGTCGTCAGCCCCTTGCGCTCGAAGACGTTCCCGACCGCGAAGACCACCATGCCGTCGAGGTCGTACCGCTCCCGGGTCTCCTCGCGGAACGACTCGTAGCCCGAGAGCGGTTCGAGGTCGATGCCGTTCGAGATGGGTTTGATGGGTGCGTCGACCGGATAGGATTCGAGCACGCCCTTCGTGTACTCCGAGGGACAGAGCACGAGGTCGGCCTGCGAGTAGAAGTGCTTGAGGTAGACGCCGAGGGCGGGCGCGACGACGTTCGAGAACCGGAACGAGTCCCGGAAGTCCTCCTTCGTGACGTGTGTGTGCAGGACGAGCGGGACGTCCTGGGCCTTCGCCCGCCGGGCCAGCGCGAGCGACACCGGCCCCGCCATGTTCAGGTGGGCGAGGTCGTAGTCCACGAGCAGGTCGTCGCCGTAGGCCCACGACGCGAACAGGGCGTCGGGCACCGAGCCGTCCGTCCACGGCGACGTGACCACGTCGATCTCGGGAGCCGCCCGAGAGAGCGCCTCGCGTTGCTGGTCTGCGGCCGTTCCCATGCCGCTCCGGTCCATCTGGGACTCCAGTTCGAGGTGGTTCAGGACGCGCACTGTCGTGTCGGACACCCGACGACAGAAAATAGGTTTCGACTCGGGTCGACGGGGAGTGGGTCCACGGGGTGCCCCGCGGCCGGCCACCTCCGGTCGACGGACCCCGTAGCGAGCCAGAATCGGTGCCGGCCACGACAGCGCACGAGCCCGGCCCGACCGTCGGAGCAGCTCCTGGCCGGTACCGAACCATTATTGCCCGGTCCGGCAAAAATTACGTCCATGTACGACGACGACGACCTCGCGGCGATCCGCGAGGGGCGCGAGGACTGGGAGTCCGAGACACTCGACCCGGTACTCGACCGCTTCGGGGAGCGCAAGGACCGGTTCGCGACGGTGTCGAACATGGACGTGGAGCGGCTGTACACGCCCGACGACGTAGCCGACCTGGACTACGGTGAGGACCTCGGTTTCCCCGGCGAGGAGCCGTACACCCGCGGCCCGTACCCGACGATGTACCGGGGGCGGACGTGGACGATGCGGCAGTTCGCGGGCTTCGGCACGGCCGAGGAGACGAACGAGCGGTTCCACTACCTCATCGACGAGGGCCAGACCGGGCTCTCGACGGCGTTCGACATGCCGAGCCTGATGGGCAAGGACTCCGACGACCCGCTGTCGGACGGCGAGGTCGGGAAGGAGGGTGTCGCGGTCGACACGTTACGGGACATGGAGATCCTGTTCGACGGCATCGACCTCGGCGAGGTCTCCACATCGTTCACCATCAACCCATCTGCGCCGGTCATCTTCGCCATGTACGTGGCGCTAGCCGACCAGCGAGGCGTCTCCCGTGACGAGATCAGCGGGACCATGCAGAACGACATGCTGAAGGAGTTCATCGCGCAGAAGGAGTGGGTCATCCCGCCGGAGCCGAGCCTCGACGTGGTCACCGACACCGTCGAGTTCGCGACCGAGGAGACCCCGCGCATCCACCCCATCTCGATCTCGGGCTACCACATCCGGGAGGCCGGTTCGACGGCGGTGCAGGAGCTCGCGTTCACCCTCGCCGACGGCTTCGCGTACGTCGAGGACGCGATGGACCGCGGCCTCGACGTCGACGAGTTCGCGCCCCGGCTCTCCTTCTTCTTCAACTCCCACAACTCCATCTTCGAGGAGATCGCGAAGTTCCGCGCCGCCCGCCGCATCTACGCCCGGGTGATGGACGAGTGGTACGACGCGGAGAAGCCCGAATCGAAGCGCCTGAAGTTCCACACCCAGACCGCGGGCCAGAGTCTCACCGCACAGCAGCCCCTGAACAACGTGGTCAGGGTGACCATCCAGGCGCTCGCGGGCGTCATGGGTGGCACGCAGTCGCTGCACACGAACAGCTTCGACGAGGCGCTGGCGCTCCCGTCAGAACGGGCGGTCCGGGTCGCACTGCGCACCCAGCAGATCATCGCCGAGGAGTCCGGCGCGGCCGACATCGTCGACCCGATGGGCGGCAGCTACGCCATCGAGGCGCTCACCGACCAGGTCGAGCAGCAGGCGATGGACTACATCGATGAGATCCGCGAGATGGGCGAGGGCTCCGTCCGCGACGGCGTCCTCGAGGGCATCGACCAGGGCTTCTTCCTCCGGGAGATCCAGGAGGCCTCCTACGAGTACCAGGAGCGAGTCGAGGCCGACGAGGAGGTCGTCGTCGGCGTGAACAAGTACACCATCGAAGAGGACACGGAGCCCGAGATCCTCAAGGTCGACGAGGAGACCCAGGAGCGCCAGCTCGACCGGCTGGCGCAGGTCAAGGCCGAACGCGACGACGAGGCCGTCGAGGAGGCACTCGGCGACCTCGAGGCCGCCATCAAGTCCGACGAGAACGTCATGCCCTACATCGTCGACGCGGTGAAGGAGTACGCGACGATGGGCGAGGTGATGAAGGTGTTCGAGGCCGAGTACGGCGCGTACTCCGAGCAGATCGGACTGGCCTGAACCGCCCGGGGATTCCGGCCGCCCTTCAGAGGTAGTCCATCCCGGTCGTCTCGCCGAGGTCGAAGCCGGCGCGCTCGTGGGACCACTCCACGGGCTCGTCGCGGTGCTCGTCCATGAACGAGACGATCTCCTGTCCGACCTTCTCGCCGTAGAGTTTCGTCCCGTCGCGCATCCGTTCCAGCAGCGCGTCGTCCTCGCACACCCGATCCACGGCGGTGGCGACGAACTCGCCGGAGATGGGCGGGACGAGCAGGTTCGTGTTCGCCTCGAACACCGTCTCCGGCCGGTCGGTGTTGAACCGCGCGGTGAGACAGGCCGTCTCGTCGATGTGGTTCAGCTCCTCCTGCATGCTACCGGAGTCGGTGAACTCGGCCATGCACTGCCCGGATTCGAGGAACTCGTAGACGTGCGCGTGCTTCTTCCAGAGTCCGGTGAACAGGAAGTTCTCGCGCGTCTCGTCGAGGTCGAGCAGTTTCTCGCGCAGGCCCGTCGCCTCCAGCGCGCTGCGGGTTGCGTTCAGCTCGACGAAGTTGACGTTGTAGCCGTCCTCGACGAGCGAGATCACGCCCTCGACGATGGCGCGGAACCGGCCGGGGAGCAGGTTCGCGCGCCGGTGGATGTCGACGCGGAGCCAGTCGTCGCGGGCCTCGAGTTCGGGGTAGACGTCGAAGACGCTCTCGTCCAGCTCCGCGTCGCGCTTGGCCTCGATGGCGTCGACGACGCTGTTGCCGACCACCGGGATGCGCTCCTCGGGGTAGCCCTCGCGGACGAGGTGTTCGCGGTTCAGCTCGACGGGTGCGAAGTGGTACAGCGACGCGGCAGAGCCGACGAACGTGTCGTACTGCTCGGGGAACGGTTCGGAGCGGTCGACGTGCCAGTCGTCGTTCCACTGGGTGGCGACGAAGTCGTCGACCGCGGCAGCGTCACCGGCGGCTAGCGCCTCTCGGTCGACCGAATCGTAGTCGGGGGCCATCCCGCGCAGGCCGGCCTCGTTGTGTGCGACCTGCGTGCCCGTGGTGAACGCCCACGCCTGGGGCACCGTCGCGGCGGCGTGCGTGTCGCCGTGGACGAGCGGGACGACGGTGGTGTCCGGGTGGTGTTCGTCGAGGTAGTCGGTGAACCGGTCGACCCGGCTCGTGACCTCGGCGGTCTTCTGTGCGAGGCCGCCCCGGACGCCGAGGTCGACGCCGATGTGGTCCTCGACGCCGTACTCCGCCAGCCCGTGGCCGAGCAGGTCGTCGTAGTGCTGCCCGGTGTGGAGGATGAAACAGGGCACGCCAAGCTCGTCGGCGGCGGTGACGACGGGGGCCTGCTTGTAGAAGTCGGGCTTCGTCGCCGTCACAACGGCGATGGCGAACTCGGCGTCGGCGAGACAGGCGTCGAGTCGGTCCGCGTGGACCTCGTACGCAGAACTCATTGCGAGTTGCTCGTCGGTGGAGGACCGAGTAGCTGTCCATTTTCGGGACAGTCGCTGTGGGGCATGGGCGACCACCGCAATAACCGTCCACCGGCGTCGGGGGAACGCTTATCCCGTTTATGCACATCGGTTGAACACGAACTATGGCAGAGGATACCGAGGACGGCGAGGTGGAACTGGAGGCCCGACTGGAGGAGCAGGACACCTTCGAGCCCTCGGACGCGTTCGTCGAGCAGGCGAACGTGTCGGACGAGGGGATCTACGAGGAGTTCGAGGAGCCGGAGGCCTGGGAGCGGGCGGCCGACCTGCTCGACTGGGACGAGGCGTACGACCAGGTGCTGGACGACAGCGATGCACCCTTCTACGAGTGGTTCACCGACGGGAAGCTGAACGCCTCGTACAACTGCGTCGACAGGCACGTCGAGAACGGGCGCAAGAACCAGGCCGCCATCCGCTGGGAGGGCGAGCTCGGCGAGACGCGCACGTACACGTACCTCGACCTCTACAACGAGGTGAACGAGTTCGCGGCGGCCCTGCGCGACATGGGCGTCGGGGAGGACGACGTCGTCACGCTGTACATGCCGATGGTGCCGGAGCTGCCGATCGCCATGCTGGCATGTGCCCGCATCGGCGCGCCGCACTCGGTCGTCTTCGCCGGCTTCTCCGCCGACGCGCTCGCCACGCGGATGAACGCCGCCGAATCCGAGTATCTCGTCACCTGCGACGGCTACTATCGCCGCGGTGACGCGCTGAACCACAAGGAGAAGGCCGACGAAGGGCTGCGCGGCGTCGAGCACGACGTGGAGACGGTGGTCGTCGACCGCCTCGGCGACGAGCTGAAGGTGTTCCTCGGCGAGCACGCCCACGACTACGACGAGCTCGTCGAGGCCCACGCCGGCGAGCGCGTCGAGCCAGTCTCGCGGGACGCCGAGGACATGCTGTTCCTGATGTACACCTCCGGCACGACCGGCGAGCCGAAGGGCGTCAAGCACACGACCGGCGGCTACCTCAGCTACGTCTCGTGGACCAGCCACGCCGTGCTGGACATCAAGCCGGAGGACACGTACTGGTGCTCTGCCGACATCGGCTGGATCACCGGGCACAGCTACATCGTCTACGGGCCGCTCGCGCTCGGGACGACGACGCTGATGTACGAGGGCACGCCGGACTACCCGGACCGCGACCGCATCTGGGAGATGGTCGACCGCTACCAGGTCGACCAGTTCTACACAGCGCCGACGGCCATCCGAGCGTTCATGAAGTGGGGGACGAAGTTCCCGGACCGCCACGACCTGTCGAGCCTCCGGCTGCTCGGCACCGTCGGCGAACCCATCAACCCCCGCGCCTGGAAGTGGTACTACAGGCACATCGGCGACGAGGACTGCCCCGTGGTCGACACCTGGTGGCAGACCGAGACCGGCGGCATGATGGTGACGACGCTGCCGGGCATCGGCACGATGAAGCCCGGGTCCGCCGGCCCGCCGCTGCCCGGCATCTCAGCCGAGGTCGTCGACGTCTCCGGGGACCCCGTCAGCGCCGGCGAGGCGGGCTATCTGACGGTGAACGAACCGTGGCCGGGGATGCTCCGCACGCTGTACAACAACGACGACCGGTTCATCGCCGAGTACTGGCAGGAGTACTCCGACCCCGACGAGGACCGCTGGGTCTACTTCCCCGAGGACGGCGCGAAGCTCGACGAGGACGGCTACATCACCGTCCTCGGCCGGGTCGACGACGTGCTCAACGTCTCCGGCCACCGGCTCGGCACCATGGAGATCGAGAGCGCCATCGTCGGCGTCCCCGGCGTCGCCGAGGCGGCCGTCGTCGGAGGCCACCACGACGTGAAGGGCGAGGCCGTCTACGCCTACGTCATCACCGAGGACGGCTCCGAGCCGGGCGAGGAGCTCCGCGAGAAGATCGTCGCGAGCGTCGAGGACGCCATCGGTCCCATCGCGCGACCGGAGGCGGTCATCTTCACGCCCGAGCTCCCCAAGACCCGCTCGGGCAAGATCATGCGGCGGCTGCTCGAGGACATCGCGAACGGGGAGGAGCTCGGCGACACCTCGACGCTGCGCAACCCGGATGTCGTCGAGGACATCGCGTCGCGCGTCGGGGACGACTAATCCTCGTCGACCGCCGCGTCGTCGTACCGGGAGACGAACCGCACTGCGAGGAGGAGGACGCCGAGGCTCACGCCGACCATCACGACGCCGTAGACGGCGAAGTTCAGCGGCGTCACCGCGAACTCGACGCCCGCGAAGCTCGCCTGCTGGATGTCACGACCGGACTCGACGGGCAGCAACAGCCCGACCGCCGCGCCGAAGACACCCGCGAGCGCCACGACGGCGAGGTAGATGCCGACGACGATTCGACTGCCCCGGAACCGGTCACTGACGGCTGAATTCACGTCACGAATTCGGGACTGGCCAACGATTAGCCTTTCCCTCTGTGCTCCGTAGCCCGGGATATGAGCGAGAAGGAACTGATCGGTCTCGTCCTCGGCAGCATCGTCGTGCTCATGTTCGTCACCGGCTTCGTGCTCGTCCTGAGCTGACGGTCAGAAGCCGGCGAAAACGAATCGAGACAAGAGAACCGCGTTACGCGTCTGCTTCTGCGTCCTCGGGCTCACCGCCGTCGGTGAGCGCGGTCTCCAGGCGGTCGTCGAACCAGTCCCACTCGCGGGAGTGGACACCGTCCTCTTCGAGGTTCCACGGGTCGGGTCCGACGCGCGGGCCCTCCATGTACGACTGGACCATGTTCCAGAGCCAGATGATCTGGGCGACCAGCAGGATGAACGCGCCGACGGTCGCGAGCACGTGCAGCAGCTGGATGAAGTCGAGCGGGCCGACCGTGATGAGGTTGTACGTCGCGTAGCGGCGCGGCATCCCGACGTAGCCCATCAGGATCATCGCGAAGAAGGTCAGGTTCGTCCCGACCATCGTGAGCCAGAAGTGGGCCTTCGCGAGCGTGACCTGGTACATCCGCCCGGTGACGAGCGGGAACCAGTAGTAGACGCCGGCGAACACGGCGAACGCGATGGCGCCCATGATGACGTAGTGGAAGTGGCCGACGACGTAGTACGTGTCGTGGAGCAGGAGGTCGACGGGGATGGAGGCGAGGAAGACGCCCGTGACGCCGCCGATGATGAAGTTGCCGACGAAGCCGATACAGAACAGCATCGGCGTCGTCAGACGGATCTTCCCGTTCCACATCGTCGTGATCCAGTTGAACGTCTTCACCGCGGACGGGATGGCGATGGCCAGCGAGACGGCCATGAACGAGGCGCGGATGCGCGGGTCGATGCCCGACGCGAACATGTGGTGCGCCCAGACACCGAACGAGAGCACACCGATCGCCAGCGTGGAGTAGACGACGAACTTGAAGCCGAACAGCTTCCGTCCCGAGAAGCGCGGGAGCACGTAGCTGATGATGCCCATCGGGGGCAGGACGAGGATGTACACCTCGGGGTGGCCGAAGAACCAGAACAGGTGCTGGTAGAGGATGGTTCCACCGCCGTCGGCGGTGAAGAACGTCGTCGCGAAGTTACGGTCGAGCAGCAGCATGACCAGCGCGCTCCCCAGCAGCGGGAACGAGAACAGGATGAGCGCGGACTGGGTGAGGATGGTCCACGAGAAGATGTCGAGCTTGTCCCAGCCGACCTCGGGACCGCGCTCGGCGAAGATTGTCGCGATGAAGTTGATCGCCCCCATCGTCGCCGAGACACCGGTCAGGTGCAGGCCGAGGAGCATCAGGTCGGTCCCGGCGTTGAGCTGGGCGATGCTCGTCGCGGGACTCCCCTGTGCTGTCTGGGAGACCGACTGCGGCGGGTACATCGTCCACGAGGCCATCGACGGCGCGACGCTGTCGACGAACGGGGCGATGAAGAAGCCGGCCCAGATGAGTACCGCACCCGGCGGGAGCAGCCAGAACGCGATAGCGTTGATGCGCGGGAACGCCATGTCGTCCGCGTCGATGAGCAGCGGCACGAGGTAGTTCGCGAACGCCGCGATGATGGGCGTCCCGAACAGGAACAGCATCGTGATGCCGTGACTCGTGAGCAGGCCGTTGTAGAGGTTCTGCCCGTTGTTCACGCCCATCGCGCCGGCGAGCGCCTGGGTCACGTCGATGCCGGGCGTGATGAGTTCGGTCCGCATGATGATGACGGCGATGCCACCCCACGCGAACGCGAGGATGGCGTAGATGCCGTAGAGGATGCCGATGTCCTTGTGGTCGACGGTGGTGAACCACCGGAATATCCCGGCCGGTTTCTCAGCGTGTCCGTACCCGCCCTCCCGGCTGACGATGCCGGAACCGCCACCCGCGAGCGGCGTGTACGTGCGCCAGTCCGCGGCGCGTGCCAGGAACAGCACGACCCCGAACAGGAACACAGCCATGAGGGCTGTCAGAACTATCTGTCCGCTAATATCCATGTGAGACCCTCAGGATTGCTCCCTAAAGAAAGGTTCGGGATGCGCGTCGGGTGTCGGTTTCCCGACCGGACTGACGCGTCGCTCACGCGCTCTGGGTCCGACCGGAGAAGGACCGAGACGACCGGTTCCAGTCGGTCTACTCCTCGTCGTCCTCGGCGGTCGCGTCCTCGAGGTCTTCCTCGTCCGCGTCGACGGCCATCGCGACGCCGCTCTCGGCGCTGTCCGAGCCGAACTCGTCGTCGTGGATCTCCGGTGCCTCCGCCTCGGGAGCCTCCGCTTCGGCTGCCTCGCGTGCCTCCGACTCGCGCTCGTCGCCCTCGATGGCGACCGCGGAGAAGTACGTCAGGATCGCCAGCAGCACGAAGGGGACCAGGATGAGCCCGATCTGGAGCAGCGAGTACGTCGAGTCCCAGCCGAAGGGGCCGTACACCATCGGCAGGAACAGCACGAAGAAGAACGCCATGATGAACAGCGGGATGATGTTCACCGTCAGGTCGAGGAACGTGTCCTTGTCGAATATCGTCCGGTCTTGCTCCATCGTTGCCGGAGGCTTCGGACGGGCGACCAAATAGGTTGTCGTTTCCCGAGCGTGGGGAGCCGGGCCGACGGTTCGCTGTGGGCGGCCCGCGCGCAGTCGGCCGTGTGGGGTCAGCGGGCGTGTGCCGGCTGGATCTCGAGCCGGAGCCGACCGTACAGTGCGAGGAGGAGGCCGAGGACGCCCGCCACGGCGATGGAGACGCCGCGGTAGGCGACACCGTTCGGGACCGCGATGAGGTCACCGTTCTGCATGATGCCGCCGCCGTTGGTCGTGAACAGTGCGACACCGACGGCGACGAAGACGAACGCGAGGCCGGCGAGGGTGGGCCAGGGCTGGTCGACGTAGCCCGTCTCGGTGACGATGCCGGCGATCCCGCCCGCGAAGATCAGGATACCGAACACAGACAGGGGGAGGACGGCGAACAGCACGCCCACCTCGGAGATCGCCAGGCCGAACGCGATGAGCATCGGCCAGACGCTCGCCTTCGGGCGGGGTGGGGTCGCGGTCTCCGATGACTCGTCTGCCATGTACGCGGGTAGGGAATCGAGGTATAAACACGTCACGAAGGACGCCCGTGGACGGAGCACGGTCGAGTTCGGAGCCGGTACATCGTGTCAACTGGAACGCCCGTGCGCGGGTTGACCCATTAACCACGACATATTAAACCGTGTGTGGACAATCTCTCCCTGATGACCGACGTACGAATCGCCGGTGTCGGACTGACCAAGTTCGGTGCGTCACCGGAACGGACCGGTCGGGACCTCTTCGCGGAGGCCGGGCTGGACGCACTCGACGATGCCGGTGTCGACCAGGACGACGTCGAGGCGTTGTTCTACGGGAACTTCATGGGGGAGCTCGCCGAACACCAGGGCCACCAGGGTCCGCTGATGGCCGAGGCCGTCGGCGTCGACGCGCCCGCGACCCGCTACGAGGCGGCGTGTGCCTCCTCGGGCGTGGCGGTCGCCGAGGCCGTCAAGAACATCCGCAACGGCGAGCGGGATGTCGTGCTCGTCGGCGGCGCAGAGCGGATGACCAACCTCGGGACCGCGGGCGCGACGGAGGCGCTCGCCATCGCGGCCGACGACCTCTGGGAGGTCAAGGCGGGGATGACGTTCCCCGGCGCCTACGCGCTGATGGCGAACGCGTACTTCAGCGAGTACGGGGGCGAGCGCGAGGACCTCGCCGCCATCGCGGTGAAGAACCACGAGAACGCCGTCCCGAACGAGAAGGCACAGTACCAGCGCGAGATCACGACCGAGGACGTCATCGAGGCGCCGATGGTCGCCGAACCGCTCGGACTGTACGACTCCTGCCCCATCTCCGACGGCGCGAGCGCGCTCGTGCTCACCTCGGAGGCGTACGCCGAGGAGCACGACCTCGACGCGTCCGTCGCCGTGACGGGGACCGGACAGGGTGGCGACCTGGTGGCGCTGCACGACCGCGACTACCTCGCGCGTTCGCCCGCAGCCGACGAGGCGGCCGCCGAGGCGTACGCGGACGCCGGCATCGTCGCCGACGACGTGGACGTCGCGGAGGTCCACGACTGCTTCACCATCGCGGAGGTGCTCGCGATGGAGTCGCTCGGCCTGTTCGAGGTCGGCGAGGGCATCTCGGCGGCCCGCGAGGGGAGGACGACCCGCGAGGGCGAGCTGCCGGTGAACCTCTCCGGTGGTCTGAAGGCGAAGGGACACCCGGTCGGCGCGACCGGTGCGTCCCAGCTCGCGGAGATGGCCTCGCTGCTCCGGGGCGACCACCCCAACAGCGAGTACGTGGAGGGAGCGACGACCGGCGTGACCCACAACGCGGGTGGGACGGTCGCGAGTGCCGTGGTTCACGTGCTGGAGGTGGCACGATGAGCGACGACGAGACCTACGACGCGGGATACGACGACTGGCTCGACGCGGTCGAGGACGGCGAGGCGTACTACCTCGAGGGGCCGGACGGCGACGGCTGGCTGCCCCCGCGACGTGTCGACCCCGCGACGGGCTCGCGCGAGCTGACCGAGAAGCGGCTGCCGGAGACGGGCGAGGTGGAGACGTTCACCGTCGTCCACGTGCCGACGCCCGCTTTCGAGCAGGACGCGCCGTTCGCGACGGCCATCGCGCGGTTCGGGCCGGCGCGCATCACCGGCATCGTCGAGGCCGACCCCGGCGACGTCGAGGTCGGGATGACCGTCGCTGTGGGTGTGATGGAGACGGAGACGACCGGCGACCGCGCCGTCGTCTTCAGACCGCAGTAGCGGCGTTCAGTTCTCCGAGCCGGTGTCCTCGACGTCGATCTCGACGGCGTCGGTGTCGTGTTCGGCCTCGACGGCGACGTTCGGGTCCGGTTCGTGTCCCGCCGCGCGCTCGCGTTCGAGGCTCTGCCGGCGCTCCTCGGCGAACACCTCGCCGCTGATCTCGGGGAGGTCGTCCTCGATGGCCTCGACGAACTTGTCCGGATGCTCGTCGTGGGGGAGCAGTCGCGCGTAGTCGACGACGACCAGCTTCGCGCCGGTCGCGTCGGCCAGCCGGCGTCCCTCCGAGAGCGGCGTGGTGTCGGTCTCGCGGCCCCAGACGAGCGTCACCGGGATGTCGAGGTCGGCGAGCGTGGACTCGAGGTCCGTGTCGGGGTCGAGGTAGCCGCTGATGAACGACGCCGGCGCGAAGCGGGCACCGGGCTGGTGGGTGGTCTGCCACTGGTAGGACTGCTTCGAGCGACTGTAGCCCGTCATGTCGTAGTAGCCGTGGTCGGCGCTGAAGTTCTCCAGCGAGGGGTTGGAGGCGATGCCGTTGAAGATGGCCTCGCCGAGCAGCGGCGACCGGACGGCGCGCTTGAGCAGTGGCCGCTTGCCGCCGGGCATCGAGGAGTCGGTCGGGCAGACGAGCACGAGCCGAGAGACGTCGGTCCGGCCGGCCGCGGTGGCGGCGTACGCACCCGACAGCGAGGAGGCGATGATCTCGGGGCTGTCGGTGACGTCCTCGACGAAGTCGGTCACGAAGTCCTCGTACAGCTCGCCGGTGTAGTCGATGGGCGGCCGGTCGGAGCGGCCGAATCCGGGAAGGTCGACGGCGACGACGTGGTAGGCCTTCGAGAGCGGCTCGAAGATCTCGTGCCACTCCTGGCTGGAGCCCGCGGCGTTGACGCCGTGGACGAACAGCAGGTCGGGGGCGTCCGGGTCACCGGCCTCGGTGTACGCCACGTCCATCCCCCGCCAGCGGTAGGTCCGCTGCTCGCCCTCGAGTGCGGGTTCCAGTGGCTCGGCACGGCGCGACAGTAGCTCGTTGGTCGCTGCCACGGCACCGACGGCGATGCCTGCCGACGCGAGTGCCCTCTTGAGGTTCATACGTGAACTTCGGCGCGCTGTAACTTAATCTTGCCGACAGTTGGAATTTTCCACCCGTTCCGCCGGAAGTCGGAGGGTCTTACCCCCTGGGGTGCGAACGGCGGGCCATGACGACGGTACTCGCCGCCGACGGGCTCTGCAAGACGTACGGGGAGACGACGGCGCTGGACGGCGTCTCGCTGTCGGTCGACGCCGGCGAGGTGTTCGCGCTCATCGGACCGAACGGCGCCGGGAAGACGACGCTCGTCCGGTCGCTGACCGGCACCGTCGACCCCGACGAGGGGGCGGTGGAGCTGCTCGGGTCCTCCCCCCGGGACGCTGACGAGTCGCGCCTCGGTGTGCTCCCGCAGTCGTTCTCGCCGCCGGGCCGGCTCACCGCGCGCGAGGTCGTCGCCTACTACGCCGGGCTCTACGACGACGCCCGCGACGTCGACGAGGTCGTGGCCGAGGTCGGCGTCACCGACGCCGCCGACACATGGTACGAGAACTGCTCGGGCGGCCAGCAGCGCCGGACCTGTCTGGGAGCGACGCTCGTCAACGACCCCGACGTACTGTTCCTCGACGAGCCGACGACGGGCATCGACCCGGCCGGCCGGCGCACGCTCTGGGACCGCATCGAGGAGCTCGCCGCTGGCGGGACGACGGTGTTCCTGACGACCCACGACATGAGCGAGGCCGAGCGCCTCGCCGACCGGGTGGGCCTGCTCGCCGACGGGGACCTCGTCGCGGTCGGCACACCGGGCGAGCTCGTCCGCGAGCACGGCGGCGACCGGCGGCTCACCGTCACGGTCGACGGCGACGTCCGTGCAGCAGCCGACGCGCTCGGCCGGGAGACGCGCGTGGACGGCGACCGCGTCGTCGCCGAGGGCGTCGAACCCGACGAGATCGGCGGCGTCGTCGACGCGCTCGACCGTGCCAGCGTCGACTACACGGCACTGGCGTGGGCGGAGCCGTCGCTGGAGGACGTCTATCTGGCGCTCGCGGGGGAGCGGTACGCGCCGAGAAGCGGGGAGCCGGTGCCGGCGTCGGAGCCGGCGACGGACGACTGAACGAGCGTCTGCCGGCGATGGCGCGGCGGAAGACGGGGCGCCCTCAGCCCTCGACGCCGCCGAAGGAGAGCCCGTCCTCGATGTACCGCTGTGCGAGCAGGTAGACGAGCATGATCGGCAGCGCGAAGGTGAGCGCGAACGCCGAGAACTTCGGCCACGGCGTCGAGTACTCGCTGACGAGCAGGTAGAGCCCGACCGGCAGCGTGTACTGGTCCGTCGTCAGCACCGTCTGGGCGACGACGAACTCCGTCCAGCCAGCGAGGAAGGTGAAGATGAACACCGTCGCGAGCCCCGCCTTCGACAGCGGGAGGATGACCTCCCAGACGACCCGGAGCGTCGACGCGCCGTCGACGTAGGCTGCCTCCTCGTAGGACTTCGGGATACCGTCCATGTAGGTCTTCAGCAGCCACGTGTTGAACGGCACGGCGGTCGCGGCGTAGTAGCACGCCAGCGCGAACTTGTCCGCGGTCAGCCCGTACTGCACGAACAGCGCGTACAGCGCGATGAGGCTCGCGATGCCGATGCCGCCACCGACCTGCGTGAACAGCACGTAGCCGTACAGCAGCTTCCCGCGCCCGATGAACTCGCGACGCGACAGCGCGTAGGCGCCGGGGACGATCATGCACATCGAGAGGATGACCGTCGGGACGGCCACGGTGACGCTGTTCCAGAGGTACTTCTGGAAGCGGCTGGGGTACTCGACGCCGTGGGCGCTGGCGTCGAGCACGACGAGCTCCGGCGTCTGTAGGAACACCTCCGAACCGGTTCCCGGGATGGCGAGCGTGATGCGGTAGCTCGGCAGGATGAGGTCGCCGACGACCCAGACGAACGTCTGGAACGTCGGGTCCGTCGGGAGCAGGTCGATCCCCGTGGTGGCGAAGAACGACCCGCTCCCGCCCGAGAGTGCGAGCTTCAGCACCCAGTAGATGGGGAACAGCAGCAGCGAGACGACCAGCAGCGCCCCGAGCGTCGAGACGGCGGTCCAGGCGACGTCGCGCGGCCGTACGTCGCCCGTCCGGAGGCCGACGAGGGTGTACCGCAGTTCCTCGGCGGCGCGCTTCGGTGCCGTCGCGACGGTCTTCACGTCGCCGCCGACGCTCCGGGCGACCGAACGGAGGAGGCTCATCGCTCGTCCACCCCCTCGGCCAGCTTGCCCTTCTTCACGTTCAGCCACATGAACGCGCCGATGAACAGGAGTGTCAACATCATGATGGACGCCGCACGCCCGTACGCCGGCGGCGTCTGGCCGAACGCCTCGGTGTAGCCGTAGTGGATGAGCAGCGAGTTCGCCGACCCCGGGCCACCGTCGTTGAAGATGAAGGGGATGAGGAACTGCTGGAACGAGGCCGCCGAGGTGAGGATGCCACCGAACAGCACCGGCCGCCTGATTGCGGGCAGCGTGACGTGCCGGAACCGGTGGAAGTAGCCCGCACCGTCGACCCGCGCGGCGTCGTGCAGCTCCTCGGGCACGTCCTGCAGCGCGCTGACGGTGATGATGACGATGAACGGGTACGCCAGCCACACCTCGGTGACGTTGTAGGTGAAGAAGGCGAGCCAGCGCTCGGTCATCCAGTTCGCCTTCTCGAGGCCGAGCTCGAGCAGTATCTTGTTCGAGAGGCTGTACCGGGCGTTGTCGAAGATCTTCGACCAGACCGTGATGGAGAACACGGCGGGCAGGCCCATCGGCAGGATGACGAGCGAGCGCAGGAACCGCTGGCCGCGCACGCGCTCGCCGGTGAGCACGAGCGCGACGGCGATGCCGAACGCGAGCTTGAGCACGACGCTCGTCGCCACGAACAGCCAGGTCACGCCCATCGAGTTCCAGAAGCTCGGGTCAGCGAGGATGGAGACGTAGTTCTCCAGCCCGATGAACTGCTCGTTCCCGCTGTGGATGCTCGCCGGCGGTGCGTTCGTCGCCTTCGTGAACGACAGGTACAGCAGGTACAGCACCGGGTAGAACATGAACGCCGAGAACAGGAACAGCCCCGGCAGCACCAGGAACAGCCCGACGTTGTCGCGAACCCAGGGGGTAACGCTGGACTCGCGTGCGCGCTGTGCGAGGTCGGTGGCGGTGGACATCGCGTATCAGCTGTTCCAGTTGTCGCGGACCTCGTCCGCGGCGGTCGCGAGCGCGCCCTCGGGCTCGGCCTGGCCGTTGTAGACCCGCGTGATGGCGTCGCCGACCGGTCCCCAGACGCCCTGCATCTTCGGGTTCGTGGGCATCGCGTAGCCCTGCTGGACGGCCGCGGCGTAGCCGCCGACGGTGTCCGGCAGGTCGTCGCTGTCGGCCAGCTCCCGGTGGACCGGGATGTACGAGTGCTCCTCGGCGAGGGTCCGGAGCACGTCGGTGTTCGTGGTGTACCACTCTGCGAACTCGCGGCTGGCGGTCGCGTTCGCGTCGGAGCCGTTGCCCATCTTCTTCGAGAAGAACAGGAGCTTCACGCCAGTGTACGGCGAGGGTTCGCTCCCGTCGGCGGTGGGCAGCGGTGCGACGCCCGTGTCGATGCCGGCGTCGGCCGCGCTGCCGAGGAACCACGGGCCGTTGATCGCGAACGGCGCGCGGCCCTGCTTGAACACGTCGGCCTGTGCGCCGTAGTCCGGCGAGTCCGGCATGTACGGCGCGAAGTTGTCCATGTAGTACTGGAGGCCCTCGACGGTCTCGCTGTTCTCCAGCCCGAGCTCGTCGTTGCCGTCGTCGTAGTAGAACCCGCCGAACGCGTGGACCCACGCGCTGACGAAGTAGGGGTCGACGGGGTAGCTGAGCCCGTAGGTCCCCTCGCTGGGAGCGTGGTGCTCGTCCATGATGGCCTGCATCTCGGAGACGGTCTCCGGCGGCTCGTCGACCAGCTCGGTGTTGTAGACGAGCCCGACGGTCTCGGCGGCGTAGGGCAGGCCGACGGTCGCGCCGTCGAACTGCGCCGCCTGCGCGGCGACGTCGGTGAAGTACTCGGAGAGGTCGAGCCGGACCGAGTCGCTCTCGTCTACGACCCAGCCGTTCTGGTAGTACTTCCCGGCCCAGTCGTGGGCGTGGTCGAACGAGTGCGGCCCCTGGCCCGCCGGGATGGCGGTCTCGGTCCGCGTGCCGAGCTCGGCGACCTCGTCGGCGCTGACGGACTGGTCGTACTCGTCGTTGAACCGGCTCACCTGGTCCTGCAGGCTCCGGCGCTCCGCCTCGCGGCGGGCGTGCCAGAGCGTCGCAGAGCCCCCCGAGTTCTCGGGTTCGAGCATCGGCAGGCCCTCCTGCTCGTTCGAGCCGTCGTCGTTCTCGCCGTCCGAGGTGGCCGTCTCGGTCGACTGGTCCGGCTCCGTCGTGTTCGATTCGCTCGATTCCTGGACGCCGAGACACCCCGCAACGCTCCCGAGCGCCGCTGTGGCCGCCATCTTCGCAAGCAGCTTCCTCCTGTGCTGACTCATGCCTGAATCTATGATGAAATATGTGTTCGTGTATTTAGTTCTTCGGGTGTGACTGTGTATCACCCGAGCGTTCGGTCCCCTCGCGGCCGCTGTCGACCACCGAGACGGTCCGCTGGCGTGCCGCGAATCCGCGGTCAGGCAGCGGTGCGTCCCACGAGCCGTCGGTCGCGGCGACGACGGTCACCGGGTTCCGGCCGTCGGAGAGCGACAGCGACACCGAGAACGAACCGTCGCCCGGCTCGACGCGCCGGGTCCCGTCCGGCGTTCGAACGAGGACCACCTCCGCGTCGGTCGTCCCCGATATCGTCACCTCGCCGGCGTCGACGACGCTGTCCGGCCACGACACCGAGAGCGGCGGGGGGTCGGGTGGCCCACCGTCCGCCCGCTCAGCGTCGCCCGTGCCGTCCGCCCCGTCGACGTACCGGTCCGCGACGAAGGCCGGCGTCTCCACGGGCGCTCCGGCGTCGAGCGAGTGCGCGAGCCGGACGTACTGCGCCATGCTCCACGCCAGCGGCGTCGCGCTCGCCGTGCCCTCGCCGAACTCCCAGCCGTACTCGGTCGGCTCGGGCCGGTCCCACACCTGCTCGGGGATCATCCGCCCGTCGTTGGCGAAGTCGGCCATCGCGCGAAGCAGCGCGTCGGGCGCGAGCGGCCCTGACTCCGTCCCGGCGAGCAGCTCGTACTCCGCGCGCTCGCCCGTCAGGAGCGGCCAGAGTCGGCCCTTCCCCTCGTGGGTGAGCGACCATGGAGCCCCCGCCCCGGCGTTGCTCTCGGGGCCGAGTTCGCCGTAGCCGTCACCGTTGTAGCGGTACCAGGCCGGGCCGTTGGGGGTGTCGACGCGGATGATATCGTCGACCACGGCGAGCGAGTTCTCCACCACCGGGTCGTCGGGCGGTGTCACGCCGAGCCGGACGAGCTCGAGGAAGCCGGCGTCGACGACCCCGCGTTCGTCGAACGTCGCGCCGCCGTTGGCGAGCGAGCGGACCGCGCCGTCGTCCGGGTCGGCGTCGTCGGTCACGCGCAGGAAGTACGGCGTCGGGCCCAGCTCGTCGGTGCCGGTCGTGGTGGCACACCAGTCGGTCACCGAGCGGGCCCAGTGGTCCGCGACGCCGAGGTAGACCAGCGCGTCCTCGTCCTGACCGGTCGCCTGTGCGAGCCGCGCGGCCGAGACCAGCCCCGCGACCGCGGCCGCGATGGTGCTCGGGGAGTAGCCGTCCTCCTCCTCCCAGCGCTCCTGCTCGGTGCGCGGGCCGCCGTGGACGAGGTACTCCGCCAGCGCGCGGATCTCGTCGTAGCCGTAGCTCGCCTCGTCGAAGCCGTAGCCGTGCCGGGCGTCGAGCTGCGCGGCCATCACGAGCGGGAAGGCGATCTCGTCCAGCTGCTCGCCGCCCCAGCGTGTGCGCCCGTCGAGGAACGTGTTCTGGGGGAGGAACCCCTCGCCGTCGTGCTGGTAGTCGAAGACGTACTCCAGGTGGTCGACCGCGCTGTCGACGTCGCCCATGGCGTCGAACGCGGTGAACACCTGGTAGAGGTCGCGCGCCCAGACGAAGTTGTAGCCGTGGTCGCTGGACTCGCGGGCGCTCACCGCCGAGCCCCAGGGGACCGACGGGCTGGCGATGCCCGCGCCGGTGAACGTCTTGTCCTCGACGGCCTTCAGCACCATCGCGGCGGAGCGGTACTGGTCCGCCAGCTCGCCGTGGTCGGCGACGGACGCCGGCAGGTCGACCGGTGCGAGGTACTCCCGCCACGAGCCGACGTAGCCGGCGTGGGCCGTCTCGAACCCGTCTTCGAGTGCGTCACGTGCGGTCCCGAGTGCCGCGTCGGCGTCGCCGTCCGTGGCGAACCCCAGCGCGACGGTCCGCGAGGCCGACTCGGCTCCGGATGCGAGCCGACCGACGAGCGTGAGCACGCCCTCGGCCGCGGTCGCGTTCGGCGGGAGCGCTCCCGTCTCGCGGAAGTCCTGCATCCCCGGCGCAGCCGATTCGGCGACCGCGGTCGCGTCGAACCCGCGGTCGGCGGCGAGGGCGAGCGCGACGACGACCGGTTCCCCGTCCGCATCCAGCGTGACGATGCCGTCCGCGCCGGTGTCGGTCGCGGTCAGGTCGGCACCTTCCTCCGTCCGCGCTCGCCGGGCACCCGCGGTGTGCTCGGCGCGACCCGACGGTGTCGGCGTGGCGACGACGTAGCAGTCGAGCGGCGCGTCGGCCTCGAAGGAAACGTCGAGCAGCAGTGCGTCGCGGGCCGGGTCGGCGACGTGCTCGACGGTGAGCGTCCAGTCGTACGCCTCGCCGGTCTCCGTCACGGTCTGGCGGAACGTCAGGGCGTCGGACGCTGTCGGTTCGACGGTCCGGTCGAGCGAGTCCATCTCGCCGGGCGGCGAGTGGGTGCGTGCGACGTAGCCCCCGCCGTCCGTGACGACGAAGCTCACGTGCCGCGCGTCGAGCGTGTCGATGCGCGGGAACCGGGGCTCGGTCAGCGCACCGTCGGTCAGCGTGAACCAGACCCGCGACGGGTCAGCAGCGTGGTGGTCCGCGACCGTGCCGACGCCCTGCTTCGCACCGGTCGTCCAGTGCGGCTGCCCCGGCTGGCGGTCCGTCTCCCCGTCGCCGCGGTCCTCGCCGCCGTCGGTCCGGGTCCGGCGTTCGTCCATCGGTGCCTCGGTCGTCAGCGCCCCGTCGTCTTCATCGGTTCGGCCCCCGCAGCCGGCGAGCCCGGCGACACAGCCCGTCCCGAGCGCCGAGAGCAGTGACCGCCGGTCGCGTCCGTCGTCTGTCCGTCGACTCATGCTGTGTGACCCAACCCCACGCTCGAAAAAGATTACGAAATAGTCAATCACAGATTCACAGATTTGGGAAAGAGTTATGTGTTGGCACGCACCCACACAGTGTAATGGCCAGTCTTCGCATCGACAACCTGCGAAAGGAGTACGACAAGGGCTCCATCGTCGCAGTCGACGGGCTCTCGCTCGACATCGCGGACGGCGAGTTCGTCACGGTCGTCGGCCCCTCGGGCTGCGGGAAGACGACGACGCTCCGGATGATCGCCGGGCTCGAACACGCCACCGCCGGCAGCATCCACATCGGCGACGACGACGTGACCGACCAGTCCGCCCGGGACCGCGACGTGGCGATGGTGTTCCAGAACTACGCGCTCTACCCGCACAAGACCGTCGCCCAGAACATGGGGTTCGGGCTCCGGATGAGCACCGACCTCTCGACGGCGGAGCGCCGGGAGAAGGTCCAGTGGGCCGCCGAGATGATGGACATCGAGGAGCTCCTGGAGAAGAAGCCGGGCGAGCTCTCCGGCGGGCAGAAACAGCGGGTCGCGCTCGGCCGGGCGATCGTCCGCGAGCCCGCAGTCTTCCTGTTCGACGAGCCGCTGTCGAACCTCGACGCCAAGCTCCGGACGACGATGCGCACCGAGATACAGCGGCTCCAGAACGAGCTCGACATCACCGCCGTCTACGTCACCCACGACCAGGAGGAGGCGATGACGATGGGCGACCGCATGGTCATCCTGCGCGACGGCCGCCTCCAGCAGGCGGGTGCCCCCAAGCACGTCTACGAGAACCCGGCGAACGAGTTCGTCGGCGGCTTCGTCGGCTCGCCGAGCATGAACTTCGTCGAGGTCACCCGTCGCTCGACCGACGGCACGACGACGCTCGCCAGCGACGGCTTCGCCTACCCGCTGTCCGGGCGGATGGCCGACGAGCTGCCCGACGACGACGAGTTCGTCCTCGGCGTCCGTCCGGAGGACGTGACGCCCGCGACCGGGAGTACGGCCGCGAGCCTCACCGCGACGGTCGAGGTCGTCGAGCCCGTCGGCAGCGACAACTACATCTACCTCGACGTGGCCGACCAGTTCATCGCGCGGGTCGACTCGACGGTCGAACCGGGCCCCGGGGAGTCGATGGCCGTCGCCTTCGACGAGTCGTCGCTCCACCTCTTCGACACCGAAACGGGTGAGGCGGTCGCCGTCGGGGGACGCCGCGCCGAAGCACACACCGTCTAGAACCACCTCGATCACCGCTTCTGCAGTCGGTTTCCTGTCGCGGAGTCCGTCTCCCCGGCCTCAGTCGTCCTCACCGACGGCGGTCGGTACCGGCCGAACGTCCTCGCGTGCGGCGGCCGCGAGCCGGATGGCGTGCGGCCAGCCCAGCGGCGTCGCGCTGTCGGGCGTGCCGTCGTCGAACACCTGCTCCGGCAGGTAGCCCCCGGCCGTACAGAGACTCCCGCCGGGCGTCAGCTCCGCGAGCAACGCTGTCGACGTGGACAGGAACCGCTCCCCGCCCGCACGGTCCGCTGCGTCGAACAGCGCCGCGAGTTCGGCCGCCGCGTGGGCGCCCCACGCCGTCGCGACGGTCCAGACCTTCGGGTCGTCCTGTTCGCGGGCCCGCCAGTCGTCGCCCTCGTAGCGGACGAGGCCGTAGACCTCGTCGGTCCGCCGGCTGAGCCCCGCGAGGGTGTTGTCGGTGTGGCTGGCGAGCCGGTCGAGCCGGTCGTCGGTGACGACGCCGATGTCGGCGGCCGCCCGGTGGGCCTCGACCAGCGCGAACGAACTGGAGTCGAAGCGCGCGTCGAGTTCGCCGTCGACCAGTCGCAGGCCGTACGCCTCCCGCTCGTGGCTCCAGAGCGCGTCGAGCCCGTCGAACACATCGCGGGTCCGTCGTTCGGCGCGGTTGGCGAGGTCGCCGACTGGTGCACGGGCCACCGACGCGTACGCCTGGAGGTACGTCGCTGCGGTGTGGGTGAACCGGCCGGTCATGTCCTCCCAGGCGTTCTGGCAGGCGACCGGGAGCCCGTCGTCGCCCAGCCAGTCGTCGAGCGACGCCACACCGGCTGCGAGGGCGTCGTCGAGCGCGTCGATGGCGGGTGCGTCGGCCGTCGCGAGGCTCTCGTCGGCCAGCTGTCGGCGGTAGGCCGCGAGGAACGCGACGACGCTGGCGGTCTGGTCGGCCTGGTAGTCGTCGCCGCCACCCTCGATGGGTGCGTTGGCCCAGCCGGGAGCGAGCGAGCCGTCCGACGGCCAGACGCGGTGCGGCCAGCTCCCGTCCTCGAGCTGCGTGTCGAGGTAGAAGCGCGCGCTTCGGTGGTGATCCGCGTCGAGTCCGAGGTCGAGCCCATCGTCGGCCTCGAGCAGGTAGCGGGCGATCTCTGCGTCGTCGCGGAACCAGGTGTAGCCGTAGCCGCCGGAGTTGGCGTAGTTCGGGTCGAAGTCGGGGCCGGCGACCCGGCCGCCGCCCGGCGCGGTGAGCAGCCGGAGCGCCCGCAGGTCGGCGGCGACGGTCTCCGGGTGCCCCGTCGTCGGCGCCGCGAGCTGGTCGCGAGCGATGCTGGCGAGCCCGTCGGCGTCGTGTTCGGTCGCGAGCGCGGTCACCCGGTCGATGGCCGTCTCGCGCTCGATCTCGCCGTCGGTGAGCAGGCTCGCGACGGTCGCCTCGCCGTCGACCAGCGGGACGACGACGAGGACGTTCCCGCCGAGCTGTCCGGACTCGTACGGCTCGTCGTCGCCGACCTCGGGGACGGCCGGTGCGTGCTCGGCGAGCAGCTCGTCGAAGTCCGCCGGTCGGCGCCCCTCGACGCGGTCGAAACCGGTGTCGGCGGCGAGGAAGTCGTGCTCGGTGCGGTGGTACGCCTCGACGACGTCCCGGCCGCGGTGGACGAGCTGGCCGACCTGCGTCTCTCGGCCGTCGGGGACGAACGAGGCGTAGCAGACGAGCGCATCTGCGGGGCCCTCGGCGTCCACGTGGGTGACGTGGCCGGTGCCCACCGTCAGGTCGTGCCGGTGGAGGCGGACATCGCCGTCGTCGAACGTCGTCTCGACCAGCGCGGTGTGTTCGTCGTAGCGCTGTTCACTGGCGTCGAAGGCATCGAGCCAGCGGGTCTCGCCGTCGACACGGAGGCCGAACCGCGCCCTGGCGAGGCCGCCCAGCGTCGAGAGCGGCGCGGAGAAGTCGGCGAGCCGACCGTCGCGGCCGACGTAGACGAGTCGGCCGTCGATGCCGGAGAACCGGCCGTCCGTGGTCCGGCGTTCGCCGGGGAACCTGGTCGGGCGGTCCCGGCTCCGCCTGTAGTCGAGTATCGAGGCACGCAGATTCATTGCTTCGTCGTTGCCGCCCCGAATCATAAAACTTGTTGTAATAGTATTTCATAGATTCAGAGCGGTGCGGGTGACCGGACCCGTGCCAAGCCACCACCACTGTTGACACCGGCACCGCAGACACATCCACCGCAGACACATCCACCGTAGACACATCCACCGCAGACACCACCACTGCCGACTCCCGCATCGCCGGCTCCAACGCTGCCCGGACCCAGACGCCGACACGTACGTACCGCGACCGCGGTTCTCGAAAGCGGTAAGGGCCGGAGTGCCGTGGTGTCGAGACACACCCGGGAGACACCATGGAGGACACCTCACTGACCGACCGGCTGGAGCGACTCGGCCTCTCCGAGAAGGAGATCGACACGTACCTCGCCATCCTCGACCACGGCGAGGCGAAGGCGAGCACCATCGCGGACGACGCGGGCGTCTCGAAGCGCTACGTCTACAGCGTCAGCGAGAAGCTGGCCGACCGGGGGTTCGTCGAGGTGAACGACCACGCGGTCCCGACGCTCATCCAGGCCCACCCGCCCGAGGAGGTCGTCCAGCGTCTCACGGCCGAGCTCGAGTCGCTCGGGCCGGACCTCTCCGCCCGCTGGAACCGCGTCACCGAGCAGGAGCGCGAGTTCGAGATCCTGAAGGCGCGCGCGACGGTCATCAAGCGCCTCCGGCAGTTCCTCGCGACGGCAGAGGACGAGGTGACGCTCTCCATCCCCGCGAAGCTGCTCCCGGAGATCGAGGACGAGCTCCGCGAGACGGTCGAGCGCGACGTGCTCGTCTTCCTCATGCTCACCGGCGAGGAGTCCGCCAGCGTCGACCTGGACCGCGAGACGCCGGTCGCCAGCGTGGTCCGTGTCTGGGCGGAGCGCGCTCCGGTGCTGTTCACCGTGGACACCCGGCTCGGGCTGTTCGCCCCCTACGAGCTCCTCGCACGGTCGAACACGGGCACGCAGGCGGTCACCATCGCACAGGAGCAGCTCGTCCCGATCCTCGTCGGCTCGTTCTTCGGGAACTACTGGCCGATGGCCGAAGAGGCCGTCGTCGCCTCCCCGCCGCCGCTCCCGCAGACGTTCCAGAGCTTCCGGCACGCCGTCTTCGCGGCGACGCGTCACCGCAACCAGGACGTGGAGGTCGTCGCGACCGTCGAGGCCCGGCCGGTCCACGACGGCGAGTTCCGCAGCATGACGGGGCGCGTCGTCGAGGTCCGGCAGTCACTCGTCGACCCGGTCCGCAGCACCTTCGCCGTCGAGAACGCGCTCGTCCTCGACGTCGACGGCGAGCAAGTCTCGGTCGGTGGTCCCGGCGCGTTCATCGAGGAGTACGAGGCCCGCTCGGTGACCCTCGACCCGCTGGAGTAGCGCGGCCGAACCCTCCTCCAGACCGGACCGAAACCGGTGGGCCTTAGCGCCCCCGGGACCGACCTCCGTCCATGACGATGGCGAGACGCGTCCGGTCCGAGTTCGTCGCGGCCTGGCACTCGTTCCTGCGCCGGCGGGTCGCGGTCTTCTTCACGTTCTTCTTCCCGGTCCTGCTGGTCGGCATCTTCGGTGCGCTGGTCCAGACCAACCCCACCGGCGGCGGCCTGTTCGCCGAGGACCCTGCCTACTACGTCCCGGGGTACCTCGCGGTCGTGGTGCTCCAGACGCCGCTCTCTCGGATGGGGTCGGAGGTCGCCCGCCACCGCGAGGGCAGCCGGTTCGAGAAGCTGGCGACGACGCCGCTCTCGCGTGCCGAGTGGCTGCTCGCGCACACGCTCGTCAACACGGTCATCATCGCCATCGCGGGCTTCGCCCTGCTCGCGCTGACGGTCGTCCTGACGGGGGCGAGCATCACCTTCTCGCCGCTGCTCCTGCTGTACGTCCCCATCGGCGTGGTCTGCTTCTGCGGCGTCGGTGCGCTCCTCGGTGCCTTCGCGGACTCGCATGACGGCGCCATCACGGCGGCGAACGCCATCGGTCTCCCGCTGCTGTTCCTCTCCGAGACCTTCGTGCCGCCGTCGATGCTCCCCGAGTGGTTCCATCCCCTCGTCGCGCTCTCGCCGCTGACGTACTTCGCACAGGGGCTGCGGCAGGCGATCTGGGCCGGTGCGGAGTCGGGCACCGTCATCCTGGGGCTGAATGCCGTCGAGTCGCTGGCGGTGCTCGCGGTGCTCGCGGTCGGCTTCTTCGCGCTCGGCGCCCGGGCGATCCCGGTGACCGACTGAGATTCAGAGGAAGTCGGAGAGCGTCTTCTCGCTCGACTCGCGCTTCTCGACGGCGAACTCCGACAGCTCGACGAACTCGAGGCCGTCGTCCCGCAGCGTGCGCGTCACCCGGTCGCTGGCCGAGGGTGCGACGAGGATTCCTCTGACATCGGGATTCGACCCCCTGTACAGCTCCATATACCGCTTCAGCTGGTCGACGTTGTTCAGCGTCGCCTGCCGGCGCTTGACCTCGACGACCACGGGCCGCCCCTCGGCGTCCTTCCCGAAGAAGTCGATGTAGCCGTAGACGCTCTCGCGCTCGTGTTCGACCACGCGGAAGCCCTCCTCGATGGCCATCTCGGGGTTGCGCTCGATGTACTCGTGCATCTCGGCCTCGGTCCCGCGCTCCTGGTAGGTGGCAGGGTCGTCGGCGTCGAACCGGGTCAGCAGGTACGGCTCGTGGAGGTACACCCGCAGGTACTCGTTCGGGTTCGAGCGCCGCGCGTACAGCAGCGGCGCGCCCTCGTCCTCCTCGACATTGATGGTCGCCCCGGCGGGCATCCAGTTCACTGGCTGGTGGCCCGACGGCCGGTGGACCAGCAGCGTCCCGTCGGGCTTGGCGACGACGAGCCGGTCGCCGGGTCCGAGGTAGCCGCCGCTGCGCCCGTCGTACTCCACCTCGCACTCCGCGAGACAGGTGACCATCGCACCGTCGCGCTGGCCCTCGCGGACGACCCGCTCGATGGTCGCCGCGTCCGGGGCGTCGTATCGTTCTGTCAGCACTGCCAACCGGTACCGAGACGGTCGCCAAAAGTCGGTCGGTTGTACGTCGATGCCCGGGACTGCTCGCGGGACGGCTCAGAACACGCCGAACACGGGGTCGAAGAACGGCTCGACGAGCGGCGCGATGCCGGCGACGTCGAAGACGACGAGCAGGTAGTAGAGCGCGATGGGGAGCATGATGGCGCCCGACAGGCGGTTGATTGCGCTGCTCCGTCGGGCGAGCCATCGGGTCGCGCGCTCGCCGCTGGACTGCGAGAGGATGCCGAAGAGGAGCAGGGGCAGTCCCATGCCGAAGCCGAAGGAGAGGAACCCCACGAAACCGGCGGCTGGCGTGGCGAACAGCCCCGATGCTCGCGCGAAGAAGAGCGCGAGGAGGCCCGGGTTGCACGGGAGCACGATGGCCCCGAAGAAGAACCCGTAGGCGAACGCGGTGACGACCGGGTGGCGGGACTGCGGCGGCTCCGTCGTGGGCAGCCAGCTGGCGACGTCGCGGTCGAGCAGGAGCGCGACGCTGACGACGGCGAGGACGGCGAAGGCGACGGGGGAGACGACCTCGACGACGAGCGTGAGCGAGACCTCGAGGAGGAACGAGAACACGACGCCGACGGCGGCCATGAACGCGACGACGCCGAGGACCACGAGGCCGGCGAGCGCGGCGCTCGGGATGGAGCCGTCCCCCTCGTCCTGCGCGGAGAGGTACGCGAGGAAACCCGGATAGAGTGGCAGCGCACAGGCCGCGGTGAGGGGCGTCGCGACCCCGATGAGGAACACCTCGACGAACCGCGCTAGCATCCGTCGACCTGCTCGCGGAGGAACGAGGTGGACTTGTGGCCGTCCTTCAGACGGCGGGTACAACCGTCGGCACAGCGCAGGAGCATCGGGACCTGCGGCGGATTGAGCATCGACGTGCCGAACTGGCTCGCCAGCGAGTCGGTGACCTGCCCCGGCGAGACGGCGTACCGCCAGTGGTACCCGTTCGATTCGGCGTGACGGCGGACCTGTTCGGCGTCCTCACCGGGGTCGGTGTCGAGAGCGACGCTGACCACGTCGTCGCCGACCGCCTCGTGGAACTCGATCAGCTCGTCCTGCTGGCGCTTGCAGTTCGAGCACCAGACGGCGAACGTCTCGACGAGGACGGGCTTCTCGAACGAGTCGATGGTGAACGTCTCGCCCGTGAGCACGTCCGTCAGCTCCGTGGTCCGCCACGCGCCGTCCTCGGTCGTGCAGTCGTCGCTGCCACCGCCCCCGAGACCGAGGCTGCTCGTACAGCCCGCGAGGGCGGCGGTGGCACCGAGACCGGCGAGACGGAGGGCGTCGCGGCGGGAGAACTCGCTCATGCTGAGTACTGACGAAGGACGTGACATAACGACACGTCTCTCGTGCGTGCGCCACGCACACCCGCCGCCGGGAGGGGGAGCAGCTCAGACGAGCAGGCTCACGAGCCGCATCTCCGCGCTGTAGATGTGGTTCAGCATGACGTAGGTGACGACGCCGAGCGTGAGCGAGAGGATCCACGACCCCGCGGCGATGCGGCCGATGCGCTTGTGTGCGGTGTTCCGGAGCTCGGCGGGCGAGTGCGTGAGCCCAAGCAGCAGCGCGTACAGCACGACCGGCACCGACACCACCGAGAGGACGATGTGGATGGCGAGCATGACGAGGTACGCGCCGTAGACGAGGTCGGGTGCACCGACGATCGCCTTCTCGCCGCCCCCGCCGACCTTCGTGAGGTAGAGCACGAGGAAGACGAGGATGAGGCTGAACGAGGTCAGCATCGCTGCCCGGTGCTTCTCGACCTCGCCGTTGCGGATCCAGTACCAGCCGAGCGCGAGCGATACCGTCGCGACCGTGTTGACGACCGCGATGGCGTGGGAGAGCAGGTCCGTCGTCGCCCGCCCGATCTCCGGATAGATGGGGAACAGCCCGGCGAACGTGCCGAGGACGAGGGCGTAGCCGAGCGCCGAGAGGACGACCGTCGTCGTCAGCACGTTGTCCCGGACCCTGCCGCGTACGTCTGAGGTGGCCATTGTCGGGGGTTAGGAGTGGGGTTTCATCGTCCTTGCGCTTCCAGTGGAGGACAGAACTGCCACCCTCATTGATTTACAACAGATTCAGTTGAAGAACGGGCGCTGGAGGCGGCCTGAGTTCCGTTAAAGTAAAACGCGGTCGTGGGGAACGTGGATGTATGAGTACCGACCAGTCGCAGCGGTCGATTCGGTGTCTCGTGGCCAAGGTCGGGCTGGACGGCCACGACCGCGGCGCACACGTCATCGCACGGGCGTTCCGCGACGCCGGCTTCGAGGTCATCTACTCCGGACTGCACAAGGCTCCCGACGAGATCGTCCAGGCGGCGGTCCAGGAGGACGTGAACGTGCTGGGCATCTCCATCCTCTCCGGTGCCCACAACACGCTCGTCCCGAAGATCGTCGACGGCCTGAAGGAGTACGACGCGTTCGACGACACGCTCATCCTCGTCGGCGGGGTCATCCCGGACGACGACAAGGAGGAACTGAAGGAGCTGGGCGTCGCCGAGGTGTTCGGCCCAGGCACGCCGATGGAGGAGACGGTCGAGTACGTCCGCGAGCACGCGCCGGAACGATGAGCGAGTCGGCGGGACTGCTCGAGGACCTCCTCGCCGGCAAGCACCGTGCCCTCGCCCGGGTCATCACGAAGATCGAGAACCGCGACCCGGGCTACCGCGAGCTCGTCTCCAGCCTCTACGAGCACACCGGCAACGCCGAGGTCATCGGCATCACGGGCAGCCCCGGCGCGGGCAAGTCCACGCTCGTCGACAAGCTCGCGGAGCACTACCGCGAGCAGGGCGAGACCGTCGGCGTCGTCGCCATCGACCCCTCGTCGCCGTACACCGGCGGCGCGGTGCTCGGCGACCGCATCCGGATGGCGTCGAACGTCGGCGACATGGACGTCTTCTTCCGGTCGATGTCCGCCCGCGGGAACCTCGGCGGCCTCTCGACAGCGACGGCTGACGCCGTGAAGGCGATGGACGCCTTCGGCAAGGACAAGATAATCATCGAGACCGTCGGCGCGGGCCAGAACGAGATCGACATCGTCGGCGCGGCCGACACCGTCTGCGTGCTCGTCCCGCCCGGCGCGGGCGACAACGTCCAGATGCTCAAGGCCGGCATCCTCGAGATCGCCGACATCTTCGTCGTCAACAAGGCCGACATGGACGGCGCGGACCGCACGGTCCAGGAGCTGACCGAGATGGTCCACCTCGGCCAGGGCTCGACGACGGTCGACGCGGGACACCACGGCTTCGACGAGGTCGAGATGGACCTCGACATGCCCGCGGACACCGACCCGTGGAAGCCGCCCATCGTCGAGACGGTCGCCATCGAGGGCGAAGGCGTCACCGACCTCGTGGAGACGTTCGCCGAGCACCGACAGTTCCTCGAGGAGTCCGGCGAACTCACCCGTCGTCGCCGCCAGCGCGTCGCCGAGGAGATCCGGACGCTCCTGCGCGACGACGCGGCCGGGCTGGTCGAGACCGAACTCGACGACCACGGCGGCGTCGGGGCGTTCGTCGACGACGTGATGGCCGGCGAGACCGACCCGTACACCATCGCCGACGACGTGATGACGCCGGTCCGCGACTGCATCGAGGAGCAGTAGCGCTCGTCGGCCGTTCTCACCTCGCTGGACGAACCGTGACGCCTATGCGTGGCTCCTCCCTAGCCGCGCGTATGGACCGCCGGACACTCCTCGCGTCGGTCGGCACCGCCACCGCAGTCGGGCTCTCGGGCTGTCTCGCACTCTCCTCGACGAGCCGGACGAACTGCGGCGACGCCTGCGATATCGGTATGTCGGCGAGCGCCTTCCGCCCGGGCGAGCTGGAGGTCGCCGTCGGCGACACCGTCGTCTGGAAGAACACCTCCAGCAAGGCCCACACCGTCACCGCCTACGATGACGCCATCCCCGCGGACGCGGCGTACTTCGCCTCGGGCGGCTTCGACGGCGAGCAGGCCGCTCGCGACGCCTGGTTCAACAGCCGCGGAGGTGCCATCCCCGTCGGCGAGACGTTCGAACACACGTTCGAGGTCCCCGGCGAACACAACTACGTCTGCATCCCTCACGAGCGCGGCGGCATGACCGGAAAAATCGTCGTGACGGAGTAACCCGTCGAACGTCTACTCTTCGTCGTCTTCGTCGGCTGCGACGTCGACGTCCTCCTCGTCCACGTCGACGGCAGCTTCCTCCTCCGCGGCGACCTCCTCGGGACGGGCCTCGAGGGTCGCCTTCTTGATCTCGACGCGGCGGAGCGGGTAGATGGTCTTCGCCTCGCCGTAGATGGCCGAGGAAAGACGGCCCTCGACGACGGAGTCGATGAGCTCCTCGAAGGTGCGCTCTGCGGCGGCCTCCTCGACGATGTCGACCATCGTCTCGCGGATAGCGCGCTCCTGGCTGTGGTCGGCCTTCTTCGTGGTGAACGCGACGGGCTGGATCTGGACGCGGTAGTCGTCCGTCGTCAGCACGGTCACGTACGCGTCGATCTTCGACGCGCCGCGGCGGACCAGGCTGCGCAGGTAGTCACGCGTGAGCTCGTGCTTCACGAACTCGGTGTACGCGGCGTCGGAGCCGACGTCGGTGATCTTGAAGGTCAGCTTGGTGTTGTTCTCGCTGGCGTTGTCGGTCAGGTCGCCCAGCGTGGTCTCGATGGTGCGGTCGAGCACCTTCTCCGGTTCGTCTGCGGGTGTGCTACCGAGCTCGGCCCGGTCGAACTGCTCCGGGGCGTGCACGGTGTACCACCGCTTCTCTTGCTTCTTGCGGGAAACGGATCGTTCGCTCATGGTTTGGATTTGCTGTGTCGTTCGGCGTGCTGTACCACTCTGTCCGCGACGTCGACGTTCACGACGTAGTCGTCCACGGTCGAGTGGAGGCCGCCGGTCGTGTCGCGCTCGATGCGCGTGACCACCGTGTCTCCCTCGACCGTCGTCTGCATCTCGTCGGTGTTGTCCGGCCGGAGCGCCGCAGCGATCAGCTGCGGGTTCGCGTGTGCCGTCCGGACCGTCGCTCGTCTCATAGTGCCTCCCTGAACGCGTGGATGAACTCCTTGGTCTCGCACTCGTAGGTCGCATAGCCCGTCGTGGCGGTGCCGTCGTAGCTCCCGCCGGTCCGCGTGACCGTCCGGGCCATCGCGCCGGCGACGCCGCCGTCGACCGTCTCGTCGTCGACCGCGGCCGCGGCGGCCTCGTCGTCGGCGAGCGCCAGCGCGACCGGCTCCGGCGACCGGAAGTCCCGGAGCAGTCGCGCAACCACCGGCGCCGGCGCGTCGTCGTCGACGCGAGCGACGAACAGGCCGTCGTATCGGCCCGTCGTCGCCGTCGCCAGTGCCTCGTGGGCCCGCCTGGCGGTCTCGCGCCACGTCCCGACGGCCGGGCCGGCCACGTCGTGTCCGAGCGCCAGTGCGATACCGGTCCCCGGCTCGCTCGCGGCCGTACACGAGAGCACATCGGCGAGCCCGCCGACCGACGCGGTCGCCGAATCCGGCGTCGCGTACGGTCGCAGGCCGCGCTCGACGGCGGTGCCGGCGCGGTCGGTCGCGTCCGTAGCGGTGACGGTCTCGACCGCCGCCAGCGACGCGAACCGTCGTCGTGCCGACTCGTCGGCCTCCGACCCGAGGTCGGACGCCGCGTCCGTGAGCGCCGACGTCGCGTCGACGCCCGCCGAGAACGGCCCGTGCAGCCACGTCGAGTGGGCCACGTCGGCCGGGTCCTCGGTCGGCAGGACGGCGCCGGGACGGCGGACCACGCGGCCCGTCGTCTCCGCCGCATCGAGCAGCCGTTCGGTCGCGCCGGCGCCGGGCGCCGCACCCGCCGCGAGCGCGCCGGCCAGTGCCAGCACGGCGTCGGGTGCGCCACCGAGGTCGTTCGCCAGCCGCCAGGCCGCCACGCTCGCCGGCTCGTCGGACGGATCGAGGTGGCTCGCGTCCGCGTCGGAGTCCCCCACGACGAGGGTCCGTCCGTCGCGGTCGTCGACCGCCCCGGCGCGCTCGGTGCGCTCGGCGACGGTCCGTCCGACGCTCACCTGGAACGGGGTCCCATCGTCCGCCAGTGCCCGTGCGACCAGTCCCGCCGCTGCGAGACTGTCGCCGTCGGCACGGGGGACGAGGTGGACGAACGGGGCGCTCGCGAGGTCGGCGGCGATCTCGCTCGCCGACCCGGTGTCCCCGTCCGTGGTGCGACCCGTGTGAGACATTCAGTTACTCGAGGAGTTCCGTGGCCACGTCGTAGGAGTACGTGAAGTCCTCGTCGAGCTCGTCGCCACGGTAGTACGACACCAGGCGACGGACCTTCGACTCGGTGTTCTGCAGGGCGCGCTTGTTCTGGTGGTCGAGCGGGTGCTCCTCCATGTGCTCGCGGAGACGCACTGCACGCTCCATCAGGTTGGTCAGGTCCTCGGGCAGGTCCGAGCCAGCGTCGTGCTCGTCGAGGATCTCGGTGACCTTCTTGCCCGTGGCCAGCTTCACGTCCGGGATCGGCGTGCCCGTGACGCCTTCGTCACGCAGCTTCATGCCGATCTGGGACGGCTCGTAGCCCTGCTCTGCCAGTTCGACGACGCGGGATTCGATCTCCTCGGCGTCGACGTCGCTCCACTCCGGCGGTTCGTCTGTCACGGGTTTGTCCGAACCGGACTGCCCGCGACGGCGGGTGTGCATTCGTGCCATAGTCTGAGGATAGGAACAACAGACCGCGCGAGACGAATCCGGTCGCCGGCCTGTCGGCACTGGCGACCGGGAGCACCTCCGCAATCCCAAGCCATCGAAGTCGATGGCGAGTCAGATTTGCGGCCGTGCTGTTCCCGAGGGTGCGTTTCGGCGTCGCGAGTAAAAGGATTGCTACTCGCGTCCGCGTGCGAGCGCCCCACTCCCCGGCGGAGATTCGAGGGGTTTATCAATACCTGGTGGTCTACGTTGTAATGCCTTCGCGGGCTTGTAGATCAGCGGTAGATCACTCCCTTGGCATGGGAGAGGCCCCGGGTTCAAATCCCGGCAAGTCCATTCCTGCTGCTCACAACATCCCAGTGAGTTCTATCTGTTAAACCGCGATTCTCCGACTCCGTGAGCCGTCGCATCGTCAGGCACCGGTTGCTACCCGAACGCGGTACGTCTCGACCATTCCAGACCGGGTGAAAACCGGTCCGAGTGAGGAGACTCAGTTGCGTCAACTACCAGCAGGGGAAGAAGGGGCCGTCGTCGATCAGGAGCGGCCGATGGTACCCTGGCATCTGCTAGCTTTAAGCGCGAGAGAGTCGTACATAATTGATGGTGTAGAACATGACGTATCTGCTTGCGAAAGCACCCGTGGAGAGCTTCGAGGAGTGGAAATCGGCGTTCGATAGCTTCGACCCCTTCCGCACCGAGCACGGACAGCAAGGCTACCAGGTCTTCCAGAGTGCCGAGGAGCCGAACGAGGTCGTCGTCCTCTTCGAGTGGGACGACGACCCGCTCTCGTTCTTCCGGTCCGACGAGATGCGCGAGCGGATGGCACAGGCAGGTGTGAAGGGGCAACCGGACATGACGGCCCTGAACTTCGTCGAGCAGAAGTCGGCCTCCAGACCGTCCGCGTGAGCAACCCGCTCGCAGACCGAACACTCGGTTTCTGGCTGTGAACGTCGTCCGATGGAGCGATGCGTCTCGAGCACCGAAACGGAGTATCTGATGTGGCTTTCACCTGTATATTCGATTTGGCCTCCAGCCCTGGTCAGCGGGTGCTCGGACGCAGTAGCCACGCTCCGGCCCCTCATACTGTCGGTGACCCGGGGACGGGTGCAGTGCGTTCCGTTCTATGACACCGTCGCATAGGCGAAAAGTATACTCCGCCACGACACGCCATTCGATTCATGGGCGGTCAGACGGAGCGCATCGCACTCGACCTCCACGTACACAGCGAGGCATCCTACGACGGCCACGAACCGGTGGAGCTCGTCCTCGAGCACGCCGCCGACATCGGTCTCGACGGCGTCGTCATCACCGACCACGACCGCATCGAGGCGTCCCGCGAGGCCGCGCGGCTCGCCCCCGAGTTCGGTCTCGTCGGCATCCCCGGCGTGGAGGTCTCGACCGAGCACGGCCACCTCCTCGCCATCGGTGTCGAAGAACGGCCTCCGGCGGGGAAGCCATTCGCCGAGACGGTCGAACGCACCCGCGATCTCGGTGGTGCGGCGGTCGTGCCCCACCCGTTCCAGCGCACCCGCCACGGCGTCCGGAAGCGCAACGTCGTCGACTGCGACGCCATCGAGACGTACAACTCGATGCTGTTCACCGGCTACCAGAACCGGCGCGCGAGACGGTTCGCCCGGGCACGCGACTACGCCGAGGTCGGCGGCAGCGACGCACATCACCTGATGAACGTCGGTCGTGCCGTGACCATCATCGATCTCGACGACCCCGTCGACCGGGTCAGCGACGTCGCCGTCGCTCAGGTCGTGGACGCGCTCCGTGCTGGCCGGACCCGCGTCCACGGGATGCGGACGCCCGTCCACCGGAGCACCATCCAGTACGGCGTCGGTGCCAGCCGGAAGGTGACCTACCTTGTCACGTCACGGCTCCCGTACGTCCGGCCGCGTCCCCGTGCCGTCGCGGAGTTCATGGCGGACAACTGAGACAGTACCGCCCCCCGTTCCCGCGCGGTTTCGTTCGACTGCTTCACCGCCACCCCCGCCAGCGATTGCTGGGATTTATAACCGATAGCGAATAAATTTTAGACAACTACGATGAGAATATATACTGTCGTCGTGCTCCTGCTGACACAGGCCGTCCTCCCCGGCGCAGTCGCCGCAGCGGACGACGAACCGAGCCCTGATATCTCGTTGCCGAACGAGGCGCCTCTGGCCGAGGCGGGCCTGGACCAGCGTGTCCCGGTCGGCCGGACCGTCCTCCTCGACGGACGTGGGTCCCGCGACCCCGACGGAACCATCACCGCCTTCGAGTGGACGGTCACCAGCCCCGACGGGTCGGAGGAGACACCGGACTGCTCGACGTGCGCGCGAACCTCGTTCTCGCCGAATCAGACCGGCACGTACGAGATCAGCCTCACCGTCACCGACGACGACGGAGCGAGCACCTCGGACTCGCTGTTCGTCGAGGTGACGGCCGGAAGCGGCCCCACGGTGTCGCTCTCGGGGCCAGCGACAACCACGCCTGGAGTCGCGACCGAGTTCGTCGCCGAGGCTCGAGCAGGAAGCACCGAACTCGACCGCATCGAGTGGCGCGTCGACGGTACGGTCGTTGCGACCCGGGCCCTCGACGGCGCAGCTTCGAATGCGACACTGGAAGGGTCCTTCCCCAGCACCGGTGTCTCCACCGTCTCGGCACGCGTCTTCGACGCCTCGAACCGAACCGCCTCTGACACACGTCCCATCTCGGTCACCGGCGGCGGCGGCCCACCGGGAAACGGATCCACGCCGAACCGGAGCGTCCCGGTCCTCCCAGGCCCCGGTAACCCCGGCGGTCCTGGGAACCCCGGTGGACCCGGTGGGCCCGGAAACGGCGGGGGCGGCGGAAACGCCTCTATGCTCGCGGACCAGTACGAGCCAGTCGTCCGCGGCCCACAGGTCGTGACCGGCTCGCGACCGCTCGGTGCATCCTACCACCTCGGCAGTCCACCACCAGCTGCAGCACTGCAGCGTGTCGTCTGGTTCCGCGGCTCCGGCCGGTTCGACTCGGGTGACTCGACCAGTCTCGACTGGGCACCCGGCGACCACCGCTTGTTCGCCATCGTCGACTACGCCGACGGGTCGAGCGACGTGGTGACATTCTCGAACGGGCGGACCCGCGTCGCCGCTGACCCACAGCCCTCGCTCGCCCTCCCCGAACTACACACCGACGGACGCATCAGCGGGAGCTTCACCGCCGGCGACGAGTACGGCAACCTCGTCGACGTCGTCGTGGAGATCGACGGAGAGACCGTCTACGAGCGCCACGCAAGCCGCGCCGGGAGCCGACCCACGCTCGGTAGCCGCGTCGAGTCAGAGTTCGCGCTCGCCGACATCGAACCGAACTCCACCCACGAGGTCGTCGTCCGTGCTACAGACGGTCGCGGACAGACTGCGACGCTACGGCGCGACGCCGTGTCGTCCGGTGAGATCGAGGTCGTGAGAGCTGGCTTCGTGAACACCCCCGTCGACTCGTACCACGAACAACTGGACCCCGAGCGGTACACGGCGCATCACGTGATCGAGGTGCGGTTGAATGGAAACCCAGCAAACAGTGTAAATATCCAGCATCGAAATAATACTCCAGGTTTGATTCGAGTGTCAGAATCCGAGTGGACTAGAGAAATCACAGATAATGGTCAGATCCTCAGGGTCCATTCCTACTGGGCTGCGAATACTCCTGACCGATATGAAATAGATGCAATGTTAACTGATGGTCAAGGGAATCGAAATCACTATATATCGAATTTTGTCGTCTCTCCGAGCGATCCTGAATTGGTGCTAACAACTATAACTGCGGGTACGGAACCGCGAGTAGGAGACTGGGGTTTTGTAGTCGATGGAACCCGATCTTTCGACCCTGATGGAACACAATTATTGTTCTCTTGGACTGGAAATGTGAGGCCAGTAGCGGGAGATGAAAGAGTTGGCTGGTTGCGTTCCCGACAGAATAACGATTTAGAAGTTCAAGACAATAATCAGGGACGTAGTGCCCAAAGATGTTGTTTCCTCCAATTCTTTGCACCGCAGATCGAATCTGTGGAACAGATGGATGAGGGTCCCTTCAACGCCACGGACACGGTCAGTTTCGAGGTACGTTCGGACGACTGGGCCTTCACGAAGACATTGGACAGCTACGGTGTGGAACTGTCGTACGGTTCGGAGTCGAGGTACGTTAGCATAGTAGAGGACGAACGGGTCTCACAGGGGTATGATACCGGGGCCAGTGGCTCGGAACAGCGTCAGGAGTTTCAGCGTGCCAGTATCGAGGTGCAGGCAGCCGCCCTATCAGAAGACACCCCACAGCCGACTGTGGCCATATATAACGAGGAGCATCCGGACCGGATTCGGTACAACGTTACCCTCCCGACAGTTCAGGTGAATAATCAGACGACGACCGAACAGTTCCGGGAGAACGTCAGTATCGAGAGCATAGCCTACGTGGTATCCAGGGAGAACGGAACCAGGCAGGCCGTCGCTTCGGACCGTGATGAACTGCAGGTGTATCTCCGGAACGGGTACGAGATCGTCGAGCAGAGCTCCCAGACGACGGGTGTGGTACTCGAGCGGAGAACCGAGCACGGGGAGAAAGAATCTGCACGGATCTCGTTCGGGTCTGCGCAAGATCGAGCGACGTATCTCAGGAATAATCCTAACGCACGGGCTGCTGGTTCACGAGTTCAGACGGGTATGCAGACGCGTACTGAATTCGTGTGGCGAGATCAGCGGTCGGGCAGTGGGACGTTCACCGGAGAGACCAGACAACGAACAATTCCTGCGCAAACACGCACCCTCCAGGAGTATCAGACACAGGTTCGTCGCACTCGAACAGTCACCGAAACGGTACGAAAGCCATATGAACGAACGATCGAGAGAACCGTCGAACGGACGGTCACCCGGTGCAATCGTATCATCGGGTGTTACGAGGCCACTGTCACCGAGACCGTCACTGAGACAGTCACGGAGCACCGCGAGGTCACGAGAACGAGGGAGGAGGTATGGTGGGAACGGTCGACCTACTGGAGTACGCATCCACACTCGGCTGGCGACTCGGCAACCGGCCGCACGAGGCAGGTTGTCGTACGGGAGTCTCGGCAGGTAGAGCAGTACCAGTTCGCCATCCAGACTCACGAGCAGGTCACCCGAGAGACCTTCTTCGCGATTCGGAGCCAGTCCGAAACCGTCGCGGAGTGGGAGCGGTACCGAACCGTCGAGAACCAGATGGACGCCCGGAAGCTCGCCAGGCAGGAGGGAATCAGAATTGGTGAGGTGAATCAGCAACAGTCGTGGGTGGTCGCAACTGACGGTGCGACGACCGAGGTTGTCTCGGAGTACGAAGATCCGTCCAACGTGGTGGAGACGATTGCCATTGTTACCGGTGAGGTGAAAGAAAGAAGATTTAATCCGGTATCTGGCGGTACTGAAATAGTCATGGTTGGAATGTTTCGTGAGGAAGTGGATAGAGAAGGACTAGTCCCCCGAGCTGCAATCCTGGGTGCTGGTGGTAATCGTTCAGATTGCGTGCCGAGGTGTGGCTGGCAATGAGAATCTCTCTCTGCTGCTCTTTATTATTTATAGCACTACTGTTCAGTGGTGTAGTCGTTGCGGAAGACCTTGGTGCAAGCCCACAAAGCAATGCAGATAATCACACAGTCACACTCAGCTATGAAAACATATCATATATAGCTACATACTACGAGGAGAATAAGACATTAAGAGTGGTCGCAACAAATACTGGCAGCCCTCCAAAGATAACAAGCCTAAATATCGATATGGGTATAGCCAATATTGAGAGTTCGTTTCCGGAAGTAAGTATTGGTGAAACGGTAGTAAGGGAGTATAACGTCTCCAGATATATATCAGCAAGGAGGACAATGCATACAATTAGTATTGGGACATTCGGCGACCACAGAGAGATACAATTCGAGTTATCTGTAAACTCTTCCTCTACCAATGGAGTTCCACTTCCTGAAATTCAGAACGTCGAAGTTACCCATACAACAATTGACGGAGAAGAGACCACCGCCGTTCGGATCACCGTTAGAAATGAAGCCCGCATCCAGTACACCCCGAGAATTCGAGTAACGACACTCGAAACAAACTCGAACTCACAAACCGCCCGAGTCCCCCTCAACGAGAGTCGGCGCACCATCCTCGTCCCCCTCAACGAAGAACCAGAGATGATCGTCGCAGGCGAGGTCCGTCTCTACACCGGCTGGGTACACAACGAGTCCAGGATCGCAGATCAGGTCGAGTTCGAGGGGACGGTAGACGGTGGAACCGAGGTCTGGGACCGCGAGTTCGAACCGATCCAGATCGACTACGCGAACCGGGACGTCGACGAGTACCAGTACGAGAACGCGACGGTCGCGGCGAAGAACGAGGAGATCTGGCGCGAGCGGTTGAAGCCGGTCGCGGCGGTCGCGGGCGTGATGCTGGTCGGGATTCTGCTCGTCGTCTCTCTCCTCTCACGGCGGCGGTAGTCAGAGCTGTTGGCGAACGAGCCGTGCGATCTCGTCGACGTCGTACTCGTCCTCGGACTTGTCGAAGACGGGCTGGCCGTCGACGCTGACGGTGAAGACGCCGTGGTCGCCGGTCCGGAGGGTGACTGTATCGAGCTGTTCGCCGAAGCTCGACAGGAGGACGTGCTGGACGTCTTCGGCGCGGTTGAGGAAGCCACACGGGACGCAGTACTCGATTTCGACGTCGGTCATGAGCGGGGGTTCGGTGCGCTGGTGGAAAAGCGACGGGGTTGGGTACGGTCAGTCGGCGTTGTAGGTCTCCGCCAGCGCATCGAGTGCCTCGTGGTGTTCGGTGGTGTGGGGTGCGGTGAGCGGCGAGACGCTGACGTGGCCGTCGACGACGGCACGGCGGTCGGTTCCGTCGGGGTCGGGGACGTCGCCGGCGGCCATGCGCTCCCAGACGCGGTCGTGGAGGGAGGCGATGCCGTTGTCGACGGTCGCGTCCATGTCGTACATGTGGGAGGGCCGGGTGATCTCGATCTCGCCGGTGCAGTGCTCCGGGACGGGGGCGTTGAGGTTGAGGTAGTCAGCGTGGTCGAACACACCGGCTCCGAAGGCGTGCTTCACGAGGTAGGTGGTGGCACGGGTCGCCTCTCGGTACTTCGCTTTCGGTACATCGACGTCCGCCCACTCGCGGTCGTCGTCGGGGTCGAGAGGGACGTACAGGGAGGCAGCGATGGCGGGAACGCCGAAGAAGGCGGCTTCGACGGCGGCGCTGACGGTGCCGGAGCGGCCGAGGACGTAGTGGCCGAGGTTCGCGCCCTTGTTGCAACCGGAGACGACGAGGTCGGGGTTCGGGCAGAGTGCCTGGAGGCCGGCGACGACGCAGTCCGCCGGGGTGCCCTCGATGGCGTAGCCGAGTTCGTGTTCGGCGATGTCGACCCTGCTCGAGATAGCGCGGCCGACGGCGCTCTGGTCGGTGGCGGGTGCGACGGCGGTGACGTCGCCGAGCTCCGAGAGCGAGTCGTGGAGGGCTCTGAACCCGGGGCTCTCGATGCCGTCGTCGTTGGTGAGGAGGATGTCGAGGTCGTCGTCCATGCCCGGTGGCTCGGAGTGGGTGGGCAAAAGGCCACCGTTCGGGGAACTCCCGGGCCAGTATCTGTGGCGCTGACAGTGGGTCAGTCGGCGTTCGTCGGCCGCAATCCGCCGGTGTCGGGGGCTCGCTCTTCGGGCGAGAGGTAGCACTGTGGATCGGGTGCGAACGGGTCGTCGTGGACGGCGAGCGAGCGGAGCGGCGAACCACCCTTGCAGATGTCGGCGTACTGGCAGTCGGTACAGCGTCCCTGGAGCCTGTTCTCGCGGGAGCGAAGGGCGTTCACGAGCGGGTTCGAGTCGTCCTCCCAGATGTCACCGAAGGCACGGTCGCGGACGTTGCCGAGGCTGTAGGACTGCCAGAACTGGTTGAGGTGGACGTTGCCCTGGTAGTCGATGTCGGCGACGCGCTCGCCGGCGGGGTCGCCGCCGTTGGTCTCGAGGTATCGCCGGACCGTCCGGGCGTGGTCCTCGCCCATCTCGCGGCGGGCGTACTCTGTGATGTAGCCGGCGTCGGCGTAGTTCCCGACGAGCAAGGTCTCGATCTCGTGGCCGTCGTCGTGGTAGGCTCGCGTGAGGTCACAGACCTCGCGGACGGCCTCTCGGCGTGCTGCCGTCGAGAGGTCGGTGTCCGAGATGTCGGCGCCGCGGCCACCGTAGGCGAGGTGGTAGAAGCAGAAGCGGTCGAGCCCGGTGTCGGCGAGCAGGTCGACGATGTCGCGGAGGTCGTCGCGGTTGTGCTGGGTGATGGTGTACCGGAGGCCGGTCTTCAGTCCGGCGTCGAGGCAGTGCTCGATGCCGCGTACTGCGGCGTCGAACGCGCCGTCCTTCCCGCGGAAGTGGTCGTTCGTCTCGGCCATGCCGTCGACGGAGATGCCGGCGTAGGCGAGCCCGGCGTCGGCGAGTTCCTCGGCGCGTTCGTCGGTGATGAGCGTCCCGTTGGTCGAGAGGACGGGCCGGAGGCCCACGTGGGCGGCGTAGTCGACGAGTTCGACGAGGTCGGGTCTGACGAGTGGTTCTCCACCGGAGAACAGGACGACGGGCACGCCGTACTCCGCGAGGTCGTCAAGCAGGCGTTTCCCCTCACGGGTCGAGAACTCGCCGTCGGCCCCGCTGTCGCAGGCACTCGCGTAGCAGTGCTCGCAGTAGAGGTTGCAGCCACGGGTCGTGTTCCAGACGACGACGGGTCGACGCTGTTTCTCGTCGGAGATCTGTTCCTTGTCCGATTCGTCGGCTGCGTCGTACCGGAGGCCGTCGCCCTCGGCGTCGAGCCCACACAGTAGCTTCGAGACGGATATCATGATTCTGGTGTTCAGTCGTCGGCGGGGGTCGCGGCCTCGTCGAGCGTCGAGGGGGTGAACCGGTGCACCGCGTCCGCAGGACAGAGCCAGAGGTCGTCCGCGGTGAACGAGAACAGCGTCGCGGCCTGCTCGTAGGCGATGTCCCAGCTGTCGGCCGTGACGCTTCCGACGTGCTGCATGGGCCCGGTGCTGGTCTCCCGGACGAAGACCTCCCACTCCGTACCGTCGGTCGCGCGTGGTGCATCGCTGACGCGTCGTCTATCCTCCACTGGCATATCCGGCGGTTCGGGGGCCCCCCAAAAGGCAGTCTCGCAGATTTTCAGCGGGTGGGAATGGGGGTGAGGATGTTCGGGACCGGAAGGCGGGTCGGCGCTCTCAGGGGAGGTGGGCCGGCGCTCTCAGACCGGTTTCGGGATGCGGTCGACGACTGTCTCCTCGTCGACGACGAGGTTGTACGCCTCCTCGTCGTCGTTCCAGAGGGCGAGCACGCCGTCGAAGGCGAGGAGGTCGCCGTAGTCGGCGGCGGCGAGGTCGGCGTTGCCGGCGGTCTCGCGGACGAGGACGGCGTAGTTGTCCTCGCGTTCGGAGCCGTCACCGATCTTGAACAGCGGGTTCGCAGCGGGGTCGTCGGGCGAGAGGTCGTGCGAGAGTTTCACCGCGAGCAGGTCGATGCGGTTCGAGACGTGCCCGTCCATGTCGGCCATCTTCGCGTAGGCGTTCGGCGACGGCGTCACGTCGAGGAGGCGTTCGTCGTCGTGACGCAGGATGGTGTAGGAGAACTGCACGTCGACGTTGACGAACTCGCCGTCGGCCGGCTCGCGGTCGGCGTCCGTGTCCGCGTCTTCGCCCCGGGTCTCGTCGAGTCGGCGCTGGAAGGCGGGCACTGCGAGGTCGGGTCGCACGTCGAACGACCAGCCGCGGTCCGTCGGGGCCTCGGTCGGCCAGAGGCGGACGGTGGGAGCGTAGACGGTCGGACTGTCGTCGCTCCCGTCGTCGGCGACCGTACGCTCCAGGTCGCGGAGCCCGATGCTCGTGTTGCGGTCAGCTGGAGCGAGAGCGACGAGCGAGCCGTCGGTGGCGACGTGGTCGAGGTAGTGCCGGAGCACGGTCTCGGGGTCGTCGAGCTCGTTGAGGACGTTCGCGAACAGGACGAGGTCGTACTCGCCCGCGGGCTCGAACGTCTCGGCTGTGCTCTCGTGGACTGTCGTGTGGAAGTTCGGCCCTGTCTGTGCGAGCAGCGCCTCGAGCACCTCGGTGGCGGCGCTGGGCTCGACGGCGTGGTAGTCGACGAGCGCGTCGTCGGGCAGGTAGTCGTGGATGCCGAGTGCGGGACCACCGACGCCCGCCCCGACGTCGAGGATTCGGAGCTCGCGGGGCAACAGGCGTTTGGCGACGAGGTCGTTCAGGACGTACTGGACCGCGGCGTAGAAGTCCGGCAGGTGGTAGATGGCGTAGCCGAGCGCGACGTCCGCATCGTACTCGACCTGCCGTCGCTGGTAGTAGTCGTCCTTGAGGCGGCGGATGGTCCGCCGGAGTACGTCGCCGGAGTCACCGGTCGCCCACTCGTAGCCGTAGCGGTCCATGAGCAGCTCGTCGAGGGCGCCGGCGTAGGTCTCGGGGAGCGACTCGACCACGCCGACCCCCTCCTCGACCGGTCGTTCCGAAACCGGGACGAAGGTGCCGTCCTCGCGTTCGACGAGTCCGAGCTCGACGGCCTCCTCGCGGAGCACCTGTTCGACCACGGCGGGATGGGGCTGGCCGGTGACGTACTCGCAGATCTCGTCGGGGTCGATGGGCCGGACGTTCCGGAGGTACTTCGCGTTGGAGACGACGCCCTCCCTGTCGACCATCGTCAGGCACCCCCCGGGCCGTCCTCGCTGGCCCCGTCGCCGTCGTCGTCCGTCCCGTCCCGCAGTCGTTCGTACAGTCGCTCGAACGCCTCGCGGTCCGCGCCGGCGATTCGGTCGGCGGCCGTGGCTAGCTCCTCGGCACCGTCGAACCGTGACTGGATGTCGGCGTAGACGTGCGCGTCACCGTCGGTCACCCGGTCGACGAGCGCCTGCAGATCGGCGGAGACGGGCGTGTGGAACCTGTCGTCGACTGTTTCGGCGGTCAGGCCGAACGCGAGGACGGCAGCGTGGGCGCTCGCCTGGATGGTCTCCATCGCCTCGTCGTGTTCGTCGGCCGTCGTGTCGAAGACCTCGTTGCCGGCGTCGGCGAGGGCGGCCTTGAGCCAGTCGACCGCCGGACCAGGTTCGTCGGTGACGACGGCGATCCGCCCCGGCGCGCTCGACGGCGCGAACAGCGGGTGGAGGCTCAGCCGTTCGCGGTCGGGTGCGTGCTCCCGCATCGCCGCGAGTGGGGTCGCCATCTCACCGGTCACGTCGACGACCGCGCATTCGGCGCGGCCGGCCTGTGCGGCGATGGCTTCGGCGACGGCCGGCATCGGAACGGCGAGACAGACCACGTCGTAGGTATCCGTACCGTCGAGCTCGGCCGTCGTGCCGTCGACGGCCGCCGCAGCCTGGCGTGCGGCCGCCGGGTCGGTGTCGGCGAAGGCGACTGGGCCATCGAGTACGTCGGCTAGCCAGCGGCCCATGGAGCCGGCCCCGACGACGAGTGTTCGCATCGCTACGGGGTAGCGAACCGGCGTTCAAAAGGGGTTCGGTCGGCCTCAGAAGAAGCCCGCGTAGTAGAACAGGCCGATGGTCAGCACGACGAGCAGACCGATGGTTATCATCAGCCAGTTGAACGCGCCCTCGGGGCTCATGGCGGAGAGATTCATAATCCAGAGTTCCCCGAGCGACATTTTAAAGCTGTTTATCCGGATTCGTAGGCGTCAGTCGACGACGAGGTCGACCGGGTAGTCGACGAGGTTCTCGTAGCCGTCCTCGGTGACAACGACGATGTCCTCGATCCGGACGCCGCCGACGTCCGGGTCGTAGAGGCCGGGCTCGATGGTGATGATGTGTCCCGCCTGCAGCTCCTCGCCGTCGCGGGAGACCGCGGGGCCCTCGTGGACGTCCAGCCCGACGCCGTGGCCGGTCGAGTGGATGAATCCGGTCTCGGTGCCGGGGTCCGTGAAGATGGTCGGATAGCCGGCGTCCTGGTAGACGTCGACGACCGCCTGGTTCACGGCGTCACCCGTCGCCCCCGCCTCGACCACCTCGAGCGCCGCCTTCCGGGCCTCGTCGGTGACCTCGTACCACTCTCGCTGTGTGTCCGATGGCTCGCCCTTCAGGAACGTCCGGGTCATGTCGGAGTGGTACTTCGTCGCCTTGTCCTTCGGGAAGATGTCGACGATGACGAACTCGTTCGCTCGAATGGGGCCGCTGCCGCGGTCGTGGGGGTCTGCGGCGTCCGCGCCGCAGGCGACGATGGTCTCGTCGAGCGCGCAGTCGTGCCGGAGCAGGCTGATCTCGATCTCCTGCTTCACGAACTCGCAGGTGAGCACCTCGCCGTCGGGTCGGTTGAGGACGCCGTCCTCGTCGACGGTCGCCTCGGCGATGAGCTCCTCGGCCCGGGCCATCGCGGCCTCGTTCGCGCGCTGTGCCGTCCGGACGTTGTCGACCTCCTCCTCGGTCTTCACCGCACGGATGTCGCCGACGACTCCCTCGTCGTCCGGCACGACGGCGATCTCCTGATTCCGGAGGCCGTCCGCGGTCCCGACCGGGAAGTCCCGACCGACGGCAACGGATTCGCAGCCGAGGTCCGCGAGGAACTCCGCCTGCACGAGCTCCGTCGCCCTCTCGGGGCTGTGCTCGCGTCGCTTCTCCTGCAGGCCGTAGTCGGTGAGTCGTTCGACCCGGTCGAGACGGCCGTCCTTCTTCGCGCGACCGTACTCCAGCGAGGAGACGAGTGCCGCCGTCTCGTCGGGTGTGTAGACCGCGAAGAACGGGTCCGGCGCCCCGAAACCGGTCAGGTAGTAGCAGTCGGAGTTCGACTCGTCGTCGTAGAACGCGTAGCCGTCGAGGCCCTCCTCGTCGAGGAACTCGTCCAGTGCGGAGAGATCCGGGTCCATACCGCGACTCTCCCGCGCGGCCAGTAAAAACGGTCCGGTTGGGGAACCGACGACCGGCTCCACCGGGGCCGCCTCCCTATCCGAGCACCGCCACGTCGACCCGGTGCGGTCCATCCCGCATCGACAGGTCGACCGACTCGACCAGATGTTCCCTGACGGCCTCGCGCCACTCCTCGACGGCTTCGACGTGGCGTTCGTGGTGTGCATCGACGTCGTACTCGCCTTCCGGCTCCGTATCCACCGCTCGCGGGTACGCCGGGACCGAGTCCTCGACCAGCCGGTCCGGCGGGATATGGACGGCCCCGGTCTCCGCGTCGGTCCCGTCGGTGTCGCCTCCGGGCCCGACACGGTGGATTCTGGCGCGCATCCGGCCGGTGAACGGTGGCGTTACCCGGAGCACCGTCTCCGAGCCCTGCTCGCTCGCCTCCAGCGCCGCGACCACGTCGCCGGCGTGGATCGCCAGCGACCGGATCACCGTCGGGTCGGCCTCGTCGCTCACGTCTCCACACTGGCCGGCGGCGGACTTGAGTACGTCGCCGACGGGAATCTCACCGCTGTCGGTACGCTCATGGCGCGACCGCCCCACGACCGGGTATGGACGTCTCGATCTCGCCCTCGACGGTCCACGGACCCGCCAGGGCACCGCCCTCGAAGAGCTACACGCACCGGGCAATCCTCGCCGCGGGCTACGCCGGTGGCGCCGTCGTGACGGACCCGCTGCTCAGCGCCGACACACGGGCGACGGCCCGGGCCGTTGCGGCCTTCGGCGGGTCGGTCGCGGTCGCCGCCGACGAGAGCCGGCTCGATGTCGACGGATTCGACGGGGAACCCGGCGTCCCCGACGACGTCATCGACTGCGCCAACAGCGGCACCACGATGCGGCTCGTCACGGCCGCCGCGGGGCTGGTCGACGGGACGACGGTCCTGACCGGCGACGAGTCGCTCCGCTCCCGTCCACAGGGACCGCTCCTCGACGCCCTCTCTGCGCTCGGCGCACGCGCCGAGAGCACCCGCGGCAACGGACAGGCGCCACTGGTCGTCACTGGACCCATCACCGGAGGCACCGTCTCCATCCCTGGCGACGTGTCGTCGCAGTACGTCACGGCCCTGCTCATGGCCGGTGCGAACACCGACGAGGGGATCCGGGTCGAGCTGGAGACCGAGCTGAAGTCCGCCCCGTACGTCGACATCACGCTCGACGTGCTGGACGCCTTCGGGGTCGACGCCGAGCGAACCGAGACCGGGTTCCTGGTCGACGGTGGCCAGCGGTACGACGCCGGCGAGGCGTACGCCGTGCCGGGCGATTTCTCCTCGCTCTCGTACCTGCTCGCGGCTGGGGCTGTCGCGGCACCGGATGGACTCACCATCGACGGGGCAGTGCCGAGCGCGCAGGGTGACACCGCCATCGTCGACATCGTCGACCGCATGGGCGGGACGGTCGACTGGGACCGCGAGGCCGGGAGCATCGAGGTGTCGCAGTCGTCGCTGTCCGGCATCACGGTCGATGTGGCCGACACACCCGACCTCCTGCCGACCATCGCCACGCTCGGCGCCGTCGCCGACGGCGAGACCCGCATCGAGAACGTGGAGCACGTCCGCTACAAGGAGACGGACCGCGTGAGTGCGATGGCCGAGGAGCTGACGAAGCTCGGCGCGAGCGTCACCGAGTACGAGGACGAGCTGGTCGTCCACGGCGACGAGAGCGAGCTGGTCGGGGCACGCGTCGACGGCCGGAAGGACCACCGCATCGTGATGGCCCTGTCGGTCGCCGGACTCGTCGCCGACGGCGAGACGACGGTCGAGGGGGGCGAGCACGTCGACGTCTCGTTCCCGGACTTCTTCGACGTGCTCGAAGCGCTCGGCGCGACCGTGGCACGCTGACCTGTAGGACCGGATACTCTTTTTACGAGCAGGTGTTCGTCGAGGTATGCTTCGGACGGATGTCGCCGCGTCGCTCCGTGACGGGTTCGAGGACGACGGCTACCTCTCTCCCGACTACGATGGCTACTGCTTCGCCAACCTGCCGGGGTCGGTCGCGTCGGTGCTGGATGCCGACGCCGGCCGCTCGCTCCCGGCGGACACCTTCGACAGCATCGATACAGACGGCATCGAGACGGTGCTCGTCGTGCTCGTCGACGGCTTCGGCTGGACGCAGTGGCGTCGCGAGCGCGGGCACCACGCCTTCCTCGACCGGCTCAGCGACGCGGCGCGGGTGACGCCGCTCACCTCCGTCTACCCGAGCGAGACCGCCGCGGCCATCACGACGTTCCACACGGGTGCGCTGCCCGCCGAGCACGGCGTCGTCGGCTGGAACGTCCACGACCCGGCGTTCGGAGAGACGTTCGAGGCGCTCCCGTTCCTGACCAAGGACGGCGCAGCACCCACTGGACTCGACGAGGACGAGGTGTTCGACGCCGACGCGATCTACCCGGCGCTGGCCGAGCAGGGCGTCGAAGCACACCACGTCGTTCCCTTCGACGAGACGTACGAGGGGGCGACGGCGCACACCTACGGTGCGCTGGACGAGCTGCCAGCGCGGCTCCGGGCCGCGCTCGACGCCGCCGACGGTCGCTCGTACTGCTTCTGCTACGTCCCACACGTCGACCACGAAGGACATCGAACGGGGACGCGCTCGGACGCCTACCGCGACACCGTCGCAGAGGTGTTCGACGTGCTGGAGCGGTCGCTCGCCGGGCTCGACGACGCGACGCGCGAGGAGACGCTCTTGCTGGTGACGGCCGACCACGGGCACGTCGACACGGATCCCGAACGCAACGTGAACCTCGACGCGGATGCGGAGCTGGTCGACGCGCTGGAGCGCGACGGGGAGGGCGAGCCCATCCGCTTCGCGGGCAGCCCGCGCAACGTCCAGCTTCACTTGCAACGGGGGCGTGTTGACGCCACGGCCGACAGACTGTCCGCGTCGCTCGACGCGCGCGTCCTCCCCCAGCACGAGGTGCTGGAGCAGGAGCTGTTCGGCGACGTGGAGCCGTCGGAGACGTTCCTGCGTCGGATGGGTGACGTGACGCTGACTCACCGCGAACTGGGGGCGTGGTGGGGCGACCACGAGGCCGAGGAGCTGTCGCTCGTCGGGATGCACGGGGGGCTGCATCCAGAGGAGATGCTGACGGCGGTCGCGGCGGTTCGACTGTCCGAGTTCTCCTGACGCCGTTCTCGTGACCCCGGGCAGGTCCTGGGGGCTGACAGGCGACGCTCGCTTCTTCCCTGCGCGGTGCGTCGCACGACCGCTGGACGCGCAGGGGTGCCGGTCAGGTCACGTCCGGTCTGGTCCCGGTATCCTACTTCAACGGTCAGTTCTGGCGCGGTCTAGAACACCTAAATCCCCACGTCACCGAGACGGGGACATGAACGGCAATCGCTTCGGTCGTCTGTTCCAGATGACCACGTTCGGGGAGAGCCACGGGGAGGCCATGGGCGTGACAGTCTCGGGCTGCCCCGCCGGTCTCGAACTCGAGGAGTCCGACGTACAGGCGGAGCTGGACCGACGCAAGCCGGGTCAGTCCCACATCACCACGAGCCGCGGCGAGCCGGACGCCGTCTCCATCAAGTCCGGCGTGCAGGACGGCTACACCACCGGGACGCCCATCGGGATGGTCATCGAGAACAAGGACGCGCGGTCGGGCAAGTACGAGCCGTTCATCACGGCCCCGCGCCCGAGCCACGGCGACTTCACCTACTCCGCGAAGTTCGGCACCCGGAACTGGGGCGGTGGCGGCCGCTCGTCGGCCCGCGAGACGGTGAACTGGGTCGCGGCCGGTGCCGTCGCGAAGAAGATCCTCGCGACCGAGGACGTCGAGGTCCGGGCGCACGTCAACCAGATCGGCGACATCGAGGCCCCGGAGGTGTCGTGGGAGGAGCTGGGCGAACACACCGAGGAGAACGAGGTGCGCTGTGCACACCCAGAAACGGCCGCGGAGATGCGGGACCTGATCGACGAGTACCAGGAGGCGGGCGACTCCATCGGCGGCAGCGTCTACTTCGAGACGCGCGGCGTTCCGCGCGGGCTCGGTGCGCCGCGGTTCGACGGCGTGCCGTCGCGGCTCGGCCAGGCGTTCATGTCCATCCCGGCGACGACCGCCTTCGAGTTCGGACTCGGGAAGGAGGCCCGCGAGGTCGCCGGCATCGACCGCAACGAGGACTGGGAGTTCGACGAGGACGGCGACCCCGTCCCGGTCGGCAACGACCACGGGGGGCTGCAGGGCGGCATCACGACCGGCGAGCCAATCTACGGCGAGATAACGTGGCACGCTCCGACGTCGATTCCGAAGGAGCAGACCACGGTCGACTGGGAGACCGGCGAGGAGAAGCAGGTGCAGGTCATCGGGCGGCACGACCCCGTGCTGCCACCGCGTGCGGTGCCCGTCGTCGAGGCGATGCTCGCCTGCACCATCCTCGACTTCATGCTCCTCGGTGGTCGCATCAACCCGGACCGGCTGGACGGCCAGCCCGGGGAGTACGACACGGACTACCACCCGAGCCAGCCCGAGTAGCGGCCCGAGGCCGGAGGAGAGTGGCTCAGTCGAGGAGGCCCATATCCTTCGCGACGAGGTCGTTCAGCTGGTCGAGCACGTCTGGATCGACCTGTGCGCCCGGCTCGCCGTCGTGGAGCTGGTCGTTGTGCCGGGCGACCGCGTCCTCGACCTCCGCGAAGGGAACGGCGGTCCGGGTGTCACAGTCCTCGCAGACGACCGGGATGTCCGGGAGCTCGTCGTCGTCGTTCGTCATGTCCGAATCGACGCTGTTCCGGATTAAAATTCGTGCGGTTCGACGGTCCGCTCGGGCCGTCGACGGCGGTGCCGTCGGTCTGTCACGATTAATCCATGCTAATGTATAGCAAAGGCTTTAGTCCAACTCCATCCAATCCCCTAATACACTGGCCTTACAGGGGGCCGTGATTACTGAGCATGACTGATGACGAACTTATCTGGCGGATCGCAGGCGGTTCCGGAGACGGAATCGACTCGACGAGCCAGAACTTCGCGAAGGCCCTGATGCGGTCGGGGCTCGACATCTTCACACACCGCCACTACCCATCTCGAATCCGTGGCGGCCACACGTACGTGGAGATTCGGGCCGCAGGGCACGAGGTACAGTCCCGCGGTGACGGCTACAACTTCCTGCTCGCGCTGGGCGACTCGTTCGCCCGGAACCCGAAGGAGGAGGCCGTCTACGGCGACGAGGAGATCAAACCGCTCTCGGAGAACCTCGACGAACTCCGCGAGGGCGGGGTCATCGTCTACGACTCCGGGCTGCTGGAGGAGGACGACGTGGCCGAGCTGAACCTCGAGGAGCGTGCCGAGGAGAACGACTGGCACGTCTTCCCCATCGACCTCCGCGGGATGGCCAAGGAGCACGGCCGCGAGGTCATGCGGAACACGGCCGGCGTCGGCGTCACCGCCGCGCTGCTGGAGATGGACCTCGACCACATCGAGGACCTGATGACCGACGCGATGTCCGGCGACGTCCTCGAGGCCAACCTCTCCATCCTTCGCGAGGCCTACGAGATGGCCAACGAGGAGTACGAGTTCGAGCACGACGTGCGTGCCCCCACCGGCGAGCACGACGAGGAACAGGTGCTCGTCTCCGGCTCGAACGCCATCGCCTACGGCGCCATCGACGAGGGCTGCCGGTTCATCGCCGGCTACCCGATGACGCCGTGGACCGACGTGTTCACCATCATGTCCCAGAACCTGCCGCACATGGGCGGTATCTCCGAGCAGGTCGAGGACGAGATCGCGGCGGCCGCACTCGCCGTCGGTGCGAGTCACGCCGGCGCGAAGGCGATGTCCGGCTCGTCGGGCGGCGGCTTCGCACTGATGTCCGAGCCGCTCGGCCTCGCCGAGATGACCGAGACGCCGCTCGTGCTCGTCGAGTCCATGCGGGCCGGTCCGTCGACCGGGATGCCGACGAAGCCCGAGCAGGCCGACCTCGAGCACGTCCTCTACACCTCCCAGGGTGACTCCCAGCGCGTCGTCTTCGCGCCGGGCAACATCGAGGAGGCGTACGACCAGACCCGGATGGCGTTCCACATCGCCTACGAGTACCAGATTCCGACCATCGTCATCTACGACCAGAAGCTCTCCGGCGAGAACAAGAACGTCGACGAGAGCTTCTTCGACCGCGAGCCGAACCCGTCGCTCGGCTCGACGCTCACGGAGGCGGAGCTGGAGGACGCCGCCCACGAGGCCGCGGGCAAGTTCATGCGCTTCCAGAGCGACCCCGAGGAGACCGAGAACGGCGTCAGCCCGCGCTCCCTGCCGGGACAGAAGGGCGGCCGCTACCTCGCGTCGGGGAACGAGCACTGGCCGTCGGGCCACATCGCCGAGGACCCGGACAACCGCGTCCTCCAGATGGACCGCCGGACGCGCAAGATAGAGTCCATCCGCACGGAGCTCGACGAGGAGCACGACTCCCAGCAGACGTACTTCGGCGACGACGCTGCGGACCTCGGTATCATCACCTGGGGCTCCCAGCAGGGCACCGTCGAGGAGGCCGTCGAGCGCCTCAACGACGGCGGTCACTCCGTCAAGGGCATCGGCGTCTCCGACATGATGCCGTTCCCCGAGGACGAGATGACCGAGTTCCTGGAGAGCGTCGACGAGGCGCTCGTCGTCGAGATGAACGCGTCGGCGCAGTTCCGCGGCCTGCTCCAGAAGGAGCTCGGTCGGTTCGGGCCGAAGCTCACCTCGATGCTCAAGTACAACGGGAACCCGTTCGAGCCCGGCGAAATCGTCGAGGGCTTCGAGATCCGCCTCGGTGGCGACTCCCAGGAACCGACAGCACAGGTGCGGTTCGAACCAGCAGCAGGTGATTAGACCATGAGTGCATTCAACGCGATCGGAGAAGAGCGAGAGATCGACCGGGACGAGTTCACCCCCGGCAACGAGCCCCAGCCGACCTGGTGTCCGGGCTGTGGTGACTTCGGCGTCCTGAAGGCGCTGAAGCAGGCACTGCCCGAGGTCGGCCGGAACCCGGAGGAGGTCCTGACCGTCACCGGCATCGGCTGTTCCGGCAAACTGAACAGCTACCTCGACAGCTACGGCTTCCACACAATCCACGGCCGTTCGCTGCCCGTCGCCCGGGCCGCGAAGCTGGCCAACCCGGAGCTGGAGGTCGTCGCCGCCGGCGGCGACGGTGACGGCTACGGCATCGGCGGGAACCACTTCATGCACACCGCCCGGGAGAACCACGACATGACCTACATCGTGTTCAACAACGAGGTCTTCGGCCTGACGAAGGGCCAGACCTCGCCCACCTCCCCGAAGGGCCACAAGTCGAAGACGCAGCCGTCGGGCAGCGCCAAGACGCCGCTCCGCCCGCTGTCGATGTCGCTGAACGCCGGCGCCGGCTACGTCGCCCGCACGGCCGCCGTCAACCCGAACCAGGCCAAGGAGATCATCAAGGAGGCCATCGAGTACGACGGCTTCGCGCACATCGACTTCCTCACCCAGTGTCCGACCTGGAACAAGGACGCCAAGCAGTACGTCCCGTACATCGACATCCAGGACTCCGACGACTACGAGCACGACATCAACGACCGGGAGGAGGCCGCCCGGATGATGTTCGAGACGGAGAACAAGCTCTACGAGGGCGAGGTGCTCACCGGTCGCTACTACGTCGACGACGAGAGCCCGTCCTACCAGCAGGAGAAGCAGGCCATCGGCGAGATGCCGGAGGAGCCGCTCGTCGAGCGGTACTTCGACGACGACTACGAGTGGGAGCGGAGCTACGACCTGCTCGAGCGCCACAAGTAGTCCAGTCGCCCGGTTCTCGCCGTCTCTGCGTGGCGACTTTGCGAACCATCCGTCCGGTTTTCGGATTCATAACTTATTTTTCCGCCGACGCAAACTCTACTGTATGAGCACCGAATCGACGGCCGACCGTATCCTCTCTGTGCTGGAGGAAGACGCGCAGGCCTCCTACGCCGAGATCGCCGAACGAGCCGAGGTGTCGAAGCCGACCGTCCGGAAGTACATCAGCCAGCTCGAGGAGGACGGCGTCATCGTCGGCTACTCCGCAGACGTGGACCCGAAGAAGCTCTCCAGCCAGACGATCGCGTTGGTCGGCATCGACGTCGCCTCGGAGCGCTACGTCGAGGCGACGCGGGCGCTGAAGGCGCTCGATGCGGTGGAGTCGCTGTACACCTCCAGCGGTGACCACATGCTGATGGCGGAGGTGCGCGCGGCCGACGGCGACGCACTCGGCGACATCATCCACGACGAGGTCCTCTCCATCGATGGCGTCACCGCCGCGCACCCCTCGTTCCTGCAGGAACGCCTGAAGTAGCGCCCGACGAAGCGCTCCCGGTCTGAGGCCGTCGGTGCCGCCACCCGGTTCCTTTTGCACTCGGATTCCCTACACGTACGCATGCCTGTCTACTCGCGTCGCACCGTCGTCGACGCCCCGTTCGGGACGGTCTGGGACTTCCACTCCGACGTCTCGGGGCTGGAGGCACTCACCCCGGGGTTCGCGAACCTCCGCGTCGAGTCGGTCCGCGGGCCGGACGGCGAACCCGACCCCGACGTGCTGGAGACCGGCTCGGAGATCTGCATGTCGATGCGGCCGTTCGGCGTCGGGCCGACCCAGCGCTGGACCTCCGTCATCACGGACAGACAGGAGGACGCCGGGGCGGCGCTGTTCCGGGACGAGATGCGCGACGGCCCGTTCCCCCACTGGGAGCACACGCACAGCTTCTACGCGGCTGGCGACCGCACCGTCGTCGACGACCGCGTCGAGTACCGGCTCCCGCCCGCCGGGCTCGGCGACCTCGTCGGCCCGTTCGGCTGGGTCGGCTTCGAGCCGATGTTCCGGTACCGCCACCGGCGCACGAAGGAGCTCCTGGAGAGCTGAGAGACCCACCCAGCTCACCGCCTCGGGTAGCTTTAACCGCCTCCCGAACGTCTTCTGATACAGTATGACACACGTCGTAGTCGTCGGCGGCGGAGCCGCTGGCCTGTCCGCCGCACTGTTCACCGCGAAGAACGGGCTCGAGACCACCGTCTACGACACGGACGGCACGTGGCTGCACAAGGCGCACCTGTTCAACTACCTCGGCATCGAGTCGAAGGACGGCACCGAGTTCGTCGAGGACGCCCGCGAGCAGGTCGACGAGTTCGGCGTCGAGCGCCACCAGGGCGTCGAGGTGACGGACGTCGCGGACACGGGCGAGGGCTTCACCGTGACGACAGAGGACGGCGAGGTCGACGCGGACTACGTCGTCCTCGCGACCGGCGCGAAGCGGGACCTCGCCGAGGACCTTGGCTGTGCGTTCACCGACGAGGACGTGGTCGACGTGGACGTGACGATGGAGACCAGCGTCGGCGACTGCTACGCCACGGGCGCGATGGTCCGCGCCGAGGAGTGGCAGGCCATCATCTCCGCGGGCGACGGCGCGGCCGCCGCGCTGAACATCCTCTCGAAGGAGAAGGGCGAGCACTTCCACGACTTCGACACGCCCGCCGACGCGGAGTAGGCCGGCCGGGGACCGCTGTCCAGCCCGGGCTCCCGCGTCGCCGCTACCGGAATCTCCTTGACCTGGCTCTCCGGATGGCCTGACGTGTCGGCCACAGTCCGCGAGTACGTCGGCTCCCGCCCGGTCGTCGGGCTCGCCGTCGCCGTCGCCGCCGTCAGCACGAGCGCGCCGCTCGTCGAGCTGTCGGCCGCTCCGAGTTCGGTGAAGGCGTTCTACCGCGTGCTGTTCATGACCTGTCTGGTCGCGCCCGTCGCGCTTCGGCGGTCGCCCGGCGACTTCCGGCGCATCACCTCGCGGGACCTGCGGCTGGCGGTCGTCGCGGGCGTGGCCCTCGCCGCGCACTTCGCACTGTGGTTCGCGAGCATCGACCTGACGACCATCGCCGCGAGCGCGACGCTCGTCCAGACCCAGCCGCTGTTCGTCGCCGTCGGCGCGTGGCTGTTCCTGCGGGACAGGGTCACCCGCCGGACGGTCGCGGGCATCGTCGTCGCCGTCTTCGGGGCGGCGCTCATCGGACTCGACGCGGGCGAGAGCACGACCGCGACGGACCCGCTGCTCGGGAACGTGCTCGCCGTCGTCGCCGCCGCGATGGCCGCAAGCTACGTGCTCGCCGGGCGGTCGCTCCGGCAGCGTATCCGGCTGTTCCCGTACGTCACCGTCGTCTACGGGGCCTGTACCGTGGTGCTGTTCCTGACCGTTCTCGTCGAGGGGCACGCCCTGCTCGACTACCCGCCGCGGGAGTACGCGCTGTTCCTCGCGATGGCCGTCGGGCCGGGCATCTTCGGGCACACCGTCATCAACTGGCTGCTCGACCGGGTGGAGTCGGCCGTCGTCAGCGTCTCGTTGCTGGGCGAACCCCTCGGTGCGGCCCTCCTCGCGCTGGCGCTGTTCGGCGAGGTACCGGGCGTCCTCACCGTCGTCGGCGGGGTCGTCGCACTCGTCGGCATCGGCGTCACGGTGTGGACGCGGGAGCGCGACGAGGATGGCCAGGGGTGAGACGGGTGTCGGGGACGCGGGGAGACGATTGTCGGGGGGTGCAGGGAGGACGGCTCGACCATGTGGCGCTCGGGACCCGCCGTCATCCCCACACACACCACTGTTGCACGTGATGCAAGTGAATCCCCGCTCTCGGGACGTCAGTCCACGTAGCTGGGCCGTTCCTCGTACTCGATGGGGTCGCGTTCGCCCAGCCGCTGGAACGCCTGCAGCCGGAACGCGCAGGCGTCGCAGGTGCCACAGGCCGGCTCGTCCGCCCGATAGCACGACCAGGTGAGCTCGTACGGCACGCCGAGTTCGAGGCCGCGCTCGGCGATGTCGGTCTTCGACCACTCGACGAACGGGGCCTCGATGGTGATGTCGGTCTCGGGCTTCGTGCCCACGTCGACGACGGTCTGGAAGGCGTCGAAGAACGCCGGTCGGCAGTCGGGATAGCCCGAGAAGTCCTCGCTGTGGGCCCCGATGAAGATGGCGTCGCAGTCGCGGGCCTCGGCGTAGGAGACGGCCATCGAGAGCAGGTTCGCGTTCCGGAACGGGACGTACGACGAGGGGACCGCGTCGGCGTCGAGGTCGGCGTCCTCGACCGCCATCCCGTCGTCGGTCAGCGAGGAGCCGCCGATGGCCTGGAGGTGACCGGTCTCGACGTGGAGGAAGTCCACGACCGCGTCGAGCTCCGTCGAGAGCGACTCGGCGCACTCGAACTCTCGATGCTGGGTGTTCTGACCGTAGCTCGTGTGCAACAGACACAGCTCGTAGCCCCGGTCGGCCGCGAGGGAGGCCGCGGTCGCGGAGTCCATCCCGCCCGAGGCGAGTATCACGGCGCGCCGCTGGCCGGTCTGCTCGTCGCCGGCGGTCGATTCGTCGGTGTCCTGTGCGTCGCTCGAGTCGTTGCTGTCGTCGGTCATGTGTTCGGTGAAGGGGGTCACGTCTCGGGGGCGTCGTTCCAGAGGTCCACGTGCAGCCGCGGCGTGTATCGGTAGCCGTGTTCCATCGCCAGTTCGGCGACGCGACCGCGAGTCTCGGCCAGCCGGTCGCGCGTCGCGCCCTCGGGCATAAGCAGCACGTCCTCGTCGTGGATTGGGACCCAGGCGTGGTCGCGGAGCCGGGCGAGCAGGGCCTCGACCTCGCGGACGTCGGCCCCGTCCGAGACGACGAACTTCAGCTGGTGGTCGTAGTCGGCGACGAGTCGCGAGAGGACCTCGAGGTCGAGACGGTCGCGTTCGTGGCGTTCGGCCCACTCGCCCTCGCCGGCGGGGTCGCGCCCCGGCGTCGGCGTGCTGTTCGACAGTTTCGGGGAGATGGAGGCGAGGTCGATGGGCACGTCGCGGTGGATGGTGCCGTTGGTCTCGACGGTGGTGTGGTAGCCACGTGCGTCGAGCTCGCAGAGCAGGTCGACGACCGCCTCGTGGAGCAGGGGCTCGCCGCCCGTCACGACGACGTGGTCCGCCCGGTCGTACTCGCCGACCGCCTCGAGTACCTCCTCCACGTCCATCCAGGCGTGCGTGGGTTCCCACGAGGTGTGATAGGAGTCACAGAACCAGCATCGCAGGTTGCAGCCGCTGGTGCGGACGAACACGCTCGGGACGCCCGCGAGGCCGCCCTCGCCCTGGAGCGAGTAGAACAGCTCGTTGACGGGGAGGTCGCCGTCGCCGTCGTCCGGCCGTGTCACGTCGCTGCTGACGGGCATCTCAGAAGCCGCCACCGCACAGCTCCGACGTCTCGGCGACCTGCACCGCCACGTCGCTCACGGTGTCGGGGAGGTGTTCTTCGAGTTCGGCCTCGAAGTACGCGCTCATCACCTCGGCCGTCGGGGGGTGGTCGAGGACGACGACACCGTCGCCGTCGCCGGTCGACTCGAACGCCTCGACGAGCGGGTCGCCCGCCTCCAGCAGGAACCGGTGGTCGAACGTCTCGAGCACGTCGGTCACGTCACCCTTGTCGACGACCCAGCCCTCGTCGGTGAGCGTCCCGGTCAGGCGGACGGTGACCTCGTAGTTGTGCCCGTGCGGTCGCGAACACTTCCCGTCGTGGTGCAGGAGACGGTGGCCGGCACTGAGACGGATGGGCCGGTCGCGCCCGACGTACAGTGTGCGCTCGGTGTCGTCGAGCGCGACGCCGTCTCGGTCGCGTTCGAGGGCTACTCCAGTCATACACGAGTATTCTCAGAGGAATACTTGAATGTGCCGAACGGGCTGCTGCCGCGTGGAATTGACCACCGATGGCGCGAGGAACCCGCCGCCCCGCCGCTCACTCCATCTGGTCCTGGATGCGGTTCTTCGCCTCCGATCGTTCCTTGCAGGAGAAGGAGGGAACGGTCTCGGAGAAGTCGACCGCGAGCTCGTCGAGCGTGCGGCGATAGACGTTGGTCCGTCGACCCTCCTCGGAGAGCTGTCGGCCCTCGCACTCGAGCAGCCCGGCCTCCACGAGCTCCTCGATGCGGCGGTAACAGGTCGCTATCGGGATGCCCATCTCGTCGCTGAGCTCCTGTGCGGACGCGGGCGACTGCGCCGCACACAGGATCTCCGCGCTGTACTTGTTGCCCAGTGCCTCCAGCAGGTCCTGCTCGTCGACCCCGGTGCCTTGTTCAGCCCATCGTCCAGTAGACATCTGCAACAGTATAGACCGATTATCAAGATTGAATCTTGTGGTAGTGAGTCGTTAGGTCTCGCGTCACCGGCAGGATTACGGTTGCACCCACCAACACGGAGCCATGGTGGGGTTTCCGGACCACGGACGTCCGCTCGCGTGGTGGAAGATGTCACGCCCACCACAGCTTCTCCTGATCCTGGTCGTCTACGCACTCGGTGTGGTAGTGGGGACCAGTCGCGGCGGCGCGTTCGAGCCACTGCGGACGCTGGTCGGGGCGCTCGCGCTCGTCCCGCTCGCCGCCAGCGTCCACTACGTGAACGAGTACGCCGACGTGGAGACGGACGCGCTCACCGAGCGGACGCGGTTCTCCGGCGGGAGCGGCGCACTCGTCGAGACGGGACTCCCCGCCGAGACAGCGCTACGGGCGGCGCTGACCGCACTCGCAGTCGGGACCGTGACGACGTGGTACGCCGCCACCGTCGGGGCAGTGACCACGGCCGGCCTCGTGCTGCTCGCCGTGGTCGTGGCGGCCGGCTGGGCCTACTCCGTCGGCCCACGACTCGTCGCCCGCGGACTCGGCGAGGTCACGAACGCCCTGCTCGGCGGGCTTTTCCTCCCGCTCTACGGTGTCGCGGTCGCCCGGGGCCCGCTCGATGCGGTCGCGGTGCTCGCGTTCGCCCCGTTCGCCGTCTACGTGTTCGCGAACCTCCTCGCGACGCAGTGGCCCGACCGACGGGCCGACGCACGGACCGGTAAGCGGACGTTACCGACGCGCTGGTCGCGCACTCGGCTCCGTCGCGCACACTGGCTGACCACGGGGACGTCCTTCGGACTGTTCGCGCTGCTGCCGGTCGTCGGTATCCTGCCCCCGCTCGTGGGGTGGAGCTGTCTCCTGCTGGCACCGGCCGGACTGGTCGCGAGTCACCGCTACACCCGTGTCAGGTCACCGTTTCCGAGCGTCGCCACGATGGTCGGACTGGCGGTCGTCCAGCTGCTCGCGTGGACGCTGCCGGTCGTCGCCGGCGGGGGTCAACGTTTTTACCCACCGGTGGTATTAGGCGTATAGTACCATGTCTGCGGACCTGCCCGACGAACTCCTCGACGTCGAGGTCGAGGCGGACGCCGAGGACCTCGATCCCGACGCGACGACCGAGCGCCCCGACGACGCCCCCAGCGAGCAGGAGGACGAGGAGACGGAGCGATTCGTCGTCTTCCACATCGGCGAGAAACCGTTCGCCGTCAGTGTCGACGCCGTCAAGAGCATCGTCAAGGTCTCCGAGCGGACCCGCGTCCCACGGACCTCGCCCGCCATCGACGGCATCATGGACCTCCGCGGCGAGATCACCGCGGTCATCGAACCCCGGGTCCACTTCCGGGTCGACACGGACCCCGCACCGTTCGAGCGCCAGCGTATCATCGTCTTCGACCGTACCGCAGACAAGCAGGGTGTCGGTATCCGGGTCGACGGCGTCGACGGCGTCGAGGTGTTCCCACTCCGACAGATAGTCCCGGGCGACCACGCGGACTCCGCTGACGCGTCGCACCCGCTCGTGAACGCTGTCATCCGTCGGATGGACGATGGGGACGTGACCGAACGTATCGGTCTGCTGGACATCAAAGGGCTCATCACGGCGTCAGGGCAGGACGCCACGGCGTAGTTCCGACGACTAAACGTCCGATTACTGGCCGTTCGTGTGTCCCTACCTAATGTTCTCGACTCTGATAACCGGGCAACAGCATTTATATCCGCGCTACGTCTAACGTGGCTTGGTGTACTAACTGAATGTCGACAGGGGTGCTCATCGTGGACGACTCTCATTTTATGCGGAACCTCCTCCGGCAGATATTGGAGGACGAGTATGACATCGTCGGAGAGGCGTCCAACGGGGCAGAGGCGGTCAAACTGTACAAAGAGGAAAATCCGGACATCGTGATGATGGACATCGTGATGCCGAAATGCAACGGTATCAAGGCCACAGCGGCCATCAAGAAGCTGGACCCGAGCTCACGGGTCATCATGTGTACGTCCGTCGGCCAGCGCGAGAAGATGAAGCTCGCGGTCAAGGCCGGTGCGGACGGCTACGTCACGAAGCCGTTCGAGGAACCGAGCGTGCGGAAGGCGCTCAAAGACGTCGTACCTGCATGACGAGCGTGCTCGTTGTCGACGATTCGCAGTTCATGCGGACTGTCATCGGCAACATCCTCGCCGACAACGGGTACGAGGTCGAAAGCGCCAGCGACGGAAAACAGGCAGTGAAGGCGGTCGAAGAGCACCAGCCCGACATCGTCACGATGGACGTGCAGATGCCAGGGATGAACGGGATCGAGGCGGTCGGCGAGATCATGTCGACGAACCCGACGCCGATTCTGATGCTCAGCGCCCACACCGACAGCGGTGCGGACGCGACGCTCGACGCACTGGCGGAGGGTGCCGTCGACTTCCTCACGAAACCGAGCGGCGAGGTGTCACCGGACATCGCCAGCCTCTCGGACCGACTCGTCGAGAAGTGCGAGGCAGTCGAGCGCGCCGACATCTCGTCGGTCGCGGCGGCCAAGCGGACCGCGGTCGCCGGCGCCGGCGGTTCGGTCGCGGCCGACCCCGAGTCGACACGGCAGTACGTCGACCACCCGACGGTCGTCATCGGCGCGTCGACGGGCGGCCCGAAGCTCGTCGAGCGCATCGTGCGGGACCTCCCGCTCGCGCTCGACGCGAAGATACTTGTCGTCCAGCACATGCCCGAGTCGTTCACGGAGCGCCTCGCGGCTCGACTCGACCGGTTCACCCCGTACGACGTCCGTGAGGCGAGCGACGGCGAGGCGGTCGACGGCGGTGACGTGATCATCGCCAGAGGTGGCTTCCACATGGAGGTCACCTCGAACGTCGCAGGCCGGCTGCGTATCGGACTCTCCGATGACGACCGTCGTCACGGCGTCCGACCGTCCATCGACGTGACGATGGAGACCGCTGCCGAGAAGGTCAAGGACCCGCTCTGTGGCGTCACGCTGACCGGGATGGGCAAGGATGGCGCCGCCGGCACCGAGGCCATCAAGGCCGCTGGCGGGACGACCATCGCCCAGGACGAGGAGACGAGCCCCGTGTTCGGCATCCCGAAGCAGGCGATAGAGACGGGCTGTGTCGACAAGGTGCTCCCGGCGGACGAGATCGCCGCGGGCATCTGCTCGACGTTCACCCAGGAGGGTCAGACGCATGGATGAGTACCAGAGAGACTTCGTTCAGGAGAGCGAAGAGAACATCACCGAGCTGAACAACGCGCTGCTGGAACTGGAGCGCGACCCCGCGGACGACGCGGCGATGGACCGCATCTTCCGGATGGCCCACACGCTGAAGGGCAACGCGGGTGCGATGGGCTTCGAGCGCGCCTCGAACCTCGCACACGCGATCGAGGACCTCCTCGAGGTCGTCCGGTCCGGCCAGATCGAGGTCACACCCGACCTGATGGACGAGATCTTCGCGGGTGTCGACGAACTCGAGACGATGGTCGACGAGGTCCGCGCATACGGCGAGATCCGGACCGACCCGAGCGGGACCATCGAGACCATCCGCGAGGTTCAGGAGGCCGCGACGGGCCTCCCAACCATCGGGGAGCCCGACGACCGGGCCATCGAGGAGGCGGTCGCGTCGGCCGACGACCTCGCAGACGAGGGCCACGATGTGTTCCACGTCCGCCTGGCCGTCGACGAGTCGGGGCCGGTCGCGCACGGGAGCGCCGTCGTGGATGCGCTCGCAGACGCGTTCGACCTCCTCGGGACCGTCCCCGACCGTGAGACCATCGCCGCCGGCGACTACGACGGCACCTTCGACGCCGTCTTCGGGAGCGCGGTCGGCGAGGCGGCCATCTCGGCGGCACTCGACCCGGTCGAGCCCGTCGCACAGGCCCGCATCAACGAGGTCACCGAGACCTACGACGCCTCCCGACTCGAGCCGGACGACGCCGGCGACGAGGAGTTCGACGACCTGTTCGAGGAGGACGACCCGGGGAGCGAGATCGACGCCGACGCCGCACAGGATATGAGCGTCGACGACCTCCTCTCCGAGTTCGACGAGTACGACGACCTCGACGCGATGGTCGAGGAGATGGACGACGTCTCCGGCTTCGACGACCTCGGCGACGCCGGCTCGTTCGACGACCTCGACCTCGGGGACGACCTCGAGCCCCGGGAGGAGCCGGCCACGGACCCCCTCGACGACGACTTCGGCGGGGACCTCGAGGACGACCTCGACGTCTCCTTCGACGACGACGAGGGGGAGGAGCCGGCCGCGGAGCCGGCCGAGCCCGTCGAAGACCCCGACGAGGAGGTCGACGACGCGGCCGCGACGTTCGCGGAGCTCAAGCAGGAGGTCGACCCGGTCGGCTTCGACGAGCTCCAGGACGAGCTCGACGAGCTCGAGTTCGACGAGTACGCGGACGAGGAGGAGGTCGGCTTCGACGAGCTCCTCGGCGAGGACTTCGAGGAGTCCGACGACGACTTCTTCGGTGGCGACACAGAGGCCGCCGTCGGGACCGACCAGGACGAGGTGTCCGTCGACGACCTCGTCAGCGACGACGACGTGGCCGGCTTCGAGGAGAGCCAGGCAGAGACGCCGGTCGAACCGGACGACCCGGTCGAGACCGGGGCGCCGAGCACCACCGACGAAGCGGTCGAGGCCGGGGGCGACGCGGCTGCGGAGGCGGATGCCGACGATATCGAAGCAGAAGTCGACGCGGCTGCGGAGGCGGATGCCGACGATATCGAAGCAGAAGTCGACGCGGCTGCGGAGGCGGATGCCGACGATATCGAAGCAGAAGTCGACGCGACTGCGGAGGCGGATGCCGACGATATCGAGGCCGAAGTCGACGCAGCGGCCGAAGCTGACGCCGACGATATCGAGGCCGAAGTCGACGCGGCAGTCGAGGCGGACACGGCCGACAGCTTCGGCGAGGACGCGTCCGCCGAACCCGGCGACGAGACCGCGACCGCCGGCTCCGGGTTCGAGGAGTCCGACGACGAGTTCGGCGCCGGCTCGTTCGACGAGGTCGAGACCGGGTTCGACGACGCGAGCGGGTTCGGCGACGACTTCGGTGGCAGCGAGTTCGAACTCGACGCCGCGGACCCCGATGCTCCCGCGAGCGTCGACGAGGAACCCGCCGGCTCGTTCGAGACGGACTCCTTCGAGGACGAGTTCGAGGACGGGCTCGACGACGAACCCGTCGCCGTCGACGACGACGGCTTCGACGAGGCTGCGACCGCCGACGCGGCGGACGACATCGTCGCCGGCACGTCCGCGGACGACGAGGACCTCGACCGCGTCGAGGTCCAGCAGTTCGAGCTCGACGAGCCCGAAGCCGAGGCCGAGACGACCACCGAGGTCGAGACCGGCGACTTCGGCGCCGATGCCGACGACGCCGCGTCGACGCAGCCGAGCACCAGCAGCTACGGTGACTTCGGCGACGTCGACGTCGACGGCGCCGACGGCTTCGACCCGGCACCGGAGCCGGAGAGCGGTTCCGACACGACCGACGAGACCGAGGCGACCGACGTGGACGTCTCCGCGCTCGACGTCGACGTGGATATACAGACGCTCGCGGACGAGGACGGCGACGCCGAGATGGACGACGAGATCCAGTCCATCCGCGTCGACGTCGAGCAGGTCGACCGCCTGCTCAACCTCGTCGAGGGGCTCGTCACCAGCCGCGTCCGGCTCCGTCGGACCGCCGAGGAGGGAGCCGACCCCGCCGAACTCGACGACGAGCTCGACGAGCTGGAGGACCTGACGGGCGAGCTCCAGGACACCGTCATGGACGTGCGCCTGGTGCCGGTCCAGATGGTCGCGAACCGGCTGCCGCGCATCGTGCGCGACATCTCCCGCGAGCAGGACAAGGACGTCGAGTTCGAGATGCACGGCGAGGGCGTCGAGGTCGACCGGTCCATCCTGGACCGCATCGGCGACCCCCTCGTCCACATCGTCAGGAACGCGGTCGACCACGGTATCGAGGACCCCGACGAGCGGGAGGCGGCCGACAAGCCCCGCACGGGACAGGTCTCCCTCGAGGTCGAGCGCGCACGCGACCAGGTCGTCATCGAGGTCGAGGACGACGGTCGCGGGCTCGACGCGGACCGACTCCGCGAGGCGGCCGTCGAAGCCGACGTCCTCACCGAGGAGGAGGCGGCCGAACGCTCCGACGAGGAGGCCTACGAGCTGATCTTCCACCCCGGCCTCTCGACGGCCTCGGAGGTGACCGACGTCTCCGGCCGTGGGGTCGGGATGGACGTCGTCAAGAGCACGGTCAACGACCTCGACGGCTCCGTCTCCGTCGAGAGCACCCCCGGCGAGGGGACGACCATCCGGATGCTGCTTCCGGTCACCGTCGCCATCGCCGACGTGATGTTCGTGACCTCCGGCGACGAGGAGTTCGGCGTCCCGGTCAAGGACATCCAGGACATCGGCGACGCTGCGGAGATATCAGTCGAGGACGGCCAGGAGGTCGTCCGCGCTGGCGACCGCTCGTATCCGCTCGTCCGGCTCAACGAGGCGCTCGAGACGCCGGGCAGAGCGAGAAACGGCGACGGCATGCTGTTGCGTATCCGTGACGAGGTCCGCCCCGTGGCGGTCCACTGCGATCAGGTTCGCGGGCAGCAGGAGGTCGTCGTGAAGCCCTTCGAGGGCGTCCTCGGAGGGATCCCCGGGCTGAGCGGTGCGACAGTGCTGGGCGAAGGTGAGGTAGTCAACATCCTTGACGTGAAGACACTATGAACGGACGAAAACACTGGAGGAAGCTATGAGTCTGATGGTCGACATCCGGAAGCTGAGTTTCATCAACGAGATGGCCAAGGTCGGCACCAACGGGGTCGCCGACAACATGAGCAAACTGACAGGCGAGGATGCCAAGATGGAGGTGACGAAGACGAACTTCATCGACATCCAGGACATCAAGACCCAGATGGACGCCGGCAAGCGCGTCGGGGTCCGTGTCCGTCTGATGGAGCCCCCGCACGGGCACATCCTCATCCTGTTCCCGGAGGCGAGCGCCCGCAAGATAACGGCGCTCATGCTCTCTGACATGGTCGACGACATGTCCGAGGTGTCGGGCGAGATGGCCCGCTCCGCGGTCGAGGAGCTCGGCAACATGATGGCCTCGGGCTTCATCGACGGCTGGGCGGACGTGCTCGGCCGGACCATCGACATCGCCACACCGCAGCTCGTGTACGCACCGGCCGGTGAGATCGTCGAACGGACCGCGGGCCTCGGCGGCGAGGACCTCGCGCTGTTCTTCGACTCCAATCTGACCGTCCCGAGCTACGACATCGACGCGGAGATATACGCCTTCCCGAACTTGGAGGAGTTCGTGGAGATGGTCAACGGGATCGAAGCCAGGCCCACATGAAGCTGGACATCACCGCGCTCGGCACCTTCTACGACATGGCGCGAGAGGGTGCTGGACTCGCGGCGGGTCGGCTGACCCGCATGACCGACGTGGAGACGCGCGTGGGCATCACCAAGCTCAACTTCATGCGCGGCTCCGAGATCCGCACGGAGTTCGAGGACGGCGTCCCGAAGGTCGGCGTCCGTGTGGAGCTCTCCGGCGGACTCGACGGCCACTCGCTCATCCTGTTCGAGCGTGACGCGGCGCTCCGCGTCGTCAGCGCGCTCGTCGAGGAGGCGTCGGCCGACGAGTTCGACGACATGAGCCGGTCGGCCGCGACCGAGGTCGGCCAGATCATGAACGCCGGCTTCATCGACGGCTGGGCGGACGTGCTCGGCACCGCCATCGACGTCTCCACCCCGGAGTTCATCGAGGGCGAGACGGCCGAGCCGTTCCTCGGCGACCTCGAGGAGGCGCCCACCGACGACGACCTCGCGCTGCTGTTCCAGAGCCAGATCGAGGCGGTCGACACGGAGATCGGGTTCAAGCACTACCTGTTCCCGGAGCGCGAGTCGATGGCCGACATCCTCGACAAGCACACCGACCCGGACAGCAAGGGCATCGAGTACGACAAGCTCGCCGGCTTCGACGAGATGGCCCAGCAGGGCGCGAAGGAGGTCGCCTCGAACATCACGACGCTCACCGGCATCGACACGAGCGTCAAGATCCGGCGGCTGAAGTTCGCCTCGCTGGCGGCCATCCCACAGGAGATCGACGACGAGATGCTCGTCGGCGTCGCCCACGAGCTCGACGGCACGCCGTCGGGCTACCTGCTGTTCCTGTTCGACGAGGCGTCGGCGCGGGAGGTCGTCGAGGCGACCATCCCGAACCCGCCCGAGGACGAGTTCGGCGAACTCGGCAAGAGCGCCATCAAGGAGCTCGGGAACATCATGGCCTCGGGCTTCATCGACGGCTGGGCGAACGTGCTCGATACGACCATCGACCACTCGCCGCCGGAGTACATCCACGACTACGGCGCGGCGGTCATCGACCCCGTCATCATCCAGCTCGGCGAGAACCAGGACTTCGCGTTCGTCTTCGACACGGTCATCAAGGCCGAGGACCGCGAGTTCGACTGCTCGATCTACGCCATCCCGGACGAGGCCGACCTCGAACGGGCGCTGAACAACCTCGACATCGAGAAGATCGAGGACGCACAGACCAAGGCAGATTTCCCCATCGACGAAGTTGAAAACGCATGAAGACGTACGGCAGTGAACCGGGTGCACCCGAGCCGGTCCAGGTCGGTATCTCGGAGTTCGTAGTCAGGGGCAAAGAGTCGACGGAGACGCTGAAGTCCTACGGGCTGGGCTCGTGTCTCGCCATCGCGCTGTACGACCCCGATTCGGGCATCGGTGGGCTGGCCCACGTGATGCTGCCCGACGGCGACGCCGCCGACGGCGCGGACACCCAGCCCGGCAAGTACGCCGACACGGCCATCCGAGCGATGCTCCGCCGGATGGTCGAGAAGGGCGCGGCGTACACCTCCGTCGAGGCGAAGATCGCGGGCGGCAGCGACATGTTCGAGTTCGAGTCCTTCGGCGACGGCGTCGGCAACCGCAACGTCGCCGCCGCGAAGGAGGAACTCGGGAAGCTCGGCGTCCCAATCGTCGGTGAGGACGTCGGCGGGCAGCGCGGTCGGACCGTCGAGTTCGACGTCGGGACTGGAACGCTCCAGATTCGAACCGCCGACGGCGACCGTGGAGTGACGGAGCTGTGACCGACGACTCCGACTTCAGTCGGGTCGCACAGTACATCGAGGACGAGATCGGGTTCGCGACGAGTCATTACAACGACAGCTACCTCAAGCGGCGGCTCTCCTCGCGGATGCGCCGCACCGGCACGTCCGACTACGACGAGTACTACGAGCTACTCGTCGACAACCCCGACGAGGCACAGGAGCTCCTCGACGCGCTCTCGATCAACGTCACCGGCTTCTTCCGTAACCCAGACGTCTGGGAGGGTATCCGGTCGGTGCTGCGGACGCTGTCGGCGGAACAGAACCGCGTCCACGTCTGGTCGGCGGCCTGTGCCGACGGCCGCGAACCGTACTCGCTGGCGATGCTCATCCTCGACGACCCGCGCATCGACGAGTCGAAGTTCCGGGTGTACGGCACGGACATCAACGAGGAATCGCTCGCGACCGCGCAGGACGGCGTCTACCACAGCACCCGTACCATCGACATCGAGGACCAGCTCGGCTTCCTCTCGAACTTCCACGCGTACATCGACCGTGACGACAACCGCTTCGAGGTGACCGACCGCGTGAAGCGGCTGGTCACCTTCGCCAGACACGACCTCATCAACGACGGTCCGAAGTCCGGGTTCGACCTCGTCGTCTGTCGCAACCTGTTCATCTACATCGACAACGAGTACAAACAGCCCATCCTGAAGACGATCGCCCAGTCGATCCGGCCGGATGGCTACTTGGTCATCGGCAAGGCGGAGACGATCCCGCCGCAGCTCAAGTCGGCGTTCGAGGTGCTCGACGGGCGACTCCGCATCTACCAGCGCGAGTGAACCAGCCGTTTCTCCGGTCGCTCGACCGTCCAGATAGCCGTGGCGACACGCTCGTGACGACTGTCCCGGCAGTCTCGCAGTGACACCTCGGCGGGGGAGCCGCCGCTCACGGGGTCGAGCGCGGAAGAAAGGGAATCGAGGGTCGTCTACTCGTCGTCCTCGGGCTCGGTCTGTGCGAACGAGAACATATCGTCCTCGGTGGACGTGTCGGCATCGTCGTCGTCCTCGCCACCCTCCTCGTCACCGGCGTCCTCCGGTTCGGTCTGGGCGTCGGTGTCGGCGGGCATCTCCTCGGTCGTCTCGCTCCCGAAGTCGATGTTCTCGACGCCGGGGACCTCCTTGGTCTCTGTCTCCGGCTCCTCCTCGCCCTCGTCCTCCAGGTCGTCGAAGGAGCCGTCGTCGAAGCCGAGCGCCTCGTCCAGCTGCTTGTCGATCTCCTCCGTGTCCTCGTCGACGATGGGGTCGGCCTCGACCGGGTCGTCGTCGTCCATCGCGGGCGACTCGTCCTCGGTGACCGGTTCCGCCGCGAACCCGTCGTCCGTCCCAGGCTCGGCCGGCTCCTCGTCGACAGCCGGTTCGGCTTCGGCGTCTGCGTCGACCGCAGGCTCGTCCGGCTCGTCCATCTCGGGTGCCGCCGCGCTCGTGTCGAACGCAGCCTCGTCGATACCCGCGTCGTTGGGTTCGCCGTCGCCGAACTCGATGTCCGGGTCGAAGTCCTGGATCTCGTCCGCTCCAGCGTGGTCGTCCGCCTCGTCGAGCTCGGCGTCCACCGGAGCGTCGGTCTCGTCGACCGGAGCCTCGGACTCGGTCGCGTCGTCGACCACCTCGTCGGCGATGGCGTCCGCGTCGGCCGGCTCCGCGTCGGCCGGCTCCACGTCCGCCGCCGGTTCGTCGCTCGGGACCGCATCGTCGAGCTCCAGCCCGTCGGCGTCGACGTCCTCCTCGACCGCGAGGGCATCGTCGTCGCCGAAGCCGCCGGTGTCCTCGAACGGCTCGGCACCGGCGTCTGCGGTCGGCTGGGTGTCCTCGTCGAACGTCGCCGGCGCACCGAGACCGCCACTGCCGCCGTCGTCCTCGTCCATCGTGTCGATGTCGCCCTCGTCAGAGAGCTCCATCACGGCCTCTGCAGCCTCGGCGTCGTCGGTGACGACGGGCTCGTCGGGCTCGGCCTCCACGTCGGCCAGCAGCTCGGCACCGTCCTCGAACTCCATCGCGGCGTCGACGTCGGTGTCGAAGCGGTCCAGCGCCTCGCTCAGGCGGGACGCCTGGTTGGCGAGGTCGCTCGCGCTCTTGGACACCTCGGTGAGTGCGGTGGTCTGCTCCTCGGCGGCTGCCGCGACCGTCTCCGCCTCGCTCGTGGTCTCCTCGGAGATGGTCGCCGCGTCGTCGACCATCGCCACGACCTCCTCAGTGGAGGCCGCCTGCTCCTCGGTCGCCGCCGAGATCTCCTGGACACCCGTGTTGGTGTCCTCCGCGTAGCCCGCAATCTCGTCGAGTGCGTCGACCGTGTCCTCGACGGCGTCGGTGGTCGCGGAGATCTGTTCGGACGCACCCTCGACACCTTCGACGGTCTGCTGGGTGGTCGACTGGATGCGCTCGAGGCGCTGCTCGATGTCCTCGGCAGCGTCCTTCGTCTCCTCCGCCAGGTCCTTGACCTCCTGTGCGACGACGGAGAACCCCTCGCCGGAGGAGCCGGAGCGCGCGGCCTCGATGTTCGCGTTCAGCGCGAGCATGTTCGTCTGCTCTGCGATCTCGGAGATGAAGTCGATCAGCTCGTCGATCTGCTCCATCTCCGTCTCGAGCTGCTCGATCTGCTCGGTGACCTGTTCGCTCTCGCGTTCGAGCTGTGCCATGCGTTCGATCGCGTCCTGTGCGGCGTCGCGACCGTCGCGGCCGGTCTCGGCGGTCCGCTCCGCCAGGTCGGCGACCTCGTTGGAGGAGGACGCAATCTCCTCGATGGTGGTCGACAGGCCGGACATCTCCTGGCTGACGCGCTGGAGGCTGTCGTTCTGCCGGTCCGCACCGTCGGAAATCTCCTGGATGGACTCCGTGACCTGCTCGGAGGCGGACCGGACCTCCTCGCTGGAGGCCGTGACCTCCTCGGAGGAGGTGGCGACCTCGTTCGCGAAGTTCTTGAGCTGTCCGACGGTCTCTTCGATCTCGCCGATCATCTCGTTGAACTCGGTCGCGATGTCGGCCATCGCGTCCGATTCGGACTCGGCGTTCATCCGCTGGGTCATGTCGCCCGCGGACACCTGCTGCATGACGCCGCGGTACTCGTCGGCCTTGCGCTCCAGGTGCCGGTTCATCTGCTCCGCCTCGGCACGGGCGAGCTCGGCCTCCTCGCGTGCGTCGCGGGCCTCCTGGATCTGCTCGCGGAGGGCGTCGCGCATCGACGCGAACCCGTCGTACAGCCGGCCGATGTTGTCGATGCGGTGCGTCTCGAAGTCGACGTTCAGCGTTCCCTCCTCCATCTGCTCGGTCTTCGTGGTCAGACGGTCGATGGAGGCTGCGGTGTTCCGACCGATGATGGTCCCGAACACGACGATGATGGCCATCCCACCGATGGTCGCGTAGAGACCCCACTCGCTCACCGTGTTGACGAAGCCGTACACCTCGGTCTGCGGCGAGCTGATGGTCACCACCATATCCCGGTTGGGAATCTGCGCGTAGCTGACCGCGTACTCGTCTCCGCTGTAGTCGCTGCCGACCATCGCGGCGACCGCCTCGGGCGGCTGGCTCGTGGTGAACGTCCCCCGGCCGCTGAAGGATTCGTCGCTACCGAACGAGCTGCCGATGAACCCATCGGAGTCGACACGGCTGACGTTCGCGAAGGCGACCTCGTTCTCGCTCGTCAGGATCATCGTCGCCTGTCCCTCGTTGTTCTGGATGGTGCGGCCGTAGTCGTTGACGTCCACCGCCGTGACGATGACCTGCGAGCCACTGGTCCCCTTCACGGGGTAGGCGTAGGCGACGACCGTCCGGTCGTCGTGGTTCTGGTAGACGCTGTAGTACGCGCCGTTCTCGGGGACGGTCCCCATACCGCCGCCCGCCAGCGCACTCGCCCAGGCCGTATCGATGTCGTCGACCGAGGACCCGTTGTAGGCGACGTGCGAGGACGCGAGCACGTTGTTGTTCTGGAGGCTCACCCAGTGCATGTCGCGGATGCCCCGCTGGAACTGCAGTTCTGTCGTCCGTTCCTTCAAGACGGACTCGACGGCCGACCGGTCGTTGCTACCGACCGGTTCCTCCAGTGCCGTCGCAGTCGTCTGTGTGATCACCAGGTTGCGTTCGTCCCAGGACTGGAGGTTCCGTGCCTCCTGCTGTGCCTGGTCGGCCAACCTGTCGTTGACGCTCGTCTCCACTTCCTCTGTAATCTGACCGGTCGCGACGAACCCCACCGCCCCGACTGCCAGACCCATGATAAGAAGCGCGATACCGAACTTCAACGCGTAGCTTTTGCGGATAAATTTTGGTACGAGTCGACGGAGTGGGCCCAGCATATGTGCGATACGGTAGGTACTAGAAGATAAAACGCTACCGGAGATTATCACAGATGAAAACACCGTACCGCGGAGGGTCGAGTTACCTGTCTTTAAATTAGTGGCCGTTGCATTACTCGATTAAAAATACTGAGTCCCCGTCGTGTCGACCATCTTGCATGGGTAACATACATCCCGGTGACCGACGTACGCGGGGACGATGGGGCCGGACGAACTGGCAGCGTACGTACAGCGGGCCGAGAGCGCCGTCGCTGCCGCCGCCGAACTCGGCCTCCGGAACACACAGCTGCGACTCGTGGAGCCGTTCCTCGAGTGCCTCGGCTGGGACGTCCGCTCCCCGGCCGTCGAGGCGGCGTTCACCGTCGACGGGGCCGACCGCGTCGTCGACTACGCGCTGCTCGTCGAGGGGCGGCCGGCGGTGTTCGTGGACACGCTGGCCTGCGAATCGTCGTTCGACCCCGCGGACGTGGAGGCCCTGGTGTCCGCGATGGGCACCGCCGGCGTCGAGTGGGGGATACTGACCAACGGCCGCCGGTTCGCCTTCGTCGCCCGCCGTGCCGACGGGGACGACGGGTTCACCTGCTCGCTCGGCGAGCTGCCGTCGCACGCCGACGACCTCGAGCGGTTCACGCCCGAGCGGGCAGGCGAGCACGTTCGCGGACGCGACCAGCGACGGGCTGCGGCCGCGGCTATCGCCGACCACCGGACGGCACTCATCGACGCCATCGTCGGTGAACTGCGCTCGCTCGCGGGCGACGACGCGGCCGCCGTTCCCGTGGCCGAGCTCAGGACGGTCACGGACTCGTTCGTCGACGAGGTGGTCGCGACCGTGGCACCGGAGGCACCTCGGAACGAGGCCACCGCAGACGACGGCGAGGCCACCACCGAACCGGCATCGGAGACGCCCTCCATCGAGCCAGCCACCACGCAGCCGACACGGGACGAGCCGGTGGAGACGGCGAACGGGAGCGACATCGACGGGCCGAACGACGAGGCCACCGACGTGGCATCATCGGACGACGACCACGACGTCGACGGCGCGACCCACGCTCCCATGACCGACGACGGTGAGTACGTCGCCCGGCTGTTCAAGGACCGCACCTCCATCGGTGCCGTCGGGGGCTCCTCCGTCGCCGGGACGATGAAGGAAGCCGCCGACTATCTGCTCGACCAGCACCACCTCGACGTCGGACTGTCGCTCCCCTACGTTCCGGACGACGGCGGGCAGGCAGTCCTGAACCGGGTCCCACGTCATCCGAGCGGCGAGCCGATGGGCGAGTACGTCGAGCTCGACGCCGGTGCGTACCTCTGGACCGGAGGGTCGCTGGACGAACGACGAGAGCGCATCGAGGCGCTCGCACGGGAGGCCGGTCTGCGCGTGATGTTCCAGGGTGACTGGAGACCGCGCTGACGCTGGACCTGAGAAAGCGGTAGGATAGACACGGAGGCAACGCCGTTTTCCCCGGCCGTTTCCTACCCCCGGCCCATGCACATGCTCGTCGACGGCGAGTGGCGCACCGACGCCTACGAGAGCACGAACGAGGACGGCGAGTTCGACCGCCAGGAGACCGCGTTCCGTGACTGGATCCGTGACGAGCCCGGTGCGACGTTCCGCCCCGAGGCGGGGCGCTACCACCTCTACCAGTCACGGGCGTGTCCGTGGGCCCATCGGGTGGTCGTCGCGCGCCGACTGCTCGGGCTGGAGGACGTCGTCAGCATGGACGTCGTCGACCCGTACCGCGAGGCGCACGGCTGGCAGTTCACCCCCACGAAGGACGGCTGTACCGTCGACACCGTCACCGGCGCCGACCACCTCCACGAGGTGTACACGGCCGCAGACCCGTCGTTCACCGGCCGGGTCACGGTTCCGGTGCTCTGGGACCGCGAGACGGAGACCATCGTGAACAACGAGTCCGAGGAGATACTCAAGATGCTCGCAGACGCCTTCGGCGAGTACGGGCGACACGACGTCGACCTCTACCCGGAGGACCGACGCGAGGAGGTCGACCGGGTCATCGACGACATCTACGACCCCATCAACAACGGCGTCTACCGGGCCGGGTTCGCAGATGCACAGGCGGCCCACGAGGACGCCGTCGTGGAGCTGTTCGACGCTCTCGCACACTGGGACGACGTGCTCGCCGACCAGCGGTACCTGCTCGGGGAGCAGCTCACGCTCGCGGACGTCTGCCTGTTCACGACGCTGGTGCGGTTCGACGAGGTGTACCACACGCACTTCAAGTGCAACGTCGCGCGGGTCACCGACTTCGAGAACCTCTGGGGGCACACCCGGGAGCTGTACCAGCTCCCCGGCGTCGCGGAGACGGTGAACATGGACCACATCAAGGAGCACTACTACACGACGCACACCGACCTCAACCCGAAGCGCCACGTCCCGGTCGGTCCCGACCCGTCGTTCGACGCACCCCACCACAGGGGCGATCTGCCGGGTGGTCCACCGGCAGCACTCCGCGAGTGACCCGCCCCGAAATCATACGGACGCAGTCATGTAGATTCAGGACGACGTCTGGTTTCGACGGAAGCTGGATTGGATTAGCGTACACGTCGTAAGTTCATCGCCGATGGTTCTCGAAGGAAGCCTAAATTTGTATTAATAGCTTGTGGCCGCCATTTTCCGAACGTCCGTCACTGATGCGCCTTTCATGCTAAATAATGTGAAAACAACTGCCCCGAATCGGGCAATAATATAAATGATTCGCCCGATACACTTATACAGCGCGCGACGTTGTTATCAGTCAATTCACTGGTGCCACCTATGTTCTCGATATCCCCCAGTTTCGGCCCGTCGGAGCGTCGTGCAGCCTCTGCAATCGTCGGACTGGTGCTTCTTTTCGGGATGGTGATGATTGGCGCCGGCCTCATCCTCGTGGCGAGTATGTCTGCGACGGAGGAGGTCCAGCAGCAGAACGAGCTCAACAACGCCGAGATGTCGCTGCAGGAGGCGAGCGTACGGCTCCAGACGCTCTCCTACCAGGACAGCGACGACGTCGCGGCGTTCGACCTCAGCGGACGTGATTCGAACAACGTCCAGATCGAGCAGTACGGGAACCTGACGTTCCGGTTGAACGGGGAGGCGTCGTGTACAGCCCAGATGGAGCTGGGCTCCATCGTCTACCGGAACGACCGGGGACAGTCCGTCGCCTACCAGGCCGGTGGAGTCTGGCGCGACAGCGGTGACGGGGTGAGCATCGTCTCGCCGCCGGACCTGACCTACCACACCGAGGAGATCGACAACCAGACCGTCAGGAGCCTCGACTTCCCGGTCGTCAACGTCCGCGGCGACCTGCAGTCGTCCTCGGGTGAGGTGACCGCACGGCAGGTCGAGAACCCCTCCGGTCCCAGTCTCGAACAGCAGCTCTGCCTCCCGGCATCGCGGAACGGGACCATCGACCGCGTTCGGATCATCACCATCACCGTCGAGAACAACCCCTACTACGAGGCGTGGGAGCGGTACCTCGACGACGAGTTCGGGAACTCCGTGATGACCAAGGCCGTCTACCACGCCAACCAGTCGGTGCGGTACCGCGTCCCCCTCGGTCAGGATATCACGCCGTCGGAGTTCCGGATGGACGACGCGGAGGTCCAGGCAGCGGTGTGGGGGACCGGAAGCACCCAGATGCTCTTCGAGGACTCCCCGTCCGCCGTGACCCAGCCGACGCGCGTCGACAGCTACGACTCCTCGGTCGCACCACACAGCGTCCAGAACGGATCGAACGCGACGGTGGTGAACAACGGGTCGATGGTCGTCCGCCAGAGCGCCGAGATCATGGGTGACATCGCCGTCGACGGCGACATCACCATCGAGGGCAACGCCGCCGACCCGACGCTCATCGACGGCAGCGTCTCGTACAACGGGACGAACACGACGCCCTCGAACCCGATGCAGTACGAGGTCACCGGGGCGTTCGCGGACGGGTTCTCGTTCGACCCGAGCACCACTCCCGGTCCGAACGCCGACATCATCTACGCCATCGACTCCGCGAACCAGACGAACCACAACAACCGGACCGCCGTCTTCAACGGTACTTTCACCGACAGCGTCCGTCAGGGCGGCACCGTCGAGACGGGCGTCTACTACACCCAGGACTTCGGCGTCGACGGCGGTGAGGCGTTGACGTTCGACACCACCGGGGGCGACATCGTCGTCGCCATCGACGGCGACGTCTCCGTGGACGACCGCATCGAGGTCCGCGGCGACGGGCAGGTCAGACTGTTCGTGATGGGCGACGTGACCATCGACGACGACGTCAAGGTGTACGGGACCAGCACCAGCCCGACGAACGAGTCCAACCGCCTCTGGACGTTCGCACACGACGGTGCCGAGATCGCGCTCACGCCGGGCTCGAGCTACACCGGTGTCATCTACGCCCCCGGCTCCGACCACACGAGACTCGAGTCCAACTGGGTCGGCGTGAACTCCGACCACTCCGAGGTGTACGGCGCCATCGTCACCGGCGAGGCCATCGTCGAGATGGGGTCGCAGGTCCACTTCGACAACCGCGTCCGGACCGGCAGCCTCGACTCCGACGGCGACGGCGTTCCGGACAGCTCCGACAGCAACAACACTGTCCCCGACAGCGACCAGGACGACGTGCCGAACTCCTACGACGACTGTCCGGACGGTGACCAGAACCACGAGGGGGTCAACGGCTGTCTGAGCGTCTCCGAGGACGATTCGCTGAACGCACTCGTCGTGAACCAATCGCAGGCCCGCCTGACCATCGTCGGCTCGATGGTCGCCGACGAGACCACGCGCACCCGGACCGTCGGCGAGCGTCTCCCGCTCGACGTCCAGTTCGCGATCGACGACTCCGGGTCGATGGGGGACCAGCGGATCCGTACCTACTACGACCCCGGCCAGTGGACCACGGTCCACAGGAGTCAGTACTACTGGATCCCCGAGGGACAGACCTGGCGCATCAACCCGGACCGCGGGTCGCCCTACACCGTCTCCGGCGGCCAGTGGGAGCCTCTCTACCGTGGGTACCGCTACAAGATCACCCAGGTGACGGTGCAGGACGGGAACTACTGGAGCGTCGAGTACAACACCGGCGGCACTGACCGGTTCGACGAGGGCGAGACGTTCACCCCGAACAACGTCGACAGGGCGGACGTCTACAGAAGCGGGAACGACCCGAACGACGAGCGGGTCGACGCGACCCAGGCGTTCATCGGTTCGCTCAACAGCTCCCTCGATCAGGTCGGTGTCTACCTGTTCGACGCCAACCCCAACAGGGAACACGACATCCGCGACCACGGGGACGAGTTCGACAACGCGAACAGCAGCGTCGCACTCGTCGACTCGTCCGGGAACACGAACATCGCCGAGACTATCCGTGACGCGACGGACCGGTTCAACCTCAGCACGGACGACGATCGGGTCATCGTGCTGCTGACCGACGGCCAGCACAACGTCGACTCCGACGACGAGGGGTCGACGGGACCGGACGACGAGGTCCGCAACGCCGCGGCTTACGCGCACAACAGGAACGTGACCATCTACTCGGTCGCGCTCGGCGACGGCGCCGACGAGGGGCTGCTCGAGGACATCTCCGAGACGAACAACGAGCACACCAACGGCTCGATGTACCAGGCCGCGGACTACACCGAGCTGGTCGACATCTTCGACCAGATCGCCGGCGAGACGACCGAGCAGGAGTTCAACGTCATCGAGTACAAGAACACGACGGTCGACGTGAACGTCGGCGGGACGAACTACCCGATCAGCCTGAACGCGAACACGCCGACGGACAGCTCGCGCCCGAGCACGACCATCGACATCGCCGGACTGCAGGGTGCGACCGACGACGAGCTGGAGGAGTACGTCGGAACGCTGCTGTCGGCCGAGGTCACCACCCGGTCCTGCCAGAACACCTCGACGTTCAACACGGTCTCCCACGACGGCGAGACCTACGAGGAGGTCACCTGTGACGGGACCACCGGGACCTTCGACGACGTCGACAACGGCTCCAGCACCGACCACGAGATATTCGTCGACGGCGAGTCCGTGCCCACGAACTCGGAGTTCAGCGGGGGCTGGTTCAAGGACCAGAGCTTCCGGCAGGTCATCTACGAGTACGAGAACGACGTCGGTGAGACGCTCATCGACAACGGCACCGATACGTTCGACATCGGTCAGAACGACGCCGTCATCGTGGTCCGGACGAACAGCTCGGGCGGCGACACCGACTACGTCGTCATGCACTTCGAGGCGTTCGACACCAGCGTCACCTACGACGTGAACACGTCGAACACCACCAACGACGCCGGCGACTCGAACGACGACAGCTACTCCGGCGAGGAAGACAACAGCTACGTAATCGACATCGACGAGAGCACCGTCGAGATCGGGAACGAGTCCGCCAGCATCGTCGCCCTCCCGGCCGACATCGCCGACGCGGTGACGACCGGCGCGGCGGGCGTCGGAAGTGACGCGGGAACCGCCCCGTCGATGGCGCTCGCCGCCGACGCTCGCGCCCGCCCTGCGGCCTGAGCCGACAATCACGTGTTTTTTGTCCACCCCCTCGGGAGTGGAGCGTATGACGACGAGGGAGCGGCTGGCCGGACTGCTCGAGCTGACCCGGCCGGTCAACGCGCTGGTCGCCGGTGTGTTGACGTTCATCGGCGCGTTCGTCGCGGTCGGTGCAAACGTGTTCGACCCCGGACCGATGACGAACGCCGTCGCGGCCGTCACGGCCACCGTACTGGCCGCCGCCGCCGGGAACGCCATCAACGACTACTTCGACCGGGAGATCGACCGGATCAACGACCCCGACCGTGCGATCCCACGTGGTGCGGTCACGCCACGTGGCGCCCTCCTCTGGAGTGCCGTACTGTTCGTCGGGGCGGCGGTCGCCGCGCTGTTCCTGCCCGTTCTCGCCATCGGTATCGCGGTCTTCAACCTCGTCTCGCTGGTCCTCTACACCACGTTCTTCAAGGGGACGCCCGGGCTCGGCAACCTGCTCGTGGCGTACCTCGGCGGTAGCACGTTCCTGTTCGGTGGTGCGGCGGTGGGGAACGCCGAGACGTCGGCCACGCTGTTCGCACTGGCGGCGCTCTCGACGGTCAGCCGAGAGATCATCAAGGACGTCGAGGACATCGACGGCGACCGCGAGGAGGGGCTCACGACGCTCCCGGTCGCCATCGGGGAGCACCGGTCCCTCCTGGTCGCCGCCGGTGCGCTCGCGGTCGCCGTGCTCGCGAGCCCGGTCCCGTACTTCACGGGGACGTTCGGTGTGGTCTATCTGGTCGCCGTCCTCCCAGCGGACGCGGTCATGGCCTACGCAGCGTACGAGGGCTTCTCTGACCCGACAGCGAGCCAGTCCCGCCTGAAGTACGGGATGTTCCTCGCGGCCGGTGCATTCATCGTCGGCCGTGCCGTAGTTGCATTCGGCTGACGTCATGGAAATAACCGTTCCTGTCGAGAGTAGGATAATCAAAAACACTATAAGCTGGATGCCGTATCGTTCTATCAGACGAGGGAATGGGTAGCGCGTACAACAGACCGCGGTGCCGGTTTCAGGTGACGAGGGCACGCCATGTATGACCTTGCTGACGTTCTACCGGATGCGGAACTGGACCCGGGGACGAACCTGCTGATTGCGGGACCACCGCTGACGGGGAAACGACGGATCGCACTCGACATACTCGCCAGTGGCTCCGGGCAGGGCGAGGGTTCTATCGTAGTGACGACGAAGGACAGCGCAGAGAAGATACTCGAGGAGTACGCGAGCCGGGTCGAGGACATCGACGCGGCGGACATCGGTGTCGTCGACTGCGTGACGAAGCAACGCGGCGTCGGGAACGTGAAGGACGACGCCCGTATCAAGTACGCGTCGTCGCCCGTCGACATGACGGGCATCGGTATCAAGCTCTCCGAGTTCCTCGAGGAGTTCTACGAGGTGCGTGGTCACCGAAAGAACCGCATCATGCTCCACTCGGTCTCGACGCTACTGATGTACTCAGACCTGCAGACCGTGTTCCGGTTCCTCCACGTGTTCACCGGCCGCGTCCAGTCGGCGGACGCGCTGGGCGTCTACGTCATCGACTCCACGGCCCACGACGACCAGACGATGAACACGCTGAAGCAGCTGTTCGACGCGGTCATCGAGGTCGAGGAGGGCGAGGGCGAGCAGCCGACCCTCCACACCGCGGGCATCCCGAGCAGGTGACGAGATACGCTTTTCGCGCTGGCGACCATCTAGCGGCGCATGCCGATTCAGACCGACGCGGAGCTCGAACACATCTTCGACCTCGACACCATCGCCGTCGTCGGATGCTCGACCACGCCGGGGAAGGCCGCCCACGACGTACCGAAGTACATGCAGACGATGGGCTACGACATCGTCCCCGTCAACCCGTTCGCGGACGAGGTGCTCGGCGAGCGGGCGTTCGACTCACTCGCGGAGGTCGACAGGGAGGTGGACATCGTCGACGTGTTCCGTCCGTCGGAGGAGGTCGCCGGCATCGTCGACGAGGTACTCGAACGCGACGACGTACAGGCGCTCTGGCTACAGCTCGGAATCGCCGACGACGAGGCGGCCGCACGGGCGGAGGCGGCGGGCCTGCTCGTCGTCCAGAACAAGTGCATCAAGGTCGAGCACAGCCGGCTTCGCGGGTAGTCGAGAGTCTGTTCGTCGCGCCGCTACCCGTCCCACTCCGCGAAGGAGCGGTAGATGCCCTTCGAGAGGTAGCGCTCGGATGAGTCCGGGAACACGGTGACGACGGTGTCGTGCGGGGCGTCGATCTCGCCGCTCGCGATGCGGTCTGCGACGCCCCGGGCAGCGACGCTCGCGGCGGCTGCGGACGAGGCGACCAGCTGGCCCTCCTCGCTGGCCAGCCGGCTCACCTCGTCGTGTGCCGCGCGGTCGGCGACCTGGACGACGTCGTCGACGAGCGACGGGTCGAACAGCTCGTTCGTGTCGGTGTCGTGGGTGCCGATGCCCTCGATCTTGTACTCGCCCTCCTCCGGGTGGGCTCCCGTGAACTCGCTGTACAGCGAGCCCTCGGGTTCGACGGCGGCGACGTAGGTGTCGGCGTCCTGCTCGCGCCCGTACTTCGCGATCCCCATCAGGGTGCCAGCGGTGCCACAGCCGGCGACGATGGCGCCGACCCTGCCGTCGAGCGCGTCGTAGATCTCGGGGGCGGTCGTCTCGTAGTGGGCCTCGACGTTCAGCGGGTTGCCGAACTGCTGTGGGACGACCGCGTCGTCCAGCTCGTCGGCGAGCTCGTAGGCCCGGTCGATGGCGCGCTCCATGCCGTCCTCGGTCGGGGTGTTGATGACCTCGGCGCCGAGGGCGCGCATGAGCTGCTGTTTCTCGACCGAGAAGCGTTCGGGCACGACGAACACGGCGTCGACGTCGAGCTGGCTCGCCGCCAGCGCGAAGCCGATGCCCGTGTTCCCGGCGGTGGGCTCGATGACGGTACCCCCGGGTTCGAGCTCGCCGCGGTCGAGCATCGCCTCCAGCATGTACTTCCCGATGCGGTCCTTCACGCTCGCGCCGGGGTTGAACGATTCCAGCTTCGCATATACCGACACCTCGTCGGGTGCGGCCTGCACAGCAACAAGCGGTGTCCGGCCGACGGTGTCGAGCACCGACCCCAGTGGCCGTTCGTGCGTCGTCATCGGTCGGCAATAGTTGCCGCCGCCCGATAGGTGTTGTTACTCGTCGCCCGTCGTCGCGTCGACAGATCCGTCCGCAGAATCCCCGTCTCCGTCGGCCGATTCCGCGTCCCCGGTCGTCGCGTCAGCACCGTCCGAGCCGGCCTCCGAGACGGTGGTCTCGTCGGCCTCGTCCTCCCCGCTCTCGGCGTCCGTGATGGACGCCTCCGCGATGCGCCGGTCGACGTCGAGCCCGGCGTCCTCGGCGAGCGCGTCGAGGATGACCCGTTGCTCCTCGAGCTCCTGTTCGATCCTGACGACGCGGTCGCTCGAGTCGTCGATGTCGTCCTCGATGCGGGCGAGCCGCTCCCGGACGTCCATCAGCTGTGCGTAGAGCTGCTCCGCGCGGTCGGCGAGGGTCTGTAGCGCCTTCGCCTTCGAACCCAGTCCCATACCCGGCCATGCGCACTCCGGGGTGTTGTGCGTTCCGCCTCCGTTCCGGTGGGACGGCTCGCCCTTCGTCGGGCTTATGCGGGCCGCACTCGGAGCCACCGACATGGTAGACGTCCGGACGCCACCGACGGTCGGCATCGCCGCCGGAATCGGGTTCGTCATCGCCGTGTTCGCCCCGTACGTCGCGCTCTCCGCCTCCGGTGTGGCCGCACTGGAGACGTACTACGGCTACGGGCTGGTCGCGCCGACGTACCTGACGCTGTTCGCGCTCGTCGGCATCATCGTCCTCGCGGCCGGGCGCGAGGCACGAACGGAGCCGGACCTCGCCGCCGGCGTGGCGCTCGTCATCGGGCTCACCGCGACGCTGCTGACGCTGCTGTGGGCCACCGCGCTCGAGGAGAGCGTCGTCCAGAGCATCGGGACGGAGACGTGGCTCGCGTACCACCGCTGGGTCGTCCTCGCCCTCGGCGTCGTCTTCACCGCCGCGAGCGTGTGGTACGCGGACGTCATCGGCGTCCTGCGTCCCTGAGGTCCCGGCGACCCCGCCGCCGCCGGTCGGTTTCCGAGTCGAAAAGACCTTAAGAGGCAAGCGGCTACGGTGGAGTGGACTAGGTCGGGCAGTTAGGCCCTGCTCGAAACCCGCGGTATGGTCTTTAGCGGGGACCGAAGCCCGTGGGCGTCCGGTCAGACGCGGCCGGGCCCCGGGAGCCAACGTGGAAGCCTCGTCCGTCGGGGACGGCGGTCGTCGGGTGGTGCCCGCAGGGGCGCTCGCCCGACGTTGGTCGGCGGCACAGGGTCAGGCACGGAAGTGAGCAGCCCACCGTCGGACACCCGTCGCTCGATGGGTCGCGGGGTGGAGAAGGCCACCGGGATTCCCCGGTCGTGAACGCCGGGCAATCGCGGGGTCCACCATTCATATCGCATTCTCACACGACCAGCCGAGGCGCTCCCGTGCCAGCTGTTGGAACGTCGTCCGACCGCCGAGCCGTCGGCTCGCGGCCTCGGAGACGTGAAAACGGGTGTGCCGCTCAGTCGTCGGCCGGCACGTTCGCGAGCTGTTCGACCTCCAGCGCGCCGCCGACGGTGCGGTTCGGGTAGGGGATGTCGATGCCCTCCTCGTCGAACCGCTCCTTGACGGCCTGGACGTACTCGCCGCGGGTCTTCACGAAGTCCGCGCGCGAGGGGTTCTCGATCCAGATGCGCGACTTGAGCCCGACCGAGGAGTCCCCGAGCTCGGTCAGCCGGACCGACGGCTCCGGGTCCGCGAGGATGCCGTCGTGGTTCGCCGCCTCCTCGAGGATGATGTCGGTCGCCTGGTCGATGTCGTCGTCGTAGCCGATCCCGAACAGGAACTGGAGCCGTAGCGTGTCCTTCGCGACCGGGTTCTTGACGACGTTGCTCGTCAGCTGGGAGTTCGGCACCGTCAGCAGCTCGTTGTCGAAGGTGCGGACGCGGGTCACGCGGAGACTGATGTCCTCGACGATGCCCGAGTTGCCGTTCCACTCGATCCAGTCGCCGATGCGGAACGGCTTGTCGGTGAAGATGAAGACGCCGGAGACGAAGTTCGCGATGATGTCCTGCATCGCGAACCCGATGGCCAGCGTCGCCGCCGCGCCGATGGTCGCCAGCGCGGTCAGGAAGTCACCGAAGCCCGCGAACCCGAACGCGACCGCGACCGCAGCGAAGACGACGACGAAGTGGACGAGCTTCCGGATGGGCAGCTTCGCGTGCCGGTCCAGCCCCCGGCGGTCCATCACGCGGTTCGCCAGCGGAACGACGACGATCCGGCCGAAGACGTACACCCCGACCAGTGCGATGAAGAACCGGACGACCTGGGCCAGCAGCACCGCGAAGCCACCGCGGATGCCGACGTCCCACAGTAGGCCGCCGATTCCATCCGGTCGCCCACTCTGGAGCACGATCTCACCGAACATCAGTGGTAGACTGCGGTGTTCCCCCGGGTCTCGATGAGCTCGGCGTCGACCAGCTCGGCGAGCTCTTCGGCGAGTTCCTCCGTCGAGGTGCCGCCGCGGGCCGCCCGCAGGAACTTCGCCTTCACCAGTTCGCTCGATTTCAGCTGGTCCTCGAGCTCCGCTGTCACCGACTCGATTCCGCTCTTGCCGACCCAGACCGTCACGTCGAGGTCGTGCGCCTGCTTTCGAAGGTCCTCTCTGCTCATTCGTGGCTCCGGCTTTGCAGTCCAGCGGTTTGAATGTTGTTCCAAACGGCCGTGAGAACCGCTACAGTGCCGCCGCTCGCGGCCGTCTCCGGGGCTCACCTACTCGTACGGGTACCGGGCCTGGGCCCCACAGTCGCAGGTGACGACCACGTGCCCGTCCTGCAGCCGCACCCGCGCGTTCGCCCCCGGTACGAGGTAGGCGTCGCAGGCGTCGCAGGTGAACCGCTTGAACCGGCGCGGGAGCGACAGCCGGTTCCGCTCGGCGATGCGTCTCGCCAGCCGGACGTAGTACCGGCCCCTCTCCGCGTCGCCCGCTCTGGTCGCTTCCCGGGCAAGCCGGTCGAGTCGTTCGATCCGCTCCGCCGCGACGCTCATCGGTACTGCGACGTTGTCTGTGGGTCGGCAAAGGGCTACCGTTGTCTGGCCGTGCGTCGGGACGAGCAACACGCCGTGCGTGCGGCCTCGACCGTTGCTCGTCGCCTTAGGCTCACCATTCGGGAGAGTTGCGCGCGTCGGCCTCGTCGTCGGCCAGCGGCAGCGTGACGACGAAGACGGACCCGCGGGGCTCGTTGTCCGCGATGGTGACCGACCCACCGTAGCCGTCGACGAGGCTGTCGACGAGGTAGAGACCGATGCCGGTGCCGGGACTGTCGATGCCGTGTTCGCCGCGACCGAAGACGGTCTCCTTGCGAGTGTCCGGGATACCGGGGCCGTCGTCGGCGACCGAGACGACGGCGGCATCGCCGTCGTGCTCGACGTGCAGCGTCACCGTCGGGCTGTCGCGGTCGTGGTGGATGACGGCGTTGCTCAGGAGGTTGTCGAACACCGAGGAGAGCATCTCGTTCCCGCAGACCGTGACGGGCGGGAGGTCGCCGTCGACCTCGAACGTCGCGTGCTCGAACTTCTTCCGGTTCTTGGCGAACTGTTCGCGGAGCACGTCGTCGAGACGGGTCGGTCGCGTCGGGAACTCCTCGCCGCGCGTGATCGCCTCGGCCAGGTCGCGGACCTCCTTCGTCAGCTCGACGGTGTGCTGGACGGCGTCGACGATGTTCTCGTAGGATTCGCGCCCCTCGGGTGCGACGTGTGGCTCCAGCTCCTCGGCCCAGCCGAGGACCACGTTCATGTCGTTCCTGATGTCGTGGCGGAGCACCCGGTTGAGCACGTCGAGCTCCTCGGAGAGCTCGGTGAGGCGCCGCTCGCGTTCCTTCTGTTCGGTGAGGTTCCGGAGGACGGCCACCGTCTTGCCCTCGTAGCGGACGAACCGGGCGTCGACCGGTACGCGTCGGCCCTCGCTGTCGATGAGGTCGAACGTCTGGCGCTCCTCGGTCGACGCCGGCCCCTCGATGCGCTCGAAGGTGGCGGCCAGTCGCTCGCGGTCCTCGGGCGCCACGTACTCAGACTGGAAGTCGGCCAGCTTCCACCCCAGCAGTTCGTCACGCGGGCGTCCACTCACCTCGCCCACACGCGCGTTCGCGTCGATCAGGACCCGGTCGGCGTCGAAGACGTAGACCGCGTCCTGCAGGGCGTCGTGTGGTCCCTCGAGGACGGGGTGGTCCACCGAATCGGTCATACACACCGTAGGACACACCCGATGTAAGAACTGTCGGCTCGGTGAGTCAGTAGTGGCCCATCACGCCCTCGCGCCGTGCCCACCGCTGGCAGTAGGTGAACGCGGCGAAGCCGAGCCCGAGGTAGAGCGCGGCGGTGAGGACGAGCACTCCCAGTTCGTCGGCGGGCAGGTCCCAGAGAGCGATGCCGTCCTCCATCGCGCGTCGGAGGAGGTAGCTGCCCTGCGCCAGCGGGAGCCACTTCAGGACCGGATACTCGGCGACCGGGGCGGAGATGAGCCCGATGAACACGAACTGGACCAGCTGGAAGGCGTTCTCGATGCGCTTGAACCGGATGGCCAGCCCGCCGAAGACGAAGCCGACGCCGACCGCCGGGAGGATTGCGAGGGCGCCGAGCGGGAGCACCGTCAGCGGGTCGAGTGCGAGCGACTGCCCGGTGACCAGCAGCATGAACGCGAGCGTGGCCGCTCCCCACAGGAACGACTCGGCGAGGTTCGTGAGCGTCTTCCCGAGCATCACCCGACCGAAGCCGAACGGCGACATGAACAGCTGTTCGAGCGTCCCCCACTGCGCCTCCCTGGTCACGTTCCAGGCGAGCCCGGAGTACGCCGATATCGACAGGCTCCAGAGCAGGTAGCCGACGACGAGCCCGCCGGTCGTGTCCTCCATCGCCGCCGGTGCGAGCGCCTGCCCGCCGAAGAACAGCACGAGGAACACGAGGAAGATGGTCCCGAGCATCGAGAGCGTGTTGACCGGGTAGCGCCACAGCAACACGAGTCGCTTCCGGGCGGACTGACGGAGGAATCCGAGGTAGCCCCGGAGCCCGGTGTCGACGGTGGCCGCCTCGCCGACCGTGCTCACGCGTCGTCACCCCCGTTCGCCCGCCCCGTGACCTCGAGGAAGACCGTCTCCAGGTCGGGGTCGTGCCCGTCGATGTCGACGAGGCCGAGGTCGGCGTCGCGGAGCACGTCCAGCACGTCGTAGAGGGCGTCCCCGTCGGTGAGGATGACGTCGAACCCGGTCCGATCGCCGGTCTCGGTCCAGTCACCGGCGTCGAACTCGCGGTCGAGGCGGCTGCGCGTCGCCTCGGTGACCGGTCCCTCGACGGTGACCCGGTAGGCCTGCGTCTCGAACACCTGCACGAGGTCGTCGACCGGGTCGTCCGCGATGACCGACCCCTCCGAGAGGATGACGACGCGGTCGCAGATGTCCTCGACGACGTCCATGTCGTGGCTGGAGAGGACGATGGTGATGTCCTCCTCGTCGGCCAGCCGTCGGAGCTCCCGACGGAGCTCGAGCGACGCCTCTACGTCGAGTCCGAGCGTCGGTTCGTCGAGGAACACCACGTCAGTCCCACGGGCGAGGGTGCACGCCAGCGACACCTTCTGCTTCTGCCCCCGCGAGAGGTCGTTCACCGGGTCGTCGGCCTTCCCGGCGAGGTCGAAGGCCTCGAGGAGCCGGTCGTGGCGGTCCCGTGCCCCGGAGACGGACTGGCCACCGAGGGCTGCGAAGAACTCGAGGTTCTCTCGCACGGTGAGCTTCCAGTAGACGTTCCGGGCACCCTCGAGCATCGCGCCGACGTGGCGGTACACCTTGCGGGGGTTCTGGTGGGCGTCGACGCCGGCGATCTCGCTGCTGCCCGCGTCGGGCAGGACGAGTCCGAGCAGCGACTTGATGGTCGTCGTCTTCCCCGCGCCGTTCGGACCGAGGACACCGACCGTCGTGCCGCGCTCGATGGTGAGGTCGACGTCGTCGACGGCCCGGATGGCGTCCTCTCCGTCGCCGTACACCTTCGTCAGCCCCTCGACCGCGATGGCCGGTCTGGATTCTGACGCGTCGGGGTCGGCCGTCGCCTCCAGCCGTCCGTCGAGGGACGCGTTCGTGTTCATGACCCTTCGTTGTGGAACCCGGCCATTAACGGTTTTCAGAACGGCGTTTCTGTAAGATATATTACCTTCTTGGTCGAAACTCTTTGGAGCCCGCGTCACGGCGAACGAGTATGGGAACAGGAGACGGCGACGAGTCCGGTCCCGGCGACCGACCCGTCCCGCCCGACGAGCCCACGCCTCCGGCCGACGCCTTCGAGCTCCTCGGCCACGAGATCAGGCTCGCGACCATCGAGGCACTGGCCGAACAGCGCCGGGAGTCGTGGCTCCCCCAGGGCCTCCGCTTCTCGGAGCTCCGCGAGGCCGTGGGCGTCCGCGATACGGGGCAGTTCAACTACCACCTCGACCAGCTCCGTGGCTCGTTCGTGAACCAGTTCGGCGACGAGTACGTCCTCACGAACGCCGGCTTCGAACTCGCCGGGGCGCTCCGGGCGGGGACGTTCGACCAGACCGCCGACGACGTCGAACGCCGGACCGAACTCGACCGCAGCTGTCCCGTCTGCGACGACTCCCTCGACGCCGTCTACGAACACGGCTACCTCAGGGTCCGCTGTCCCGAGCACGGCCGGATACTGACGACCACCCTGCCGCCGGCCGCGGTCAGGGGCCGGGAGATGCCGGCGGTCGTGGCGCTCGCGAACGCCCGTATCCGCGACCAGGTCCAGCGGGTCCGCGCCGGCGGCTGCCCGCACTGCTGGGGCCGGAGTACGGTGACTGCACCTGCCGTGCCGAGCGACGCGTACCTCCGAACCATCGTCGGCGAGGCGGCCGAGGCGGCCACCGCCGGCGCCGACTCCGTGCCCGAGTACGACCCCGAGGCGGACGCCGTCCTCGCGGAGTGCAGCTGCGACGACTGCGGGATGCGGTTCTGGCTCCCCGTGTCGATCTGCGTGGCCCACCACCCCGCCGTCGTCGCGTACTACCACGACCACGGCGTCTCGATGGACGGCGACTACCTCGCCATGCCACACGCCACCGGCTCGAACGGCACCGTCGTCTCCGAGGACCCCGTCCGCATCGAGGTGACGGCCGCCGTCGCGGCCGCCGAGGAGCAGCTCGTCCTCACCCTCGACGCGGAGACCGAGGTCGTCGACCAGCGGCTCACCCCGACCGACTGATTCACTGGAGCCGCTTCGTCGTCTCGACCAGCGGGTGTCGTGCGTAGTCCACGACCTGTACGTCCTCCAGCGACTCCAGCCCCTCCTTGCGTGCCGTCTCGGCCATGCCCAGCTCCAGCGGCTCGTCCACCACGATGACGTACGCGTCCATCTCGGTCATGTCGAGACGGTCGGCCGCCATGACGCGGTGGTGGCCGTCGGCGAGCAGCAACGTCCCGCCGTTGTCGATGACGACCAGCGGTTCGGCCAGCCCGCGCTCTAACTCGTAGCGTCGCCCCTCAAGCTCGTCGGCGTACACCTTCTTCTGCGTGGGGATGAGCCGGCCGAGTTCGACCCGACGGCGCTCCTGGTCCAGCGTCACGCCGTGGATGTTCTCCAGCGTGCGGCGGAGCTTGCCGACCTTCTCCGGGGTCGCGCGCTCGATCTGACTGCGGATGACGTCCGCGTTCGAGATGATGCCGACGAGGTTCCCCGCATCGTCGACCACCGGCAGCTTCTGGATGCCGGACCGGAGGATAACCCGGGCGGCGTCGGTCACCTTCATCTCCGGGTGGGCGACGATGAGGTCGGTCGTCATCACCTTGAATATCGGCTCGTCGTCGTCTGCGAGCAGCAGGTCGCGTGCACTCACGAACCCCTCGACGCGCCGACGGTCACAGACGGGAAAGCCGCTGTGCTCGTCGCTCTCGTCGATCCGCTCGGCGACCTCTCTGACCGTCGCGTCCGGCGACACCGTCACCACGTCCTGGGTCATGTAGTCCCTGACCCGGGGTTTCCCGTGGTCACTCGGCTCCTCGTCCATGGGCACCGATAGCCGTCCCGCGGGCAAAAAGCTGCGTTCTCACGACGGTAGTCCCGTCAATTTTTCAAAACATTCATGTTGCACAGACCAGTTTCTAAGTTTATACCAGCAGTGTACGAGAAGGTAATCGGCATCGTCGTCGCGTTCCTCACCACGCTGTGGTCGTGGGTCGCCTTCGCCGCGACGATGGCGCTGTTCTCGGGGGACCGAGCGACGACCGCGATTCTGGGGAACAACGCGCCAGCGGCGATGAGAAACAGTCTCCGGTCGGAGATCCCCGGCTACTGGGGCACGTTCGTCGAGACCCTCACGTTCGGTGACCGGCAGTCCTGGGTGCTCTTCGATGGAACGTCCGGCTGGGAGGTCGTCGGACAGTTCGGCGGTCGCACGATCAAGCTCGTGGCCGTCGCGCTGGTGCTCGCACTCCTCATCGCTGGCCCCCTCGTCGTCCTCTCGCAGGTGGACATCGGCCGAAAAGTCGTCGCCGGTCTCGGGCTCCTCGGTGGCATCCCGACGTTCGTCTGGTGTCTCTTCGTGTTCGACGTCGCGTCGGACCCCGGCAGCCACATCCGCGCCGAGACGTACCCGGAGATGGTCGTCCCCGGTGCGACGCTGGCGCTCCCGCTGGGGCTCGGGCTGGCCCACATCGTGAGCCGGTACGACGTGACGGCTGTCAGGACGACGGTCCGCGACGTCCTGCTCGACGGGTGGCTGTACGTCGTCTGGGTCCCCGGTGCCATCGCACTGGTCGAACTCGTCTTCGGCGTGAACGGGTTCTTCTACGTCTGGTTCCAGGCGCTCATGCAAGGGGACTTCCCGCTGTTCACGCAGCTCTCCTCGGTGGTGGTCGCGGTCGTCCTCTGCTGTGCGTTCCTGCGAGACGTCGTCCTCGCGGTCACCCTCCCGGGGAGCACGTCGTCCGCTCCCACCCGGGGCGTCGCCGCGGACGGCGGCAGCACCTCTATCGTGTCGCCACTGGTCTCCGCAGTCCGGAACAGCCGCATCACGCAGGCAGGGCTCGGCCTGTTCGGTCTGCTGTTCGTGGTCGGAGTCGTCGGGTCACAGCTCACCAGCCGCCCGGAGCGATGGGTGAACAGGCAGACCGTGCAGCCGTATCAGCTGTTCGACGCGCTCGCCGCCACCACGCTCACCGCCGCCACCGTGTTCGTGGTCGCGGCAGCCGTCGGTGTCGGACTCGGCCTGCTCACGACCGAGACGCCGCTCCCTCGTCACGTCACACGGATACTCGACCCCGTCGCGAACCTCCCATTCGCGGTGCTGTTCATCGCCGGCGTCGTCTCCCTCGAGTCACCGGACCGGATCGTCGCACACCTCCTCTTCGGCGTCGTCGGTGGCCTGGCGGTGGCTCCCATCGTCGCCCGACGGTTCGAACGCGAGGCGATGGCGGGACGGGACGAGCGGGCCGTGCTGGCGTCGACGGGAGTAGCCCTCAGCGGTGCAGTTCTGGTGGTCTTCACCGCCGGAGAACTGAGTGTCCTGGGGCTCGGGCTCACCGATCTCTGGATGGGAGCCACCGACGTCACCCTGGAGTCCAGACTCTGGAGCTGGGTCGGTGTCCTCGCCGTGCCCGCGACCACGCTGTTCCTGCTCGGAGAGGGGGTCCGCCGTCACGAACCGACCGATGGCACGTCCCCATCCCAGGACACGCGGTAACCAAAACTGTTATTTTCCAACAACTACACCGCGACATTATGTCGGACATCGACCGGCGGTTCGTCGACGTGATCGTCGCGGTCGTCGCGGCGGTCGTCACGTGGGTACTGTGCGCCGCGACACTCTCGCTCCTGGTCGACGCGGACGCGCTCTCCCGTGCGCTGCCCTTCGAGCTGTCGGACTTCGCCCGGTCATACGCTGTCGAGAGCATCGGCGCCCCCGAGGTCTTCTGGAAGGCCGTCACGCTCAGCTCGTTCCGTCCCCCGAGCGACCGGTCACCGTGGGGGACCATCGAACCCATCGTCGAGACGGCCCCGACCACGCTGCAGTTGCTCACGATGACCGCGGGGGTCGTGTTGCTCGTGGCGGTTCCGGTCGTCTTGCTGCGCTATCTCACGGCGGACCGCCGCGTCGGCTTCGCGGTGGCGATGCTCGGGGGCGTCCCGTGCATCGCGATGGTCTGTCTCCTGGCGGGGACGTTCGCACCTCCCATGAGAGCCATCACCGTCGACTCGGCCGAACGGCTGACGATGGCGTCGGTCGCACTCGGACTCCCGGTCGGCCTGGGTCTCGCTCGTCTCACGTCCGTGTACCTCCACAGCGACATCGAGCGGACGGCTCGGACCCTCCTCCTCGAGGGCTGGCTCTACGTCCTCTGGCTCCCGGGCGCGCTCTTCGTCGCTGAGGGGCTCTTCTACACGGAGGGGAGCACCATGTTGCTGCGGCGATCGCTCCGGTCGAACCAGATCCCACGACTCGTCCAGAGTGCTTCGCTGTTCGTCCTCCCGGTTCTCGCCGCGGGCCTCTACCGTGACGTGTTGCTCGCGTTCCTCCGTCCAGACCCTGGCCACGACCCGTCGAGTGCCGGGACCGTCGCCGACGGCGGCACCCCGCCGGTCCGCCGGCCGCTCGTGCGTGCAGTCCGTTGGAGCCGGGCTGTCCAGCTCGGAGGTGGTTCCCTCGTGGCCTTCCTGCTGTTCGGACTCGTCGGCACCCTCTCACTGTCCAGCGGTGCCGAATCGCCGGACAGCCCACCGCTCGCGGTGATCGCTGACGGGCTATGGATGGGCGCCGGCACCGCCCTCGTCGGCTTCGTCGTCGCGACGACCGTCGGCCTCGGGCTTGCCGTGGCCGGCTCTCGGCGTGCTGGCTGGCGGCACCTTCCGCGACTCCTCGCCCCGTTCGGTCTGGTGCCGACGCTCCTGTTGCTGCTGCCGGTGCCCATGCTGCTCGCACCCGTCGGAGTCCACCTCGTCGCGCCCCTGTTCGGGACCCTCGGTGGCCTCGCCACGGGGGCTGTCGTTGCGCGACGCTACCGGTACGGGGTCCGGGACGAGGACAGTCGCTCTCCGGCACTGGCCGCGGCGGGAATCGCGACCACGGGTGCGGCACTGGTCACCTTCACCACCATCCAGCTGATGCTCATGGTCCCCGGTACCCCCTTCTCGTACTTCGTCCTCGCGTACGAACTCGACACGCTTGCCGTGCCCATCGCCGTGATGTTCGGTCTCCCGGCCGTCTCGATGTTCGTCCTCGGCGAGGGACTCCGCCGGTCCGCCCAGTCCGCGTGACTCAGTCGGTCCGCTCGTCCCCGTCGAGCGGGATACCCCGCGGCCGCGGCTCGCGCACGACACCGCTCTTGCGCGGCCGTTCGTACCACGCATCGAAGAACCGGTCGGTGATGACGTCGCGGATGGCCGCGTCGCGTTCGCCCTCGTCCTCGAACTCGCCGAACGCCTGTGTCACGGGGATCTGCGCGCCCGCCATGTCCGCGTGCCCGCCGGCGCTGCCGATCTGGTCGAACGCAGCCCGGAGCGTCTCCCCGAGGTCCAGCTCGGTGCCGCGGGCGCGGGCCGAGAGGTACGCCGTGCCGTCGATGAAGCCGTACACCAGCGTACAGGTGATGCCGTCCATCGTCAGCAGCTTGTCCGCGGCCTGCGGGAGCGCGTCGCGGTCCGAGAGCGAGCCGACGCCGGTGACGAGCACTGACCCCCGCACCTCGCGGTTCTCGATGGCCCTGGCGAGCGTGTCGAGGGTCTCGCCGTCGACGCTCGGCGACTCGATGCGGTCGAGCACCGCCTCGTCGACGTACGGGAGCAGCCGGGCGGCGGCCTCGAAGTCCAGCCGCGAGGCCTCCCGCCTGAACTCCTTGGTGTCGACCTGGATGCCGTACAGCAGTGCCGTCGCGATTGACTCGTCGAGCGGAACGCCCAGCCGGGCGAAGTGGTCGGTCAACAGCGTGCTCGTCGAGCCCACGTCCGTCCGGAGGTCCTGGTACCGTCCCTGAACCGGGCCACGTGGGGGATGGTGGTCGACGACGATGTCGACGTGGAGCTCCTCGGGGAGCTGGTCGTTCACGCTCGGCCGGGCGTGGTCGACCAGCGCGAACCCACCGAACTCCCCGAGGTCGTCCTCGGGGCCGAGCGTGCGGAGGTCGAGGTCGAGGAGGTTCACCATCGCGCGGTTCTCCTGATGGGAGATCTCGCCGTAGTAGCAGGCCTCGGCGCGGGTCCCCGTGGTCTCGGCCAGCCGACACATGGCGACGGCGCTCGCGATGGCGTCCGGATCCGGGTTGTCGTGCATCACGACCGCCAGCGTGCCGTCGATGTCGGTGAGCACCTGCCGGAGCAGGAGCGAATCCTCTGCCGCGTCGCCGGAGATCTGCTCGGTGGCTCGCGACGCAACCACGGCGGTCGGGTCGACGACACGGTCGACGACCGACCGGAGCTCGTCGATATCTCCGCCGTCGCCGGCGTACGCGAGGATGAACGCGTCGGGGAAGCGACGACGCGCGGCCGCAGCGACGCGCTGGTTCCTGTCGCCGTCGTCGCTCGCGACCACGACCACGTCCGCGTCGTCGAGAGCAGCCAGCGTCGCCGGCTCGACCGGGTCACCGGTGGTCGCGTCCACACCCTCCTCGCGGAGGGTCTCGACACGGCTCTCGGTGGAACAGATGGCTCGCGTCGTCCCGGACCAGCCCTCGGTGGCCTCCAGCAGCCGCTGGCCGACGGCCCCGCAACCGAGGAAGAGCCGGGTTACCATACTCCGGTGGTTCTACTCAGCGGGCTAAAACGTATCGACACGAAGGAGAACCGCGGTCGGCCTACAGCAGTGCCGCGGCGGCCTCGACGGCTGCGTCCGACACCGGGCCGAACACGCCGTACATCGCGGTCGTGACGACCGCCGCGAAGATGACGGCGGCGTACAGCCCGACCGGCCGGCTCGAGATCTCGAGCGGCGGCTTCTCGTCGGGGCGCTCGTCGAACCAGAGCGCCTTGACGAGCTTCGAGTAGTAGTAGAGGCTCACGGCGCTGTTGACGATGGCCACGGCGGCCAGCCAGACGAACCCGCTGTTGACGGCCGCACCGAACAGCAGGTACTTGCTGAGGAAGCCACCGAACGGCGGCAGCCCGGCCAGCGAGAACATGAACACCGTCATCGCCACGGAGGCGACCGGTGCCTGCCGACCGAGGCCGGTGAAGTCCTCGAACGTGCGGCCGACGTCCCAGTACTCCGCCAGCGCGATGAACAGGAACGCCCCGGTGTTCATGAACCCGTAGACGAACAGGTGCATCATCCCGCCGGCGAGCACGAACTGTCCGGCCTCGATCTTCGCGGTGGCGGACGCACCGCCACCGGAGAGCGCGGCCAGCGACATCAGGACGTAGCCTGCGTGCCCCACGGAGGAGTACGCGAGCATCCGCTTGACCTTGTCCTGGGTCACGGCGGCGAGGTTGCCGAGCGTCATCGTGACGACCGCGAGGATCTGGAAGACGAGCACCCAGTCCGCACCGAGGACGATGAACTCGCTCCCACCGACGCGCAGGAACGCCTCGGTGAACACGCGGAAGGCGATGACGAAGCCGGCCGCCTTCGACGCCGACGAGAGGAACGCGCTGATCGGTGCGGGCGCGCCCTCGTAGGCCTCCGGCGCCCAGAAGTGGAACGGGACGGAGGCGGTCTTGAACGCGATGCCGCCGACGACCATCACGACGCCCATGCCGAGCAGACCGGTGAAGTCGCCGGTGATGGCGTTCTGGACGGCGGTCAGCTGGAGCGAGCCGGTCGCGGCGTACACCAGACTGACACCGTAGGCGAAGATAGCGCTGGACAGCGCGCCGACGAGGAAGTACTTCAGCCCCGCCTCGACGCTGCCCTTGTTCTTCTTCAGGAACGCGACGAGCGCGTACGACGGCAGCGACGCGAGTTCGAGCGCGACGAACACCGTCACGAGCGAGTTCGCCGACGCCATCAGCGTCATGCCGGTCGCCGCGAGCAGCACCAGCGCGTAGTACTCCGCCTGATAGCTGTGCCCGGCGAGGTAGTTGTAGCTCGCGAGGGTCACCATCGCCGTGACGCTGGCGACGATGACCGCGAAGAGCAGGCTCATCCCGTCGACGACGAGCGCGTCGCCGAACGGGTTGACGGGCTCACCCTCGAAGGTGAACAGGTACGCGGCGGCGATGCCGAGCGCACCGACCGCGCCGGCAGTCGCCAGCCCCGCGATGAGCCGGCGGTTCTCGGAGCCGGGCTCGACGAACAGCGCGAGCGCGAACATCGCGAGCAGCGTGAAGCTGACGAACGACCAGCCGGCGGGCCCGAGCCCGAGCGCGTCGGGCAGGGCGATTGCGACGCCGGCCACACCGAGCGAACCGAGCAGCGACAGCACGGCGATGGGCCCCTTCGTCGAGGGGCCGATGCTGTCGACGTAGAGCACGAGCAGGCCAGTCAGCCCGAGCAGGAACGCCGGGGCCAGCGTGAGCCAGGTCGTGTCCGCCATCAGGCACCACCTCCGACGAGGTCCGCGACCGGTCCACTCGCCTCACGGATCATCTCGAAGAAGATGTCCGGCTGCGAGCCGAGCACGATGATCAGCACGAGCAGCACCGCGAGCGGTGCGATGTCGTGCAGCGGTGCGCGACCGACCTCGTAGTCGGTCTCGAGACTGAACTCGCCGAACAGCGTGCGCTGCATCGCAAAGAGCAGGTAGCCGGCGACGATGACGATACCGAACATCGCCACCGCGGTGAACGCCGGCAGCAGGTTGTAGTTCGGGATGTCGAACGCGCCGGCCTGGAACGCCCCCAGGAACACGTAGAACTCGGCGGCGAAGCCGGACATGAGCGGGAGGCCCATGTAGCCGAACGCGCCGGCGATGAGGATACCGACCGTGTACGGCATCTTCGACGCCATGCCGGACATGTCGGTCACCATGCGCGTGTGGGTCGTGTTGTAGATGACCCCGACCGCCATGAACATCAGCCCCGAGATGAGGCCGTGGGAGATCATCTGGAACGTCGCGCCGCCGACGCCGTACAGCGTGTAGGCGGCGAGTCCGAGGATGACGTATCCCATCGAGGAGACGGAGGAGTACGCGACGATGCGTTTGAGGTCCGTCTGTGCCAGCGCGAGCATCGCGCCGTAGATGATGGAGATGACGGCGAACGCGGCGATGATGGGCATGTTCGCCCGGGCCACGTCCGGCAGCATCGTGAAGTTGAACCGCAGCAGCGCGTAGGTCCCCATCTTCAGCAGGACGCCGGCCAGGAGCACCGACACGGGCGTCGGTGCCTCGACGTGGGCGTCCGGCAGCCAGGTGTGGACCGGGACGACCGGGACCTTCACCGCGAAGCCGGCGAACAGGGCCGCGAACGCGGCGACCTTCAGCGTCTCGCCGCCGACGAACGCCAGCTCGTCGGGCTGGACGTTCTCGACGACGAGGGCCTGCGTTGTCTCCGGCAGCGCGAACGTCGAGACGGCGTCACCGAGCCCGAAGACGAGCGCGGTGTAGCCGACGAACATCACCAGCGAGGCGACGTTCGTGTAGACGAACATCTTGATGGCCGCGTACTTCCGGCGCGGGCCACCCCAGACACCGATGAGGAAGTACATCGGGACCAGGACGGCCTCCCAGAAGACGAACCAGACGAAGAAGTCGAGCGCCGAGAAGACGCCGAGCAGCCCGGCCTCGAGGAACAGGATGAGGCCGTAGAACTGCGACTGACGCTCGTCGATGGGCGTCCACGCGCTCACGAGGGCGAGCGTGACGAGTACTGTCGTCAGCACGACGAGCGGCATGCTGATGCCGTCGAGGCCGACGAACCACTCGATGTCCGGCAGCGGACCGAGTGCGAGCCAGGTCTCCCGGCTCGTGAACGCGGTCTCGCCGCCGAGCAGCGCGTTGCCTGTTGCGTCGTACGTGGCCCACATGCCCAGACTCCCGACGAGGGGAATCAGGCTCCAGGCCGTCGCCAGCTTCGCCGCGTAGCGGTCGGAGCCAGCCATGACGACGAGCGATCCGACCAGTGTGACTGCGATGAGTGCCTCTATCGTTCCGTTCATCATGCGAACCACCCTCCTGTGACGCCGACGATGAGCAGCAGGGCGACGAGGCCCAGCGCGAGCAGCGCGGCGTAGTTGGTGACGATACCGGTCTGGATCCGCTTGACGTACGAGCCACCGGTGAGACTCGTGCGACCGACGCCGTTGACTACGCCGTCGATGATGCCCTGGTCGAACCGGTCGGCGACCTTCGCGAGGGGCAGCGTCAGCCCCGAGGCCAGCCAGACCTGGTACTCGTCCTGGTAGTAGTTGTTGTACCAGAGCGTCTTGAGACCGCCGAGCTTGTCGGTGTGCTCCTCGGGCGTGGGGTCACGACCGTACAGCGCGTACGCCAGCCCGACGCCAGCGACGGCCAGGCCGAGCGAGAGGCCAGCCGAGATGAGCACGGTCACCGACTCGCTGCCGAAGGCGGTCGCGTCGGCGGTGTAGCCGGCGCTGTCGTGGAGCACCTCACCGTAGTGGTGTGCGGTCAGGTTCGCCACCAGCTCGGACTCGGAGTCGAGGAACTGGTGGAGGTAGTCGATGCCCTTGATCCCCAGCACCTTCTCGACGGGGACCATGTTGACGACGCCAGCGACGGTCGCCAGCCCGCCGAGCACCGCGAGCGGGCCCTTGACGTTCCAGCGGACCGGCTCCGGGTCGCGGGCGGTCTCGGTGCGTGCCTCGCCGTGGAAGGTGAGGAACACCATCCGGAACGTGTAGAAGCCGGTGAACAGCACCGCGAGCAGCCCCATCGCGTACGCGGCGAGGAGCATGGTACCGGTCGTCCCGGCACTGCCGAGGCCGTGGACGAGCACCTCGTAGAGGACCTCGTCCTTCGACCAGAAGCCCGCGAACGGGAAGATGCCCGCCAGCGCGAGCGAGCCCGCGAGGAACGTGTAGTAGGTCACGGGCATCTTGTCCTTCAGGCCACCCATGTCCCACATGTCCTCGTTGTGGTGCATCGCGATGATGACCGACCCGGCACCGAGGAACAGCAGCGCCTTGAAGAAGGCGTGGGTCATGAGGTGGAAGGTCGCTGCGACGTAGCCACCGCCACCCAGCGCGAGCATCATATAGCCGTACTGGGAGATGGTGGAGTACGCGAGCACCTGCTTGATCTCACGCTTGACGACGCCCATCGTCGCCGCGAAGAGCGCGGTGAACCCACCCGTGAGCGCGATGATCGCGAGCACAGTCGGGAGCAGCGCGTAGAAGCCGTACATCCGGGCGACGAGGTACACACCGGCTGCGACCATCGTCGCTGCGTGGATGAGCGCGGAGACGGGCGTCGGACCCTCCATCGCGTCGGGCAGCCACGTGTGCAGCGGGAACTGCGCGGACTTGCCGATGACGCCGCCGAGGACGAGCAGGCCGAGCACGCTGAACCAGGCCTCGGGACCGAACCCGAGGAACGTCGTCACCTCGGCCGCGCTACCGGCGAGCGCCTCCTCCGCGAGGATGGGGAACGCCGTCTGGCTCTCTGTGCTGACGAAGCGGGCCGTCCCGAACGTCGCGACGACGCCGACGACGCCGATGAGGAAGAAGTAGTCACCGAAGCGGGTGACGAGGAACGCCTTCTTCGCGGCCGACGGCGGGCCGTCCTGACGGAACCAGAAGCCGATGAGCAGGTACGAGCAGAGCCCGACCAGCTCGAAGAACATGAACGCCATCAGCAGGTTGTCCGCCATGACGAACGCGAGCATCGAGAACGTGAACAGCCCGAGTTCGGAGTAGTAGCGGGGCAGTCCGGTCTCGCCCTCGTCGTTCATGTAGCCGAGGCTGAAGACGTGGACGAGCATGGCGATGAGCGAGACGATGACGAGCATCAGCGCCGACAGCGGGTCGATGAAGATACCGAAGTGCAGCGGTACCTCCTCGGCCCCGGACCACGTGAACAGGTCCTGCTGGTACGTACTCCCGCCGGCGACCGTCACGAGCGCGAACAGCGAGAGCACGAGCGAGCCGGCCGTCGCGGCGATGCCCGCCGAGGCGCCCTTCTTCGGCATGTAGTCGCCGAGGGCGAGCGCGACGAGGAACGACGCGAACGGGAGCGCCACGATAGCGGGCGCGAGTTCGAATGCGAGTTCTCCTGCCATCGTTACCACCTCATCGTTGCGGCTTCAGCCACGTCGACGTCTTCGAAGTTGCGATACAGGACGAGGATGATGCCGATACCGACGGCGACCTCCGCGGCGGCGAGCGCCATCGTGAACAGCGCGAACACCTGCCCGGTGAGGTTGCCGTAGTACTGGCTGAACGCGACCAGGTTGATGTTCGCGGCGTTGAGCATCAGCTCGACCGACATCAGGAACATCAGTGCGTTCCGCCGGGTCAGGATGCCGAACAGCCCGGTACAGAACACCGCCGCCGAGAGGATGAGATAGTAGGTCGTATCGACTGCCATTCAGTGGTCACCTCCGTCTTCCGTGCCGCCGTCGGCGGCGACCTGCCCGGCACCGGTGCCGGACGGCTCGTCGACGTCGCGCAGACCGAGCGCGGTGACGACCTCGCCGCCTTCGTCGCGGCGGGCGAGGACGACCGCACCGACCAGTGCGCCGACGAGCACGAGGTCGATGATCTCGAACGCGACGAGGAACGTCTCGCCGGGCGCCGAGCGCTGGTCGCTGTCGATGCCGAACATCAGGTAGCCGATGTTCTCGGTGATGGTCGTCCGGGAGATCGCGTAGACGGTGTCGGACTGCCCGTCACCGTTCGTATCGACCTCCTTGAAGTCGACCCCGACGCCGGGGTCGTTCGCGACGGAGACGTTCGCCGCCTCCGAACCGTCGCTCGCGTTGTACGCGACGGCGTACGTCTGTCCGCCGGCGCTGACGGTACCGTAGTCGCCGCTCGGCGACTCGGACTGCAGCGTCTCGTTCTGGATCGCCGTCGCCTCGTCGAACCCGACGGGGTCACCGAGCGGTGCCCCGACGAACACGACCGCCATGATGACGAACAGGGCGACCGCGACGAGACCCGGGGCCAGATGGCCACCGAGCTTTAGCTTCGGGCGTGTTGTCATGCCTCTACCACCTCCGTACTGTCGTCTTCGCGAACCAGCATCACGGCGAACGTGATCAGGATGAGTACCCCGCCGACGTAGACCAGAATCTGCATCGCGGCGAGGAACTCGGCCTGCTGCATCACGTAGTGGACCGCGACGCTGAGTAGCGCGACGCCCAGAAGGAGTGCGGAGTGCCACACGTCCTCCATGAGGACGACGCCGACGCTACTTGCCACCGTGACGATGGCGAAGAGCGCGAAGGCGACGAGTTCTGCGAGTGCCATTGTTTGGGTTCTCCTATCGCTGTGTGTTGAAGATTTCGAGACGGCCGCGGCCGTCTACTGGTAATCGACCTCGCCGTCGCCCTCGCCGATCCACGCGCCACGGTCGGGCTCGCGGGACTCGAGGGGGTCGATGTCCTTGTACCAGGGTACGCTCTTGAGCTGTTCCTTGTTGTAGACGAGGTCGTCCTTCGTGTCGCCGGTGAACTCGAAGTTCTGCGTGAGCAGGATGGCGTCCACCGGACAGACCTCCTCACAGAGCCGGCAGTAGATGCACTGCCCGATGTGGAGGTTGTACTCCTCGCCGTTGCGCTGTGCGTCGGTCACGATGTGGATGGTGTCGTTCGGACACACGTTCTCGCACTGGCGGCACCAGATGCACCGCTCCTGGCTGAACTTGTGGATACCGCGGAACCGCGGCGACACCTCGGGCGGTGTCTCCGGGTACTCGACGGTGAAGGTCTCACCGTCCAGCGCGTGCTTCATCGTGGTCGCCATGGATTTGAGTATGCCGATCATGCAATCACCCCGACGAGGAGTGCGGTCAGCAGCAGGTTCGCGAAGGAGAGCACGAGCATCCCCTTCCAGCCGATCTCGATGAGCTGGTCGATGCGAACGCGCGGCACCGCAGAGCGTGCCCACTGGGTAAAGAGGAACACGCCCCAGATCTTCGCCGTGAACCAGAGGAAGCCGATGGACTCCGGACCCGGGCCGGCGGGGCCGCCCAGGAACAGCGTCGCCACGATGGCGCCGCCGAGGAAGATGTGCAGGAACTCGCCCAGGTAGATCAGGACGAAGTAGACCGAGGAGTACTCGGTCTGGTAGCCTGCGACGATCTCGGTCGGGGCCTCCGGGATGTCGAACGGGTTACGGCCGACCTCCGCGAGGTTCGCGATCATGAACAGCGCGAACGCGAACGGGTTCACGAACGCGAACCACGACGGGATGGAGAAGCCGGCGATGGTCACCAGCGTCTCCTGCTGCACGGCGACGATCTCGCTCATCTGGAGCGACTGCGTGAACAGCACGACGGACGCTCCAGTGAGAACCAGCGGGATCTCGTACGCGACGTTCTGTGCGATCGCGCGCAGCGCGCCGAGCATCGAGTACTTGTTCGCCGACGCGTAGCCGGCCATCGTCAGGCCGAGCGTCGCGATGGAGGCCACCGCGAACACGTAGACCAGCCCCGACTCGGGGTCCGCGAGCTGGATGTTGAGCGGGCCGAGTCCGCCCATCGGGATGACCGCGAAGCCGAGCATCGCCGAGCCCGCGACGACGACCGGTGCGAGGTCGTACGCCGGGCGGTCGGCGTTCTCGGGGATGATGAGCTCCTTCGCCAGGAGCCGGACCGCGTCGGCCACGATGATGAGCAGGCCGAACGGCCCGATGCGGTCGACCGCGATACGGTCCGTGAACGCGGCGGTGATCTTCCGCTTCGCCCACGGGCCAGCGACGCCGGTGTAGGCGAGCATCACGTTGCCGACGAGGAACGCGGCGATGAACGCCGCGATCGCCTGCCCGAGCACCGAGTCGGGCAGGCCGATGAGCGTCCGGAGTGTCTCCGGGAGCATCTGTTCCGTCGCCATCAGCGGTCCACCTCTCCGAGCACGATGTCGAGGCTGCCGAGCGAGGCGATGAGGTCCGGGATGTACTCACCCTCGGACATCTCACCCAGCGTCTGCAGGTTCGAGAAGCACGGGCTCCGGATCTTGAAGCGCCCGGGCTTGTCCGTGCCGTCCGAGCGGATGTAGATGCCGAGTTCGCCCTTCGCGGCCTCGACGGCGCGGTAGGTCTCGGTGTCCGCGTCGGGCTTGAGGGTCCGGGGGACGTTGGACTGGATGGTCCGGTCGTCCTCGGGCCACTCCTCGAGCAGGTCGACACACTGCTCGATGATCTTGGCGGACTCCTCGACCTCCTGCATCCGAACGAGGACGCGCGAGAAGTTGTCGCAGCCGTCCTCGGTGACGACGTCCCAGTCGAGCTCGTCGTAGTAGCCGTAGGGGTCGTCGCGCCGCAGGTCGAAGTCGATGCCGGAGCCACGGGCGACCGGTCCGGTCGCGCCGTAGCTCTTGGCGACCTCGGGCTCGAGGACGCCGGTGTTGACACACCGGAGCTGGAAGATCTCGTTGCCGGTGATGAGGTCGTGGTACTCCTCCAGCTTCGCCGGCAGCTCCTCGAGGAAGTCCCGCGTCTTCTCGAAGAACTCCTCGCGGGGCTCGGGCAGGTCCCAGGCCACCCCGCCGAGGCGGAAGTAGTTGAACATCATCCGCTGGCCGGTGAGGTCCTCCAGGATGTTCTGGATGACCTCGCGGTCGCGGAACGAGTACTGGAAGATGGCCGTGAAGTCGCCGAAGACGTCCAGCGCGAACGTCCCGAGCGCGAGCATGTGCGCGGCGATGCGGCACAGCTCGGCGGACATCGTCCGGATGACCTGCGCGTACTCCGGGACCTCGATGTCGGCGAGGTCCTCCGCGGCGCGGGCGTACGCCCACTCGTTGAGGATGCCGGCGGAGACGTAGTCCCAGCGGTCCGGGTACGGCATGATCTGGTGCCGGTAGGTGCCGTTCTGGCACATCTGCTCCTCGCAGCGGTGGAGGTAGCCGATGTCCGGGTCGACGTCGGCGACGGTCTCGCCGTCCAGCACCGTCTTGACGTGCAGCACGCCGTGGGTCGCCGGGTGGTGCGGACCGATGTTGAGGAACATCGTGTCCGCCTCGCTGTCCATGTGGTCGTCACGGAGCGGGTTGTCCCACTCGCCGAGCGTGACGATCTGCGGGCTGTCCTGGTCGTAGTCGTGGCCGAGCGGGTGGCCCTGCCAGGTCTCCGGCAGCAGGATGCGCCGCGGGTCCGGGTGGCCCTCGTAGTTGATGCCGACGAGGTCGTACGCCTCGCGCTCGTGCCAGTCGGCGGTCCGGAACACCGGCTCCGCGGTCTGGCTGATGGGTTCGTCCTTCGAAGCGGGCACGACGACGCTGACCTCCTGGGTCGGGTCGTCGTACTTCTTCATGTGGTAGATGGACTCGTACCGGTCCTCGTACTCCTGGGCGGTGACACACGAGAGGTGGTCGTAGCCCATGTCGTCGCGCAGCGCGAACAGTGCGTCCTGCACCTGGTCCGGCCGGACGACGACGGAGGCGTCGGCGTTGAGGTGTTCCTCGGTGTCCTGGACGGTGTCGCCGAGCGCCTCGAGCACCTCGTCCTCGACGGTCACGCCGGCCTCGATCTCCGGGGTCTCCTCGACGCTCATGGCGAATCAGCCCAGTTGTACCGCATCGCGAGGGTGTCCTCGTCGATCTGGTCGGCGAGCTTCTCGACGACCTCGTCCTTGGGCATGTCGCCGAACTGCTCGAGCTCGTACGGCTTGACCACGACGGGCGAGGACTCGCCGTTGGCGATGCGCTCCTGCAGCTTCGCGACGCCGTACACCAGCGCCTCGGGGCGGGGCGGACAGCCGGGGACGTGGATGTCCACCGGGATGACCTCCTCGGCACCCTTGATGACGTTGTACCCCTCCTGGAACGGGCCGCCGGAGATGGTACACGAACCCATGCCCACGACGAACTTCGGCTCGGGCATCTGGTCGTAGACGCGCTTCATGCGCGGGGCGAACTTGGAGACGATGGTCCCCGGCACGATGATGACGTCTGCCTGTCGCGGCGACGCACGCGGGATGCCCGCCCCGAAGCGGTCGAGGTCGTGCTTGATCGCGTACGTGTGGATCATCTCGATGCTGCAGCACGCGATACCGAACTGCAGCATGAACATCGACGACCCGCGCACCCAGTTCATGAACTTGTCGAACTTGGTGAGGATGAACGGGGACGAGCCGAACGCCTCACGGAGCCGCGAGTTGAAGCGGTCGTCCAGGCCCTCGCCCATGCGGGCGTCGCGTGTGTCTGTCAGCATGTCTGTACTCCCGCCGTCGATAGGGTTGTCGCTACTCATCGTTTTGCCTGTACCTGCGATTCCGAGCGCGCGCTCTTGGCCCACTTCACCGCGCCGTTGTGCCAGGCCCATGCCAGACCCGCGACGAGCACGGTGATGAACACCAGCATCGGGACCAGTACGGGGCCGAGTGCTGTCCCACCTTCGAGTGCAGAGCCGTAGATGACCGTCCACGGGAAGATGAGGACGGTCTCGATGTCGAAGATGACGAACAGCAGTGCGACCATGTAGTACTGGATGTTGAACCGGATGCGGGTCCCGCCTGTCGGGACCTCACCACTCTCGTAGGTGGCGCGCTTGCTGTCTTCAGGAACGCTCGGCCTGAGCAGTGCCGAGACCGACATCATGCCGACCGGAATCAGCACGCCGACGAGCGCGAGCGCCCCAATGGCTATCCATGGATTCATGCCGTATTCTCCGTAACATCCGGGGCTTTGAAGCGCACCCATATAAGGGTTGATTCTTGCGATTTCCGGGGGTTCTCCCCCGTTCCAGTCCGGGAAACGTAGACGGCCGAGTGGGTGCGGGAGTTTTTAAACGAATCCCCGTAGGAGCCGGCCGGAGATACTGGAAAACGAACAAAACCGGGGGCGGGCGGTGTCGTGGTCAGCCCCGTCGCTCCTTGAACCCGGGCGTGCCGAGCTCGTGGAGGTCCCGCGAGACCCGCGCCACGTCGCCCTTCAGCCCCTCGTGGTAGTCGACGAGCCGGTCCCGGAGCTCGTCGTGTTCCCGAGCGAGGATCTGTGCCGCCGACAGCGCGGCGTTGAACGACTTCCCGGCGTCGACGGCGGTCAGCGGCGCGCCCTGTGGCATCCCGATGACCGAGTCGACGCTTTTCTCCTGCACGGGAACGCCGACGACCGGCACCGGGTACGCGATGGACGCGGTCATGTTCGGCAGGTCCGCCGACTTCCCGCCCGCGCCGGCGATGATGACGTCGATACCGCGGTCCTCCGCCGTCTCGGCGTAGGCGTACATCAGCTCCGGCGTGCGGTGGGCGGAGACGACGTACGTCTCGAACGTGAACCGTTCCTCGGGCGGGTCGTCGTAGTCGGTGACCTCGGCGAAGCCGAGCTCGTCCACGAGCGCGTCGTAGGCACCGCCGCGGCCGGTCTCGGAGCCCATCATCACGTCGAGGTCGGAGTCCGAGCCCATGACGATGCCCACGTCCGGGGTGTCCGCGTCGGGTCGGTCGCGCTGTGCCTCCGCGTGCAGGTCGTCGATGAGGTCGTCGAGTTCGTCGGTCATGGTTGTGTGGTGGTCGGGTGTCGGTCGAAGCCGGTCAGTCGAAGCGCAGCCCCTCGACGAGCGAGCGGGCGCTCGCGAGTAGCTCCGCCCGCGATTCGTCGTCGCCGGTCGCGACCTGCGTGACGTGGCCCATCTTCCGGAGCGGGCGGGCCTCGCGCTTGCCGTACCAGTGCAGGTTCGCGCCGGGCGTCGCGAGCACGTCGTCGACGCCGTCGACCTGCGCGGGACGCGACTCCTCGCCATCGGCGAGCAGGTTCTTCGTCACCGTCGGCGCGCGCAGGCCGGTCGCCCCGAGGGGCCAGCCGACGACCGCGCGGAGATGCTGCTCGAACTGCGAGGTGAGTGCGCCCTCGATAGACCAGTGCCCGGAGTTGTGCGGTCGCGGGGCGATCTCGTTGACGAGGATGCGCCCGTCCGTCGTCTCGAACAGCTCGATGGCGTACACGCCGCGCCCGTCGAGCAGTTCGAGCACGTCGCGACCGACCTGCTCCGCCTCCTCGAGGACCGCTTCGGACGAGCGCGACGGGACGACCATCTCGCGGAGGATCTCCGCCTCGTGGATGTTCTCGCCGACGGGGAACGTCGCGACCTCGCCGTCGCCCTGTGCGGCGACGACGGAGATCTCGCGCTCGTAGTCGACGAACGCCTCGACCATCGCGGGCCCGCCGATGGCGTCCATCGCGTCCGCGGCGTCGTCGACGGACTCGACGGGGACGTTGCCGCGGCCGTCGTAGCCGCCCGTTCGGGCCTTCAGCATCGCGGGCGTGCCGAGCTCGTGCAGCGCCTCGCGCAGCTCCTCGCCGTCGTCGACCTGCCGGAACGGCGGCACCGGAACCCCGGCGTCGGCGAGCGCCTCCTTCTGGTGGAGCTTGTCGTGGATGAGTGCGAGCGTCGCCGGGTCCGGGTGGCAGGGGACACCGGTCTCCGCACTGATCTCGGCGAGGCTCTCCTGGTCGGCGAGCTCGATCTCGAAGGTGAGGAAGTCGGATCGTTCGGCGAGGTCGCGGATGGCGTCCGTGTCGTCGAAGTCGGCGACGAGCTGGTCCGTCGCGACCTGCGCCGCCGGTGCGTCCGGCGTCGGGTCGAGGACGACCAGTTCGATGCCCAGGGGGGCCGCCGCCTCCCCGAGCATGCGTCCGAGCTGGCCGCCGCCGACCACGCCGACCGTCGGGCCTGGTAGGCTCGCGGGCATGTGGTCGGGGATTCCGAAGGAGTCCGCTTAACGCTTGCTCTATCGGCCGGTCGACGCGTTGACGAAGATGACGGTATCCGTCCCGTTCACCGTGAGCTGCAGCTCGTACTGCTCGTAGCCGCCGCCGAGCTCGCGGGCGACGGTGTCGCGGTGGGTGGCCCGGGTCACGACGACCGGCGGGGGCGACTCGAGCGCGGCGCGGAGCGCGGTCGCGTTCCGGGCGCTGGCCGTCACCAGGCCCTGCTGTTCGAAGTACCAGGGGAGGGGCAGCCGGTTGTACCACGCCTCGTTCCGGGCGAGCTGCCGGTAGGTGTCGTTCCGCCAGCCGTACTCGTCGGTCACCGGGAGGCTGTCGGCGGCGGACTCGTCGTCCATCGCGAAGTAGGCGCCGTAGTAGAGCACGTCCGGACCGCCGTCGTGGCCGGCCGTGGCGGCGGAGACGTGGGCAAGTGCCGTGTCGAACTTGGTGCCGGGCTGGCCCGTCTGTGCGAGGCCGTTGTCCGGTGACGCCGGCGCGTGGTAGGAGGTCGTGACGGCCACGCCCACAGCGGTCCCCACTGCACCGGACAGGACGAGAACCGCGAGCGCGACCGAGACGGCGCGACGGTCCGTCACGGCGTCCCGACCCCAGCGGTACACCAGCGAGAGCGCGACCGCCGCGGGCACGGCGAGCGGGACGGCGACGTGGACCGCGTGCCAGGGACCCGTCCCGTACATGACGACGGGGTAGACGACGACGCTCGCGAGCCCCCAGTAGCCACAGAAGGCGACGAGATCGCGCGCACCGGCGTCGCGGTAGCGGTCGAGCAGGAAGCCCGCGACGCCGAAGATGCAGGTCACGGCCGCGCCGGCGAGCAGTGTCCGCACGAAGAAGATGGTGTACGGAAGGATGGACTGGTCCTGGACCGACCCGAACCAGAGGTCGCTGGCTGCGGTCCAGCTCCCGAACAGTGCCGCCTCCACGAGGTCGGCGAGCAGCAGCGGGTCGCCGGCGAGCGCCCCGAGCTCGGCACCCCGTGGCAGGTACAGCGCTGCGACGACGAGGGTGAACACGGCGCCGGCGAGCACCACCGGGCCGCGCCACAGACCGAGCGTCCGGCCCGCCTCGGAACCACGGAGCAGCACGCCGAGGACGTAGGCGGCGGCGACGAGCCACGCGACGGCGTACGTGGCGACGATCGCGTCACCGACGAAGACGAGCACCGAGACGGCGGCGACCCCGAACCCGACGATGGCCGGGAACGCCTCTCCGTCGTTCGGGACGACCCAGAGCGCACACCGGAGCGAGACGAGCAGCAGCACGATGGCGACGACCCGACCGACACCGGGGACCAGCGCCACGACGAGCGGATTGAGCACGGCGAACAGCACAACAGCCTCGTCGACGCGCTCGCGGAGCCACCCCGGCGCGGCGAGCCGGCTGTCCCCGTCGCCGACGAGCGTCCAGCGCTTCCAGAACAGCCGGTGGTCGACCAGCAGCGCCCCGGCCCCCAGCCAGCAGGCGAGGTAGACCAGCGCGTTCTCCTTGGACGCGACCGCGAGGGCGAAGGCGACGCTCGCGGCGTACAGATAGCCGGGCTGGCGCGTGTCCAGCAGCCGGACGAGCAGCCCGACCGTGACGAACGCGAACGCCGCCACGAGCAGGTCCGACCGGGCGAACCGGGAGTAGTAGAGCAGCGCCGGGTTCACGGCGAGCAGCGCCGCGAGCGCGACGACCTCCGAGCGCCGCAGTCGCTCCCGGAACAGCCACGCCGACAGCGGGAGCAACCCCCCGACCAGCGCCGGGAGCAGTCGAGCGACCGCATCGCTCGGTCCGAGCAGCCCGAAGAGAAGTTCGTTCGCGTGCGCGAGCAGCGGCCCGTGGAGGATGGGCCGGTACTCCCAGACACCGGTCGCCCCGTACCGCAGTACGGCGTAGCCGTGGCGACCCTCGTCCCAGTGCGCGGTTCGTGCCCCCAGGTCGAGGAGACGGAGCGCGAGCGCACCCAGCGAAAGTGCGGCGACGGCCCCGAGAAGGGGCCGGTCGGTCGACTCGGACCCCGCCCCGGAATCGAATCCGGGGTCGGCGTCGTCGTCCTCCGCCGAGGCTGCCGCCGCGTCTGCCATTGCTGTCGAACTGGCCACCCCTCCGGCATACGCTTTCCGTTCCTGTGTCGGCTCGCTTGTGTGTTGGTGCTCGCTGAATCGGCTGCACCGAGGACCCAGCCCCGAACCCCTTCAAGCCCCTCGCTACCGCCCCGCATTGTCCATAACGGTAGACCTTTGACGGACGGTTCCGACGACTCTCGCATGACCTCGCTCGGACTGGTGGTCGCGGAGTTCAACGCCTCGGTCACCGAGGAGATGGAGTCGGTCGCGCGAGACGCGGCGGCAGAGGCGGACGTGACGGTCGTCGAGACCGTCCACGTCCCGGGAGTGTACGACTCCCCGCTGGTCGCGGACCGGCTGGCCCGTCGGGACGACGTCGACGCCGTCGCGGTGCTCGGTGCCATCGTCACCGGCGATACGGACCACGATCAGGTCATCGGGCACGCGACCGCCCAGAAGCTCACCGACGTGAGCCTCGACCGCGACACGCCGGTCACGCTCGGCGTCACCGGCCCCGGCATGAGCGGTGCCGAGGCCAGAGAGCGCGTCGAGAACGCCGCGAAGGCCGTCGAGGGTGCTGTCAAACTGGTAGAACGACTATGAGTATGGATTTCGCCGAGAGAGTCACGAGAGTCGAACCGTCCGCGACGCTGGCCATCTCCGACGCCGCCTCCGCGCTGGAGGCCGAGGGCGTCGACGTGGTGGACCTGAGCGTCGGCGAACCCGACTTCCCCACCCCGGAGAACGTCGTGCAGGCCGCGAAGGACGCGATGGACGCCGGTCACACCGGCTACGCGCCGTCGAACGGCATCCCGGAGCTGAAGGCGGCCATCGCCGAGAAGCTGGCCGACGACGGGCTGGAGTACGACCCCGGGCAGGTCATCGTCACGCCCGGCGGGAAGCAGGCGCTGTACGAGATCATCAACGCCCTCATCGACGACGGCGACGAGGTCGCCCTGCTCGACCCCGCATGGGTGTCCTACGAGGCGATGGTGAAGCTCTCGGGTGGCTCGCTCACCCGCGTCGACACCGCGAAGCACGACTTCGCGCTCGAGCCGGCGCTCGACGACCTCGCCGAGGCGGTCTCGGACGACACCGAGCTCCTCGTCGTCAACTCGCCGGGCAACCCCCACGGTGCGGTGTACTCCCGCGCGGCCCTGGAGGGCGTGCGCGACCTCGCCGTCGAACACGACTTCCTCGTCATCTCCGACGAGATCTACAAGGAGATCACCTACGGCGACGCCGAGCCCATCTCCCTGGGCACGCTCGACGGGATGGCAGACCGGACCATCACCGTCAACGGCTTCTCGAAGGCGTACTCGATGACGGGCTGGCGGCTCGGCTACTTCGCCGCGCCCGACGAGCTGATCTCCCAGGCAGGCAAGATCCACAGCCACTCCGTCTCCTCGGCGGTGAACTTCGTCCAGCACGCGGGCGTCGAGGCCATCACGAACTGCGACGAGGCCGTCGCGGAGATGACCGAGGCGTTCGAGGCCCGCCGCGACATGCTCGTCGACCTGTTCGCCGAGCACGGTGTCGACGTCGCGACGCCGGAGGGCGCGTTCTACATGATGCTCCCGGTGGACGACGACGACTCCGCCTGGTGTCAGGGTGCCATCGACGAGGCCCACGTCGCCACGGTCCCGGGCAGCGCGTTCGGGACGCCGGGCTACGCACGGCTCTCCTATGCGGCCAGCGAGGAGCGGCTCCGCGAGGGCGTCGAGCGGCTCGCCGAGCACGGCTACATCTGACGCCGCCCCTTCTCCCGTCCGTCGTCGCCGACCAGCGACTGCTCAGACGAACTCGACGCCGGCGATCTCGAAGCAGGCACCCAGGTCGGGCTCCGGCGGGTCGACGACCGCGACCGTCCACCCGTGGGCGGAGACGATGCGGTCGACGATCGCGAGCCCGAACCCGGTTCCCGAGTCGTGCGTCGTGAACCCGTGCTCCAGCACCTGCTCGCGGTTCTCGGGCGGGATGCCGGGGCCGTCGTCGACGACCCGGAACCCCGTGGGCGTCCGTGATACGTGGACGGTCACCGGGCCGTCCCCGGGGGAGCCGTGCTCCACCGAGTTGCGGAAGAGGTTCTCGAACAGCTGCTGGAGCCGGTCGGGGTCCGCGAGCACCCGCCCGAGGTCCGGCCCGACGTCGAGCTTCGCGTCGCCGGAATCGACCGAGGCCCAGGCCCGATGGACGACCGGTTCCAGGGCCGTCCGTGTCGGGTCCTCGACGACGGCCCCCTGTCGAGCGAGCGCCAGCACGTCCTCGATGAGGTCCGTCATCCGGTCCAGCGCCAGACGCGCCTCGGCGAGGTACGTCCCGGAGTCCTCGTCCGCCGCCTCGACCATCTCGAGCGTCGCCTGCGCGACGTTCAGCGGGTTGCGCAGGTCGTGACTGACGAAGCTGGCGAACTCGTCGAGGCGCTCGTTCTTCGCCTCGAGCTCGGCCTGGTACTCGTGGCGTTCGGTCACGTCCCTGGCGAGGAAGACGACCCGACCCGCGCCGTCGGCGGCGCGTTCGAGGAGGGTCGTCCTCGCCTCCCAGACGAACGTGTCGCCCTCGAACGGCACCGTGTACTCGATGGTCTGGCCCTCGCCGGTCTCGATGGTGTCCCGGACCGCTCCGAGGACGCTGTCTGCAGCCTCGTGGGGAAGGATCTCGTGGGCCGTCCGCCCGAGGAGGACGTTGGGGTTCTCGAGTCCGAGCACCGGCTCGTTGGTCAGGACCTCCTCGTAGCGCGCGTCCTCGTCGTAGACGATGACGAGGTCGGGGATCGCGCCAGTGATGGCCTCCAGCCGGTTCCGGCTCAGACGGACCGTCTCCCGGTCACGCGCCGCCTGGATGGCGTGGGCCGCGTTCTCGGCGACGTCGGTGAGCAGGGCCTGCGCCTGCTCGTCTATCCCCTCCCGCGTCTCGGAGTGGACGACCAGTGCGCCGAAACAGCGGTCCTCGTAGACCAGTGGTGCGACTGCGACCCCGAACGGTCCGTCGACGCCGTCGGGACGGTATCGCTCGGCGAGCGGTTCGTCCCACGCGACCTGTATCTTGTGTGTCGCGAGCGCCGCCGCGAGCGGCCCCTCACCGTCGACGCTCTCCGCCAACGAACTGGCGTCGGTGGTCGACCCTGTCCGTCCGGCGATGGCGCGCACCTCGACCGGGTCCTCGTGGGTCGACGCGATCCAGGCGAGCGTGTACCTGGTGCCGACCAACCGGTCGCAGACGGTCGACTCGACCTCCCCGCGCGATGTCGCCCGTACGATACCCGTGTTCACGTCGCGGACGAGCGCGGTGTCGACTCGCAGTCGTTCGGTCTGGACCTCGAACTCGTGGACCTCGATGGCCGAGTCAACGACCCACGCCAGCGTCGCCGCAGCGGAGTCGTCGGTGACCCGGCAGACGCCCGAGACCGGGTACGTGCCGGTGTGGACCGCCCGTTCGACCTGCCGGTCGCTCGTCGCCACGACCACCGGGTCGAACGCTCCGAGCTGGGCGTCCTCGAGCACCGACGGGTCGTTCGTGACGAGGACGATGGCCGCCGGGGGCTCTGCCCCCGTCGCCAGGCGTGCGAAGCAGCGTCCCGCCTCCGATCCCGAGTCGGAACCGACCGCCAGCGCGTGCTGTTCGACCGTGAAGCCCCGCTCGTGGAGTGACTCGGTCAGGTCGACGGGGAGCGAGCCGGCCCGGAGCAGGCAGACCGTCGGCTCGTGGTCGCTGTCGGACCGTCCCGATGACATACCGTGGCAGACGGGGGCGACCGTAATGATGGTACCGGCGTCTCGTCGGTCGAATCACCGACCGCGGCGTTCGAGGATGCGGTCGACGATGCGGCCCGTCGAGAGGAGTTCGCCCTCGTACTTCGGCTCCCTCGCGCTCGCCCGGCGGACCTCGCAGTCGATGCCCCGGGAGGCGAGTGCGTCGGCGATGGCGGCCTCGTCGTGGTGCTGGTCGTGACCGAGGACGATGCAGTCCGGGTCGATGCGCTCGATGGGGACGAAGATGTCCTCGGTGTGGCCGAGGTGTGCCTCGTCGACCATCTCGAGCGCCGCGACCATGTCGCGCCGCTGGCGGTCCGGGAGGATCGGTTTCTCCTTGTGGGTGACGTTCTCTCGCCGGGCGATGATGACGTGGAGCTCGTCGCCCAGGGACGCGGCCTCCGAGAAGTAGTGGAGGTGCCCCGGGTGGAGGATGTCGAACGTGCCCTGTGCGATGACGGTCGTCTGTGTGTCAGTCATTTGTCTCGTCGCAGTTCCGCATCGATGTCTGCCTGTGTGAAGTCGAAGAACTCCTCGTGGTCGTCGAGGTCGACGTCGAGCACCGGGAGGTCGCGGTACTCGCCGTGCTGGTCGAACGCCCGCCAGTCGTTGCGACCGTACGGTGCGCCCATGATGATGTGGACGGTGCCCGAGGTGAACGTCCCCAGGTCCTCGTCGCTCGGTCGGAGGACGCCGTTCGGATGCGAGTGGATGCTCCCGAGCGAGCGCATGTCGTTCGGAATCATGTTCGAGTCGACCGTCGCGCTCACCGGGTTCGACCGGGTGCCGGGGATGACGAGGATGTCGGTGATGACGTAGCCCCGCTGGTCCATCCCGAGGTGCTTCGCGGGCGTGCCACGGAGCATCCCCATGTACTCGTTGGGATGGGTGTCCTCGGCGGACTCCAGCGCGAACTCGATGGTGTCGCGGGCGATGCCGACGACCCCCTGGCGCTGGAAGAACCGGTCGAACAGTCCCATGTCCTCCCCTCACGCCTCGCCGGTGCTAAACGTTCCGAAAGGAGCGCTCGTCTTGACAAGGGTTATACGCGGTCGTTTCGAACTCACGCCCAACATGACAACCGACTCCGTCGGCGACGACGCTGGCGACGGGGACGTGCCGGTCGTCTACGACCTCGCACCCGACTGCACGGTCGAGGACATCGAATCCGACACGCCCTACCTCGCCACCGTCAACGGCATCGTCGAATACGGTATCTTCGTCGACCTCTCCGACTCTGTCTCGGGACTCGCCCACGAATCGACCCTCGACGGCACGTACGCCGTCGGCGACGAACTCGTCGTCGAGGTGGACAACGTCCGCGACGACGGCGACATCTCCTTCGCGCCCGTCGCCATCGACGACTACCGCGTCGAGGCCGTCGACCACGACTACCGTCCGACCGCGACGACAGCGCTCGACACCAACCTCGGCGAGCAGGTTCACGTCGAAGGTGTCGTCACCCAGATCAAGCAGACGGGTGGCCCGACCATCTTCCAGGTCCGCGACGAGCACGGCGTCGTCCCGGCGGCCGCGTTCGAGGCCGCGGGCGTCCGTGCCTACCCGGACATCGAGGTCGACGACGTGGTCCGCGTGACCGGCGTCGTCGAGACCCGCGAGGAATCGGTCCAGCTCGAGGTCGGCTCGCTCTCGGAGCTCGTGGACGACGAGGAGACCGAGGTGCGCGACCGCATCGACGCCGCGACCGCCGAGTGGGCCGAGCCCCACGAGGTCGACCCGCTCGTCGAGTGGGACGCCTTCGAGAAACTCCGCGACGACCTCCGCGAGGTCGCCCGGCTGCTCCGCGAGACCGTCATCGAGGGACGGCCCATCCGGGTGCGTCACCACGCCGACGGCGACGGGATGTGCGCCTCGGTTCCGGTCCAGCGCGCGCTCGAGGGCTTCATCGCAGAGGTCCACCAGGACCCCAGCGCCCCGCGCCACCTGTTCAAGCGCCTCCCGAGCAAGGCCCCGTTCTACGAGATGGAGGACGCCACGCGCGACCTCAACTTCGCGCTCGAGGACCGTGCGAAGCACGGCCAGAAGCTCCCCCTCGTCCTGATGCTCGACAACGGTTCGACCGAGGAGGACGTGCCGGCCTACGAGACGCTCGCGCACTACGACATCCCCATCGTCGCGCTCGACCACCACCACCCCGACCCGGAGGCGGTCGACCCGCTGCTCGACGCCCACGTCAACCCGTACCTCTACGACGAGGACTACCGCATCACGACGGGCATGATGTGCGTCGAGCTCGCACGGATGATCTACCCGGACCTCACCGGCGACCTGCGTCACGTCCCCGCCGTCGCCGGCCTCTCCGACCGCTCGAAGGCCGAGGTCATGGACGACTACCTCGAGCTCGCCGCCACGGAGGGCTACGACGAGGACGACCTGCAGGACATCAGCGAGGCGCTGGACTACGGCGCCCACTGGCTCCGCTACGACTCCGGCCGCCACCTCATCGACGACGTGCTCAACATCGGCGTCGACGACGAATCGCGCCACCGGGAGCTCGTCGACGTGCTCTCGACCCGTGCCGAGGAGGCCGTGGACGACCAGCTCGACGCCGCGATGTCCCACGTCGAACACGAGTCCCTCGACAACGGCGCGCACCTCTACACCATCGACGTGGAGAACCACGCCCACCGCTTCACCTACCCCGCGCCGGGCAAGACCACGGGCGAGATCCACGACCGGAAGGTCGAGGAGACGGGCGACCCCGTCATCACCATCGGGTACGGCCCCGACTTCGCCGTGCTCCGGTCCGACGGCGTCCGCCTCGACATCCCGCAGATGGTCACCGAGCTCGACGAGGAGATCGTCGGCGGCGGCGTCTCCGGCGGTGGCCACCTCGTCGTCGGCTCCATCAAGTTCGTGAAGGGGCGACGGCAGGAGGTCATCGACGCGCTCGTCGAGAAGATGGCCGAGGCGAACCTCGACGAGGACCTCAGCAGCGCCTCGCCGCTCACCGAGTAACTGCACCCCGTTCTCGCGTTCTCCCGACGGCGTTCACCCCTGTAGCTCGCCCTCGTACTCGAACTGCACCCGTCGCCAGCACACGAGCACCGCCAGCGCGGCGGCCGCGATGGCGGCGACCCAGAGCAGTCTCGGCTGGCGGCCGTCGCCCCCGCCGCCCCCGCCCCGCCAGTCGGTGTCGAAGGCCTCGGCGTAGTACCGCCCGACCTCGTCGCCGGTCAGCACGACGGCGACCTCGCGGTTGTCCCGGAGCGAGTTCCGGTTCCAGTTCACGCTCCCGACGACGACGTGGCGCTCGTCGACGACGACGCCCTTCGCGTGGAGCTTCTCGAACCGGCCGCCGGGGTCGACGAGCCGGGCCGCCAGGTCCAGTCCCTCTCGCTCGGCGATAGCGTTCAGTCGCTCGACGACCCGACCGTTCTCGTCCTCGGCGTACCACGCGCTGCTCAGGAGGAACCTGACCCGGCTCCCGTTCCGAGCGGCCGCGAGTGCGGCCTGTACGAGCGGCGTCTCGACCCCACCGACGCTCATCTGCTCGACCCGGACCGACGACTCCGCGCCGGCGACCAGCGAGACGAGCGACGCCTCGGCGTTGTCCGGCGCGACCAGCACGGTCGTCGAGTCGACAGGGACCGTTGTGGGCTCGATACGCGTCGGGTACGACCCGCTCGCGGACTCCCGCAGCACCGGGTCGACGGCCTCACGCTGGTCGAGCCACGGTGCGGCGTCGTGGGCCGTCCAGTCGGCGTGGAACGTTCGGTTCAGTGCGGCGACAGGCTCCGAGCCGTTCAGTGCGACGCCCCAGCCCCGGTTCGCGTGGCCGCCCGTACCGGATGGCTTCCAGTTCTCCGTGAGCACGAGCGCCCGGTCGTCCGCGACGAGGTACTTCGCGTGGTGGAAGTCGTAGCGGGCGGCATCGCCGCCGAGGAGCCGGACGGCGACGCCCCCGGCCTCCAGCCTGTCGAGTGCGGCCACCTCGCGTGCGGAGAGCCCGCCGACGGGCGCGTCGTCGACGAGCACCCGGACAGCGACGCCGCGGTCGGCGGCGGCGAGGAGGGCGTCGGTCACCCGGTCGGAGGTGAACGTGTAGCCGGCGAGGAGGACCCGGTCGTCTGCCCCGACGATGGCGTCGAGCGGAACCGCAGTGTCCGGCGTGACGAAGGCCCGGACCTCCCCGGGGCCACCGCGAGCCGGTTCGAGGTCGGTCGCGCCTCGCGGCACCCACCGCTCGCCGGTCCACCGCTCCGCCTCCGGCGCGTCGGTGTAGCCGAGGACGTCCACCCGCGAGCCGTTCCGCGCGAGGACGACCTGCTCGCCACCGTTGGCGAGTCGCGGGAAGTCGGCGACACGGACGACGCGGTCGACGGTCCCGTTCGCGTCCGCCGGGAGTGCCGCGGGGTCGGCGGTGAACGCGACGCGTCCCGCGACGGTGACGTTCGGGAGTGGTGCGGCCCCGTCGTCGTCACCGACCGTCCAGCCGTCGAGCGCGGTCGGTTCCGAGAACCTCGCGACGACGTACTCGCCGGCGTCGCCCTCTGCGACCGGGTTCGGGAGGACCGCGACGAGTGCGGCTGCGTCGGTGGGGCTCTGGTTCTGCGGGCCCGGGGCTTCGCTGGGGTCGGTGGCGGGCGCGCTCGCACCGGCAGTCGCTACGAGGCTCAGGACGACGAGCGTGGCGAGGACCGGACGGGCCGTGCGTGACACACGGGCTCTGGTCCCGCCTCCCTACAAAAAGGCCGAGTTCAGACCGCCTTCTTCGCCTCTTCCTGGACCAGGAAGGAGTGGTCGTCGGTGTACTCTGCGACGGCGTCGAGTGCGGCCTCGGTGCCGATACGGTTGAGGGCCCACGCGGCGCTGGAGCGGACGGTGTCGTCCTCGTCGTCCGCGAGCACGTCCGCGAGCGGCTCGACGGCGCGGGTGTCGCCGATGAGACCGAGCGAGCGGGCAGCCCGCGAGCGGGTCATCGCGTCCTCGGCGACGAGCTTGTTCGCGATGGCCTGGGTCGCCTCCTCGCTGCCGATCTCGCCGAGCGCGCGGAAGGTGACCTTCTGGAGCTCCTTGTCGGAGTCGGCGTCGACGTACTCGACGAGCGTCTCGACGGGCTCGTCGCTGCCGATCTTGCCGAGGATGCTGATGGCCTTCTTGTCGCGGCGCTGGGCGCGCTGCAGCATGGGGTCGAGCGCCTCCTCGGGGCCGAAGTTCTCCAGGGCATCCATGCAGTGGCGCTCCATGAAGTCGGACTCGAACATCTCGAGGCCGATGAGGATCTTCTCGGCGTCCATGCCGCGCTCGAAGATCTTGATGGCGTTCCACTCCGGCGGGTAGTCCTTGCGGTGGTCGAGGACGTCGTAGAAGCCGTGGTAGTCGAGCATCTCCTGCTGGGAGAGGTCGTCCCACTCCTCGGCGTCCTCGAGGTCGGAGAGCAGCTCCTCGCTGGCCTCGAGCAGGCTCGCGATGTCCTCGGCGTCGTCGTCGGCGTCCAGACCCATCGCCTCGACGGTCGCCGCGGCGTCCTCGAGGAGGGTCTCGGCGTCCTCGACGCTGTCGGCGTCCGCGCTGACGTCGAGCAGGTCCGTCCCGAGGAAGTCGTTCACGGCGGCGACCACGTCGGGCTCGCCGTCCTCCGTCCAGCGCGTGTCCGCGACTGTCGACTGTGCCTCCTCGACGTTCGCGACCACGTCCTCCGCGTAGGGGCCGCGCTGCTCCTCGAGGTCGTCGCGTGCGTCCGAGAGGTCGCTCTCGAGCGCCTCGGCCGGCGGCTCCTCGTCCTCGTCCTCCGGCTCGGGGAGCTCGGCGGCCTCGAGGTCGCCCTCGAGCGACTCGATGTCTGCCTCGACCTCGTCGAGATCGGCCTCCGTCTCGGCGGCGTCCAGGGCCTCGCTGATGGCGTCGAGGCGCTCGCGCAGGGACTCGACGTCCGCGACAGCGACCTCCTCGGTGCTCTCGTCGCCGGCGTCGCCCTCGTCCTCGCTCATAGGGTACCACCCGTTACCGTCACGTTCATGCGCGAGTGTCGGGCCAGCGCCTCCCTAAGCGTTTCCATACAATTTCGTCACGACCCACCCGCCGCGCCAGTAGAACAGGGGACCTGCGACGAGGTAGGCCAGCCCGAGCGTGAGCAGTGCCCACGGGAACGTGCGCCCGAACTGGTACGGGATGAGCACGGCGAGCGCGTGGACGACGCCCATCAGCAGCGCGTCGCGCGCGAGCAGGTCCGGGTAGCGGATGGTCGAGACCATCAGGTAGACGAACGCGGCGGTGCCGACGAGCAGCACCGTCGGGTCGTGGACGCCACAGAGCACCGTCGACCCGATGATGGTCGCCGCGAGCGTCGTCGGCACGCCCTCGGTGAACTCGTCGCCCGCGTCGTAGGCGGTGTACATCCCGAGCCTGACGACGCCCATGGCGACGAACAGCGCGGGAAGCACCGCGGTGGCGGCCGTCTTCGCGGTGAGCGGGTCGAAGGAGACGGGCCACGCCGCATCGACCGTCGCGTAGACCAGCACCGCTGGGGCGACACAGAACGTCGCCACGTCGGCCAGCGAGTCGAGGTACGGGCCGACCTGCGAGCCGCCGGCGTAGCGCGCGACGACGCCGTCCAGTCCGTCGGCGATGGCCCCGAGCAGCACGAGCCGTGCGGCGAGTTCGACGTCGCTGAAGGCGACGACGACGGCCACGAACCCGAGTGCAGCGTTGGCCGTCGTCACCGCGTCGGCGGGGCCGAGCCGGCCGACGAACCGGGGGAGCATACCCACCGGTTCGCCGTCCCCGTTTTACGCTCTTTCGGTCTCGACGGGCGGGGGGAGGGGTTCACCGACCCGGCCGGCTAAGGAGCCACGGACCCAAGGTTGGCCCATGCGAGTCGCCGTACTCGGTGCCGGATACGCCGGAGTCACACTCACGAAGAAACTCGAGCGACGGCTCCCGGAGGACGTGGAGCTGGTGCTCGTGGACGACACGGGCGTCCACCTCGTCCAGCACGAGCTCCACCGTGTCGTCCGCAAGCCCTCCCTCGCCGACGTCATCACCATCCCGCTGACCGAACTCGTGGACCGCGCCGAGGTGCGCGAGCGCCGCGTGACCGGGGTCGACCGCGACGACCGCGTGGTCAGCTTCGCCGACGGCACGACCATGCACTACGACGTGGCGGCGGTCTGCCTCGGTGCGGAGACGGCGTTCTACGACCTCCCGGGCGTCGAGGAGCACGCGACGCCCCTGAAGCGCCTGGCGGACGCCCACCGCATCCGCGAGCAGTTCGCGGCCGTCAGGGAGGCCGAGGGTCACGTCGTCGTCGGCGGCGCGGGGCTCTCGGGCGTACAGGTCGCCGGGGAACTCGCCCAGGTCGCGGTGGACGACCGCGAGGCGGCGGCCGAGGTCGAGGCCGCAGAACAGGAGGAGGTCCGCATCTCGCTCGACGAGGCCGACGGGGCGCCCGAGACGGACGTCGGCGACGCCACTGCTGAGGAGGCTGTCGACGCGTTCGAACCGACGACGGAACCGGACGACGACGGGTTCGATACGGCGTTCGAAGACGACTTCGACGAGTTCGGTGAGAGCGACCCGCTCCCCGAGGAGGGCGTGACGGTGACGCTGCTCGAGCAGTTCGACAGCGTCGCCCCGAACTTCCCCGAACGCTTCCAGCGGGCGGTCCACGACCAGCTGGTCGAGCGGGGCGTCGACGTGCGGACGGGCGCGACGGTCGAACGCGCGACCGACGACGCAGTCCACCTCGCGGACGGGACGAGCCTCGAGTACGACCAGTTCATCTGGACCGGCGGTATCCGCGGACCGGACGCGATGGCGGGCGAGCGACCGGTCGTCCGGAGCACGCTCTCGCTCGACCGCACGACGTTCGTCGTCGGCGACGCCGCCCGGATGGTCGACGACGACGGCGAGGCGGTCCCGGCGAGCTCCCAGTCGGCGATCCGTGCGGCCCGCGTCGCGGCCGAGAACATCGACCGGATGGTCGACCACCTGCGCGAGGGAGAACCCGGCGACTTCGACCCGCGGCTCGACCGCTTCGACTTCGAATCGCCGGGCTGGCTCGTCTCGGTCGGCGACGGCGCGGTCGCACAGGTCGGCCCGACGGTGTTCACCGGCACGGCCGCGCTGGCGCTGAAGGCGACCGTCGGCGGCGGCTACCTCTCCTCGGTCGGCGCGGTCCGGAACGCGGTCGACCTGGTCAACCAGGAGCTCGGCATCGACCCCGGCGACGAGTGAGAGACGACCCGCGGATGGGTTCGCCTCAGTACGGGATGATCCGGAAGCTCTCCGGCAGGACCAGCCCGAGCACGAAGAAGAGCAATGCGGCTCCAGCGGCGCTCAGCAGCGCGTAGGGTATCTGCGAGCGGACGTGGACCATGTGGTCACTCCCGGAGGTGGACGACGCGAGGACGGTCGTGTCGCTGATGGGCGACGTGTGGTCCCCGAAGATGCCGCCGCTGAACACCGCACCGAGCACGAGCGGCAGGTTCGCGCCGGTGGCGAACGCGAGCGGGATAGCGATGGGGAACATGATGCCGTAGGTCGACCACGACGAGCCGTCGGAGAAGCTGACGAAGCTGGTCGTCGCGAACACCGCGACGGGGACGATGAACGCCGGGATGTCCCCGAACGTCTCGGTGATGAACGGGCCGATACCGAGCAGCGAGACGGCGTTCTGGATGGAGCTCGCGAACATCAGGATGACAGCTGCGAGCAGGATTCCCTTGAACCCGACCATCGTCGCGTCCGTCCCGTCCTTCAGCGAGGGTACGTTGCCCTGGACCCGGTACATGAGGAACGCGACGACGAGCGCCGAGATGGAGGCGATGCCGAGGCGGACGCCACCGATGTTGAGCGACCAGGGGCCCGACGGTGGAACGATGAGCTGCCAACCACCGATTGCGAGCAGTTCGGTACCGCTCTTGCCGGCCACGTAGACCACCGGACTCGCCCGCCAGAACATCGCCCCGAGACCGACGACCATCATCGTCAGGATGGGGACGGCGAAGTTCACCCAGTTCGGGGTCGCACCCTCGTACATCTCGTACCGGTCCATCTCCTCGGAGATCATCGGGTCGTCGTCCTCCCCGATGACGCCGTCGCCGGCCCGGGCGCGTGACTCCTCGTGACCCATGTCCCGGAAGTTGGGGACGACCTGCCAGGCGACCAGTGCCGCGAGGCCGAGGGCGATCCACGAGTAGAACCCCGTGAACAGCGTGTTGAAGAACAGCGGCCAGATCGCCCCGGTCACGGCCTCGCCGTTCACGACGAAGTCGCTCATGCCGGACGGCAGCGAGTCACGCGCTGCGGCGTTCTCCAGGCCGCCGCCGATGAATCCGACCATCGCCGCACCCCAGGTCGAGTAGAACGCGAGCCGGGCCGCCGGCGAGCCCGCGGAGTCGACGTAGTAGGCAAGCTTCGCCCGCGAGACGTTGAACCGGTCGGTCAGCGGGCGCATCATCGAGCCGACCACCAGGCAGTTGAAGTAGTCGTCGATGTGGATGGCGATCCCTGCCAGGAACGCCGCCTTCTCGGCGTCGGCCGAGTCGTCGACGCGCTTGCTCAGTGCCTCCAGCACGCCCCGGATGGCCCCCGCGCGGATCATCAGACCGATGAGCCCGCCGATGGCGAAGATGGCGAGCAGGACGTTCTCGACGTACCAGGGCCCGAACAGCGGCGCCGTGGCGATTATCTCGGGGACGACCTTCAGCCCGAAGAGGAGCCCGAGCACCGCCCCGCCGAGGCTGAGCGTCCACGGCTCGCCATCCTCGGCCTGGGGGTGTATCTCGGCGAGCTCGGGGCCCGCGGCGAGCAGGTCCGCCGGGACGCCGACGGCGCTGGGGTTCAACGCACCGTACACCATACCGGCGACCACCACGCCGACGAAGAGCCCGATCTGTGCGTCGCGAGTGTTCCAGGCCAGGCTGATGGCCACGATCGCCGGGACGACCGACCAGATTCCGGCCTCGATACCAGATACCATAGGCCATAAACTATATCTCCGGTTTAAAAAGTTTCTCCGTCCGATGATCGGTGAGGCGCCAGCACTCACCAGTGAGCACGCGCGACACCGACCAATTAAAGCCAGATTGTGCTAGATACGACGGAGTGATGCTCAGGCCGAGATCGATGCCCACCACAGCACGGGACCGTCACCGACGGAGGGGAGCGACGTGAGGCTCGTCGTCGTCGCGGGCTCGACGCGGACCGCCGCCATCGACGGCATCAGCGCCGCCGGTGCCGACGCCGACGCGCTCCGTCACACGCCGAGTGCCGACCTGGAGATACTGCACTACGGAGGCCCCGTCGAGTCGCCGGTCGTCCCGGTCAGCCCGACCGGCTGTCCAACCCCCGCGGTCGTCACCCGTGCGGTCCGCGACCACGTCGGCTTCGACGTGACCGCGGTCGACGCGGGGCTGGCCCGGCCGACGGGCGCACCGACGATCGACCTCGGTGCGGAGCCGGGGGGTGACATCCGAGACCCGGACCCGGTTCCGGACGCCCCGCGGCTGTTCGAGCGCGCCCGCTCGCTCGCCGCCGGGCTCCCGGACGCCGAAATCGCCGTCGCGGAGACCGTCCCCGGCGGGACGACCACGGCGCTCGGCGTGCTGACAGCGCTCGGCGAGCGTCCCGCGGTCTCCTCCTCGCTGCCGGAGAACCCGCTGGCCCGCAAACGACGCGTCGTCGAAGCGGCCCTCCAGTCGAGCGAGCTCGAGCCGGGCGGCGCGGCCGGCGAGCCGCTCGCGGCGGTCGGTCAGGTCGGGGACCCGGTGCTCGCGGTCGTCGCCGGCCTCGTCGTCGGCGCGACCGAGACGGGGACGAGAGTCCGGCTCGCGGGCGGGACCCAGCTCGCGGCCGCCGCAGCGCTCGCACGCCACGCCGGCGTCGACGCGACACTGTCGCTCGAGACCACGTCGTTCGTCGCCGACGACGACAGCGCGGCGGTCCACGACCTCGCCGACGACCTCGACCTGACGCTGCGGGCGACCGACCCCAGCTTCGAGCAGCGGGACCACCCGGCGACCAACGCCTACGTCGCCGGCGAGGCGAAGGAGGGCGTCGGGATGGGCGGCGCGCTCGCGATGGCGGCCCGCGACGGCGTCTCGATGTCGGCGGTGCGTGAGACAGTGGTCGAGCTCGTCGACGACCTGCTCGCGGCCCGAGCGGCCGGAGAACCACAGCCGTGAAGGGCGTCGTGCTCGCCGGCACCAGTTCGGGTGTCGGCAAGACCGTCGCGACGCTCGCCACCATCCGCGCGCTCCAGCAGGCGGGTCACGAGGTGCAGCCAGCGAAGGCGGGCCCGGACTTCATCGACCCGAGCCACCACGCGCAGGTGGCCGGGACCCCGTCGCGCACGCTCGACACCTGGCTGTCGGGCACAGACGGCTGTCGCCGGAACTACCACCGGGGCGAGGGCGACGTCTGCGTCGTCGAGGGCGTCATGGGGCTGTACGACGGCGACGTCTCGAGCACGGCCGCCGTCGCGGCGGCGCTCGACCTCCCGGTCGTCCTCGTCGTCGACGCCAGCGCGGGGATGGAGAGCGTCGCCGCCACCGCGCTCGGCTTCAGGGCTTACGTGGACGAGGTGGACGTCGACGTCGACGTCGCCGGCGTGCTCGCCCAGCGCGCCCACGGCGGGCGGCACGAACGGGGCATCCGCGACGCGCTCCCCGACGGGCTGGCCTACATCGGCCGAGTCCCACCTCGGGAGGGTCTCGAGATCCCCGACCGCCACCTCGGCCTCCACATGGGTGACGAGGCGCCGGTGGACGAGGACGCGCTCGATTCGGCCGCCGAACACGTCCGGGTTGACCGCCTCCTCGAACTCGCGCGGCCGGCCCGCCGCCCGACGGCGGGGAGCACCGCCGACCCATCGGCCACCGAGGACGACGGTCGCCCGACGGTCGCCGTCGCCCACGACGACGCATTCCGGTTCGTCTATCCCGCGACGCTGGAGCGGCTCCGCGCGCTCGCCGACGTGACGACGTTCGCGCCGGTCGCCGGCGACAGCCTGCCGGACTGCGACGCGGTCTACCTGCCCGGGGGCTACCCGGAGCGCCACGCCGCCACACTCTCGTCCGCCCCCGCGCTCGCGTCGCTCGCGGACCGCGCCGCCGACGGACTGCCGGTACTCGGCGAGTGCGGTGGCCTGATGGCTCTCTCGCGGTCGATCAGGACCGTCGATGGCGACGAGTACCCGATGGCCGGTGTTCTCCCCGCCGACGTCCGACTGCACGACCGCTACCAGGCCCTCGACCACGTCGAGCTCCGGGCGACGGCGGACGGGCCGACCGCGACCACTGACACCAGTCTCCGCGGCCACGAGTTCCACTACTCGTCGGCGACGCCCGACGCCGACGCCCGCTTCGCGTTCGAGCTGCTGCGTGGCGACGGCATCACCGACGGGATGGACGGGCTGACCGAGTACCGGACCGTCGGCACGTACTGCCACTGCCACGCGGCGAGCGGTGCGTTCGACCGGCTGGTCGGCGTCGCTGCCGCCACCGACTGAGGCTGGTCACGCGTCCTCGCCGACGACCTCGTCGAACCGGGCTCCCGCCGTCGAGCGGGGGAGCACCTCGACCCCGCCGAACTCGAACCGGACGCCTCCTCCCGGTGGTTCGACGAGGGTGACGGTCCACCCGTGTGCCGACGCGACCGTGTCGACGATGGCCAGCCCGAACCCGGTGTTGTCCTCGGCGGTCGTGAACCCCGCGTCGAACACACGGCCGGCGATCTCCGGGTCGATGCCACGTCCATCGTCCTCGACGTAGAACCCGTCACCCGTCGGGAGAACCCCGACGCGGACCGTGAGCTGTCCGTCCGCCGTCCCGTGCTCGACGCTGTTTCGGACGAGGTTCTCGAGGAGGTTCCCGAGCAGGCTCTCGTCGGCGACGAACCGCAGGTCGTCCGTGACCTCCAGCGAGGCGCTCCCGACCTCGACGAACGCCCAGGACTCGGTCGCCGTACGTTCGAGCGACACCGTCTCCAGCTCGTCGGTATCGATACCACGGGCCAGGACGAGCGCGTCCGCGATGATGGACGACATCCGTCCGTGTGCCGCCCGGATGTCGTCGAGGTTCGTCAGGTCCCCCGACTCCGCGAGCAGGTCGACGTAGGCGCTCGCCACGTTCAGCGGGTTCCGGAGGTCGTGCGAGAGCACCCGCGCGACGGTCTGGAGCCGTTCGTTCCGGTCGGCGACAGACAGCTCCGCGAGCTTCCGCTCGGTGATGTCGAGGTGCCCGAGGTGAGCGTAGCGGTCCCCGTCCTCGTCGACCACCCCGGTGACGTACATCACGAACCAGCGGGGCGCCTCGGGCGAGTGACAGGGGTACTCGAACTGGTGGACGGTGTCGTCGCCATCGAGAACCGCCACGATGGCGTCACGGACGTCCCCGGTCGCTTCTTCGTCGTCCCCGAGCACGTCGAGGTAGTTCTCGCCGAGACTGTTCGGGTCGCCGGCGAGCCCGTTCTCGAGACCGAACCGCCGCCAGCGCTCGTTCGTGTAGACGACCGTCCCCGACCGGTCCAGAATCGCGACCTCCATCGGCACCGTCTCGACGACGTTCCGCAGTAGTCTGTCGGAGACGTTCATGGTGACTGTAGGCGGTCATCGAGGTTAAACTGACTGCCCGATTTCAGCAGCCAGAAGGCCTGAATTTCGTACTTTTCCGAACAGACGCGTCGAAGGAACCGGGTGTCACGGATGTGGCTCCGTCTCTCGGAGGATTTAACCGTCGCTCCAACGTAATCAGGGTGTGAGTGAACACGAAGAGCGGCGAAACCTGCGGATGCCCAACGACGACGAGCTGTTCGCGACAGTGACAGAGCACCTCGGTGGGAACCACGTGCGCGTCCACTGTCAGGACGGCGAGACACGACTCGGTCGGATCCCGGGCCGGATGAAGTACCGGAACTGGATCGAAGTGGACGACGTCGTCCTCGTCGAGCCGTGGTCCTGGCAGGACGAGAAGGCGAACATCGAGTGGCGCTACACCAGTCAGGACGCCGACCAGCTCCGCGCCGAAGGGCACATCCAGTAGGCTCCGCCGCAGTCCGAGGAAGCGTTTTTCGACCATCTCCCGAGTCCGTGAGTGCCGACGCCGTCCAGTGCGCCGTTCGAGTGTCCGGACGCTGCGTCGGCAGGTCGTCGCCATCCCGGAATCACGTCGCCACGAACGGCCCCTTCGTGACGAACATCCCGTAACTTATGTCAGTAATTATATTTATTATCGCGCGACACCTACTTCTCACGACAATGTTCGAAGAGCTACGACGAGCGAACCGCGACACACGGGTCCAGTACGCACTCATGTTCCTCTTCGGAGCGCTCTGCATCCTCGCCGCGTTCGCACCGCTCGAAGAGATCATCAGACTCACGACGGTCGGGACGCTGTTCGGGTTCACGGCCGGACTCTGGGTGTCACACCTCGTGCAGGTACTCCGGCGTGCCGCCGACGCCAGACGGGTCGGACTGGACCGGGTGGAGCGCTCATGAGCGTGACCGGACCAGCGGACGGACGGTCCGATGCCGCCGACGGGACAGAGTCGACCTTCCTCGACCGGATCGAGTTCCTCACGGGCCGTGACCCGGACCTCGGGTCGTTCCTGCTCGTCGTCGGTATCGTGACCTGTGTGTTCATCGCGCTGTTCCAGCTGGCGCTCCCGGCACCGGTCTCCTATCTGCTCACCGCCGGTGTCGTCTTCGTGACCGTCCTCAGCGCCATCATCGGCGTGGTGCTCGACAGTCTCGGCTACTTCGAGCGGCGGACCGCGCCCGCGGTCGAGGCCGAACCACGGGAGACCACGCGACGACCGTGGGTCCCGGTCGGGAAACCCGCCGCACCGCTGCCGCCGCTGCTCAACTTCGACGCCGAGCTGCGTGCGTACGCAGACCTGTTCGACGGCGAGCTGCCGTCCGCGTTCGACCCGTTCATCAGCGACTACCGCCGGCTGAAGACGAACACCCGGAACCGGGCGACCATCGCGAGCGACCTGCGGGCCGACCTCAACCCCATCGGCGCGCTCTTCGCGATCGGCACCGAGGGCGACCGTATCTACGAGGACATCTCGGAACGGCTCTTCCGGTACATCAGCGAGCGGGGCGACGCCGTCACCGTCGAACGGCTCGTCTTCCACGATGGAGACGGCACCGAGACCGATCTCGCGAGCCTGGCGAACCAGCTCGCCCACGTGGAGCTCACCATCGCCAACGAGGGCGAGGCAGCGGCGGTGGAGGTCGTCGTGGAGTTCTACGACGAGCAGGACGAGCCCGTCTCCAGCAGTGCCTGGAACGTGGGTCTGCTCAGACCCGGCGCGACGAAGGTGTTCGACACCGACGTCTTCGTCCCGGCGGCTGCACGTCGGGCGAGCACGCGTCTCGGCATCTCCGACCCGCGACGGGCAGTGGCGAGCGCCTGATCGCGACGCGGCGTCGTTCGCGGCCGCCGGGCGTTCGAGACCGCCGACCACTCCGCCGACCACTCCACCGTCGCCATCGAACCGGTCCGTCGTCGGGAAGGAGAGAGGCCGTCACAGCGGGACGCTCCGGTCCCCGAGATGCGCGCATTCGTCGAGGCCCCGGCTCCAGAACGGCGACGACGCACCCGCCTGGACGCACCCGCCTGCCTCGACACACCCGCCTGCCTGATATACCCGAGCGAATCTTCTTGCAGTCGGGCCGCCTCTACGGGCGGCATGCAGGTCGGAATCATCGGCACCGGACACGTCGGCCAGGCGCTCGCGACAGGGCTCTCGACCGCCGGCCACGACGTGCTGCTCGGATCACGCACCCCGGAGACGACCGTCTTCGACGGCGCGACGGTCGTCACACAGCGGGCGGCAGCCGAGCAAGGCGATGTCGTCGTGCTCGCGGTCCCCGCCGGCTCCGTCGTCGACGTGGCCGGGGAGCTCGCGGACGCACTCGCCGGCAAGCCGCTCGTCGACGCGACCAACGAGTATCCTAGCAGTCGTTCGGACCGCTCGCTCGGAGAACGGGTGGCCGACGCCGCGCCGGCCGCCCACGTCGTGAAGGCGTTCAACACCATCGGTGCGAACCTGATGACCGATCCGGTGCTCGACGGCGAGGCCGCGACGATGTTCCTCGCGGGCGACGACGACGCGGCCGTCGAGACCGTCGGGTCCGTCGTCGCCGACCTCGGCTTCGAACCGGTCGTCGCCGGCGACCTCGCCGCAGCCGGCCATCTGGAGAACCTCGGTCGCCTCTGGATACATCTCAGCCAGCTCCACGGCCGTGACATCGCGTTCCGATTCCTGCAGGACTGAGCGAGTCCACCGCCTGCTTGCGGTTCGGGACGCGACACACACTTGAACCCCGGTTGACTAGGGGGTGTGTGTTCGACTGTCACGGCCGTCAGGCCGACGCGTCGAACGCGAACACGAGATGAGCGAAGACACGCGGATACAGCAGCTGTACAGACAGGTGATCCCGTCGGTCGTCTCGGTGTACGTCACCTCCGAGCGGGACCGCTCCCGCCAGGGCGGTGCCGGCTCCGGTTTCGTCTACGACGACGACGGCTACGTCATCACCAACCAGCACGTCGTCGGCGAGAGCGACTTCGTCGAACTCCGCTTCCACGACGGGCAGTGGCGTACCGGCGCGGTCGTCGGCACCGACCCCTACACCGACCTTGCGGTCGTCCACGTGACCGACCTCCCGGCCGACGCGGCCCCGCTCCCGATCGCCGGGTCGAACCCCACCCCCGGCGAACACGTCGCCGCCATCGGCAACCCGATGGGTCTCGACGGGACCATCACGGTCGGCTACGTCAGCGGGACGAACCGCTCGAACCCGACGGGATCGGGCTTCGCCCTGCCGGAGACCATCCAGACTGATGCCGCCATCAACCCCGGCAACAGCGGCGGCCCGCTGCTCAGACTCGACGGCACGGTCGTCGGTGTCAACCGCGCCAAGGCAGGCGAGAACATCGGCTTCGCCATCGGCCCGGCCATCGTCCGTCGTGTCGTCCCCGCACTCGTCGCCGACGGCCGGTTCCGCCCGGCCTACCTCAACGTCCGCACGATCGACGTCTCCCCGACGGTCGCCGAGGCCAACGGGCTCGACGCCCCCTCGGGTGTCCTCGTGGTCGACGCGGGTGACACGTCGCCGGACGCTGCCGACGACGAGTTCCGACTCCGTGGCTGCGACGGGTCCGTCCACGTCCGCGGCCGGGAGATACCCACCGGCGGCGACGTCATCGTGGGCATCGACGGCCGACCGGTACGCTCCACGGAGGAACTGACGAGCTACCTCCTCACGCGAGCCGCCCCCGACGAGACGGCCGAACTGACCGTTCGGCGCGAGGGCACAGAACTGACCGCGAGCGTGACCCTCGGCGAGCGGCCCGAACCAGCGTCTCGCGGCTCCTCCCGTGGACGGCGACGGTTCCGCCGCCGCCCCTCGAACGATGGGCACGGCGGCTTCGACATCCCCGTCGGGTAACGGGTCCCGGTCCGGCGTCCAGCCCGCCGCTTCCAGTACACGGGTGGGTCAGGCTGCAGGACGAGCCGACGGACCACTCGAGCCGCTGGTGAGACGGCGGTGAGCGTCGTCGCTCCCCGGACGGTCATCCGGGACGGACATACCTGTCCAAACCGTCACTTCGAGACAGGTCCGACTCGATTATACATGTGCTTTCCCCGAGTATTCGGAGTTATTGAACCTGTTTCACCCCCGTACAACCGACCGTCACGGGTTATTTTCTGCCGGAGGTATCGTCGTTCGTGACCTACAATCCGAATGCAGCCGGGTTACGTATCTTGGTAATTGATTCTGATACTATCTTCACCACTCTCTTCCAAGATTACCATATGATTAATTATGGTTACCACAAAGCATTTCTTTTGGTGATTCGAAAATCGGGTCGCGATGAGCGACAACAGATTCGGACGACGACGCTTCCTCCGATCGACTGCGGCCGCTGCGATCGGTGTCACCGGCATCGCCGCGAGTGGGACCGCAGCAGCAGCACCAGACGCGAGTAACACGGACGAGATCCGGGTGTACTCTTCTGGCAACTACTGGGAGTACCAGATCCACACCGAGGTCGGACGCGACGACCTCGAGAAGGGGAACCGCGCGAACGACCACGACAAGATCCGAGGCTGGGGCGACTACGCCGACGGGAAGATCTACGACGGCGGCGTCGACAACTACTGGATGGACTCCGACGACTGGATCACCCAGATCAACGTCACCTACAAGGACTACGGCTGGCTGCAGATCGACGTCGACTCGACGTCAGCCGGGTACGCGGCGCTCGGGATACGGAGAGACGGGAACCCGGCCTTCCCCGGCTACGACTACACCATCGACATCGAAGGCCAGATCCAACCGCATCACGACTACTTCGACCACGGTCAGGACGAGATCCGGAACGGCGATGCCGGTCCGTTCGTCGGTACCGTCGACCCCGACGATATCGACGGCGTCATCAGAACCGGGCCGCCGACGCACGTGTTCATCGAGGACCCCGACGCCCCCGGCACCGGGTTGACGATGGACCTCCCGCTGTAGGTCTGTCCGTACCTGCATCGACCTGTTCCCGACGCCCGGCCGTCTGATACGCCGAGGACAGGACCCGCCTCCGAGTGACCCGCCGTCCCCGGACACTGCACCCGGAGCATCGGAACTCGCGCGAGATGGTGGCCTTCGGCTTCGAGTTCTCCCGGTCGCGAAGCTCGTCGGCGGTGATACCGAGCTGGTCGGTGCGCACGCAGACCTCCCCCGGATTTGCGCGACGAATCGACAGACTGCGAGGTGGTGCGTTACCAAAGCTATTGAGAACCGATTTGAGGGGTATTCCGAAAACTCGAAATCTTCAGACTTCGACCGCGTAGACGCCTCTACCGAACTTTTTGAGTTGGCTGCAGAACGGGTTACTTTCGAATGGGCGCTGCAGGATTTGAACCCGCGGCAGCTTGGTCCGAAGCCAAGTACTCTGTCCAGGCTGAGCTAAGCGCCCGTATCTACTGGTAAGACGACAGTCCCTTTTAACTCCCGCGATTCGAGAGCGGGGGAAGGTTACTGCGGGGCAGGGATCTCGACGTCGATGACCGTCACGCGGACGACGACGGTGTCGGCCGAGCACCCGTACTCGCCGCTTCCCAGATCGGACCAGCCGTTGTCGACGAGGTAGCGTCCCCAGGCATCCCCGAACGCACTGTCCGAGAACGAGAGGTTGACGCTCTCGGCTGCCGAGCTACTCCCCTGCGCGCTGTAGAGCACCTCCGTCCGTGTCTCCCGCGCCTTGACTAACACGTTGCCGTCCCCGCTCTGCGTGGTCGCATTGTTCGGCGAGAGGACGACGAGGGAGACGACGGCGCGGTCGCCCTGACAGAGGAACGACGGCTCGTCGAACATCGCCGACGCGTCGCCGTCCCGACGGAAGGCGGCACCGTTCTCGTAGCCGATGGTGGTGCCGTCGACGGTGTACAGGAGCGAGCCCGTGGTGGCGGTATCGCTCCAGAGGGTGCCCCCACCCGAATCCTGTGCTTCGAGCGTGAACTCGCTCTCCTGGCTCAGCTGGATGGTGCCGCCGTTGAGACGGAACTCGCCGTTCCGGGCGACCGCTCGCCCCTCCTGTACGTCGTCGAACACCGTCGAGAACGCGTCGAAGGCGCGGGCGGCGTTCGTCTTCTGCTCGGACTCCTGGAAGTCGCTCAGGCTGCTGAAGCCGACACTGTACACCAGCCCGACCGAGGTGATGATGATAGAGAAGACGAGGACGAACGCGAGGACGTCGCTCACGGAGCGGTCGTCACGGAGGTTCATGCGGTCACCTCCGCGACCCGCGGAGCCGACGGCGGTGCCAGCGCGGGTGGCCGCTCGCCACCGATACTGAGCGTCGAGCCGTCGTAGACGATGAAGAAATCACCGCCGCTGGCGCTGCTCTCCGTGATCGGCGTCGTGGCCCTGAACGGCACGATTATCTGCACGTCGGCCTGTGGCGAATCCAGCACGAGGCAGGCCACGTCGGCGTTGCTCTGATACGTCCCGCACTCGGCGGCGGACGTGCCGTACAGCGACACCGCATACCCCGAGCCCGACACCTGTTCGGGGTGGTTGGTCTCCAAGACGATCTGGCCGCTCGCACCGTCGGCCTCGTGGTCGACGTTCGCGATGTCCTCGGCCATCCGGTTCCCGAGCGTCCGCAGCTCCGTCTGGGCGGCACCGGTCTTGCGGTCCTCTAGCAGGCCGCTCGCACCGAGGAGCAGCCCCGCGACGAGGACGGTCGTGATGCCGATGGTCAGGACGTGGGTCAGTGCGATGGAGACACCACGGTCGTCGGTGGGTTGTCGTATCATCGTGTGCTGTTGTAGACGGGGTCGGTCGCTGTTCGTGTGTACGATGCCGACGGCGAGTCGTACTGGACGATGGCCGTGGTCTTCCAGAGGATGTAGCTGTAGTACGGCCCATCGCCCGAGTTCCCGACGCGCGTCCCGAAGCTGTTCGTTTCGAACGCGGTGTCGCTCAGGTACACCTGGTACTGCCCTTCGGCGTTGCCGCCGTCGACGAACCGCACCTGATAGCCGTCCTCCCCGGGCACGGACGCGATGTCGTCGGTGAACTCGAACGTGCACGAGGTCCCTTCGACGGAGCCGTTCACCATGTCGACCTCGATCGTCGGTCCGACGGTGATGTCGTTGCAGGTCGGGCTCGCCTCGGTCTCGTTCGCCCAGTTCGCGGGTGCCGACCCGGACCCCGACCCGACGTAGACGTCGAGAGCGTCGGAATCGTTGACGAACCAGATGACCCGCCAGGCTTCGTTGCCACTGCCGTCGCCGCCACGGGCGCCGATGTGGAACGCGTCCGACGGACTGGTCTCGAGGGTATCCCGCTCCAGCGTCAGGTCGAATCGACCGACGTCTGCGTACGAGCCACCGGTGGGCGTCACGTTCCAGTTCTCCAGATTGCCGCCGTCGTGTGCCCGGAAGTCGTCGTTCGTGGGCTGGAACACCCGCACGCCGTACTCCGAGCTCGATTCGTCGAGCGAGACGTTCACGACGGTCGGCTGCGACCGTGCGTACAGGGACTGCCAGACGGCACTGAGGTTGCTGGCGTTCCCGTTCATGGTCGTCGCGAGGTCCGACTCGCTGCTGTAGTTCCCCTCGTTCATCCGGTAGGCCAGTCCGGCGACGCTCCGGCCACCGGCGTCCCTGACCTGTTCGGCCTGGTTCACGGCGGAGACGGTGCCGGTCGAGTCGACGTTCTCCGCGTACAGGCTCGTGTTGAACACGACGACGATGCCGAGGACGATGAACGCGATCGCGAGTGCGCCCACGAGCACGATCTGTGCACGCGACGGGTCCTCGTCGATGCCTACCATATGATCACCCGGATGACGACCACGTTGTAGATCGGACTGTCCTCGAACTCGTCGGCCTCCGGGATCGGGAAGTAGCCGCTGGCGTAGGCGTCGCCGAGCGTCTCACAGCCAGGGTGGCACCCCGGCCCGAGGAGCCGCTGGTCGTCGTACAGCGTGACGGTGTACGTCGTCGACACGGCCGGCGCGTTCTCCGACCCTCGACTGACCATCGCCACCTGCTCGGTGGCGCTCCCGTTCCGGTAGGAGACGGTGATGCTGTACTCCTGCTCCTGCTCGCCGAAGGTCTCGTTCAGCATCGCGCCGAACTGCGTCCCGTCGGCGTCACACGTGGTGACGTTCGGTGGTGGGTCCACCCCGTAGCCCTGGTCGGCTGACTGCCCCTTCGCGAAGGTCGATTCCGTCGTCGACTCGTTCCAGTACCGGACGTGACAGGAGAGGCTCCCGTCGTCCGCACTGATTATCATGATGTCGTTGGCGGACGTCCGGAGCTGCTCCTGGATGTCGAGGCTCACCGAGCCCGACGTCGTCGGGAGGATGACGACCGACTGGAACGCGAAGAGGATGGCCGTCAGTAGCAGTATCGACCCGATGAACCCCTCGAGCGTGTAGGCCTGTGACCTGTCGTCGTTCATCGTATCACCACACCCGGATCACCAGCAGGCACTGGACGTCGCACTGGCCACCCGAGACGAGGACGACCCTCGTCGTCGATGCGGCCGGCGTCTGTGACCGGTAGTCGTCGCCCGCTACCATCGGGCTCCCACCCAGTTGCAGTACGTCCCTCCCGCCTCCATCGTGAACGTCGATGACCGTGACGTTGAGGTCCGCCGAGGCGCGCAAGCCGAAGTACTCCCGGAGGCTCGCCTCGGACTGGTTGTTCGAGATGAACGCCTGCAGTTGTGTCGCGTTCAACGTCCGCGGCTCGCCGTCGACCGCGAGGTCGCTGATCATCGTCCCGGCGACGCGGTCGGACTTGGCCGTGATGTCGTCGCCGACCGGCGACCCGAACGGGCTCAGTAGCGTCGGCAGGAAGCCGAACGTGAACCCGACCGTCAGCAGGAAGACGCTGATGCCGACAGCGAAGTCCTGTGTCGTCTGTCCCCGGTCAGAGCCGCTCTGAATGGTGGTTCCCGTCGTCTTCATCGTTCTCATGCCACCGCCGCCCACACGACGAGTGCGATCGTCATCAGCACGAGGACGAACTTCAGCCCGCTCATGATGTCGGCATCGCGGATGTACCCCGCGATGAGCCCGGACAGCAGGGCCTGCATCGTCACTGCGTGGAAGAACAGCAGCGAGAGCCGGCCGGTGTTGACGGCGCCGCCAAGGCTGGGACCACCGCTCGAACTGCCCCCGCCGCTGGCGTCGTTCAGTCCGGTCAGCACGTCGAGGAACTGCGTCTTCAGGATGGCCATGACCGCGAGCAGGGTGAGGTAGGTCATCAGGATGATGACGACCTGCATCCGCGTGCGGGACTTGCGCTCGCGCTCGATGTCGTCCTGGTTCTCCGACGCCTGCACGGCCGTCGTCAGCACGTCCGTGATCTGGCTGGAGGCCTCCTGTGCCTTCGAGATGAGCTTCACCGTCCGCGCCATCCGTGGGATGTGGTACTTGTTGTTGAACTCGACGAGCGCGTGCTTCAGACTCATCCCGTAGTTGACCTTCGCGTGCATCGTCTCGAACTCCGTCGCCATCTTCCCGCTCGTGGTCTCGGAGACCGTCCGGAGCGACTCGAGCAGCGTCTGACCGGTGTCGTTCGCGCTGGACAGCTTCCGCAGGTTGTCGGAGATGCTGTTCGTGATGACGCTGCGCGAGCGCACGTTCCACTCCCGGAACACCGCGAGTGGGAGGACGACGACGTACGTCGGCAGGTAGATGTAGACGAAGGTGCCCCAGACGGGGTCCTCGATCATGCCGTCCCACGAGGTCGGCACCGCACCGGCGACCATCGCGACGACGAGGATGACGAGCACCAGTGGCACCGTCAGTGCCATCGTGTAGAGCGGGTTGTCCCGGAAGAAGAGGTGCGGGGCCTTGAGCACCTGCATCGTCTCGTAGGTGCCCTCCTTGTTCTTGATGCGGTCGAACATCGAGTACTCGCCTGTGTACTCCTCGACGAGGCCGAGGTTCAGCAGACCGGCACCCTGCTGGACCGAGAGCCGGTCGTCGGCGTCGGCAGGGCTGAGGAACCCGTCACCGGGCTCGTCCTGCTTGACCGTGGACACGAGCACGAGGAAGCCAGCACCGGTCATCGGGATGAGCCCGTAGACGGTCGCGTAAAGCATCATCGGGTCCGCCTCGCCCAGCATCCGCATGATGACCAGGATGATGATGAGCAGCAGCGGGAACAGCGACAGCGTCATGTACATCTCGCCGAACAGCTCCAGCGTCTCCAGGGTCATCTCCTGTTGCTGTTTGGCGGTCCGCATGTGCTTGTCCTTCTTGTCCTTCAGGAAGTTCTCCATGTCACCGCCGGAGTTGACGATGGAGAGCATGTCCGTGAGGAACTGCGCGACCTCGTCGCTCGGCGTCTCCATCGCCTGGTTCCGGATGGCCGTCCGGTAGTCAGTGTCGAAGTACTCCGTCTCCTGGACGATGGACTGGAACTCCTTGGCCACCTCGCCGTAGGTGTCCTCGGCCTTCGCCATCGCCTCGAGGATCTCGAGCTGGTTCAGGCCACCCACGGACAGCGCGTACATGAACGACACCGCGTCGGTCAGCAGCATGTTGATCTCGCGCTTGCGTGCAGAGGCCCGTGAGTACGGGACCGCGACGAGCGCTCCGAACCCCATCGCGAAGCCGATCGACCCGAGGAACAGCCCGGTCACGACGACCAGCGCGGGCACCTTCACCGCGTTGATGATGTCGACGAGCGTCGCGTTCGGGATGGTCGCACCGAGGATGTTGTCCGTCGGCACGATGCCGGTCATGAACAGCAGGTAGCCGATGGCCGTCCCGAGCGCCCACAGCGCCGCACCGGAGAGCACGCCGATGCCGAGCGAGCGCGAGAGGTACATCTCGACGGTGTCGGCCATCCGGGCCTGCGCGAGCTTCGTCTCCACGTCGGCGACGAAGTCCGAGTTGTCGTCGAACAGCCGCTCGTACAGCGGGTAGAACATGTCCCCGAGCGAGTCGGTGGAGGTGTCGAACCCGCTGCTCTCACCGGCGTCGGTTCGGGTCTGGAGACTCATTCCGCATCACCGTCGCCGCGCTCCTCGTCCCCGGCGTCGCCGAAGACGCTTTCCTCTCCGTCCGCCGCACCGTCATCGTCGTCGTCGGAGCCACCGAAGATGCTCCCGTCGTCCTCCTCGTCGGTGTCGTCGAACATCCCGCCGTCGTCCTCGTCGACCGCCTCGGCGGCGGCGTCGAACATCCCAGCGTCATCCTCGCCCTCGTCGTCGTCGCTGCCGCTGAAGATGCCACCGCTCTCGTCACCGAAGATGGAGTCGACCTCCTCGTCGTCCTCCTCGAAGAACTGCTCGTCGTCACCGCCGAAGAACGCCTCCTCGTCGTCGATGGGAGCCGGCTCGTCGGCTTCGCTCGTGGCAGGACTGTCTGCATCCGCCGACGCATCTGCGGCCTCGTCACCGACGGCCGCTGCGTCGGCGTCGTCGGACTCCGCTTCGACCGACTCTTCGGTCGACGTGTCGGGCGCGTCCGACTCGGGGAGCTCCGGTTCGGTCGCCGCGTCCTCACGCGCACCGGCGTCGAACATCGACTCGCCACCGGAGTCGTCCGCATCCGAGAAGATGGGCTCGTCCTCGGCCTCGTCGAAGGTGGGCCCGGAGTCGTCCGTCGCCTCCGGTTCGCTCTCGCCGAACGCCGCCTCGTCGTCACCGTCGTCGAGCGCCGGGAACTCCGCGCTCACGTCGCTGGCGCTCTCCTCGAGTTCGGGCGTCCCTGTGTCGGTCTCGTCCCCCGCCGCGTCGGCTGCGGACGCCTCGGCCGACTCCGTCTTCGGCTCGTCGGCGGTCGTGGCCTCGTCCGTGGCGCTCGAACCAGCCTCGAGCTCCGGCGTCCCCTCCGGTGCCGGTTCGGGGCCGCCGGCCGCTGCCGTGTCGGCCTGTGCCTCGGCGGTCTCGTCCGAGCTCGAACCCGCACCGAAGCCCGCGTCCTCGCCGAAGTCGAAGCCGTCGCCCTCGTCGCTCAGCCAGGACGGGCCGTCGTCGACCTCCTCGTCCGTGCCGGAGAAGGAGAAGTCCTCGCTGTCGTCGCCACCGAGCTCGAACGGGTCGTCGTCGGCGCCGACGGAGCCGCCGAAGTCGAAGTCGCCGCCATCGCCGGGCTCGGCCTCGATCTCGGCCTCCTCCTCGTCCATGCCGGAGCCGGAGATGGCCGACTGGATGCCCAGCCCGCTGAGTTCCACGTCGCGGTACTCCTCGAAGAGCGACTCCTCGGCGCGCTCGAGGATGTCCTGTGCGAGGTTGTACGTCTCGTCGTCGGGGTCCGGTCGGGGGACGAGCTCCTCGTCCTCCGGGTCGACGTCGATGTAGACCGACTCCATCTCGCGCAGGTCGTCGAGACTCTCCTCCAGCTGCCCGTTCGCGATGAGCGCGAGGATGGTCTCGGGGTCGTTGACGAACGCCTGCACGGTCGCCGCGACCTCGACGTACTTGCTGAGCCCGTTCTTGATGAGGTAGGCGAGGATGACGCGGCGCTGGAACAGCTCGTTCTCCAGCCGCTCGCGGTTCCAGCCGCGGTCGAACTCGATCTCTTCGAGCGTGTTCGACTCGCCCATCTTGAGGAACTCGTCGGTCTCTGCCTGCCACTGGTAGACGTCCTGAACGTTGATCTCGTCGTTCTCGGCGTCGTAGTGGTTGATCTCCGTGATGTTGCGGTTCCGGCGGACCTTGTCGCCGCTGACCCGTGTCTGGGTCTGGATGGACACCAGGTCGAGCGCCGTGAACATCGTCTTCGAGACGTTGATGGGGTCCGTGGTGAACCGCTTCAGGACCTCGCCCACGGAGTCCGCGTGGAACGTGGTGTAGGTGGTGTGACCGGTCGACATGACCTGGAACAGCGTCCGGCCCTCCTCACCACGGATCTCACCCATGACGATGTAGTCGGGGCGCTGGCGCAGTGCGGCCTCCAGCAGGTCGAACTCGTCGACGTCACCCTGGCTGTCCTCGCTGAACGACGGCCGGGTGACGCTGGCGATCCAGTTCCGCTGGGGCAGCTCGACCTCGCGCGTGTCCTCGATGGAGACGATCTTCGAGTTCGAGGGGATGAACAGCGAGATGGCGTTCAGGCTCGTCGTCTTCCCTGACGCAGTACCGCCGGCGAAGATGAGGGACTTGTGGTTCTCGATGCAGAGCCAGAGGAACGCCATCTCGTCGAGCGAGAACGTGTTCCAGTTGATGAGGTCGATGGGGGTGAAGGGGACGTCGTTGAACTGACGGATGGTGTAGTTCGTCCCGTGGTCGGACACCTCGCGCCCGAGCGTGAGCTGGGCACGCGACCCGTCCGGCAGCGTCGCGTCGACCTGCGGCCGCCGCTTCGAGATGCCCTTGCCGGAGCGCTGGGCCAGCTTCACCACGAAGTCGTCGAGCTCGTGGTGGCCGTGGAAGATGTTGGAGATGATCTGCTCGTAGCCACTGTGGTAGACGAAGACGGGCGAGTTGTGGCCGTTGCAGGAGATGTCCTCCACGTTGATGTCGTGCTTGATGGGGTCGATGCGCTCGTACCCGATGAAGTTCCGTTTCAGCAGGTAGAGCAGCTTCTCGACCTGGTACTCGTTGAGGGTGTCCGCGTCCTCGGCGACCACCACGGGCTCGGGCCGTGCCTTGATGCCCTCGAGCTCCTCGGCGGTCGGTTCGTCCCCGCCGGCGTCGATGCTCTCACCCTCCTCGGCAGTATCGAACATCTCGCGGATCTGCTGGACGATACCGCCGCCGCCGGAGGAGCCGCGCCCGCGTGTCTTCCCCGAGAACAGGTCGTACCGCTTCAGCAGTCGCTTCGTCTCGCGGTCGATGACCTCCCGCCGGGCGTCCTCGTCGCCCTCGACGGTGACCTCGTCGTCGGAGTACTTGATGGCGGTCCGGAGCTTGCCGGACATGAACTCCTGGAGGTCGTCCTCGATCTCGTTCATGTACGGCTCGATCGCGTAGTACTTCTTCTCGTTCTCCTTCTCGGAGTGGAAGATGATGACGAACGCGTAGGGTTTGTTCACCCAGTAGCGCTCCTCCTCGCGGAAGTGGAGCTTCTTCTCGCGCGGGACGGCCTTCTCGAGGTCGTACCGGTTGACGACGGTCGTGTTGCCGGCATCGGTCGAGAAGAACTCGTCCTCGTCCTCGTGCGTGACGTTGACGGTGTGCTCCTCGACGAAGTCGTCGAGCTCCTGTGCGAAGTCGTCGGCCTGACTGAGCACGCCCTCCGTGTCCTCGGCCTCGAAGCCGAGGTACTCCTCCTCGTCGAACTCGACCTTCTCGCCGGCCGAATCGGTCGGGATCGAGCCGTCGTCCTCGTAGTGGTACTCCCACTTGAAGTGCTCCCAGGTCCACTCGTCCTTGACCACCGGCGTGGTCTCGGGGTCGCAGTACGCGGCGAACTCCTGCCAGAGCCACTTGCCGTTCGCACCCGCGTAGTCGGTTATCCGCTCCGCCAGTTCGTCCGGATGGTAGCCCAGGTACACCTCGGGGTCGAACTCGACCGTGTCCCACGCGGAACCGTGCGGTGCCGTTGCCACTTCGCCCTCGCTGTTGCCCAATCCGAGGCGCTCGGAGTCCTCCGTCGTCTGTCGGTTGACGCCAGCGTACAGCGTCGAGACTTCGTCCTCGTACCCGTAATCCTGCATGAAGTCCCGCCACGTGTACTCGCCCACTCTGGTGTCCGAGCCCTCGACCGGACGTTCAGGGGGGCCGTCACCCGACGTAGAGGCCGATTCATCAGTCCCCTCGAACTGATTCGCCTCGGAACCGTCGGCATCGTTAACAGCCATTGACTACCCCTTTTCCTACGCGAGCAAAAAACCTTCCACCGATTATCAGATTTGAAACCCAGCGGCCGATCCAGTCAACATCGTTAGTTATTCTCGGGTTACCATGGCGCCCACTTGCGATTATCGGTCAGCTTCGGCAGCTACGTATCCACTTAATTTCTGTTTATAGGACATAAGTACAAATATCGTCTCGATGTATTCACGTCCAGATGGACAGAATTAAGTGATGGATCCGGCCCTGACCGGCGCCACCGAATCGTGAGACGCGGCCGTGTCAGACGTCCACATCTCGCGCCTCCACGCCCTCGTGCGACGCGCGTGCTGTGCCGGTCGTTCCGGTCAACCAACACGTTCAGTCTCCGACGGCGGCGATGCGCGTACGAGACAGGTCTGTCGATGAACTGACCAGAGTCCCGGGAGGGCGCGGCGAGACTCCGGCGAGCGAGACCGACGTGGTAGGCCCGATACGCGGTCGGACGTGCTCGCTCCGCCCTCCCCGGGCATGGTGGGGTTCGAACCACGGTCGGACGTGCTCGCTCCGCTGCGCGCGACCTCCCTGATTCGAACCCACCGCCCGCTGCCGTCACTCGCGTTCGCTCGTGACAGGCAGCGGGCGTGGTGGGATTCGAACCCACGATCTGAAGGTTAGGAACCGTCCGCCCTATCCACTAGGCCACACGCCCTCGATATCTCGTCCGCGAAAAAAGCCGGTTACTTCGAGTCGGATTCGGTCTCCGTCTCGGTCTCGGACTCGGTGTCGATCGGGTCCGGCTCGACCGTCGCGTCCGAGCTGGTGGTGCTGGAACTGCTGGAGCTGCTGGAGCTGCTGTCGACCTTGGCTCCATCGCGGATCTCTTCGAGTTCCTGTTCGACCTCTTCTCGCCCCTTCTGGAATTCGCCCATCGCCTCACCGGTGGAACGTGCGATCTTCGGAATCTTGTTGGCTCCGAAGAGGAGCACGACCACGAGGAAGATGAGCACGACTTCGGGAGCGCCCAGTCCGCCGACGAACAGCGGTGTGGTTGCAAGTGCCATCTCTACGCGATGCTTGCCCGCTGGTAATTATAACCTTTTTGCTCGACCCATGTGTGAAACTGACGTGGAGTCGGTAACCGAACGCCCCTTTTCGGTCCGTTCCCAAGCGCCCTCGATGGTAGACGAAGGCGACGAGGCACCCGATTTCACGGCACCGATGGCAAGCGGCGGCGTCGAACAGGTCACGCTCTCCGAACAGACGCCCCCCGTCGTGCTCGCGTTCTTCCCCGGTGCGTTCACGAGCGTCTGCACGGACGAACTGTGTGCGTTCCGGGACCGGCTCGCGAACTTCGAGGACGTCGGCGCGACCGTCCTGGGCGTGTCGGTCGACCTGCCGTTCGCACTCGACGAGTTCCGCGACCAGAACGACCTCTCGTTCGGGCTGGTGAGCGACTCCGACCGCGAGATAATCGACGCGTACGACGTCCGGATGGACTTCGCGAACCTCGGCGTCCCGGGCGTCGCCAAGCGTTTGGTGTTGGTCGTCGACGGCGACGGAACGGTCGCCTACCGCTGGATCAGCGACGACCCCGGCGTCGAACCGGACTACGATGCGGTCCGCGAGGCGGCCGCTGCAGCCGCGTCCGACCCTGTCGAGGCGGCCGACGACTGAGCGCACCCGTCTGCTTTTGTACTCGGGGAGTCGAGTGCAACGGTATGAGTGACACCCAGGACAACCAGTCTGCGGGCCGTATCTACCGCCCCGGCGAGCCCCACGCCTTCCCCGACGACCGGCTGAACGACGTGCTCGACTTCGTGGAGAACGACCCGGAGATCACGACCTACCTCGAGGCACAGAACGTCAACGCCGTCGACCGGAAGGGGTACAACGACCACGGCTCGAAGCACATCTCCATCGTGCGCCACCGCGCACTCTGTCTCTACGACCTGCTGAAGCAGTCGGGCATCGAGTTCAACGGGGCCAGCCAGCAGGGGCTCGAGGAGGCCGACGAGCCGGTCATCATCGCGCTCGCGGCGACGCTGCACGACATCGGCCACGTCGTCCACCGCGACTCGCACTCCTACTACTCCATCCCGCTGGCGTCGGACGAACTCGACCGCATCCTGCCCGAGTTCTACACGAAGCCGGACGCGGTCCGCGTGAAGGGGGAGGTGCTGCACGCGATCCTCTGTCACCACACCGCGGAGAAACCGTTGACCCGGGAGGCAGGGGTCGTCCGCATCGCCGACGCGCTCGACATGGAGCGTGGCCGTTCGCGCATCCCGTACAAGAAGGGCGGGCGCGGCATCGATACGCTCTCGAGCCAGGCGATCCGGAACGTCTCGCTCCAGATCGGTGACGAGTACCCCGTCCTCGTCGAGATCGAGATGACGAGCGCGGCCGGCGTCTACCAGGTCGACAACCTGCTGAAGGCGAAGCTCCGCGACTCCATGCTCGAGGACCAGATCCGCATCGTCGCCGTGCAGGCCGACGAGACCGACGAGCTTGTCGAGCGCATCGAGCTCTGAGGCGGCGCGACGATCAGGTGACCCGAGCTCGGCGAGCGCGACGTTCTTGTACACCCCTCCGTTAGTGCCGGTATGACACGCGACGACGACCGCGAGTGGCCCGACCCGCCGGGCGTCGGCGAGGACCGAAGCCGCGACCGGGGGCGCCTCCGGTTCCGGCTCGCCAGCTCGGCTGTCGTGGCGGCCGTGCTCGTCGTCGTCTTCTGGGGCTACATCACGGGCTTCCTGCTCGAAGCGCTCTGGCCGCCACAGGAACCGCTGACCCGCTGGGCGACGCTCGTCCTGCTGCAGGTCGGCGGCTTCCTGATCCTCCCGCTGCTCGTGGGTGGACTCGTGGGCGACGCGCTCTACGACAGGCTGCACTGATGAACCGAAACTGACCGAAAGGAAAAGCCGAACCCAAGCCCGCTACCGCCTCAGCCGAGGATGTAGCGCAGCGCCGGGTACTTCTCGATGATCGGTTCGCCACCGAGCTCGTACCGCTCGATGTAGGTGTCCAGGCCGAGGATGCGGCCCGCACCGAACGCCGCGATGGCCAGGAACACGAGCATGTAGGCGAAGTCGCCGTTGATGATGCCGTGTTCGATGCTCCAGTTCCCGAAGTAGAACATGAGCATCATGAGCGCGCCGAAGAACGCCGCGAGGCGGACCAGCGCACCGACGATGAGCCCGAGACCGATGAGGAGCTCACCCCACGGGACGGCGATGTTCACGAAGTCCATGAACAACGGCGAGCCAGCCATGGCCGCGAACATCCCCTCGAGCGGGTTGCCGTTCGCCGCCGCGACGTTCTCGAGGTAGCCGTTCGCCGTCCACCCGCCGGCTGCGACCTTGTCCCAGCCGGCGTGGAGGAACGCGTACCCCATCATCAGCCGGAGCGCGAGGACGAACCACGCACTGAGGCTGTGTGCCTTGCCCTTGACGGTGATGCCACCGAGTTTGCTCTCGAACGTGTTCGCTCCGGCCGATAGTTGATTGGTTGCCATTGTTCTTTCCTCCTACACTCATACAGATGTCCGGACAGGACGTATATACAGGCTGTAGTTCCCGATTCACGAGAACGAGAGACGGGGGCGACTTCGACCCGAAATCGTGCGCACATGGTAGCACGACCCTATCGTGGAATGGAACGTCTTTTACCCGCGCACGAGAGACCACTGAGGTTGCCATGAACGTCACGCAGGTCGTCCTCGCCACGCTCACCGGATTCACGGTCGGTGCGCTGTTCAAGTTCGTCGAGATTCCCATCCCCGCCCCGCCGAACCTCGCGGGCGTGATGGGTATCGTGGGTATCTTCCTCGGGTTCCGGGTGATGGGCGAACTCGGGCTGACGGTCGACGATCTGGTCACCGCACTCGGGCTGTGAGGTCGGTACGGAAGAGCCAACGTGTCTGTTCCGGAGTGATTACTTCCCGCCAGGACGTACGCCGACGTATGTCCAACAGCAGACCACTGCCCATGCCCTGGGCGAGGCTCCTCGTGGCCGTCCTCGTCTTCCTGCTGGTCATCTGGGCGATGTTCTTCTTCCCGACTCCAGAGGGGACGGGCGTCATTCCGTAGCCGACGCTCCACGCGTGCGGTCGACAGCAGGGGTACCGGATCGGAGAATCGCCAGTCAGACCGCAGACCGAACGGCCCTCAGTAGGACCGTTCCTTCGGCTCGTACGTCTTGTTCTCGCCCTCCAGGATGGTCGGACGGTAGAAGATTGTCGGGTCGCCGTCGTTCCAGCCGACGAGGGTGTGCTTCAGCCACTCGTCGTCCTTGCGCTCCTGGTGTTCCGCGCGCCAGTGCGCGCCGCGGAACTCCGTGCGGACGAGCGCGCCGAGCGTGATGGTCTCGGCGACGTCGATGAGGTTGCGCGTCTCGATGGTCATCTGGAGGTCCGTGTTGAACGTCCGCGACGGGTCGTCGACGTAGACGTCCTGGTAGGCCTCGCGGATCTCCCGGATGTCGCGCAGGGCCTGCTTCAGGCCCTCCTCCTCGCGGAAGACGTTGACGTTCTTCGTCATCGTCTTCTGGAGGTCCTCGCGGATCTGGGAGTGCTGGACGCCCTCGTCCTTCTCCATCAGCGTGGAGACACGTTCGCGCTGGGCCTCGACCTCCCGCTCGACGACCGCGTCGGCGTCTGCGGTGACCGCGCCGCCGTCGGCCGCCACACCCGAGGACCCGGTGTCCATACCGACCTCGCCGGGCTGGTACGGCAGTTCGGTCTCGTCGTACTCGATGTCGCCGCGCTCGCCCGTCTCGATCTGGGCCTCGCCGAGGTCGCCACCGGCGGCGTGCGTGCCGGCTCGCGCGCCGAAGACGATGAGTTCGGGCAGGGCGTTGCCGCCGAGGCGGTTCGCACCGTGGACCGAGACGCAGGCCGTCTCGCCCGCGGCGTACAGCCCGTCGATGCAGGTCAGCCCGTTCTCGTCGGTCTCGATGCCGCCCATCTCGTAGTGCTGGCCGGGCTTGACCGGCATCGGCTCCTTGAGCCCGTCGACGCCCTCGAAGTCCTCCGCGAGGTGGAGGATGTTCTCCAGGCGGTCGACGATGCGCTCCTCGCCGAGGTGGCGCATGTCGAGCATGACGTACTCGTCCTCGAAGCCGCGGCCCTCGTTGACCTCTGTCAGCTCCGCGCGCGAGACCACGTCACGCGAGGCGAGCTCGCCGTCGTTGTTCGCGTAGCCGTGCTCGAACATGAACCGCTCGCCGTCGGCGTTGTAGAGGATACCACCCTCGCCGCGGACGCCCTCGGAGATGAGGACGCCGGTGCTCGGCAGCGTCGTCGGGTGGAACTGGACGAACTCCATGTCCTCCATCGGGACGCCGGCGCGGTAGGCCATCGCGTAGCCGTCGCCGGTGCAGGCGACCGCGTTCGTCGTGTGGTCGAACGCCTGCCCGGGGCCGCCGGTCGCGAGGATGACCCCGTCGTTCGCCTTGAAGCCGGCTATCTCGCCGGACTGCACGTCGTAGGCGACGATGCCGTGACAGGAGCGCTCCTCGGGCGTCTCCTCGTCGGTGACGGCGAGGTCCATCACGTACCACTCGTCGTACACCTGGATGCCCCGCTTGACGACCTGCTCGTACATCGTGTGCAGCAGGTGGTGCCCCGTCTCCGCGCCGGCGTAGGTGGTGCGCGGGAACGAGAGCCCGCCGAACGGTCGCTGGGAGACGCGGCCGTCCTCCTCGCGGGAGAACGGCATCCCCCAGTGCTCGATCTGGAAGACCTCCTCGGGGGCGTCCTGTGCCAGCGTCTCGATTGCGGGGGCGTCGCCGAGGTAGTCCGACCCCTTCATCGTGTCGTAGGCGTGCAGTTCCCAGTCGTCGCCGTCCCGCAGGGCCGCGTTGATGCCACCCTCTGCAGCGCCTGTGTGGCTGCGAACGGGGTGGAGTTTCGTGACGATAGCCACGTCCGCTCCTTCTTCCTGGGCCGCGATGGCGGCGCGGAGTCCCGCGCCACCGCCACCGACCACGATGACGTCGTGTTCGTACATTGTTGATTACCAGAACTTGAGGTTGTTCTTGACCGCCTCGCGCTTGAGCTCCTGGATGTGCTCGGTGAGCGGGATGTCCTTCGGGCAGACCTCGGTGCAGGAGAACTGGGTCTGACAGCGCCAGACGCCGTGTTCCTGCTCGAGGATGCGGAGTCGGTGCTCCTTCAGCTCCGCCTCGTCCTCTCGCTCGTCCATGTAGAACCGGTAGGCCTTGTTGATGGCCGCCGGCCCGAGGTACTCGTTGTCGCCCGCGGCGATGTTGCACGAGGACATGCAGGCACCGCACCAGATGCAGCGCGTGGACATCTTGATCTTCTCCCTGTTCTCGCGGCTCTGCCGCTGCTCCTCTTTGGGTACGTCCTCCGACTGGAAGTACGGCTCGACCGCGTGCATCTGGTCGTAGAAGTGCTCCATGTCGACGACGAGGTCCTTCACCACGTCCTGGTGCGGGAGCGGCTCGATGCGTACCGGCTCGGACAGCTCCGAGAGCTGCGTCTTGCAGCAGAGGCGCTGGCGGCCGTTGACGAACATCGCGTCGGAGCCACAGACCGCCTGGCGACACGAGTGCCGGAACGTCAGCGACGAGTCGTAGTGGTCACGCGCGTACATCAGCGCGTCGAGGACCGTCATCCCCTTCTTGTACGGGACGTAGAAGTCGTCGAAGCGGGGCTCCTGCTTGTCCTCGACCTCGGGGTCGTACCGGAACACCTTGAGGTGGACCGACTCGTCGGCCGCCCGGAGCTCGTCCTCCGCCTTCTTCTGGGCGTCGCGGTACTCCCGCTTGGCTGCCTTCTCGGCCATCCGGCGGTCCTGCGCGGACTCGCCGGCCGGTTCCGTCTCGGTCTCAGCTTCGGTCTCGGATTCGGGGACTTGCGTACTCATGCTAGAAACCCGTTCATGTACAGCGCGACTCGCGTACCCTGTGCGACGAGCAGCAGGCCGGCGAGCCCCAGGATGGCCTTGACGGCCGTCTTGGGCGTGCCGGAGATGCCCTGGTTGACCAGCGCGTTGTAGACGCCGTTGACGCCGTGGAACGTCGCCGTCACGAGGAACAGCCACATCGTCGCGAAGTAGCCGACGTCCTGCATCCGCGTCTGCGTGCCCATGAGCGTGATCTCGAACACGTGGTGGTAGAAGTGGAGCAGGAAGAAGTGGAACGCCAGCACGACGACGAGGAACGCCGCCGTCACGCGCTGGAGCAGCCACATGCGTCCGCCGCGTTCGAAGGAGGTGGGTGCGCCTGCCGACATCTCAGGCACCCCCGATTCCCGCCATGAACGTCGGGACGCTCGCGACGACGATTGCGCCGGTCAGCACGAGCGACGCGTAGAACGTCTTGTCCTGCGACTCGAGCCCGATGCCCAGGTCGACCAGCAGCAGGCGGATGCCGTTCAGGATGTGGAAGACGGCGACCGCGAGCAGTCCGACCTCGAGCAGTCGGACGACGAACGTGCTCTCGAGCAGTGTCAGCGTGCTCGAGTAGACGTCGGTGCCTGCGCTGAGTTCGCTGGCCGATGCGTTCTGACTCGCCGAGATGGCGGTGCTCAGGACGGCGATGTGGGTGAACAGGTACCCGATGAGAACCCATCCCGTGAACTTGTGGAATATCCACGCCCACATACCGGCCGAGAACTCCTTCCACCGACTGAAGTCCTCGACGAGCCCGCGATTGTAAGACTGGCTCATACTCTCTGTCGGGTGGTTGGACCGTGGGGGTATAGAAGTTACTTCTTTCGCGGCCGCCTGCCGGTAGTTGCGTCGGTTCCGGGCTGTACTGGGATATCAGGAACGGCCCGCCGGCGGTGACTGCTCGCGCTCGACCGCACGCAGAGTCTTCTGGTCGAGCTCGACGAGGTGACACAGGGGGTTGCCGGGGTAGACAACCGGGTTCTCCAGGACGCCGACGAGGACGCCGGTGAACGGCGCCTCGATGACCGTGTGGTCGGTCTTGAACGGGCTGGTGATGGTGCAGATGCGGTCGCCCTCGTGGACGAGCGAGCCGCAGCCGTAGTGCATGTCGACCATCCCACCCGCGTCGGCGCGGAGCCAGGTCTTCTCGTCGCTCTCCTCGATGACGGTGCGCCAGCCGGGCCAGTGGACCGCCTCGGTGTCGAGCATCCCGTACTCCGCGAGGACGCTCAACACGCCGCCGAGCGCGTCGTCGATGAACTCGCGCTGGAACCGGTGTGCCTCGCCCATCTCGACGGTGATGGTGGGGACGCCGGCCTCGGTGGCCTCGCGTCGGAGCGAGCCGCTCGGGCCCTCGCTGCCGATGATGACGTTCGACGCGAACGCGTGGGCGACGCGGTTCGCGCCCTTGTGACCGGTGTCTGCGCGCACGTGGAGCATGTTCGTCCGGCCCCGCGTCGAGGTGTGGAGGTCGATGCCGAAGTCGCAGGGTTCGACGAAGTTCGTGAAGATGCGATGCGCCATCCGCTTCGCGCTCGTCGACTCCTCGTGCCCCGGGAACGACCGGTTCAGGTCGCGGTCGTAGATGGGAAGGTAGCGCTGCTGCGCGAGGAATCCAGGAACGTTGAGCACCGGCATGCAGACGAGACAGCCGTGGAGGTCGTCGAGCGGCCACTCGTGGGCGACCTCCCGGACCACCTCGATGCCGTTGAGCTCGTCGCCGTGGGCCGCCGCGGAGAGGAAGCCCGTCGGGCCGGAGTGCTCGCCGTTGATGATGGTGACCGGGATGCGGACCGGGTCGCCGAGATACGTCTCGCTGATGCCGTACCTGATGTTCGCGGTCTCACCGGGGTCGACGCGCCCCCCGTTGTAGGTGAAGGGCTCGTTATCCCCCGTCGGGACCGTCTCCGATGCCATACCTCACCTGGGACGCTCACGGGTAAAGAGTGTGTGCGTCCGTCCTCGTCACCGTCACGCCGGGAGAATCGTCGGGTGTGGGACTGCTACGTCGAAAACTATGGGGGAGGGAGTTCGTGTCGCCGCGAAAGTGGACGAACGACCACTCGGTCTGCTCACTGGCGGAGTATTATGTCAGTTCCCGCCCAAGGGGCAGGTATGCAGATCCGGGACGCAACCGCCGACGACTTCGAGGCGCTCAGAGCGGTCGCCGCGGCGTCGCTCCACGACTCCTACCACCACATGCTCGACCCGAAGACCATCGACGTGGCGCTGGAGGAGTGGTACGCGGCCGACCTGCTCGCCCAGCAGCTCGAGGACGACGAGGCCGTCCTCCTCGTCGCCGAGGACGACGCCGGTATCGTCGCCTTCTCCCAGAGCGAGATCGTGGGGAGGACGCCGGCAGACGGTCGCATCCTCTGGCTCCACGTCCACCCGGACCACCGGGGCCACGGCTACGGGTCGCGGCTGCTGACCAAGACGAAGGAGGCACTGGTCGAGCACGGCGCACAGCAGATATCGGGGGCGGTACTGGACGGGAACCGTCACGGCAACGAGTTCTACGAGGCTCACGGCTTCGACCGGGCCGGCGACCGGACCGTCACCGTCGCCGACGAGACGCTGACCGAGAACATCTTCGTCGGGACCGAGGAGGAGCACGTCGAGTGGGAGGCGCTCGACGAGGTCACCATCGGGAACGAGACTGCCTACGTGAACTACGCGGAGGCCCACCGCGGCACGGAGGGGCAGTTCTACGAGGCGTACGTCGACCCGGACCGCGAGCGCCGGTACGGCCTGTTCTGTGGCGCCTGCAACTCCTTCGACACGGCGATGGGGCCGATGGAGGAGGTCGTCTGCAACAGCTGCGGGAACCGCCGGAAGGCGACCCGCTGGGACGCGGCCTACCTCTGACGCCCGTATCCTCCGTGTGTGACCGGCACAGGGCTGCTCGGAACTGGCAACGTTTTTGATGTGGGGTCGAGTGAATCCGCTATGGGTACATCTTCTCCTGTGACCGTGGGGGTTCTCAGTCTCCACAGCAGCAAGGAATCGAAGGCGATCTGCAACGCGATCGAGGAACTCGGACACGACCCCGAGTGGCTCCGTTCGGAGAACACCTCGGTACGAGTCGGACCGGCTGGCGCCACCCTCGAGCCCGACGTCGACGTGGTCGCGAACCGGATGCTCCTCTCGAACACCGAACAGCCGTGCGAGGAGCTCGGCCTGGCGAACACGCTCGCGACGCTGCGACCGATGCTGAACGAGCCGTCGGCGACGCTCCGGGCGACACACAAGATCGCGAGCGCCGCGGCACTCGCGGACAACGATATACAGGTCCCCGAGGCGCTGATGGCGCTCGATACGGACGAGCTGAACGCCCATCGCGACGAGTTCGGCGAGGAGGCGGTGTACAAGACCGCCATCGGGACCCACGGGGGCGGGACCTGGAAGGTCGGGCAGGGCGACCCGGTCAACGCGAAGGTCGGGAACCGCTACGCGTTCCTCCAGAAGCTCATCGAGCGCGACGGCGAGCGCCACCGCGACATCCGCGTCTACGTCGTCGGCGACAAGGTCGTCGGCGCGATGTACCGCTACGCACCCGATAACGACTGGCGGACGAACGTCGCCCTGGGCGGCGACGTGCAGGACGCCACCGACGACCTCCCCACGGAGGTCAAGACGATCGCGAAGCAGTCAGCCTCGGTCGTCGGCCTGGACTACGCTGGCGTGGACATCGTCGAGGGCGACGACGGCTGGTTCGTGCTCGAGGTGAACCCGACGGCCGGCTTCAAGGGGTTGTACAAGGCGACCGACCGCTCGCCGGCACCGTACATCGCGAAGCTCGCCATCGAGCGGGCGGGCGGCGAGGTCGACGACGAGCGCGTCCGCGAGCTCTCCGCGACGCTCGACGACTCGATGCCGGCGTGTGCCCCCGTCAAGTCGACGTCGACGAGCGAGAAACCGGTCGTCGTCGGCTACACCGAGGAGGTCATCGTCTCCGGGACCTCGGGGTCGAAGACGGTCATCGCGAAGTCCGACACGGGCGCGACGCGGACCAGCATCGACACCCGGCTGGCGGCCGACGTGGGCGCAGGCCCGATCAAGTCCGTGATGCGCGTCAAGTCCGGCAGCCTGAAGCAGGGCAAGTCCCGTCCCGTCGTCGACCTCGTGGTCGGCGTCGGCGGTCAGCAGCACACCGTCACCGCGAGCGTCGAGGACCGCTCGCACATGGACTACCCCATCCTCCTCGGTCGCGACATCCTTGGGAACTACCAGGTCGACGTGTCGAAGCGCGTCGACGCCGGTAGCGACAGCGAGGACCGCGAGGAAGAGGAGGAGACGCTGGAGTAGCTACCGGTCGAGTTCCTCACCCGCGAGCCAGCGGCCGAGTAGTTCTTCTCCGCGCACCTGTGCGACACCGGTCACGGTGACGGCGACCGCGAGCGCGGCGGCGATGCCGAGTCCCGGGCCGGCCGCGGCCGGGCCGACGCCGACCGCGAGAAGGGCGGTGGCGCCGAGTCCGGTCAGCCCCATCGCGAGGGAGTACCGTCCCCAGGGCCGCGTGTCCGTCTCGTCGTCTGCCCTGGTCTCGACGTCGAGATAGGCGGCCAGGCCGTCGCAGTCGTCGCCGAGCCGGAGGGCACCCTGCGAGGAGTCGTACTCGACGAGGTCGAGCTCGTGCAGCTTGGGCAGGTGGGTCTGATGGAGGGCGATGTACACCCGTTTCCGCTCGTCCGAGGTCACCTGCTCGACGGGTTTGTCGGTCTCGAGTGCGGCGATGTGACGGGCGACCTCCCCCTTCGTGCTCTGGCCGTCGTCCTGCCGCAACAGGTAGCGGAGCGTCTCCCGTCGGCGGTCGTTGGAGAGCGCCTCGAACAGCTCTCCCTTCGACGGTCCTCCCCCCGCTGGTGGGCGGTTCGAATCGGTCGGAGTGGTCTCTGTCGTGGTTCGCATGGTTCCCCATTCCCTGACAGGTGGGAATGACATGTCTCGGTGAAGGAGCCTCACCACTTAATACTGCGGATTGACCCCTCGATGGTGTATCATTAATCAGGATTGTGTATTCGGTTGCTTGAGGACTCTATAGGCCAGAAACACCATCGGAAACTGATACAACCAATATATCCGCGAACGTATGCATCCACCGGTCGCTCCACGAGCGGGTCAGACGATGGCGCCGACGAGCCAGAGGACCGTCATGCCGACCGCGATGGTCGCGAGCACGTTCTCGGTCCGCCAGGCGACGCCGGCTGCGACGACCGCCGCGACCACCTTTCCGGGTTCGGCGACGAGCGACAGGCTGCTGTCGAGCGAGACGACCGCGGGCACCACGAGCGCGGCGAGCACCGCCGCCGGGACCAGTTCGAGGGTCCGCTCCGCGCGGGCCGGGATGTCGTCGACCCGGCCGAACAGCAGGATGAACGAGAGCCGAAGCCCGAGCGTGATGAGGCCGACCGCGAGCACGATGGCCCACAGCGTCGTCGCGTCGTAGCTCATGGCTCTGCCTCCGTCTCGTCGGCCGGTTCCTCGTCCGGCCAGTCGGTGAACGTGTCGACGAGCACCCCGACGGTCAGGCCGAGCAACGCGGCGACGACGAGCCCGATGTCGAGCGGGAGCGCGGCCGCCGGGATGGCCACGCCGCCGGCGATCACGCCGACGAGCCCGCTGAGCCGGTCCTTCAGCGACGGGACGAGCAGCGCGAGGAACGTCAGCGGCACGGCGAACTCGAGCGAGAGCCCGGGCGGGACGCTGCCACCGACGACGACCCCCACGGCCGTCGAGAGGACCCAGACCCCCCACAGGGCGAACGCCGCGCCGAGGTAGTACCAGCGCCGACGGCGCATCGCCGGATCGTCGTCGCTGAACTCGGTGACGGCGACGGCGTAGGACTGGTCGGTCAGCGCGTACGCCGAGAGCCACTTCCACGGCCGCGAGAAGTCCCGGAAGTACGGCGCGATGGACGCACTGTACATCAGGTACCGCAGGTTGACGACGGCCGCCGTCGCGACGACGACCGCGACGGGGGCGCCGTCGCCGACGAGCTCGATGAGCGCGAGCTGGGACGCGCCGGCGAAGACGACCACCGACATGGCGACGGTCTGTAGCCCGCCGAACCCCGCGTCGAGCGCGCTGATGCCGGTGATGAGCCCGAACGGGACGACTCCCAGCATGAAGGGCCCGATGTCCCGGGCCCCCTCGACCGCGTCGGTCCGTGCGCTCACTCCGGGGTCACCTCGGCCACACGACTGTCGCCTGTCATCGTCGGGGGCACGCAATCGAGACCAATAGGTGGTTCGCTCGCGGGCACCTTCGCCGTCTCCTACCACCGGTTCGGCTGGTACCGGGGAGCCGGTGGCCGACTACAGGCCGCGGCCCTCGACGACGGCGAGGAGCACCGCGGTGCCGGAGTGGGATGTCTCGTCGAAGGTCTCGACGCGAACGCGGACCCGCTCGTCGACGAGGTCGGCCGGGTCGTCGACGCCCGACACGGCGAGGCGCGAATCGCCGATGCGGAGGACCGCATCGCCGTCCTGTACCCCGCTGACGAACGCCGTCACCTCCTCGCCCTGACTGAACGAGGGGGTGCTGGTCCGGAAGCCGATACCGGCGAACACCGAAGAGAGGGAGCTCATACGCGCTCCACCTCCGCTGACTGGCGGTCGTGGACGTACTCGCGACCGTAGCCCGTCCACGCCGCGAAGACGAACACCCCCACGAGGAACCAGCCGTGGAAGACGTACGGCCAGACGGTGACGGGGTTGACGACCATCGACTCGGTGAACCAGGGGATGCTGTCGCTCAGACTCGTCATCGCTCCGTAGCCCGCGAGCAGACCCCCGCCCCAGGGGAAGATGTAGCCGAGGGCCGAGGTGTTCGCGTCGAGGATGTTGGCGCGCCGGTAGCCGTTCAGGTTGAAGCGGCCACCCAGCCGTGCGATGTACGGTGCGATGGCGATCTCTGCGGCGGTGTTGATCGTGATCATACCGTTGACCAGCGCCGTCCCCAGCACCATCGTCAGCTCCGTGCGGCGGACCGTCGTCGCGACGGAGCCGATGAGGAAGTCGAGGATGGCCTCGAAGCCGCCCCCGCGGATCATGATCTCCGCGGCGGCGACGATGAGCAGCGTCAGGACGATGAGCGGGAAGAAGCCGACCGCACCGTCGTACAGTGCCCCGCCCACGGCGACGGGCTCGTCGGGGCCGGCGATGCGGACGATGGGCAGCCACGTGAACTCGGAGGCGAGGCTCGTCTCGGCGGGCGCGACGAACACGACGATGTCGGCCAGCGTGGAGAGCCCGAGCGTCAGGTTCGCCACGATGGCGGTCAGCAGCCCCCACGTGATGGCCTCGACGATGTGGCGACCCCTGATGGCCGTCACGATGACGACGCCCATCGACACCAGGTGGACGAGGCCCGCGGCGTTCGCCTGGTCTGCGAGGCTCGTCCCCGCACCGGTGACCTCGATGCCGGACATCGACAGGCCGGCGAGGACGTACGCCGCGAACGCGAAGACGGCCGCGACGAGCGCGTACTTCAGCCGCGAGGAGACGACGCCCCCGATGTCGGCGTCCTGGGTCACCGCGCTCACGATGGTCGTGTCAGAGACCGGCGCGAGGTTGTCACCGAACACCGCCCCGGAGAGGATGGCGGCGAACAGCAGCGTCGGATTGGCCCCGAGCAGGATACCGGCGGGGAACACGACGGTGGTGAACGTGATGGCCGTCCCGTAGCCGGTCCCGATACCGGTCGCGAGCAGGGCGGCCAGTACGAACGTCAGCGCCGGGAAGAGGTCGCCCGCGACGCCGGTGACGTCTGCGGCCCAGACGAGGCCGTTCACGAACTGACCCGCCCGGAGCACGTTCGCGAACATGCCGGCCCAGAGCCAGGCGACGACGGCGGTCGCGGCCACGCGCTGGGTCATCCCGTCGAAGATCGTGTCCGCGTAGTCCTTCCACGAGCCCTTGACGAGGAACAGTCCGGCGATGAGGCCGGCGAGCATCCCGACGACGAGTCCCTGCGTGTCGCCGACACCGAGGACGCCGCTCTGGAAGATGGCCCAGGCGACGAACACGGTGAGTGGGAGTGCGCTCGTGGCACGCCCACCGTAGAACTCCAGGTCGGGCGGGTCCGATGCATCGGCGGGTTCGGTCGTCTCCGTCTCTACCATCGGGAAGGCGGTGCATCCCACACTCGATAAAACCGCACGAAACCGGCCGATACTTTCCGGTTCGCTGTTGTGTGAACATGTGCCAACGCGCAGGTTGGCACCGTTGGCTGGGTAGCGCGTCCGTATCCGCTCGTCCCGCGGGCAGGGAACGATTGCCGCCCTGGCGTCCTCTCTTCCTGTGGACGGATGTGAGCGCTAATTTTACGGATGCAGTGGCGAGAACTGGCTGTGTTCGGAGACGGGCGTGAACGGATGTCGGGTTTGCACCGGTCGCTCTCCAGGACCCGGTCAGTCCACGGTCCGCCAGAGGTACAGCGACGCGTACGAGCGGTACGGACGCCATCGCTCGGCGGTCTCGACCATCTCGCCGCGGGTCAGCTCGTCACCGTAGAGCGCCGTCATCCCGTTGCGGATGCCGAGGTCCTCGACCGGGAACACGTCGGGGCGCGCGAGACTGAACATGAGCTGCATCTTGGCCGTCCAGACGCCGATGCCCGTGATTTCGGTGAGTTCGTCGACGACCTCCTCGTCGGACAAGGCCTCGAAGGAAGCCGTCGTGTAGTCGTGTTCCTCGAAGGCCTCGGCGACGTTCCGGACGTACCCGACCTTCTGGCCGGACAGGCCCGCATCCCTGAGGGTGGCCTCGTCGGCGGCGAGGATGGCTCCCGGTGCGATCTCGACCGCGTCGTACAGCCGCTCCCGGATGGCGGTCGCTGCAGACGTCGAGACCTGCTGGCTGACGATGGAGCGGACCAGTCGCTCGAACAGGTCCTCGGCAGGCTCCAGCTCCACTGCACCGTGCTCCTCGACGACCGGCCCGAGTTCGGGGTCGGTTCGAAGGTGGTCGAACGCGTCCTGGCTCATCGTCCGATGGCAGGACCCCCAGCGGGATAAGCCATTCACCCGCCCCAAAAGAACTAAGTCCCCAGCGCGAGAATATGTAAGTAGGAAGTAAACTTAATCTATTTGGAAACTCTTATGGAGTAGCGGTAGCTATCCTCTCTCCCGGCAGACACGCACGAAGCAGCCGGATTCGACGAGCCCGAGTACTGCCCCACAGAGTGACAACCACGGAAACATCCAGAACCAGACACTACGATGACAGAGACACACCAGCCGACCATCGACTGGGACGAGTACTGGCGGACGGCCGACGCGGACGATCACGAGAGCGCGACACCGAGCGCGCACCACGTCAGGGAGGCACTCGCCGATCTCGTCGCTGAGACCGACGGTCTCGACTCCTTCGCGGACGTCGGCTGCGGCCCGGGCGTCGTCACGTTCGACGTCGCGGAACGATACCCCGACGCGGACGTCGTCGGTTACGACGCCGCCGAAGCGATCCTCGACGAGAACCGCGAGCGCGCAGCCGACGACGGCCTCGACAACGTGCGCTTCGAGCGCGCGGTCCTCCCAGAGTTCGACCCCGACCGACAGTACGACCTCGTCCTGTGCTACGGGACTCTCGCGTACGTCACCGAGACCGAGCAGGCACTCCAGAACCTCTACGACGCGGTCGCCCCCGACGGCCACCTCGTGCTCGGCTACGTGAACGAGTTCGGCGCGGCGCAGTTCCGCGCCCAGCACGCCGACCTTCAGGACAGCGACGACCCCCGACGCGACCCCGACGAGTACGCCGAGCGCTTCGGGCTCGTCATGGCCGAGGAGAGCACGCTCTCGTTCGACGTCGTCAGGAACGCGCTCGGGACCTGGCCCCACAGCATCTGGGAGATCGCCGCAAAACCCGAGAAGCGGTGGGCCTGGGGCCACGTGCCGCTGGTCTACGTGCCGAAACCGGAGGCGACTGTGCAATGAGGAACGAGCAACGACCCTGCTGACGCGACCCTTCACCGAAGGAGAGCGCACACGAGCCTTCACAGAAATCAGACCGAACGTCCGCACGAGCGAAGCGAGTGCGGTTCCCCGGGCGCGAACGCAGTGAGCACCCGGCCGTTTTCATCCATGTTTTTGCCGCGAGGGTTCGAGCGCAGCGAGAACCCGAGCGGGAAAAAGATGGTCGCTTAGTAACCCTTACCGAGCAGCTCGCGGGCGATGATGTTCTTCTGGATCTCGGTGGTGCCCTCGTAGATCTGGGTGATCTTCGCGTCGCGGTAGAAGCGCTCGACGGGGAAGTCGTTGACGTAGCCGGCGCCGCCGTGGATCTGGACGGCCTCGTTGGCGACGTCGACGGCGACGCGGGAGGCGTACTCCTTGGCCATGGAGGCGAGCTTGGTGATGTCCTCGCCCTGGTCGACGTTCCAGGCGGCCTTGTAGGTCAGCATGCGGGCGGCCTCGGTACGGGTGTGCATGTCGGCGAGCTTGTGCTGGATGGCCTGGAAGTCCGAGATGGGCCGGTCGAACTGCTCGCGCTCCTGGGCGTAGGAGAGTGCGGCCTCGTTCGCGCCCTTGGCGATGCCGACGCCCTGTGCGGCGACAGCGGTGCGGGTCTCGTCGAAGAACTGCATCTGCTGGAGGAAGCCCATGCCGCGGGTACCGATGAGGTTCTCCTCGGGAACGCGCACGTCGTTGAGGATGAGTTCGGCGGTGTCCGACGAGCGGATGCCGAGTTTGCCGGTGATCTTCTCGGCCTCGAAGCCGTCGCGGTCGGACTCGACGACGATCTGGCTGAAGCCGTTGTAGCGGCCCTCGGCGTCGGGGTCGGTCTGGCAGAGGACGACGTAGTAGTCGCCGATGGAGCCGTTCGTGATCCACATCTTGTTGCCGTTGATGACCCACTCGTCGCCGTCCTTCTCGGCCTGCGTGCTCACGGAGGAGACGTCGGAGCCGGTGTCGGGCTCGGAGATGGCCGCGCCCATGATGGCGTCACCGGTCGGGATGGGCTCGAGGAAGCGCTCCTTCTGGTCCTCGGTCCCGAACTCCATGATGGCGTCCGCACCGAAGGAGGCGGATGTCAGGCAGAGACCGATGCCGGGGTCGACGGCGAACAGCTCCTCGGTGATGAGTGCCGATTCGAGGTTGCCGTAGTCGGCGCCGCCGTAGTCGAACGGGATGTGGGCGCCGAGCAGGCCGGCGTCGGCGGCCTTCTCCATGATCTCCCAGGGGTACTTCTCCTCGACGTCGTACTCCTGTGCGACCGGCTTGATCTCGTTCTCCGCGAAGCGGGCGACTTCCTCCTTGATCTGTTTCTGCTCGTCGGACAGCGCGAAATCCATAGTAAACCATTAACGCATTGTTCGTTAAAAAGGTATGTACCCGGTTCTAAACTGGCAAGAAGTTTCTGTGTTCGCTAAGGGAAACCTTGAAACGGGTTCCAATTGAGTTGTGGCCCATGGAGCTGGAAGAAATCAACACCGTCGCAGTTCTCGGTGCGGGCAACATGGGACACGGCATCGCCGAAGTCGCAGCACTCGCGGGCTACGACGTGAAGATGCGCGACATCAAGGACGAGTTCGTCCAGGGCGGCTACGACAAGATCGAGTGGTCGCTCGGCAAGCTCGCCGACAGCGAGCAGATCGGCGAGGACGAGGCCGACGCCGCCCTCGACCGCGTCACGCCGCTGGTCGACCTCGAGGAGACGGTCTCCGACGCCGACGTCGTCATCGAGGCCGTCCCCGAGCGCATGGACGTCAAGGAGGACACCTGGACGGACGTCGAGGCGTACGCGCCCGACCACACCGTCTTCACGACGAACACGTCCTCGCTCTCCATCACGGACCTCTCCGAGTTCACCGACCGTCCGGAGCGCTTCTGCGGGATGCACTTCTTCAACCCGCCGATCCGGATGGACCTCGTCGAGGTCATCTCCGGCGAGCACACCGACACCGAGACGCTGGACATCGTCGAGGACCTCGCCGAGGACTTCGGCAAGACACCGGTCCGCGTCCGCAAGGACGTCCCCGGCTTCATCGTGAACCGCGTCCTCGTCCCGCTGATGAACGAGGCCGCGTGGCTCGTCGACGAGGGCGTCGCGACCATCGAGGAAGTCGACGCGACGACGAAGTTCGACATCGGCCTGCCGATGGGGAGCTTCGAGCTGTCGGACTACGTCGGCATCGACGTCGGCTACCACGTCCTCGACTACATGCACGAGGTCGCGGGCGACCGCTACGAGCCGGCACCGATGATGGTCGAGAAGGTCGAGAACGAGGAGTTCGGCCAGAAGTCCGGGAAGGGGTTCTACGACTACGAGGACGGCGACGGCGCCGACGTCTCGATGGACGACGACCTGTTCAACGAGACCGTCAAGGAGCGCCTGCTCGCCGCGCTCGCGAACGAGGTCGCCTACCTCGTCGGCGACGACGTCGCCTCGCCCGAGGAGATCGACACGGCCGTCAAGCTCGGCGGGCGCTGGCCGAAGGGCCCGGCGAAGTTCTGTGACGAGTACGGCGTCGCGGCGCTCGCGGACGCGCTCGATGCGGCGTACGAGGAGTCCGGTCACCCGCGCTACGAGGCGTTCGACTACCTCGAAACCGTCGTCGAGGAGGGTGGCTTCTACGACCAGGACGAGGGCGACGAGGACGGCGCACCCGACTTCGACACGCTCGAGGTCAGCTACCCCGGCGACATGGTCGGTCAGATCGAGCTCTCTCGGCCCCAGCAGATGAACTCCATCAGCCTCGAACTCATCGAGGAGCTGGACGCCGCCATCGACCTCATGGACGAGGACGAGGACGTGCGCGCCATCCTGCTCACCGGCGCGGGCTCGAAGGCGTTCTCCGCCGGCGCGGACTTCATGAGCATCGCGGGCGGTGGCGCCGACCCGTTCAACGCCGTCGAGCTCTCGAAGTACGGCCAGGAGACGTTCGGTCGCCTCGAGGAGGTCGAGATGCCCGTCGTCGCGGCCATCGACGGCTACTGTCTCGGCGGCGGTATGGAGCTCGCGACCTGCGCCGACGTGCGCGTCGCGACGACGCGCTCCGAGTTCGGCCAGCCCGAGTTCAACCTCGGCCTAATCCCCGGCTGGGGCGGCACCCAGCGTCTCCAGCGCATCGTCGGCATGGGCCGCGCGAAGGAGATCATCCTCACGGCCGAGCGGTTCGAGGCCGAGACGATGGCGGACTACGGCTTCGTGAACGAGGTCTACGAGCCCGACGAGTTCGCCGACGCTGCGGTCGAGTACGCCGAGAAGCTCGCCGGTGGCCCGCCGCTCGCACAGCGGTTCACCAAGCGCGCGATGCTCAAGGGCTGGGACAACCACGAGGCTGGCCTCGAGGTCGAGTCCATGGGCTTCGGCCACGTCGTCGCCAGCGAGGACGTCCACGAGGGGATCAACGCCTTCTTCGGCGACGACGACCCCGAGTTCGAGGGCAAGTAACGGCCCCGGCCGCGGCGGCCCCGTCCGGCTGAGACAGCGTTTTTTCGATACGGCTCCAAGCGGAGGATGTGTACACGGGCAAGACCGAACAGCCGTGCTGCCTCTGCGACGACCCGGACACGGCGGTCAGGCTCGACCTGCCGCCCCGCGCAGTTCCCGAGATGAAGCATGCGGACGCCATCGCCTGGCAGGACATCGTCGGCGAGGTCTCCATCCACTTCTGTGCGAACGACTGGGAACTCGTACGCGACCTCGTCCTCGACATGGGGATGAGCCCGCTGTCGCGGTGCAACGTCGCCCGCGCGTCGTTCGACCTGCGCGAGGACTTCGAGGCGCTCCTGAACGACGTGCGCGACGAGCCCGACCACGGCCCCGTCGAGCGCCGGATGCTCGCGGAGAGCGAGGCGACGCTGTCGGCGGACGAGGCGGAGGACTCCGCACGCGTGCAGGCGAGACTCGTCCAGTGGACGCTCGCGGCAGGCTGACCCGGGGGTGCGCGGACGGCAGGATACGGACCGTCCGGGTCGGAACCGGGGCGAGCCGGAGGGGCAAACCTCAAATCCCCCGCCACGCGAGGTAGGTGTGTGACACTCCTCGACATCATCGACCGGGTCCGGTCGAGCGAGAAGACGCTGACGCTGTTCAACCTCCCGCCAGCGTCGTCGCTGGACACCGAACTCGCGTCGTTCTTCGAGGACATGAACGTCCGTGTCGACGTCGACGAGACGGTCGCCGACGCCCCGACGTTCGCCACGCTGACCGCGCCCGACGAGTTCTACACCGCCGTCGACGGCGAGGAGCTGCAGGCACTGCTCGACGGTCCGACGCCGGGGCCCGACGGCCTGGGCATCGACGACACGGACCACGCCGGACTGCTCTCGCCGCTGAAGGAGACGACGTTCACCTCCTACGACACCGGTCGCATGATGCACGTGACGCGGGAGATCGAGGACCGTGCGTTCCGACACGGGACCGGCGAGCTCCACGTCGGGTTCCAGCAGCTCTCGCGCTTTGCGGCCCAGACCGACGTCTACCGCCGCCTGGCGACGACCGACCTCGACATCCACGTCTACGGCGCACCGGACGCGAGCGTCGAGGTCGACGGGCTGACGGTCCACGCGAACGACGACGAGGAGCTCCAGCGCACCTGGTTCGTCGCGTTCGACGGCGGCGACACGCCCGCCGAGAAGTGCGCGCTCCTCGCCCACGAAGGCGAGATAGAGGGGTTCTACGGCTGCTGGACGTACGACCCGGACGTCGTCGACCGTGTCGTCGAGTACCTCTCCGGGAGGTACGACCGCGTCGCTCCCTGACCCGCCGAAGACGTACATCTCGGGAAGATGTGACAGGGGTACCCCGACGGCTGTTGTTATCTCCGCCAGATTGTATCAGAAGGAAGTAATGTGGGCGCGGCATTTATGAACCATAGACACCATTGACCGAACGTGGCAGAAAACGACGGTCAAGGGGCTGGCGACACATCTGGTGGCCTCGAGGTGCTCGTCGTCGACGACGAGTCGCGACTGGCAGATCTCTTCGCCGCGTGGCTCCAGGCGGACTACAACGTCGAGGCCGCCTACGACGGTGAGTCGGCGCTGGAGCTGATGGCAGACTCGGTCGAGATCGTCCTGCTCGACAGGCGGATGCCGGGCCTCTCTGGCGACGAGGTGTTGGACCGTATCCGCGAGGATGGCTACGACTGTCGAGTCGTGATGGTGACGGCCGTCGACCCGGACTTCGACATCATCGAGATGGGCTTCGACGACTACCTCGTCAAGCCGGTCTCGAAGGACGAACTCCTCGAGGTCGTCGAGAGCGTCACCGGGCGATCCGAGTACGAGACAGACATCCAGGAGTACTACGCGCTCGTCTCGAAGAAGTCCTTGCTCGAGTCCGAGAAATCGGAGCGCGAACTGGAGGACAACGACGAGTACGCCGAGCTCTGTGAGCGCGTGGACGAGCTCCGGGAGCGCGTCGACCAGACTGTCTCCGGGATGAAGGACCACGACGACTTCGTCGGCGCGTTCCAGGACCTCCCCGGCGGCAGCTGATCACGCCGAGTCGACGTCCGAGAACTCGAACCTGGCCCCACCCGCCTGACTCTCGACGACCTGCGTGCTCCAGCCGTGCGCACTCGCGACTTCTCTGACGACCCACAGTCCGATGCCGAGCCCTTCGTCCGAGGTCGTGAAGTCCGAGTCGAACGCGTTCTCTCGCACCTCCTTCGGCATCCCCTCGCCGTCGTCGGCGACGTAGAACCCGACCATCGTCGGCGTCTCCGTCCCGACGTGCTCGACGCCGGTGCCGCCAGCCTCCGGGAACCGGAACCCACCGGTCTCGACGGCGTGGTCCGGCTCCTCGTACAGCAGTCCGACCTCGACGGTCACCGCCTCGCCACCGTGTTCGATGGCGTTCCGGAACAGGTTCTCGAACGCCCGCAGGAGCCGTGAGCGGTCCGCTTCGACGCGGGCGGACCCCTCGATGGAGAGCGTCGCCGCGGGCGTCTCGACGTTCGTCCAGGCCTCGCGGACCAGCGATTCGAGCTCCATCGACTCGGTCTCGGTCACCGTCTGGCCCTGTCTGGCGATGGCGAGCACGTCTGCGACGATGTCCTCCATCCGTTCGAGGCCGTCTGCGACGTGTTCGAGCGAGCTCCGGACGTCGTCCGAGGCGCTCTCCAGCGCCAGTTCCAGGTAGCCCTGCGAGACGCCGAGCGGGTTCCGGAGGTCGTGGCTGACGATGCTCGCGAACGCGTCGAGGCGCTCGTTCTGGCGCTGGAGCTCGCGTTCGCGCTGTTTCCGTTCCGTGATGTCGCGCATGACGCCGACGGTGCCCCGGAACTCCCCGTCGTCGTAGGGCAGCAGTGCGAACTGGACCTCGCAGGGGTAGCTGCGGCCGTCCTTCGTGTGGATGGTCACCTCGGCGGTCTCGCCCTCCATCCGGTCCGCGGCGACCATCTCCTGGATGCGCTTCGCACCGCGCTCGACGTCCGCCTGGTCGAGGACGATGGAGATGTGCTCGCCGAGCAGGCCCTCCCGGCTGTAGCCGGTCATCGACCGCATCGCGTTGTTGACGGTCATGAAGTGGCCGTCGGCGTCGAGTGCGTACATGCCGTCGCCGACGGTCTCGACGAGCCGTTCGTACCGTCTGAGCACCCGCTCCTGCTGGTCGATGCGCCCGCGGATGGCGATGGTGTCGAGGACGTGCGAGACGCTACTCGCGATCTCCCAGAGCGCGCTGACCTCCATCTCGGAGAACCCACCGGGGTCGTCGGAGTAGACGCCGAGGACGCCGTACAGCTCGTCGTCCGAGTACAGCGGCGCGACGACGACGGCGTTGCAGTCGCGTTCGGTCGCGGCCGAGCGCCACGGCACGGCCGCCCGGTGGGCCTCGATGTCGTTGACGACCTGTGGTTCGCGGGTCCGCAGGGCACGCTCGATGACCGTCTGCTGGCCGCCACCGCGGCCGACGGGGAAGGTGACGCTCACCGGCCAGTCGTCGGTCGCGCTCGCGGACACCCACGGGACGACCTGTCCCTCGCGCTTGTCGTACTCGCCGATCCAGGCGAACGTGTAGCGGCCGCCGAGGGTGAGCTGCTCGCAGACGGCCTGCTCGATGTCCATCGGCGAGGAGGCGTCGACGAGCGCGCGCTTCACGTCGCGGACGAGGTCCTCGGGGCGGCTTCCCCCGGGCGGGGCGGCGTCGGTCGGGTTGCGGACGACCGAGTTGGCGACCCAGGCGGCGAACGCGTCGTCGGAGCCGGCGTCGCCGACGCCGTCGAGGAAGTCGACGACCTCCATCACGGCCGCGCCGCTGCCGCGTTCGGCCTCGTACTCGGTGAGCACGAGCAGCGGGATGTCGGGGTGACGCTCGCGGGTCGCCTGGAGCACCGCGGGGGCGGCGTCGATGGTCGCCATGTCGCTGACGATGCAGTCGAGCTCGCCGTCGGCGAGGTGCTCGATGACCCCGGTGAAGCCGGCCGCGGTGAGCACCTCGACGTTCGGGTAGGACCACTGCAGGGGGGCTGCCAGACTGGCGCGCAACTGCGCGTCGTTGCTGATGATGAGAACCCGTTTCGTGGCCGTCATTTGTTGAGTCCTGCTCGCGACCGGTCACGTCTCGCCGGCGTCGGCCGGTCGCGGTTCTGTTGACCTTCTGTTTCGGTGTCGCGATAAAGACGCTTGTGGTTGTCTACCCTGGTCGCGCCGCGGTGCCGGGACGACGACGGCGACTCCGGGAACCAGAACGGCTAACGCCGCCGAGCACGGTGGGCTCCGTATGGCCACTGCCGAGGCGTACACGCTGTGGTTCCACATCGCTGCGGGAGTCCTCGCGCTCCTCGGTGGCTTCGGCGCACTCGTGACCTCGAAGGGGAGCCGTCGCCACCGGCTGTCGGGGCGGATCTACGTCGCGGCGATGACCGCCGTCGTCGCGACGGTCCCCGTGCTGTTCGCGTTCGAGCAGAGCTTCCTGCGGGCGTTCCTCGTGCTCGTCGCCGTCTTCAGCGGCTACCTCGTCTTCTCCGGGTACCGGACGATGACCGGCCGACCCGTCGGCGGCGCGAAGACCGTCGACTGGCTCGGTGCGGTTCTCGTCGTCGCGGCCTGCCTCGCGCTCGGCGGCTGGGGCGTCTCGCTGCTCGTGGCGGGGACGGGGATGGGGCTCGTGCTCTCGGTGTTCGGGGGCATCGGCCTCCTGATGGGCGTCGGCGACATCCGGGCGTTCCGGACCGGCGACACGAGGGACGGCCCCGTCGTCGACCACCTGAGCAGGATGGTCGGCGGCTACATCGCGACGGTCACCGCCGTCGCGGTGGTCAACCTCGCCGGAACGCCCGTCCCGGCGGTCGTCGCGTGGCTCGGGCCGACCGCCCTCGGCGTGCCCCTCATCCTCTACTGGCAGGCGAGGTACGCCGACGTCGGGCCGCTCTCGGGCGTCTTCTGAACCGGGGGGAGGACCGTCGAGACCTACGCCTGCCGGTAGATGAGGTTGCGCTGGATGGCGTTCGCGCCCTCGTAGATGACCGGGATACGGACGTCGCGGTACACACGGGCGATGCGACGCTCGTCGAGCACGGAGCGACCGCCGTGGAGCTGCATCCCCAGCTCGGCGTTCTGGGTCGCGGTCTCGGTCGCCTTCGTCTTCGCCAGCGCGGCCCAGTAGCCGGGGTTCTGTCCCGACGAGACCTTCTCGCAGGCGCGCCAGACGAGCGACCGGGCGGCCTCGAACTCCAGCAGCATGTCGGCGAGGTCGTGCTGGACCGCCTGGAAGTCCGAGATGGAGCGCCCGAACTGCTCGCGGTCGTGCGTGAACTCCCAGGCCTCCTCGATGGCGGCGGCGGCGAGCCCGAGTCCGTGGCCCGCGACGGCGATGCGGCCGTGGTTGAAGAAGTCGGCGAGCATCATGAAGCCGTTCCCCTCGTGGCCGACGAGGTTCTCCTCGGGGATGCGGGCGCCGTCGAAGGTGATGTGGGCCTGCTTGGACGCACGGAAGCCCATCTTCTCGGGGATGTGCTCGGCCTCGTAGCCGTCGACGTCGGTGGGCACGATGAAGATGGAGTGGTTGCCGTAGCGGTTGTCCTCGTCGTCGCCGGTCCGGGCGTAGACGGTGATCCAGTCGGCCTCGACGCCGTTGCCGATCCAGTACTTCTCGCCGTCGAGGACGTACTCGTCGCCGTCCTTCTCGGCCGTCGTCTCGATGCCGGCGAGGTCGCTGCCGGTCTCGGGCTCGGAGACCGCCAGCCCGGAGATCTGTTCGCCCTCGGCGACGGGCCGGAGGAACCGCTCCTTCTGTTCCTCGTTCCCGTACTCGTAGGTCATCTCGCAGCCGAAGCTGGCGAGCTGGAGGGTGAGCGCGATGCCGGCGTCGGCCCGGTAGAACTCCTCGGTCATCGCGAGAATCTCCGGGAGCGAGAGTCCCCGGCCGCCGTACTCCTCGGGGATGTCCTGGGCGACCAGCCCGGCCTCCTGTCCGGCCTCGAGCACCTCCCAGGGGTACTCCCCGCTCTGGTGGTGCGCCTGGGCGTTCGGCTCGATGTGTTCGGCGGCGAACTCGCGCGCCTCGGCCTTGATATCGTGGGCAGTCTCCGGAACGAGACTGTCCTCCAAGAGCTCCATGGGCCGGCTTCGGACCGGACACTCAAATACGGTGCGCCGACGGCCCGCGTACCCCGGGGTCCGGCCGTCCGCCGTCGAGTGACCCGTGACGAGGCGGAGCCTCAGGCCGCCTCGAACTCGACCCGGTAGCCGCGTCCCCCGAAGGCGAACGCGACGCCGTCGGGCACCGTCGGCAGCCCCAGGTTCGCTGCCCCGTTGGCGAGCCGTTCGCGTCGGACGTCGGGCGTCCGGAGCTCGACCCGTCGCAGCTCGTCGTCCTCGACGAGGTAGCCGAGCGTGTCGCGCAGCGCCTCGAACTGGAGCACCTGCGGCAGGACGAGTGAACGGTCGGGCAGAGTCGCGGTGCGCTCGACTACCACGAGCGCGTCCGACGGACCGGAGTCGCCCCTCGCGGTCACCTGGAGGGTGTCACCGCTCCGCGTCGTCGACTCGACCATGCCGGACGGCGCGAGCTCGGGCGCGTCGCCGACGAGGTCCACCAGCGCGGCGAAGATGTCCGTCGACGTCCACGTATTGCCTCGCCAGACGTCGACGCGCGGGTAGGCGACGGCGTACCGCCCCGGCGTCAGGCCGCCGATGGTCGCGGGGTCACCGTAGTCGAGCCGGGGGCGACTGTCGACGTCGAAGGTCGTGGTGTCGGTCTCCCCGGGTCTGACGACCGTCTCGCCGTCCTCGGGCCGGGCAACCAGTGGTGCGACGATCTTCCAGTCGCCGTCGTACCGGTGGAGGAGGGCCCACGCCCCGTCGTGGACCAGCGAGCCCGGACCGTAGTTGGACAGCGTGGCCCGGAGTCGCCCGTTCGTGAGCCCGACCTGCTCCGCGCTCGGGTCGAGGTAGCGACTCGTCTCGGCGTCGGCCTCGTGAAACCAGCGGACGACTCCGTCGTTCGCGGCCAGCGCGGGCGTCGACGGGTCCGTGAACTGCGAGCTCCCCGGCTCGGTCCCGCGGCGGGGGAACACCGAGAGGCCGAGCGTCCAGCCGCCGTCGCCCGCCAGCTCGTACTGACCGGTCGGGAGGCAGACGTCGGCGCCCCGCATCACGACCACACCGTAGAGCCCGCCGACGGTCGCTCCGGGCGGGATGGTCACCGACCGGGTGGTGTCCTCGGCGTCGACGACCGACTGGGAGCGGGTCTTCCAGCAGTCGTTCCACAGGCGGACGCCCTCGGTCGGCTCGGGGCGGGAGACGGGGACGACGTACAGCGGGAGGTCACCGCCGCGGAGCCGATAGCTCGAGACTGGGGGCGTCGCGCCGAACTCGACCGTCCGGTCGGACTCGGCGACGTTCCGGAGACCGATCCAGAGCAGTGCCGGGTGCGACTCGGTCGCCGCCCCGACGAAGCCGGCCTCGGTGGCGAGCCCGTCGGGAACGTCCGTGGCGCGGAGCGAGACGAGCCGTTTGTCGGGACCGACCTCGGTACGGGTGGTCGGCGTCGGCACGACGGTCGGCTCCGCGAAGGGCGACTCGGTCGCCGTCGGGGTCGGTGTCTCGACGTCCAGCGGCGGTCGCGTCGTCCGACCACTGTCGTCTGCGAGGCCGTTACAGCCGGCGATGGAGGCGGTTGCGAGGGTGGAGAGCAGGGCACGGCGGCGCATCGATTCCCGCTACGTGACGCAGGATGAAAGGCGTTGAGTCCACCGGGGCGTGCAGGAACTTATATACCGCCCCCAGCCGAACGTGTCAACAACCAATGAGTCGTGACGGTGGTGCCGACGCGACGGTCTGCCCGTCCTGTGGCACGCGGGCGGACGCCGGTGACCGGTTCTGCTCGGCCTGCGGGACGTCGCTCGCCGCCGACCGGGACGGTGAGTCGACCGGCCCGACGGCCCGAGCGAGGTCGCCCACGCGACCGGGCGACGATGACGACCCGACTGACCGGGGGACCGGCGACGGAGAACCCGGCGAGTCGGAGGAGATGCTGTGGGCGACAGACCCGGCGTCGCCGGCGGCGGTGCCGGACGGGTCTACGGCGGGCGACGCGGACGATTCGGGCGATGCGGGCGCTACGGGCGATGCGGGCGATGCGGGCGACGACGTCGACGTCGGTCGTGGTGGGGCCGCCACCGGCAGTCGTGACGGCGACGATGAGCGACACCCGTCCGACGAAGAGAGGTCGACCCGTGATGGAGAGGACTGGACCGACGCCGCGGACGGCGACGAGGAATCCCTGGAGTCCTGGCAGAAGCGCTGTCCCGAGTGCGGGTCCGTGCTCGTCGCACAGGCGGTCCGCTGCACCGGCTGTGGTGCGTCCCAGCCGGACGTCGCCGGGTCGGCCGACGATGCGGACAGAGCGGCGGAGTCGCCCCACGACACCCGAGCAGCAGACACCGGCTCGGACGGTCCGGAGTCGCCCTCCCGACGGCACGGGGTCAGCGAGAGCAACTATCGCGAGCGCCCCCGACGGGAGCGCCCAGAGGGAGCACGGAACCGCGACGGGCGTCGCACCGGGCCGCGCGAGGACCGTGGCCGAGTGACGGATGCCGGCGGCGGCGAGGTCCAGTACGAACGCGAACGGCGCGCCGAACCGGTCAGCTCCGACCGGGAACCAGCGCGCGAGGCCGCCGGGGGCTACCGCGAGCGGCCCCGACGTGACCAGCATCGGGATGAACCACCACGACGCGAGCCAGCACGGCGGCCGGCGCCGGAGCGCGACCGCAGCGAACGGCTGGCCGAGCGACAGGCCGCACGGCGGGCCGATGCGGACGCCCCGTACGAACCGGCCGCCCCGAGCAGCCGCTGGTGGGCCGGAGTACTCGTCCCCGCGGTACTGACGTTCCTGGGAGCGGCCGTCGGAATCGCAGCGGACCCGACGGCCGTCGCGGCCGGGACGGTCCCCTGGGTCGGCGACGGTGCCGGGCTGCTCGAACTCGGGGTGGTGCTGACGCCGACGCTCGCCCCCTTCGCCCTCTACTTCGACCGGCGGTACGTCGCCCACGAGACCGGACGCAAGCCCTCGGCCGCGTACTACCTCGTCGCAGTGCCGTACCTGAACCTCGTCGTCACCGGGCTCTACCTCTGGTGGCGGCAGCAGTGGCTCGCGTCGGCCTGAGCCTGGGCTCGCGTCCAGGTACTGGTACCAGTTGGCGAGAAGAACTAAACGCGCGACTGACAAGAGTCCTGCATGGTGGGACGATGACAGCAGTCTCGACGGCGGACGGGATCAAGTACGGGTTCAAACTGATGGGCTACCAGCTCCTGGTGGCGCTCGTCGGTGGCGGCATCGCTTTCGTCGGTCTCTTCCTCACGAGTGCCGTCGGTGCCGCAGCCATCGACAACGGGTCTGCCGGCGGTGGCATCGTCGCCCTCCTCCTCGGCGGCGTGTTCGTCCTCGCGGGCGCCGCGGTCTGGCTCGCCGGGATGGCCGGGACGACGTACAAGGTCGTCGCCGACGCGGTCGAGGCCGGGACCCAGAGTGCGTCCACCGGCGTCGGCCGAGCGGCCACCTCGGGAACCCCACAGCGGGCCTCGGGGCGGGAGGCTCGAACCGGTCGGAGCGGTGGACGGTCGGGCGGCACCTCCTCGAACACCGGTGGCACGTCCGCCAGCTCGAACTCCCGGTCCGGAAGCGACCAGTCGGCGAGCGCGGAGCCGTCGGGGAGCCGCCGGTCGCCGTCCGGGTCAGCGTCGAAGTCTGGGTCGGCCTCCACGTCGGGGGCGTCCTCGAAGTCCGGGTCGTCGGTCGAGACGTCCCGACGCGACTCCTCCGGGAATCGGTCCGGCAAGCGAGACTCCTCCGGGAGCCGGTCCGGCAAGCGCGGCTCCGGGGACCGTGGCGGGTCGTCCGGCTCGGGGAACTCGCGGAGCGGCGACCGCCGGCGCCGGAGCGACGAGTAACCGACAGCGGGGCGGGACGGATTCCACCCGCGGCTGGCCGGGAGGACCATCCTTTTGTCCGACCGGACCCCGTCCACGAGCATGTACCTCGCCGATCAGGCGTGGCCGGAGCTCGGCGACTACTTCGCCGAGGAGTCGCTCGCGGTCGTCCCCCTCGGGTCGACGGAGCAGCACGGGCCACACCTCCCCGAGAGCACCGACCACGTGATCGCAGAGCACCTCGCGCGCGAGGCGGCCGACCGCGCCGGCTACCTCTGCACGCCGACGGTGAACGTGGGCGTCAGCATGCACCATCGGCAGTTCCACGGGACGATGTCGGTCGACCCGCCGGCGTTCCGCGACTACGTCGAGAGCATGACGTGCAGCCTCACCCACCACGGCATCGACCGTGTCGTCTACGTCAACGCCCACGGTGGCAACATGCAGCACCTCCGCGAGGTCGGCCGTCGCCTGCGCGACGACCGCACCGCCTTCGCCGTCGAGTGGATGTGGGACGAGTCCATCCCCGACCTCGTCGACGAGCTGTTCGCGCACAACGGCCCCCACGGCGGCCCGAAGGAGACGGCGATGCTGCTGTACCTCGACCCCGAGAACGTCCACGACGACCGGCTCGAGGAGGCCCGCGACGGCGGCCGCGTGAACCTCGAGGACGGGGACCCCACCATCCACGGCGCGCGGAACTACTACGACGCCATCGACAACTCGCCCAACGGCGTCTTCGGCGACCAGACCGACGCGACGGCCGAGAAGGGCGAGCAGCTGTTCGAGGCCGCGACCGAGCAGCTCGTCGCCCTGCTGGAGTGGCTCGACGAGCAGCCGTTCGACGACCTCATGGGCGAACCGCACGTCGACCCGCAGCCGGGCAGTCGGCGGTAGCTCCGCGGCTCCGGGCCGTCTTCTCGCCCAGTGCGCCGGTCCAGAAGCGCGGGGAGTACGCCTGCAGCCCATGTTTCGAAACGAATATCAGTCGCTTGTCGAAAGCGAGGGTATGGACGAACGCGTCAGGGAGCAGGCGGAAGTACTCGTCGAGGACTGTGCCGAGGTCGAGAACGGTGACAACGTCACCATCACGGGACCGCCGGAGGCGGAGGACCTCGCCGTGGCCATCGCCGAACTCCTCGGCGAGAAGGGCGCGCATCCCCAGACGCGCCTCCAGTCGAGTCGCGTCAACCGTGCGTACATGCTCGCCGCGGACCCCGAGGACTTCGACACGCCCTCGCACACGCTGGCTGCCGCCGAGGAGACGGACGCCTTCATCTCCATCCGCGGCTCCGCCAACATGTTCGAACAGAGCGACGTGCCGCCGGAGAAGACCCAGGCACGGAGCCAGCACATGAAGCCCATCCAGGAGACGGTGATGGAGTCGAACTGGGTCGTCACGCAGTACCCCGCGGCGGGCGACGCCCAGAAGGCCGAGATGAGCACCGAGGCGTACGAGGAGTTCGTCTGGGGTGCCATCAACAAGGACTGGGACGAGCAGCACGAGTTCCAGAAGCACATGGTCGAGATCCTCGACCCCGCCGACGAGGTCCGCATCGTCAGCGGCGACACCACCGACATCACGATGTCCGTCGCTGGCAACATCACCATCAACGACACCGCAGAGAACAACATGCCCGGCGGCGAGGTGTTCACCGCGCCCACACCCGACAGCGTCGAGGGCGAGGTGCTGTTCGACAAGCCGCTGATGGCCCAGGGCCGCGAGGTCACGAACGTCTACCTCCGCTTCGAGGAGGGCGAGGTCGTCGAGCACAGCGCCGAGAAGAACGAGGAGGTCCTCTCGGCGGTTCTGGACACCGACGAGGGTGCCCGCCGTCTCGGCGAGCTCGGCATCGGCATGAACCGCGACATCGACCGGTTCACGTACAACATGCTGTTCGACGAGAAGATGGGCGACACCATCCACCTCGCTCTCGGCCGGGCCTACGACAAGAACATCGGCGAGGAGAACGAGGGCAACGACTCCGTCGTCCACCAGGACATGATCGTCGACATGAGCGAGGACTCGTTCATCGAGGTCGACGGCGAGGTCGTGCAGCGCAACGGGACGTTCCGGTTCGAGGACGGGTTCGAAGAGTAGGGAGATCCGGAGTGAGCGCTAGCGAGAATCTCCGAGAGGCGCAGCGACCCGCGAGCGCTGGCTACCCCAGCCGGTAGCTGACCGCGATTCCCTCCCCCACGGGCAGCACGTTCGTCTCGAACTCGGGGTCGGAGCGCACCGTCTCCAGGTAGTCCGCGATGCCCTGCGTGTGCTCGTTCACCTCGCCGGGGTCGTCGCCCTCGACGATGGCGAGCAGCTTCTCGAACTCGATGATGCCGGCTGTCATGGCGTTGTCGGCGACGACGATACCGCCGGGGGCGACCTTCTCGCGGACGGCGTCGAACGCCTCCCGGTAGCGGTGCTTCTGGTGGTCGATCAGCACGCAGTCGAACGCGCCATCGTACCGCTCGATGGCGTCGAGTGCGTCCCCGTGTTCGTAGCGTGCGATGTCGTCCAGCCCGCCGCGACGCAGGAACTCGCGGGCCATGTCCAGTTCCTCCTCGTCGAACTCGGTGAGGACGAGCTCGCCGTCGGCGGGGAGCGCCTGCCCCCACCAGTACGCGGAGTAGCCGAAGCCGGAGCCGAACTCGAAGACGCGCTCGGCGTCGACCATCCGGGCGAACGTGCGGAGCAGGCCGCCGACCTCGGGGCCGACGTGCGGGAAGTCGTGTTCCTCGGCGTAGGCGTCCATCTCGGCGGCGAGGTCGTCGCCTTCCGGTGCGGTCGCGCGGACGAACCGTGCGGTCTCGTCTCGGAGGAGGTCCATGGTGGAGATGCGGGCGTCGGTTCCCTAAACGTTCCTCCGGCCTGCCCGGTTCACGCGTCCCGGATCGCCGCCCGGTCCACCGCGAACCCGTCGACCGGCAGGGTCGTCTCGCCGTCGACCGCCAGGTCGGCCAGCGCCTCGCCGACCGCGCTGGCGAACTTGAAGCCGTGTCCCGAGAAGCCCGCCGCGACGACGACGTTCTCACGCTCGGGGAGGCTGTCGACGACGAAGTCCATGTCCGGCGAGTTGGTGAACATGCACGTCGAGAGCCCCATCGTCGGCCCGTCCGCGGCGGGGAAGTGGTCGCGCAGCAGGCCCCGGAGCGCGTCCTCGTCCTCGCGGGTCGGGTCGGCCACCGAATCGGGGTCGACCGTCTCGTGCAGGTGATGGTACAGCCCGACCTTCACACCCGGGCGGTCGTAGCGCGGGAAGCCGTAGTACTCGGCCCCGTCGTCGCTCTCGGTGACGAACACCGGGAACCGTTCGGGCGTGAAGTCGTCGTCGCGCTCGGGCGGCTGGAACCAGCCGAGCACCTGCCGTTCGGGGACGACCGCACCGTCGAGGTCGGGCAGCAGGTCGGCGGTCCACGCGCCAGCCGCGAGCACGAGGGAGCCGGCGGCGTACTCGCCACGGTCCGTCTCGACGCGGACCCCGCGCTCGCCGGCGTCCCAGTCCGTCACCGTCTCGCGGGCATGGACAGTCGCACCCTCGGCCATGGCGTGTTCGACGTGCGCGCTGACCGCTCGCTCGCAGTCGAGGAACCCGCCGTCGGGCTGGTAGAGCGCGTCGTAGTCCTCGGGCACGCCGTAGCCGGGGAACCGCTCGTTCAGCTCGCGCCCCGTCATCGTCTCGTGGTCGAGCCCGTGGTTCTCGCAGGCCAGCCGCGCGCCGTCGACGAGGTCGCCGTCGGGCGGGGCGGCACAGACCGAGCCCGTCACGTGGAGCAGGTCCCGGCCGGTCGCGGCTTCGAGTTCGCGCCAGTTCTCGTAGGCGCGCTCGACCAGCGGCACGTAGTCGGGGTGCTCGTGGTACGCCTTCCGGATGATGCGCGTCGAGCCGTGCGAGGAGCCGTTGCTGTGCGGGATGTCGAACCGCTCGATGCCCAGCACGTCGACGCCGCGCGTGGCGAGGTGGGCACACGCCGCGCTGCCCATGCCGCCAACCCCGACCACGACGACGTCGTACTCGTCGGTCATGGACTGTCGAACGCACCGCGAGGAGAAAAGACGGTGGGCTACCGGAACCGCCCGACGGGGAACGCCACCTTGTCCGGGTGCTCCTGGAACCGCGCGAGTATCTGCTCGTACAGCGCGTTCTTGGTGCGCTGTATCTGCCGTGGCCGGGTCAGGAACCGGAGCCTGAGTTCGACCCACGTCTCGCCCTGGCTGACGTTCACGGACGGACGGCCCTGCACCTCGAGGTCGACCGGCGTCTCCGCCAGCTGTTCGCGGTAGGTCTCGATGCGTCGCTCCATCTCGTCGCCGAGGTGGTCGTCGGCGACCTCACGCATCACCTGCTTCGCGAAGGCGAGGTCGGTCTCGTAGGACACCTGCATCGACACCTCGCGCCAGACGAACGGGAAGTCGTCGCGCGAGTAGTTGAACACCTCCGAGGTCAGGATGACGTTGTTCGGCACCGTCACCGTCCGCCCGGATGGCTGATGCGAGGAGACGAGGTCACCGTCGACCTCCCACAGCGTCGTCACGAGGAAGTCGACGTCGATGACGTCGCCCTTCGCGTCCTCGATGCGCACCCGGTCGCCCACCTGGTACGGCCGCATCGAGAGGATGTACACCCAGCCGAGCAGTGACGTGAGCGGCTGCTGGAGCGCAACCGTCACCCCGAAGCCGACGATCCCCAGCGAGAACAGGACGCCGAGCCACTGGTCGGTCAGCACGCCCGCGACCGCGACGATGGCCGCGACGACCATGACGAGCCGAACGACGTTCCTGAGGTCGTGCCGGCGGCGCTTGTCGTGGACAAGGCGGCTCATCCCTGCCGAGAGCAGGAGGTAGGTTCCGTAGGTCCCGCTCGCGATGGCCAGCGCGAGCAGCCCCTTCAAAGCCCACGGTTTGAGGGACTCCTGGGACGCCGGCGGGACCCACGCCGTCTCGAGCACGCTCACCGCGACGATGGCCAGCAGGGCGACGACGAACGCGAGGTAGCCGAGGCGTCGCTTCACACCCGGGAGTGGAAACCCGTCGTCAAAACGGTTGTGCTCGGGCGGGTCCCTTCGACGCGTCGAACCAGCCGGCCTTTTTAAGGGTGGCACTCCAATCCCCGGCCATGCAGGAGGTACTCGACCGCGTGGAGAATCTCGTCCACCCGGAGACCCAGGTTCGAGAGCACGGCATCGACCTGACCGTCAGCGCCATCCACGAGGTGACCGGGCCGGGGCGCATCGACTTCGGCGGCGACGAGCTCGCCGAGGCCGACCTCGAGCCCCACGAACTGACCCGTCGGAACCCCGACGACGAGTACCAGTGGTGGCACCTCGACGCCGGGACGTACGTCCTCCAGTACAACGAGCTGGTGACCGGCGACGAGCACGCCCGGCTGCTGCTCCAGCCCCGGAACAAGCTGATGGCCCGCGGGGCGTCGCACCCGACGGTGACCGTGGGCAAGCACCTCCCGCTCGTCCCGCTGACGGTCGGCGGCGCCGGCATCGAGATCAAGGAGAACGCGCGGGTGTCGACGGTGGTCCCGGTCGAGGCGGGGCCGTCGGTCGGTGACGGGGTCGACGACGCCGTCGACGCCGATATCGTCGAGTGAGGCCGCAGCGAGGGGCGGTCGAGCTGTCGCCCGTCAGCGGTCCCGCGCCGCCGACACGACCGCCCGGACCCGCTTCTCGGCGACGGGGTTCGTGGTCCCCCCGTCCTCCTTCAGCGCGGTGCCGACGACCACGCCATCGGCCAGTTCCAGCGTCTCGCCGACGGAATCGGCGGTCACGCCGCTCCCGACGAACAGCGGCGTCCCCGGCACCGCGTCGTCGATAGTCTCGCGGGCGGTCTCCAGGACCCCGCGGTCCGTCGGGTCGCCGGTGCCGGAGCCCGAGACGACGATGCCGTCGGCCAGCCCGCGCTCGACGGCGTCGACCAGCTCCTCGCGCATCGGTCGGTCCGCCAGCGGCGCGGCGTGCTTGACGCCCACGTCCGCGAGGAGGGCGACGTCGGCGTCGAGTCGCTCCCGCAGGCGCATCGTCTCGTGAGCCTGCCCCTGGATGAGCCCCTGGTCGGTGACGGTCGCGCCCACGTGGGCGTTGACCCGGATGTAGTCCGCCCCGACGGCGGCCGCGATCGACAGGGCGGCCGCTGCGTCGTTCCGGAGGACGTTGATGCCGACCGGCACCGACACCTCGTCGACCAGTTCCGTCCCGAGCGAGGCCATCTCCGCGACGACGTGCTTCGGCACGTCCTCCGGGTAGAACGGAGCGTCCCCGAAGTTCTCCACCATGATGCCGTCCACGCCGCCGGCCTCCAGCGCGCGGGCGTCGGCGAGCATCCGCTCACGCAGCCCCTCCCGGTCCCCGTCGAACCGGGGCGCACCCGGCAGCGGTGGTAGGTGGACCATGCCGACGACCGGCGCGTCCGTCCCGAACGTCTCTTGCAGGTTCATGCGAGCGGATTGTCCGGCGAGTGCGATAAGCGCGGTCCTTCGATTCGGACGATACCAGCATCGCTCGTAGCGGCAAAGGGGCACGCCCACCGTGGGCTTGACCCCCGGCGGTGCGCTACGACCGTCGATGAGCGACCTCTTCGCAGACCTCTCGATACGCGAGACGACGATCCCGAACCGCGTGATGGTCTCGCCGATGTGCCAGTACTCCTGTGCGGGCGACGGGCTGGCGACGGACTGGCACCAGCAGCACCTGGGCAGCCGGGCCGTCGGCGGCGCGGGCATCGTCATGTCCGAGGCGACCGGCGTCTCCCCCGAGGCGCGCATCTCCCCCGACGACCTCGGCATCTGGAGCGACGAGCACGCCGACGCGCTGGCACCCATCACCCGCTTCATCTCGGGGCAGGGCTCGGTGCCGGCCATCCAGCTCGCCCACGCCGGCCACAAGGGCTCGAAGACGCCGCCGTGGGACGGGTCGGAGCCCGTCCAGCCCGACGAGGACGGCTGGGTCGCGCCCTCGCCGTCGGCCGAGGCGTACCCCTACGACGACGACAAGCAGGTCGAGACGATGACGACGGAGGAGGTCGAGGGCGTCGTCGCGGATTTCCGGGCTGCCGCAGAGCGCGCGCTGGACGCCGGCTTCGAGATCGCCGAGGTCCACGCCGCCCACGGCTACCTGCTCCATGAGTTCTACTCGCCGGTGACGAACCAGCGCGAGGACCGCTACGGCGGCGACTTCGAGGGGAGAACGCGGCTCGTCCGCGAGGCAACGGCGGCGGTCCGGGCGGTCTGGCCCGACGACAAACCGGTCTTCGTCCGCGTGTCGGCGACGGACTGGCTCCCCGACCGCGAGTCGTGGACCGTCGACGACACCGCCCGACTGGCCGACGACCTCGCCGACGTGGGCGCCGACCTGATAGACGTCTCGGCGGGTGGGCTCCACCCCGACCAGCAGATCCCGAACACCGGGCCCGGGTACCAGATTCCATACGCCGAGCGCGTGAACGAGTCGACCGACGCGCTCGTCGGCGCGGTCGGTGGCATCACCACCGCCGAGCAGGCCGACGAAATCGTGCGGAACGACCGCGCCGACCTCGCCATCATCGGCCGAGAACACCTGCGGGACCCGTACTTCACGCTTCACGCGGCCGCGGAGCTGGACAGAGAAGACGCGGTCGAGTGGCCGATCCAGTACCGGCGGGCGGTCTGAGTCGGTCGTTCAGTCGGTTTTCCACTTGATGGAGCAGCCCCGCGAGGGTTCCCACTCCAGGTCGACGTCCTCGCCGGCGAGCACGGCGTCGATTGCCTCTCGGATGTGGAACCGAGTCGGCTCGTCCTCGGGGTTGAGGGCGTCGTCGAGGCGGCCCTGGTAGACGAGGCGGAACTCGCCGTCCTCCTTCGCGAACAGGAACGGGTCGGGGGTGCAGACCGCGCCGTACTCCCGGGTCACGGCCTGACTCTCGTCGCGGAGGTAGGCGTCGTACTGGATGCGCCCTTCCTCGGTCCACTCCTTCATCGCCTCGAAGGAGTCGTCCGGGTACTCCGCGGCGTCGTTCGGGTTGATGCCGACGACCGCCACGTCGTCGTACTCGGCGGCGAGCTCGTTCAGCAGGTCGAACTTGGCCTGCGCGTAGGGGCAGTGGTTGCAGGTGAACACCAGCAGCAGCGCCTCGTCGTCGGCGAAGCTGTCGAGCGTGTAGGTCTCGCCGTCGACGCCCGGCAGTTCGAAGTCGGGTGCGACGTCGCCGGCTGCGAGGTTCGAGTCGGACTCCATCTGGACCATGTCGCCCTCTCCTTGGCGCTCGCCGGCTTAATGACTGGTGCTCCGGGGGTCCGGCGAGTGTCCACGCTTATTACGCGGGCCTTCGAGAGTGGAACCATGCCAGAGATTACCGTCTCCGACGCGCAGGCGGAGTTCCTCGAATCGCTGCGGGCGGAGATACAGTCCGAGACGCGGTACGGTTACGTGCGAAAGCGGGACGCGCTGCAGTACCTCATCGACAACGTCGACGCCGACGAGATAGACACCGACGTCGACATCGCGCCCCCGTCCGAGACCGACGACGGGGTCGGCGACGAGTCGACCGAGGAGCAGGCCGCCGAGGCCGTCGAGCATCAGGACGAGGAGGTGACCGCCGACGGAGGGGCCGCCGCGGACGAGGGCACACAGGCGGAGGCGGCGGACGGTGGGACGACCACCGCGAGCTCGTCGTCGCCGATGCCGGACCCGAGCGACGACAGCGAGGAGGGCGACGACCGCCTGAACGCGATGATGAACCTGCTCGACACGCACGACGACAAGTGGCGCGAGGCGTCGAAGGAGGACGCGCGGTACGAGGTCGACATGCCCGACGGGACGACGCAGTACGTCCAGACGAAGGACGACGTTCGGGCGCACCTGTTCAAGAACTACTGAGCGAGAAACCGTCCGCCGTCCTTTATCAGACGGGCGGCCTTCCGTGCCCGTATGGGATTCCTCACACGGCTCCGGACCGGCTGGGCGCTCACGAAGGACAGTCTCCGGGTGCTCCGTGGCGACCCGGAGCTTGCGGTGTTCCCCCTCGTCGGCGGCGTCGCCGGACTCTGCTACGTCGCACTGCTGTTCGGGGGCGCCACCCTCGTCGGCGGCATCGACTCGCAGGCCCTCCAGATCGGTCTGCTGTTCCTGCTCTACCTCGGGACGACGTTCGTCGCCTCGTTCGCGACGGCCGCGCTGATGCACGAGACGCGGACGGCGTTCGAGGGCGGCGAGCCGTCGTTCCGGAGCGGGATGGCCGCCGCGTGGCGCAACAAGGGGACGCTGCTCGTCTGGTCTGTTGTGTCGGCGACCGTCGGTGTCGTCATCCAGCTCATCGACAGCCAGGACACACTCCTCGCCGAGATACTGGCGGGCATCGTCAGCGTCGCGTGGTCCATCCTCACCTACTTCGTCGTCCCCGTCATCGCCTTCGAGGATGTCTCGGTCCGGGAGGCCATCCGACGGAGCGGCGAGACGTTCAGGGGGACGTGGGGCGAGACGGCCGGCGCGCACTTCGGCGTCGGTATCGTCACGTTCCTGTTCATGCTGCCGGTCATCCTCGTCGCGGGTGCGGTCCTGTTCCTCGGCATCGGGTCGGGGAGCGGCTTCGGGTTCGGAGCAGCGGTGGCCGTCGCCACGGTGCTGCTCGTCGGCGCGTACCTGTTCAGCGCGACGCTGTCGAGCATCGCCAAGACAGCGCTGTACGTCTATGCGACCGAGGGCCTGCGTCCTGGCGCGTTCGACGACGTCGACCTCGGTCGCGTCCCCGACTGAGACCGGCACGCTTCGTTCGCGGCGAACCCCGACGCGGAAGAAACGCTTTTGACCCCCTCGGCGACTCCTAGGGGTATGACGGCACGGGACGACCTGCTCGACCTGCTGGTCGAGGACGCACGTCACACGACGGCGGACCTCGCACGCATGACCGACCTGACCGAGGACGAGGTCGAGGCGGCACTCGCGGAACTGGAAGCAGAGGGGGTCGTCGCTGGCTACCAGGCCATCGTCGACTGGGACAGGACGGACCGCGAGGTGGTCCGTGCGACGGTCGAACTGAACGTCACCCTCGACCGCGAGACGGGCTACGGCGACATCGCCGAGCGCCTCGCGCGCTTCCCGCAGGTGAAGACGCTCAGACTCGTCAGCGGCGACTACGACTTCCTCATGGAGGTCGAGGGCTCGTCGATGCACGACGTCGCCATCTTCATCAGCGAGAAGGTCGCGCCCGTCCCGGAGGTGACCCAGACGGTCACGCACTACGTCATGACGACGTACAAGGACCGCGGGGTCGTCCTGAACGACGACGACGACGACGACCGACTCTCGGTGTCGCCCTGACCATGGGGCTGGAGACCGCAGACCGCGTGCGGGCGGTGCCGCCGTCGGGCATCCGCAGGTTCTTCGAGCTGGCGGAGGAGCGCGACGACGTCATCTCGCTGGGCGTCGGTGAGCCGGACTTCTCCGCGCCGTGGGCGGCCCGCGACGCGGCCATCGACTCGCTGGAGCGCGGCCGGACGAGCTACACGTCGAACCGGGGCCTGCTCGAACTTCGGCAGGCAATCTCGGACCACGTCGACGAGCGGTACGACCTCGCGTACGACCCCGACGAGGAGATCCTCGTGACGACGGGCGTGAGCGAGGCCGTCGACGCGACGCTCCGGGCGCTCGTCGACCCCGGCGACACGGTCGCGGTGGTCGAGCCGGCGTACATCTCGTACGTCCCCGGCGTCATCTTCGCCGGCGGCGAGCCGCTGCGCGTGCCGACCCGAGAGGCGGACGAGTTCAAGCTGACCTACGACCGGCTCGAGGCCGCGGGCGCGGCCGACGCGGACCTGCTGATGCTCTGCTACCCGAACAACCCGACCGGCGCGGTGATGACCGGCGAGGAGCTGGAGCCGGTCGCCGAGTTCTGCCGGGAGCACGACGTCGGCGTGCTCTCCGACGAGATCTACGCCGACCTGCAGTACGAGAACGAGCACACCTCCATCGCGACGTTACCGGGGATGCGCGAGCGGACCGTCGTCTTCAACGGCTTCTCGAAGGCGTACGCGATGACCGGCCTGCGGCTGGGCTACGCGATGGCCCCGCCGGCGGTCGTCACGGCGATCAACCGCGTCCACCAGTACGGGATGCTCTCGGCCCCGACGACGGCCCAGTACGCCGCGCTGGAGGCGCTGCGCTCCTGCGACGACGAGGTCGCGGCCATGGTCGACGAGTACGACCGTCGCCGGCGGTTCGTCCTCTCCCGCTTTTCCGAGATGGGCGTGGACTGCTTCCGGGCCCGCGGGGCGTTCTACGTCTTCCCGGAGGTCCCGACCGACGAGTCCGCGGAGGCGTTCGCCGAGGGCCTGCTGAAGGAGCAGGGCGTCGCGATGGTCCCCGGGGACGCGTTCGGCGACGGCGGCGAGGGCCACCTGCGTGTCTCCTACGCCACCGGCCTCGACGACCTGCGCGAGGCGATGGACCGGTTCGAGGCGTACATCGACGACTGACGGCGTGGACGGGGTGGCGTGACAGTACCTGCCACCCCACGGCAACCTTCTTGGCCCACGGCGTCGCCGGTTCCACCATGACAACGTACCGCCCGCTCACGGACGACGAGGCGGCGACCTTCCACGAGTTCGTCACCTACGCGTTCCGTCCACAGGCCGGCCCGGAGGCCATGGAGTACGACCCGGACGAGGTGGAGGAACGCGACCGCCTCGGCGAGAAACGCGGCGTGTTCGACGACGACGGCGAACCGGTCGCCGTCTGTCGGCACTACTGGTTCGAGACGACGCTCCGCGGCGCGACCGTCGAGATGCCGGGGCTGTCGGCGGTCGCCTCCCCGCCCGAGCACCGCCGCGGCGGCAACGTCCGACGGATGCTCGAAGCCTCCATCGAGGAGTACCACGACCGCGACGCCCCCATCTGCGCCCTGTGGCCGTTCGAGTACGGCTTCTACCGACAGTACGGCTGGGAGACCGCGAACCGGTACGTCGACATCTCCTGCCCGCCGGAGACCCTCGACTTCGCCGCCGGGGCCGCCGACGCGGAGGCCGAACGGACCGGTCGCGACGATGGGGACGGTGAGGGCCCGCGCTGGCGTCGGCTCGACGGCGACGACTGGGAGCGGGTCGACGCCGTCTACCGTGCCGACACCGCGGGGATGGACCTGACCGTCCACCGCGACGAGGACTGGTGGCGCCACCGCCGGTTCACCGGCTGGGAGGACGACCCGTTCGTCTACGGCTGGGGCACGGACGACGAGCTGCGGGCCTACGTCATCTACGAGGTGAACGAGGGCGACGACGGTCGGGAGCTGAACGTCTGGGAGCACCGGGCGCGCGACCACGAGGCCTACCTCCGGGTTCTCGCGTTCTGCCGCGACCACGACTCGCAGGTGTCGACGGTGACGCTGCACGAACAGCCCGACACGTTCCTCCCCGACCTGGTCGAGGACCGTGGCGACCTCGAGACGGAGCTGCAGGGCGGGCCGATGGTCCGCATCGTCGACGTGGCCGACGCGCTGGAGACGGTCTCCTACGACGGAGACGGGACGGTCACGCTCGCGGTCTCGGACGAGCTCGCGCCGTGGAACGACGACGTGTTCCGGCTCGACGTGACCGACGGCGTCGGAACGGTCCACCGCGTCGACGCCGAGGGAGACGTCGACGCCGAGCTGGACGTCGGCGCGCTCAGCCAGCTGCTCGCCGGCTACGCGCCGGCCGACCGGCTGGCGAAGACGACCGACCTGACCGCCGACGCCGTGACGCTCGCGACGCTCGACCGGCTGTTCCCCGAGAACGACGCCGCCATCCTCGACTTCTTCTGAATCGGGCGACGGTCGCCCGACGGCGGCCCCACCGCCGGCCTAGGCGACGTTCTGCTCGTCGTGCGTCTCGCCACGCTCGAACCGGTCGGCCGAGAGCGCGTCCAGGTCGACGAGGTCGGTCTCGCCGTCGACGACGAGGTCCGCGATTATCTGCCCCGTCGCGGGGGCGTGCTGGAAGCCGTGCCCCGAGAAGCCGATGGCGGTGAGGTAGCCCGGTGCCACCTCCTCGACGATGGGGTGGTGGTCCGGCGTGACGGCGTACAGCCCTGCCCAGCCGTTCTTGATCCTGGTCTCGGGGCCGAAGTAGGAGGCGTAGTCGGCGGCGTGCTCGACGGCCTCGATGGTCCAGTCGGTGTCCGCCGTCGTCGAGAAGCGGTCCGGGTCCACGTCGGGATCGTCGCCGCCGAAGTGACCGCCGACGAGTGCCGCGCCCTCCCGCTCCGGGCGGAAGTACGAGCCGGTGTCGAGGTCGATGGTCAGCGGGACGGACTCGGGGACCGGCGTCTCCGGGTCGACGACGGCGACCTGCCGGCGCTTCGGAACGACCGGGAGCGCCACGCCGGCCAGCTCGTTCAGCCGACCAGCCCAGGGTCCGGCGGCGTTGACGACGTACTCGGCCTCGATGGTGTCGTCGGAGGTCTCGACGCCGGTGACGCGGCCGTCGTCGTCGCGATGGACCGCCGTCACGGGCGTCTTCGTCCGCACGTCGACGCCGGCCTCGGCCGCCGCCTGCGAGTAGCCTTGGAGCGCGAGGTGCGGGTCGGCGAAGCCGTCGGTCGGGCAGTACGTCGCCGCCCGGAACGGTTCGGGGTCGAGTCCGGGGCAGTGCTCCCGGGCGTCCTCCGGGGCGAGCAGCTCGCTGTCGACGCCCTCCTCGCGCTGCATGGCGACGTTGGCCTCGAAGTCATCGGCGGTGGCCTCGTCGCGGGCGAGGAACAGGTAGCCGGAGCGCCGGTACTCGATGTCGACGCCGAACTCGTCCTCGAACGACTCCCAGACATCGATGCTCGCGAGCGAGAGCCTGACGTTCACCCGGGTCGAGAACTGCGTCCGGATGCCCCCTGCCGAGCGCTCGGTGCTGCCAGCACCCACCGACCCCTTCTCGCAGAGCACGACCGACACGCCTCGCTCGGCGAGCGAGTGCGCGGCTGCCATGCCGACGATGCCACCACCCACGACGACGACTGTCATACCGGAGCGAGGGGGAGGACCGATTTAACTCTTGTCTGGCCGGCAGTCGTGTGCGGATTCCCGGCCGACGGAGTGTATCACTATTCGACATTTCCGACGGCGTCAGGGTCGATGGCTGGGTCGGCAGCGCGGGCCCGATGGCACGGACCAGCGCGTGAGTGCGCTCACCGGCGCGTTTCCGCGTCTCCGGGGGAGCTACCCACGGGAAAAGAGGCCGGTCGGTTGCTGTCGCACTGCTGTAACGTTCGCGGTGTCAAGGGGGCCTCCTGCTGGCGTTTCGGCCCGCCGCCGGTGGCGAGGTTGGCCACGAAAGGTAAGTAGGGGAATCACGTACCACCGTACAGCCCCGCAGCCATGGATTTCCGTCTCACCACCTCTCGCTCTTCCCCGTCGACACCGTCCGTCGAGGTGGACGCAGGGTGAGCAACGGGCCGCACGCGACGGACCGCTCGGTCCCGATCCTCGACCGCGTCGAGGACGCCTTCTTCGCGCTCGACGCCGACTGGCGATTCACGTACATCAACGACCGCGCCGAGTCGATGCTCAAGCGGTCGCGCCGCCAGCTCATCGGCCGGGTGATGTGGGACGAGTTCCCCGAGACCGTCGAGACGCAGTTCCCCGAAGGGTTCCACCAGGCGATGGAGACACAGGAGCCCGTGTCGTTCGAGGTGTACCACAACCCCCTCGACACCTGGTTCGAGGCGAACGCCTACCCCTCCAGGTCGGGTCTCTCGGTGTACCTGCGCGACATCACCGACCGGAAGGAGCGCGAGAACGAGCTCGCCCAGCACGCCCGCGTCGTCGAGGCGGTCCACGACGGCGTGCTCACCGTCGACGACGACGACCGCATCGCCAGCGTGAACGAGGCCATCGAGGAGACCCTCGGTGCGACCCGCGAGGAGCTCGTCGGCCAGCCCATCCGCCGGCTGCCCGAGCTGGCGAGCATCGATTCCGAGGGGGCGATGGCCATCGGCGAGGCCATCGGCACGCTGCAGTCCGGCGAGACGAGCTACCAGCGCTTCGAGCTCTCGTTCGTCAACTCCGACGGCGAGGAGCGCATCGGCGAGATGCGGATGGTCCCGCTCGGCGAGGGTCTCGCGAGCGTCGCCGGCGTCATCCGCGACGTCACCGAGCAGCGCGAGTACGAGGAGACCGTCGACTCGCTGCACGAGGTCACGCGCTGGCTGTTCGGCGCCGAGGACGCCGCCGAGATCTGCTCGGTCGCGGTCCACGCGGCCGACGAGCTGCTCGACCTGCCCATCTCTGGCGTCTGGCTGCTCGACGACGAGCGCGGCTGTCTCGACCCGATGGCCGCGACGATGGGTGCCCACACCGAGCTCGGCGGCCTCCCGCAGTTCTACGAAGGCGAGGGCCTCGTCTGGGACGTCTACCGGGAGGGCGAACCGAAGACGTTCGACGACCTCACCGAGGAGTCCGGCATCTACAACGAGAACACGCCGCTTCGCTCGGAGATCATCGTCCCCATCGGCACCCACGGCGTCATCATGACGGGCTCGACGGCCGTCGACGGCTTCGACGACACCGACATGGAGCTCGTCTCCCTGCTGGCGTCGAACACCGAGGCGGCGCTCGACCGGTCCGACCGCGAGAAGCTGCTCCAGGACCGCAAGCAGACCCTCGCCCGGCAGTCAGAGCGGCTCCGTGCGGTCGCGGACATCCTCTCCGAGGACCTCCAGCAGCACCTCGACGAGGTCGCCAGCGAGTTCGACGACGAGCGGCAGGACCCCGCGGTGACGGAGACGCTCACCCGCGCCGAGGAGCTCGTCGACGACGTGCTGGAGTTCGCCCGCGACCAGAGCACGATGGGGTCGCGCTCCTCGGTCGACTTCGAGGGTGCACTGGCGGACGCGCTCGACGCGTCCATCGCGGAGGACATGACCGTCTACCTCGAGTTCGAGGGCAGCGTGCGTGCCGAGCGCGCCCGCTTCGTCCACATGCTCGAGACGGTGTTCAACGACGTGACGACCCGCGCGGAGGGCGATGCGACGGTCCGCATCGGGCCCGTCGAGGACGATGCCACCGGCAAGCCCACCGGCTTCTACATCCTCGACGACGCCGCCGCCATCCCCGAGACGGAGTTCGACCGCGTGTTCGAACCGGAGCGGGCGACCGGCAGCGAGCGTTCCGGGCTCGGCCTCGCGGTCGCCCGGGAGATCGCCGAGGCCCACGGCTGGGAGGTCGACGTCTCCACGGGACAGGCGGGCGGCACGCAGTTCTCCGTGACCGGGATGGTCACGTTCGAGGTCTCGCGGCGATAGGAATCGACTCTGCCGCCGGGACCACGGGACCGAATCCACTGCTCTGTCCCCGATGTCGAACGTCCCCCGGGCTGCCGACCCCCCGGTCGGCCCCCTGCGCGACCCTGGACGATGCGGCCTGCCGCCACCCCGGGTCCACCCCCATGAACCCCGTTTTCCGTGCCCTCGACGAGACACCGGGTCGCGGTTTCGTCCGCGTCGACGCGTCGGTGGGTCGTCGTTCGACCGCGACCGGACGGTCGCAGCATTTCCGCGACGCTACACGGTCGTGTCCGTGGCCTGGTCCGCCCGATCCGGAAGGCCGCCCTCGCCACTGTGGACGACACCGATGCCCAGGTAGACGACGAGATGGCTGAGCTCGAAGACGATCACCGGCGCGCCGATGCCCGCCGCCTTGTTGACGAACATGGCGACGAAGGTAACCGCCTCGAGGAGGAGCAGAGCACCGATGATCCGCCGGTAGGTACCGGTCATCGTGCTCGTGATGCCGAAGAGGCCGTAGGCGAGGATCATCGAGAACAGCGCGAGGATGCCCGTGATTGCCTGGAAGGCGGTGTTCTCCGGAACGATGTTGGCTGTCTCCAGGACGCCCGCGACGACGATTGCCCCCCAGTTGAGCGCGGAGAGCGCGGCCAGGGCGAGCGACGCCTGCGCCAGTCGCCGGGCGTTCCGCGAGAGCCCGCGATACAGCCCCATGAGCCCGACGAGCCCGACGAAGAAGCCTGCGGGAGCGACGAACTCCTGGACGACCGGATACGCCGTGCCCTGTGACAGTCGGAGTGCCGTGTTCAGCACGAAGACGACCATCACGGCAGCAGCGACGAGGTACAGCCGGGAACTCCAACGTTCGAGGGTGACGAACACGCTGTCACCCATCCCCGATCACCCCCCTGGAACTGGGCGCGGTCTCTCGGTGGGTCGGCGGTGCGACTGAACGGCGTGAGATCCTGGCTTGCATGGTGCGATCCCGTCTGCCGCAGGATGGTTCGGCACTGCGGCGAGACAGGACAGCCGAAGAGGTCTGGTAGGATAAATGTCATTAGCAGCGCGTTGCTATTGGCTCCCTGATACGTCGTGGGCGGGGGCGTCGCGCGTTCACCGGGCCACGTCGACGACCCGGACCGACTCGTCGAACGTGAGTCGGATCGTCTCGCCGTCGTGGCTGGCGGTGACGACCACCCGGAGCGGGTCCTCGTCGACCACCCGCACCTCGTGTTCGAGGCCGAGTTCGTAGACGAGTGTCGCGTTGTCCACGTCGTCGACTCGAACGCGTGTCGAGACGCCGTGGTCGTCGTAGAAGGCGACGACGCTCGGATGGAACAGTGCGAGGTGCCCCGGTGACGCCCCGTCGTGATGGCCACAGGTGCGACACCGGAAGTGCGCCGTCGTCCCGAACCGAAGCCCACAGTCGTCACACCCCGCAGGGTCGTGGTCCGCGCACCACTCGAACCAGCCGTCGACCGGAGCGGAACAGCTCGGACAGACCCCGTCGAAGGCCGACCGGAGTCGTCGCCAGCCGACGACCGTACTCGCTCCCCACAGCTCCTCGGGGGACCACTCGTCGAGGCCGGCGGGGTCGAACGGGTGGCCGGTCAGCGGTCCCTGCGGGTCGAACGAGGCGAAGTCCCGTCCCGGCGTCATACCGTCGCACTCCTGGCAGGCCCAGAAGAGGGTCCCCTCCCGGTAGCTCATCGCCGTCGGAGCGCCACAGAACGGACAGTCCTGGTCGATCTCCGTCGGCTCGAGCGCCTCGTCGTGAACGCCGGCGCCCGCGATCACCGCCTTGATGAGCTGCTTGGCGGGGACACGGAGCTCGTATCCGCCACGCTCGGCGCGCTGGTGCACGAACTGTCCATCGAGCTGCTGGAGGTGGTAGCGAAGGTTCCCCGGGTCGTCGTGGGCCACCCGCTCGCGAATCTGCGAGAACGCGACACCGTTGTCGTCCGCCAGCAGGTCGTGTGCCTCCCAGATGGCCAGGAGGATCTCCAGCCGCGTCTGGTTGCCGAGCAACGCGAACGCCTCGACCGCATCGTCTTCGACCGCCGTTCGGGTCGCCCGCGTCGTTGGTTCGCTCGAGTCGAGGTCACTCACGCGGGGTCACCCGGAGGTCGCGTCGCCGACCGTCGTCGTGCGGTCGTGCCGACCCTCGACCGTTCGGAGGGTGTATCCCAGTGCGAGCATCGACACCGCCAGCCCGCCACCGATAGCGACGCCCGACAGCGCGCCGGCTACACCGGCGGCAGACAGCACGATCAGCGAGGTGAGCATCCCGCCCGGTGCCAGGACGAGCAGCGCCACGCCGGTCGACTGCGACCCCATACGAAGCACTCCGACGCCGAACAGCCCGTACGCGAGAATCGTCGAAGCGAGGGCGAACACGAACACGGGCTCGGGAAGCACCGCACTCATCGACGTCGCGACGCCCGCGAACACGAGCAGTTGCGTGACGGTCATCACGAGCCAGCCCGCGAACCCCGCCACGAGCGTGCCGCCCGCCGCCCGTGCGACCGTGGGTGTCCGGTCTGCGAGGACGGGGTACAGCCCGAGAAGTCCGGCGAGCGCGACGAGGTGGCCCGACGCCACGAAGACGTCCGGCGGCGTGGCCAGCTCCGTGAAGGCCCGAACAGCCGACAGCATCGCGTGACCCAGCATCAGTCCACCACCGACGAGCAACAGCGACGGACCCCACCGTTCGATCCAGCCCCAGCGTGCGAACGTGGCACGTACCATACAGGAGCGAGGTGGACGAGCTACAAATAATGGATGGGCCGGGGTCGCGGTGTGAACGCCCGAACGGCGACGGTCAGTTCGTCCGCGAGAGGTCCTGACAGACCCGGCGGTAGGCGTCGTGGTTCGACAGTTCGGTGATGGTCTCGTCGATCTGGGCGCGCATCACGTTCAGTCGGTCCTCCAGTCTGGCGTACTTCTCCGACGCCCGGAGCTCGGCCTCGGTCTTCTGGGAGTCGAGCAGCGCCTTCTTCGAGGCGAGCGCGAAGAACTGCTGGATCTGCTCGTCGTACGTCGACCGCAGGAGCAGCTGGTCGATGGTCGAGAGCAGGTCCTCCTTCGAGACTGGCTTGACGAGGTAGTCGTCGAACCCCATCTGGATGATGTCGAAGTCCGGCTCGACCGCGGTGACCATCGCCACGCGGGTGTCGAGCTCGCGCTCGCGGATGGTCGAGAGCACCTGGTCGCCGGAGAGGCCGGGCATCCGGCGGTCGAGCAGGACGATGTCGCGGGAGTCGTCCATCGCCTCGAGCGCCTGGCTCCCGTTGTACGCCGTCTTCACGGTGCAGGCGTCCCTGAGCCACGCGGCGTACAGGTTCGCCAGGTCGGGTTCGTCCTCCACGATGAGGACCGCGGGCGAGTCCGCCACGACTCACCGCCCCCCGGTGTGCGAAGGCATCGTACACCTGTTGCTACTTGGAGTATATGAAGATGACGGGGCTATCCGGTCCCGAGCTCGCCCGCGACGGACCGGCGGGGCCCCACGGTCGTCACGTCGCCGGTCCGACAGAGCGCATGGCGACCGCTGCTCTCGGCAGCGACGTCGACCACCATCGGGCCTGATGCGTCGCAGTTCAAGTCAGATGACTATTGTTATTCACCAGATGCCGTAATCTGTGTCCCGGGCCGTAGTCGCGCATTAGAGCCTATCTCGACCGGAGCACGTTCGTCGGTTGGTTCCGAACTCCCCAGGATGGAGAATGACTGCTGAACGGACTGGTTTACGTACGTTTATGCTCCTCGGTAGCATCTAGCACGGTGGTCTCCGGGTGGACGCTCCACGCGGCGACGAAAGCACCGAACGCCCACGCGGAGGCCCGAAGGAGGCACACCCATGGCACTATCAGAGGCGGCGAGCTACGACGAGACCCTCTCGGACATCGAGGAGACACTTGGCATCGTCCCGGGCTTCATGGCGGCAGTCCCGGAGGACGACATGGTCCACGAGTGGCCGGTGTTCAAGCAGTACACCCTCGGCGAGAGCGACATCCCCCCGAAGTACCGCGAGCTCATCGAGCTGGCGGTGGCGGCCACGCTGAAGTGTCCGTACTGCCAGGCGTTCCACCGGGGCGCGGCAGAGATGCACGGCGCGAGCGAGGAAGAGCTCGCCGAGGTCGGCGTGCTCGCGAGCCTGACGTCCCGCTGGAGTACGATGATCCACGCCCAGCACTACGACTACGACACGTTCGTCAGCGAGTTCGAGGACATCAGCGCCCACCTGCAGGCACAGCACTGACCGAACGAAGCAGGACAGCACGGTCGACCGGGCACTCGACCTGTTTTTTCGGGACCGCGTCGCCGAGTCGCTACTCCATCGTGTCCGCGATGACCGAGCGCAGGTCGGCGATGTCCGCAGCGTCGTACGCGAGTTCGGTCCAGAACGTCGTCAGCTCGAGCCGCCCGTCGCGGGTCCCCTCGCCGATGCTGGCGACTGGTGCGACGCCGACGAACGCGTCGCGGACGGCGTCGGGGTCGGTCGTCTGGATCAGGACGCGACCGGGCTGTTCGTTGAACAGGAGGCCGGTCCCCTCGCGCTGGGAGTCGAGCCCACCGTGTTCGGGCAGGGCGACGCGGAGGCCGGCGTCCTCGTGGACCATCTCGGCGAGCGCGACGGCGAGGCCGCCGTGGCTCACGTCGTGGGTCGCCTGCACGTGCTCGGCGTCGGCGACCTCGGCGAGCGACGCGACGAACGCCGCGGGGTCCGTCGGGAGCGCGGGGAACGTGTCGGAGCCGCCGTTGCGGGCGAGGTACTCCGAGCCGCCGAGCGGCTGTGCGCCGTCCTCGCCGGCCAGCGAGCGGTCGCCGACGAGCAGGAGTTCGCCCTCGTCCGCGGCGGCAAAGGGCGGCGCGTCGTAGCCCGCCTTCGTCCCGACCATGGCGACCGTCGGGGTCGGTGGGATGGGTCCGGATGGCGAGTCGTTGTACAGCGAGACGTTGCCACCGACCACGGGCACCGAGAGGGCCGAACACATGTCCGCGAGCCCGTCGACGATGCCCGTGAAGCCGCCGTACACGTCGGGCTTCTCCGGGTTGCCGCCGTTGAGGCAGTCCACCGCGGCGAGCGGGGTCGCGCCCTTCGCGGCGAGGTTCGTGGCGTTCTCCAGCGCGACGGCGCGGGCCCCGTCGTAGGGCGCGCACTCCGTCCAGAGCGGGTCCGCACCGGCGGAGATGGCGAGGCCGGTGCCGACGCCGTCGTCGCCCTCCGTCTCGCGGATGGCGACGAGTGCGGCGTCGTCGCCGGGGAGGACGCTCGTCCGGACGCCGACCTCGTGGTCGTACTGCCGGTAGACCCATCGCTTGGAGGCCGTGGTCGGACTGCCGACGACCGCCTCGAACGCCTCCTCGAGGGGGACCTCGGGACGGTCGACCTCCGGCTCCGGGGGCTCCTCGGCCGGCAGGTCGTTCATCGGGGCACCGTCGCCGAGGAACTCGGCTGGCGCGTCGACGACCGTCTCGCGCTCGCCGTCCTCGCCCTCGAAGGTGCAGACGTAGTTGCCGTCGGTCACGTCGCCGATGACCGAACAGCCGAGGTCGAAGCGCTCGGCGACCGCCTGGACGCGCTCGACGTCCTCGGGCCGGACCTCGTAGCACATCCGCTCCTGGGACTCGGCGAGCAGGATCTCCAGCGCGTTCATGTTCGGCTCGCGCTGGTGGACCCGGTCGAGCTCGATGTCCGCACCGAGACCGCCCTTCGCGACGAGTTCGGAGGACGCGCCGCCGAGCCCGGCCGCGCCGAGGTCGCGGGCCGACTGGACGAGCTTCTCCTCGACGAGCACCTCGTTGGCCTCGATGAGCAGCTTCTCCGAGTAGGGGTCGCCGACCTGCACCGCGGGCCGGTCCTCGGTCTCGGCGTCCTCGCTCAGGTCCTCGCTGGCGAAGGACGCGCCACCGAGGCCGTCACGCCCCGTGGCGTTGCCGACGAGGACGAGCTTGTTGCCCGGCTCCTGTGCCACCGCGGTGACCATCCGGTCCGCGTCGGTGAGGCCGACGCAGGCGACGTTCACCAGCGGGTTGCCCTCGTAGTCGGGGTGGAAGTCGACGCTGCCCGCGACGGTGGGGACGCCGATGCAGTTGCCGTAGTGGCTGATGCCCTCGACGACGCCCTCGAACAGGTAGCGGGAGTGCTCGCGGTCGAACTCGCCGAAGTAGAGCGAGTCGGCGAGCGCGATGGGGTAGGCGCCCATCGACAGCGTGTCCCGGACGATGCCGCCGACGCCGGTCGCCGCGCCGTCGAAGGGGTCGACGTAGGAGGGGTGGTTGTGGCTCTCGACGCCCAGCGTGATGTAGGTGTCCGAGTAGCCGTCGCCCGAGGGGTCCGGGAGGGCGACGACGGCGGCGTCGTCGCCGGGGCCGACGACGACCTGTTCACCCTCGGAGTCGAACGCACCGAGCAGGGGCCGGGAGGAGCGGTACGCGCAGTGTTCGCTCCAGAGGTTCTCGAAGAGCGCGGCCTCCGCCGGTGTGGGGTCGCGCCCGAGTTCGTCCACGACGAGTTCGCGGTCGGAGTCGGCGAGGCTCATTCATCCTCATGTCGATACCCGGGCGGTTTATGCGTTTCTATGCGCACGTTCGTGAACACTCAGCCGCTCTCGGTCACCGCCAGCCCCTCCGCGACCCAGGCTGCCCCCCACAGGAGCCAGCCGCCCACGAACGCGACGACGGCACCGACCTCGCCGACGCCCAGCACGGTCTCCCAGCCGAGCCCGTCGGCGAGCGAGACCGACTCCGCCGGGAAGCCCCGCCCGCGCCCCAGCTCGGCGTGGAAGAGCATCGTCAGCGTTCCGTAGACGAGCACAGCTGTCGCGACGGCCTCGAACACGACGAGTATCGGCCCGGACTTCGCGGCCCGGCCGGGGTGGAGGAATCGACCCAGGTCCGCGATCGCGCCCAGGAACAGGTGCCGATACTGGGCGACCAGGAACGGCGTCAGGACCGCACACAGCAGCAGCCACGTGTCGGCGAGCCCGACGGCGGTCGCGGCCGGCGTCGCCCCCGCGGCGACCAGTATCAGGACGGCGACCCCGGACGCCGCAGACAGCCCGACGAAACCGAGGAACAGCTTCCCCGCCGAGAGCGAGTCGTCACGGCGCACCAGGGACACCCCGGTCGCAGCGGTCGCGTCGGCGGGGGCTGGTCGGGACTCGACGCACGGCTCCGTCGGTCAGCTCGCTCCGTCGCTCGGCCCGACCCGATCGAGCCTGTCCCGGCCTCGGTGACAATTTGCGCATCCGTTCTCCAGTTGGAAACAAACAACTTTCGGCCCGACGCTCCCGCTCGAACCCGTCCGGGAGGGAGACACGATACCTGGCAGACGTACCGAGGCGCTTTTAGCCCTCCCGCCGGTAGCTCAGCGCGTGCTATCGGTCGAGTTGCACTGCCACTCGTCGCTCTCGTACGACGGCCGTGACCCTGTCGAGTTGCTCCTCGCGCAGGCGGAGGCCGTCGGTCTCGACGCGCTGGCGGTGACCGACCACGACGAGATCGACGCGAGTCTCGACGCCGCCGAGAAGGCCTCCGAGTACGGGCTGCTCGGTATCCCGGGCATGGAGGTGACGAGCGCAGACGGCCACGTCCTCGCACTGGGCGTCGAGGAGCTGGTCCCGGAGGGTCGTCCCTTCGACGAGACCCTCGACATCATCAGGGACCTCGGCGGCATCGCCGTCGTCCCCCACCCGTTCCAGGAGTCCCGGAGCGGCGTCATGGAGAACATCACCCGCGCGGAGCTGGCGACGGCCGACGCCATCGAGGTGTACAACTCGCGGCTCCTGACCGGTCGGTCGAACCGCCAGGCCGAACGCTTCGCCCGCGAGTACGAGATGCCGATGACCGCGGGGAGCGACGCCCACATCAGCGAGATGGTCGGGCAGGCGGTCACACGGGTCGACCCCACGGAGCCCACCGTCGAGGGCGTGCTCGACGCCATCCGCGAGGGCCGGACCACCGTCGAGGGGCGACGGACGCCCTGGCGGATCAGCTTCCGGCAGGCCGCCGGCGGCGCGAAACGGCGCGTGAAGAACCGGATGCACGAGTTCCTGCCGTGACGCTCGACGGGGGCGACGCCGAGACCGTCCGCCGCGCCATCGAGACCGGTGACCCCCTCCCGGGGACCGACGGCTTCGCCGGCGAGGTCGACGGCGCGCTCGTGCGGGGCGTGCTCGGCCGGCGGCCGCTCTTCGTGGACGACGCCGACGACGAGAGCGTCGCCAACGGCGAGGAGTCCTGGGCGTTCGACCCCACCGAACTCGACTCCCCACGGAGCCTGCCCGCCGGCACCCGTCGAACTCCCGACGGACGGGAAACGCAGGTGTGGACGCTCCCGGACCCCGAGCCAACGACGAACCACGACGCCGCAGTCGCCGACCTCCGGACGGCCATCCGGGAGAGCGCGTCCCACCTTCCGGACGGGGATATCGCGGTGGCGTTCTCCGGCGGCGTCGACTCCGCGCTCGTCGCCGCGCTCGTGGACGGCCCCTGCTACGTGGTCGGCTTCCCCGACAGCCACGACGTCGAGGCTGCCAGGACTGCCGCCGACGCGATGGGCGTCGACCTCACCGTCGTCGAGCTCACCCACGACGCCATCGAGCGTGCGGTGCCGGAGATCGTCGCGGCGACCGGCCGGACGAACGCGATGGACGTGCAGATCTCGCTGCCCCTGTACCTCGTCGCCGAGCGCGTCGCCGCCGACGGCCACACCCACCTCGCGGTCGGCCAGGGCGCGGACGAGCTGTTCGGCGGCTACGCCAAGGTCGCGAAGGCCCCCGACGACCCGCGCGTCGAGGCAGAGACGGTCCGCGGTGCGGTGCGCGAGATGGTCCACAGCCTGCCAGACCAGCTCGAACGCGACGTGCTCTCGTTGCGGGGGGCCAGCGTGGAGCCCGTCGCCCCCCTGCTCCACGACGCGGTCGTCGAGGCCGCGCTGCCACTCCCCGGCGAGCTGCTCGTGGACGACGCCGGGACCCGGAAGAAGGCGCTCCGGCTCGCCGCCCGCGAGTGGGTCCCCGACTCGGTCGCCGACCGGGACAAGAAGGCGGTGCAGTACGGGAGTCTGGCGTCCCGTGAGCTCGACCGCCTCGCCAGGCAGGCCGGCTACAAGCGCCGGATGGACGACCACGTGACGCAGTACGTCGAGTCGCTCGTTTCGGAGGAGTGACCCCCTACCGCGGACCGAACCCCTTTACTCGCGTGGGCCGCCAGTTCGAACGACGCATGGCATCAGAGAGAGCCGACCGCGACCCGGGGCGCACCGTCGGACTCGGCGAGGTCGCCATCGGCGTCGCCCTGCTGGTCTTCCTGCTCGGCGCCGGTCTCGCAGCGGCGGGCACGTTCCTCGTCTCGGACAACTGCGAGACACAGACCGGCGTGTCGCTGACGAAGGTGAACGAGACGGACCGCCCCATCGTCGAGGCGGGGAACCTCTCCCGGGAGGTACAGGAGCCGGTCGGCATCGCCGTCCGCGAGAACCGGACGGTGTTCGTCCAGCCCGAGCAGTTCCAGTCGGAGCTCGCGAACCGGACCATCCAGTTCGAGGGGACGCTGTACGAGGTCGAGGGGCGGGCGTTCGAGGACTGTGCGGGCGGCACCGACGACGTGTTCCAGTTCGGTGGCTTCTGGCTGGCGGTGCTCGGGCTGACCGCGGCGGCGCTGCTCGCAGTGTTGCAGTACGGGTCGAGGTGGTTCCCGTCGGACGAGGAGTACCGGCGGCGGAACTAGACGATGGCGACCCGCTCAGGCCGGGTGCTCTGCTTCGAGCAGTTCGTGGTAGCGGTTCCGGATGGTGACCTCGGAGATGTTGGCCACGTCGCTGACCTCGCTCTGGGTCACCTTCTCGTTGGCGAGCAGGGAGGCGGCGTACACCGCGGCGGCGGCGAGGCCGACCGGCGACTTGCCGGAGTGGATGCCCTCGCGTTTCGCGGTCTCGAGGAGGCTGCGCGCCCGGCGCTCGCCCTCGTCGCTCACGCCGAGTTCGCTGGCGAACCGGGGGACGTAGCTGACCGGGTCGGCGGGCTGGATCTCGAGGTTGAGCTCTCTGCCGATGTAGCGGTAGGTGCGGGCGATCTCGTCGCGCTCGACGCGGCTGACGTTGGTCACCTCGTCGAGGCTGCGCGGGGTGCCGGCCTGTCGGGCGGCGGCGTACAGCGCGGCGGTGGCGACGCCCTCGATGGAGCGTCCCGGGAGCAGGTCCTCGCCGAGCGCGCGGCGGTAGATGACGCTGGCCGTCTCGCGGACGTTCTTCGGGAGGCCGAGCGCGCTGGCCATCCGGTCGATCTCGCCAAGCGCCTGTTTCAGGTTGCGCTCCTTCGAGTCGCGGGTGCGGAACCGCTCGTTCCAGGTGCGCAGCCGCTGCATCTTCTGGCGCTGGTTCGAGCTGAGCTGGCGGCCGTAGGCGTCCTTGTTCTGCCAGCCGATGTTCGTCGACAGGCCGTCGTCGTGCATCATCTTCGTCGTCGGTGCGCCGACGCGGGACTTCGAGTCCTTCTCGGCGGCGTCGAACGCGCGCCACTCCGGGCCGCGGTCGACGGAGTCCTCCTCGACGACGAGTCCGCAATCGGCACAGACGGTCTCGCCGTGTTCGTCGTCGTCGATCAGCTGGCCGGTGCATTCGGGGCACGTCCGCAGTTGCTCGGTCGTCTCGGTCTCGGTCGTTCGCGCCTCCCGACTCTCGTCGGTCTGCTGGCGTCGGATACTCGTATCAGTCATTGTGAGGGGTCTGAACGCGTGTTCAGAACGGGGGGTCGTACGCAAACTGTTGCGGCGAGGAGGACTTAAACGCTTGGGCTAACTCTCGTTGGTGTTTCAGGTTATCTAGTCATCGTTCACACAGGATTTTTTTCCGAATAGGTAACTTACCGGTAACCACGCGACCGGCCAGTCGTCGCCGTCACGTCCCCGGGCCAACCCCGTATCGAAACGCTTACTCGGCGGAACCGACTTCGTTGGCGCATGAGCGACACCGAGGCTTCGGGCACCTGCGCCACGTCGCCTCAAGCCTTCTAGCCGCCGAATTCAGTCGTTTTGGTTTCCAGTCCCGTTTTGATTCCCGTATAAACCCCCTGATTAGGGTCGTGGGAATCGTCACAGGATGTGACTCGGGTCGCCGTAGTGTCGTGGTTCGTCTGAAAGTACTGTCTAGACCTAGAAATGCTTTACGGGTGTCACAGCCGCATTCCCGTATCACAGGGGTGTGAGTTGAGAAGGGTTCAGAAATCGAAGCCGCCCATATCACGGGGTTCGGTTTCTATCAGATAGAATCTTTAAATCGGTGTGGCTATACATGATTCTGATAAGATGAAACTCTTGGCTGGAATCGATTTCACGAATCTCGAAGAAAAACAGAAAGAGATAGACGACCGATACCAGTCGTTCCGTGATTTCAATTCGTTTCTCGTCGGTGTCCTTATCGGTGTCGTCGTTACTATCCCCGTTCAGCTACTTCTTAAGCCGTTTGCAGTCAGAGATAGCCAACTGACCTACGGCTCTGCTGTACTCGTAGAGTCGCTTAGCCTGCAGTGGTATGTCTTCTCAGTCTTGTTTCTGTTCAGTATTCTCCTCGTAGGGATTCTAATTGCATATGCGTACTATCAAGGAATTACAAATTGGGAGACGGTTCGATTGCAGACACGAACAAATCACGATAAGCTGTATCAAGAGTCTAAGGAAATCCTGAATGGGATTAGCAACGAGAGAAACCTGAATTTCAAAGCAGTGGACAATCAAATAGTCATCAAAGACCCTTCTGCTACCAATACCCGCCTGCTTGGCAGGATGAAGCCAAGTCGGGGGCGTGTATTAGAATTGCAGTTCGATACAGACGTGACTGTTCTACACCTCGGTTTCGCACCAGAGAACAGACATACACCTGCTCTGCTAAGCCACTTTGAGGAATCTATAGAAGAAATGTATGATGCAGATTCGTGAATAACTTCGATAGCGACGGGTAGCCCTTATTCGTCGGATTCGTAGTTTCTGCCACAACCTCTTTCTGAATCTATTGTCGTCTTAGTGTCATGGCGACAGACGAATCCGATGAGAATTCTGCTGAATGGGAAATACACAACCAAGACCAGCCGACAAACACGCAGCCACCTACAACAGTCCACCCGCTTGATAGAGCCGATGATAGTTCAGTTCAGAGTCGGACAAAAAGTCTATTCATCGGAATATTTCTATTGTACGCAGTTACTATTATGGCTACTCTCGCAAACCCACTTCTTGGGATAGTAGTGGCTTTTTTCGCGGGATATATTTCACTAAAGATGGTCGTCAGAGAGATGTACAAAATAGCAGAAGTTGCGTTTGAAGCTGCACAGATTGCCGAACAAGATAGAAGAACGGGCGAAACTGACGCATAGGCGTGTAGGTCGTGGGAGTGGCATGGCGCACAGGCCAATGAGACGGGTGCAGACGCATATCTGGAGTACATCCGTGTGATTGTATGTAGCTGGATGGAACCCGACTGTGAGCCATACAGAGCTTTCTATAGACCAAACATTTATCAGTCTAAAACTCTTATTGTATAATAGGCTGTGGGTGGTAGGGGTGTCCCCGTTGGAATACCCGTCTGAACTATTCTGCTGAATATAGCCGATAGAGGCCTAAATGAAAGCGTTACGTATGGTTTATTGAGGGGAATGAGGGGGGAGGTGTCTGTGTTACAGAAACCTTGTGCTGAATGTTTGTTCTCGAATACACCTTAGAAGATAAATAGTTGTTATTGAAGCTCCGTAAGTGAGGTTGCGAAGAAGTAGAAAAGATTGCAATGAATACGGGTTAGAAGGCTCAAAGGGGAGTTTTTCGTCATCGGATTGGCCTTCTGGTTCTCACTGGCGTTTAGCCACGGTCGGGTAGCCACGCGTCTGTCTCACCGTCGTTGTAACTCTCTTGTCATTTATAAGAGGCATGGCCATTACGTGAGGAATAGAAGGAGATTGACAACACAATGACAAACAGAAACTCACGTATTGCAGTGACCGAAGACGAGCTTGCACGACTGAAGGACGCAAAGAGAGTGCTGTACGGGCCAGCCGCAGACGACGTTACACATGGGACCGCTATCATGCGGCTTATCTCGGAGTACGAGGCTGATGGGTAATGCCTCGGAATAATATCATTTACGTCGATGACCATACGCTTAGGCGTCTCGAATTGCTGAAGAAGCGACATGATTTACCCAAGGCGACGAACTGGCAGGGAGTTATCAACCACGCCTTGGACGAATGTACGGATAACTAAACAAATAATCAATATTTCTACAACAAATTAGATTCATGACTGGAACAGTAGACAATTGCGATAAGACAAACGAGTATGCCACCGACGACGAAAACAAAATCGTCGGCTGGTACGATTCTAACGGCGAATTTCAGATGTTTGGCGACGAGTATAGCGTTTACGAAGATGAAGACGACTCGGACGAAGAGGAATCTGAAGAGAACAGACGTGATTGCAAGCTCGACCGCGAATACATAGACGTGGAAAGCAAGCGAGCCGATTGCAATTACTCGTTTGAGGCAGAGTCAGAAGCTCATTCGATGGAAGAAGGGGACGCAGGGGGGTATCACTGGAGGAACAATCACGTCTACCAACACCCGAGTAATTTCGTAGATTCCTCGCAAGCTGCAACCTCATTCGTGGGGAATGAGATGGAGAATGGTAGGAATCTTTGGCGTCTCCAGCACGGTTTACAGGTAGTTTGCGCAGATGGAGGTACCAGAGACCAGCCTGTAGATAGTAAGAAGGCAGACCGACACAGGCTGCTTGAGGCGATGGTCGATAGTCTTCCCCTGAACGCGGCTCAGAAACAGCACATATACGCTTACATCGAGGCAGACGACCCTGTACCGTTCAATGCCCATTATGGCGGGCATATCGGTATGGCAGTCGGCTATGCCACGGTCGTGGCGTGTGACAATGCGTCTGAGGCGATGGAAGACGACCGTTTTACTGAGGAAACTGTTGGGGACTTGGTTAGAGAAACATGGTCATTGAGTCGGGAGTACGAGTTTAGCGAGGCCCTCGAACGACTTGCCGCCAAGGCCTTCGAGCGGTCTGAGGATATCGATGTATAGCGAACCAGTATTCTTCGAGTGCCAGAGCTGTGGCGACGACATCGAAGTGTGGTCTGAACGCCGTGCAGAGCGGGGACCGAACTACTGTTCACAGGGATGTGCCAGAGACGCAGACACATTATCCGTGACAGAAATTGACACAGATAGTGTCTCTGCCTCTATCAACGTGTCTTCGGGAGACAGAGAAGCGTTGAAGGGCATATTACTCGGTGAGACACACGACGACACGCTTCTGAGTTTGGCAGACTTGTGGAAAGGAAGGAAAGAAGCTCCGTCGTGGAAGCTGGTAGACGACTCGAAGCGAGACAGTCGGGTAACGATATCGGATGAAACACATGAGACACTAACCGTGTTACTCGATGACATGGATAGTGTCTCGTCGTATGGAGACGTGGTTTCCGTGTTGATACGGAACTACGAACTGTGGGAATAGTCGTCACCCGCCAAAACCGAGATGAGGCGTGGGTGTGCTGTTAGTCCGACAAGACCGATATACCCTATAGATGCGTCTGCTCGGTGATAGAAACGTCGGGGCGAGAAATGCTTACCCCGACGTATAAAATATCATGACTTTTGGAACAGCAGACGGCTCCGATACCGTCAATGATATGAAGGGGAGACGAATCCAACCGTCTCCACTTAGAGTATACGTATCTCTTTCACGTCTGGTGGTTAGGTAGTATAGCGACGTGTAGACTACCCCCACCCGTCTACCCGACCGAGGGACGCGAATCCGAAGCCGTGAGGGGATGACGAATCGGTGAACCTACGGATTCACCAGTGAGTCATCCCGAGCGGCTTGAATCGCAATTACATCCATTATCGTACAAGTCTACACCATACATACACACCCCCCGTGTCTTGCATTTCCAGACTTTTCCTGAAAGCAACGTGTATCATTTAGTGGGAAGATACGCATGAACGTTAGCACACACAAGCTCGATAATGGGGAGCGAATCACAGTCCCCGATACCTACGAATCGTACAACATATCGCAAGACCATAGGCAGCAAATGGAACTTAGTTTCGTCTATGAAGACGACGTGAATACGGCGGAACGAACTGTTTCCCTCAAACGTGTATCGTCTATCGCAGACGCCCCCAATGACGCGTTTTTGGTGGCATCGTACACACATAGCAACAGCGGAACATTCGTGGTGACAGTCGAATGAAGTGTATCAACAAGCGTCTGAGCAAAGGCGATACTGTCGAAGTCGGTGAGGTAGAAGCCTCTCATGTCGAGTACGTCAATGGGGCACTGACCTTCCAAGCAGTCCATACAGGTGAGGCGCAAGAGTATGTGGTACTCGAATCGCACTTTAGCGACGGGGACGTACTCGAAACTCGTGGCGAAGTGCTTGCAGTCGTCAACAATGATAGTGCGATGGGAGTGAGCCACCCGATTGCGTATATGATGGTTCCCCTGTCTGAGTACGGTGATAGCGAATGAACCTTAGTGCGAGAGCTGTCGAGGCGTGTCGGGACAGGGACGGTCGTCCCAAGGATGACCGTTCAGAGCAAGTTGAAGATTCCTTGCTGGTTCGTGAGAAAGTCGGCTATCGGGACGGACTCCCGTTAGTGCGAGACGATGACATTGAAATCGGACTGGGCGAGTCGGTTCATGGGGAGTACGAGCATTATTATCGCCACGATGACCTTCTACTGCCAGAAGCGGGTGCGTTTCTGAGTGAACTGGCCAGCCACGAACTGATTGCTGATATTGACGACATGGCAGAGGAGCTTAACATGAACCGTGACAAGGCCGTGATTCGCAAGGCCCTGAATATTCACGGTGTAGAAATCTCCGACACCGACGTTTCTACGGACGACGAGACGGCTTCTGCTATCCGTCTGCCAAGCGGAGAAATATGGGACACCGAACTGCTTGCACGGCCAGTCTACACCGACAGTCGTCTTCTGACGCAACTTATGGCTACGGATGGGCTTGGTCTGTCGGAGGTAGTCAAGTTCCTTCAGAGAGAACTTGACGAGACTGTCGATGAAAGCGACGTTAGGCAAGCTGCGATTGACTGTGGTCTGCTTGACGGCGAACGGAGTAGCGCGAAGGAGAACAGAGGCATTCCACACCCCACGGAGGATATTCGGCTATGAGCGACGAGATTGGCGATATCAAGATTATTGATGGCAAAATTAAGGTCGTTACCTCATGCGATAGCGACGACGAAGAAGAAGAGCCGCCTGAGCCGTATTCGCCTTGGTCAGATGACGACCGTGACGAAGAAGAAGACGATAGGGAACCGTCTTCGCCATGGTGAAACGCCTGCCTTTCGTACTGCGATTACCCCCCTGTCCGTACGTCTGAAATAATTCTATTCTAAGAGCAGAAATCGGGTTTTCGAGTCTCCAATATACTCTATTCTTAACGGGGGGTATGCTGAGACTCATAGACGGATAGACCGCGAGGTATGTTCCAGCACCAGCGTGCATTGACATGTTCCCTTAATGCGGCTAATCTTGGTGGTGAGGTTACTGTACTGCCTGATTCTACTGTTTCAGTAACCTCGTGACGCTTTCAAGATGGAAGAGTCACGACGACACTGAATAACCACTATTTTCAGATAATACAGACTGTAATTTGGCACTTGTCTCGGATGAGTTGACAGTTATTCACCCATCCGAGGTAGCTGGCTGGTTCAGGTAGCCCCCTCGGTCGGCACAGTCACGGCCAGATGTGAGTCGGTCGGGGATGGGCCTACTGTATTACCGCCAAGCATAATTATCACATATTCTACGCGCTTGTACGTCTAATAGAATATTCTGGCTTCTCAGATGGTTCCACAACCGATACAGAAATATATGGCAACAGACAGGAACCGATTCTGAGCCGCCTGAGTGCCGTCACAATGGGCGTGAGAAGTATGCAGTGAATGCCACTCACATTCTTCTCAAGGCCGTCAGAAACGAATCTGAGCCACTACAGAGGTTTCGGGCAGGGGGTGACACCTTTTCGATGCTAGATATTCCTATCTACGCCACGAATCGGGTCTACAATCAGGTAAAGACCGTGATTTTCTAAGTTGAATCGGGCTATAGATTTCGATTCTCGCAAGACATGGCAGGTTCTTTTAGAGAACGTATGTATAGAAGGATTTAGATTTTTTCGATTAAAGAACGTGCATCCGTGGAACCCCGTGGGGGGTTAGACTTTAGTTCAGTCAAAGATGAAACCATTAGCAATGACTGAACTGGGGGCCGAGCAGCTTGATTTTGCACTTCAGTTGCTTCAGTTGATTGCACTCGCCTTACCCGCAATTGCGATTCTGCTTCAAGTAATGGTGGATACGAACATGGAGGTGAACGATATTGTAAATCGGCAAGACCCTCGATACTCAAAAATATCGAAACATGAGTATGAAAGGGTGGGGGTCTACAAGACAACTGTAGCCGACAAGCAGACCGAGTTTGTTCTAGCTCAGTACAGTCTGATTTTGCTCTTAGTAAGCGCATTAGTGCTTGTCTCGTACGTATTTACGGGCATTTTCATATTAGAGACTGTAGGAATTATTTCAATCGGAATCGCATTCCTATTACTCGGGGTGTCGGTGGTATTCATGACCGACGTATCGGCCAAAGCTCTTCTCTGGAGAATGCGGATTGCGTTAATCGGACCACCGAAGAATGATGAACAGGACGAAGATGAATCCGACCTTGGCTTTGTGAGCAATCGTCGGGAAGACGACTGACTCACCTAATCACCCCCGACCCTTACAGCAACCCAAAAGAAGTGATTTCCACTTCTACAGCTCCCCGATGTACTCCCGTCTCTGCTCCGCTTTTTGGTCCTTAGTACGACGGTCGTAGTGCTTATCCAGCACATCCGACGAGACATTACATCGGTCGGAGACTGCCGCCTGTGGTACGTCGTTTAGCAAGTGGTGCGTAATGCTTCCCCGACGAATCGGGTGGGCACTCACGCTTGACGGACACGCATACGCTTTCTTCGAGTCGGTTGCCTCACAGTCGTCGGGGTCACGGTCGTGAGGACAAGAGCCGTACGTACACGGTCTTGTGAGTCTGTAGCACACTTCTTTGATATTCGACTCGGAGATACGACCATAGACCGACGTGAATAGCGGTTCTCTGCCGTAATCGTCAGCCGAGTCTTTTCGATGCACGTCAATGTAGTCCGAAAGCACAGTCGCCACGTCATCCGAGACGGCTAGCGTCCGTTCAGCCCGCTTCTGATTCTTGAGGGGGGTTTCAGTCTCGGGTCTGTGTCTCACGTCAAGCGCCTGTTTGCGGGGATGGTAGTCGTCAAGGTCGAAGCTCCGTAGCGTCCCGAGGCGAATTCCCGTGTGCCAGAGGAGCATCAGCATCGTATGCTCCCGACTCGCGTACTCGAACTTACGGAGGTACGCGAGCAGTTCAGTCGCGTCATCTGCCGCCAGCTTCTCGTCACGGGACGAGTTTCCAGACGGCACGAGTATCTTGTCTGCAAGCCCCTCAGATACCGCGTCAATGGATTCGCACCAACGGATGAAGACACGAATAGACGACAGGTTCTTACGAACCGTTGCGTCACTCACGTCGTCATCTTGCCGCCAGATACGATACTCGTGAAGGGACCGACCCGTTACGTCGTTCATGTTGGTAATATCCTTCTCGTCGCACCAGTCAGTGAACGTGGAAAGGTCGTAACGGATGTTCTCTATGGTCTTGTCCGTCACGTCCGACTGCTTTGCGTTCAGGTACAGGTCAACCGCCTGCGTGGGTTCGATGGGTTCTAGTTCGGGCATGGTTTTCTCCCTGAACCACGGGAATGCGGCAAGGAGCCACGGCCAGCAAACCAAAACGCTTACTCGGCGGAACCGACTTCGTTGGCGCATGAGCGACACCGAGGCGACGCCCGACGACGTGCGCCACGTCGCGGAGCTGGCGCGGGTCGACCTCGACGAGGACGAGGTCGACGAGTTCGCGGACCAGTTCGCCGACATCCTCGACTACTTCGACGCCCTCGACGAGGTGCCGACGGTCGAACGCGAGGCCGACCTCGTCAACGTGATGCGCCCGGACGAGGTGCGCGAGGGTCTCACCCAGGAGGAGGCGCTGGCGAACGCCGCCGAGACAGAGGAGGGCTACTTCAAGGGGCCGAACGTCTCATGAGCATCTTCATCACCGAGGAGACGGTCGAGGGCGACGCGGACGGCCCGCTCGCCGGCAAGACCGTCGCCGTCAAGGACAACATCTCCACCGAGGGCGTCCGAACGACCTGCGGGTCGGCGATGCTCGACGACTACGTGCCCCCCTACGACGCGACGGTCGTCGAGCGGCTGAAGGAGGCCGGCGCGGACATCGTCGGCAAGACGAACATGGACGAGTTCGGCATGGGGACGACGACCGAGACCAGCGCGTTCGGGCCGACGGAGAACCCGGTCGCCGAGGGACGAGTCCCCGGTGGCTCCTCCGGCGGTTCGGCGGCCGCGGTCGCCGCCGGCGAGGCGGACCTCGCGCTCGGCAGCGACACCGGCGGCTCGGTGCGCTGTCCCGCAGCGTTCTGCGGCGTCGTCGGCATCAAGCCGACGTACGGCCTGGTCTCGCGCTACGGCCTCGTCGCCTACGCGAACTCGCTGGAGCAGATCGGCCCGTTCGGCGCGACCGTCGAGGACACCGCCGCGCTCCTCGACGTCATCGCCGGCCCGGACGAACGCGACGCGACGACCCGCGAGGAGGGTGCGGACTCGAACTACGCTGCCGCCGCGGACGGCGACGTCGACGGGCTCTCCATCGGCGTCCCGACCGAACTGGTCGAGGGTGCCGACGAGGGCGTCAAGGAGCAGTTCTACGCGGCGCTCGACGAGCTCGAATCGCAGGGTGCGACCACCCACGAGGTCAGCCTCGAATCCGTCGAGTACGCGGTGCAGGCGTACTACGTCATCGCGATGTCGGAGGCGTCCTCGAACCTCGCGCGGTTCGACGGCGTGCGCTACGGCCACTCCGGCGGCTACGACGGCAACTGGAACGAGGTGTTCGGGAAGGCCCGCGAGGAGGGGTTCGGTGCGGAGGTCAAGCGCCGGGTCCTGCTCGGGACGTACGCCCTCTCCGCGGGCTACCACGACAAGTACTACAAGAAGGCCCAGGACGCCCGTGCCTGGGTCAAGCAGGACTTCGACGAGGCGCTGTCGGAGGCGGACGTGCTCGCCTCGCCGACGATGCCCGTCCCGCCGATGGAGCTCGGCGAGAGCCTCTCGGACCCGCTGAAGATGTACCTCGCCGACGCCAACACGGTACCGGTGAACCTCGCGGACCTCCCCGCCATCTCGGTGCCGGCGGGCGAGACGGACGGCCTCCCCGTCGGCCTCCAGCTCGTCGGCCCGGCGTTCGGCGAGGAGACGATCATCCGCGCCGCCAGCGCGCTCGACTGACGCGGTCGGCGCCTCATCCTGCTTGAATATACCGGCCACCGGGGGAGGCGACCCCGGCACCGTCCCACGTATCGAGTCGTGAGTCGTCCACAATACTTATACTCAGATTGGTGGTAGATGTAGACGAATCCGACCGTCGTGGAGGGCGGCGCTCGGGGGGTGAGACACGATGCGCATCACAGAGGAAACCGACGTCGAGTTCGACGAGTTCACACGCGCCTGCGACCTCGTCGAGGACTACTTCGACGACCTGATCGACGACGTGGCACTGCACGCACCGATCTCGCGACGCCAGCTCGTCGCCGTGCTGGCACGGGCACAGCTCTCGGGGCGCGGGCTCGGTCCCGAGGCGCTGCGCGAGGAGGGCGAACTGACCTACCAGTCGAACGACGAGAGCCTGTTCTGGCTCGACGGGACGTTCTGGTCGCGGCTCAGACAGCGGCACAACCTCTCGCCGGACGAGGGACGGGCCGCACGCGAAGTCCACCGTCGCATCATCGAGGCCATCGACGGCGACGTCGGCTACTACAACAGGGAACGCGACCCGTTCGTGCTGGTCGAACGGCGACACCCGACGACGTAGTCGGGCGGGATCGGACCGCAGAAACGGCGTGTAGTTACTCCTCGTACGCGAGGTTCATTATCCACTGCGTGAAGGCGTCGGACTGCGGGTCGGCCTCCTCCTCGCCGATGTACGGCGAGAGCATGTCGCCGGCCATCAGCAGCGAGAAGTTCAGGTCGCGGGCGACGGGCGTGATGAGGTACGTGTTGTGGCCCTCGTACACCGTCTCCTCCCGGTCGACGAGCTCCTTCTCGACGAGCGACTCGGCGATGCGCGAGCCCTTGCGCGAGGAGACGTCGAGCTCCTTCCAGAAGTCGCTCTGGTGGATGCCACCGGTCTCTCTGACGAGTTCGAGTCCTGCGAGCTCGTCGGCCGACAGCTCCTCTTCTGCGACGCTCACGCCGACCACCCCCGTGTCGTCGGTGCGACAGGCATGGCTATCACGTCCGTAGTACGTCGGTCGTCCCGCTTAAACCTGCCCTTCGAGGACCACGAGTTCGTGCTCGGTCTCGCATGGTGGGCCGTTCGCGAAGTGGTACGTCGGGTCGTCGCCGAGGACGATGAGCGAGGACGACCGGGTGCCGAACCGACCGTCGGGGTCGTGGACGCACACGCCGAACTCGTGGTCGCCGAGGACGGCGGCGGCGCGGTCGCGCCACTCGCGGGCCGTCTCGCCGTCGCGCGGTTCGAGCTCGGCACGGACCAGCTGGACGGCCTCCGCCTGTCGCTCGCCGGGCTCGCGGCGACGCTCCGGGATGTCGAACTCCTCGTCCGCGCCGACGTTGACGACGACGTGGACGCCGGGGTCGAACGCCGTGACCGTTAGTTCGCCGTCCCAGGAGAGCAGCCGGGCGTCGTGCTCGTCGGCGACGACGAGGTGGAACCCCTGGTAGCCGTGCTCGGCGACCGCATCCGCGACGAGTTCGGCGGCGTCGGCCGCGCTCTCCTGTCGCAACGCGTCACGGACGAGCAGGCCGCGCGAGCGCTCGCCGGCGAGGGGCGAATCGAGCCAGCGGTTCGTCACGCCGACGAAGACGCCGTGCTCGTTGTAGCCGATCCAGGTGCCGCCGGCCTCCTCGTCACGCGGGGCGACGACGACGGGGTCCGTCTCCACGACGGCGGGACCGACGGCGGGGCGCTCCAGCAGTTCGTCGCGGTTCGCGGCGACCACGACGGGCTCGTCGAAGACGCGCCAGGCGAGGGTGAGCGTGCACACGCCCTGCCGTAGGGAGCGGATGGGGATAAATCGCCCCGGTGGACTAAGCCCCCGGCGCGCGAAACGCCACCCATGCGAGTCGCCGTCGCGGGGACGTTCGGACCGCTGCACGACGGCCACCGCGCCCTGCTCGAGACCGCCCTGGAGGTCGGCGCCGACGGCGTCGTGGTCGGGCTGACGAGCGACCGGTTCGCGACCAGCAGCCGCGAGCGGGACGTCCCGGCGTTCACCGACCGTGCCGACGCCCTCCGCCGGGAGCTCGACGCGCTCGACCGCTGGGGACGGACCGTCGAACTGCGCGAGATCGCCAGCGAGCACGACTTCGCCGCGAGCGACGCGACCCTCGACGCCGTCGTCGTCTCCCGGGAGACCGCCGACGAGGTGCCGGACCTGAACGACGAGCGCCGCGGGAACGGGCTCGACCCCCTCGTGGCGGTCGTCGTCCCACTGGTGCTCGCTGAGGACGGGGAGCGCATCTCGTCGACGCGCGTCGTCGCCGGCGAGGTCGACGAGCACGGCCGGTCCGGAGGCGACTGAGCGTCCGGAACCGGTTGTCCGGCTGTCACGCGCGACCGAGCTAACTGTTTTGTACGGGCTTGCCAAGCAGCAGTCGAAATGGGACTACTCGACTCGCTGCTGGGCGGTGGGGAGACGACCGACGACGATGCGACGGCCGACGGCGGGACGACCGCAGACCAGATGACGGCCGGGCGCGACGGCGATGGAACCGGGAAGTACGCCATCCTTCTGAACGCGGGCCCGGACGACTTCGCGGCCGCCGGGAACGGGTTCCAGTACGCCATCGAGCTCGACGAGGCGGGCTACGAGGTCGACGTGTTCCTCGACGGTGTCGCGACGAAGTGGCCGGCGGAGTTCGCCGCGGACCCCGGCCGACCCTTCAGCCGGAACTGGAAACTGCTCGAACAACGCGGTCTCCTCGCCGGTGCCTGTGGCTACTGTGCGAACGCCTTCGACTCGAAGGAGGCCTGCGAGGCGTCGGGTGTGGCCCTGCTCAGCGACAGCGACGAGCACGCGCCGGCTCTCGCCAAGCTCGCCGACGAGGGCTACGAGATACTGACCATCTGACCTGGTGGGAGCCTCACGTCCCGCCGGCCCGGAGCAGCTCGCGGACGGCGTCGCGGTCGACCGTCCCCGAGGCGGTCCGCGGGAGCTCGTCCGCGAAGGCGACCGTGCGCGGTCGCTCGTGGTCCGCGAGGCGCTCGCGGGACCAGTCGTCGAGCGCGTCGCGAGCGCAGTCACCGACGACCAGCGCCGCAACCCGGTCGCCCCACTCGGGGTCGTCGAGGCCGACGACGGCGACCTCGGTGACGTCGGGGTGTTCCCGCAGCACCCTCGCGACCCGGTTCGGGTCGACGTTCTCGCCACCGGAGACGAGCAGGTCGTCGAGCCGCCCGGTCACCCACAGCCGGCCGTCTACGTCGCAGTAGCCGACATCGCCGGTGTGCAGGCCCCGATCGGAGAACGCGGCGTCGGTGTGCTCGTCGTCGAGGTAGCCCCGCGTCACCTGCGGGCCGTCGACGACGAGCTCGCCGCGCTTGCCCGGCTCGCAGGGCTCGCCGTCGGCGTCGAGGATTCGGAGGGTGACGGTCACCAGCGGCTGGCCGACCGTGCCGGGGTGCTCGCGGGCCATCTCGGGCGTGGCCGTCGTCACCTGCGAGGCCGCCTCGCTCATGCCGTAGGTCGGCCACGCCGGCACGTCCCGCTCGGCGCACCGGTCGAGCAGCTCCGGGCTCGCGGGCGCACCGCCGAGGAGGACGACACGCAGTCGGTCGGCCGGTGTCCACCCGGCATCGAGCAGCCTGTCGAGCATCGTCGGCACGAGCGAGACGCACGTACAGCGGTGCTCGCGGAGGTTCCCGGCGGTCGCCTCGGGGTCGAACCCGTCGCCGCCCCGCTGGAGGACCGTCGTCGTCCCGTACAGCGTCGACCGGACGAGCGGGGCGAGGCCACCGACGTGGTAGGTCGGGAGTGGCACGAGCCAGCGGTCGTCGCGGTCGACGCCGAGCCGGAAGGCGGAGGCCGTCGCGCTGGCGACGAGGTTGGCGACCGTCAGCCGGACGCCCTTCGGTCGGCCGGTCGTTCCGGAGGTGAAGACGAGGAGCGCCTCGGCGTCGCTGGGCGGGACATCGTCTCCGGTCGGCGAGTCCACGGGGTCAGCTGCAGCGCTCCCGCCCGACTCGTCGACCCAGGCCACCCCCGACTCGTCGTCGACGCTCGCGACCGTGCAGCCGTCGGGGGCGACCGCGTGGGCCGTCTCCCGCGTCCCCGCGGTGCAGACCAGCGCGTCGAGGTCGGCTCTCGCTGCCTGTTCGGCGAGCTCGTCGGTCGCGTTCCTGACGTTGAGGGGAACGAACGGAACGCCGAGGCGGAACGCGGCGAACAGGAGGTGTGCCACCGCGGGCCGGGTCGGTGAGAGTAAGCCGAGACGACCGCCGTCGAGGTGGGGGTCGAGGCCGGCAGCGAGTTCGCCGACGGCGGCGTGGAGTTCGCGGTACGTCCACGATGCGTCGGTCTCGGCGGCGACGAGCGCCTGGCGCTCCGGCGTGCGGCTCGCGCGCTCGGCCAGCAGGTCCGCCGAGGGCCAGTCGGTCGGCGGTCTCACTCCCAGACCCCCTCGACGCCGAGCCCCGGCCCCTGCGGCACCTCGATGACGCCGTCGTCGACCGGGCACGGGTCGGGGCCCACGTCGGTCGAGAGCCAGTCGGCCGTGGCCAGCCCGCAGGCGGAGATGCCGGGGACCGAGGCAGCGAGATGCACGGCCGCGGTGCGGGCGACTGCGGCGTCGACCGTCGTCGTCACCACCGAGGCGACGCGCTCCTCGCGGGCCTGCAGGATGGCTCGTTTCGCGCGCTGGACGCCGCCGACGGCCATCGGCTTCAGGACGAGCAGGTCGGCCGCGCCGGCGTCGAGCACCGCCTCCACGGGGTGGCTCGCAAGCGACTCGTCGAGGGCGACGCCGACCCGGCCGCCACGGAGGGCGGCGTGTCCAGCGAGGTCGTCCGCGGGAAGGGGCTGCTCGACGTAGCGCACCCGTGCGTCGGCGAACGCCTCGAACGCCTCGGCCGCCTGCTCGCGGTCCCACGCCCCGTTGGCGTCGACCCGGAGCTCGACGTCGGGACCGACCGCGTCCCGCACGGCCTGCACCCGTGCCGCGTCCTCGTCGACCGGTCGCATCCCGGCCTTCAGCTTCACTGCGCCGTAGCCGGCCGCGACGGCTTCCTCGGCTCCGGCGACCGTCTCGTCGCGGTCACCGTCGCCGACCGTCGCATTGACCGGCACCGCCTCGCGCTCGCTCTCGCGGCCGAGGAAGCGGTAGAGCGGCTCGCCACGGCGACCGGCGCGCAGGTCGGCCAGCGCGAGCGAGAGCCCGTGGCGGGCCGCGGGCGTGTCGACGAGGTCGCCCACGACCTCGCCGGGGGTCGCCCTGCCCGCGTTGAGGCGGTCGGCTGCGTCGGAGAGCGCGGTCCGGCACTCGCCCAGCGACTCCGTCCACGAGGAGAGCGGCGTCGCCTCACCGATACCCGTCTCGCCGCCATCCTCGATCCTCACGAGGACACCCTCGCGGTCGGTGATCTCGCCGCGGGCCGTCGCGAGTGGCCGGGTGAGCGAGACCGCGAACTCGCGCGTCTCCACGTGCATCAAGGCACCTCCGTCGGGGCCGGCATGGCGGGCGCGACGGCCGCGAGCACGCCACCGAGGGTGGTCTCCCCCACGACGAAACCGACCGAGAACAGCAGCGCGTACAGCGCCAGCAGCTGGCCGACCCGCTCCAGCGCGGGGTTCAGCGCCGCGCCGTCGGTCCGGTTCAGCACCGTCGTCGTCACCGTCCACGCCAGCGGCAGGGAAAGCCACGAGAGGAACACCGTCGCCGGCACGCCGTAGCCGACGACGAGCGCGACGGGCGTGAGGTACGCCAGCGCCAGCATCGCGACGAACTCCGCCCGGCCGAAGCCGTAGCCGAACTTCACGACCACCGTCTCCTTGCCGGTCTCGGCGTCCTCCTCGCGGTCGCGGACGTTGTTCACCACGAGGATGTTCGTCGAGATGGCTGCCATCGGCAGGCTGGCGACCAGTGCGAGCCCGAGGTCCGGCGCGTCGACGAGCCCGGTCGCCAGCGGCTCGCCGAGCACCGCCGCCGCCTGCACGTAGTAGGTGCCCGTCACCGCGACGAGCCCGAAGAAGACGAAGACGAACACGTCACCGAGGCCGTGGTAGCCAAGCGGGTACGGCCCGCCCGTGTACGCCACCCCGCAGGCGACGCTCACCAGCCCGACGACGAGGATGGGCACGCCGGCGACGTAGACCAGATACACGCCGGAGACGATGGCGAGCGCGAACGTCAGCACCATCGCACGCTTCACCTCCCTCGGCTCGATGAGCCCGCCCGCCGTCACGCGGGTGAACCCCTCGCGGTCCGCCGTGTCCGCACCCTGCACCGCGTCGTAGTAGTCGTTCGCGAAGTTCGTCCCGACCTGGATGAGCGCCGCGCCGACGAACGCAAAGAGCGCCGCCACCGGCTCGAACACCCCGCCGTAGTACGCGACCGCCGTCCCCACCAGGACCGGCGCCGCCGCCGCCGGCAGCGTCTGTGGCCGCGCCGCCATCACCCACGCCCGCGTCTTCGAGACGTCCGCCGTTTCGGTCATCTGCCTGCCCTTGGGCCCCCTCCCGTGTGAACGTTCTGTCTGTGAGTCGTCCTTGACGTTCGTGTTCGGTTCGACGGGAGCGAGGTGATTGGTCCATCTGTCGTGAGAGTCTCGCGAACCGCAAACAGCCAGAACGCCCCGCCGACCGCTGGAGTTGGCTCGACCACAAACAGCCAGAAAGCCCCGCTGATCACCGGAATACCCTCGACCGTAAACAACCAGAAAGCCCCGCTGATCACCGGAATACCCTCGACCGCAAACAACCAGAAAGCCCCGAGTCGCTCGGCTCCCGGGACTCGCTGCGCTCCTCGCTCCGCTGCGGTGCTTACTTCGTCCGGGTTCGCCGAGCGACTCGCCCCTTTCAGTCCCACCCACCCTGACCGCACCGCGCCAGCCCTCCCCCTCGACACCCACGCGCCTGCCGGCGCGGGGTGTCTTGGCCGTGTGGCTGGTGACCGCGTCATCGAACCAACCGGATGGCGCGCGGCTGGCGAGCGTGCCGGAGGCCGCTCGCCGCACTCGTGCGAGGGGCGAGACGCGCAGCGGAGCGAGCATCGCAGCCGGTTGGGGAGGTCAGAGGGCGGTGCTGTGCCGGGTGGGACTGAAAGGGGCGAGTGTGTCGACGACGGCGGACGACGCAAGGACCGCAGGAACGAGGACCGCAGCGAGTCCACCGAGTCGACACACTCGGGGCTTTCTGGCTGTTCTCGTGACCCGGAGCCTCATCGTGCGAACTGCTCCAGAGCTCCGTAACAGCACTCCGAACGAACCAGAATACAACCTTCAGACGCGGAACCCGTCACGCTTTAACCGGTACACACCAAAACCTGCTGCAATGAGTACGCAGGCTGCCCAGGAGGGCGACCTCGCGGCGGTCATCGGACTGGAGATCCACGTCCAACTGGAGACGGCGACGAAGATCTTCTGTGGCTGCTCGACGGAGCCGACGGAGGAACCGAACACGAATGTCTGCCCGGTGTGTCTCGGGCTGCCCGGCGCGCTGCCGGTGCTGAACGAGGGGGCCGTCGAGGCCGCGGTCAAAGTGGGCAAGGCCATCGACGCCGACATCCCCGAGGAGACGCGGTTCCACCGGAAGAACTACTACTACCCCGACCTGCCGAAGAACTTCCAGATCACGCAGTACGACGAGCCCATCTGTCAGGACGGCGAGCTGGAGGTGAGCGTCGAGGGCGAGCGCCGCACGGTCCGCATCCGGCGGGCGCACCTCGAGGAGGACCCGGGGAGCCTGCAGCACGTCGGCGGTGGCATCGACACGGCGACGCACACGCGGGTGAACTACAACCGCGCCGGCACGCCGCTGATGGAGATCGTCACGGAGCCGGACTTCCGGCGGCCCGTCGAGGCCCGGGCGTTCCTCGCGAAGCTGGAGGAGGTGCTGGAGTACCTGGGCGTGTTCGACAGCCAGCGCGACGGCAGCCTGCGCGTGGACGCGAACCTCTCCATCATCCCCGAGGACGAGATCGAACGGGCGGACGGCCACATCTCCGAGGAGACGCTGGAGAAGGCGAACCGCACCGAGGTCAAGAACATCTCCAGCCACAAGGGCGCGGAGACCGCGCTCGCCTACGAGGAGACGCGCCAGAAGAACCTCATCCGGCGCGGGAAGGCCGTCCAGCAGGAGACGCGCCACTTCAACGAGACCCACGGCTCGACCGTCTCGATGCGCTCGAAGGAGGCGGAGAAGGACTACCGGTACTTCGAGGAGGCCGACCTCCCGCCGCTGCAGGTGTCGGACTGGAAGGAGCGCATCCCCATCCCGGAGCTCCCGGACGCCCGGCGCCAGCGGTTCCAGGAGGAGTACGGGCTGGACGACGAGTCCGCCTCGAAGCTCACCAGCACGAAGCAGGTCGCCGACTTCTACGAGGACGTCGCCGAGTCGTTCGACCCGGACCTCGCGGCAACCTGGGTCGCGGACAACCTGCTCGGCGAGCTGAACTACCGCGACATGGAGATAACCGAGATCGAGGGCCGGCTCGACGAGTTCACCCGGCTCGTCGAGCTCGTCGCCGCGGACGAGATCACCACCAAGAACGCCGAGGAGATCGTCCTCCGGCGGATGCTCGACGAGGGCGAGGCCCCCGACGACATCGTCGAGAGCGAGGGCCTTGGCAAGACCGGCGCGGACGAGGTCGCCCAGGCCGTCAGCGAGGCCATCGAGGAGAACCCCGAGGCCGTCGCGGACTACGAGGCTGGCGACGACGGGGCCATCAACTTCCTCGTCGGCCAGGTCATGGGCAAGACCGGCGGGAGCGCCGACCCCGGGACGGTGAACGGACTGCTGCGCGAGGAGCTGGACGGGTAACCACTTCTTTCGACCAGCCTCACTCCTTCGCCTTCAGGTTGTGAACCACGTCCAGGCGCTCGACGACCTCCGCAGTCGGCTCCAGCGCCTCGGCGATCGCGTCGGCGGGCTTGTACGCCATCGGGGCCTCGTCGATGACCGCCTCCTCGATTGACTCGGAGTAGACGCCCTCCATCGACTCCGCGAACTCCTCGACGGAGAACGTCTCGTGGGCGTCGCGGCGGCCCATGACCCGGCCGGCACCGTGGGGGGCGGTCCGGTGCCACTCTTCGTTGCCCTTCCCGCGAGCGATGACCGAGCCGTCGGCCATGTTGAACGGGACGACGAGGCGCTGGCCGTCGCGGGCGGGGGTCGCACCCTTCCGGATGGTCAGGTCGCGGAAGTCGATGTAGTTGTGGATGGACTGGAACCGGTCGACGGGCTCGACGCCGAGCGCGTCGCAGACGGCGTCGCTCATCAGCTCGCGGTTCCAGCGGGCGTACTGCTGGGCGAACAGCATGTCGACGAGGTAGCCGTGGCCCTCGCGGCCGTCGAGCCAGTCGAGATCCTCGTTCCGGTCGGTGCCGGTGGGGTCCATCGCGTTCAGCCGGTCGAACGTGCGCTCGATCTCCTTCCCGTCGAAGTCCGCGCGGACCGCGTCGGCGTCGATGTGGGACTCGCCCATCCCGCCGGTGACCCAGGTGAACAGTTCGGTGGGGGTTACCTCCTCGGGGTCGAACCTGAGGTACTGCCGGTCGCCTTCGTCGATCTGGCCGCGCATGTGGGCGGCGTCGCGGAGGTCCGAGGCGCGCTCCTGCCAGTACTCCGCGACGGAGAGCCCCAGGTAGCGCGACCCGGAGTGGATGACCAGCCAGTGGTCGCCCGACTCGCGGCCGCGGGCGAACTCGACGAAGTGGTTCCCGCCGCCGAGGGTGCCGGCCCCGCGGATGACGTAGCCCATCCCCTGCCGCTTCCGGGCGAGGACACGGTCGCAGAGGGACTTGAAGTAGTCCTCGTCGTAGCCGTCGAACTCGAAGCCGAGGGGGTCGACGGGCTCGCCGAAGCGCTCGCGGTAGGCCGCGTCGAACCGTTCGAACACGTCGTTCGCGCGCTCGAACGGGAACTCGGCGACGAGGTGGACCGCGTCGTCGTAGTCGTGGACCTCGCGGCCCATCGGGACGGCCTCGCGGACGCGCTGCTCCCGCTCTGCATCGTCGAGTGGGAGTCCATCACCGAGGTTCGTCGCTGCCATCCCGCAGCCGACGTCGACGCCGACGATGTTCGGGACGACGCGCTCGCCCAGCGGCATGGTGAACCCGATGGGTGCGCCCGCCCCCCAGTGGGTGTCGGGCATGACCCGGACCGGCTCCGTGAACGCGGGGTGGTCCACCAGCGTCTGGATCTGTGCCAGACAGTTCTCCTCGACGAGCGACTCGTCCTCGACCATGACGCGGGCGGTGGTGTGCGCGCCGTCCAGTTCGATCGTCACACCCCACCCTACTCCCGCCCCCGCATTTAAGGGCTCGGAGGTGTGCGCCGCGGTGTCGGACCCGTGGTCGACGGCGGGAAAGCCCACCGTACCACCGGCCCCCGCGCCGGGCCGCCGTCCACGACAACGGTCGGATTACCGGCGTGCTGTCTCGGAAACCACCACCGAACAATACGGCCGTCCGCCGTGCGCGTGGGCATGGACGAGGACGCCGCCCACGACTCCGGGAGTGGAGACGACGACGCGCCGACCCCGACGACGACCGAGGTGCTCCTGCTCGCGCTCGGGTTCGCCGTGGCGCTCATCGTGCTCGCCGTGGGCGGCGCGGTCGCACTCGAACCCTCCCTGCTCGACCCCTGGGCACCCGGCGAGGACACCAGTGCAGCGGACGGTCTGGAGCCGGACCCGGCGAGTCCCAACGTGACCGACCAGCCGACGGCGACGGACGGGAGCACCCGGACAGACACCGTGGCCGGCGGGACGACACGCGGCGGGACCCCGACCGACGATGGGACGGCCACCCGGACCGACGGCGACCCTCCGCCGACCACCACGGCCACACCACCCCCGACGCCGACAGCGACACCGACGACTCGGACGCCCGAACCGACCCGGGTGAACACACCGGCACCGACACCCGTTCCTACGTCGACCACCCCGCCGACCCCAACGCCCACAGACACACCGACTCCGACCAGTACACCCACCCCGACCCCGACCAGCACACCCACACCGACCCCAACCAGCACGCCCACACCGACTCCGACCAGCACACCGACCCCAACCAGCACGCCCACACCGACCCCGACCAGCACACCCACACCGACCCCGACCAGCACACCCACACCGACTCCGACCAGTACACCCACCCCGACCCCGACCAGCACATCGACTCCGACCAGCACACCCACCCCGACCCCGACCAGCACATCGACTCCGACCAGCACACCCACCCCGACCCCGACCAGCACACCCACACCGACCCCGACCGAGGACCCGAGCTCACCGGAGGGGATCGAATCGTGTACGACGCTCGACGCGGCGGGGACCTACGAGCTCGCGACCGACCTGCAGGGCAGCAGCGCCAGTCCGTGCATCGAGATTACGGCGGCCGACGTGACACTGGAGGGGAACGGCTTCGTGGTCGGTGGCTCCGGCGGTGATGACTCCCGTGGGATCCGTGTCGAGGACGCCGACGACGTGACCATCAGGAACGTCGTCGTGACGGGCTGGGGCGACGGCATCTCGCTCCGGCGGGCGTCCGGCGCACTCGTGGCGAACGTCGAGGCGCGGGGGAACGGCGACGGCATCCGTGTCGGGTCGCGGTCACGGGGCGCGACCGTCCGCGACGCGACCGTCGCGGAGAACCAGCGCGACGGCGTCTACGTCGTGGACTCGAACAGTGTCCTCGTGACGGGTGTCGAGGCGCGAGACAACGCTCGCCACGGTATCGTGGTCGCGGAGTTCAGCTCGGGGACCGCGGTGCGGGACTCGGTGGCGGCGGGCAACGGCGGCGACGGGGTCCACCTGCTCGAGTCCAGTTCGCTGACCGTCGAGGGGACGACGATGCGCGGCAACGGGGGCGACGGGCTCTGGATACTGGAGGTGGGCGGCCACACGCACAGCGAGAACGTCATCCGGGGGAACGACGGGCACGGCGTGTTCGTACGCGACTCGAACGACGTGACCATCGCGGCGAGCGAGATCCGGGAGAACGGTGGCGACGGGGTCCGCCTCCGGTCGAACTTCGCCCCCGACGACGTGGCGGGGCACGTCCTCCGGAGCAGCACCGTCGCGGACAACGAGGGTGCGGGCCTCCGCTCGCTCGAATCCAACGGGGCGGTCGTCCGGGGGAACGACTTCGACGACAACGGCATCGGCGTCGTCGTGGAACGGGCGACCGAGGCGACCATCCGGAACAACCGCATCGGCGAGAACTTCGACCACGGGGTACGGCTCGTCGAGACCGACGGGGCGGTCGTCTCCGAGAACCGACTGCCGGGGAACGAGAACGACGGCATCTCGCTGGCGGACTCGGCCGACAGCCGCATCGCCGGCAACCGGGTCACCGAAAGCGAGGACGACGGTATCGACATCTCGGGCGGGACCGGGAACCGCGTGCTCGGCGGTGAGTACGTCGACAACGGCGGCGACGGCGTCTACGTCCGCGACGGCGCGACGGGGACGGTCGTCAGCGAGGTCTCGTCCCGGGACAACGGCGACGACGGCATCCACGTTCGCGACAGCCCGGAGACGACGCTCGAGGGGGGCCTCGCCTGCGGCAACGCGGGCGACCAGGTGTTCGTCGAGAACTCGCCGGGGACGGACCCGAGCGGTGTGGAGACGAGCGAGGAGTGCTGAGGGGTCGACCTCCTTCGCGTGCCCGCTCGCCCTCGCCCGTAGCACGCGCTCAAGCGCACGCACACCCGCGCTGTCTTGCGTTTTCCCGTCGAAAGCTCTAAACGGTCCGTGCGCATACCACCTGGCAATGAGCGACGGACCGACCCGAGGTGGACGATGGAGCTGATAATCACCGAGAAGGACAACGCGGCGCGTCGCATCGCCGACATCCTGAGCGGCGAGTCCGCGTCCGCGGAGCGCGAGAACGGGGTGAACGTCTACCGGTGGGGCGGCAAGCGCTGCGTGGGACTGTCGGGGCACGTCGTCGGCGTGGACTTCCCGCCGGAGTACGACGACTGGCGCGACGTCGAACCCCACGAACTCATCGACGCCGAGATCCAGAAGACGCCGACGAAGGAGAACATCGTCGCGACGCTGCGCCTGCTCTCACGGAAGGCCGACAAGGTCACCATCGCGACTGACTACGACCGCGAGGGCGAGCTCATCGGCAAGGAGGCCTACGAGATCGTCCGCGAGGTGAACGAGGACGTGCCCGTCGACCGGGTGCGCTACTCCTCCATCACCCAGCGAGAGGTGACCGACGCCTTCGCCGAACCCGACGAGCTCGACTTCGACCTCGCGGCGGCCGGCGAGGCCCGGCAGGTCATCGACCTCGTGTGGGGCGCGGCGCTGACGCGGTTCCTCTCGCTGTCTGCACGCCAGCTCGGCGAGGACTTCATCTCGGTGGGGCGAGTGCAGTCCCCCACCCTCAAACTCATCGTCGACCGCGAGCGCGAGATCGACGCGTTCGACCCCGAGGACTACTGGGAGCTCTTCGCCGATCTCGCACCCGACGACGAGGAGAGCGCGTTCGAGGCGCAGTACTACTACCTCGACGAGGACGACAACGAGGCCGAACGCGTCTGGGACGAGGACGTCGCCGACGCGGTGTTCGAGGACCTGTCCGGTGCGGCGAGCGCGACCGTCACGGACGTCGACCGCCGGAGCCGGACCGACAGTCCGCCCGCGCCGTTCAACACCACGCAGTTCATCCGGGCGGCCAGCTCGCTGGGCTACTCGGCCAAGCGCGCGATGAGCATCGCCGAGGACCTCTACACCGCCGGCTTCATCACCTACCCGCGGACCGACAACACGGTCTACCCGGACGACCTCGACGAGGAGGAGCTGCTCGACGACTTCGTCGGCCACTCCGAGCTCGGCGAGAGCGCCGAGGCGCTGCTCGAACTCGAGGACATCGAGCCCACCCAGGGTGACGAGGAGACGACCGACCACCCGCCCATCCATCCGACGGGCGAGATCCCGGTGCGGGGCAGCGACGTGACCGACGACGAGTGGGAGGTGTACGAGCTCGTCGTCCGGCGGTTCTACGCGACCTGTGCCGAGCCCGCCGAGTGGGAGCACCTCAAGGTCGTCGCCGACGTGGGCGAGCACCGCCTGAAGGCCAACGGGAAGCGCCTCGTCGACCCCGGCTACCACGCGGTCTACCCGTACTACAGCACCAATGAGAACTACGTCCCCGACGTCGACGTCGACGACGAGCTCGCCATCGAGGACGTCCGGCTGGAGGCGAAGCAGACCCAGCCGCCCCGGCGCTACGGCCAGTCGCGGCTCATCGAGACGATGGAGAAGATGGGCATCGGGACGAAGGCCACCCGCCACGAGACCATCGAGAAGCTGTACGACCGCGGCTACATCGAGAACGACCCGCCCCGGCCGACCGCGCTCGCCGAGGCCGTCGTCGAGGCCGCGGAAGCGTTCGCCGACCACATCGTCAGCGAGGAGATGACCGCACAGCTCGAGCAGGACATGGACCGCATCGCGAAGGGCGAGGTCAGCTACGACGACGTCACCGAGGAGTCCCGCGAGATGCTCGAACAGGTGTTCGAGGAGCTCCGTGACTCCCGCGAGGAGATCGGCGACCACCTCCAGAAGAGCCTCAAGGCCGACAAGCGCCTCGGCCCGTGCCCCGAGTCCGACCACGACCTGCTCGTGCGTCGCTCCCGGCGCGGTTCGTACTTCGTCGGCTGCGACGGCTACCCCGACTGCGACTACACCCTGCCGCTGCCCTCGACCGGGAAGCCGCTCATCCTCGAGGAGACCTGCGAGGACCACGGCCTCCACGAGGTGAAGATGCTCGCAGGCCGCCAGACGTTCGTCCACGGCTGCCCGCAGTGCAAGGCCGACGAGGCCGGCGAGGGTCCCGCCATCGGGCCGTGCCCGGACTGTTCCGAGGACGAGGGTGGCGAGCTCGCCGTCAAGACGCTGCGGAACGGCTCCCGGCTGGTCGGCTGCAAGCGCTACCCCGACTGCGACTACTCCGTCCCGCTCCCCCGTCGCGGCGACATCGAGGTGCAGGAGGAGGTCTGCGACGAGCACGACGTCCACGCGCTGCACGTCGTCTACGAGGACGACGACCGGGAGCCATGGGAGCTCGGCTGCCCCATCTGCAACTACCGCGAGTACCAGGAGCGCGAGAGCGAGTCCGGCACCGACCTGGAGTCGCTCGACGGCATCGGCGCCGCCACCGCCGAGAAGCTCAAGCAGGCCGGCATCGAGAGCATCGACGACCTGAAGGAGGCAGACCCGGACAGCGTCGCCGGCGACGTCCAGGGCGTCAGTTCGGACCGCGTCCGGGACTGGCAGGCGAAGGCGTAACGCCTCGCCAGCCAACACGTTAGCCAGCTATCGTAGGGGCAGCGTATTTCGGGTGTGCCGTCGAACTCCTGAGATATGGTGTCAGTCATCGGCTCCGTCGTCTCGTTCGTCGTGGCACTCCTGGTCGGCGGCCTCGCCATCTACGTGGCCGCCCGCGTCGTCGCAGACGTCGACGACTACAGCCACGCCGTCGTCACCGCACTCGTCGGCGCAATCGCCTGGGCGCTCGGCTCGCTCGTCCCGCTGTTCGGTGTGCTCGTCGCACTGCTCGCGTGGATCTGGGTCATCAACTGGCGCTACCCCGGCGGCTGGACGAACGCCGCCATCATCGGGTTCGTCGCCTGGGTCGCCGCCACGCTCATCATCTACCTGCTGAACGTGGTGTTCGACCTCGGGGTCGAAGCGTTCGGGGTCCCGGGGGCGTAGATCCGCCCGACACCGGCCAGAGTGATTAAAGCCCCCAGAGACGTACGCTGAACGAACAGGTCGATGGAACTACAGCTTCAGTGGGTCCTCCTGCCGCTTCTCGTCACCACGGTGTTCTGCCTCGGTACTGCGATCTACATCGCCCACGAAGCGTCCCGGGACCGCTCCAAGCGCGCACTCAATCGTGCCAACGTGGCCCAGAGCGTCGTCCTGGTGACACTCTCGCTCCAGGCGTTCGGCCAGCTGGTCACCGTGTCGGGGACGACCGAACCGGTGATGGTCACCGGGATGTACCTGACGCTGCTGGCGTCGATGTGGGCCGCCCTGAGCTGGTTCGTGTTCGCGTCGCTGTACACCGGCCGCGAGCACTGGCTCACCCGTCATTCGGTCGGGCTCCTGACCGCGGGCGCCGTGTTCGGGACCGTGCTCACGCTCAGCGACCCGCTCCACGGCCGCGTCCTCGCCGACACCGCCGTCCGGAGCGCCGGCTCCGACCGCGTGCTCGACTACCGACTCGCCCTCGGCGCGTGGTACGCCGGCGTCTACACCTGGACCGTCTCGTCCGTGGCCATCTGGCTCCTCTTCCGGAAGTTCCTCACCTCGCGCAACGTCTACCGGAAGATCGCGTTCTTCCACGTCGTCGGCGGGACGATACTCAGCGCCGCCACCTTCGTCTCCAGCATCGGCCTGAGTCCCCTCCCCTACCTCGTCCTCGGGCCCGCCGCGTTCGCCCTCGTCATCGTCGTCGTCGCACCGACCGTCGTCAGCTCACGGTACCTGCGCCTCATCCCCATCGAGCGGCTGTTCGGTGTGCTCGGGGAGCGGTTCCGGAACCTCTCGCCGATGGCACGGGACACCATCATCGAGACGATGGGCAACGGCATCCTCGTCCTCGACCACGACAACCGCATCGTCGACCTCAACCCGATGGGCCGCCGGATGATCGGCGCGACGGACAGCCGCGTCGTGGGCCGCCCCCTCACCGACGCCCTCCCCGAATCCGCGATCCTGACCGACGACACCAGCTTCTTCGACCCCGCGGTGACCGACGCCGAGTTCCAGGGCGTCTGGGTCGAGACCGACGACGGCACGCAGCGCTGTTTCGACGTCTCCATCACCGGACTCGGCCCCCCGGACGAGCCCGCCGGCCGGGTCGCCCTCATCAGCGACGTCACCGACCGGGAACGTCGCAAGCAGATGCTCGGACGACGCACCGACGAGCTCGAGCGCCAGAACGAGCAGCTCGACCAGTTCGCGGGCGTCGTCAGCCACGACCTCCGCAACCCGCTGAACGTCGCCCGTGGCTACCTCGGAACCGTCGATGGGAACGAGGCGGCCGTCGCCGAGGTCGACCAGTCCCTCGCCCGCATGGAGGCCATCATCGACGACGTGCTCACGCTCGCCCGCGAGGGCCGTAGCCTCGGCGAGACCGAAGCGGTCGACCTCGAAAGCCTCGCCCGCGAAGCGTGGGGGAACGTCGCGACCGGCGACGCCGAGCTGGTCGTCGACGGGAGCGCCTCGTTCGCGGCCGACCCCGACCGACTGCTCAGCCTGTTCGAGAACCTGTTCCGCAACGCCCGCGACCACGCCGGCCCCGGCGTCACCGTGACGGTCGACACCACCGAGACGGGCTTCTCCGTCGCCGACGACGGCCCCGGTATCCCGGCCGAACTGCGCGACGAGGTCTTCGAGTTCGGCTACACCACCGCCGACTGCGGCACCGGCTTCGGGCTCGCCATCGTGACCCAGGTGGCCGACGCCCACGGCTGGGACAGCGACGTGGCCGAGAGCGAGGCCGGCGGGGCACGGTTCGTGTTCGACACCGCCGACAGGGGCATCGACGCCGTCGAGGTCTCCTCGCTGCGGGAGTAAGGAGTTCGTCGAGGCTCTGCTCCGCTCAGTCGAAGACCATAGTCAGCACTCGACGCAGTTGCGCTTCTATCTCGCTCGCCTGCAGTATCTTGATGCTCCGCTGCTCCTCTATCGGCGCGGTCTCCTCGTCGTCGATGTCCTGTACCACGAGTACACCGTTCCATCCGGAGCCGAAGAATCCATCATCGTACACGAACTCGCCGTCTTGCCGCAGGAAGGCGAGGTACTCGAGTGTCTCCCTGATTCCCTGCTTGACAGTCTCGACCCGCGTCGAGTGCTTGACCTCGGTTACGAGGTACTCGCGTGTCTGATCCGTCTCGATTTCGAGGACGATGACGTCCGGTCGCCCCGTCACGCTCCGGAACTCGCGGTCGCGGAAGTACGTCCCAGCCACCTCGCGCGCCTCGCGCTGGACCTGTTCAGTCCGAGAGAGCTCGTCATCTCCCTTCTCGAACGGGTCGGGTTCGAAGGAGAGGTCTCTGTCCGCCGCCGAACTGTCGTGGTAGAGGACGACGGATTCCGATCCGGTGTCGAGCCTGGCGACGGCCTGCGAGGCGGAGTCGATAGTCTCGACAGTGAACCGTTCGTCGCGGAGTTCCTCGATGGCAGCGACGTACCGGAACAGTACGTAGAGTTCGAACAAGGTCTCGTCGTCATCGGGTGTGATGGCAGTCCGCTCGAGGAGGTCGCGAATCGCCGCCTCGTCGGCGTCGAGGCTCCGACGGTGCGTTCGCAGCAGGTCAGCAGCCTCTCGATACACCGGGGCGCGTGCCGTCTCCGCCCGCTCCAGCATCCGCTCGGTCGGTTCGTACGCCTTCGGGTCCCGAATCCGGGTGACGTGGACGTTCCGCTCGAACACTCGACGCATCTCTTCGACGAGTTCACCGTTCTCACGCCAGCGTTGCGTTACCCAATCGTAGCCTCGCTCCACGAACGGCTCGATATCCTCGAGCGTACGGTAGACGAGCGCGAGCAGCCGCTTCAGGACGAGGTTCTCGGCCACGTCGTAGTTCTCGTATCGTTTCTCGCAGACGAACAGCGCCCCGTCGTTCGGGTTCCGAGCGTGTCGGGTCCTGATCGTCGACTGCCAGTCGACCCGTCCATCGACGCTCCCTCTCGTGGTCTCGGAGACATCCTTCGTCTGCGTCTTGACGCTTCGGAGCCGTTTCGGGAGTGCCTCGACGAACTCTACTACGTCGGACCGAAGCACGAAGTGAAGCCGGACGAGCGACTCGAAGTCTGTGAATCGTTCGTCCAGTCCATCCGGCCGAATCTCACTGACGAGATGACGTTCCGGGATGTTACCGTGCATGACGTACGCGAGTACGTCTTCACTCAGTGCGTCGACGAGTTCAGCTCGGTCCATCGAGCGTCACCTGTAACACGTCACGGCCAAGCCGTTCCAGTCGTTTCGAATCGACATCGTCGAGCCGACTCAGCGCCTCGACGACTCGTTCCCGACGTGGGACGCCCTCCAGCTGCGGGAACACGTGATTCGCGATGGCGTGAGTGAGCGTCCGTGGCCGATGGGTCGGTGGAACCTCGGAGACCTGTGCGAGGATGTCTTCGACGATGGCCGGTCCGATCTTCCGATCCTCTATCGTCGTGTTGGCGACGTGCCACACCTTCGCGACTGACCGAGCCGTTTCCTCGTCCACATCGAGTCCCCAGACGTCGGCGTAGGTCGAGACGAGTTCGCCCCCTGCAGTTTCGTCCGTGGGGACCACCGGCGCGTCGACGTGGATGAACGAGAACCGACGCATGAACGCGTAGGACATCTCGTACAGCGATGTCTTGTCGTAGCTGTTCATCGTGGCCAGTAGGCGCCAGGACTCCGGCACCACGTATTCGGTCGCGGCTGGGTCGGAACCAGCGTCCAGTTCATCTGCCGGTGTGATCGTGATCTCCGTCCCGTCACGTTTGAACGGAAGCTGCACAGACTGTCCGGACAGCAGCGTGAACAACTGTCCGAACGCCTTGTCTATGTCGGCGCGGTTCACCTCGTCGATGACGAGGAGATCGTTCTGCTGTCGCCCATCCCGCTTGAAGCACCGGAGTACCTGTCCGGCCTCGAACGAGAGCCGGTCCCCGCCGTCCTCGTCCGGCATGTAGCCACCGACGGTCTCGAACGTCGACCAGTCCGCCGTCGCGGTCGTCGTCTGAGAACCCGTGAACACCTCGGGGTGTTCCTCGACGAGGTACTCACAGGTCAGCCTGGCTATCTCCGTCTTCCCGGTTCCCGGTGGCCCGGTGAAGACGACGTGTTTGCCCGCGTTCAACGCCGCATTCAGCTGTTCGACGATATCCGTCAGCTGGTCGTCCGGGTAGTGGAGGGCGTCGAACACGGATTCCGGCACCTCGTACTCGGGGTCGGCCGACACGTCGATCTCCGATCTCTGGGCAGGGCCATCCGTTCCGACGTCGCCGTCTCCGTACACCAGTTCCTCGATAGAGCCGTACCTTCCCCTGAGACCACCGACACCCATCTCGTTCAGCGTCTGGAACCCCATCACGTAGCTGATATCGTGACCGGCGAGGTCGTGGAGAATCGAGGAGTCAAGATCAAGCTCGACCGGCTCTTCGAGGTAGATGATGCAGATCCAGGGGTCGTCGTCACCGTGGTTCGGCCAGATATCCCGCCCGAGTGGTTCGTTCCGCTCTGTCGCAATCACCTCTGCGGCCTGCTCGTAGCGCCCATCCCGGTAGAAGAAGAGGAAGTCTCCAGGTTCGATCTTCCGCCAGCTGCCGGCAACGCTGTCCTTCGTTCCCCACAGTCGGACCCGTTCGCTCTCGAACGTCCTCTCACTGTGGTCATGGATTCGATGCGCATCGATACCGTCCAGGACAGTCCGCTCGAAGTTCTCTCGGGCAACGTCGTTGCCGTAGGGCGCGAGAAATACCTTCGGCCCGTCGTATCCCATGAACGGACCTTGCCGGACAGCGACTTAAAATCACCCGCCGACGAGGGTTTATCCGAGAAAACGGCCCAAACCCGGCGATGGAGACATACCGACACGACGAAGCGACCTGTCCGCGCTGTCTGGCTGCCCTCTACTACGGAACGAAAGCCGAGCCGTCCTGCTGGAAGGTCTACTATCTCTGTTCGGACTGCGACTGGGAGGCGATGGCTGGACGTGTCGATCGCGCGGCCATCTCCCATCAGGACGAACTGTGGGAACGAGCCGAGAACCTCGGTGAGCGGTGGGTGAACAGTGCGTAGCAGACCTGCCAGCCTTCGACCACCAATCGAGAACCTTTACCCGCCCCCCGATGGACACTCACAGCATGATACTCTCGGACGCGGACATCCTGCGACGGCTCGAGACGGGCGACCTGGTCGTCGAACCGCTCGAAGACGTCGACCTGCAGGTGCAGCCGGCGAGCATCGACCTGCGGCTGGGGCGGGAGTTCCTGGAGTTCCAGCGGACGAACATCCCGTGCATCCACCCGAACTCGGAGAGCGAGGTCGACGAGTACGTCAGCGAGACGGTCGTCGACCCCGAGGAGGAGTTCATCCTGCACCCGGGCGACTTCGTGCTGGGGACGACGAAGGAGCGCGTGGAGATCCCGGCGGACCTCATCGCCCACGTCGAGGGGCGGTCGTCGCTGGGGCGGCTCGCGGTGGTCGTCCACGCGACGGCGGGCCTGTGTGACCCCGGGTACCGCGGCCAGATCACGCTCGAGCTCTCCAATCTGGGGAGCGCGCCGGTCGCGCTGACGCCGGGGATGCGCATCTCACAGCTGACGTTCACGGAGCTGAAGACGCCGGCGGAGCGCCCCTACGGCTCTGAGCGCGGGTCGAAGTACCAGGACCAGACCGGCCCCCAGGCCTCGAAGATTCAAGGGGATCACGAGTTTAGTGGAGACCAGAAATGAGATTCGTCGAGGAGATCGTCGTCGACGAGTTCCTCCCCACGTTCAGGTCGATGCTCGCGGAGGACCTGCGCGAGCGCGGGTTCACCCAGAGCGAGGTGGCGGAGGCGCTCGGCATCAGCCAGTCGGCGGTGTCGAAGTACGCCCACGGCGACGTGACCCGACGACAGGAGTTCGTCGACGACGAGCGCGTGAAGGAGCTGGTCGAGCGGATCGGCGAGGGGCTCGCGTCTGGGACGATGCGGCCCGTACAGGCGCTCGTCGAGGCGGAGGTGGTCATCCGCCAGCTCGAGCGCGGTGACCTGCTGGCGGCGATGCACCGCGACCAGATGCCGGAGCTGGCGGAGTACGGTGCGGAGTTCGCCATCCACGACCCGGACAGCGACCTGCGCAGCGCCGAGCGGGTGCTGTCGTCGCTGCGGCGCGGCCTGCGCGTGCTGGAGAACACGAGCGGGTTCGCGGGGCTCATCCCGAACGTGGGCTCGAACCTGGTGGCGTGTACGCCCGACGCCGAGACCATCGACGACGTGGCCGGTGTGCCGGGCCGCATCGTCGACGTGAAGGGCCGGGCGACGATCCCGGCAGAACCCGAGTTCGGGGTCAGCGAGTACGTCGCGAGCGTGCTGCTGGCGGCGCGCGCTGCCGGGAGCGACGTGAACGCCGCGGCGAACATCCGCTACGACCCGGACCTGGTCGACGCGCTGGCGGCGGAGGGCCACGTGACCGCGGCGTTCGAGAGCGAGGCCGACGTGTCGACCGGCGTCGCGGCGGCGCTGGCCGAGCACCCGGACGCGACGGTGCTCTACCAGACCGGCGAGGTGGGTATCGAGCCCATCTGCTACGTCCTGGGCGACGACCCCGTCTCCGTGGCGGAGACCATCCGCGCGCTCACATGAGCCACGCTGACGGCGACTCGTCGGCCACGGACGGCACCGAAGCAGCACGAGCGTTCTACGGCCAGTGGGCGGGGCTCTACGACCTGCTCGCGACGTACGTGCCCGGGGTCGGCGAGCTCCGCGGCCGTGGTGCGCAGGCCCTCGACCTCGACCGGGGCGACACCGTCGTCGAGATGGGCTGTGGCACGGGCGCGAACCTGCCGTACCTGCGCGAGCAGGTCGGCCCCGAAGGCACCGTCGTCGGCGTGGACTACACGCGCGGGATGCTCGACCGCGCGGGCGAGCTCGTCGACCGGAAGGGCTGGGAGAACGTCCACCTCGTCCACGGCGATGCGACCGCACCGCCCGTCGCGGGCCCGGTCGACGGCGTGCTCGCGACGTTCGTCTCGGGGATGCTCACCGACCCCGCTACGGCCGTCGACGGCTGGTGCGACCTCGCGCCCGACGGGACGGTCGTGCTCGTGGATATGGCGCTCTCGGACGACCCGCGGGCCGCGCCGGTGAACACGCTCTTCCGCGCGCTGACGGTGCTGTCGACGCCGCCGACGCTCAGACTCCGGTACGACCCACCGCCGCACGAGCTGCTTCGCGAGCGCGTCGAGGCGGCCCGCGGGGCGCTGGTGGACCGAGCGCGGGCGAGCCATCGAGGGGAGCGCGTGCTCGGCATCGTCCGGTTGACCGGCGGACGGTTGTGAAGGAGCAACACGCCACGAAAAGCGCTTTACTCGGGGCCGGAAACTGGTGGATGTGACCGACGCCCGCGAGTACCACGAACGCACGAAGCACACGCCTCGACAGTTCCGGGAGATGGACTTCGAACTGGACTTCGACAACCAGCCGCGGCCGTCGAAGGTGTACGCCGACCTGCCCCGGCAGTCGCTCGGTGCCGTGGTCGACCCGCCGCCGACGCCGACGCTTGCTGCGGTCGCCTCCGCGACCGCCGACCCGGCCGGTCGGTCCGACACGGCGATGGGAGGCGACGACCTCACGACGGTCTGTCACTACGCGAACGGTGTGACGAAGACGCTGGAGCGCGGAGGGCAGGAGGTCGCCTTCCGGGCCGCCTCCTGCACGGGGAAGCTCTATCACGTCGACTGCTACGCGGTCTGTGGCGACCTCGGCGGGGTCGACGCCGGCGTCTACCAGTACGACCCCGAGAGCGACGCGTTCCACGTGCTCCGCGAGGGCGACTATCGTGGCGTGCTCGCGGCGGCGGCCGGCGGGCAGGCGGGCGTCGCCGAGGCTCCGGTCACCGTCGTCGCGACGTCGACCTGGTGGCGCAACGCCTGGAAGTACCGCGACCGCACCTACCGGCACGCGTTCTGGGACTCGGGCTCCGTCATCGCGAACCTGCTCGCGGTCGCCCACGCCGGCGGCCGACGCGCCGAGGTGGTGGCGGGATTCGCCGACAGACCGGTCGTCGATCTGCTCGGTCTCGACCCCGAGGACGAGGGGACGCTCGCGCTGGTGCCGGTCGGTGCCGGCGACCCGGTCCCCGACGCACCGACGGTCGACCGCATCGACCCCGCGGTCGTGCTCGACTCCGATCCGGTCGACTACCCGCTCGTCCACGAGGCGTGGGCCGAGAGCACGCTCGCCGACGGCGACGCGGCACGGGCGTGGCGCCGACGGTTCCCCGACGACGCGAGTGCCGGGCTCGGGACCCACGCACCGGGTGACGGCGACCGTGTCGACCTCGACCCGGTCGACGCCGAGACTGCCTCGGCCCGCCCGGTCGGGAACACCATCCGTCGCCGCGGCTCCTCGCGCGAGTACAGTCACGACGCCATCAGCGACCGGCTGTTCGCGACGGTGCTCGACCGCGCGCTCGCCGGCGTTCCGACCGACTGCTTCGACGGCGGCGACGGCGTGCTCGACCACTACTGTCTCGTCCACGGCGTCGACGACATCCCCTCGGGGGCGTACCAGTACCACCCCGACGAGGGCTGCCTCGAACGCCTCGGCGACACCGACAGGGAGACCGCTGGCGACCTCGCCGCCGGCCAGGCCGTCGTCGGCGACGCCGCGGTGAACGTCTACACGATGGCCGACGTGGACGCGCTCGTCGACCGGTTCGGGAACCGCGGCTACCGGCTCGCCCAGCTCCAGGCCGGTGTCGAACTCGGTCGGCTCTACCTCGCCAGCTACGCCCATCGGCGACTCGGCGGCCGCGGGTTCACCTTCTTCGACGACCTCGTCACCGACCACCTCTCGCCGCGCGCGGCGAACCAGACGCCGATGACGCTCTTCGCGTTCGGCCAGCCGGCCTGAGTGGGTGTGTCACAGAGAGGCACAAGAACTATCGCAGACTGATACGTCGGTGGCGTATGCAAACGAACCGGTACGTCGCCGTCGGCCTCGCAGTCGTCCTCTGCCTGTCGCTCGCGGGCTGTACGGACGACTTCGGCGGCGGCAGCGAGGACTCGTACGGCATCGGCGAGACGGCAGAGCTCGGACAGGAGAACACGACCATCGCGGTCACGGTCGACGACTTCCGGTTCGCGGAGTCCTACGATGCTGCCGACGGCTCCGGCGGCACGCAGACCGTCACCGCGCCGAACGGCGAGCAGTTCCTCTTCGTGAAGGTGACCGTCGAGAACGTCGGGAACGAGGACGGTGCGACGCCGGCGGTCTCGATGCGGCCGCGGAACACCACCGCCAGCGACCCCCAGGGAGCGCCGACGTGGGCCAGCGACGGCCTGTACCGGAGCATCCGGCCGCTGCCGACCGGCGAGTCGCGGACCGGCTGGGTCCGTGCGACCGTTGCCGACAACGTGACCGACGCCGACGTCGAGGTCGCCTTCTCGACCGACATCCTCGTCACCTCCGGCGAGTACAAGTGGCTGCTCGTGCCGAACGACGACGAGGAGTGAAGGGGTTCTTCTGTCACCCGCGGGATGGGATTTTTGTGTGCCCTCGATGTAGTGAGAGACGTTACTGTCCCCGATGACCGACCGCAACCACCGAGACCCTCCACCGTCCCACAGTCGGCGGCGTCTGCTGGCAGGGCTGGCGAGTGGTGCGGCGGTCAGTCTCTCCGGCTGTGCGGCCTTCTCTCCGGGTATTTCGGGGGGCCCGGTCGCCGAGGTGAGCCTGAACATGCGGGAGACCGACGCCGCCGGTGTCGCCCGGGAGCTGGTCGACAGCGACTACGGCGAGCACCGCTCACTCGTCAGCGAGGCGGTGCGAGAGGACGCCTCCACGGTCGAGTCCGTGCATCCGCCGCTTTCGAGCGGGACGGTGCTGATCTACGACGACGTCGTGTACGCGCTGACGTTCGAGGTCGTCGACAGCCAGCCGGCGACGACCTACTCGCTCGCCGTCGACGACGTCGACTGGACCGGGGTCTCCGGCGACGGGCCCTCGATTCAGTTCTCGGAACTCCCCCCGGTCGACCGGGAGAAGCTCGCGGCACGAGGGCTCGGCGAGCCGCCGACAAGTCTCGGCGTCGGCGCACCGACGCTCTACACCGAATCCGAAGAAGAGTCGTCCGTCCTCGTGCCGGAGCCCGAGTACCGGATCATCGAGTGGGAGGACGACGCCGGACGGCTGCGAATCCTCGGGCAGCATCCCTCTCCAATCGAGACGCTCCGATACACCGCAGACGAGGTCGCAGCATCACCGGCGGCGTACGGCCAGCGATTCATCGACGAGCACGCCTTCCAGTTGACCAGTCTCTCGGACGAGGAACGGCGGATAGTCGAGAACGCCTTCTACAGACGGCGGGCCTACACCGTCGCCGACGATGAATCCATCACCGACGCCGTCCGTTCGCTGGTGGCACGGTTCCGCCCCCGCGAGTCGCTCAGGCAGTCGGGTGACGACATGTCCGGGACCTATCTCGTGTGGTACGATGGCTCGCTGTACTGGACACAGCTCCACGTGAGCGACGAGTTCGACTCCACGACCGAGGGCTGACGGGCCCTAGTCGTCAGCCGGGACCTTGGTCTGCGAGTCCGAGAGCGTCACGGGCTCGACGTCCTTGTCGAGCTCGTCCAGCGCGACCTGTGCGGCCTTCTTCCCGGAGACGAGCATCGCGCCGAAGGTGGGCCCCATGCGCGGGAGGCCGTAGGCGGTCGCGACGGCCATGCCACTCGCGACGAGGCCCTCGTGGACCAGTCCGGTGTGCTCGACGACCTCGTCCTCGCTGCGGCCGACCCACATGGAGTCGTGGCCGGGCGAGTCGTGGCCGGGCGCGCCGTAGCTGTCGTCGCCGGTCTGGTCCATGACCTGCCCGCGCTCGTTGGCGGCCTGGATGCCCGGCGCGTCGAGCACGCCGCGCTCGTCGAGCTTGTTGATGGCCATCGCGTCGTGGCCCGTGGAGTCGATGACGAGGTCGGCCTCGACGGCGACCGGGTCGACGCAGGTGATCTCGCGGGGGAGCGCGTGGACCGGCGTGTAGTTCATCACGATGCCGGAGACGCGGTGGTCCTCCCGCACGACGATGTCCGTGAACTCGGTCATGTTCTGCATCTTCGCGCCGGCGTCGCACGCGGCCTTGATGAGTCCCGAGCAGGCCTCCGGCCCGTTGGCGACGTACAGCCCGTCCACGTCGCCCGCCTCGTCGTACTCCACGTCGAGGTCGTCGAGGATGCCCTGCGCCGGGTCGCGCACGGTGACCTTGTTCATGAGGAAGCCGCCGAGCCAGAAGCCGCCGCCGAGGTAGTTGTTCTTCTCGACGACCATGACCTTCACACCGCGCTCGGCGAGCTCCTTCGCGGCAGTGAGCCCGGACGGGCCGCCACCGACGATGATGACCTCGCTGTCCGTGAAGTCGAGGAACTCCTCGCTCCACTCCTGGCCGATTGCGCGCGTTACCTCCGCTTCGCCGACGTCCGCGAACGAGTCGAAGTCCTCCATACAACCTAGTGGTACCACTTGGGTGTAAAAGGTGTTCCGGTCCGTGAATGCTGTTGTTGACCCGAGTCCGGTCGGGGATCGAACTGCTGCAGATGATGACAGCCAGAAAGCCCCCGCATCGAAGTTGGACGCTTGAACCGAGAACAGCCAGAAAGCCCCCGCGTTCTCGCCGCCTGCAACTCGCTGCGGTCCTCGCTCCGCTGCGGTCCTTGCATCGTTTCGGCTGGCGAGAACGCGGCCCCTTTCAGTCCCACCCACCGCAACCGCACCGTACCTCACACCTCCCCAGCCTCCTGCGATGCTCACTTCGTTGCGCTTCTCGTCCCTCGCGCGGATGGCTCACGGCCTCGCAGGGCTCGGCACGCTCGCCAGCCGCGCGCCACGGTGGCATGTGCAGAATCTACGCCGACCGAAGCACCGACAACAGCTCGTTCCGGTAGCTGCCGGGGTCGTCGGCGACGCCGGAGGCGACGGCGTCGAGTCCGTCGGTCGGGTAGACACCGCCGGCGAGGCGGAACTGGCCGTCGTCCAGCCAGACCGAGAGCCAGCCCTCGACGGTGACTTCGGCGTCGGCCGGCAGGTCCAGATCGCCGTCGAGCACGTCCGGCAGCGGGAACGTGGCCTCGTACCGGGTGAGTCGGGTACGGGACCCGTTCCGGGTCCGCATGCGCTCGCCCCGGCCGCGTTCGACGTTCCGGAAACCGCGCTCGCGGAGGTCGTCGGCGAACTCGCGGCGGGCCGAGGAGACGACGGTCGGGAACAGCGACGCCGGGCCGATACCGGGCGTCAGCGGCGGCTGGAAGGAGAGCTGCGTCGCGAAGCAGAAGCGCCAGGGCTGGTCGAGCGCGCCGTCGGTCGCCTCGCGGACCGCCGCGCGGAGGTCGGCATCCTCGTAGAGCCGGGTCGCGCCGAGCACCCGGACGGTCGCGAGGTCGAACACGACCTCGGTGGACTCCTCCGTCAGCCGCCAGCCGTCGCCGTCGGGCGCGAGGGCGGGGTACGACGACGCCGACATCTCAGGCCTCGCGGAGCTCGGTGGTACCGTCGGCCGTGTGGACCGTGCCGGCACCTTCGACGACGACCGCCCACGAGGTGACGAGCGAGCCGTCGTCGAAGACGTGCTCGGGGACGAGCGGCATCGCGACCGGCTCGAAGCCGTGCTCCCGCATGGCCTTGATCGTGCCGAATCGACCGAGTTCGCCGCCCCAGCGGTCGTACACGTGGAACGCCTTGTCGCCGCCGCGCTTGTACGACAGCGGGAAGGCGTCGGCCGGCGGGCACGCGAGGGCGTCGACGTCGTCGAACCGCGCGAGCACCTCGCTCCCGTCTTCGAGCACCACCTGCTTGCGGTCGGAGCCGGTTCGCTCGCCAGCGTCGGCCGCCGGTGGGTCGACCTCGTACCAGACGGGGTCCCCCGCCGGCGCCAGCGCGTAGTGGCCGTTCGCGAGCGGGACGCGGTCGGGGCCGTCGTAGAAGGTCCGGCACCGCGTGTCGTCCTCCGCCGCGACGCAGTACGGGCTGTCGAGAACCCCGACGACGGCGGCGAGGGCGTCGACGTCCGTGACGACGAACAGCGCGTCGTGCCCGTGTGCCAGGACCGACGCGAACTGCGGGACCAGCGCGGCCGGGTCGGTATCCCGGTCGTCGAGCGTGACGACCTCCACCGGCCGGTCGGTGCCGGTGAGTCGTCGGGTCGCGCCGTGTGGTTCGCCCACCACGGCGTGGCTCTCTGTTCGTAGCTCGTAGCCAGCCCGCTCCAGGATCGCCGTCCCGTGGTCGTGTTCGTCCCGAACCATGTGAGTAGTTGGCACTCGGGACGCTTGAACGTTCGGCAGGCCATGGGGTGTCGCCGCAGGCCGCTGCCGGCTCACGTGCGGCTGACGTCGTGGTCGATCTCGGCGACGTCCTGCCCCGTCTCCCGTCCGACCGCGCGGACGTCACTCGTCTCGACGGGTTCGTCCGTTCGCACAGACTGCCTGGTCAGCCGGTCGGCCACGTACTCGATGTCGGCGGCATCACAGCCCGCCAGCTGGTCGGCTGCCCGCCACCAGTCGAACGAGGCTGCCACGACAGACTCGTCCAGGAACTCGGCGAGCAACGACGCCCGGGTCTCGCGGTCGGGGAGCGGGACAGCGATGCGCTCGTCGAAGCAGTCCCCCTTGCGAAGCTGGTCCGGGACTGCCTCGATGGAACGCGCCGAGGCGAACACGAGGACGTCCTCGTCGTCCGCGAGCGTCTCCGCGAGCATGATGACGAAGCGGCTCGACGGGGCCCCCTGGTCCGCCGTCGGGGCGAACGAGTCCACCGCTTCGAGGAACAACACGCAGGGACTGTGTGACCGGGCGAGTGCCGCCACCTCGTCCACCACCTCGTCGGTGTTGGCACCATCCCCCAGCGACGTGGTCGGAGCGACGTGCAGAAACGGGATTGAGAGCGACCCGGCCGTCGCGCGGGCGAGTGTCTGCTTCCCACAGGCGGGCGGGCCGAAGAGGAGCACACCGCCCACGCCGTCGACGCCGGAGTTCGCGTACAGCTCGCTGTTCGTACGGGGGTCGAGCACCCGGTTCCGGATCTCCTCGAGCTGCCCGGTCATCCCCGCGATCCCGTCGAGGGTGTGTCCCACGGACGACTCGACGATGTCCGCCGGGTCGATACCGTCGGTCCCCGGCTCCTCGCCCTCCGAAGTGGCCTCCTCGATCAACGTCGACAGGTCGTCGTCGGCAGACTCACCCGACCTGGGACTCGCGGAGCCACCCGACTGCTCCGACTCATCTCCCGCCGCTTCCTGGTCCTTCTCGTAGAAGTGGCCGATCGTCACTGCCCAGACCAGCCCGAAGATCAGTAGCCAGCCGACCATGGCGATCGCCTGCCCGGTGATGATCGCGACGAGGCCAGAGACGATACCGAGCAGACCGAGCCCCAGGTCGAGGTCCTTCCCTCGTAACGTCGAACTGAAGGCGTACGCGCTCCCGGCCACGAAGAGACAGAACGACGCCGCGAGGAAGGGATTGGTCGATGCCCAGCCCGCGAGTCCCCCGGACGCGAGCGGCACCATCGACGACGAGAACGAGAGCGCGGCCATTCCTACACGAGATTCTTCGTTAATTGAGTTAAGGATTCCTGTGTGGATTGGGTGCCGTCCGACCTGGACCCACAGTTCTGTCGAATCCGGCCACCCACGTGCCGACCGCCTCGATCACCCGTGACTTTTAAGCGCGCGTCGGTCGGCTATCGGGGTATGAAGGCAACCGCGATGGCACATCCCATCCAGGGACTCGTCAAGTACCACGGCATGCGCGACGACATCGAGCGACAGCCGTACCACGACTCCATCAGCGTCTGTACGGCCCCGAGCCACACGAAGACGACGGTGGAGTTCTCGATGGACTACGACGAGGACACGTACATCGTCGACGGCGAGGAACTGGAGGGCCACGCCTTCGATCGCGTCGAGCGCGTGGTCGACAAGGCACGCGGCATGTCCGACGCCGCCCACACCGTCTACCCCGTCAAGCTGGAGTCCGAGAACTCCTTCCCGTCGAACGTGGGCCTCGGCTCGTCCTCCTCCGGCTTCGCCGCGGCCGCGATGGCGCTCTCCGAGGCCGCCGAGCTCGATGCCTCGCACGCCGAGATATCGACCATCGCACGCGTCGGCTCCGCGTCGGCCGCCCGCTCCGTGACGGGCGGCTTCTCGCACCTGCGCGCCGGGCTGAACGACCGCGACTGCCGGTCGCACCGCATCCCCACAGACCTCAAGGACGAGCTCAAGATCATCGTCGCGCTCGTCCCCTCGTACAAGGACACCGACGACGCACACGCCGAGGCGGAGAAGAGCCACATGTTCGACGCCCGCCGGGCGTACGTCCAGGACCAGCTCGTCGAGATGCGCGACGCCATCCACGACGACGACCTCGAACGGATGGGCCACATCGCCGAGCAGGACTCGCTCTCGCTCGCCGCGACGACGATGACCGGCCCCGACGGCTGGGTGTACTGGCAGCCGCCGACGCTCGCCGTCTTCAACAAGGTACGGGAGCTACGCGAGAACGGCTACGAGGGCGACGACGACGTCGACAGCGTGCCCGTCTGGTTCTCCACCGACACCGGCGCGTCGGTGTACGTGAACACGACCGCCGAGCACGCCGAGCGCGTCAAGGAGGCCGTCAGCGAGACCGGCGTCAGCACGACCATCTGGGAGGTCGGCGGACCCGCACGCCTGCTCGACGAGGACGAAGCGCTGTTCTGAGGGGGGTCGTCCCCACCTGACCGCGGGCGAGGGTCGGTCGACCGACGTCCCACCCTACGCGAACCGTCCCTGTGTCACGTCGACCGGGGGACCGAACCGCCTGAGCGACGGCGTCACGAGCCAGTACAGCGCGGTCAAGACGGTCCCCGCCGCGCTGGCCAGCAGCACCGTCGGTGCGCCGTAGACGTCCCCGAGGAACCCACCGACGAGGATGCCCACCGGCGAGACGAGGCTGGCCGCGCTCCCGAGCGCCGAACTCACCCGACCGAGACGGTCCTGTGGCACTCCCGACTGGAGCGTCGCCATCACGGAGACGTTGTAGATACCGACCGGAATCCGGGAGAGGGCGACGAGGCCGATCGTCACCAGCGGCGCCGCGAGCCAGACACCGACCGCGAACAGCGCACCCGAGCAGGTGAGGCTCACGATGGTCGTCCATCCGAGCGGGTAGGACTCCGTCGCGGAGGCCGCGAGCGACCCGAACACCGTCCCGACGGTGAGTCCGGCGAGCAGCAGGCCGTAGGTGCTCGCGTCGCCGATGCCGTCGGCGAACGCCGGGAGGACGGCGTACGCGACGCCGAACAGGAAGTTCGCGAACAGGCTTCCGACGACCATCAATCCCAGCTCGGAGCCTGCGATGGTCGCGACGCCCTCGCGCAGGTCGGCGCGGTAGGTCGCGAGGTCGAACCCGGCCGGACCGTCGTCCGGGTCGGCTTCGTCGCCAGCCTCGTCCGGGCCGGCTTCGTCGCCACCCGCCTCCTCGGTGGGTGACTCGGCAGCCGGGACCGAGAGCCCGAAGAAGACGAGCGCGGCCAGCCCGAACGTCGCGGCGTCGACGACGTAGACGCCGACGGCACCGACGGCGGCGATGAGCAGCCCGCCGGCCCCGCGGGCGGTCGCGTCCACGGTCCTCCTGACGGTCGTGGTCGCGGCGTTGGCACGGACGAGCGCGTCGCTCGGGACGAGCCGGGGGACCGCCGCGTTCTGTGCGGGGTTCGCGAACAGCCCGGCGAGCGAGAGCACCGGCATCGTCGCCAGCACGACGCCGACCGTGAGGTTCCCGGTCGCCCACGCGAGCGGGACGACGAGCACGACGACCCCCTGTCCGAGCTCGGACAGGGTGAGCACGCGTTCGAGCGCCGAGCGGTCGACGATGGGGCCGACCAGCACCGAGAGCAGGCCGGGGATACCGGTGAGGAAGCCGGCGATACCGGTGTAGGCCGTCGAGCCGGTGAGTTCGTAGACGAGCCACATCGCCGCGACGGTGTAGAGCCCGTCGCCGAGCACGCTGACCGCTCGCCCGACGAGCAGGCGCCTGAAGCCACGGTGGCGCAGCACCGACAGTCGCTCGTCGAGGTCGAACCGGTCGAGGGAGACCACGTCTGTCACGTCTCGACCCAGCGGCGGGTACCACTTCACCGTTCTCTGAACGGGATTTATGAAGAATCTCCGAGAGGTACCACGAACTATATCACGGCCCCTCTCACAGCCCAGCCATGGACGACGCGGACGCCGCCGACGCCCTCGACGTGCTCGCACACGAGCACCGCATCGCGATCCTGCGCGCGCTCGCCGAGGCCGACGAGCCGCTGTCCTTCTCGTCGCTCCACACCCAGGTCGGCATGCGCGACAGCGGGAAGTTCAACTACCACCTCGCGAAGCTCTGTGAGTACTACGTCCGAGAGACCGCCGCAGGGTACGAGCTCGGCCACGCCGGCGAACGGGTCGTCTCGGCGACGGCAGCGTCCTCCGACCCGGCGAGCACCGACGGCGGCACCGCGACGACCGACGGCGGAACGCCCGGTGTCGACGAGGGCGAGGACTGTCCCGTCTGTGGCGAGACGGACTGCGGGAAGCTCTTCCACGTCCACCTGACGCCACCGTGGGCCTGACTCAGAGCGACGGTCGCCAGTACAGCAGCCCGACGGTGACGACGAACACCGCCGTCGAGAGCGGGAGCGACTGCTGGTACGCCTGGGCCGCGACCGCCGAGGAGCCGCCGGCGACGCCGGTGACGATGGTCGCGATAATGGGCCAGCTGCAGGAGACACACGAGAGCAGGCCGAGCACGCCCGACACCGCGGCCCCCGCCGCGTCGATGACGGTCACGTAGACGAGGTACGAGAGCGCCACGTAGCCGACCACCTGGTAGGGGAACAGCCGGAGGATGAGGAGCTCGCTCTCGTAGGTCACCGCGGGGCCGAACCCGGGCGGCAGCGAGGTTGCGACGTACCAGCCGTAGGACGGGTCGTAGCCCGGCACCGACACGAACGCGTAGCCGAGGTCGAGCAGGCCGCCGAAGTACGCGAGTATCAGGGCGTAGCCGACGGCGACGACGGCCGCGACCCGACGCCGACGGGTCGGTGCAGCCGGTGCCTCGGTGCGCCAGAGCGCCCACAGCCCGACGTTGATCCAGACGAACGGGAGCACCACCAGCGAGAGCGAGATGGAGCCGACCTCCGCGAGGTAGAGTACCGCGAGCAGCGCCTCCAGGGTGAGCGCGATGAAGCCCGCGAACACTGTCGACGGTTCGGGGACGAGCGACGCGAGGTCGACGCGTTCGGTCGCCATCTCACAACACCATGGAGTCGACCACGACGGCGACCAGCAACGCCCCGAGGTAGGCGTTCGAGGCGTGGAACGCGCGGAACGCCGCGTCGGTGGTGCGCTCGCGGTGGAGCCTGACGATGGTCCAGAGGAACCCCGCGCCGACCGTGATGCTGACGAACGCGTACAGCAGGCCGAGGTTCGAGACGGCCGCGAGCCCGCCGGCCCCCGCGAGCGTCGCCGTGAAGTACCAGACGATGTGCCTGCGGGTGACGGCGTCGCCGCGGACCAGCGGGAGCATCGGGAAGCCGCCACGGGCGTAGTCCTCCTTGTACGCCAGCGCGAGGTTGTAGAAGTGTGCGGGCGTCCAGAGGAAGATGACCGTCGCGAGCGCCAGTCCCGGCAGGCCGATGGTGCCCGTGACCGCCGCCGAGCCGATGAGCGCCGGGAGCGCCCCGGCCGCACCGCCGACGACGATGTTCTGGACCGTGTTCGGCTTCAGCACCAGCGTGTAGACGACGCTGTAGAACAGGATGGCGACCAGTCCGAGCACGGCCGCGAGCAGGTTCACCGACGCGAACGAGGCCAGCGACGCGGTTGCGAGCGCGAAGCCGAACACCAGCGCGTTCCGGACCGGAACGACGTCGACCGCCAGCGGGCGGTCGGAGGTGCGCTGCATCTTGCGGTCGACGTCGCGTTCGAGCACGTGGTTGAACGTCCCCGACGCGCCGATGGAGAGCACGCCGCCGAGCATCGTCAGGCCGACGATGCGGACCGTGAGGTCGGCCGCGCTCGTCGCCGCCGCGAGCGCCATCGCGGCGCCCGCGACCAGACAGAGGAGCCACATCAGTCGCGGTTTCATCAGCCGGAAGTACGCGTTGGCGACGAGCTTGACGCGCGCCAGACCACCCGTCGGCAGGTCCCGCGTCGGCGCGTCGGCGTCACCGTCCGCCTCGTCGACCGGTTCGGCGTCCACCGAGGGGTCGTAGTCGTTCTCGGTCGCCGTCGCCGACTCCAGCGTCCAGGCGAGCGCGAACATCGCCGCGCCGAAGATGGAGACGCCGACAGTCAGGTGGACCGCGGAGAGCAGCGCAGTCGGCGTCGCGGTGGTGGCGGCGACCGCGCCCAGCCCCACCTGGACCGGGTAGAGGACGAGCGCGCCGGCGAGGGCGAGTCGCACGCGCCTGCTCGCCGGGCCGGCCCATGCCGCCGCGAACGTCGCGACGACCGCGAGGCCGACCAGCAGCGCGGCGACGCGGTGGCCCCACGCGACGAGCAGGTCGGGGTTCGAGAGCCCGACCAGCCACTGCCCGTTGCAGGCCGGCCAGGTCGAGCAGGCCTCGGACGCACCGGTGATGGCGGTCGTCCCGCCGACGAGGACGAGCGCGTAGACGCCCATCGCCGTCGCTGCGAGCAGGCCGGTGAACCGGCGATGCGAGCCGACGGGACGCGGGTACGGTCGAGACACAGTTGCTAGCCAATGCTTCGGCTCGGACCACTTAGAGTCGACGCTTTCACCCGGTCGACAGGGCGGAGTCAGCACATATTTAACCCCGTCTTCCCAAGCCTCGAACCGACATGAACGTGAAGCGAATCGCCCCGCTGGCCACACTTGGGGCGGCGCTCCTGCTGCTCGCTGCCGAGCCGGCGGCAGCGCAGTCGACGTCCGCCGAGGCCATCAACGGGCTCAACGAGCGACTGCTCGTCGTCGCTATCCCGATCACCGTCCTCGTCGAGGGCATCCTCATCTACACCGTCCTCAAGTTCAAGGACAGCGACGAGGCGAAGCCGACCCGGGAGAACCGGCGTCTCGAGATCACGTGGACCGTCGCGACCGCCGTCATCCTCCTGTTCGTCGGTATCGCGACGACGATGGTGATGGCCGACCAGTCCGTCATCGTCGACGACGTCGAGAACCGCGCCGACGTGCCCGAGGACGCCGAGCACGTGAACGTGGAGGCTTACCGGTACGGCTGGGACTTCGAGTACACGGAGCACAACGTGAGCAGCGGCGGGAAGCTCGTCATCCCCGAAGGTCAGGAGACGTACTTAAACATCACCACGCGTGACTGGCTCCACGCGTTCCACGTCCCGCAGCTCGGGCTCAAGCACGACGCCGTCCCGGGCCAGCACCACTACATCATGACGACCGCGACGGAACCCGGGCTCTACCAGGGCTACTGCGCCGAGTACTGTGGCACCGGTCACTCCGGGATGATGTTCGAGGTCGAGGTCATGCCCCAGGACGAGTACGAGACCTGGCTCGCCGAGCAGTGTGACGGCGAGTGGAACAGCGACGAACAGACGTGCGAGGCCCCGTCCGGCGGCAGCAACAGCAGCACGAGCAACGCGACGGTCGCGGCCTGAGACAGGTCGCCGACGACACCGACCCTTTCCTGCGGTTTCTTCGTCACGACCCGCGGACGCGCTTGGATGGATTTTTGGTAGTCGACTCGTAAGCCCCATCCATGACAGTTGCCGAAGAATCCGCGGACGACCACGGGCACCACCTGCCGGCCGTCGAGGACTGGCCGCGCGGGTTCGGCGAGGCCAGCTGGTGGCCGTTCGTCGCCGCCCTCGGTGGCGGTGGTATCTACCTCGGTGCCGCGTTGTACGTACTCGTGACACGGAACATCGTCGGCTACGGCGTGTTCGCCGGCGCCGCGATCCTGAGCACGCTCCTGTTCCTGGTCGGGCTGTTCGGCTGGCTCTACCACGCGTTCATCGTCTCGTTCTGGGAGCGCGGTGCGAACGAACACAGCGCGCACAAGCTCAGATGGGGGATGGTCGCCTTCCTCGGCTCCGAGGTCGCCACCTTCAGCGCGGGCTTCGTCTACTACTTCTTCGTCCGCGTGGGCGACGTAGGTGAGGTCCCGCACCTGTTCGGGAGTCTCGTCATCGTCAACACGGCGCTGCTGGTCGCCTCCAGCTTCACCATCCACTTCGCGCACACCTCGCTCCTGAAGGGCAACCGCAGGCGGTTCATCGGCCTGCTCGGGACGACGCTCGTCCTGGGCCTGGTGTTCATCGCCGGGCAGGTGTACGAGTACTACGAGTTCATCGTCCACGACGGCTTCGCGCTCGGCAACGACGCGTTCAGTCAGGTGTTCGCCAGCGGCTTCTACGCGCTGACCGGCCTGCACGGCCTGCACGTCAGCCTCGGCGCAGTGCTCATCGGCATCGTCTTCGTGCGCGCGCTCCGCGGCCAGTACTCCGCCGAGCGCCACGTCTCCGTGAGCACGGTCTCGATGTACTGGCACTTCGTCGACATCGTCTGGATCTTCCTCGTCGTCGTCCTGTACGTCGGCGCACCCGTGACGGCGTAACCCGCGATGGTCGATCACCGTCCCCGACGCCTCGCGCTGGCGACGTTCGGGACGCTCGTTCTCGCGACGGGGACGGCACTCGCCCACGGCGGTTCGCTTCGCGGTGAGGCCGGCACCATCGCGGTGCCGTCCTGGCTCTTCCTGCTGACCGGCGGCGCCGCCGTCGGTGCCTCGTTCCTGCTCGCCGCGACGGTGACCGACCGGCGCTACATCGCGAGCATCGACGACTGGCACCGTACGCTGCGACGCTTCCCGACCGCGCTCTCGCGCTACGTCCTCCCCACCGTCGGCGTACTCGGCTTCCTCGCCGTCGTCTGGTTCGGGTTCACCGGCCCGGTGACGCCGCTGCGGAACCTCGCGGTGCTGCTCGTCTGGGTCGGCTGGTGGGCCGGGTTCACGATGACGACGTACCTCGTGGGCAACACCTGGCCGGCGCTGAACCCGTTCCGCGCGGCCGTCCGCGGCGTCCACACGTTCCTCCCCGCACCGCCTGTGGAGTACCCCGACCGGCTCGGGAGCTGGCCGGCCGTCGTCGGCCTGCTCGCGCTCGTGTTCACCGAGGTCGTGCTCCCGCTCGCTGACGACCCGAGGCTGCTCGCGGCCGCCGTGACGGGCTACGGGCTCGCGACGACCGCCGCCGGACTCGTCTTCGGCGAGACGTGGTTCGAGCGCGGGGACCCAGTCTCACGCACGTTCGCCGCCTTCGGCGCGGTCGCCCCGTTCTCGCGGACCGACGACGGCGTCAGGTTCCGGCTCCCCGGCATGGGCCTGACCGACCCGTCGGTCGTCCGCGACCGCAGCGACGTGGTGTTCGTCGTCACGCTGCTGTGGGTGACCACCTACGACGGCTTCGTGACGACGCCGTTCTGGAACGGGTTCGCGACGACCGTCGTCGACTGGGGAGTGCCACCGCTCGCGACCTACCTGCTCGCGTACCTGCTCGGGTTCGGGCTGTTCGTCGGTGCGTACCGGCTCGCTGCACGACTCTCGCGGGGGACGGGCGAGACGTTCCTCACCATCGACGCGCTGGGCCGCCGGTTCGCCGCGCCGCTGCTCGCCATCGCGGCTGGCTACCACCTCGCGCACTACCTGAGCTACTTTCTCGTGCTCTCGCTGCCGCTCTCGCAGGTGCTCGCCAGCCCGACCGCGCCGCCGATGAACCCGCAGCGGTACGTCCTCCCGACGTTCGTCGGTGGCCTCGAACTCGCGTTCGTCCTCCTCGGCCACCTGCTCGCCATCTGGGTCGCGCACTCGACCGCCTACGACGTGTTCCCGAGCCGGCTGCAGGCCGTGCGCAGCCAGTACCCGTTCATCGGGGTCATGGTCGTCTACACGATGGTCAGCCTGTGGATCGTCGCCGAACCGTCCTCCATCCCCCCGTTCCTATGACAGGACCAGATTCGTCCGCCGAGAACAGGTCGGCCGACCCGTCGGACACGTACGTCCCCCCGGGCGTGACGGCCCACCGCTGCCCCTACTGCGACCGACCCTTCCGTCGTGCGGAGCAGCGCACCCTCCACGTCGGGCTGGAACACTACGACCGGATGACCGACGCCGAGGAGGACGCCTTCCGCGAGGTGTACGAGAGCGAGGAGGAGGAGCTGGGGCTCTACCGACTGAAGCTCGTCGGCGGGCTCGTTCTCGTCTACTTCGGTATGCTGCTCCTGTACGCCGTCGTGACGTGACCCTGCTGCCGACCGCTACATCCCCATGTCTTCCGCCGGCGTCGGAATCGGCAGGTCGTGCGGCGGGACACCCAGCAGCTCCCCGACGTGGTCTAACGCCATGTCGAAGCCGTAGTAGCGCTCCAGCTCGTCGCCGTCGGCGCTGGGTCGCACCTTCAACATCGCGTAGCCCTCGATGTTCTGTGCCACGGCAGCGGTCGCGCCGTCGCGTTCGAACGAGAGCACGCGTTCGGTCTCGGTCTCCTCGTACCGGGCCGTGATGCCGTCGTTCGTCGCCGTGTCGTCGCTCATGGCTCGGCGTTGGGACCGGGGGGTGTCGTACCTGCCGGTTTCGGAGCACGGAAGCGAAACGCACCAGTGGGACCGACACGACCACACGGCCATGACGAAGTTCATCCAGAGCGGACGACGCCGCGACCTCTGCTTTCTCCTCCACGATGCCGGCGAGCTGCAGGCACAGGCACTGAAGACCCGGCTCGAACGACACTACGACGAGCGCATCGAGCCGAAGTCGTTCTACGGCGCGCTCGACGCGCTCGAATCGGCTGGGTTCGTCGAGACCCACACCGAGGGGCTGTACGACGTGTACTCGCTGACCGACGCCGGGCGTGCGCGGGTCGACGAACACGTGGACTGGGTGGTCGAGCTGACCCGGGACGAGAAGTAGGCCAGCCAGGGTTCAAGTACGAAGCCGGGGCCAGACGGAGCATGTCGCTCAAGCACGACGCGAAGGCGTTCGCCGCGACGGTCGGCGGGCGGCCCGTGACGGCTGTAATCTGGGCCACAACGCTCCTGTTCGGTCTGCTCACGCTCTTCGACCCCCCGCCGTTCTCCCGGGTGGTCTACTTCGAGGTGACCTCGGTGTGCACGGCGCTGACGTGGCTACGGACGGTGGGACCACGGGCACGGTTGGTCCAGTGAGGGCGTCTACTCGGCCGGCTCGACCACGTTGATCAGGTTCCCGTACAGGTCCGCGAAGGTGGCGTGGACGCCCCACGGGACAGCCTCGGGCTCGGTCGTGAACTCGACGCCGCGGTCGCGGTACGTCTCGAACAGTCCGCGACAGTCGTCGGTCTCGGCGACGAACAGGACGTGGTCGGCTGCCTGTCGCCCGACGAGATCGCGCTTCTCGGGCGTGTCGGCGGGGACGAGCGTCAGCTCCGGACCGTCCCGGGGAAGCCGACGGTTATCCAGCGACCGTCCTCACCGGGCATCGGGTCGTCGGAGCGCACCTCGAAGCCGAGGGTATCGGTGTAGAACTCGAGCGCCTCGTCCTGGTCGTCGACGAGGACGGTCACGTACGTCAGGCCGGTGAGTGTGGACATGGTCCGTCCAGAGAGTCGTCACTGAGTGACTTAGTGTCGAGCCATGCGCTGCGGAAGTGAACGTGAGAACTCGCGCGGAATGGGTGGCGGGGAGGCCGACTGTCGGAGGGGTCGCGCCGACTACTCGTCCAGCACCTGGTCGCCGATGGTGTTCCGGAGGACCTCGCTGGTGCCCTCGTAGATCTCGTTGAGCTTCGCGTCGCGGTAGAAGCGCTCGGCCGGGAAGTCCTTGGTGTAGCCGTAGCCGCCGTGGATCTGGATGCCCTCGTTGGCGACCTCGCGGGAGATCTCGGAGGCGTAGAGCTTCGCCTGTGCGGCCTCCTTGATGAACTTCTCGCCGCGGATCTTCCTGTCGGCAGCGCGGTGCATCAGCATCTTCGCGGCCTGGATCTTCGTGTCCATGTCCGCGATCTTGTGCTTGATGGCCTGGAACTCGGCGATGGGCTGGTCGAACTGCTCGCGCTGCAGAGCGTACTCCTTCGCCTGGTCGAGTGCTGCGCGGGCGATGCCGACGCCGCGGGCCGCGATGGTGATGCGGCCGCCGTTGAGCGTCTTCAGCGCGTGGACGAAGCCGTCGCCCTCCTCGCCGAGCAGGCGGTCGGCGGGGATTCGCATGTCGTCGAAGCGGAGTTCCGCGGTGGGACAGCCCTTGTCACCGAGCTTGTCCTCGGTGCCCTCGACGTGGAAGCCGTCGTCCTCGTCGGGCCGGACGATGAACGAGGAGATGCCCTTGTTGCCGGCGTCGGCGTCGGTCTTCGCGAAGACGGTGACGGTGTCGGCGACGGAGCCGTTGGAGATCCAGAGCTTGTTCCCGTCGATGACGTACTCGTCGCCGTCGCGCTCCGCGGTGGTCTCCATCGCGGGCACGTCGGAGCCTGCCTGGGGCTCGGAGAGGGCGAACGCGCCGATGTCGGTTCCCTCGGCGAGTGGCGTGAGGTACTCCTGCTTCTGGTCCTCGTCGCCGAACTCGTAGATCATGTTGCCCGCCAGCGAGATGTGGGCGGCGACGATGGTGCCGAGGCCGCCCGAGCCCCGGGAGATCTCCTCGAGACCGATGGCGTAGCTGTGGTAGTCCAGGCCGGCACCGCCGTACTCCTCGGGGAACGGCATCCCCATCAGGCCGAGGTCGGCCATCTCGCTCACGAGCTCGGCGGGGAACTCGTCCTCGTGGTCGATCTCGTCGGCGACGGGGACGACCTCCTCGTCGACGAACTCCGCGACCATGTCCCGTATCTGAGCCTGCTCCGCGCTGAGGCTGAAGTCCATGGGAGAACGTTCGACCGTCGGGACTTTACTTTTGTCTTGCAGCGCGAGTCCGGTCCGAAAAGTATAGACGAGTAGAGGGCTCCTTGTGGTGTATGAGCGAGACGGGCGTGCGGACATCTCCGGACACAGCACCTGCCGACGTGGCAGGTGGGTTTTTCAGCGTGGAATACACAGGGGAACGTGAATGAACGAGGAACAGGCAGAGTATCCGGTCGACGACGACCTCGCGTGGTGTTACGAGGCGGTGCAAGGTGTCTCCCGCACCTTCGCCATCACCATCGAGGAGCTAGAGGAGCCGACCGCCCGCCACATCTGTCTGGGCTACCTCCTCTGTCGCGTCGCCGACACGGTCGAGGACGCGGGACACATCCCCCCCGCGGAGAAGGCGGAACTGCTGCGTCTCTATGCGGACGTGCTCGATGCCGACGAACCGGCGACCGCCGAGGAGTTCAGGAGCGCGGTCGACGGGTGGCTGCCCGAGGAGCTCGACGACGACTGGACCGTCGTCGCCGAGTCGCCCCGTGTCGTGCGGACGTACCGCCGCCTCCCGCCGGAGGCGAAGGAGGCCATCCTCCCGCCGGTGCTCGAACTCACGAACGGCATGGCCGAGTTCGTCGAGCGCCACGCAGACTCGGGCGGGCTGCGCATCCAGACGCTCGACGAGCTGGAGGAGTACTGCTGGTACGTCGCGGGCACCGTCGGCTCGCTGGTGACCGGCCTCGTCACCCGCGGAACGACCGACCGTCGGGAGTCCCGGCTCCGCGAGAACGCGCGGTCGTTCGGCCTGCTGCTCCAGCTGGTCAACGTCGCCAAGGACGTCAGCGACGACTACCACGAGGAGAACAACGTCTACCTGCCCGCGGAGTGGCTCGACGCGGAGGGCGTCGACCGCGACGCAGTCTGTGACCCCGAGAACGAGGAGGCGGTCGCGACGGTCATCGAGCGCGTCGTGGACCACGCTTCGGGCTACCTCGACGACACCCAGACCTACCTCGAGGCCCTGCCGGAGCGCCGCGGCAACACGCTGTCGGCGTGGGGCATCCCGTACCTGCTCGCCGTGGCGACCCTGCGCGAGCTCCGCGAGCGCCCCGCCGACGTCGTCCGCGAGGGCGGCGTGAAGGTCTCGCGGATGGAGGTCGTCGCCATCATCCGCTGGTTCCGCGAGGGCGGCGACCGGCAGGCGCTCGAACGGGTGCGCCAGACCATCGAGCAGAAGCCGCTACACGAAGCCGACCTCTCCTGACTCAGGCGGCCTCCGCTGTCGTCTCTTCGGTGTCCGCCGACTCGGACAGGCTGGACCTCGCCGACTCCCGCCGGCCGAGCGCGTAGAGCACGACGCCGGGCACGAGCGTCCCGACAGTCCAGAACACGAGGGTGTAGGAGGGACCGCCCCAGGGGGACAGGAACGGTAGTGCGGCGAGCGTCGGTGCCACCAGTGCGACGAGCGCGACCGGGAGCGCCCCGAGCGTCCCACGTTCGTGGGCCGCGCCGAGCAACAGGAACAGGAGGACCGTCGTCGTCCACGTGCCGAGTATCCGGTTCGGACCGGGCGCTCCGACGATGACCAGCCAGCAGGCCGCCGCGGCCGGGAAGACCCACCACGCGTAGCTGTCGAGGCTGATGCGGTCGCCCCAGAGCGCGAACACCGCCCCGATACCTGCGGCGACGAGCGTCTGGGGGACCAGCGAGACGAGCGCGAGCCCGACGAAGATCGCCGGGTCGAGGGGCTGTCCGTCGGTGCTCGTCCCGAGCAGGAACAGGCCGACGCCGGCCGCGAGGAGGATGGGTGCGACGACACCGCCGACGAGGCCGATGCTGGCGGCCAGCTCGTCGTCGGTCTCGGCCGGCCCGAGTCGGTCGCCGACGGCGAGCAGCCCGGCGAGCACGCCCGCGAACAGCAGCGTCGGGAGCGCGACGACCGGGAGTACGCTCGGGAGGACGCCGGCCACGGTGTCGACACCGACGGCGACGACCGTGAGGAGTGAGCCGACAAGCCCACCGCCCGCGAACGCCATGGTCGTCTGCGAGCCGAGGTCGGCGTCGCCCGTCCAGACGATTGAGCGCTCGTTACCGACTGCCGAGTCCGGGACGAGCGTCGGCTGCGTGCCCGCGGGCCCGTGGACGGCGAGCCGGAGGGCGTGGACATGCACCTGCGCGTTCGGCGTCGAGGGAGAGAGTCCGTCCGCGACGAACACGCCGCCGACGCCGCGGTGGGCGAAGTCGGCGCTCGTGAACGTGGCGACGAGCGTGCGGTTCTCGACGCCCGTTTCGAGGTTCGCGACCTCGTCGACGACGGTGCGGCGGGTGAGTTCGTCCCGGACGCGGTCGTGGCGGGCGTCGGCGTCAGCCGCCAGTGCCCGGGCCGTTGGCTCGTCGAGGTCCACGCGGACGGTCCAGTTCGCGCTCCCGTCGGCCTGGATCCGGACGACGACCTCGCAGTACTCCTCGACGCCGCCGTCGAGCGCGTCGTCGGTGCAGAGGCCGGCGACCGACTCGGGGGGTGGTGCGGCCGTGGCTGGCGTGACTGCGGGGAGGGCGACGGCTGCCAGCACGAGCAGCGTCAGGGCTGCGAGTGCGTGCGAGCGGTGGAGGGCCATCGTTCGGGGCGACGCGGTGGGGCGAGAAGAAATTTGGGACGGGCCGCCCACGGACTCAGGTGCTCGATGCCGCGCCACTGCCACCCTCCCGCGCAACGACTCGCCCGAGGATGGCGAACGGAAGCCCTGCGACGAGGGCCACGACGGACCACACGAACAGTATCGGGACGAAGAGGAAGCCGAAGCCGGTGATGGGGACGAACTGGAATCCCACGAAGAACGGCGTAGCGACCAGGACGAAGCTCAGGAACGTCCAGAGCCGGCCCCCCTCGTCCCAGAGCCGTCCCAGCCCGAAGCAGAGCAGCAGCGGGAGGACCGTCACCGCCGGGAGGACGACCGGTACGCTCCCGGCCCATCTGGACGGGGCAGATGCGACCGCGGGAACCGCCGCGAGGGCGGTGGCCCCGGCGACGACCCCGACCGTCCGCCACGGGGTGAACTGGTCGGTGGCGACGACGGCCACCGACGGGACGAGCAGGACCGCCGCGAGGGACCCGAGTGACCAGTCACCGGCGTACAGGCCGACCCGGAGGCCGACGAGGGTGCCACTGAACAGGACGAACCCGACGCCGACCGCGGCCGCTGTCACGGCAGCCGGGGAGACAGACGAGTCGCTGAACCGGCCAGCGACCGACAGGCCGCGGAGACCGACCAGCAGGGTCGCGGCGGGCAGTGTCGCCAGCAGCAGCAGGTCCTTCCCCAGCGTCGGCCAGACGAACAGCCCGATACTCGCGGCGGCCGCGACCCGACTCCCGAGCCCTGCGTCGGGCCCGAACGCGACGAGCGTGTCGTCGGAGAACGCGACCTCGTCGCGTTCGTGGTCGGTCGCCGCTCGCCATCGGGCCGCGTCGTCGCCGGGCGACGAACTGCCGGGTGGGTCGTTGGTCACGACGGTCCCGTCGGGGCCCGAGACGGCGAAATCGTCGACGTTGAACCGGATGGGCGGCCCGCCCCAGCTGTGGAACCGGTCGACGAGCAGCGTGTCGCCGATCATCCGGGTAGCGACGTCCGACTCGACGTAGGTGACGACGACCGTCCGGTCCTCGAGCGTCGCCGAGACGTCGCTCGTCTCACCCCGCGAATCCAGTGCGTCGTCGACGATGTCGTCGAGTTGGCTCCGATTCTCGGCGAGTCGCTCGCTGCTGTCGGCGGTCAACGTCAGTCGAGCGGTCCAGCGACCGCTTCCGTTCCCGGCGACATCGAGCGTGGCGGTCGATTCTTCGACAGTCACGTCCATGCCGTGCTCCTGAGCCGTCCGCTCGAACTCGTCACTGCAGACGGGACAGAGTGGCTCCGGCGGGGTACTCGCGTCGACGACGAGCGGGACCGCGGTGACTGCAAGCAGCAGGAGGACCGCGACGGCTGCTCGGCTGGAGGGCATTCATCCAACGGGGACGACCACGACCGGTAAGTGTCTTCTGCCGAGGCGGTGCTACTCGTACTCGTAGAAGCCCTTGCCGGTCTTCTTGCCGAGGTCGCCCGCGTCGACCTTGCGCTTGAGCAGGTAGGCGGGCTTGTAGCGGTCCCCGAGCTCCTCGTGGAGCGTCTCGCTGGCGTGGAGACAGACGTCGAGGCCGATGTGGTCGGCGAGCTCTAGCGGGCCCATCGGGACGTTCGTGCCGAGTTTCATCCCGCGGTCCATGTCCGCTTTGGTGGCGACGCCCTCGTCGTAGGCGCGGATGCCCTCGTTGATCCAGGGCATGAGCACGCGGTTGGTGACGAAGCCGGGCTTGTCGTCGGACTCCCAGGTGGTCTTGCCCAGGGCCTCGGCGATACCGTGGGCGAGGTCGAGCGCGTCCTCGCTGGTCTTCTCGCCGTCGACGACCTCGACGCCCTCCATGATGGGGACGGGGTTCATGAAGTGCAGACCGACGACGCGCTCGGGGGATTCCGTGGCCGAGGCGATGGTCGTGATGGAGAGCGTGCTGGTGTTCGTCGCGAGCAGGCAGTCGTCGTCGACGACCGCCTCGAGGTCGGCGAAGATGTCCTGCTTGATGTCCATGTTCTCGACGGCCGCCTCGACGACGACGTCGCAGTCCGCGAGGTCGCCGAGGGCGGTCGTGCCGTCGATGCGGTCGACGGCGGCCTCGGCATCCTCGCGCGAGAGCGTGTCCTTGCCCACGAAGCGGTCGAGGCTGCTCTCGATGGAGTCGAACCCGTTCTCGACGAACTGCTCCTCGATGTCCCGCATCGTCACGGCGTAGCCGTTCGTCGCGGCGACCTGTGCGATGCCGCTGCCCATCGTGCCCGCGCCGACGACGCCGATACGCTCGATGCTGTCGAGGTCGTGTACCATGGCTCGACGTTCGACAGATTGGCCCCTAAGCGTGCCGGTCCAGCGACGGACGTTACTCGACTGTGAGGGTGTAGAGTCGCTTGCGGGCGTCGGAGAAGGAGAACCGCGAGTGGACCACGTTCTCTTCCTCGAGGCGGTTCAGCGCGTAGCGAACGGTACGCGGTGGGAGCAGCGTCTCCTCGGCCAGTTCGCTCTGGGTCAGCGTGTCGTTGTACTCCAGCACCTTCGCGACGAGCTTCGCGCTCGGTGGCAGGTCCCGGACGTCGTCCCAGCTCCCCGTCGGTGGCTCGCTCGTTCTCGGCTCGGTTGCGCTCATCGTACACCTTCGTTGTGCATACCCCGTAATAATACTTGCTCATTCAAAATATTACTTCAGATAATCTCACTGGTGTTCGATCAGTGGTCACTCCGCCCCTGGACGGGCCCCGACGACTCCCGGACCGCATCACCCCAGGCCGCTTCCAGCCCAGGAACACCGGCAAGAACCGCTGAGAACGGCGCTTCCGTACGGCACCCGAAGCCTCTTAAGAATCAGCGCCTTATGAAATGCTGATGACCGACACGGTGGACGACGTCGACCTCCCGTACAACGAGGAGGAGGCGTCCAAACAGGAGAAGATCGCGGCGTTGCAGGAGCGGCTCGAGGTGCTGGAGGCGCAGAACGACGAGATGCGCGATAAGCTCCTCGACGCCAACGCGGAGAACAACAAGTACCAGCAGAAGCTGGAGCGGCTCACCCACGAGAACAAGAAGCTGAAGCAGTCGCCGCTGTTCGTCGCCACCATCCAGGAGCTGACCGACGAGGGCGTCATCATCAAGCAGCACGGGAACAACCAGGAGGCCCTCACCGAGGTCACCGACGAGATGCGCGAGGAGATCGAACCCGACATGCGCGTCGCCGTCAACAACTCTCTCTCTATCGTGAAGACGCTGAGCAACGAGACCGACGTCCGCGCCCGCGTGATGGAGGTCACCGAGAGTCCCGAGGTCTCCTACGGCGACATCGGCGGCCTCGAGGAGCAGATGCAGGAGGTCCGCGAGACCGTCGAGATGCCGCTCGAGAAGCCCGAGATGTTCACCGAGGTCGGTATCGACCCGCCGTCCGGTGTGCTGCTGCACGGCCCGCCGGGCACCGGGAAGACGATGCTCGCGAAGGCCGTCGCGAACGAGACCGACGCCACCTTCATCAAGATGGCCGGCTCCGAGCTCGTCCACAAGTTCATCGGCGAGGGCGCGAAGCTCGTGCGCGACCTGTTCCAGGTCGCCCGCGACCACGAGCCCGCCGTCATCTTCATCGACGAGATCGACGCCATCGCGGCCAAGCGCACGGAGTCGAAGACCTCCGGCGACGCCGAGGTCCAGCGTACGATGATGCAGCTGCTCTCCGAGATGGACGGCTTCGAGGAGCGCGGCGACATCCGCATCATCGCCGCGACGAACCGCTTCGACATGCTCGACCGCGCCATCCTCCGCCCCGGGCGGTTCGACCGCCTCATCGAGGTCCCCAAGCCGGACGTCGAGGGTCGCGAGATCATCTTCCAGATCCACACCCGCGACATGAACGTCTCCGACGACGTCGACTACGCCGTGCTCGCCGAGATGGCCGACGAGGCCTCCGGTGCGGACGTGAAGGCGATCTGCACCGAGGCCGGCATGTTCGCCATCCGCGACGACCGCCGGACCATCGAGAAGCGCGACTTCGAGGAGGCCTGGGAGAAGATCCAGGCAGAGAGCAACGAGGACGACGACGAGATCTCGAAGACGTTCGCCTGAACCGGCCCCCTGTTTTCGCCGCGGACCTACAGCACCGAGAAGAGCGCCAGCGGAACGACGAACAGCAGCACGAACATCACGACGAGCAGCAGGCCGTAGCCGCCGAAGGTCCCGGCGACCGTGAGCCAGGACGGGTGGTCGGAGTCGATTGGGAGTTCCATGCACGGTGCGTGTGCGGCGTGGGTCTTAGGTACACCGGTCCACACCACCGGTCGGGTCGACGACCGCTACGGTCCCCACGACTCCGGAGGGGTATCGAGCACACTGACGGGTCCGTCCCCAACAGTACTCAGACGGCACGAGATGTCGGGCAGTTTTTGAGGACCCGCGCGCTACCGGTGGGTAATGACGCGCATCGTCGTGGTGGACAACCACGGGCAGTTCACGCATCTTGAACATCGGGCACTGCGGGACATGGGAGTCGAGAGCGAGGTCGTCGACAACGAGACGCCGCCCGCCGAGGTCGAGGCCGACGGCATCGTCCTCTCCGGCGGTCCCGACATGGACCGGCGCGGGGAGTCGGCGGCGTACCTCGACATGGACGTGCCGGTGCTCGGCATCTGTCTCGGCATGCAGATCATCGCGAAGGAGCTCGGCGGGTCGGTCGGCGCCGGCGACTACGGCGGCTACGCCGACGTGACCGTCGACATCCTCGACGAGGACGACCCGCTCGTCGGCTCGCTCGCCCCGGAGACACGGGTCTGGGCGAGTCACGCCGACGAGGTCAAGGAGGTTCCCGAGGGCTTCACCGTCACCGGGAAGTCCGACGTCTGCGGCGTCGAATCGATGAGCGACCCCGACCGCGACCTCTACGGCGTCCAGTGGCACCCCGAGGTCAGCCACACGGAGGAGGGACAGGAAGTGTTCGAGAACTTCCTCGCGCTGTGTGAGTGACCGGGGGGCACGATGACCACCACCCAGGGTGACCTCGCGAGCCTCTCTCGGTACATCTTCCGCGCCCCGCAGTGGTACACGAGTCTCGCGTTCGCCATGGTGGTCGCGGGCGTCACCGGCGTCGGCGTCTTCGACGACGGCTTCTTCCTCGAGGGGTTCACCCAGGGTATCTTCTTCATCGGCGTCCCGACGGTCGTCGCCACGCTGCTGACGGGGGCGGTCGACCGACGGCTCGGCGGACAGCTCACGGCCAGCCGGTCGTCGCTGCTCGCGCTCTGCTGTGAGATCCTCGTCGTCGTCTTCCTCGCGGTCGGCGGACTCGTCGCGCTCGTCACGGGCCTCGGGCAGAACTTCGTCTTCGACGTACTCTACGCCGGACTCGCCTCCATCTTCGCGCTCCGGCTGCTCGTCGTCGCCGCGGTGTCGGGTCACTCGATCCCCCGGGCGGCCGTCCCGGCGAGCATCCAGACCGTCGCCGCGGCGATGCTCCTGTTCGTCTACAGCGGGACCAGCCGCTACCTCGAGGTCGGCGGGCCACTCGTCCAGGCGTACCTCTCGCGGGCCGAGCACACCGAGATACAGCTCTCGCCCATCGTCCCCGGCGACTTCGTCATCCTCGGGTTCGTCTGCCTGCTGTACGGCTCGGCGGTGTGGCTCTTCCTCGTCATCATCGACCGCCCGTGGAAGCGCAGCCTCGGCGTCTCCGTTCGGGACTTCCTCGGCGGCTTCATCGGCCACATCGCCGAGGACTCCCGCGAGCTCGAGACCTTCTTCGAGGAGCTGGGCGAGGAGGCGCTCGTCCCGGTGACCGTCCTCAGCTTCCGCCGCGAGAACGGCTCGGAGAAGGCACGCACCGTCCTCCCGATGGTCCACCCCGGGCCGATGGGCGAGATCGGCGGCGGGAACCTGCCCGAGCGCGTCGCGCGGTCGACCGAGGGGATGGCGCTCCCACCCCACGCCACCGCCGGCCACGACTTCAACCTCGTCACCGAGCGCGAGGTCGACACCATCGTCGACACCGCCGACGCGGCCAACGACGCGCTCTCCGTCGGCGGCGGTGCGACCCGGAGCATCCGGACCACCTCGGGCGACGCGAAGCTCCTCGCGCAGGCGTTCGGCGACGACATCCTCCTCGTCAACACGCACTCCCCCCGGTTCGCCGACGACGTGGACTACGCGGTCGGGCTCTCGGCCATCGCGGAGGCGCGCTCCGGCGGCTTCGACGACGCCCTGCTGGTCGACGCCCACAACTGCAACAACGGCCTCCGCGGCGACGACCTCGGTCACGTCACCCCCGGGAGCGAGCGCTCGTTCGACATCATGGAGGCCGCACGCAAGGCCGCAGCGGAGCTCCGCGACGCCGAGCGCCACCCGTTCGAGGTCGGCGTGGCCTGGGAGCCGACGGACTGGAAGCCCGCCGACGGCATCGGGCCGCTCGGGGTTCGCGTCGCCTGCGTCGACGTCGCCGGTGAGGTGACGGCGTACGTGCTGATCGACGGGAACAACATGGAGCCCGGCGTCAGAGAACGACTCATCGAGGCACTCCCGGACGCCGTCGCCCGCGCCGAGGTGATGACCACCGACACCCACGTCGTCAACAGGGTCGAGTCGAGCAACCAGGTCGGCGAGGCGCTCGACGTGGACGAACTCGTCGAACTCGTCCACGAGCTCACGGAGCGTGCGCTCGCCGACCGCGAACCGTGCGAGGCCGGGATGGCCTCGGCTCGGGCTCGCGTCACGGTGTTCGGCAACGACAGAACGGAGACGCTGGCGAGCCACGCCAACGCGATGGTGTCGATGGGCGGGGCGCTCGCCGTGTTGTTGACGATGGCCGCGATGGGCCTGAGTGTCGTCGTCTTCCTGCTCTCCTAGGCGTCCTCGAACAGCTCGTCGACGGCCTCCTGGGCCGCGAGCGCAGCCTCGTCGGCGACCGCCTCCGCATCGGCGTCGCCCTCGGGTGCGTTCAGGTAGACGTCGACGTCGAGCACGCCGTCCTCGAACGTGACGGTCACGTCGAGGTCGCGGATGTTCGACTGCTTGTACCGGGCGCGGACGAGGCCTTCGGCCGCCTCCGCGGCCACCTGCACGACCTCCTCGTCCGTCGGGTCGCTCATCCGATTACGCGCCGCCGGCGCCGCCCATGCCGCCGCCCATGCCACCGAGCATGTCCTGGAGCTCCTCCTGGAGCGACTCGAACTGCTCCTGGACGCGCTCCTCCTGCTTCTCGAGGGTCTCGACGCGGATCTCCAGGCTGGAGACCTTGTCGTCGAGCGCCTCGCTGGCCTCGTCGTAGTCGGTGGCGACGAACAGCTCGCCGACCTCGCGGTACATCTGTGTGTCCTCGTCGATGTCGTCGAGCTCGTCGAGCGCCGTCTGGGCCTCGGTGAGCTGCGTCTCGGCCTCCTGCTTCTGGACGGCGACCTGCTGTGCCGTCTCCTGCAGGTCCTGCAGCTCCTCGATCTTCTCCTGTGCTTCCGGCGGCAGATTTCCTTGCATACTCACCCGGTCGGTTTCCGCCCTGAAAAACCCCCGCTTTCCCGCGCGCGAGGAACCGCGACGGTACGCCTCGGTGAAACCACAGGACGCCGTGGCGTCAGCGACCCGTGACGAGCCCGCGTGTGCGTTCGGCCACGCCCACGAGACGTATCCACGTGTTGACGCCGGCCCGCAGTGCGACCCGGTCGTCGGCCGCGACGGTCACCACGACGGTCGACTCGTCGAGTCGAAGGCTGGTGGTGGAGCGGTCGCTCGCTATCTCGCCGACCTCCGGACGGACGCTCTCGGCGACCAGTGTCGCCGTCGCGCCGTCGTCGTACTCGAACTCGAGAACGGTCTCGTTCGCGGGCATCGCCCGCCTACCGCACGTCGACTTCCTTGATGTCCGTGCTACGCTCCTTCAGCAGGACGCGGTGCCCGCAGTAGGGGCAGCGGACGCCACCGTACTCGTCCAGCGTCACGTCACGCTTGCAGCGCGAGCACTTGTAGCTCATTCGTCGTCGTCGTCGCTGTCCTCGGCGAGTGCGGCGCGGATGGAGCGCCGGACGGTCTTGCCTGCGGGCGTCTGGGCGCGGTAGGTGCCACCGGTGAACTTCTCGCCGGTCTCCTCGTTGACCCAGATGCCGGTGCCGACGCGCTTGACGTCGTCGCCGTCGACCTTGGAGTTCCGCATCTCGTCCTCGATCTCCGCGACGCGACGCCGCGAGACACGACCGTAGCGAGCGCCGAATCGGCCGGCACTACCGGTCTTTCCCTTTTTCTTGGCCATGATACCAGTCCGTACCGTCAGCGCGCAAATAAACCTGTTGAGTTGGAACGCCCACGTCAGCCCAGGTCGGCCGTCGTGAGCGCCTCGTTGAGGTCCTCGCGCACCCGTTCGCCCATCTCGCGGTCGCCGGCCGTCGTCACCACGCGGTTCTCCTGCACGCTGGAGCCGTCGCGGATGAGCATCCGCACGTTGCCGTTGCCGTCGGCTCTGGTCACCTTCGCGCCGACGCTCGCCTGCGAGCTCGACCCGCCGGCCTCGATGGGACCCGGGATGACCTTCTTCACGTGGGGGTGCTCCGCGACGGTCCGGATGGCCGTCTGGCCCGTGCGACCCCCGATGAGCGTCGAGTGCGCCCCGCCGATCTTCTCGCGGGGCGCGAGGTCGACGACGTCCAGTCCCGACTCGCCCAGCCCACCGATGGCGGCCGCGACGGGGTCCTCGTCGTCGACGCGGTAGAACTCGTGGTGGAGCTGGGCGCGCGTCTCCCGGACGACCGCGCGGTCGCCAGCGGCGTACACCGTCTCGGGGCGCTTCCGGCGTATCTCGTCCGCAACGCGCCCGGCGAAGTTCCGGAACTCGACGACACCGGTTTCCTCGCCGTCGTCGGGCACCGTCGTCACCGTCGTCTCGCCGACGACCTCCTCGCCGTCGAGCACCGTGACCGTCGCCCGCTCGCGAGCGCAGTCGACGACGACGGCGTCGCAGTTGGCGGTGTGGCAGGTGAGACAGTAGTCTCCCGGCCGTTCGAGTGGCGTCTCACACCGCCTGCAGTCCATGGACGGGCGTAGCCGTCGGCCGGCCTAAAGCCGTGCGGTTCGGTCACCTCGGGGACACGCCCGGCAGCGAGGGTTGAAATACGAGGCCGGGACCACGACCGGCGTGCACTGACCAGCAGCCGTGGACCGCGTAGCGGGTGTGCGACGCGACGGTCCACGCCAGGAGAGCGTCGCCTGTCAGCCAAGTTCGACCGGGTCCACCTTCAGGTACTCGCGCAGCAGGACGGTCGCGTAGGAGCCCTTCGGGAGCGAGAACGAGAACGTCAGGGGCTCTTTCGACACGGCGAGGTCCGTCCCGACGAGCACTGCACGTCTGGTCCCCGTGCTGTGGAACTCGCCGGGCAGGTCGAAGTCCGACTGGGAGAGCGACAGCTCAGCGAGCACGTCGCGCTCGATGTCGCCCTGCTCGCCGTCGGCCAGCTCGGTCTCCGTCCCGACCAGCGGCGCGGTCACGAACGCCCGGCCGCGCTCGCAGTGGCGCGCGACGGTGTCGACGCGCCGCTCGGTCACGCGCTGCTCACGGTCCACGTCCGGCAGCGGGAACTCGTCGGGCGCGTCGGCGTCGGCGAAGCAGACCACGTCGCCCGCCACCGGCTTCGTGAACGGCAGCCCCTGCTCCAGCCGCCGGCTCAGCATCAGGTTGAACGCGTAGGACTGCGCCGCGTGGACGAACAGCCGCTGCAGGTTGTCGGGCAGTGTCTCGATGGCCTCGCGGAAGTCGTCGGGGTCCTCGCCGCCGTTCTCGACGAGCGTGTGGAGCATCGACCGCTCGAAGCGGAGCCGGCCCGGGAACGCGTCGAGAGCGTCCGCCCAGGCCGCACCGTCGTCGACGAGCGTGCGTGCCTCGCGAGTCTCCTCGCGCTCGTCGGGATGGGGGTTGCCGACGTACGTCCGGACCGCGGCCTCCCAGTCGCCCCGGACGATGTCGAGGCCGACCTCGTGCGTGACGGGACGGATGCTGCCGAAGCGCTGCTGCCCGAAGAAGTTGGGCACTGCGACCTCGCCGTCGCCGAACTCGCGTAGCTCCGCGGTCACCCGGTCCGCCGCGTCGGGGTCGTCGGGGTCGGAGACGACGATCTCGAACTCGTTCCCGAGCAGGTCGCCGAACTGGAGCGCGCGTCCGGCGCGGCCGACGATCTCCAGGTCCGCCCGCGAGAGCGACGGCAGGTCGTCGGGAGCGACGTCCTGCAGGGCGAACAGCTGCGTCGACACCGCGCGCTTGTCCTTCGTGCCGGCCCACGAGACCCGCCCTCTGCTCATCCCGAGCTCGTTCGAGAGCCGGTGGACGAAGTCGTTCGTGTCCCAGCCGCGGAGCGTCGCGCGCACGACGAGGTACGGGTAGTCGCCGGTGGGCGAATCGACGGGGTTCGACTCGAAGCGCTCGCGCTCGACGACCCGGAAGTGCTCGTCCTCGGCCCGGAGCCGGCCGCCGACGCCGTCGTCGTCGCTCACGTACTGCTCGATGCCGACGGCCCGTTCGCGTGGATGTGCCTCGCGCATCGCTCAGAACAGCGAGAGGTGGCCGGTCACGCGGTCGACGACCTCGTCCTCGCCGGGGCCGACGGCGAGCGCGGTGACGGTACCGGAGTCGAGCTGCGTGTGGCCCGCGTCCCTGATGATGGCGTGCGGGAGCCGTTCGGACTCGGCCCGGTCGGCGAGCTCGAACAGCTCGGACTCGCCGCTGCCCTTCAGGACGACCTTCTTCTGTCCGGAGCCCTTCCACGCCTTTCGTGTTCGCGAGTCGGCGTCCTCGTACGCGCTGAGCGACGCGTGGGCGACCTGTGCGGCCAGCTTCCCCTGGCCCATCCCGATGTCGGTCCGCGCGACGATGGCCTGTTTCATGTCCGGGTCGAGGGCTGGGGCGAGTAAAACGGTGGCTATCCGTCGGCTGCGCCGCCGAGCAGGTCGTTGTTTCGGATGAACGCCCGGTTCACCGCCTCCGAGTAGCTGAGGAGCGTCAGTAGCCGGTCGTGCGCGTCGGCGTCGTCTGTCCCGCCGGCGACGACGAACACGCCGTGGCGGACCGCGACGTCCATCCCGTAGAACCGACCCTGCTCCCGGATGCGGCTCGCCAGCGCTGTGGCGTCGGACTCGGTCTCCATCCGGAGCGCGGCGACCTCGAAGGTGGTGCCGTCGTCGGCCTCGTAGGTCGCGAGCTGACCGGCGTTCGCGCCGACCGCGCCGCCGGTGGTCCGCAGGCCGACTATTTCGAGTCCCCGTTCCGGGCTGGGGAGGACTGCCCGTGGTGGTGCGTCGTCGTCCGGACGACGGGCGATGGCGCTGGCGGTGTCAGAGCCGGAGCCGCCGGAGAGTTCGGAACAGCCGGCAGCTGCCGTCACGGTGGCGAGACCAGCCAGCCGCAACACCCGTCGTCGTCGCATTCGGAACAGTATCTCTGCCGGCCGGGCTTAACCGTTCGTCCGGTTTCGAGCCCCGAGTCACGCGCCGATTCCACCGTATCGAAGGGGTTTTGGTCGCACGTGGGGTTCGACCGGGTATGAGCGCACCCTGGGAGGACTGGAGCCACATCCTCAAACTCGACCCCGACAAGGACCTCGTCGAGGGGGAGACGTTCGAGGACGTGTGTGCGACGGGTACGGACGCCATCGAGATCGGCGGGACGTTGGGGATGACCGAGGAGAACATGCGCGAGATGATCCAGGCTTGTGCGGACTACGACGTCCCCATCTACCAGGAGCCGTCGAACCCGAGCGTCGTCGTCGACAGCGACGCGCTCGACGGCTACCTCGTGCCGACGGTGTTCAACGCCGGCGACATCTTCTGGGTCACCGGCGCGCACAAGGAGTGGGTCCGCATCGAGGGCGGTCTCGACTGGGACCGCACGACGACGGAGGCGTACATCGTGCTGAACCCCGAGGCGAGTGTCGCGGAGTACACCGAGGCGAACTGCGACCTCACGAGCGACGACGTGGCCGCGTACGCGGAGGTTGCGGAGAAGATGTTCGGCCAGGAGATCGTCTACGTCGAGTACTCGGGGATGCTGGGGGACCCCGAAACGGTGCAGGCGGCCGCGGACGCACTCGAGGAGGCGACGCTGTTCTACGGTGGCGGCATCCACGACTACGAGTCGGCGAACCTGATGGGCCAGCACGCGGACGTGATCGTCGTCGGCGACCTCGTCCACGACGAGGGCGTCGACGCCGTCGCTCGGACCGTCGACGGCGCGAACGACGCCTGAACGGCGGGGGCGACGACCGCCGTTCCAGTTCGATTGGTTCCGGTTCCCGGTGTGAGGCCCCCGGTGGAGTTATGTCGCTCGTGGCTCCAGGCCCGTGCATGAGAGGCGATGTCAGCACGGTGTCGGCACGGGACCGCGAGCAGGGGTTGGAGGGCCGATGAGCTTCGACGCCACGGCGGTCGGTGACGGCCGACGGACCGCCGGCCGGACCATCACCGAGGCCGACCTCGTGAACTTCGCGGGCGTCAGCGGCGACTTCAACCACCTCCACACAGACGCCGAACGGATGCAGGCGTCGGAGTACGGCGAGCGCATCGCCCACGGCGCGCTCGTCTTCTCCATCGCGACGGGTCTGCTCTGGCAGGAGCGCGCCGGTGGCGGCGACGGGTCGAGTTCCGATGTCGTCGCGTTCTACGGGGTCGACCGGCTCCGTTTCCGCGGCCCGACGTTCGTCGGCGACACCGTCCACGTCGAGACCGAGGTCGTCGACATGGAGGAGCGCCCCGACCATCCCGAGGCCGCCGGCGTGGTGCGGGAGGAGGCCGAGGTCGTGGATCAGGACGGGACAGTCGTGCTGTCGTGCGAACTGCTCGCGCTCGTTCGGTGACTGGCCTGCGACGATAGTCGGTCAACAGGACGGCGCGCGGAGCGCCCGTGAGCTGCGCTCTCACTGCGGGCCTTACTGGCTGTTCTCGGCCACGGAAAACGACCACAGAAGAGGAGTACCGACACGCGAACCGGATAGTCGTCCTCCTCAACTCTCCTCGTCCAGCGCCTCGAAGATCTCGGGGTCGGTCCCGAACTTGAGCACGTTGTGGACGACGGAGTTCCGCAGGTTCGAGACGACCTTGCCGTGGCGCTTGTAGAACTCGTGGATCCAGCGGGACTCGGCCTCGCGCGAGGCGAACATCATGACGGACTTCCACTGGTACTCCCCGTCCGAGAGGAAGTAGAACAGCGTGTTCTCGCTGTCGCGGATGTACGCCATGGCGTCGCGCCACTCGTCGGCGAAGTGCTCGGGGTCTAACTTGAACTCGAACAGGCCGAAGAGGAAGTACTCCTCGTTGGGGATGACCGCCTCGCGGAACACACCCTGCTCGCGCATCTTGCGGATGGTCTCGCTGACGGTGACGTGGGACACCTCGATCCCGTGTTCGGACTCGAGGATGTCCGTCAGCTCGCGCGAGGACCGCTGCGGGTTCGCCGCGAGCTCGCGCAGGATGACCACGTCGCGCTCCGTGAACGTCCACTCGGGGGCGTCGTCGTCTGACATGGCGGTCCCGTCAGGACCCCTCGAACTCGGGCTCGCGGCTCTCGACGAAGGCGGTGACGCCCTCGGCGTGGTCGTCGGTGTCGAAGCAGAGCCCCTGGGCGGTGGCCTCGGCGACCATCGCCTCGTCGACGGTCCGGCGGAGCCCCTCGTCGATGAGCCGCTTGGAGTGTCTGAGCGCGACGGTCGGCCCCGTGGCGATGCGCTCGACGAACGTCTCGACCTGCTCGTCGAACTCGTCGGCGTCGTAGACGTGGTTGACGAGCCCGAGCTCGTGTGCGCGGTCCGCACCGAGGACCGCACCGGTGAACACCAGCTCCTTGGCGACGTTGGTGCCGACCACGCGCGGCAGCAGGTACGAGGTGCCGGCGTCGACGGCCAGCCCGACCTCGCGGAAGACGAAGCCGATGGCCGCGTCCTCGTTGGCGAGCTGCACGTCGCAGGCGGTGGCGAGGTTCGCGCCGGCACCGACCGCCGGGCCGTCGACCTTCGCGACGGTGGGCAGCGGGAAGGCGACGACGCGTGCCATCGTCTCGCTCGTGGTCTTCTCGAGGGTGCGCACGCTCTCGTCCAGTGGCACCGCGCCCGTCGCGGTCTGGGACATCAGCTCGACGTCGCCGCCGGCCGAGAACGCGTCGCCTGCGCCCTCGATGACGACACAGCGGGCGTCGCTCTCCTCGACCTCGTCGAGCGCGTCGCGCAGGCCTGCCGACATGGCCAGCGAGAACGCGTTCCTGCGGTCGGGCTCGTTCAGCGTGATGGTGGCCACACCGTCCTCGATGTCGACGAGGACGGCGTCGCTCATTCGTCGGCCTCCCGCAGCTCGAACTTCTGGACCTTGCCCGTCGTTGTCCGCGGCAGCTCGTCGACGAACGCCACCTCGCGCGGGTGCTTGTACTCCGCGAGGCGCTCGAGGCAGTAGTCACGCACCTCTTCGGCGGTGAGTTCGGAGTCGGGCGTCTTCACGACGAACGCCTTCACGGTCTCCCCGCGGCGCTCGTCGGGGATGCCGACGACGGCCGCCTCGGCGATGTCGGGGTGTTCGAAGAGGAGCTCCTCGACCTCGCGCGGGTAGACGTTGTAGCCGCCCGTGACGATCATGTGCTTCTCGCGGTCGACGACGTAGTAGAAGCCGTCCGCGTCGTGGTAGCCGATGTCGCCGGTGTGGAACCAGCGTTTGCCATCGGCCTCGGTGAACACATCCTCGTTGGCGTCGGGCAGCCCGTAGTAGCCCTGCATGACGTTCGGGCCGCTGATAACGAGTTCGCCCGTGATCTCGTCGAGGTCCACCTCCTCCTCGTCGACCGGCCCCTCGTCGACGGGCGCGACCTCCGCGAACTCCTCGTCGACGACGCGGCAGTCGACGCCCGGCAGCGTCTTGCCGATGCTGCCGACGCGGCGACCCTTCTCGGGGCTGTTGAAGTGGGTGACCGGGCTGGTCTCGGTGAGCCCGTAGCCCTCGTAGATCTTCGCGGGCGAGTACAGCTCCTCGAACCGGCGGAGCACCTCCGCGGGGATGCCGGAGCCGCCGACGCCACAGAGCCGGGCCGACGAGAAGTCGAACTCCTCGGCGTTCGGCTGGTTGATGACGTCGTTGTACATCGCGGGGACGCCGTGCATTATCGTCAGCTCCTCTGCGGCGAACAGTTCCATCGCCTGCTGGGCGTCCCACGACGGGAGCGGGTAGTACGCCCCGCCGCTGAACAGCGTCGCGTTCATCACGACGGTCATCCCGTAGATGTGGAACAGCGGGAGCACGCCGAGCGCCTTGTCGGTCGTCTGGATGCCGTCCGGGATGAGCGAGGCTGCCATCTCCGCGTTCGACCGGAGGTTCTCGTGGGTCAGCAGCACGCCCTTCGGCTGACCCGTGGTGCCGGACGTGTAGGGCTGGACGGCCACGTCGTCGCCGTCGCGGTCCACGATGTCCGGTGCGTCAGGCGCGAGGAACTCGCGGAACGCGGTCGCGTCCTCGTGCCCGCCGATGGCGACGACCTCCTCGACGTCGGTGTCGTCCTGCACCTCGCTGACGAACGGGACGAGGTCGCCGATGGTCACCACCACCTTCGCGCCGCTGTCCCCGAGAAGGTGGCTGATCTCCCGGGTCTTGTACTGCGGGTTGATGGGGACGACGATGCCGCCGGCCCGGAGCGTCCCGTGGAACGCGACCACGAACTGTGGCAGGTTCGGGAGGTAGATCCCCACCCTGTCGCCCGGCTCGATACCGGCCTCCTGCAGCCCGGCGGCGAACTGCCCTACCTGCCCCCAGAACTCCTCGTAGCTGCTGTCCTGGCCGTCGTAGTGCAGTGCCGTCGTCTCCGGATGTGTCGAGACCGTATCGGCGACCTCTGTGACAAGATTTGCCATGGCTCGTCTTGCCTAAGGCGGCATTCCCTCTAAAATCTTGGCGTGGCGGACACGACTGTTAGTCCGAGACCGCTCGTGGATTAACGATGGTAACGACGAGGCCCCGTCGACGGCACGGGTATCACTGGAACAACACTTTTGGCGCCGGGAGACGACACCGTCTCGCATGGCCGAGACGGTTCGGGGGACGATTCGAGGGATGGGGTCGAGGGCGAATCCGGCGTTCGCGACCGGCGCCGTCGTGCTGCCGGTGCTCGCGCTCGCGCTGGCAGCCACGGTCGGCACGCGCGAGCAGCACACCTACGTCCACGTGATGGCAGGGGTGCTGTGGACCGGCGTCGACCTGTTCATGGCGATGGTGCTCGGCCCCGTTCTGGGTGGGCTCGCCGTCGACGCCCGGTCGGCGGTGTTCGAACGCTTCACGCCGAAGATGACGTTCCTCATGCCGTCGCTCGCGCTCGTCACCATCGCTGGCGGCATCACGCTCGCACTGCGGGTGCAGGTGTTCCCGAACGCACAGCCCTGGCTCGCGCTCTTCACCGCGTTCACGCTCCTGCCCGCGCTCCTGAGCATCGGCTGGCAGTTCGACGCGTTCCGCGACCGTCGCTGGCTCGTCGCGTTCGGGCTCGCACTCGTCGTGAGCGTCGGCTACCTCGCGACGACGCTGCCCGCCTTCGAGATGACGAGCCACGTCATCGCGGTCGCGCTCGTCATCGTCACCGTCCTCAGCGTGATGGGCTTCGGCATTCTCCTGCCCGGCGAGGTGAAGATGTACCGCGAGATGACGTCCGCGAACCCCGACACCGAGGTCATCAGCCGCATCGGGATGCGCAACGCGAAGCTCAGCGGCATCCAGGGCGTGTTCCAGCTCGCCGTCATCGCCAGCATGGTCTCCCTCAGGTACGGTGGATTCTGAGCCGCGACCGCCGACCGAAAAGACGGTGTTTAAGGCTACCCCTCCGGAAACCGGTGGTATGGAGAACCGAACGTACACCGCGGACGCCGAGCCGGGCGACCACGTCACCGTCGCCGGCTGGGTCCACGAGATCCGCGACCTCGGTGGCATCGCCTTCCTCATCCTCCGGGACAAGACGGGGAAGATCCAGATCAAGTTCGAGAAAGAGGAGATGGACGACGACCTCGTCGAGGCCGGACTCGACGCCTCCCGCGAGAGCGTCGTCAGCGTCACCGGCACCGTCGACGAGGAGCCGCGCGCCCCCACGGGCGTCGAGGTCACACCCGACGGCTTCGAGGTCATCGCACCCGCCGACCCCGAGCTCCCGCTCGACCCCTCCGGCAAGGTCGACGCCGAGCTCCCGACCCGGCTGGACAACCGCACGCTCGACCTCCGCAAGCCCGACGTCAAGGCCGTCTTCGAGATCCGCGCCGAGGTCCTGCGCGCGGTCCGCGAGCAGTTCCGCGACGACGGCTGCACCGAGATCAACACGCCGAAGATCGTCGCCACGGGGACCGAGGGCGGCACCGAGCTGTTCCCCATCTCCTACTTCGGCGAGGAGGCGTTCATGAACCAGAGCCCGCAGCTGTTCAAGCAGCTCATGGCCGGCTCCGGGCTGGAGAAGGTGTTCGAGATCGGCCCCATCTTCCGCGCCGAGGAGCACAACACGCCCCGGCACCTGAACGAGGCGACCTCCATCGACTTCGAGGGCGCCTTCCACGACCACACCGAGGCGATGGACGTCGTCGAGGGCATCGTGAAGGCCGCCTACGAGGCCGTCGCGGAGAACTGCCAGGAACAGCTCGAACTCCTCGACCTCGAAGACGAGTTCGAGGCCCCCAGCGGCGACTTCCCGCGGCTCACCTACGAGGAGGCCCTCGACCGCATCAACGCGACCGGCGAACTCGACGAGATGCTCGTCTACGGCGACGACCTCTCGACGGAGGCCGAGCGCGTCCTCGGCGAGGAGGTCGGCGAGCACTACTTCATCGTCGACTGGCCCAGCGAGATCAAGCCGTTCTACATCAAGGACTACGACGACGACGCGGAGACCTCGACCGGCTTCGACCTCATGCACCCGCGCATGGAGCTCGTCTCGGGCGGCCAGCGCGAACACCGCTACGAGGAGCTCGTCGCCGGCTTCGAGCAGCAGGGCCTCGACCCCGACGAGTTCGAGTACTACACGAAGATGTTCAAGTACGGCATGCCCCCGCACGCCGGCTGGGGCCTCGGCGGCGAGCGCCTCGTCATGACGATGCTCGGGCTGGACAACATCCGCGAGGCCGTTCTGTTCCCACGAGATAGACAGCGGCTGAGCCCCTAGGCGAAGCCGCATCTGTCGAGGGGGAGCAGGGAGCAAATCTTCGATTTGCGACCGTGTTCCCGCGAGACAGACAGCGGCTGAGTCCGTAGGACGAAGACCTGGCGAGTTCGACGGCGGCCACGGGACCGCCGTTCTGTCGTTATTTCTTCCAGAAACATCTCACAAAAATACTTTGTAGTAGCTTCGAGAGTGTGAAAATATGTCCGGGACCGCCCTCCTGTTCGGGCTCGCCATCTTCGTCGCGCTGTGCTGGGGCTGTGTCGCCGCGTGGGTCTGCTACGACTCCGACTACCACGGCCGGCCAGCCGCCGCCGGGCTGACGTTCGCCGTCTTCCTCACCGGCCCGCCGGGGCTGCTGGCGTACCTGACCTTCCTGAGCCCGGCCGCGACAGAGGCCGACTGGCCGAGATGAAAACGGATTAAGGCACCCGTCGCGGAGGGTGTGGCATGACCGAGGAGGCACGGGCGTTCGTTCCGGGACACATCACGGGCTTCTTCAGCGCACACCCGGACGAGTCCGACCCGACGAAGGCCGGCTCCACGGGTGCCGGGCTGACACTGACCGACGGCGTCGAGGTGACGGTCCAGCGAGGGAACGGACCGTCCCTGATGCTGAACGGCGACGCGGTCGAGGTGGAGGCGGTCGACCGGGTCCTCGACGCGCTCTCGGCACCCGCCGTCGTCGCGGCCGAGACCGACCTCCCGCTCGGTGCCGGGTTCGGCGTCTCCGGGGCGCTCGCGCTCGGGACCGCGCTGGCGACGAACCGCGTCTACCGACGGAAGCTCTCCGAGAACGAACTCGTGACCATCGCTCACGGCGCGGACGTGCAGGCCGAATCGGGCCTCGGCGACGTGGTCGCCCAGGCACGCGGCGGTGTCCCCATCCGGCTGGAGCCGGGTGGGCCACAGGACAACCACCTCGACGGCATCCCCGCTCGGGCACGTGTCGAGTACCTCTCGCTGGGCGAACTCTCCACCGAGGAGGTGCTGTCCGGGGACACGGAACTGCTCTCCGAGGCTGGCACACGCGCGCTCTCCCGGGTCGTCGAGGAGCCGACACTCGCGAGCTTCGTCCACGCGTCGCGCCGGTTCGCCCGCGAGGCAGAGCTACTCACACCGGACGTGACCGAGGTCATCCAGGACGTACTCGCCGCCGACGGGCAGGCCTCAATGGCGATGCTCGGCGAGACCGTGTTCGCGCTCGGGACCGGGCTCTCGGATGCGGGCTACGACCCGTCGGTGTGTGCCACCCACCCCGCCGGTGCGATGCTGCGATGACCGGCGCCGACCGACCGGGACCGACGCGCTTTCCTGCACCGCGGACCGAGTTCGGGCGATGACCGACCAGCGCACGCCCGCTCCCGTGGTCGTCGCCATCTTCGCGACGGCCCTGCTCGCGTTCGCGCTCGGGGCGTTCGGGTTCCTGAACGCACCGACCCCCATCCAGTCCGTGCCGTTGTTCATCGTCGCACTCCTGCTGCTCGGCCTCGCCAGAGTCACCGCACTGGGCCGGCCAGCGGGCCGGGTCGCGCTCCTGCTGGTCCTGGCCCCCGTCGTCGGCCTCTCGACGTTCGGCGCCGCCCTCACCGGCGACCCGGCGTTCCTCGTCGGCACCGGCCTCGGCGGTGTGGCGTTCGTCTCGCTGGCCGTCACCGGCGAACACTTCGAATCCTGAGTGTTTTTGCCCATCGGGCGCGGACCGCCACGCATGAGCGAACACGTCGACGTGCCCGCGGACCACCCCCGGTACGAGTCACTGCTGACCCGACACCGCATCGAGGCTGGCGTCGACAAGGGCATCACGAGCCGTCAGGGCCTCATCGCGCAGGGCCGCGGCGAGGCGTTCGACTACCTGCTCGGTGAACGCACGACGCCGTCGGCCGACGAGGCCGAGCGCGTCGCCACCGCCCACCTCCTGCTCGCCGATCATGCCGTGCTCTCCGTCAACGGCAACGTCGCCGCGCTCGCCCCCCGAGAGACGGTCGAACTCGCCGAGGCCACCGGCGCGGACATCGAGGTGAACCTGTTCAACCGCACCGAGGAGCGGATGCAGGCCATCGTCGACCACCTCCGCGAGCACGGCGCGGGCGAGGTGAAGGGCCTGAATGCCGACGCGCGCATCCCCGGGCTCTCCCACGAGCGCGGGAAGGTCGACTCGGACGGCATCCACGACGCCGACGTGGTGCTCGTCCCGCTGGAGGACGGCGACCGCGCCGAGGCGCTCGCCGACATGGGGAAGATCGAGCTCGTCGTCGACCTCAACCCCGGCTCGCGGTCGGCCCGTTCGGCCACCGTGCCCATCGTCGACAACATCGTTCGCGCGCTGCCGAACATGACGGAACACGCCCGGGAGCTGGCCGACGCGGACGAGGCGACGCTGCGGGGGATCGTCGAGAACTTCGACGCCGAGAAGGCACTGGACGACGCCGAACGCGAGATCCGGTCGGGCAGCTTCGAGTAGGGTGCTGGCGGTCCGTTTTCAATGCTCCCTGACCAACCGGGTGGCGCGCGGCTGTCTCGGAATCGCTTGCGATTCCGATGGCCAGTGAGAGCTTGCTCTCACCCTGGCGAGACCGCGAGCGGTGCGCGGGGCGAGCGCCAGCGAGTCCCGCGATGCGAACGGGGAGCCTGCGACCCGTGAGCGCAGCGAACGTGTCGAGCCATCCGCGCGAGGGACGAGAAGCGTGGTTCGAGAGAGCGAAGCTCTCTCGTCATTGCCGGACTACGTCCGGCTGGCAGCCAGAGATCGGAGATCTCTGGCCACATCACGAAAGACGCCTCCGGCGTCTTTCGAACGACAGCGCCAGCGAGCATCGGTCACGAAACGCTTGCGTTTCGTGAGCCCGCCGGAAATCTCTGATTTCCGGAGATGTGGCCAGAAAGCGGAGCTTTCTGGCTGCTAACCGGAAACCGGAGGTTTCCGGTGATGCAGGAGGCTGGGGAGGCGTGAGGTGCGGTTGCGGTGCGGTGCGTGGTGGGACTGAAAGGGGCGAGGTGCTCAGCGAAGCCGGCCGAAGCAAGCGACGCGAGAGCGAAGCTCTCGCTAGTCTGAGCGCGTAGCGCTCAGGCACCGCAGGGACGAGGAGTGCAGCGAGGCCCGGGAGCTGAGCACCTCGGGGCTTTCTGGCTGTTCTCGTTTCCAGAGATTCCCACGAGAGAGGGAGCCTTCTGGCAGTTGGAGCTCACAGAATACACTCATAGCCGGAACCGAATCGCTGAAACGCCAGCCCTCGAACACGAGCACATGGGAACCCCACTGGAACCGCGGTCGGCGCAGGCCGAGGAAGTGGTCGAACGACTGGAGGAAGAGTATCCGGATTCGACCATCTCGCTGCGGTTCTCGAACCGGCTGGAGCTGCTCGTCGCGGTCGTGCTCTCGGCGCAGTGCACCGACGAGCGCGTCAACGAGGTCACCGAGGAGCTGTTCGAGAAGTACCAGAGCGCGGCGGACTACGCGGCGGCGACCGAGGAGGAACTGGCGGAGGACATCTACGGCATCACCTTCCACAACAACAAGGGCGGCTACCTCAAGGGGATCGGCGAGATACTGGTCGAAGAACACGACGCCGAGGTGCCGGATTCGATGTCGGCACTCACCGACCTGCCCGGCGTCGGGCGCAAGACGGCGAACGTCGTGCTCCAGCACGGCCACGACATCGTCGAGGGCATCGTCGTCGATACGCACGTCCAGCGACTCTCCCGCCGGCTCGGGCTGACCGAGGCGGAACGCCCGGAGACCATCGAGCCGGCCCTGCAGGAAATCGTCCCCGAGGAGAAGTGGCAGGAGTTCACCCACCTGCTCATCGACCACGGGCGGGCGGTCTGTGGGGCGCGCTCGGCAGACTGCGACGCCTGCGTGCTCGCGGACATCTGCCCGTCCGAGCAGGGCGACTCGCCGGTGGACCTCGCGTCGGGCGAGCCCTGGTGACGGTTAGAAGATCTGGTAGAGGACGACGTAGCGCATGATGCCGACGACGTAGGCCAGTATCCAGAAGATGACGTAGCCGAAGACGCCGACGCGGAGGCGGAACCGCCACGCGGGCATGTTCTCGTGTATCTCGTCGAGCGCGATGTCCGGGTCGGGGTCGGCGTAGAGGTTGAGTCGGCGCTTGGCCTGGAGGATGTGGTAGATTCCGGTGAGGGCAAAGAGCAGGAGGGCGTACGCCTGCAGACCGAGGAACGAGTGCAGGGCTGCCAGCCCGCCGAACTGCTGCTCGTTGATGAGCCGGGGGCCCATCCAGAGGACCACCGGCAGGGTGTTCAGCGTTAGCCCGACCACGATGAACTTCAGGTGATAGACGAGGACGTCCCACGTGACGACCTCGGTGTCGATCATGATCCACGCGCCGTAGAGGTAGAAGGGGAAGCTCGCGGAGACCATGGTCAGCGCGAGCGTGGCGACGGTGAGGTCCTCGACCATACCCGGTCCTCGGGTTCCCGCCGCGTTAAAGGGTCGGAATCCGGTCCGGGACGGACGTCGGAAAGCGTTTACAGGTTCGGGACCAAGGTCGGGGTGATGACCGACGCTGGACCGTCCCGGTCCGAGGGCGAGGACGAACGGGCCGGTCAGGGCGAGCCCGACGAGGCCGTAGAGACTGCCGAGACGGAGTACGTCTCGGACGAGGAGCTCCGCCGTCAGGTCGAAGAGAAGTACGACTTCGACGACTTCGGCCCGTCCGAGATGGCAGAGATGAGCTACGAGGAGTGGGACGCCGTGTTCGACCCGGAGACGTGGATCGTCGGCGCGGAGCTGCTCGACCGCGTCGAGCAGGACCTCAACGCCCAGATCGCCAGCCGTGACGTGTTCGCCGTCATCGAGCGCGTCGAGTACGAGGGCGAGGAGACCCTGCTGGCGTACTCCGACGAGGGCTACGCGATGGTGTTCCCCGACGGCTCCATCGACGGCTTCGGTACGGTCCTCCGTGACGTGAAACCGACCGTCGCACTCTGCTCGATGGACGAGTACGACCCGTCGGAGCCGCCGGCAGAGGCGGTGCTCCCCCATCCCGACGAGATTCCGGAGGGGAGTGGCCAGCTGGGCAACAACATGCTCCAGATCGTCGCCACGACGCTGTTACTGGGGGCGCTCGGCCTCGTCGCGGGGGCGTTCTTCGCGACCGGCGGCGCCGGCGACGCCATCGCACGTGGCATCATGATCGTCATGGCGATGGTGTTCGCCATCGCGGGCGTCGCACTGTTCCTGACCGTGGCGAACGCCAGACTCTCGGACCGCTTCCGGGCCGAGGAGTACCGCGACCGGCTCCGGGCCATCGGTCTGGAGGACGGCGAGCGTCCGTCGTTCCTCCCCGTCGAGCCCGAGGGCGACCCCCGTGAAACCGTGGGGGTAGACGACACGGCGCAGTCCGAGTCGTAGGGCCTGTGACCCTTGCATCGGTGGGTTTAAGCGAACCCAATCCTGACCATCGTATGTATGAATAGGCGGGACTTTCTGATGGCTGCCAGCGGCGTTGCCGGCGGCGCTGGAGCCGCGAGTGCGGCCGCTGCCCAGGAGGGCACACGCTCGTCCGGCTCGTTCGCCATCCAGGAGGGTAACAACTCCTCGGACAACGGCACGACGAACGAGACGAGCGGTGCGCCGAGCGGCGGTGGCGGAACGGCGACCGTCGCCGTCGGCCCGAACGGGGACTACGTGTACACACCCGGGACCGAGGAGCCCCTCTACATCTCGCCCGGGACGACCGTGGTCTTCGAGTGGGAGTCGGACAACCACAACATCAACGTCCAGACCGTGCCGGAAGGTGCGACCTGGGAGGGACACATGCCCACCGAGAACACGGGGTTCAGCTACGAGCACACGTTCGAGACGCTCGGCACGTACGAGTACCAGTGCGACCCCCACGTCGGCCTCGGTATGGTCGGCACCATCGTCGTGAACGAGTCCGGCCAGGCGCCGGGTGGCGGCGGTGGCGGCGAGGTCGACCCCGAGCACATGGGTGTCCCCATCCAGGCGCACTGGGTCGGCATCGCGACTATCCTCGCCATCATGAGCTCGCTGATGTTCACGTTCTACGTGCTCAAGTACGGCGAGTCCGCACACACCAGCAGCCCAGGGAGGGACCGATAGATGTCCACGAAAGGAAGCAACTACGGTGACATCCACCGGTACGAACCTGCCAGAGAGAGCACCGCCGCAGCGGTCGCCATCGTCCTGTTGACCGTCATCGAGGTCGTCTTCATCGGTCTGTTCACGTACGGCCTCGTCAACGGCTGGGGACTGAGCGGGGAGGGGAACATGTACCTCGGGTTCCTGCTCGCCATCGTCTTCATCGACCTCGCGTTCATCCTGCTGCTCTACCGCAAGGAGTTCCTGCCCGACGTGATGATCGTCAAGAAGCGCCGTCGCAAGTGGGAGGACCTCTACATCCGCGAGGAGGACGTCGACGGGAGGACACTCGGCGACGCCGACGCGCTCGACACACTCAAACGTGCGGTGTATCCCTACTACAAGAGATAACCATGCCAGTAGACGAAGACAAGTATCCGGTCGAATCGGACCGCCGTCGCTTCGTGAAGGGCGTCGTCGGCGGGGCATCGCTCGCCGGCATCGCCACAGCGGGCGCGGCAGCCGTCAACAGCACGACCTCCGCAGCCGGCGGCGGTGGTGGGAACGTCACGTTCCGCGCCATCGAGAACACCGACGGGCCCGCACCGCGCGGTATGCCCCAGATCCCCATCGAACTCGAGGAGATTCCGGGCGAGGACGACTTCTACATCAAGGGCCGCTGGCCAGAGGTCCAGGAGGTCGAAGAGCAGGGGCGGACGTTCACGGTCGCCCGCGAGGAGATCGCTGGCGAGACGTACTCCTCGGAGTGGTTCCAGTACTGCGGCGTCCAGACCTACCCCGGCGTCTACCCCGACGCCCAGGAGGAGAACTCCGACCTGACGAACTACTTCCGGTACAACGCGAACTCGAAGTTCGCCTGGCAGAACGAGGAGGTCAGCGGCGGCCAGCGGATGCGGCTGAGCCACTTCGACGACTACGAGACCTGGGGCAACGGTATCGGTACCGCTGGTATCGGCAAGCCGGCGACCGGCAGCTGGCGCTCCGAGGGGCTCGAGCCAGCCGAGACGATGGCCATCGAGGTCATCCGTTCGACCCGCATCGAGGAGGCCGCCCAGGACAACGAGTGGCTGTCCGAGACGACCAAGGAAGGCGTCATGGCCCACCTGAACAAGTGCACGCACTTCTGCTGCGTGCCGGCGTTCAAGGGCCAGGCTGGCGCGGCCAACTTCGGCGCGGCCGACCGCGTCTACTGCCAGTGCCACCAGTCGGTGTACGACCCGTTCAACATCATCAGCACCAACTTCGTGGCCCTGCCGCGGCCAGCGAGGGACTAGCACCATGAGCCTGCAAAAGAAAGACGAATACGACCATCAGGGGTGGATGAAGACGAAGGACCTCACCCCCGTCGAGAAGACGTACCTGCTGACGCTCATCTGGCTCGACAAGCGGCTCCGGGTCGTCGACTACCTGGAACTGCTGGAGGACCTGTACTACAAGGTCAACCTCCAGATGCCCAAGAGCCACACCGAGCAGTACAACCTCGACAACAAGTTCTGGTACTGGTACCCGCTGTACGCACTGGGGTCGTTCTCCACGATAGCGTACGTTGTAGCGGCCATCTCCGGCGCGCTGCTCGGGTTCTACTACTCCCCGTCGACCGCGGGGGACCCGTCGGCGGCGTACAACCAGATCGTGTTCATCATGCAGGACCTGAACTTCGGGTTCATGCTCCGGTCGCTCCATCGCTGGTCCGCACAGGTGATGGTCGCGGCCGTCTTCCTGCACATGCTCCGCGTGTACTTCACCGGTGCGTACAAGGAACCCCGCGAGCTGAACTGGATCCTCGGCATCATCCTCATCTCGCTGACGATGGTGTTCGGGTACACGGGCTACCTGCTCCCGTGGGACCAGCTCGCGTTCTGGGCGGGCCAGATCGGCGTCGAGATGTCGCTCTCGATCCCGCTCGCCGGCGAGTGGGTCGCACAGCTCATCTTCGGCGGCTTCACCCTGACGCAGTCGACGCTGCAACGGATGTACATCCTGCACGTGTTCGTCCTGCCGTTCGTGGTGACGACGCTGATCGCACTGCACATCGGCATCGTCTGGATGCAGGGTATCGCGGAACCGCACTGATAGAACCATGCCAGAAGACAACGACTCCGAACCCATCGCAGACGGCAGCGGTACCGGCATCGTCGCGCCGGACGACGAGACCCCCACGTGGAGCGAGCGCAAGGGGCGCACACAGGGGCTCTCCCGGCTGACCTACGAGTACTTCGAGCGCGCACGCCGCGAGGACCAGGACCTGCGGATGGAGTCCGACTACGTCGAACGTGACGTGCTCGGCTTCCCGGCGTGGCCCCACGAGATGATCCGGAACTTCGCCCTGACGAGCTTCTTCGTCGGGCTCATCCTGTTCCTCTCGGCCACGCTCCCGCCGCACATCGGCCCGCCGGCCGACCCGTCCTCGACGCCGGCGATCATCCTGCCCGACTGGTACCTGTACTGGTCGTTCGGCCTGCTGAAGCTCGGCCCGCTCAACCCCGAGCTGTCCATCCTCGGCGGAGAGAAGCTGATGGCCGACCGGACGTACGGTGTCGTCGCGAACATCGTCGTCGTCGGCTTCATCGCGATGGTGCCGTTCCTCAACAAGGGGAGCGCGCGCCGTCCCGTCGAGCAGCCGTTCTGGGCCGGTATCGGCGTCATGGGTGTCGCCTTCGCGTTCACCATCGCCGCGCTGTCGGTCAAGAACCTGCTCCCGATGGACTCCCACCTGCTGTTCGACCTGACGTTCCTCATCCCGCCCGTGCTGGGACTCATCGCCTACACGGTGTTCCGGGCGATGCAGGAGGGGTACATGTACAGCCTGAACCGCCGGTACTACCGCCTCCGGCCGCCGAAGTAACACCACTCTCTCCTCTCATGGACGACGCAGACACCGCAGAGCCGCACGACTCGCCAGCGTCAGAAGAGGAGCCGTCGGGCTTCCGTGGACGCGAGGTCGAGGTGCCGATGCGGCTGTACAAGACGGTGACGGTGTTCGCGACGATGCTCGCGATGACCGGCGTCATCCTCGGGTTCATCGTGCTCGACACCGCGACGAACAGCGCGAACGCGCCGCTCTCGGAGGTGAACCTGCTGCTCGCGCTGCTCGGTCTGGGGTTGATCGTCGCCGGCGCGGCCATCTACGCGTTCTCGACGCGCTTCCGGACCGCGGGAATGGGAAAGTCTAAAGACGACACCGACGAAGAATCCGACAATGGCTGACGAATTCATGAAGGGCCTGGCCATCGCGACGGCCTCCGGCCTCATCTGGATGGTGCTCGCCGGCTGGTACAACACCCCCGGCTTCGAGGAGGTGCAGCTCCTCGGTCCGGACCCCGCGGACCCGAGCGCACTGGAGGCGATCGCCCTCATCGTCAAGGAGGGTCTCTTCTGGTTCATGATCCTGGGCGCACTGACGTTCTGGGTCGTCCTGCCGATGGCACGGGAGGCACGAACCCGGTTCGCGAGCTGACGACGTTCCCGAGTCCTGTTCTCCGACGGTCGACACCACGTAGTCTCGACTCCCTTCTGGGATACCGCCCGGACCGCACGTGCCCTGGCGTGTGCGTTCGTGGCGGCAGCGTGTCAGTGAGCGAAGGACGTGTAACGTGGGAGGAGCGTGTTCGGTGCAGGCGGACAGTCTGGCGACCGTCCGAGGAGCGTGTCGGCGACGGTAGTCTGGGGGTCGGGACACGGCGCGTGACGCCCGAGTCGCGACGGCGGTCTCGTCGGGACCGACGCGCCCCGAATGCAGCGCACCGGCTCGTCGTCGCGGCGGGAATCGGAGAACCGGTAGGCCGGCCTCAGATGATGGCGCCCCAGTAGTCCGAGACGAGGAAGAACAGCGACTGGAAGCCGGCGTAGGCGAGCGTGAAGACGGAGATACCGAGCGCGCCCTTCGGGGCACGGAGCTTCTCGTCCTTCCGGAGGTCGACGCTGCGGACCTCGTGTTCGAAGACGTCGGCGATGACCATGCCGACGACGAACATCGAGAGGACGATGCCGCCGTGGGGAGCGACGGTGGTGTAGTAGAACGTCCCGAGCAGGAGCAGTACGTTCGTCGCCTCGTGGAGCGGGTGGCGGGTCAGCGACTCGACGTCATCTTCTTCGGCCTCGGCGACGTTGCGGCGGTACGCGAGGAAACGGGTCAGCATGTTGCCGACGACGAGTCCGAACAGGACGAACTCGATCAGCAACACGCCTGCGACGACTTCACGCCCGAGCTGGTCGAGCGGGCCGAGCATCACGTTAGGGTCCATACTCCCACCTCGGACGTTAGGACATTAGAGTTTTTCCAAAGCGGGCTACCACGGTGGCGTACTCCCCGGTGGGCAGAGGAGTACCAGCTCGTGACCGGGCGACAGCCGGACCGGCGCCGCCGGGTCGACCGTCCCGACCGCCCGGTCGTCGACGAGCAGGGAGACGCTCCCCTCGTCGCGTTCGACCGAGAGACGCACGTCCTCGTCCGAGACGACCCAGTGGTTCGTGTCGATGGCGAACGGTGCGATGGGCACGACGGCGGCGACCGGCGCGGTGCCGGCGACGACAGGCCCGCCGGCGGCGCGCGCGTACCCGTGGCTCCCGGCGGGCGTGGCGACGACCACTCCGTCGGCGCGGAACTGGGCGACCTGTTCGCCACCGGCCGCCACGCAGTACTCCGAGATGCGGGCCGGTTCGGTCGTCACGAGCGTCACGTCGAACACCGCGTCGTAGCGCTCCGCACCGACGTCGACCGCGAACGTCCGGCGCGCGGTGCGCTCGACATCGCCGCCGAGCACGGCCTCGATGGCCGCCGCTGCGTCCTCGGTCGCGACCGACCGAACCCCCGGCCCCGCGTCGACTGCCAGCACCGGCACGTCGACCGCCACGCTCGCCAGCTCGCCGAGCGCTCGCTCGCCGACCGCGACGGCGAACGACGCCTCACCGACTCCCGTGGCGTCGGTCGCCAGCGGGACTGCGTCGGCCTCCGAGACGGCGGCACTGATGCGTTCGACCGTGTCCTCCTGGCTCCCGACGACGCCGACGGTCGGCGGCTCGTCGCTGTCGCGGGCGGCGCTCTCCATGGTGAGTACTCGCGCCCCCGGCGACAAAAAGGCTACAACTCGCTCCCGCCGATGTGGCTGCGAGTAGTCGGGGGAGTTCCTGGACCCCTCGACCCACATACTGCCTCGGCTGACGGGGGGGACTGTCTCGATCTACACCCGCCAGAAAGCCACGAGTCGCTTGCAGTCCCACCGTCGGACCGCCGGCCCGACGACCCGCCGTCCGCATCGGGGGTCTCGCTCGCAAGCACTCACTCCGAACCGCACACCGCCCGCCAGCGGTGGACACTCGACGGCAAGTGCAATCCCCGGAGCGTCGAGTCGAGGATCGAACGCCGGCTCAGTCCTCGTCGTAGGGCCAGTCGCCGGTGATCTTCATGCCCTCGGCGAGGTCCTCGTCCTCGAGGGCCTCGGCGATCTCCTCGGGCTCCTTGTGTGGGATCTCGAACGACTCTGCAGCGGTCTGGACGGTGAGTGCGGCCAGCAGGATGGCCTGCTCGCGGAGGTCCCGCACCTCGAGCTTGTCGAGGGTGTCGGCGTGCGTGTGGCCCCAGCCGCGGCCCGAGCCCTCGCTCTTGCCGTAGGCGTGGTAGCCGGGGACGCCCCACTGGGTGAACGGCCAGTGGTCGCTGTGGGGGCCGAGCTTCGGGACGGTCTCGATGGGGTGCTCGAACCGGTCGGCGACCGCCTCGACGGCCTCGTCGAGCGCGTCGAAGCCGTGGGTGTAGAGCGCGAGGTCGCGCCCCTGGACGACGCCGTCGGCGTTGACGACGACCTTCACGTCGTCGAGGTCGACGCGGTCGGCCTCGTGCGCGGAGCCGACCAGGCCGACCTCCTCGGCACCGAAGGCGACGAACTGGACGCGGGTCTCGAGGTCGGCCTCGAGGTCCGCGAGGATGCTGGCGAGTTCGACGACCATGGCGGTGCCGGCACCGTTGTCCATCGCACCGGTGGAGATGTCGTGGGCGTCGACGTGGCTGGTGACGTAGACGACCTCGTCGGTGTCGGGGCCGAGTTCGGCGTGGACGTTCTGGCTGGTCGCGTCGGGCGTCTCGGCGGTGACGGAGACGGTGAGCTCGTCGCCCTCGTGCCGGCGGACCAGTTGCGCACCCGTCTCGGCGGAGACGCCGACGGCGGGGATATCGCCGACCGGCGAGTCAGCGGTGCCGACCGAGCCAGTGGGCGGGAGACAGCCCTCCACGTGGTTGCGGTAGACGAACGCGGCCGCGCCGGCCTCGACGGCGTGGTAGTACTTCTCACGCCGGTGGAGGTAGCGGTCGTAGTGCTCGGGGACGTCGCTGCGGGCGATGACGATCTTGCCCTCGCAGTCGGTCTCCTCGAAGTCGTCGGGGAGGCCGTAGCCGAGGTCGAGGAGGTCGCCCGCGACATCGTCCGCGGGGCTGCGCGGGAGCGCGATGCACTCGTGGGCGTCGCTGTAGGTGGCGTCGGCGGCACGGATCTCGCTGTCGCCGCGCTCCCAGCCCTGTATCTCGAACTCGTCGAGGTGCGCGTCGCGCGCGCCTGCCTCCGCGAGTGCATCGCGTGTCGCCTCCGCGGCGGCGCGTTCGCCATCGCTGCCGGCCATCCGGTCGCCGATGTCGACCAGGGTCTCGAGGTGGTCCCACCCGGTGTCGCTCGTGAAGGTGCGACCGATCCAGTTGCTCATGTCCGCTCCCTCTACGCGCCCCCGCCTAAGGGTTGTGACTCCGGCACACGAGTTACGATTCGTCAGATTCCTGCCGTCGTCCGCCGACGAATTCTGACCAGAACCCGATTTGTATATAAGTGTGGCAGTAAATTTCACACCGAATCGAGTCCGAGGCGATGTTTTATTACGTATAGGGCCGATTGTCCGATAGACTCTCAGGTGAACTCCAATGTCAAGTGAGGCTGAAAACCTGGTCCGTGTGATGTCGCCGGGCGGCTCCGCCGTCGGAGACCGCAAGCTCGGAGAGACGGCAGCGAAAGCGCTCTACGAGTCCATGGTACTCGCACGGACATTCGACGAGAAGGCGATCAGCCTCCACCGCCAGGGGCGCATCGGCACGTACGCGCCGATGCGCGGGCAGGAGGCGGCCCAGGTCGGTGCGGCAGCCGCCCTCTCGGACCCGGACTACCTGTTCCCGACCTACCGGGACCACGCGATGTTCGTCGAGCGCGGCATCGACCTCCGCGAGGTCCTGCTTCACCTGCTGGGCGACGGCCAGTACGTCGACCGGGAGGAGGGCGACGACCTGACGACGTTCACCAGCGCCATCCCCATCGCCACGCAGCTCCCCCACGCCGTCGGCGTCGGCATGGCGGCGAAGTACAGGGGCGACGACGTCGCCTCGCTGGTCTCCTTCGGCGACGGCGCGACGAGCGAGGGCGACTTCCACGAGGGGATGAACTTCGCCGGCGTCTTCGACACGCCGACGGTGTTCTTCTGCCAGAACAACGGCTACGCCATCTCGGTGCCCCGCGAGCGCCAGACCGCGAGTGCGACCATCGCCCAGAAGGCCAAGGCGTACGGCTTCGAGGGCGTCCGCGTCGACGGGAACGACGTGTTCGCCGTCCACGACGTCGTGAGCGAGGCGCTCGAGAAGGCCAAGAACGGGGGCGGCCCGACGCTCATCGAGGCCGTCACCTACCGGCGCGGCGCACACACGACGACCGACGACCCGTCGGTCTACCGCGACGAGGACGACGCCGCCGACTGGCTCCAGGAGGACCCGCTCGACCGCTCCCGGACGTACCTGGAGGAGGAGTTCGGCTGGTCCGACGAGGACCAGGAGGCCGTCGAGCAGTGGGCCACGGAGGAGGTCGCCCGCGCCGTCGAGGCCGCCGAGGATCACACCGGCTACGAGCCGGAGGAGATGTTCGAGCACGCCTACGAGGAGATGCCCGCACAACTGCGCGAGCAGCGCCGGCAGCTCCCCGAGGACCCGCAGGTCGGCCACTGATTCGTTGGTCGACCACTGATTCTCGCCGCTCTCAGTCGTCCGTGAACTCCGCGAGCAGCGTCTCCATGCTGTAGCTGTTCAGCCCGCGCGTGTCGTCCCAGAGCGTGTCGATGACGTACGTCGAGTTCGTCCGCTCGATCTCCGGGACCTCCTCGAACGAGCGCATCAGGTCGCCCACCATGTCCGCGTCACCCAGCCGTGCGATGGCGATGAAGTCGGTCTCGCCCATCGTCGAGAACACCTGTGTGACGCCCTCTATCTCCTTGATACCCTCGGCCACGTCCGAGTGGGTGCCGCTGTAGTCCGCGAGCACCTCGACGATGACCGTGACGCTCAGCCCGAACTCGTCCAGGTCGATGTCGTAGAGGTCGTTCTCCACGATACCGTCCTCGCGAAGGTTGTTCAGCCGGTAGTGGATGGTCGACACCGGGATACCGGTCTCCTCGTGCAGCTTGTCGGGACTACCGGTTCCCAGCTCGGCGATCGCCTTCAGGAGCCTGATGTCGCGCTCGTCCATGCATCCCCGTGCAGGGGGCGTGCTAAAGAAGCTTTGGCATGGAAAGTTTTGATACAAATATCCCACCAAGCAAGTGTAGATAGAACTCCATCCAGCTATTCCGATATCTGTACCATAAACTGGCCTCCTATCCAACTTCAGTTCGATTCATTTTTATACCGCCGTAGTTGCAGATTCCACCATGTTAGAATCGATACAGTCGAAGGCAGTCCCAGATACTGGGGGACTGTTCGTACTGCTGGCTACTCTCTGGGGGGCGTCGTTCGTCGCCATCGAGATCGGCCTCCACCACTTCCCACCGCTACTGTTCGCTGCGCTGCGGTACGACGTGGCCGGCGTGCTCGTACTCGCCTACGCGGTCCACTCCGTCGACCGGTGGCGACCACGGGGGCGGACGGAGTGGCTCCAGACCGGCGTCACCGCGCTGTTGGTCTTCGCGGCCTACCACGCGCTGCTCTACCTCGGTGAACAGCACATCTCCGGTGCCGTCGCCGCCGTCGTCATCAGCCTCTCGCCCATCCTCACCGCTGGCTTCGGGAGCGCGCTTGAGGTCGACGACCCGCTCCAGCCACTCGGCGCGGTCGGCTTCCTGGTCGGCATCGTCGGCGTCGTCGTCGTCGTCCAGCCCGAGCCCGGGAGCGCACTCTCCTCGAGTCTCGTCGGCGTCCTGCTGGTGTTCTGTGCCGGGACGGCCTTCGCCCTCGGCTCGGTCCTGACCAGACCGCTCGACACCGGGCTGCCGGTACAGACGAAGCAGGCCTGGGCGATGCTTCTCGGAGCAGCCATCCTCCACGTCGGCAGTCTGGCCCGCGGCGAGTCCGTGCTCGCCATCGAGTGGACGGGCACCGCCGTCGTCTCCCTCGCCTACCTCGCGCTCGCCTCCGGCGTCGTCGCCTTCCTGCTCTACTTCGAGCTCCTCGAGCGACTCGGTCCCACCGAGCTCAACCTCGTGGGCTACCTCGAACCCGTGGTCGCCACCGTCGTCGCCTGGGTCGTCCTCGGGAGCGTCGTCGACGGGACCACGCTGCTCGGCTTCGTCGTCATCTTCGCCGGCTTCGTGCTCATCAAGCGCGACCTGCTCCACCGGCTCTCCGTCGGTCGACTCGCCCGACTGCGCCGCTGACCTGGCTGCCGATACCGACGTCGCCGACCGCTTCCGACTCGCTTTTGTCCGCGGGGGCGCGACTCCGTGGCATGCACCCGTACGACTTCGACTACGACCTCCTCGTCGAGCTCACCGAGACCCACGGCCCGCCCGGCTACGAGGGCAACGTCCGCGACATCGTCCGACGCGAGCTCGAGGACGAGGTCGACCACCTCGACAGCGACGCGATGGGCAACGTCGTCGGCACCGTCGACGGCGAGTCCGACCACGAGGTCGTCGTCGCCGCACACATGGACGAGATCGGCTTCATGGTCCGCCGGGTCGACGAGAAGGGCTTCCTCGCCATCGACGCCCTCGGCGGCTGGGACCCCGAGGTGCTGCGCGCCCAGCGCGTCGTCGTCCAGACCGAGCAGGGGAAGCTCCCCGGGGTCATCGGCTCCGTCCCACCCCACACGGGCGGCAGCGACGACGACGACGAGCGCGAGGTCCACGACGTGCGCGTCGACGTCGGGCTGCCGAAGGCGGAGGTCGCGGAGCGGGTCGACGTCGGCGACCTGGTCACGATGGACCAGCGTACCCAGCCACTCGGCGACTGCATCTCCGGCAAGTCCATCGACAACCGCGTCTCCGTCTTCGCACTCCTCGAACTCGCCCGGCGCGTCGACGACCCCACCGCGACCATCCACTTCGTCGCGACCGTACAGGAGGAGGTCGGCCTCCGGGGCGCCCAGACCATCGGCGTGGACCTCGACCCCGACCTCGCTCTGGCGCTGGACACGACGGTCGCGAACGACCTCACCGACTTCGACGAGTACGACCACGTGACCGACCTCGGTGCAGGCGCCGCGATCAAGCTCAAGGACTCCTCGGTCATCACGAACCGCAAGGTCCACCGCCGTCTGCGCGAGGTGGCCGCGCAGGAGGGCATCGACCACCAGTTCGAGGTGCTCCCGACGGGCGGCACCGACACCGGCGGCCTCCAGCGCGCACACGGTTCGATCCCCGTCGGTGCCGTCTCCATCCCGACCCGGTACCTCCACACGCCGACAGAGGTCGCCCACGCCGAGGATATCGCCGGGGCCATCGACCTCACCGCCGCCTTCCTCGCGAGCGAGGACGGGACCCACGACTACACGCTGTGACCCGTATCGAAGAATTCAGTACGGGGCATCCCTAACCTCCGCCCATGAACTCAGACACACCGGTCTCGCGTCGGCGATTCCTGCAGGGAGCGGCCGGCGCGACGGCCGCCGCTGCGTCCGCAGGTGCCGTGAGCGCACAGGAGGGCGAAGGCGGTGGCGGCGGTGGCGGCGGCAGTGCGACCGTCGCGGTCGGCCCGAACGGTGACTACGTGTACACCCCCGGTACGGAGGAGCCGCTGTACGTCGCACCCGGGACGACGGTGACGTTCAACTGGGAGTCCGACAACCACAACATCAGTCCCACGTCGGTGCCCGAAGGATCGGGCTGGGAGGGTCACCAGCCGACCGAGAACACCGGGTTCACGTACGAATACACGTTCGAGACGCTCGGCACGTTCGAGTACGAGTGCACGCCTCACGCCGGACTCGGTATGAAGGGCAGCATCGTGGTCAACGAGTCCGGGAGCGCGCCGTCCAGCGGCGGTGGCGGACCGAGCCTGCCCGACAGCGCGATGTCGCTCGCCGTCGGCACCGTCGCAGCGATGCTGACGACCCTGTCGCTCGCGTACCTGTTCCTCCGGTACGGCGGCGACTACGAGACGCCGCAGTCCGAACGGTAGCTTTTCTTTCGTCCCGCGGGAAGCGGGCAGGCATGTACGTCATCATCGTCGGCGCGGGGAACATCGGGACCCCGCTCATCGACATCGCCACCGGCGACCAGAACGAGGTCGTCGTGGTCGAGAAGAACCCCGAGAAGGCCGAGGCCGCCGCGACGCGCTACGACTGCCTCGTCCTCAACGCCGACGCGACCGTCTCCGAGACCCTCGAGGAGGCCGGCATCGACCGCGCGGACGCCCTCATCTCGACGACCGACCAGGACGCGACGAACATCATGGTCTCCCTGCTCGCCATGGAGCGGGACGTCCCCGCCATCGTCAGCGTCGTCCACAACCCCGAGCACATGAAGCTGTTCGAACGCATCGGCGTCACGACGATGGAGAACCCACAGAGCCTCATCGCGGAGTACCTCTACCGGGCGGTGAAGCGACCCTCCATCAAGGACTACATGAAGGTCGGCGACACCGCGGAGGTGTTCGAGATCACGGTCGACGCGGGCGCACCCATCGACGGGGTGACACTCCGGGAGGCGAACGAAGCCGACCTGCTGACCGACGACTTCCTCATCGTCGCAATCGAACGGAACGGCGACGACAACGGCAAACCCATCACGCCCCGCGGCGACACGCGCATCGAGGCCGGCGACCTGCTGACGGTGTATGCCGCCGAGGGCGCGACTCCCGACGTGACCGACGTGTTCGGACACGTCGAGGACCACGAGCTGGAGTAGATGCCACGGAACAAGCGTGTCGCGGGCGTCCAGGCCGACCTCGCCGTCATCCTCCGTGACGTGGGGACCCTGCTGTTGATGCAGGCCGGACTGCTGTCGGTGACCGTCGTCGTCGCCCTCGGGTTCGGGGAGTTCGCCCCCGCACTCGGCTTCCTGCTCGCAGGCGGGGTCGCCGCCGGCGTCGGGAAGAGCTGTCGACGGCTGTTCGCGGACGCACCGGACCCGAAGATGAAACACGGGATGGTCATCGCGGCGAGCGGCTGGTTCGCGACGGCGGTCTTCGGCGGCCTCGCGTTCTTCCTCGTCGCGTGGCTGACGCCGGTGGCGACGATGGCGGGCTACGTGCCCGCCAGTGCGGGCTGGGAGCCGGTGACCGTCGCCGGCGCGACCAGCCGGTCGAGCCTGCTCTACTTCCGGAACCCGCTGCACGCGCTGTTCGAGTCGATGAGCGGCTGGACCGGCAGCGGACTCACGATGGCCGCCCACGAGCCATCGCTCCCCCGCTCCGTGCAGTGGTGGCGCTCGCTCATCCAGTACGTCGGCGGCGTGGGCGTCATCGTCCTCACGGTGACCATCCTCTCGCGGCCCGGCAGCGGGAGCTACGCACTCTACCGGTCCGAGGCGCGCGAGGAGAAGATCCACCCCTCGGTCGTCTCGACGGTGCGGACGGTGTGGAAGATCTTCGTCGGCTACACGCTCCTCTCCATCGCCGTGCTGTTCCTCGCGCTCTGGTGGAGCCAGGACCTCCCGCTGTTCGAGACGTTCTGGCAGGCACTCAACCACGCGATGACGGCGCTGTCGACGGGTGGGTTCTCCGTGACGGACAACTCGATGGAGACCTACAACTCGCCGCTCGTCGAGACCGTGTTGCTCCCGGTGATGACACTCGGTGCGGTCGCGTTCCCCATCCACTACGCCGTGCTCTCGAACGGCGAGTGGTCCGAGCTGTACGAGGACGTCCAGACCCGCTGGCTGTTCCTGCTGCTCGGCGGCGGTATCGTCGCGCTCTCCGCACAGAATGCACTGGTCGGACTCGTGCCGGAGGGCTACGGCGCGACGGTCGCGTCGCCGGTTCCGGTGCTCTCGACGGCGGAGCTCGACGCCATCCGCGACGGGACGTTCCAGTGGGTCAGCGCGCTCTCCTGCACCGGCTTCCAGTCATCGCCCATCGGCCGCTGGTCCGACGGTGGGAAGCTCCTGCTCGCCGGGGCGATGACGATGGGCGGGGCCGCCGGGTCGACCGTCGGCGGCATCAAGATCATCCGCGGTTACACCGTCTCGAAGGGCATCCAGTGGCAGTTCTCCCGCGTGTTCCTGCCACAGAGCGCGGTCGTCAGCACGGTCATCGACGGTCGACGGCTCGACGCCGACGCGATGAACCGGGAGTTCGCCGAGGCCGCCATCGTCAGCCTGCTGTGGGTCATCCTGCTCCTGGCGTCGAGCCTGGTGCTGGTGAACCTGACCGGCCCCGACTTCGGCTACGCAGACGCCCTGTTCGAGGTGGCCAGCGCGCAGGGCAACGTCGGGCTCTCGACGGGCATCACCGGCCCGGAGATGCCCGCCGTCGCCGAGGTGCTGTTCCTGTTCAACATGTGGATCGGGCGACTGGAGATCATCCCTGTGCTTGTGCTCGCGCGGTCTGCACTCAAGGGGCTGGATCCGTAGGGGCGAACAGGCGGCACGGAGGCCCGTCCGTCGGTGTGCCACGCACCCGCTGCGCCGACGGACGGCGGTTCGTCAGGTCACGCCACCGTTGGCGCCGCTCTGGTACTTGAACGTCGGGAGGAGAGTCGGGCCTCAGGACTGCCAGTACGCCCGCGTCAGCAGCACGAGGACGGGGAAGATCTCGAGGCGGCCGACCCACATCAGCGCGACCATGAACAGCTTCGCCTCCCAGGTGAAGTCGATGTAGCTGCCCATCGGGCCGACCGTCCCGAGCCCCGGTCCGATGTTCCCGAGCGTGGCGGCGACGGCCGTCATCGCCTCGATGACGGTGAGGCTGTGGGGGCCGACGAACGCCGCGTCGGCCGCGAGTAGCAGGGTCGCGACGAAGAAGATGACCATGTACAGCAGCGTGAACGCGTAGATGCCACGGATGGCGCGTTCGTCGAGCGCGCGGCCACCGAGCCTGACCGGCTGGACGGCCTTCGGGTGGACCGTCGAGAACAGCTCGCGGCGGAGCGACTTCAGGATGACCAGCCAGCGGACGACCTTGATACCACCACCGGTCGACCCGGCGGAGCCGCCGACGAACATCGCGAACACGAGGACGAACTTCGCCGGCCCCTTCCAGGTGGTGAAGTCCATGGTCGCGTAGCCCGTGGTGGTCGTGAGTGAGACGGCCTGGAACGTCGCGTGTCTGAGGGAGGCCTCGACGTCACCCGCGATGGGGAACGTGTGGGCGAGGAAGTCCTGGTCGACACCCTCGTAGGCAGCCTGCGTCGCCTCGGTGGCCGCATCGGCCAGACCGACGTCCACGAAGAGGAAGCCCGCGATGATCGCGGAGAGGACGCCCATGATACCGGCGTAGACGCGGAACTCCGCGTCGGTCCGGAACTGGTCGAAGTCGCCCTTCGAGGCGTGCCAGAACAGCGGGAAGCTGGTCCCTGCGGCGACCATGAACGGGACGATGAGCCACTGCACCGCGGCGCTGAACGCCTCGATGCTGCGCGCCTCCGGCGAGAAGCCGCCGGTCGACATCGTCGTGAAGCCGTGGGAGACGGCGTTGTAGACGCCCATGTTCGGGGCCAGTCCCGCGAGGTTGAGCCCGTACAGCAGCCCGATCTCGAGGAGCGTGATGCCGGCGTAGATGACCCACAGCGCGCGGGCCGTCTCGGTGATGCGGGGCGTCAGCTTCTCGATGCCGGGGCCCGGCGCCTCCGCGTCCATCAGCTGTGCCCCACCGACCGAGAGCTCGGGGAGGATGGCGACCGCGAGGACGACGATCCCCATGCCGCCGAGCCACTGCGTCATCTGGCGCCAGATCATCAGCCCGCGGGAGTGGTACGTCGGGTCGATGGTCCCCATCACGGTCGCCCCAGTGGTGGTGAAGCCGCTCATCGACTCGAACAGGGCGTTCTCCGGGTGATGCAGCGTCGACTCGATGAGGTAGACGAGCTCGCCGTTCTGGTAGGTCAGCCCCTCGAGCACGTACGGCACGATGCCGACGATGGAGACGACGAGCCAGGTGAGCGACACCATCAGCAGGCCCTCTCGGGAGCCGATGTCGGGGTCCGGGTCGAGCCGCTCCATCACCGTTCCGAGCCCCACGGCCAGCGCGGCGGTCACGAAGAACGGGAGGATGTACGGGACGAACGCGTCACCGTAGGCGAGCCCGGTGAGGATGGGGACGACCGTTGTGAGGGCGAGGTACTTGAGCACGGTCCCGACGAGGCTCACGCTCGCCCGCCAGTTCACCCGCAGCTTCATAGGCGACTCGCGACGTCGTCGAGCACGCTCGTATCCACGAACACGACCGCGTGGTCGCCGACCTCGACGACCGTGTTCCCACGCGGCGTGACGAAGCGTTCGTCACGCGTCACCGCCCCGATGACGACGCCCTCGGGGAGGTCCGCGGCCGCGTCGGCGATGGTCCGGTTCGCGAGGATGCTCTCGGCGTCGACCTCGATCTCCAGCACCTCTGCACGGTCGGATTCGATGATCGCGATGTTCTCCGTGTGTTCCTCGCGGGTGAACCGGGTGATCTCCTCGGCGGTCACCTCGCGCGGGTTGACCGCGACGTCGACGCCGACCGTCTCGAACAGGTCCACGTAGCGGCCGTTCTCGACGACGGTGACCGTTCGTGCCGCGCCGACACGCTTGGCCAGCAGCGAGACGAGGAGGTTCTTCTCGTCGGACTCGAGCGTCGTGACGACGAGGTCTGCCTCGTCGACGTGCTCCTGGTAGAGGAACTCAACGTCGGTCGCGTCGTTCTCGAAGACGATGCTCCCCGGGAGCTGTTCGGCGAGGTCGCGGGCGCGCTCGGGGTCGGCCTCGACGATGTGGGGCTTGATGCCGCGTTCCTCGAACAGGCGGGCGGTCTGGAAGCCGATCTCGCTGCCGCCCACGATGTAGACGTCGTCCAGCTCGTCGAGGTCGGGGCTCGGGGTGAGCGACCGTGCGAACTGCCGGACGCTCTCGGGGCTCCCGATGACGATGACCTGGTCGCCGACCTCGATGACGGTCTCGCCGCGCGGGATGGTCACGTCGCCGTTCCGCAGGATGGCCGCGAACGTCAGCGACTCGAAGCGGTCGGCGTCGGCGACCGTCTCGTCGGCGATCGGCGAGCTCTCGGTCACCTCGAACTCCGCCATGCGGACACAGCCGTTGGCGAACGAGTCGACGTCACGCGCGCCGGGCAGGCCGGCGATGCGGACGATGCTCTGGGCGGTCAGCAGGTCGGTACAGACCATGAAGTCGACGCCGAACGCGCCCTCGACCCCGCTCCAGGTGTCGAGGAACTCGGTGCGCTTCACCCGGGCGATGGTGAACGCGTCGCTGACGGTCTTGGCCGTCGCACACGCGACGATGTTCGTCTCGTCGCCGTCCGTGCAGGCGATGACCATGTCCGCCTGGGCGATGCCAGCCTCCTCCAGCGTGTCCAGGGAGGTGCCGTCGCCCTCCAGCGGGAGCACGTCGAGTTCGTATGTGAGCGAGTCAACCACGTCCCCGTCTCGGTCGACGAGGACGACCTCGTGAGAGTCGGCCAGGCTCGCCGCGATGTTGCTTCCGACCTCGCCGGCTCCGATTACGATAACGTACATCCCACCTCAGTCCAGTTGCACGCGTCTACCGCTGGGGGTGACAAGAGGGTTCGGGTTTCAGTCCGAGCCGGTGTCGATGGTCACGTCGACGTCGCGACGGCGTCCCTCGACGTCCCTGACGACACGCTCGACGATGCGCTTCGCCTCGCTGCGGATCTTCGGTTTCACCTTGTCGATGACCCACGAGATGGAGACGAACCGCGGTATCTTGATGTCGCCCGCCCGCGCCGAGTCCGGGTCGTACTTCACCAGGAACCGTACGCGGCAGGCGTGCTCCTCGCCCTCCGGTGCGGACTCCGGCTCGGGCTCGACCCGCCACTGGCCGACTGCGTCGATGTCCTTCAGGATGCGCCACTCGATGGTCTCCGGCGGCTCGATGGCGGTGACCTCCGAGTGGGCGGTGTAGGTCAGCTTCCACCAGGCGAACTCGAGCTGGTAGCGCGTCCCGGCGCCGCCGTCGCCGTTCTGGCGTACCTCCTTCAGGTACTCCGAGTATCGCGCGTAGCCCGGGAAGTTCACGAGGAACTCGAAGATGCGCTCCGGCGGGGCGTAGATGACCGTCGTGACCTCGACGCGTTCCACAACAGTTCTACCGACAGTTCGCACGTAAGCCTTTCCGTCAGTGGGGGTCCGGGAACGCGCCGCCACGACGAAAAGATATAAAGCAAGAACCGACTTAAAATTGCTATCAACAGATGCTGAACAAACGTCGGGTGACGGCCATGCTACTGGTCGTTGTCGCATGCACGCTCCCGTTCGCCCCGCTGGCGAGCGCGGGCGGTTCGGGTGAACGGAGCGACGGGACGGCCGTGGCCTTCGACATCACCGTCGAGGGCGGCTCCGTCGAACCCGGTGGGACCGTCACGCTCGCGTTCACCGCCACCAACCAGGGTGACGAGACCGCGAGCAACGTCCAGGTCGAGGCGCAGGTGCCCCGGAGCTGGTCCATCGCGGGCCACAGCGACGACGGTGGGCAGTTCGCCGGCCGCGGCGTCGGCTGGGCGTGGGGATCACTCGACGCCGGGCAGTCGGTGTCGCCGACAGTCACCCTGTCCGTCCCCGAGAATGCGTCGACCGGCGAGGTCACCATCCAGGCGTTCGTCGGCGACGCCGACCGGAACACCGCGACGAACGACACCACCGTCACGGTCGCCAGCAGTGGCGGTGGCGGGGACGAGGGTGACGGTGAAGACGGCGGCGATGGCGGCGATGGCGGCGACGACGGAGAAGACGGCGGGGGCGGAGACGAGGGTGACGACGGCGAAGAAGGCGACGACGGCAGCGATGGCGGCGATGAGGGTGACGACGGCGAAGAAGGCGACGACGGCGGCGACGGCGGCGATGGCGGGGATGGTGGTGACGACGGTGGAGAGATCGGTGGCGGCGACGGCGGCGATGGCGGCGACGATGGCGACGGTGGCGACAGCGGCGATGGCAGCGATGAGGGTGACGCCGGCGGAGAGATCGGTGGCGGCGGTGGGGATGATGGCGATGGTGACGATGGGAGCAGCGATGGCGACGACGGGAACACCGGTGGCGACGATGGGGGCGAGAACGGGGACGACGGGGGAGAGTCCGGTAGCGGAGACAGCGGTGAGGACAGTCCGAACGACGACAGCCCGAACACCGGAAACGAATCCACTGCTGGCGGCTCCAACGACGGGGGTGCCGGGAACGAGACGAGCGGTGGCAGGGGCGACGCTGTCACCGGAAACGAGACGAGCACTGGCGGGGGAGGGGGCGCAGCAGGTAACGAATCGGTCGGTGACAGCTCGGACGGCCCCGAAAGCGGTGGTGGCCAGACGTCCGGCGACGAGGGCCAGCAAGCCGGTGACGGACAGCAAGCCGGTGACGAACAGCAGGCCAACGACGGGCCAGCCAGCGACCCCGCTTCCGGTGCCAACGAGGGGGCGAACGACGAGTCCGTCAGCGACACGGGCAACCCGGTCCTCGATGGGTCCGGCGGTGGCGCGGATGGGAGCATCATGGGGGCCGTCGGCGCGATGAGCACACCCGTCGAGGAGCCGACGATGCTCACGTGGGACTGGGCGTTCTGGCCGGTCGCCGGCTTCGCGGTCGTGTCGCTTCTCCGGCAGCGCGTCCGGTAACTCTCGACCGGTTTATCTTCCCAGGGGTCCGACCCGCAGGTATGGACGCAGACGTCTGTATCGTCGGCGGCGGCGTCGCCGGGCTTGCCGCAGGCATCTTCACCGCACGTGCGGAGCTGGAGACCGTCGTCGTCGACGACGAGGAGTCGATACTGCGGCGGAATGCGCATCTGGAGAACTATCCGGGCTTCCCGTTCGGGGTCGATGCACGCCGGCTGCTCGAGCGGACCCGCGAGCAGGCCAGCGTCGCTGGCTGTTCGTTCCGGGACGGGCTGGTGACAGACGTCGAACAGAGCGAAGCAGGGTTCGTCGTCACCGTCGACGACGACACGCAGTTCACGACGGGGCGGGTCGTCGCCGCCTCGTGGGCCGACGCGTCGTACCTCGAGGGGCTCGGCGTCGAGACCGAGACGCGCGGGAGCAAGACGTTCGTGCTGGTGGACCGCGACGGCCGGACGAACGTCGACGGCATCTACGCGGCGGGCCGGCTCGCCGACCAGTATCATCAGGCCATCGTCTGTGCGGGCCACGGCGCCACCGTCGGCCGGACCATCGTCCACGACTCCGACGTGAACTTCTACCACGACTGGGTGACGCCGGCGGGCTACTTCACCGGCAGGGGGCGAGAGGTACCGCCGGGCTGCGAGGAGATCGACGACGCCGACCGACTGGAGCGGGACGAACGCGCCCGGGAGGCGCTGCGGCCGTACACCGAGCTGCTGGACGACGAGCCGACGATGCATCCGAGCGTGACGACGGCCGACGAGGACGGGGAGAGCTGACGGAACACACATGAGCCGGGACCACGAAGCCGGGGCTATGCTGGACGGAGTGAACGTCGCCCTCGGCGTCACGGGGTCGATCGCCGCGGTGAAGACGGTCGAGCTGGCCCACGAGCTACGCCGACGCGGGGCGACCGTCCGGGCGGTGATGACACACAGCGCGGAGGGCATCATCCACCCCTGGGCGGTCGAGTTCGCCACGGAGCACGACGTCGTCACCGAGATCACGGGGAAGGTCGAGCACGTCGAGCTCTGCGGCCGCGAGGGCTGGGCCGACGTGCTCCTGCTCGCGCCGGCGACGGCGAACACGGTCGGGAAGATAGCGTCGGCGGTGGACGACACGCCGGTCACGACGTGTGCGACGACCGCGCTCGGGGCCGACGTGCCCGTCGTCGTCGCGCCGGCGATGCACGAGCCGATGTACGACCACCCGGGCGTGCTCGACGCGATGGACACCCTGCGTTCGTGGGGCGTCACCTTCGTCGACCCGCGCGTCGAGGAGGGGAAGGCGAAGATCGCCACGGAGGACGCCATCGCCCTCGGCGTCGCACGCGCGACTGGAGCGGCGCCGCTCGCGGACCGACACGTCGTCGTCACCAGCGGCGCGACCGTCGAGGCCATCGACCCGGTTCGCGTCCTGACGAACCGCTCCTCGGGGCGGATGGGCCGGGCCGTCGCCCGCGCCTGCTACGTCCTCGGTGCGGACGTGACCCTCATCCACGGCGCGGTGGGTCCCCACGCCCTGACAGCGGGCGAGGCTGTGGAAGCGGTTCCCTACGCCGACCTCGTGAGCGTCGAGAGCGCGGCGGAGATGACGGCGGCGGCGCTGTCGGCAGTCGAGGGGGGTGATGGAGCGGACGCAGACGGCGCGGCGGCCGACGCGCTCGTCTCCGTCGCCGCCATCGGCGACTACACCGTCGACCCCGCCGAGGAGAAGATCCGCTCCGGTCAGGACGAGCTCTCGCTCACGCTCTCGCCGACGACGAAACTGCTCGACACGGTGCGCGCCGAGCACCCCGACCTCCGCATGGTCGGGTTCAAGACCGAGACCAGCGGCGACGACGCCGCGATGGTCGACGCGGCGCGGGAGACTGCCTCTCGGGCTGGTCTGGCGTTCGTCGTCGCCAACGACGCGAGCGTCATGGGCTCGGAATCGAGTCGCGCGTTGCTCGTCCACGAGGAAGGATACTCCGAGTTCAGCGGTGAGAAGACCGCGCTGGGGCTGGAGGTCGCCAGTGCGCTTGCCGCGACGCTCTAGTCGTCGCTCTCCTCGGGTTCGTTGCGTTCGATGCCCGCGCCGTGGGCGGGCCACTCGACCTCCTCCTGGAAGTCGACGCCCATCTTCCGGGCGGACCGGGAGATGAGGTGGCCGCCGGTCGGGGCGGTGAGGAACAGGAAGACGATGGCGACGAGGGTCTCGAGGGCGACGCCCTGCCCCCCGAAGTAGACGAAGCCGGCGAGGAACATCGACGCCGCGCCCAGCGTGGTCGCCTTGCTGGTCGCGTGCAGGCGGTTGTAGACGTTCGGGAAGCGGATGAGCCCGATGGTCCCGACGAGCAGGAAGAAGCTCCCGACGAGCACGAACCCGGCGACTGCGGCGTACTGGATGGTCTCTAGGAGCGTCATTCGATGATGTCACCTTCCGTGACGTAGCGTGAGACGGCGATGGTGCTGACGAACCCGATGATGGCGAGCACGAGGGCCACGTCGACGAACAGGCCGCGGCCGCGGATCATCGCCCAGAGCACGGCGATGGCGACGACGTTGGTCCCGATGGTGTCGAGCGCGACGACACGGTCGGGCGTCGTCGGCCCCCGGACGACCCGGTAGGCACACAGCAGCGTCACCGCGCTGGCCACGAACAGCCCGAGGTTCAGGCTCGCGATCAACCACCAGGGGGCGTTGGCGAGGTCAAGCATCGTCCTCACCTCCCTCGGTGTCCGGCACCGGCGAGCCGGGAGAGAGCGGCTCGTCGAAGATGACGAGCGCGTAGTCCTCCCAGCGCCGGATCGGTTCGACGACCGACTCCTCGTCGGTCGCGGCGAGCGCGTGGACGAACAGCGAGTTGCGTTCTTCGTCGTAGTCCATGGTGAGCGTGCCCGGTGTGAGCGTGATGGAGTTCGCGATGGTGGTGATGGCGACCGCCGACTCCACGCGCAGCGGCACCTCGACGACGCTCGGTTCGATGGGCATCGACGGCGAGAGCACGCGCCAGGCCACGTCGACGTTCGCCGTCACCAGCTCCCAGAGGAACAGGCCGATGTAGATGGCGGCCGCCGGGAGCACCGACAGCGAGCGTCGCAGGCCGTACGTCGGCGCGTAGATGCCGCGGATGCCGTACGCGATGGGGAGCCCGACAGCGAGCCCGATGATGAACTCGCCGACTGCGAGGCCGGGCTCGTCGATGAAGTGGACGCCCCGGACGAACAGCCAGAGCACCGCCAGTGCGACGCCGATGGCGGGCCACTTCCGGGCGCGCTCGCCGCCATTCTCTTCGATGTCGTACGTCTTCGTGTCGGTCTGCTCCGTCTCGGCTGTCTGTTCTCCGGACATCAGTGACCACCTCCGTCGTCGCTGACGAGGCTGTCCTCCAGCCCCACCGCCTCGATGTAGTCGGCCGTGTCGAGCGCCGCGTTCGCCGCGTCGATGGCCGCGTCGACGACCGGGTCGAACGCGACGCCGACGCCGAGCGCGACGACCGCGAGGACGAGCACCGTCGCGACCAGCCCGTACTGCGGCGTCGCCTGCTCGACGAGTTCGCTACGCTCGCCCCAGAAGCCACGGTTCCACGCGCGGGTGACGTAGGCGATGGTGAGGATGGCCCCGAACAGCGCGAGCCCGATGCCGAGGTTCGAGCCGGCGTTGACCGCGGCGTCGAAGACGAGGAACTTCCCGAAGAAGCCCAGCAGCGGCGGGACGCCGACGAGACTGAGCGCGGCGACGAAGAAGCCCGTCGACAGCAGGGGCATGCGGCCGGCGATACCGCCGAGGTCGTCGAACTCGATGGAGCCGACGGACTGGTGGACCGCACCGCTGGCGAGGAACAGCGCCGCCTTCGCCAGCGCGTGGTTCAGCGAGTACACCAGCGCGGCGGCCAGCCCGAGCACCGCGACGGTGCCGTAGGGCTCGGGTGCCTGCCAGCCGGCGACGACACCGCCGGCCGCGAACGCCAGCCCGATGACGATGAAGCCGACCTGCCCGATGCTCGAGTAGGCGAGCAGGTCGTCGATGTTGTCCCGGTTGACCGCTGCGACGCCGCCGAGGACGATGCTCGCCGCGCCCATGATGAACAGCACCGGCCCGAAGAACGCGAGCGTGGACTCGCCGGCGAGGCCGGGCAGCGAGAGGTCCATCGGCGCGGCGTTCGCGAACACCGTGAAGTAGAGCCGGATGATGGCGTAGATGCCGACCTTCTTGACGACGCCCGCGAGCATCGCCGAGACCGGGGCAGGTGCGGCGCGGTACGCCGACGGCACCCACCACTGGAACGGCACGATGCCGGCCTTCAGCGCGAACACGACGAACAGCACCGCCGAGAGGCCGAGCACCGGCGCGAGCGTGATGCCGAAGCTCGCGGGGTCGGCCAGCCGGCGGGCCATGTCGGCCATGTTGAGCGTGCCGGTCGTCGAGTAGAGCCCACCGATGGCCAGCAGCATGAGCGCGCTCCCGACGAGGTTGAGCACCACGTACTGGAGCGCCGCCTTCGTGTGCCGCGCCCCGGAGTAGAACACGACGAGCACGTAGCTCGACATGAGCATCACCTCGAACCAGACGAACAGGTTGAAGATGTCTCCGGTGAGGAACGAACCGGTCACGCCGACTATCATGAAGTGATAGAGCGGATGGTAGGAGACCCGCTGGCCCGTCTCACCGATGTAGCGCATGGAGAACGCCAGCGCCAGCAGGCTCACCACGGCGGTCAGCGCGAGCATGAACGCCGAGAGGTCGTCGGCGACGAGCGTGATGCCGAAGGGTGCTGCCCAGTCCGAGACCTGGTAGGTGAGCACGCCCTCGACGCCGTGCGAGCCCGAACCGGAGCGCACCGCCTGGACCAGCAGCGCGACCGCGCCGACGTAGGCGAGGCCGCCGACCCCGCTGACCACCTTCTGGACGCGGGCGTACTGGTGGACGACCAGCGTCAGGATGGCCGTCGAGAGCGCGACCAGCAGCGGCGCGATGACGACCTGTTCAGTTGCCATCGGTCTCACCTCCGAGCTCGAGCAGGTCGATGGTGCCGTGCTCCTCGTACACCCGGTAGGTGAGCACGAGGGCGAACGCCGTCGTCCCGAAGCCGATGACGATGGCGGTCAGGACGAGCGCCTGCACGAGCGGGTCCGTCACGGCGCCGGCACCCTCGCCGTGGCCGTCGAGGACGGGGACCGCCCCGTCGAGCAGTCCCATCGTGACGAGGTAGACGTTCGCGGCCTGCGAGATGATGGAGACGCCCCAGACGACCCGGACCACGTCGCGGCGCAGGACGAGGAACGTCCCGAGCGCGAACAGCAGGCCGAGCACGAGGGCGAGGACGAACTCGGTCATTCGCCCCCCACCACCGCGAGTATCGCGAGCAGGCCACCGACGACGACGAAGTAGACGCCGATGTCGAACAGGAACGCCGTCGCCCAGTGGAACTTGAACAGCGTCCCGAAGATGAAGTCGGCCCCCGGGATCCAGGCGACGTACTCCGTCGACGGCTCGACAACCTCGTCCGTGTGGGTCAGGAACGGCTTCCCGAACGCCATCGCGCCGAGCCCGGTGCCGGCGGCGACCGCGAGGCCGATCCCGAACAGCGTGCGGTAGCGGTCGACGACCGCCGGCCCGGCGACGCTGCCGTCCGGGTCGTACTCGTCCCCGAAGATGGTCTCCTGGACGAACTGCATCCCGAAGACGATGTACACGAGCGCGAACGCCGCTGCCGTGAGCACGCCCGCGATGAACCCCCCGCCGGGGAGGTTGTGGCCCTGGAACAGCAGCGAGATGGCGACCACGAGCACGAGCGGCAGCGTGATGCGGGCGACGGTGCGTGCGATGACCGTCGTGTCGTCGCCGTAGCTCATTGGGTCTCACCTCGTTCCCGGAGGGCGATGAGGGTGACGATAGAGAGCGCGGCCATGGAGACGACCGCGATCTCGCCCATCGTGTCGAACGCCCGGAAGTCGACGAGGATGACGTTCACGATGTTGTTCCCGCCCGCTTCGGGATAGGAGGCCTCGGCGAGCCCACGCGCGATGACCGACTCCTCGTCCGGGCCGGTCGCGGTCGTGACGAGCACGGTCGTCGTGACCACCGCGCCGACGGCGAGCGAGAGCACGCCGTCCCTGGCCATCCGTCCCCGGTCCCAGCCGCCGTAGAACGCCGGGAGCTTGTCGAGCACGAGCAGGAAGATGACGAGCACGAGCGTCTCGACGACGAGCTGGGTCAGCGCGAGGTCCGGTGCGTCGCGCAGGATGTAGAAGATGGCCACCATGAACCCGAGGATGGAGAGGGTGAGCACACCGGCCACGTGCGAGGGCGCGCGCGAGACGGCGATGCCCGCGACGGCCGCCAGCGCGAGCACGAACACGACGGGCGGCTGGGTGGCCAGTTCCGCCGGCGTGAGTCCGAGTCCGAGGATCGCCCAGACGAAGATGCCGAGTGCGAGCACGGAGAGGACGCCCGCGACGGTGGTCGCGACGCGCAGCGACACGTCGCCGAACACGGTCACCGCCGCGACGAGCACGACGGCGGTCAGCGCGAGCGGCAGGTACGTGTCGGGCTCGCTCGGGACCGGGACGCCGACGCTCGTCGCGACGTAGCCCGAGAGCGTGAGGACGACGAACGACGCCGCGACCCACGTCGCGTAGGTCCGCAGCAGCCCGTTCTGGACCCGGTTCCGGACCGCCGTGCTGGTCGGGTTCAGCTCCTCGGTCGCGGTGTCGTACCACCAGTTCGCCCGGGCCGGCCCGCGCAGCAGCGACCGGATGCCGTCGTGGAGCCGCGCGTACTGTGGGTACAGGACAGCACCGATGGCGATGGTGAGCGCGCTCATGATGGCCCACGGCGTCACCGTCGTCGGCAGGTAGTAGTGGAACGCCGTCTCCTCGGCACCGGCGGGTTCGACCGCGTGCACGACGCTCCCGACGAACTCCTCGAGCGGCCCGAGCGGCACGTCGAACGTTCCCGTGATGCCACCGATACCGACGAGGGCGGCGAGCGTCGCGAGCAGCGCGGGCGGTGCGAGCATCGCGACCGGCGGCGAGTGGACGTGGCCGAGCTCGTCGGGCTTCTCGCCGAAGAAGAGCATCAGGAATCGGATGGAGTAGAGGAACGTGAACACGCTCCCGAAGACCGCGACGGCCGGTATCAGGTAGTAGATCCCGCCGGAGGCCGCGCCCGTCTCCCACGCAGCGTGGAAGAGGAACTCCTTGGAGTAGAAGCCGTTGAACGGCGGCACGCCAGCCATCCCGAGCGAGGCGATGGCCGCGATGCCCGCCGTGATGGGCAGGTCCTCCCGCAGGCCGCCCAGTTCGGCGATCTTGCGTGTCCCTGCCTCGTGCGCGATGATTCCTGCCACGAGGAACAGCGTCGCCTTGAACAGCGCGTGGTTCAGGATGTGGAACGCGCCGGTCTCCGCGCCGAGGTGGCCCGCGAAGCCGAAGCCCGCGACGATGAGCCCCAGATGGGAGGCCGTCGAGTACGCGAGCAGCTCCTTGATGTCGGTCGCGGCGACCGCGAGGATGGCCGTCACGGTCATCGTCAGCAGGCCGAGGGTTGCAAAGCCGAGCGTCCAGAGTTCGAGGCTGCCCGGATGTGCCTCCGCCGGCAGGAACAGCGGGCGGAGACGGCCGACGAGGTAGACGCCGGCCTTGACCATCGTCGCGGAGTGGAGGAACGCCGAGACCGGCGTCGGCGCCTCCATCGCGTTCGGCAGCCAGATGTGCAGGGGGACCTGTGCGGACTTCGCGGCCGCACCGATGCCGAGCAGCGCGAGGACGACGACGAGCAGGCCCTCGGATTCGAGCGCCGCCCGCATCGCCCCGGCGTTCTCCAGCATCGACCCCTCGCCGGCGAGCGCCCACGTCGCCGTGCCGAGCGCGTCCGCGCTCACGGCGTGGAGCAGGACGAAGCCGACGAGCATGAACAGCCCCCCGGCGACCGTGATGAGCATCGACTTCCGGGCGGCGTACTGGGAGTCCGACTCCGTGGTGTAGTGCCCGATGAGCAGGAACGAGGTGAGGCTGGTCAGCTCCCAGAAGAGGAACAGCGTGATGAGGTCGGCGGCCAGCGCGACGCCGAGCATCGAACCCATGAACGCGAGCAGGGTGGCGTAGTACTTCGGCTGGCCCGGCTCGCCGTGCATGTAGCCGCCCGAATAGGTGAGGATACAGACGCCCACACCGCTGGCGAGCGTGGCGATGAGCAGCGCGAGCCCGTCGACGTAGAACCGCAGCTCGATCCCGAGCGTCGGTATCCACTCGACCGACCGCGCCCCCTCGGTGCCGTACAGCAGCCCGACGAGGCCCAGACAGGCGAGGGCGACCAGCGCCGCGAAGTACGCCGTGCGCTCCCCGAGGAGGCGATAGACGAGGGGCACCGCCGCAGCCCCGAGGAACGGCAGTCCCACGAGGGCGAGGAGGACCCAGAGGTCCGGTGACATTGCTAGTCGAGTAGAACGAAATGCGGGCCTTAAGAGTTCTCAAATGGGTCAGACGGGCAGGGACGGGTCGCTCCGGTCACCTCTCATGTGCGTCACGTGTGTAGGCAGCCGAAACCGACCGTTAGGGAGTCGGAAACCAGCACCCGGCGCGACCGTGAGCCCACTCGCGCCGGGGCAGTACGAAACGTTATGTACGCTCCGGTTACACGGTATGGTAGGATGTACGGCGGAGGCGACGACCGACGAACGCTCCGAGGTTCGGAACGAGATCCGCACAACAATGCCTGACGATTCCGCCACCAGCGAGGACTCCACAGCCCTGCCCGACGGGGGGCTGTCGAAGGGCGAGATCTTCGACGTCCTCCGCAACCAGCGCCGTCGCTTCGTCCTTCAGTACCTCAAGCGCAAGGGCGAGCCGGTCGAGCTCGGCGACCTCGCCACACAGGTCGCGTCGTGGGAGTACCGCACCCCCTGCGACGAGGTGAGCTCCGAGCAGCGGAAGCGGGTGTACACGACGCTCCAGCAGACACATCTCCCGCGGATGGCGGAGGCACACATCGTCGACTACGACTCCGAGTCGGGGCTCATCCAGCCGACGCCGCGCACGCAGGACCTCTCCATCTACCTCGAGATCGTGCCCGGGAGCGAGCTCCCCTGGCGCGAGTACTACCTCTCGCTCGGCGCGGTCAGCACGGCGCTCTGTGCGGCGGTCTGGGGCGGCGTCTACCCGTTCACGCTCCTCCCGGACGTGGCGTGGGCGACCCTCATCGCCCTGACGCTGACGCTCTCGGCGGCGGTCCACATCCACTACGAGCGCAACATGCGCCTCGGCGATCTGGAGGTCCCGCCGGAGCTGGACTTCGAGTAACGACTCGTTTCTCACGCATCCCCCGGTCCGAGCGACTGCGAACGACCCGACAGGGAGCGCCACGGCCGGGCGACAGTGGTAATTGCTGACACACATCGAGGGTCGCCTTGTCGCGGGGCGCGCGCGAGCAGACCGCGACGACGGCCGGACGGACGGTATTAAAATTGTTGGCCAACCTCATCAGGAACAGACAGGTATATATTCAGAGAGTAATCGGCCCCTATTTCTCGGGGTGCGAGGCGGTTTCGACGTACGGTAGCGGGGTGAACAATCCTACAAGGGCGGCTTGAAGCGAGTATTTCGTCTCTTGAAGCGTGATACGAGCCGTGAGAAATCCTCGATTATCCGTTACGAACCCCTACATTTATTATGGGTGTCTCGGCTTGGTACTGACAACACCGAGCGCGGGACCGACTCCCCCTTCCGGGGCACACGCTCCCGGATTCCCCTGCGACCGTAGTGGGATACGGTCGCTACTCGAGCCCGCGTGGAGGTGTGGGATACATACAAGCAAACCATGATGGATCTGAAAGCACTCTTCACGGAAGACGACGCGGTGTCGCCGGTTATCGGCGTCATCCTGATGGTCGCGATCACAGTGATTCTCGCGGCCGTCATCGGCGCATTCGTACTGAACATCGGCGGCAGCCAGGAGACCGCCCCGCAGAACCAGTTCGACTTCGAGTACAGTGCAACCCCGTCCGGGACTGACGGCGGTCTCGTCGCGGTCACGCACGGTGGCGGTGGATCGCTCGACGCGACGCAGCTGTCGCTCGCTGGCGACTTCGCTACCTCTGGCACCCCTGCACCGTGTCAGGTTAATCAGGCCAGTGGACTGTCTGCTGGCGATAAGATCGTGAACGCCAGTAACGGTTCCGCCTGCACGCACGGTGCGTCCACCGGCTCCGGTGCTGTCCTCGAGATCACCTGGACCTCCAGCTCCGGAGACAACAGCCAGATCGTCGCCGAGTCGACCGTCCCGTAATCTCGGGATTCGACCGACTGACGACTCGATTTTTTCGTACACAGACACCGACCAGACACACATGCAACTACGACACCTATTCAGCAACGACGACGCCGTCTCGCCTGTCATCGGCGTCATCCTGATGGTCGCGATAACCGTCATCCTCGCGGCCACCATCGGGGCATTCGTTCTGGGTATCGGTACCCAGAGCGAGACCGCACCACAGAACCAGTTCACGTGGGACTTCACCGCCAGCGGCGACCGCGTCGTCGTCGAGCACGGCGGCGGGGCACAGCTCAACGGCAACCAGCTCGGACTCGTCGGCGCGTGGTCCTCGGGCGGGGACTGCCAGATAGTGCCGAAATCAGGCCTGACCGCGGGCGACCTCATCGTCAACAACACGAACGGGTCGGACCAGTGCAGTCACACGGGCGCGAACGGCGACCGGCTGCGCATCTCGTGGACCTCGACGAACGGCGAGCAGTCCCAGATAATCAGCCAGAAGGTCGTCCCGTAACGGTCTCCGACCACGGCACTCGGGGGTTCCATTTTCACCATACAGCGACGCCATCGCCGCCAGCACGCCACGACAGTTGGCCACTCGGCTTATCACGCCGCACCGACAACTTCTCTCCGATGAACTTCCGGGGGATGCTGACGGACGAGGACGCGCTGTCGCCTGTCATCGGCGTGGTCCTCATCGTCGCGCTGACCGTCGTGCTGTCCGCGTCGGTCGCCGTGTTCGTGCTGGGTATCGGGTCGCAGGTGACCGAGACGTCGCCGAACGCTGTCCTCGAGTACGAGTTCGCCGTCGACGGTGCCGGGAACGAGACGCTGACGCTCACGCAGGCGGGTGGGAACCCCGTCGACGCGCAGTACGTCACCGTCTACGTCGACGGCGAGGTCGCCTGGGCGGGCGGGTCGACAGGGTCGAACTACGTGCTCAACGGGACCGACGAGTGGGCCGACGGGCTCGAGGGTGGGGACAGCCTCCCGCTGGAGACGAACCACACGAACGTCGATGCCGGGGACACCATCCGCGTCGTCTGGCAGAAGGGCGAGCAGTCCGCCATCCTCGCCGAGCGGCAGGTGGGCTGAGCACCCGCCACACGGGACACCGCCGCAGTCGACGGTTACAATCGCCAGCTTTTATTGCTGGTTCGTGTAGCTACGACATGGACAGACTCAGCCAGTCCCTGCGCGATGCGCCCATCATCGAGAAAGACGGCTACCACTACTTCGTCCACCCGATAAGCGACGGCGTGCCGCAGCTGGACCCCGGACTCCTCCGCGAGATCGTCATCCGCATCATCCGCAAGGCGGACCTGGAGGACGTCGACAAGATCGTCACACCGGCAGCGATGGGTATCCACATCTCGACGGCGGTGTCGCTGATGACGGACATCCCGCTGACGGTCATCCGGAAGCGCGAGTACGGCCTCGACGGCGAGGTGTCGCTGGCCCAGCAGACCGGCTACTCGGAGAACGAGATGTTCATCAACGACGTCGACGCGGGCGACCGCGTGCTCGTGCTCGACGACGTGCTCTCGACGGGCGGCACGCTGGCGGCGGTGCTCGGTGCGCTCGACGAGATCGGCGCGGACGTCGTCGACTCGGTCGCGGTCATCAAGAAGGTCGGCGGCGAGAACAAGGTCGCGGAGTCGCCCTACAGCGTGAAGACGCTCATCAACGTCGACGTGGTCGACGGCGAGGTCGTCATCGTCGACGAGAACGGCGACGACTAGTCGGTGTCGCTCCCGACGCGCGGGTCGAGCAGCGTGTAGGCCAGGTCCTGGAGGAAGTTCCCGACGATGCCGATGAACGCGACGACCATCGTCACCCCGAGGATGAGCGGCATGTCGCGTGCGTTCACGGCCCGCAGTATGAGCGCCCCGAACCCGGGGATGTTGAACACCTCCTCGATGACGAGGATTCCCAGCACGAGAACGCTGAGCATCTCGGTGAGGAACAGCGAGAGCAGCGGGATGGCGGTGTTGCTGAGGACGTGTCGGGCGACTCGGAACGGACCGGCGCCCTTCGCACGGGCGATCTTGACGAACTCCATGTCGATGTACTCGAGGGACTCGGAGCGCGCGTAGCGCAACTGCCCGGCGAGCAGCGCGGTCGTGAGCACGATGATCGGGAGCGAGAAGAACGCCTGCGTCGTGTTGAAGTCGATCCACGGGACGAACCCGTACAGGAGCGTGACGTCGAACGACCAGAGCAGCGACGACTTCAGCGGGAGCTTCGGGAACTGGATGGTCTGGTGCTCCATGACGGTCGTACTGAACAGGACCGTCGCCAGCCAGAAGTTCGGGATTCCGAGGCCGAGGTAGGCGACGGCGGTGACGATGCGGTCGCCGAAGGAGTGCTGTCTGAACGCCGCGAACAGCCCGAAGCTGATGCCGGTGAACGTCGCGATGGCGACGGACGGCACGAGGTAGAACAGCGTGTACTTCATCCGCTCCCAGATGACCTCGAGGACGGGCTGGCCGGTCGAGAACGAGAGGCCCCAGTCGCCGGTCGAGATGTTGATCATCCACTTGACGTAGCGCTGGAACACCGGGTCGTTCAGATTGCGGGCCGCCTCGTACGCCTGGACCGCCTTGGTGATGTTCTGTCCGCGTTTCGAGGCGGTGAACGCCACCTGACCGACGTTCGGGTCGTTCGTCAAGGCGATGACCGCGAACGCTGCCGTCATCACGATGTACGCGGAGACGACCGCGAACACCCCACGTCGCACCAGCCGCCAGACCATGCTCACGGTTGCACCACCGACCCGTGACCCTGTCGTAGCATTCGAACGGGACTGTCGGAGCAGAGCTAATAAATACGGGGGGCATCGGGGGGCGGATACACGATAACCGCAAGACAGAGCCGGGAGAGTATGTAAAGTCCCGATTTGAGCAACTAGTAGCTTTTTACTTCACCTCGGTAAATGGACCGAGCAGCATGGAATGTGGGTGTCGTGAACACTGCGGTCATCAGGTGGTGGGGCCGATAGATGGCGACGAGTGACGCGGAGGACCGGGCACGGTTCGAACAGGTCGACTGGGGGACGGTGGAGCCGACGAGTGGTGGGCTCGGACGTCGGTCGGCCCTGTTCCTCGCCAGCCTCGCGGTCGTGCTCGGTGCGCTGTGGTACGACTTCGCCGTCGCCGCGCCGGACCCGCTGTTCCACAACGTCGGCCTCGCGGAGGGCGTCGAGGACGCGTTCACGTGGGACGTCCGCGGTATCGACTGGCTGTTCAGCGTATCGCTGCTCGTGTTCGTCTTCTACGTGCTGTACCCGATGTACGAGAACCTCGACCGGACGAAGGCGTACTTCGACGAGCTGACGAACAATCGGGCGGCGACGTTCGCACTCGGCTACGTGACGCTCTTCTTCTTCGGTGGCGTGTTCGGCCCGCTGCTCGTCGGGCAGCCCTCGCCCGACATCCAGGCGACCTCCCGGCCGCCGGTGTCGTTCGCCACACCGATCGGCCGCGTCGACCTGTTCTCACTGCTGGTCGTCGGCTCGATCTGTGCGCTCGCGACCTGGGCCGTGCTCGACCGACTGGACCGGCACCGCGAGCTGGGCGCCTTCGGTGACGTCGCCCGCGTGCTCGTCCGGGTCGCACTCGGCTTCCTCGCGACGTTCACGCTCGTCGGGACGGTGTTCAACGTGTTCTCGGTCGCCAGCTTCCGCGTGGCGGCCGCCCTCGGCGCCGTCGTCGGCGTCGCGCTGGGGCTGCGCTGGGCGGTCGTCTCGGACCGCTCCTTCGGCGTCGAACAGCTCCGGGCGACCGCGGTCGTCCTCCTCGCGTTCGCCGGACTCCTCGTCGTGGGCATCGAGGTCCTCCAGTTCGTCGTCTACGACATCGTGAAGTTCGACCCGATAGCCGGCGGCGTGAGCTCGGCCTCCTGCCCGCCGTACGCGGAGGCCCCGGGACGGGGGACCAACTGCTACGGCACCTGGGACTACCCGCTCGGCACGGCCCGCTACGGGCAGGGAATCATCCCCTTCGTGTTCACCGGGATGCGCGTCTCCCTGCAGGTGGCGCTCATCTGCTCGATGCTCATCGTCCCGCTGGCGACGTTCGTCGGGACCGTCGCTGGCTACGTCGGTGGCGTCGTCGACGACCTGCTGATGAGCTACACCGACATCCAGCAGACGCTGCCGGCCATCATCGTCTACATGATCACCATCCACGTGTTCGGGCGCAGCCTGTTCGTCCTCGTCGTCGTCTTCGGGCTGTTCTCGTGGGCCGGTGCGGCCCGCCTCGTCCGCTCGGAGGTCATCCAGCGACGCCAGGAGGACTTCGTGACGGCGGCCCGGAGCGCCGGCGCCGGACACTGGCGCATCATGGGCCGGCACGTCCTCCCGAACGTCTCGAACACCGTCCTGACCTCGGTCACGCGGCAGATTCCCAACCTCATCCTGGCCGAGGCGGCCATCGCGTTCCTCGCACTGAACAACATCATGCTGCCGTCCTGGGGGGAGACCATCTCGAGCACGCTCCAGTTCATCCCCGACGGCTGGTGGATGTCGACCATCCCGGTCGTCGTCCTCTCCGTCACGGTGCTCTCGTTCAGCGTGCTCGGTGACGCCCTCCGCGACGTACTCGACCCCCGGAGTGATTCATAATGTCGCTACTCGAAGTGCGTGACCTCGAGGTCACGTTCGACACCGATTCCGGCACGGTCCACGCGGTCGACGGCGTCTCGTTCGACGTCGACCGCGGCGAGACAGTCTGTATCGTCGGCGAGTCCGGCTCCGGCAAGACCGTCACCAGCGAGTCCATCACCCGGCTGGTGAAGGAGCCGCCGGGACGGGTCACCGCCGACCGGGTCACCTTCGACGAGCGCGACCTGTCGCAGCTCTCGAAGAAGCGGCTCCGGAAGATCCGTGGCGGCCGCATCGGTCACGTGTTCCAGAACCCGCAGGGCTCGCTCAACCCCGTCTACACCGTCGGCCGGCAGGTCGCGGAGGCCATCCGACTGCACGAGGACGTCTCGAAGGGCGAGGCTCGCGAACGCGCGGTGGACCTGCTCGACCGCGTCGGCATCCCGAAGGCGGGCGAGCGCTACGACGACTACCCCCACGAGTTCTCCGGCGGACAGAAGCAGCGCGTCGTCGTCGCGATGGCCATCGCGGCCAACCCGGACCTGCTCATCGCCGACGAGCCGACGACAGCGCTGGACGTGACCATCCAGGCGCAGATCCTCCGCCTGCTGCGCGACCTGCAGGACGACCTCGACATGGGCATCCTGCTCATCACGCACGACCTCGGCGTCGTCGCCGAGGTGGCCGACCGCGTCGTCGTCATGTACGCTGGCAAGGTGATGGAGTCCGGCGACGTGTTCGAGGTGTTCGAGAACCCCTCGCACCCGTACACGCAGGGGCTGCTCGACTGCCTGCCCGGTCGCGGCGGCGACTCCGAGGGTATCCCGGGCTCGCTCCCGGACCCGAAGGACCCACCCGCAGGCTGTCGGTTCGCCGACCGCTGCCCGCACGCCATCGACGACTGTCGCACGGGCGACCATCCGACGCGCGTCCCGGTCGCTGGCGGCGACCACGACGCGGCCTGCATCTACTACCAGGCTGGCTACGACGCCTCCGTGGTCCGCTCGCCGGCCGACCGCGACGCCGACCCCGACGCCGGCGGGGAGACGTACGCCGACGGCGGCCTGGTCGACGCCGCCGAAACCGGATTAGGCGACGCCGACGGAGGTGAGCGCCGATGAACGAGGACGCCGACCCCGTCGTCTCGGTCCGGGGGCTGAAGAAGCACTACCCCGTCACGAAGGGTATCCTCCGCCGCGAGGTCGGTCGCGTGAAGGCCGTCGACGGCATCGACTTCACGCTCTACGAGGGCGAGACGCTCGGGCTCGTCGGCGAGTCCGGCTGCGGCAAGTCGACCGCCGCCACCTCGCTGCTCCGACTCGAGGAGCCGACCGACGGCGAGGTCATCTACCACGGCGAGGTCCCCGAGGACACGAACCGCGAGACGCCACTCGAGAAGCTCCGTGGCATCCGCGGTGACGACGACGCGGGAAGGGAGCCGAACGACGTCGTCGGCTTCTCCCAGTCGCAGCTGAAGCGCTTCCGTCGGAAGGCCCAGATGATCTTCCAGAACCCGACGAGCTCGTTCGACCCGCGGATGTCCGTCGGCGAGAGCGTCGCGGAGCCGTTGCTCATCCACGGCCTGGACGACCCCGACGAGCGCCGCGAGATCGCCGAGGACCTGCTCGAACGTGTCGGCCTCGACGCCGCGGACTACGACCGCTACCCGCACGAGTTCTCCGGCGGGCAGAAACAGCGCGTCGCCCTCGCCCGGGCGCTCGTCGTCAACCCCGAGTTCGTCGTCGCCGACGAGCCGGTCTCCGCGCTCGACGTCTCCATCCAGTCCGAGATCCTCTCGCTCATGCGGGACCTGCAGGATCGCTTCGGCCTGTCGATGCTCTTCATCAGCCACGACATGGGCGTCATCCGGGAGATCTGCGACCGCGTCGCCGTGATGTACCTCGGCGAGATCGTCGAGGTCGCCCCCACCGAGGAGCTGTTCCGGAATCCCCAGCATCCGTACACGCAGGCGCTGCTCGCGTCGATTCCGACGCCGGACCCGCGCCAGCGCGGCCTCGGGATCGAGCTCACCGGCGACGTGCCGAGTCCCGACAACCCGCCGTCCGGCTGTCGGTTCCACACGCGCTGTCCGAAGGTCATCCAGCCGGACGACCTCGACCTCCCGCAGGAGCAGTTCCGCCGCGCGCTCGACTTCCGGCACCAGGTCGAGGGCGGCGACGTCGACAGCGAGGGTGCGGCCGAGCTCGCCCGCGCCCGGTCGGACGACGAGGGGGACGCCGAGCTCAGCCGCGACGACCGACGCCGCGCCCTCAGAGCTGAGTTCGACCTCCCCGACGAGCTCGACGACCCCGCGGCCGAGGAGAGCGTCGCTGCCGCCGTCGACAGCGTGCTCGACGACGACCTCGGCGCCGCGAGCGAGCGGCTCTCGGACACGTTCACCACGGTCTGCGAGCGCGAGAAACCCGAACTCGAACGGACCGGCGAGGACCACGTCGCAGCCTGCCACCTCGTCGACGGCACCGAACGTGTCGAGACGGCGACGGGCGAGGTCGCAGACGACTAGCGGAGCCGGTCCACCAGCCACGCCGCGAACTCGCGCTCGAACGTCTCGGCCGGGAGCTCCTGGAACCACTCGGCCCGTTCGATCGCCTCGTCGTCCTCCCCCAGATTCTCGCCGACGGTGGTCGTCTCGGGCCGGGCCTCGAACGCGACCGTCGTGAACGAGCGGGTGCGGTCCTCGTACTCGATGACGTTCTCGACCGCGGCGTGTGGCCGGACCGGCTCGACGGGCACGCCCGTCTCCTCCGCGACCTCCCTGACGAGCGCGTCGGGGAGCGTCTCCCCGGGCTGGACGCTCCCGCCGGGAACGAGCCACTGCTCGTCGTCGCCGTTGTACACCAGCAGGACACGCCCCACCTCGTCGAGCGCGACGCCGATGGTCACCCAGCCGGCGGTGAACGCCTCGTTGTCGTCCATCGCGGCGAACGTCTCCGCGTCGACCGCCCACGTCCTGCACTCGGTCAGCAGGTCGTCGTACCGCTCTCGTGGGTCCGTCACGTCCATACTCGGCTCTCGCCGGGGGTCGCGCAAAGTCGTTCCGGCTCGTCGTGACGGCCGCACCCTCGCTCGCCTGCCCGGGCGGTAGAACCGGCTGGTTTCATTGCCCCGCCGGACCACCGTCACCCGATGACCGACCAGTTCGACGTCCGCACGTTCGACCCGGACGACACCGGCCGTATCGAGGCGATCCGACGGGACGCGCTCCGGTCGGCCGGTGTGGCCTACGGGGACGCGCTCGACACGGTCGACCCCGACGCACTCCGTGCCGACTACCTGGACTCCCGCGGCGCCTTCCTCGTCGGGACCCTCGACGGAACGGTGGTCGCGACGGGGGCCTTCCGTCCAGCCGGCGAGTTCCAGGAGGCCGTCTTCGACGGGGTCGATGCGGCCACTGCAGAGCTGAAGTGGATGCACGTCGACCCCGCTCACCATCGCCGCGGCTTCGCCTCCGAGATGCTCGGGGAGCTGGAGTCGCTGGCACTCGACAGGGGCTTCGACAGCGTCGTCCTCCACACGAGCGCGGACCAGACCGCAGCCAGACGGTTCTACGAACGCCACGGCTACGAACTGGTGACACGGACGCAGGAGAAGATCGGCGACGCCGCGTTCGAGGCGCTGCACTATCGACGGGCGTTGTCAGGTGGACTGTGAGAAAATCCGACAGGCCAGCTCCTCTCGACTGTGGAAACCCGAAAACGCGGGATAGCGGGAGGTAGATTCGAACCACGGTCGCTCCACTCCGTTCCGCTCCCTGGCTCAAATATCCCCGTGCTACTTTCGACGCTCACAGCAGTCGTCGCTCTGCTCCTCGTGTGGTTCGCGTCAGAAAGTAGCGGGAGGTAGATTTGAACTACCGATCTGCGGGTTATGAGCCCGCCGGAATCTCCTGGCTATCCCATCCCGCTACCATCACGTAACCCGGTGCACTAGTTAAGGGTTGTGTTTGGGTCGCCGTATGCGGGTTCGTGCCACCAGCCACCGCGACCGACAGCCTCTTTATTCCGCGTGAACGCGCCAGGTGAACAGACTCTCGGCCACGTAGTTGACGAACATGGCGACGCCGATGCCGGTGACCTTCGAGACGACGAACCAGCCGTCGATGGTCGCGACGGTGAGCTCGAGGGCGATCACCCGGTAGACGAAGCGGAACGTCGCCAGCTGGACGAGCGTGCCACCGAGGCGGACGAGGTGCGACCGGCCAAGTCGGCGGAGCGTCGGGACGACCCCGCCGTCGCCGCGGGCCGAGAACGTCCAGTTGTCGTTGAGCAGGAACATGACGACGATGGCGACCTCGATGCCGATGAACACCGCGACCTCGGGGAAGACGCCGAGCTCCCTGAGCGTCGTGGACGTGATGAGGTCGAACACCGCGCCGATGGCGCCGACCGACGCGAACTTCCCGAACCTGGTGCTGGAGACGAGCTCTCTGGGATCGCCGTCGAGCAGGCCGTCGTCCCCGTCCCCGCCGCCGCTGGTCCCCGTCACGCGCTCGTCCTCACTCATCGGTCTCGGCTCCGAGGCGGTCGACGAGGGAGAGGCGGGTCGTCCGTCGCGAGGCGACGAACCGGTGGAACGCGCTCCCCTGGAGGCGCTTCACGCGGTGGCGGGACTTGAGCAGCGAGACACCGAGCTCGACCGTCGTCCCGACGGGCGAGACGGTGGACTCGGGCTGGTCCTCCCAGGTGACGGGCACCTCGACGGGGTCGTAGCCGAGTGCACCGGCCATGGCGACGAGTTCGATGTCCCAGGCGAACCCCGGCTCGTACAGGTGGTCGCGAACGCCCTCCCAGGCGTCGGCATCGATGGCCTTCGCGCCGCACTGGAAGTCGTAGAGGGGGACCGAGAGGAGCGTGCGTGCGAGGAAGGCGAAGCCGTCGCCGAGGTACCGTCGGGCGACGGTCTGGTGGGACCGCACGTCCGCGTCGGGGTGCCGGCGCGAGCCGACGGCGAGCTTCGTCGTGCCGTCGACGACGGGCTGGACCACGTCGACGATGGAGGTGGCGGGGGTCGCACCGTCGGCGTCGGCGAACGCGAGCACGTCGGTGTCGAGCGCCTCGAACCCGCAGGTGATGGCGGCGCCCTTGCCACGACGACGGTCGACGGCGTTGACGGTGCAGGGCTCGTCCGCGAGCGCGGCGACGGTCGCCGCGTCGGGGGCGTCGAGCTCGACGCGCACCGTCGACGGCTCGAGGTGGTCGTGGAGGGCGTGCAGGTAGTCGACGAGGCTGTCGACCACCGGTTCGTACGCGGGGATGACGACGCCGACGGACCGGCTCATCTGTTCGAAACGCGTCCCCCAGGGGAGTAAAACCATTCGTTTCCGGCCGGGGACACGACCCGGCCATCGGCCGACGGCAGCCAGATCCCCCGATATCCGTGGGAATCGGCGAAGGGAAAAGTCCTTACCCGACGCCGCCTCCGTTCTCGAACATGGAATACGGGCTGGTCCTGCTGTGGCTCGCCACCGTGGCCGGACTGGCCGCCATCGCCGCACCCCTCGCGTCGCTGGTCTTCGCCCCCCTGTCGGACCGGGGCGGGACCCTCGCCCTCCCCTTCGCGCTGGCCGTCGTCGGTGTCGTCAGCTACCTCGTCGGACAGGTGGCGTTCGGCTGGCCGGCGCTGGTCGCGTCGCTCGCGGTGCTCGGTGGCGGTTCGGCGTTCGCACTGTCCCGCGACCACGAGCCGGACTGGGAGGCCGTCGGGCTCGGACTGACGGCCGTCGCCGTCGGGTTCGGACTCGTCGTCGCCATCCGGAACGCCGATCCGGGCATCTACGCCGGCGGCGGCGAGAAGTTCCTCGACTTCGGCCTGCTGAAGACGCTCGTCCGGGCCGACAGCCTCCCGCCCGAGGACTTCTGGTTCGCGGGCGACCGGGTGCAGTACTACTACGGCGGCCACCTCATCGCCGCCCAGCTCACCCGGCTCACCGGAATCGCGCCGCGATACGCCTACAACCTCGCGCTGGCGACGTTCTACGGGTCGCTCGTCGGCGCGGCGTTCGGCCTCGCACGGAACCTCGCCGCAGAGCGCGACCTGCCACGGAGCCTGTCGGGAGCCCTCGCGCTCTTCTTCGTCGGGTTCGCGAGCAACCTCGCACCGGTCGCACGCCTCGTCGTCTGGCTGCTCCCGGAGAGCATGAAGACGTACGTGGACGAGAACCCCGCCGCGGGGGACGGCCCCGAGGCGGTCCGGGCGTTCGGCCACACGTGGACGGACCTCGCGCTCGGACCGGACCAGTTCTACTACTGGCCGGCGAGCCGGGTCATCCCGAACACCATCAACGAGTTCCCCCTGTTCGCATTCCTCAACGGCGACCTGCACGCGCACATGATGAGCACACCGCTCCTGCTCGTGACCGCCGCGGTCGGGTTCGCCTACTGGCTGACGCCGGCCGCGCAGGTGTGGCGGCGACGCGCGTACGTGTTCGTGTGTGCGCCCCTGCTCGCGGGGCTGCTCGCGGTCGTGAACACGTGGAGCTACCCCTCCGTCGCCGGGCTGACGACACTCGCGGTGCTGTTCGCGGGGGCCCATCCCGCCTCGCTCCTGCCGGCGTCGGTCTGGGAGCGGGTCGAACCGGCGACCGACAGCCGCGTCGTCTCGGAGAGCCTGCGGATGCTCGGTGCGGGCTGTGCCGGCATCGCCGTCGGCCTGCTGGGCGCGCTCGTCGCGTTCCCCTTCTTCACCGGCGCGACGAGCGGGCAGTCGCTCGCGCTGCTCCCCGATCGGAGCGGTGCGGCAGGCCTGTTGCTCGTCCACGGCGCGTTCCTGCTCGTCTCGGTCGCGTTCCTCGCACCGAGGATCGATCCGGACCTCGAACCCGACCTCGGGATGGTGGCGCCGCTGTCGGTCCTCTCGGCGGTTGCCGTCGCCAACGCCCTCGGCGGCTGGATACCGGTGCCGGTCCCGGTCGTCGCCGTGGTCGGAGTGCTCGCGGTCACGCAGGTCGAGGCCGACGAGCGCGGCCCCGCCGCGCTGCTGTTCGTGCTCGCACTCGCCGTCACGGTCGCCGCGACGGGTGCGCTCGGCCCACAGTTCGGGCCGCTGGGCGTCTACGGCGCGACCGTCGTCGTCGCCGTCGGCGCGGCCGTCTCCGGCTTCGACTCGGACACGCAGGTCGTCGCGGTCGGTGTGGCGGTGTTCCTCGTGCTCGGGGCGGCTGCGGTCGTCGTGGACCTCGCGGTGCTCGCCGTCGTCCTCCCGGTGCTCGCACTCGGCTGGGTGACGCTCCGCCTCGGCCGCGACCTCGGCTACGAGACGGTGCTGCTCGTCGCCGCCGTCGGGCTCGTGACGATGGTCGAGTTCGTCTACGTCTCAGAGCGGGCCGGCAGCGGGCGCTACAACACCGTCTTCAAGTTCTACATGCAGGTGTGGGTGCTCTGGGGCACCGCCGCCGGCGTGATGCTGGTAGACCTGATCGCCCGCCAGTGGCCCGACTGGAGCATCGGCGCGCGACTGGCCGAACGCCGGTCTGCGAGCACCCAGCGCGCCGGCCAGGTCGCGTCCGTGGGGCTCGCCGTCGTGCTCGTCGTCTCGCTCTCGGTGTACGGCGGACTGGCCCTCGGCGGTCACTTCGAGGGGCCGGGCGCGGACACGCTCGACGGCAGGGCCTGGACCGAATCCACCTACCCGAACCAGTCGGCGGCCATCGAGTGGTTCGACGACCGCGAGGGTCGCCCGGTCGTCGTCGAGCGCCCGACCAGAGAGCACGTCTACGGCATCAACACGCCCGCCACACAGCTCGTCAGCGGCGTCTCGTCGCTGACCGGCCTCCCCACGATCGCGGGCTGGACGCACGCCTCGAACTACCACACTGAGGAAGGCTGGCAGGAACGGGTCGCCGACGTCCGGACGGTCTACACCGGGAACAGCACCGACCGGGCGAGCGTGCTGGCGAAGTACGACGTGGCGTACATCTACGTCGGGCCGCACGAGCGCCAGCACTACGCCGTCGACGACCTCGCCGACGAGTCCTACATCTCGGTGGCGCAACGCTACGGCGACGTGGTGATCTACGAGGTCGACCAGTCGGCACTCTCGACGGGGAATCGGAGCCGCTGAGAACGGTGGGCGTTCAGACCGAGAGCTCGCCCTTGCCCTTGATGACGTCGACCGCCTCGGCCTCGACGCGGTCGACCTCCAGATGGTGCGGGATGAAGTTCCGCCGCATGAAGTCGTCAGTCTCGTCCTCGGTCCCGACGACGCACCAGAGCTGCACGCGTTCGGGGCCGTGCCAGTCGCCGTTGCGCGTCACCGAGAAACAGTGGACCTCCTCGCCGTCGTAGTCGATGATGGCGTCCTTCCGGATGCCGGGGTCCCCGTCGATGATGAGCCGCTTCATGCGCGTCGGTTCGGACAGCCCCACATTAAGGGTGTCGAAGCAGCCGACGCGTGCGCCGTCCCGCGATAAGATTGACACTTGAACCGTCGTGTAATTAATGGTGGTGGGGTGTGTACGACGGCAGAACGGAGGGGCGTCCATGCATTCGACGGACTCACTGAGCAACACCAAGACGACCACCAAGGACGGGATTCGGGTAGCAAAGGGCATCCAGCCGGGGGACGGGGCGATGACGGTGAAGTACCACATCACGTCGGAGCGTGCGGACACCGCCGCAGTCCGCCTCGAGGAACCCCTGGGCAGGAGGTTCCCGGTCGAGACCCTCGACCTGGACGCCGCGGGGCACGGCGACTGGCTGCTCGAGGACGGCGAGGGCACGCTCGTCCTCGTCGACATCCTGCCGGCCGGGGACAGCGTGACGACGGGCTACGTGGTCGCGTCGGCGGAGCTCGACCGCGTCCAGCCGGTGTTCGGCGAACCGTACATCGACATGGTCGACCCCGTTGACTCGGAGGGCACGCGGTCGCGGGCGGACGGGACCACGACGACCGAGCCCGACCCCGAGCTCACCGAGGCCGCGGTCGCCGACGCCCTCACGCCGGAGCTCGTCGCCGCGGCACTGTCGAGCGAGGCGGTCGCCGAAGCGCTGTCGGCCGAGGCCGTGGTGTCCGCGCTCCCACCGGCTGCCGTCGTCGACGCGCTCGTCGACGCCTTCGAGACCGGCGCGATCGGCGAGCACCAGGCCGAGCGACTGCGAGAGCACGTCGCGCCCGGGCAGGCGCGCAGCGAGCAGGTCCACTTCCAGCATCTGGAGGCACGCCTCGAGGAGTTCGCGGCGTACGCAGACGGTCTCGCCGACCTCATCGACGAGCACGGCACGGCGACCGAGATCGTCGACGACATGCAGGCCGACATCGCGGCGACGCGCGAGGCTGTCACCGCCGTCGAGGACGGACTCGACGCGGACGCCGGCGAGTACGACGACCTCGGTGACCGGTTCGACGCCGTCGACGACCGACTGGCGGCTATCGAGGAGCGCCTCGACGACGTCGACGGTCGGTTCGACGTCGTGGACGAGCGCTTCGCCGCGGTCGAGGACCGATTCGATGCCGTCGAGTCCCGGGTCGACGACCGGGTCGACGCCGTGGCCGACGACGTGGCGACGCTCGACGAGGGGCTCGAGCGGACGAACGCTCGACTCGACCGGGTCGGCGGCCGCACCGACGAGGTCGACGCGCGTGCGGACTCGCTCGCGGACGACCTCACCGGGCTCCAGTCCCGCATCTCGGATGTCGAGGAGCGCCACGGCGAGTCGATGACCGAGCTCGCCGACCACGTCGCCGAGCTGGAGGCCGACCTCGCGGCGACCGAGGAGTGGCGCGAACAGCTCGGCGAGGCGTTCCAGGGCGACGGGCCGGACGGCACCAGCGTGGACGACGCGACCGCGACCGATGCAGCCGACGACGGGAGCGAGGACGCGGGCGAACCGGCCGATACCACGCGGTAACGGCGCTCGTGGATGGCTCGCGGCGAACCAAACGGGTTTTAAAGTGCCGGAGACAACGTGGTCCCAAGAGGCCGATATCTATGCAGATGCCACGACGTTTCAACACGTACTGTCCACACTGCAACGAGCACCACGAGCACGAGGTGGAGAAGGTCCGCACGGGCCGGAGCTCGGGCATGAAGAAGGACCAGCGCAAACAGCGCGAGGGGAAGAAGGTCATCGGGAACGCCGGTCGCTTCTCGAAGGTCCCCGGTGGGGACAAGCCCACGAAGAAGACCGACCTCAAGTACCGCTGCGGCGAGTGCGGCAAGGCGCACCTCCGCCCGGGATGGCGTGCCGGTCGACTGGAGCTTCAGGAGTAAACCATGGCAGGAGATTTCATCCGCGTCAAGTGTAACGACTGCGAGAACGAACAGATCGTGTTCGGGAACGCCTCGACCACCGTCAACTGCGCGGTGTGTGGCACCACGCTCGCCACCCCGACCGGTGGACAGGCGGACATCCCCCACGAGATCGTGGAGACGGTCGACGCACGATGAAGTACAGCGGCTGGCCCGAGAAGGGCGAACTCGTCGTCGGCGACGTCGACGAGATCGAGGACTTCGGCGTCTTCGTCGACCTCAAGGAGTACGAGGACAAGCGTGGCCTCGTCCACATCAGCGAGGTCGCCAGCGGATGGATCAAGAACGTCCGCGACCACGTCGGAGTGGGCCAGACCGTCGTCTGTAAGGTACTCGACGTCGACGAGGACTCCCAGCAGATCGACCTCTCCATCAAGGACGTCAACGACCACCAGCGGTCGGACAAGATCCAGGAGTGGAAGAACGAGCAGAAGGCCGACAACTGGATGCTGCTCGCGTTCGGCGAGGACGTCAGCGACGAGCAGTACGCCTCCGTCGCCAACGAGCTGCTCGCCGAGTTCGGCAGCCTCTACGAGGGCTTCGAGCAGGCGGCCATCCACGGCCCCGAGGCGCTCTCGGACAGCGACCTCACCGACGAGGAGGTCGAGAAGCTCGTCGACACCGCACGCGACAACGTCTCCGTGCCGTACGTCACCGTGACGGGGTACGTGGACCTGCGCAGTCCGAACCCGAGCGGCGTCGACGACGTGCAGGAGGCGCTGCAGGCGGCAGAGGGCAACGGCGAGGTACCGGACGAGGTCGAGCTCGACGTGACCTACGTCGGCTCGCCCGAGTACCGCATCCGCGTGAAGGCACCGAACTACAAGACCGCGGAGTCGGAGCTCGAGGCGGCCGCCGAACGGGCGGAGGTCGCCATCGAGGAGCACGGTGGGAGCGGCGAGTACCACCGCGAGCGTCGCTCCGACGACGAATGAAGTCGGACATCCGGGTGTGTTCGGCGTGGCGCGACCGCCACGAACGCCCGGTGTACACCCTTTCTGCGACCTGTCCCGACTGCGGAGCCGAGGCGATAAACAGCGCCCCGGCCCCGGTCGACCCCGAGGACAGCTACGGCGACTACCGACGCGCTCTTAAGCGCGCCGACCGCGAGTAGCGGGTATGGAGCCACTCGACATCGAGACCGTCGACTCGGCCGAACTCTCCGACCCGGCGTTCGTCGAAGGACTGCCGGGCGTCGGCCACGTGGGCAAGCTGGCGGCCGAGCACATCCTCGACCAGTACGAGGGGACGCTCGTCCGGCGGCTCTACTCGCACGACCTGCCGCCGCAGGTCGACGTGGGCGACGACGGCATCGCCGAGCTCACCCACCTGGAGTTCCACGCAGTCGAGACCGAGGGGCGCGACCTGCTGGTGTTGACGGGCGACCACCAGGCACAGACCAACGAGGGGCACTACCGTCTCGCGAGCGCGGTGCTCGACGTGGCCGAGGAGTTCGGCTGCGAGGAGCTGTACGCACTCGGTGGCGTCCCCACCGGCGAACTCATCGAGGAGTACGCGGTGCTCGGGGCGGCGACCCGGGAGTCGGTGGTCGAGGCGCTGAAGGACGAGGACGTGGAGTTCCGCGAGGACGAGCCCGCGGGCGGCATCGTCGGCGTCTCCGGGCTGCTGCTCGGACTCGGCGCGCGCCGCGACGTCGACGCCGCCTGCCTGATGGGCGAGACCTCGGGCTACCTCGTCGACCCCAAGAGCGCCCGGTCCGTCCTGGAGGTGCTCGAGGGGATGCTCGGGATGGACGTGGACTACGCCTCGCTGGAGGAGCGCGCCGACGAGATGGAGGAGGTAATCGGGAAGATCCAGGAGATGGAGCAGCAACAGCAGGCCCAGGTCCCGAGCGACGACGACCTGCGCTACATCGGCTGATCGAGAAAGGTTCTCACCGCGTCGTCGAACGCCTCGGGCCGCTCCCGGGGCGGCATGTGGCCGCAGTTCGAGAGCACGCGTAGCTCCGCGTCCGGCAGCAGCGTTGCCGCGCGTACCGCCCAGTCGACGGGGACGAGCGGGTCCTGCTCGCCGTGGACGAGCAGCGTCGGACGGTCGAGGTGGGGGAGGTCCTCGACGAACGCGGTGCGCAGTCCCGCGGGCAGTACCTCGTGGCGCTGGAAGGCGCGCCAGGCCCGGCCGGCCGCGGGTCGGGAGAGCGCCGTCACGGCGTCGTCCACGAGCGCGGAATCGGGCGAGACGGTGATGCCCTCGATGGTCCAGCGAACCAGCCGACGGCTCCGCCCGAGCACCGCCCAGAGGAGCCGGTTCGTCCGGTCGAGCCCGGTGAACCAGCTGGCCAGTCGCCCGCCCGGGACGGTGCTGCCGAGCCCGTAGCTGTCGACGAGGACCAGCCGCGAGACGCGCTCCGGAGTGTCGATGGCGGCACGGAGCGCGACGCCGCCGCCCATCGAGATGCCGACGAGCGTCGCCCGGTCCACGTCGACCGCGTCGAGGAATTCGACGAGGACGTCGGCGTAGTAGTCGAGCGTCGCCCTCTCGGCCGGTGGCCCGCTCGCGCCGTAGCCCGGCCAGTCCAGCGCGTACACCCGTGCCACGTCGGCCAGTCCGGTGATGGTGTGTCGCCACGAGAGCCGGGCCTCGTCGAGTCCGCCGCCGTGGAGCAGCACGACTGGCGGCGCGTCGTCGTCGCCCGCGACGTAGTACCGTACCCGCACCCGGTCGAGGTCGACGTACCTGCTCCGGAGCCGGGTCGGTCGGTCCACGTTCCGGGTGTCGCCCGGGTCGTCGGCGGGCGCTGTTCGCCCCGATGCTGCGGCGTCCCGCTCCGACGCGTGCTCCGTGCACATGTCGTGACCTGACGCGGGCCAGCCACATCAACGTCCCCCGAAGGTGTTCGGTCCGCTGTTTTCTTTACCGCGCAACACCTATGCTCCGTCGTGGTACCGCAACCGCTCGCACTCGGCTTCGAGTGGGCCGCGACGCTCCCGTCGTGGGTGCTCGCGGGGCTGTCCCTCGGCATCGTGTTCGCCGCGTTCTCGGCCGCGATGTTCGTCGTCGGCGAGCAACTGTTCCCGAGCCCGCCGACCGCCCGCAGCGAGGACGGCGAACGCGGACAGGCCCGCCGCCGCGCGGAGATACGTCACTACCTCGACGACATCGGGGAGCGGTACGCAGAGGACCATCCCGTCGCCGGGCACACCGTGGCGTTCTACCTGCCCGAGCGCGACGTGGCGGTGACGTTCGACGCGCAGGCCTTCTTCGACATCCAGGGTGCGGGCACGGCCGCCGTGCTCTGTGAACACGAGATGCCCGGCCACCACCTCGGCCGCCGGCTCCCGTTCGAGGTTCCGGAACTGGAGTGGGAACCGGCCGGCGAACCCGACGCCGTCGAGCGGGCGTTCCGTGCGCTCGGGCTCTCCCCCGCCGCCTCGACCGACGAGGTCCGGGACGCCTACCGCGAGCGGGTGATGGAGGTCCACCCGGACCACGGGGGCGACGAGGAGTCGTTCCGGGCGGTCCGCGACGCGTACACGACGGCGAGGGAGCACGCGGACTGAGCCGGCGAACCACCCCACCCCGACGCCTGGACCCGGTTACCCGACGGTAATCCCCTCGTGAGATGGCGTCAGGACTTTAACCGAGAACCACCTTGCAGTGGATATGAACTTCCTCCCGGCCGTCGTCGGGCCGACGGTGCTCGGGATGACCGCGACGGACCTGTTCGCGTGGGTCCTGATCGCGGCGTTCCTCGTCGGCGCGCTGGTCGACGTCTACGACAGGGAGAGCGCACGGTACGTCCTCGCGGTCACGTGGGGCCTGTTCGGCCTGTTCTGGCTCGCAGTGTTCCCGCACTTCGCGTTCGAGGTCAAGAGCTTCGTCGAAGGTGGGCTCGCGCTGTTCGCGGTCCCGGCCTCCATCTACACCGGCTACCTCATCCTCCAGGGTCGCGAGCGCCTGCACGTCCTCTCGCGGGCGGTCGGCGTGATGGGTCTCGTCTACTTCCCGACCCAGGCCATCGAGTCCGTCCGCAGGTTCCTCATCGAGACGGTCGCGGCACAGACGCTCTGGGGCATCAACCAGCTCGGCTACTACCCGGTGTTCAGGGAGGGCGACCAGGGCTACATGAACTACTTCTACTTCGGCCCGGAGTCGTTCAGCACGTACATCGTCTACGCCTGCACCGGCATCGGCTCGATGGCCATCTTCGCGGGGCTCATCGTCGCGGTCGACGCCCCGCTGCGTCGGAAGCTCAAGTCCTTCGCCATCGCCATCCCCGTCATCTGGGTGCTGAACATCGTCCGCAACGTGTTCGTCGCCATCGCCGCGGGCGAGGGCTGGTTCGCGATGGAGCCCGTGCTCACCCTCGCGAGCTTCGCTGGCGTCGAACCCATCGAGGCCTCGTTCTGGTTCGCACACAGCGTCGTCTCCCAGATGGCCTCGGTCGTCGCACTCGTCGGTATCACCTGGCTCGTCGTGCAGGTCATCCCCGAGCTGCTGGCGATCCTCGAGGAGGTGCTGTTCGTGGCGACCGGCACCGAGTACGACCTCGAGGACGCGCTCGGCGTCTCGCCCGACGTGCGGACCGACGGCGGCGATGTCGGCGAGTGAGTTCGTCGTCGGTGACCGGGGTGTCTACCTCACGGCCGACGACGCGCTCGTCGTCGCCGACCTCCACCTCGGTCGAGCCCACGCCTCGAACGTCGACTTTCCGTTGAACGAGCGGCAGGACACCCTCGACCGACTCGGCGTGCTGTTCGACCGGTTCGACCCCGGGACGGTGGTGTTCGCCGGGGACGTGCTCCACCGGTTCGACGCCGTTCCGGTGCCGGTGCGCGAGTCGCTCGACGCCGTCGTCGGGGCGGTCCGTGATGCGGGCGCGGAACCGGTGCTGGTGCGGGGGAACCACGACCGCCAGCTCGACCGCGTCGCGAGCGAGCCGGTCCACGACGCCTACCGGTTCGACTCGGGTACCGTCGTCTGTCACGGCCACGAGGAGCCCGCGGAGACCGGCGACCGCTACGTCGTCGGCCACGACCACCCGGTGCTGGAAGTGGAGGGGCAACGACATCCCTGTCTGCTGTACGGACCCGACGCATACGGCGGCGCTCCGGTGGTGATGCTCCCGCACTTCACGACGCTCGCCCCGGGTGTCGTCGTCAACGGGATGCGTGCCCACGACTTCGACTCCCCGCTGGTCGGCCGAGCGGGCGGCTTCCACCCGGTCGTCCGGGACCCGGCCGCCGAGGAGACGCTCCGGTTCCCGCCGCTGGGAGAGCTGCGGCGGGTGCTCTGACCGGACAGCCACCTGGGCACCTAGCGTCCGGGCTGTTCGACGCGCTCTCGCCAGAACTGCTCGCGCTCGAACCGGTCGTAGGTCGCCTCGTAGCCCAGCCGATTCGCGAGCGGCGCGACCAGTCTCGCAAGCGGTCTCGCCAGCACTGGCGGCGGCGACGTGAACACCGTGTCGTCCGACATCGCGGCGGCGAGCGCCATCGACTGGAGCAATCCTGGCTTGCCGTCGGCGTCGAGCGCGCCCTCGTGGGCGAGGCCGTAGAGCGTCCGGACCACGTCCAGCGTGCGGGCTGCCGGGCGCGTGGTGGTCAACGTCGCTGCGAGCCCGTCGCCGACGACCGCGAAGCCGTGGGGCGTCTCCGGTGGAACCGTGATCTCGTCGCCCGGCCGCAGTCGGTTCGTCTCGCCGTCGATGTCGACGACGAGCTCGCCGCGGAGCACCGCGAATGACTCCTCGTAGCCGACGTGGTAGTGCTCGGGCGGCCCATCGTTGCCGGGGGCGAACACGCCGAGGCCGGTGACCGACTCGCCGCCAGTCTCCGCTGGCGTCACGAGCATGGTCGTCCACTCGTCGGTGACCGGGTTGGAGAACAGCGGACTACACCGGTCGTGGAGGTGTTCGGCGAGCGGGCCGTCGTCGTCGTACTCGAAGCCGGTGCCCGGGACGGGAGCGCCATCGTCGTCGAGTCGGCGGCCGGTCTGCGGGGACATACCGCCCCCGTCACACGCGAGCCCGGATAACCCTCCGGTCGGTACCAGTTCGTGGGAACCGGCGGCCCGTCTACCCGAGGTCCTCGCGGACCGCGGTCGCGGCGTCCCGCCCGCTTGCCATCGCGCCCTGGATGGACGACCAGCGGGTGTAGTCGCCGGCGAGGTAGACCGGCCCGCCGGGGTCGCGCGTGTCCGGCAGCGAGTCCGAGAAGCCCGGCGGCTGCTGGAACTGCGCGAACGGGATGCGGTCGGTGTGTTCGAGCGAGAGGCCGTCGAAGCGACGCTCCGGGTACCAGGATTCGAGCGTCTCGGTCGCCAGCGCCGCCAGCTCGTCGTCGCTCTCCTCGCGGTCGCCGAGGAACGTCGCACTGAGGAGCCGGAGCCCCTCGGGTGCGTACTCCGGGGCGACGGCGGTGTGGTCGGCGATCTGGTTCGGGCCCGTCTCGGTGGCGTTGAGCATGAGCCGCGTCCCGGCGTCGAGCGCGTCCCGGCCCGGGACCGAGAACCACTGCGTGACACAGGCGTGTGCGTCCGTCGGGATGGACGGGACACCGGTCAGCTCCCGCGCAGCCTTCGGGTCGGTGGCGACGACGACCGCATCCGCCACGCGCTCGGAACCGTCGACGGTGACCGTCGCGTCGCCCTCGCGACCGACCTCGGTGACGGTCGCACTCGTTCGTACGTCCACGCCCGAGGCCTCGGCGCGCTCGCGCAGCTGGGCCGTGATGGCGCCCATCCCGTCGGCCGGCACCGCCGTCTCGCCCGCCGAGAGCATCTTGAACGTGTACTCGAACACCCGCTTGGAGGTCGACAGCGACCGGTCGAGCGTGATGCCCCCGTAGAACGGTGCCGCGAAGTTGTCGACGTACTTCCGCGAGAAGCCACGCGAGCCGAGGTACGACTCGATGTCGCTGTCCGGCCCCTGGAAGATGGCCTCCGTCGAGCGGCCCGCGAGCTCCCGTTTGAGCTTCAGCGTCCGGAGCTTGTCTGAGACCGTCACGTCGCGGTTCAGCACCGACTCGGTCAGCGCGGACGGGTCCCGGAACGGGTCCGAGAGGATGGACCGGTGCCCCGGGCGGCAGATGCACGCCCCCGGCGCGAAGGTCCGCAGGTCGAGCGCGTCGAGGTCCAGTTCGGCCTGCACCGCGGGGTAGGCCGTGAACATGACCTGGAACCCGCGGTCGAAGGTGAAGCCGTCCTCGTGGGTCGACCGGACGCGCCCGCCGACGGTCTCCTCGCGCTCGAACAGCCGCACGTCCGCGCCCGCATCGGCGAGGCGACGGGCGGCCACCAGTCCGGCCAGTCCGCCGCCGACGACGATGACGTCTGCGTCCATACCCCGCCTTTCGACCACCGGGGTGAAAACCGCGGTGGTCGCGGTGCTGGCGGGGCCTTCCGCCCGGGCGACATCGACATGGACAGGGCTTAGGCCACCCCGTTCCAACCCCCGATATGGAGACGACCGAGGCTTTCGTCGGACTGGACTGCGTCGACTGCGGCGAGCGCTTCGACGCCGCCGCGGAGACACACCGCTGTCCCGACTGCGGCGGCATCCTCGACCCGGCCTACGAGTACGACGACGTGTCGCTGTCGCGGACGGCGCTGGCAGACCGGCCGTTCGACTCGATGTGGCGCTACGCGGAGCTGTTACCGTTCACCCGCGAATCGGCGGTGACGATGGACGAAGGGGCGACCGCGCTGGTGGAGTGCCCGAAGCTGGCCGACGAGCTCGGCGTCGGCACGGTGTACATCAAGGACGAGGGGCGCAACCCGACGGGGACGTTCAAGGACCGCGGACAGACCGTGGCGATGACGGCCGCGGCCCAGCACGGCGCGACGGACGTGGCGCTGGCGTCCGCCGGCAACGCGGGGCAGGCGGCGTCGGCGTACGCCGCCCGCGCCGGACTGGACTCGCACGTGTTCCTGCCGGCGCGCTCGGGCTTCACGAACAAGGCCATGGTGAACGTCCACGGGGGCGACATGACCGTCGTCGGCGGGCGCATCACCGACGCGGGCGAGGCGTTCGCCGAGGCGATGGCCGACCCGGAGAACGAGCACTGGTACTCGGTGAAGACGTTCGAGACGCCGTACCGCCACGAGGGGAAGAAGACGATGTACTACGAGATCGCCGAGCAGCTGGACTGGGAGACCCCCGACGCGGTGGTGTACCCGACCGGTGGCGGCGTCGGTCTCGTCGGGATGCACAAGGCCGCCGAGGAGTTCGAATCGCTGGGTCTCACCGACGACGTACCGGGGTTCTACGCGGCACAGGCGACCGGCTGTGCGCCCATCGTCGCCGCGTTCCAGGAGGGCAAGGACGTCCACGAGGCGTGGGAGCACCCGGACACCATCTGCGGCGGCATCGAGATCCCCGACCCCGGCGCCAGCCCGTGGATCCTCGACGTGCTCCGGGAGTCCGACGGCGGCGCGGTCGCGACGGACGACCCGGACATCCTCGACGCGGCCATCACCGTCGCCCAGCACGAGGGTCTGGAGATGGGTGCGACCTGCGCGGCCGCGGCCTCCGGCGCGTGGAAGCTCGCCGAGGAGGGCGAGTTCGACGCGGACGACACCGTCGTCCTCGTCAACACCGGCACCGGCAACAAGGACGACGACATCCTCCGCAGTCACCTGATGGGCCAGGGTATCTGAACCCGGGCTCGCGGTTTGGACAACCCATCTCGCGCTGCTGCAACCGGACAACTTTTCCTTTAGAGCCATCTAAACTCGTGCAAGGATGCTTTCCGACGTGATGGAGGACTATCTCAAGGCGATCTACATCCTCCAGGAGCGCGACGAGCCCCCGGTCTCGACCTCCGATATCGCGGAGTATCTCGACGTCACCCCGCCGACGGTGACGAGCATGGTCGAGAAGCTCGACGACCGCGGCCTCGTCGAGCGCGAGAAGTACAAGGGCGTCGAGCTGACCGACGAGGGCGTCACCGTCGCGCTCGAGGTCCTGCGGCACCACCGCCTGCTCGAGGCCTACCTCACCGAGCACCTCGACTACGACTGGTCCGAGGTCCACGAGGAGGCCGACGTGCTCGAACACCACATCTCCGAGGAGTTCGAGCGCCGGGTCGCCGAAGCGCTCGGCAACCCCACCGTCGACCCCCACGGCGACCCCATCCCCGACGCGGACCTCTCGCCGCCGGCCGACGCAGAACACACCAGACTGTCGGACCACGAGCCCGGGACGACCGTCGAGATCTCACGTGTCAGCGACCGGGACGACGACGAGCTGCGGTACCTGAAGGACGCGAACATCACCCCCGGTACCGTCGTCCGTATCGTCGACGTGGCCCCCTTCGGGATGGTCACCGTCGCCGTCGCCGACGGCGGGAGACAGAGCCTCCCGGAGGAGATCGCGGACTCCATCCGAGTCAAGCGGGTCGAGACCGACATCTCCACCGAGGAGGTGCCCGAAGCGTGACCGGCTTCGCGGAGATCGTCGTCGTCGCGTTCGTCGCCCAGCTCGCCGTGCTGCCTGGCGAGAAGGTGCAGTTCATCATCGCCGGCCTGTCGACGCGCTACCACCCTCTCGTGGTCGTCTCGGCCGCGGCCACCGCGTTCGCCGGCTGGACCGCACTGGAGATCCTCTTCGGCGAGTTCCTGCTCCAGGTGCTCCCGGGCGTCTACCTCGACGTGTTCACCGGCGCGCTCTTCCTCGTGTTCGCCGGCCTGCTCCTGCACTCGATGCCCGAGGACGGCGACCGGAGCTTCGACGACATCGGCGGCGAGGGCGCCGTCGAGACCGACGGTGGCTTCCTCCAGTCGGTCGACCGTCTCGAGGAGACCCGGACGGTGTTCGGCCGCGAGCTCCCGGCCAGCCTCGCCGCGTGGTTCCCCATCTTCGGGATGATGGCCACCGGCGAGTTCGGCGACAAGACCCAGCTCGTCACCATCGGGCTCGCCGCACAGTACGGCGCGACGCCGGCCATCTGGACCGGCGAGATGCTCGCCATCGTCCCGGTGAGCCTCGCGAACGCCTACTTCTTCCACCGGTTCTCCCACCGGGTGAACCTGAGGAAGGCCCACATCGCCTCCGCCGCGCTCTTCGGCTTCTTCGGGCTGGACACGTTCCTCGCGTTGCTGACCGGCTTCTCGTTCTGGGAGACGTTCGTCGGGGCGGCCACGGACGCCGTCTTCGCGGCCGCGAACTGGCTCGGTGGGGTGCTCCCGCTCGCCGTCGACATCGCAGCGACGGGGCCGTAACCGCTCGCCTGCTTCGCCGCCTCCGGTCTGCTTTTGTAGCCCACCGGCGTAGCGCCGCCGATGGCATCGACGCTCGCCTCGCTGCTCGCCGGCCTCCTCTTCGGCTTCGCGCTCGCCTCCCCACCGGGGCCGATGAACGCAATCATCGCGGAGGAGAGCGTCCTCGGCGGCTGGTTCGCCGGCGTCCGAGCCGGGCTCGGTGCGTTCACCGCCGACGCCTGCTTCTTCGTGCTGGCGTGGCTCGGCGTCGTCGCCTTCGTCGAGACCGTCCCCGCGGTCAAGGGCGTCATGGTCCTCGCCGGCGGCGTGCTCATGTGCTACTTCGCCTACGGCGCCGCCCGGGACGCGATGGGCGAGACCGACTTCGTCGACGTCGACCCCGAGGACGACCGCAAGGGCTTCTCGAAGGCGTTCGTGCTCGCGCTCACGAACCCGTACCAGATCGTCTTCTGGCTCACCGTCGGCGTCCACATGCTCGACGACCGCGCCATCGACGTGTTCAGCCACGTCCCCTACGTGAGCGAGTCGCTGGCGGGCACCGTCGTCGTGCAGGCCGGTTCGCTCGCGCTCGTCGTCGGCTTCTTCGGCGGCATCCTGCTCTGGGTCACCGGCTTCCCGGCCACGCTGGTCGCCGTCGGCAGGCGGGTCGACCGCTTCGCACCGGTCGTCGCCGGCGCCAGCGCGGTCGTCCTGGCGCTGTTCGGCGGCTTCTTCCTCGTCGACGCGGTGCAGACGCTGGCGCCGATGGCCGTCGACGCGGTCCGGTCGCTCGGGGCGATGTAGGCGCTTCTGACGCAGAGACGGCCAGCCGGCTCAGAGGACGGACTCGACGTCGCCGAGCTCCATCTCGGCGACCTCCAGCTCCAGCCACTCGCGGAACCACTTCACGCGCTTGAGCCGCTGGTGTGCGATGCTCTCTGCGGTGTCGCTCTCGATGCGCTCGGCGGCGTCGCGGCCGCGTTCGAGCACCCGGTCGACCATCTCGGCGGCGTCCATGTGCGTCCGGGCCTCGTAGCCCATCCGGAGCAGCATCAGTGCCGTGCCGTTCGCGCCGACCTTGTCGAGCACGTCGCCCTCGATGAGACACTGCGTCTCCAGCGAGAGGTCCGTGAGGTCGCCCTGGTACGAGTGGTTCTCGATGGCGCGACACACCTCGTCGACGAACGACGACGGGAACTCACCGCGGGTCTCGAGGTACTGCCGGGCGACGCGGGCGCCCTCCTCGGCGTGGACGTCCTGGTCGGCGTCGAGCTTCGCGATGTCGTGGAACAGCGCGGCGACCCGCGTCACGTCCACGTCCGCGCCCTCCTTCTTCGCGATCTTCGTGGCGAGGGCGACGACGTTGAGGATGTGGTTGAAGCGGTACTCCGCGGAGTGCCACGGGTACCAGCGCATCCGGCCACCCTCGTCCTCGTTCTCGACGCTGGCGAGGAGGTAGTCGTGCACGAACGTTTGCATCTCCTCGAACTCCTCGTCGGTGACCCGTGATTCCTTTATCTCGACACCCATAGAGAATCCCACCAGATTAGACGGTCCGTAGTCATTGTTATCCGTACAAACGGCTCTACAACTCTTAGGCGTTACGACAGTGCGGATTAAGTGTTCGGAGAGCTTCGCTCCGGACGTGACAGAAGCGCTCTACCTGACAGATTCGTCCGCCCGTCGGTTCGAGGCGACCGTCGAGCGCGTCGCCGGCGACCGCGTCGTGCTCGACCGCACCTGCTTCTACCCGGCCGGCGGTGGCCAGCCCGCCGACCAGGGCACCCTCACCGCCGAGGACGGCACCGAGTGGACCGTCACCGACGTCGCCAAGAAGGACACCATCTACCACACCCTCGACGGCGACCCGCCCGAGCCGGGAACCGCCGTCGTCGGCGAGCTCGACTGGGACCGACGGCACGCCCACATGCGCTACCACACCGCCCAGCACCTCCTCTCGGCGCTCCTGCTCGACGAGTTCGAGGCGGCCACCACGGGCAACCAGGTCTACGAAGACCGCGCCCGTCTGGACTGCGACCACGACCGTTTCGACGACGACGACCTCGCCGCCATCGAGGACGGCCTGAACGAACTCGTGGACGCCGCACTGCCCGTACGCTGGTACGAGATGGACCGCGCAACCGCAGAGGCCGAGCTCGACACCGACCGCACCCGCATCCACCTGCTCCCGGACTCCATCACCGAGCTCCGCATCGTCGAGATCGGCGGTGACGGCCCGACGGGCGCCTGCGAGCGCGCCGACGCCGCCAGCGACCCTTACGACCGCACCGCCTGCGCCGGCACCCACGTCGAGTCGACCGCCGACGTCGGCACCGTCACCGTCACCGGCCGCGAGACGCGGGGCTCCGACGGCGAGCGCGTCAGATTCGTCCTCGAGTAGACTGACGGGCTGGCGTGCATCGAGCCCACCACACACCCGACTCCTTATGCTCCCGTCGCACACATCGCCGGACGTGCACGTCAGGAACGTCCTCCCGCGCGACGCCATCCCGAGCGTCGACGAGCCGACCTACGAACCCGTCGCCGACTACAGCGGCGACCCCGACGACGAGGTGGTCGTCGTCGACGGCGACCCGGCACGCGCCTACCCGGTCCGGTACCTCCACTACCACGAGATCGTCAACGCCGCCGACGCGGCCGGAACCCCCGTCGCCGTCACCTGGTGTCCTCTCTGCGGGAGCGCAGTGGTCTACGAGCGCACGGTGCCCGTCGACGGCGACACCCGCACACTCACCTTCGGCGTGTCGGGCAAGCTGGCGGACGACGACCTCGTGATGTACGACCGCGAGACAGACAGCGAGTGGAAGCAGAGCCGCGGCGTCGCCATCGACGGCCCCCTCGCCGGCACCGAGCTCACCGTCCGTCCGGCCGCGATGACGACCGTCGGCTGCTTCCGCGAGGCGAACCCCGACGGCGAGGTGCTCGCCGCGCCGGGCGGCGAAAGCGAGGCCGCCAGCGAGGACGATACTCCCGAACCCATCGACTACGACGCCGCCCCGTACGAGCGCTACTTCGACATGGACGGCTTCGGGCTGGCCGCCCACCGTGGCACCGGTGACGAGCGCGACTGGGACCGCGACGACCTCGCCCCGAAGACCGTCGTCCTCGGCCTGACCGACGGCGACGCAGCGCTCGGATTCCCGCTCCCGCGCGTCGAGGCCGCCGGAAGCGTCGTCCACGCGTCCGTCGGCGACCGAGACGTGGTCGTCTTCGCCACGCCGGACGGCATCCACGCCTTCGAGAACCCCGGCTTCGCGTTCGAGCGCACCGCCGAACCCGGCACCTTCGTCGCCGACGGTGCCCGCTGGGACGGCGCGACCGGCGAGAGCGACGACGGCCGGGGCCTCGACCGGTTGCCGAGCCGCCGGCTGTTCGCGTTCGCCTGGCAGGACGACCACGGCGCCGACGCCTTCTACGAGAACGAGTAGACCGCGACCGCAACTGCTCGACGAGCCGTTACTCGTCGTCGCCGTCTTTCATCTGCTGGAGCTGCCCGACGAGGTCCTCGTTCGACATCTCCCCCTGGTCGAACGACACCTCGCCCTCGTGGTCGTGCTCGTGCACGGTGACCGCGTCGTCCTCGTCGATGTCGCTGTCCTGGTCCTGCTGTTCGGATTCGTCGTAGCTCCCAAAGCCCATTGGATTCGGATGGAGGGGTGGGACGTATGAAAAAGATGCGTTCTCGACTCGATAGAAAATATAAATTTTCCTACAATAGCCCTGAACGGATTCGAACCGTTGTCATGGGCTCCAAAGGCCCATATGATTGGCCACTACACCACAGGGCTAAGCAGTCGAGGGTTGCGTGTGGACCGATTTATGCGTTGTTATTCCTACGGCACGGGTGTTGGAATTCGACCGATTTCAGCAAGCCGGTGACAGCTACGGCACAGACAGATAACGGTTTCAATCGTATGAGCGTCCTGTGGATCGTCGAACTCACGCACCGGCACGATATGGTGGACGTCTGGCTCTCGACCCATATCTGTCTTCGACAGTCCACAGGACTGGCATTCGTGACCGTCACGTTCCAACGCCTCTCGTCGCACTGGATACCAAGAACCACTGTAGTCGCTGGGGTCCCACTCCTCGTCGGTAGACATCCAGGCCGAAAGGCAGTCCCGCGAACAGAACCTGCCGATACCACGTTCACGGTCTGATTTGAGTACGGTCATTTCGACTCCACACTCGTCACAGTTCCGGTCCACACGCTCTACGTCCCACACCTCCCACGAAGCGTCACCGAGAAACTCGTCACTTTCCTCGACACAGGTCGGACAGTATACACCATCCTTGTCCGAAGGATAATACTCGAAAGAACCGCCACAGAGTGCACACGTCGCGTCCTCTTTTGCGTCCTTCCAGTTCCCGTTGTGCTCACCCGCGTTTGGATTGCAATCCTCACAGTACTCACGCTGTGCCTTGGGGTCGTAGAACGCGGTTCCACAGCCCGAACACTCTCGATTCGGTAACGAGACGCCGTGGACCTTGGTGTGGTGCTGGCGCATTCCCTGCTCGGTCGACAACACCTTCTCACAGGTCGGACACTCCATGCTTCCAGCAGAATAGAGCGCGTATTAAATTCAGGGAAACCGGGGCGAAAGTAAACTCGGGCTCAGTCCGCGCTCTCGCCGGCGGGCGCCTCGAGGTAGCAGCACTGGTCGGCCTCGGCGTCGAAGCAGTCGGGGCACTCGTCGCGGCGGTCGATGATGGTGTCCAGCCGTTCCGCGACGGTGTCGTCGATGACGGCCTCCAGCGCACCGGCCTCGCCGCGGTAGTCCTCGACCTCCAGGACGTTCGCGAGGAAGCGCTCGATGATGCAGTAGGTCTGGAGCGCGTCCTCCGCGCGGACGATGCCATCGTCGGTGAGCGTCGCACCCTTGTACTTCTCGTGGTCGACGAGCCCGCGCTCCTGGAGCTTGCCGACCATCTCGTTGACGCTCGCCGGGGAGACGTCGAGCATGTCGGCCAGCGCACCCGTCGCGGCCGGGCCGTCTTCCATCCGTTGCACCAGGTAGATCGCCTTGAGGTACTGGTCTGCGGTGTTCATCGGTGGGTCCTCACGCTCGTCGCTCCATGATTGCGGTCACTTCCTCGACGCCCTCGGCCTCCTCCTCGCGGATCTCGCGGAGGGTCGTGAGCACGTGCTCGCGGTCGATGCTGAACTCGCTCTCGCTCGCCTCGATGGCCTCGATGAGGTCGTCGTAGAACTTGTACGCCGTCTCCTCGTTGCAGAGCTGGTCGTACAGCAGCCCGTCGAAGTCCTCGGGCTTCGTCTGGGCGTACTGGGCCTCGACCAGCTTGTTGATCTCCTCGTACGGGACGGTCTCGGCGTCCAGATCTTCGATGAGTGCCTCGAGGCGGGTGCGGTGCTCGGCCGACTCCTCGGCGGCGTGTTCCAGCAGGTCGCGGACGTCGTCGTCGACGCCGTCGTCGTCGAAGGAGTCGATGTGGTGGTACGCGCGGGATTCGACCACCTCCTCCAGCACCGCCCCGATCTGCAGGAGACGGGCGAGTTGGTGGTCGGTGGCGACGCGCTGTCCCAAACTCATGAGGGAACGGTGGAGAGCCGGTCACTTAACGCTCTCCCTCTCCGCTCGACGGGTTGCCGGTCGACTGGTCGCGTCGACGAGCCGCGCGCTCGGCCGTCGACTCAGTCGTCGTCGAGGGCGGCGGTGACGGCGTCGAAGGCGTCGCGCTTCGCGATGTCGCAGTCGCCGCTGTCGGGCAACAGGTCCGGGTCGCCGTCGTGGCGGCCGACGAGGTGGAGATGGAGGTGTGGAACGGACTGGTACTCGGTGTTGTCGGTGAGGACGTTCACGCCGTCGAATCCCCGTTCGCGGTCCTCGCCGCCACGCATCCGGGTCGCGAGGTCCTGCACGTGCGCCATCACGTCCCCGAGGACGTCCGCCGGGACGTCGAACAGCGACTCGTGGTGGGCCTTCGGAATCACGAGCACGTGCCCGGGCGCGACCGGGTCCAGCGGCGAGAACGCGAGCGTCGCCGCCCGCTCCTCGCCACCGTCGCGGTCCTCGATGACGAGCGCGTCCGCCTCGCCCGCGACGATGTCGCAGAACACGCAGTCGGTATCGGTCATGGCCTGGTCGACGAGAAGGTCACACCTCAAGCTGCCGGTAGTGTGCGAACGAACCGCAAAGAGACGAGCGCGGCGGCCGGGCGTGGCGAACGCCTTACTCGCGCAGCCGTTCGGCGACGAGCTCCTCGATGTCGTCGCGGAGTTCGTCGACGGCGACCTCGTCGAGCACGGGCACGAAGAAGCCCTCGACGAGCATGTTGCGGGCGCGGCGCGGGTCGACACCGCGGCTGGTCATGTAGAACAGGTCCTGTTCGTCGACCTGGCCGACCGTCGCGGAGTGGCTGGCCTCGGTGTCGTGGTTGTTGATGATGAGCTTCGGGGAGGCGTCGGCCTCGGAGTCGTCGCTCAGCATCAGCGTGTTCTCGCGCTGGTAGCTGCTGGTGTTCCAGGCGTCGCGGCCGACGTCCTGCACGCCCTCGTAGACGGAGCGGGCGCGGTCGTCGAGGACGCCGCGGGTGACGAGGTCGGCGGTGGTGTGCTCGGCGCGGTGCCAGACCCGACTGTTGATGTCGAAGTGCTGGTCGTCGTGGCCGAAGAACGCGCCGACGATGTGGCTCTCGGAGCCGTCGCCGGCGAGCGTGGTCTCGACCTCGCTCTTGGTGAGCCGGGAGCCCATGTTGCCCTCGATCCAGTTGACCGTGGCGTACGTGTCGGCGGTGCCGCGCTTGAGCGTGTAGTTGTACGTCTCCTGGTCGAGGTTCTGGAGGCTCCCGTACTGGACGTGGGAGTTCTCGCCGGCGGCGATCTCGACGATGCCGCTGTAGTAGCGCTCGCCCTCGACGTCGTCGCCGGTGGACTGCCGTTCGAGGATGGTGACCGACGAGGACTCCTCGGTGACGACGAGCGTGTAGTTGAACAGCGAGCGGCTGTTCATCGTCGTCCGGATCTTCACGTCCTCGGCGTCGACGCCCTCGGGCACGTAGACGACGGTGCCGTCGGTGAACAGCGCGGTCGACAGCGCGGTGAGGTAGTTCTCCTCGGGGTCGACGACGCTGCCGAAGTGCTCCTCGATGAGCTCGCCGTGCTCGGCGACGGCCTCGCTCCACTCCAGCACCTCGATGCCCTCGGCGCTCTCGCGCTCCTTGTCCTGGGCGGCGTTGAGTGGGTCGACGAAGCCCTCGAAGTCGAGGTCGGTGAGGTTCGTCCACGTTCGACCGGGCGTCTGGATGACGCTCGGCATGTCCAGCTCGTCGAGCGCGTCGAGTGCGGAGAGACGCGTCTCCAGCAGCCACTCGGGCTCGTCGAGCTCGGCGGAGATCTGCTCGACCTGGTCGCGTGTGAGGTTTGCGTGTACCTGTGTGCTCATGATTATCCGAGGCTCCCCTCCATCTCCAGCTCGATGAGGCGGTTGAGTTCGACCGCGTACTCGATGGGCAGCTCCTCCGTGATGGGCTCGATGAAGCCGGCGACGATCATCTGCTTGGCGTCGTCGTCGTCCAGTCCGCGGGACTGGAGGTAGAAGACGTCCTCGTCGCCGATCTTGCCGACGGTCGCCTCGTGGGCGACGTCGACCTTCGACTCCTGGATCTCCATGTACGGCATCGTGTCCGAGGTGGACTCGTTGTCGAACATGAGCGCGTCACACTCGACGGACGTGGAGGAGTGCTCCGCGCCGTCGGCGATGTGGACGAGGCCGCGGTAGTTCGTGCGGCCGCCGTCCTTCGAGATGGACTTGGACTCGATGGTCGACTTCGTGTTCGGCGCGTTGTGGTACACCTTCGCGCCGGTGTCGATGTTCTGGCCCTCGCCGGCGAACGCGATGGTGATGTGGTTGTCAGTCGCGCCGCGGCCCTTCAGGATGGTCGCCGGGTAGAGCATGGTCGCCTTCGAGCCCATGCTGCCGGAGACCCACTCCATCGTCCCCTCGGCCTCGACGATGGCGCGCTTGGTGTTCAGGTTGTAGGTGTTCTTCGACCAGTTCTGCACGGTCGAGTACTGGACGTGGGCGTTCTCGCCGACGAACACCTCGACGCCGCCGGAGTGCAGGTTGAACGCGGAGTACTTCGGGGCGGAACAGCCCTCGATGTAGTGCACCTCGGAGTTCTCCTCGGCGATGATGAGCGTGTGCTCGAACTGGCCCATCCCCTCGGAGTTCATCCGGAAGTACGCCTGCACGGGCATGTTGACGGTCGTGTCCTCGGGCACGTAGACGAACGAGCCGCCGGACCAGACCGCGCCGTGGAGTGCCGCGAACTTGTTGTCGCTCGGGGGGACGCACTTCGTCATGAAGTACTCCTTGACGATCTCCTCGTGCTCCTGGACGGCCTTGTCCATGTCACAGAAGATGACGCCCTTCTCCTCCCACTGCTCCTGCATGTTCTGGTAGACGATCTCGGACTCGTACTGCGCGCCGACGCCCGAGAGCGCCTTCCGCTCGGCCTCCGGGATGCCCAGCTTCTCGAACGTGTCCTGGATCTCCTCGGGGAGGTCGTCCCAGTCGTCCGCGCCGCCGCGGGTCTCGATGTCCGGGCGGATGTACGGGACGATCTCGTCGATGTCGACCTCGCTCAGGTCGGGCTGTCCCGGCCAGTCGGTCGGCATCGGCATCTGCTGGAACTGCTTCAGTGCGCGCAGACGGCGCTCGAGCATCCACTCGGGCTCGTCCTTGTCCTCCGAGATGAGACGGATGGTCTCCTCGGTCAGGCCCTTCTCGGTCTGGAAGGCGGACTTCTCCTCCTTCTTGAACTCGAACCGGGCTTCGGTGTCGGTCTCTTTGAGGTGGTCTTGATCGGAACTCATGATTGTGGTGTGGTGTTGTCGGGGTGGTTACGCGGTCTCGTAGACTTCCTCGCGGACCCAGTCGTAGCCCTCGTCCTCGAGCTGCTCCGCGAGCTCGGGGCCGCCGGACTTGGCGATCCGGCCGTCGATCATGACGTGGACGTGGTCGGGTTCGACGTAGTCGAGGATGCGCTGGTAGTGCGTGATCTGCAGGATGCCGGTGCCCTGCTCGTCGCGCAGCGCGTTGATGCCGTGGGAGACGTCCTGCAGCCGGTCGATGTCCAGCCCGGAGTCGATCTCGTCGAGCACCGCGATGCTCGGTTCGAGGATTGCGGCCTGGAGGACCTCGTTCTGCTTCTTCTCACCGCCGGAGAAGCCGGCGTTGAGGTACCGCTGGGCGAACTTCTCGTCCATGTCGAGCTGCTCCATCTTCGCCTGGAGGAGCTGCTGGAACTCGGCGACGCCGACCTCGCCCTCGTCCGCGGGGCCCTCCATCGGGGAGGTGTCGTAGCCCGCCTCCTCTTCTTCTGCCTCCTCCTCGTCGTCGTCCTCGAAGAGCTCCTCGCGCTCCTCGATCTTCGCGTTGAGGGCGGTGCGGAGGAAGTTCGTCATCGTGACGCCCTCGATCTCGGCGGGATACTGGAAGCCGAGGAAGATACCGAGTGCAGCGCGCTCGTTGGGCTCGAGTTCGAGCAGGTTCCAGGTGCGCTTGTCCGCCGGGATGTCGAAGTCCTCGCCGAAGTCGCCCTGTTCGAGGTGGAGCAGTACCTCGCCGTCTGTCACCTCGTAGGCCGGGTGGCCGGCAACGATCTTCGCTGTGGTGGACTTGCCGGAGCCGTTCGGGCCCATGAGGGCGTGGATCTCGCCGGATTCGACCTCGAGGTCGACGCCGTCGAGGATCTTCTCGCCATCGTCTTCTGCAACGCTCGCGTGGAGATTGTTGAGTTCGAGTTTTGCCATGCTGGCTACCTCTAGTGGTCTAGGGAAAGGGTGTCGGCCCCATAATGCTTGCGTATTCCCGTGTCTCTGATTCGCATATCGGAAAATTTTGTTCACGATTGTAAAACAGCGCCCGTCGCGTCCGAACCGACCGCACGCACCGCGGTCGACGCCTACATGAAGCTGCCGAGTCCGGTCTGCTCCTGGCCGGTCTTGACCTCCTCCCAGGAGATGCCCAGCGCCTCGATGACGCGTGCGATGGGCCCCTTCAACGTCTTGTCGAGCATCTTGTCGTAGTCCACCTCGAACTCGTCGGGGATCTGGTCGGCGTAGTCGAAGCAGATGACGTCCTGCTCGCGCTTGAACTCGCCGTAGCGGTGGTCGTGCTGTGGGTCGAACTCGCCCGCGTCCTCCAGCCGCTGGAAGTAGTCCGGGTGGACCTTCTCCAGATAGAGCCGCTTCGGCTTCGAGCCGCGGTCGAAGTTCGTCCCGAACAGCAGGTTCGCGTACTTCGCCCCGCGGACGTGAGCCGTGTCCGTGTCGTAGTTGTCGAGTCGCTTGCCGATGCCGCCCGGGATGGCGATCTCGTCGTAGCTGTACTCGCCGTCGCGGAACCGGACGATGACGTCGTGGATGTACTCTGTTATCTCGGACTCCTCGGCACCGCGGACGACCTTGTCGATGACCTCGTGCTGGACCTCCTTCGTGATGGGCGCGATGTCCGAGCGCTTGTACTCGAAGCCGGTGATGTCGATGTCGTCGACGTGCTTGCCCTCCTTCCAGATGATGTGGCCGGCGTAGCGCTTCTTCTTGCCCGCCTGGAAGAACCGGCGGTAGAGCTTCTCGAACTCGATCTGGAAGCGGTGGAACTCCGCGTTCAACGCTTCACGCGCGAACTCGTCGTAGGATTGGTTGATGTGTTCCTCGATGTCCTTCGAGAGCTGGATGGCCTCATCAGTGTCGACATCACTGCCAAGACTTATCATTACGCTATCAGTATCCCCGTAGGCCACCTCGTGCCCGAGTTCGTTCGCGGACTCCTCGGTGAACTTGATGACCTCTCTACCGGTTGCAGTAACCGCAGCACCCATCTCCTTGTCGTAGAGACGGAACCGGTCCCAGCCGAGCACCCCGTACACCGACTGGCCGACGAACTGGAACTTCCCGTTTCGCCCTGCGAGCAGCGTATGATTGTCCTCGACGGTCACACAGTACGCGCCATCGTCGGCCGTGCTCGTGCTGCCGGAGCGGTGCATCCGGAAGCTATTCTTCCCGCCGTCTGTGCAGTAAATCCGCCACGACCCGCTGTCGTGGTTGTAGCTCGCCGTCAGACCGAGGTGGGCACAGAGACGCAACACGTCGTCACGGAGGCGTTCGCTCGAAGTCGTGTACCGCCAGCTGTTGACCTGCCGGTCGCCGTCGCCCGCGATGAGGGTGTTCAGGAACCGTTCCTTCTGCTCTCGGCTCAGGTCGAAGACGAACTCCGGAATCCGTTTCTCGAAGCTGTTACCGCCGCAGGTGGCCTCCAACCACGACCCGAACAGTTCCGAGGTGAACTGGTACCCGCGGTCGTCCACGTACGCGTCGAACGCCATCCTGTCGAGCAATTCCCCGATAGCCGTGTGGTCGTCGCCGTCCCCACCGTCGGCGATGGCGTCCTGTGCGATGTTGACGGACGTCGCACTCCCGCGGAAGTTCTCGCCGAACTGCTTGTCCGCGGACGTGTAGACCGACCCCTCGGTGATGTACCAGGCGAGCAGTTCGAGGAAGTCGTCGCCGTCGTAGAACCGCGGAATCCACTTTCGACCGCGCTCCGCGTGGACGTAGAAACTTGAACAGTGCTCGTCGAGGTACTCACGATGCGCTTCGAACGTCTCGGCGTCGAAGACGTATCCAGTTCCGTCCTCACCCTGTTTCTCCATCTTGTCCGGGTAGAAACCCACCTCGGCGGCCAGCGTATGCCCGTGGACGTCGTTGTTCGCCCAGACCTCGAAGTCACCGTCGAGGAACTCCGTGATGTCCACCCGGTCGAGGCTCTCCCCGTCCGGCCCGTCCCAGCCATGTGGCAGTTCGTAGTGCGAGGAATCGGTGAGGTCACCAGCTTCGACGAACCGGAAGTCGTCCCACGACGCACCGTTCCTGTCGTCCTTGCGGACGAGCATCCGATGGTTCGGCGTGACGCTGAAATCTATCTTGCTCGTCTGGATGTCGACCATCTCGTCCCGGTAGTCGGGGTACTCGTGGGTCTCGACGACGGGTTTGACCTCCATCTCCATCGTGTCGGGGTCCAGCGAGTACACCTCGTCACCAACGTCGAGATCCCTGATGTTTCGGACACCATCCGGGGTGAGGACATCCGTATCCGACGAGAAGCAGTTCATGATGACCTTCACCGCGGCCTGCTGCTGGTCGTACCGCTCGTAGTCCTGGCTGCCGGGGTCGTGCTGGTTCCGCAGTTCCTTCTTGGCCTCGCGCTCTTCCAGCAGCTCGTCGACCATCGCCCGGATCATCCCGTCCTCGTCCTTGCGGAAGTGGGTGCCGTTGGGGGCACGGTAGGTGTCGCCGTCGAACGCGTCGGGGTCGACCTTCGTCTCGGGGCTGGCGTTGATGGTCACCATGCACATCGGGTAGAGCGACTTCAGGTCGAGCACGGTCACCATCTCCTTGACGCCGGTGATGGGGTCGAACACCGCGCCACCCTCGTAGTCCTCGGACTCCTGCTGGCCCTTCGAGGGGAGCACCCACTCGCCGTTGACCTTCTGCAGGACGTACATGTCGACGGCGTCGCCCGCCGTCGGCGCGTCCTCGATCTTGCAGCCGACGAACGTGCGCACCTCGTCGTAGAACGAGATGATGTCCTGTTTCGCGTCGATCTCCACGCAGAGCTCCACGTCGCGGAGGTTGTACTCGAGCAGCCGTCCGGGGTCGTTCTCCCACAGGTCGCCGATGTCACCGGTGTAGCGCTCCTTGCCCGCGTCGAGTTCGGTCTCCCCGACGGCGTCGAGCCGGTAGGAGTCAAGCTCGGTGAACTGCCGGCTCTTGTAGGCGTACAGCAGGTCGAAGACGACACGGCCCTTCACGTTGGGGCCGCCCCAGCCCGAACGCCAGACCTCGTTCACCCGGGAGAGCCGGTCCGGCCGGAGGTCCTGGTCGTGCATCGTCGAGTCCAGCTCCTCGAGCCGGTCGAGGAAGTACGGCGCGTCGAAGTCCTCGAAGTTCCAGCCGGTCATCAGGTCCGGGTCGGTCTCGTCGATGTAGTCGAGGAACGCCTCGAGCATCCGTCGCTCGGCCTCGAGCTGGTCGTCGCCGTCGAACACCTCGACCCTGAGGTCCAGCTCGCCCTCGATGGGGTCGTAGTCGGGCAGGGCGGCGGGTGCCTCGCCGTCGTACTCGTCCGCGATGGCGAGCCAGACGACGTACTCGTCGTCGTAGGAGTCGTGCGAGGTGAGACAGATGATCGGCTCCTCGCCGTCCTCGGGGAAGCCGTTGCGGTCGTCGACCTCGATGTCGAACGTGTTCACGCGCGGCTCGGCGGTCAGGTCGGTCGCCTCGACCTCCTCGTGGGGGATGCGGATGGTGCCGCTCTCGCCGCGGCGGTTCGGCACGGTGATGCCGCTGTTGATGCCGTTGTCGATGAGGAACCGGTTCGGGAACAGCACGTCGGCCTCGTAGTGGTCGAAGCGGTCGCGGATGTTCCCGACGTCCCGCGGCGTGCGCCCGAAGATCTTCGTCAGGCGCTCGCCGCGGATGCTCTCGTAGGGCTCGCCGTCGTCGTCGCTCTCCTCCCAGTCGACGATCGCGTCCTCGTCGTCGAGGTCGGACTCGTCCAGCGAGGCGGTCGGCGCGTAGAAGTACGGCTGGAAGCCGAACACCATCACGTGCTCGGCGGTGCCCTCGGCGGTCCGACCGAACACGTGTATCACGGGCTGTTCGTGTTCGCCCGAGCCCTCGACGGTGTAGTCGACCTGCATCACGGAGAGCGAGACGGTCCCGTCGGGGTCGGGGAACAGGGCCTCGTCGGCCTCGACGAAGTCGGCATCCTCGAGCCCCGGCGTGGTGACGGCCTCGGCCTCGGCGACGAGGTCGGACTCGCTGAGCCCGTCGTCTGTGTCGGCGTCGGTCGACCCGCCGTCGCCGAACGCGCCCCCGAGAGTCAGCTGTTCTGAGTCCCCTGCGTCGGTCATTGGCGACGGTTCGGGGGCAGTGATAAAAACGTCCGTGGTTCGCACCCCGCGAACGTCACGCTCGCACCTGGTAGTCGGCGGTTACCGTCCCGTCCTGTCGGTCGAGTCTGATTTCCCCGCGGCAACAAGACATATACCCTGTTACTGTATACCACCCTTTGAGGTGACCGGCTTGTCCGACCACGCAACGCAAACTGACGGACGCACGGCCGATAGAGACGAGATTGACGGCGTCGAGTCCATCGAGACATACGAGACCGACGAGGGCACCGTATTCTACGACGCCGAGAACCCGCTTGCGTGGCTAGAGGCCGGAGAGACGTTCTCCCTCCGAGAGCACGCCTGAGCCACCCAACGCACGACTCGAACGAGCAACCCTTTTCCTGCCGCCGCTCCAATACTCACGCGTGCTGGACGACCTACTGGAGGGCAACGACGAGAAGGGCCCCGGCGAGCCGGACCCGGAGGCCGACCTCCGCGATTACGAGGCGGAGCTCACGCCCTCCGTGCGGATTCCGGAGGCTCCATCCCCCGGTTCGACCGCCGACATCGACGCGCCGGCGGACCTCCAGCGGAAGTTCTGGATCCTCGTCCTGGCGTTCAACGCCGCGCTCCTCGCCGGGAGCCTCGGCGCGCTGTACGTCATCTTCCGTGGCGACTGGTACCTCGGTGGCCGACTGCTGGCCGCCGGACTGGTCTGCTTCGTCTACGGCGTCTACCGCCTCCGCACCTGGGACCTCCCGAGGGGCGACGGCAGCAAGGCGGCCTCGGCGTCCGCCGCCGGCGGCGCCACGGACCCCGCCGCCGACGCAACCGACCCGGACGCCGACGCCGCCGACGCAACCGACCCGGACGCCGACGCCGAGGAACCGGCCGACGGCGACAACGACTAACCCCTCGCGCCCGAACCGCGATCCATGCGAACGGTCCGCGACGACGACGGCCGCATCCTGCTGGTGGTCAAGAGGTCCGGCGAGTCGACGCTGGTCCGCGACCCCGAGACCGGAGTCGAGGAGTTCCGACCGAACGACAGCCTCGTCGCGGTCGACGACGAGTCCGCGCTCTCGGTCGCCGCCGGCGCCGTCCCGCCCGCGGTCCGCCGCGTCCTCTCGGCCACCCACGACGACCGCTCGCTCGGCCTGCTCGTCGAGCTCGTCGACCGCGAAGCCGTCGCCGTGCGGGACCTGCTGGCCGACTACGACCTCTGCGAGAGCGACCTGCTCGGCCTGCTGACGGAGTTCCACGCCGCCGGACTCGTCCAGGAGGCTCGCATCGCCGGCGAGCGCGGCTACGCGGCGACGGAGCTCGCGGTGGACGGCGTCACGGCACTCCGCGAGAGGGAGTAGCCCTCAGTCCAGTCCGGGGATCGGCCGCTCGCCCCGGCTGACCGACGAGCGGTTCGTGGTCGGGTCCTTCTCCACGTGGACCAGCGAGTCCGCCGCGCCGACGAGCTCCTCGTCGTGACTCACGAGGATGATCTGCTCGACGCCGTAGTCGACCCGCATCGTCTCGACGAGCGTGAGCAGCTGCGAGACGTGGCCGGAGTCGAGGAAGACGGTCGGCTCGTCGAGGATGAGCGGTGGCATCGGCGCAGCGCCCTCCACACCTTCGGAGAGCAGCCGGTAGATGGCACAGCGCAGACTCAGGTTGAACAGCGCGCGCTCGCCGCCGGAGAGCTGCTCCGGGTCGAGCGTCTCGCCGTCCTTCTGGTACACCGTCAACTCGTAGTCGCCCGAGAGCTCGATGTGCGAGTACGAGTCGTTCTGGTACACCAGGTCGAACGTCTCGTTGAGCATCCGTTCGAGCGTCTCGACGTTCCGCCGCCGGAGCTCGGCGCGCAGGTCGCTGTACATCTGCTGGAGGTCCTGCGCCTCGTCGTACAGCGACGCCAGCGCGTCGACCCGCTCGCTGACGGCGTCGCGCTTCGCCCGGAGCGACTCCAGCTCCTCGATCTCGTTGCGCACGCCGCCGATGCGGTCCCTGAGGTCGGCCTCCTCGGACTCCAGCTCCGCGAGCGCCTCGGTCGCCTGCTCGAGGTACTCCTCGGCGCGCTGCTTCTCGCTCCGAGCTTTCTCGACGCGCTCCTCGTCGACCTGGTCCTCGAGCTCGCGCTTGCGCTCGCGCTTCTCGGCGAGGCGTTCCCGCCGCTCCTCGTTGAGCTCGGCCTTGCTCGCGCGCTCGTCGCGGAGGCGTTCGACCTCTGCCTCGGTCGACTCGACCTCGTCGTACAGCTCCGAGAGCCGCTCCAGCGTCTCGATGCGTTCCTTCACGTCGGCGCGCTCGCCGTTGGCCTCGCCCAGCTCGCGCCGCAGCTCGTCGGCCGCCTCGCGGGCCGATTCGGCGGCGTCGCGCTTCTCCTCCGCCTCTGCCTCGAGCTCGTCGGCCTCCGCCCGGAGGTCGGCGGCCCGTTCCCGTTTCTCCTCGACGTTCGCGGCCTTCTGCTCGCGGAGTTGTTCGAGGTTGTCGCGGTTCTCCTCGAGGCTGGCGACCTCCCGTTCCGCCTCGCGGAGTGCCTCGGCCGCCTCGATGCGCCCGTCGAGCTCGTCGATCTCTTCCTCCACGTCGTCGAGTGCGTCCGCCTTCGATTCGAGCTCGGCGCGGTCGTCGTCGAGCGAGTCGACGTGCGGCGAGCCGTCGACGGGCTGGCCGCACTCCGGGCACTTGCCCTCATCGAGGAGCGTCTCGGCCTCCTCGATGCGGTTCCGGAGCGTCTCGACCGCGGTCCGGAGTTCGCTCGCCTCCTCGCGCAGGTCCTCGCGCTCCTCGCGCAGGTCCGCGAGGTGTGACTCCGCCTCGCCGAACGCGACGGGCGCGTCGTCGAACCGCTCGCGGTGGGCCGCGATGTCGTCGTCGAAGCCCTCGAGCTTCTCGCGGAGGTCGTCGAGGTCGGCGGCGGCCACGTCCGCCGTCGATTCGAGTTCGTCGGCGTCCCCGCGCTTCCCCTCGGCCTCGGCCTCGAGCTCGTCGGCGCGGTCGGCCAGCCGGTCCGCCTCGTCCGACTTCGAGCCGATGTCGACCGAGAGCTCGTTGATGCGCTCCTGCAGGGTCTCGGCCTCGGCGTCGAGCTCGTCGAGCCGGTGGTCGACGCGGGCGGCGGTGTCGTCGGTCGCGACCTCGGCGTCCGCCGGGATCTCGTCCGCGTCGGGGAGGTCGACCGCTCCCAGGAGTTCGTCGCGCTCCGCGCGCAGGTCGTCCAGCTCGGTGCGCCGGTCCGCGATGCGGGATTTCAGCGCCTCACGGTCGCGCTCGGTCTCGGCGATGTCGTCCTGCAGCTCGCTCACGTCGTCCTCGACCGATTCGAGCTCCGCCTGCTTCTCCTCGTGGTCGTCGAGGACGGCCTGTGCCTCCTCGCGGGTGGACTCCGCCTCCGCGACGTTGCCCTCCAGTCGCTCGATCTCGCCCCGGGTGTCGTTCAGCTCGCTCTGGAGCTCGTTGAGCTGGTCGTGCAGCCCCTTCGACTCCTTCTCGGCGACCTGCTCGTCGAGGCCCTCCATGCGGCCGCGGGCGTTGTCGAGCACGTCGTTCACGCCCAGTCTCGCCTCGCTGGCGCGCTCGCGGTACTCCTCCAGCTTCCCCAGCTGCAGCAGGTCGTCGATGATGTCCTGCCGGGTGCTCGGACTCGCGTGGATGAGCTTGTTCACCTCGCCCTGACGGACGTACGCGCAGTTGACGAACGCGTCGGCGTCCATCCGCAGCAGGTTCGTGATGGCCGAATCGACCGCACTCGGCCCCTCCCAGGATGCGTCGCCGCCCTCCAGCAGGCAGTCGTGGGAGACGCGGTCGCCGTAGTCCTTCAGGCTCCGTTCGAGGTGGTAGTCCGCGCCGTCGTGGCGGAACCAGAGCTCGACCTCGCACTCCTCCTCGCCGGTCCGGATGACGTCCTCGCGGGTGCCCGGGATGGCGGCCGAGCCGTACAGCGCGAAGAAGCAGGCCTCCAGCAGCGAGGACTTCCCGCTGCCGTTGACGCCGTGGACGACGGTGACGCCGCGATCCAGCGAGAGGTCGGCGTCGCCGTAGCACTTGAAGTTCGAGAGGCGGACGCGGTCGACCCTCACAGGAACTCCTCCATGGAGGACTGCGAGTCGGTGCCGGTGGGCGGCTCGTCCGTCTCGTCGCCGGTGTCCGCTACGGGTTCGTTCCCGTCGTCGCTCCCGGTGCGGCTTTCCGTTTCGACACGCACCGCGTCACCACCGTCGGTCGACGCCGGCTCGGACTCCGACGGGTCGTCCTCGGTGACCTCCCCGGCCGACTCGTCCTCGACCGGCTCGTCGTCGGCCGATTCCGCCTCGTCGACCGCGTCCTCGCCGTCGACACCCTCGAACGCGTCGAGGTCGCCGTCGTCGACGAGGCTCTCGACGCGCTCTTTCACCGAGTCGCGAACGTTCGAGTCGGCGACCTTCGAGGCGCGGACCGTCTCGTCCACGTCGCGGGCGGCCTGACTCAGGCCCAGCTCGCGAACGCGCTCGCGCACCGCCTCGTCGGGGTCCGCGAACGTCACCTCGACCTCGTGTTCCTCGTCGAACTCCCGGCGGTCGTTCACTCGGGCGACCAGCGCGCCGCGGTCGATGGCCAGCTCCTCGACCGGCGCGGGCGAGACGGGTTCGCCGTCGCCCGTGACGGTGACGACGACCACCGCGTCCTCGCAGTCGTGCTCGCGCACCGCCTCGCGGACGCGCTCGACGCCCTCCCCCTCCTTGAGCTCGACATCGACGAACCGGAACGGACGCGTGTCCGGGATGGCCCGGCGGCTGATGGCGACCGTCCCCTCCTCCGTTGCGACGATGTTGTACCCCCGGTCGTCGCGCTCCGTGGCGCTCGCGCGCTCGGTCGACCCGCAGTAGGTCACCCACGTCCCCGCGACCTCCTCGACGCCCGGGGCGTGGTTGTCGCCCAGCAGCAGCGCGTCGAAGTCGACCGTCGACTCCTCGACGAGCCGTTCGGTGTCCCAGTCGGCGTGCGCGAACGGCTCGAACAGCCCGTGGCTCACCAGCATCGCGTACTCGGCGTCGTGTGCGGCGAACTCGTAGTCCAGCTCCTCGCGACGCGACCGCGGCACGAAGTCCAGCCCGTAGAACGCCGTGTCGCCCACGACGTGCGGTTCGCTGTCGAGGCGAGTGGCGAGCCCGAGGTCCTCGAACAGGTCCAGCCACTGCCCGTCGCGCTTGCCCTCGTGGTTCCCGACCACGGCGAGGAACGGGATGCCGGCGTCCGCGAGCGTCCGGAGGGCCGCGACCGTCCCCTGGAGGTCCTTCAGCCCGGGCCGTCGGTCGTGGAACAGGTCGCCCGCGTGGACCACCGCGTCCACGTCGTCCTCGACGGCGTCCGCGACCACCCGCTCGAACGCTGCGAGGAAGTCCCGCTGGCGCTCGGGCGAGTGATACTGCCGGTAGCCGAGGTGGGTGTCGGCGGTGTGGATCACCCGTGTCATATGACTGCCTCTATCGCGTGATGCCCTAAAGACGTTCCGTGAGTTGTGTCGTGGTTTGCGGTCGAGAGACCTCTCGCTTCGGCCCGCACTACCGGTGTAGCTGAGACCGCGAACAGCCAGAAAGCCCCGAGGCGCTGGAGTCGGGGGCCTCGCTGCGTCCCCGGAAATCGGAGATTTCCGGTGGGCTCACGAGACGCGAGCGTCTCGTGACCGCTCCTCGTTCCTGCGGTGCTTGCGTCGGCCGCCTTCCTCCAGCGACTCGCCCCTTTCAGTCCCGCCCACCGCGACCGCACCGCACCTCACGCCTCCCCAGCCTCTTCGCTCGGTCGCAGGCTCCCTCGCTCATCCCTCGCACGAGCGTCTGCGAGCGGCCTCGCGTTGCTCGGCACGCTCGCCAGGGTGAGAGCAAGCTCTCACTGGCCATCGGAATCGCACGCGATTCCGAGACAGCCACGCGCCACCCGGTTGGTCGGCTGTCGACGAGGAATCGGGGTTTCCAAGGTCCGCCGCCAGGATACCATCGGAATCGAAACGACACGTGTCCGAACACTCACGTTCGGTTCCACGAATCGCGGCCGGCACACCAACATTCAAGACCGGTGCTGGAGAGAACAACAGTGACGGATGGGCACGAACGACGGCGGCGAGGAGCTGGTAGCCGACGCCGAGACGCTGGCTGGCCTGGACGGGGTCACGCCCGTGGCGGCGGCCCAGCTCACCGAAGCGGGTGTGACGGCGACCGACGTGACCGAGAAGCGGGTGACGTACACGGACCTCGTGGAGGCGGGCGTCGAGCAGGGCGTGGCGACGGACCTGCGCCGGGAGTACTCGCTCTCGTGGTCGTCGACGCTCGGCGACGGGCTGGACGAGCGCGCGGAGTCGATGGGCGGACTGCACGACGACGAACGCGACTGGGTGGCGGCGTCGACGAGCGACTGGGAGGAGCTCGGCGTCCGCGAGTACGACCCGGTGGAGCGCGAACCCGTCGACGTCTGGGCGGACCGGGAGCGCCCGACGCCGGTCGAGGCTGTCGTCGACGGCTGGGTCGCCGACCAGCTCGCCGACGCGGGGATCACGACTGTCCGCCAGCTCGCGTGGGTCGACGCATCGGCGCTGGCGGAGGCGCTCGACGTGAGCGTGATGCAGGCGCGGACGTGGCGGTTCTCGGCGCGCGAGGCGTTCCAGCAGGAGTGACGAACCCACCGGAATATTTACTACCGCTGTAGTGTGTTTTCGGGGATTGGTCAGCGCCGCCGAGAGCGCGGTAGAAGCCTGCTACTCCTGACTCGACCGATATTTCCATCCCCCGTTCCGAACACCACGCTTTAATAGGGACTTCGGCGAATTTGGAACCGAATGCGACCCATCGACGACTCACCCATCGTCCGCGACGGAAAGGTACTGATTCTCGCGATGGACCACGGGCTGGAGCACGGCCCCGTGGACTTCGAGCCGGTTCCCGAGACCATCGACCCATCGACGGTGTTCGACGTGGCGACACACGACGCCGTGACGGCGATGGCCGTCCAGAAGGGCGTCGCCGAGGCGTACTACCCGTCCTACGAGGACGACGTGAACCTCCTCATGAAGCTCAACGGCACGTCGAACCTCTGGATGGGCGAGCCCGACTCCGCGGTCAACTGCTCGGTCGACTACGCGGTCGAGGAGTGCGGCGCCGACGCGCTCGGGTTCACCCTCTACGGCGGCTCGAACCACGAGATAGAGATGGCCGAGGAGTTCCGGAAGGCCCAGGAGGACGCCCGCGAACACGACGTGCCGATGGTCATGTGGTCCTACCCGCGCGGCCAGGGCCTGAAGAACGACCGCGACCCCGAGACCATCGCCTACGCGGCCCGGCAGGCGCTCGAACTCGGTGCCGACATCGCGAAGGTCAAGTACCCCGGCTCGCCCGAGAACATGGAGTGGGCGGTCGACGCCGCAGGCAAGGTCAAGGTCGTCATGTCCGGCGGCTCGAAGACCGACGACTACGCGTTCCTCAAGCAGGTCGAGGGCTGCATGGAGGCCGGCGGCAAGGGCCTCGCGGTCGGCCGGAACGTCTGGCAGCGCGAGAACCCCCGCGAGATCCTCGACGCCCTCGAGGCCGTCATCTACGAGGGCGCCTCCGCCGAGGAAGCGCTGGATCGATGATGCAAGAGCGCAGCACCGGCACGACCGTCGACGCCATCGTCGACGTCATCGCCGAGACCGCACCCGAGATCCGCCAGGGACTCGTCGGCCGACGCGGCACCGTCGACGAGGAGAACCCCAGCGGCGACGAGCAGGTCGAGGCCGACGTCTGGGCCGACGGCCTCCTCGAGGACCGCCTGTCGAGCATCGACGGCGTCGGCCAGTACGCCAGCGAGGAGCGCCCGGACATCGCCGACTGCGGCGAGGGCGTCGCGGTCGCGGTCGACCCGCTCGACGGCTCGTCGAACCTCAAGTCCAACAACGCGATGGGCACCATCTTCGGCGTGTACGACGCCGAACTGCCGGCCCGTGGCGAGGACCTCGTCGCCGCCGGCTACGTGCTGTACGGGCCGGTGACGACGATGCTCGTCGCGCGCGACGGAGCCGTCCACGAGTACGAGCTGAGCGGCGACGAACGCGGTGTCATCGAGCGCGACGTCACCATCCCCGACGACGCCGTCGTCTACGGCTTCGGCGGCCGCGTCCCGGACTGGCCCGACGACTTCGCGGCCTACGTGGACGAGGTCGAGGACGAGCTGAAGCTGCGCTACGGCGGCGCGATGATCGCCGACGTGAACCAGGTCGTCACCTACGGCGGCATCTTCGCGTACCCCGCACTCGAGTCAGCGCCGAACGGGAAGCTCCGCCTCCAGTTCGAGGGCATCCCCATCGGCTACGTCATCGAGACCGCCGGTGGCGCGTCCTCGGACGGGAGCCAGTCGCTGCTGTCCGTCGAGCCGACCGAACTCCACCAGCGCGTCCCGGTCCACGTCGGCAGCCAGTCGTACATCGACCGGCTGGAGTCGGCGCTGGACTGACGGCGGCTGGTACCGCGACCGCCGCTCACGCCGCCGTCGCCCGAACACACAGTATCTGGGGCCGTTCGTCGACCTGCCACTCCTCGTTCGCGAGCGGCAGGTAGGATTCCGGTGGTTCGGGTTCGAGCGCGCGGTCCAGCCGGAACCCAGCGTCGGCGAGCGCGGTCAAGATGTCGGTGACGGGCCGGTGGAACGTTCGCACGGGCGCGTCCCAGCCGAGTTCGACGGGCTGCCGGTCGTAGTACCGCTCGACCGACTCGAACGCGAGGTAGAGCTGCATCGGGTGGATCATCGTGAAGACGAGCGTGCCGCCGTCGGCGAGCACCCTGTGGAGCGATTCGAACGCCGCGTCGAGGTCCGCGACGTGGTCCAGCACGAGGTGGCTGAGTACCACGTCGAACGCGGCGTCCTCGAACGGGAGCGGCTCGCTTAGGACGGCGTGGCGGAACGTCGCGCGGTCGTCGAACCGGTCCGCCGCCGTCTCGACGGCCTGTTCGCTGGCGTCGATGCCGGTCACAGTCGCACCGCGGTCGAGCAGCCAGTCGACGTGGTCGCCGACGCCACAGCCGGCGTCGAGCACACGCTCGTCGTCGAGGGTGGGCAACAGATCGCGGGTCGCCGGCCAGGAGTAGTGGCGCTGGAGCGGGTTGTCTCCCCACGGCGTCGTCCAGTCGTCGTCGGTCGAGTCGCCGTGGCGTCCGGCGAGTTCGTCGTAGCCAGCCCAGGGTCGGGTCGATACATCTGTGTCGTCGTCGGACGGGCTATCGGAGGGCAACGTACGACCGTCGTGGGGGTGCCGTGGTATACTTTCCCCCGGTCGTGGGCTCGGCCGGTCCTCAGAGCTCGTCGTCCACGAGGTCCCGGCGGTACGTCACGTCGATGGTGAAGCCCCCGTCGCGGAGCTGGAAACAGACCTCGTCGAGGTTCGTCCCGTAGGTCCGGAAGTGGTTGCCGTCCTCGTCGACGCGCTCGTGCTCGACGACGAGGTCGTGGTCCTGCAGCACGTCGAGCCGTCGGTAGATTGTCGCCTCGGAGGTGTCACACCGGTCGGCCAGCTCCTGGGCGGACAGCTCCTCGACGGAGGTGAGCGCGAGGATCCGGCGGGCGTCCGCGCGCTCGAACACGTCGAACAGCGTCTCCGCGTCCCACTCGTTTGGCACGCCCGAGCGGAGACGCCACAGACGCAAAAACGTGTGCGTTCGACGGCAGCTTCACCGTATGAGAACGTCATCGTGTCCGCCCGCGACGATTCCACTGAACAGACCGAGACGAACGCCGGTGTGACACGGAAGATACACGGACCGGGCTCGATGTGTTGACGAGTGACGAGGTCCTGCCCGTACCGAACTCTGCCGTCAGCGGGTCCTCCGAGCTTCACGAAGCCAGAACTGGCACCACTCCCTTTTCCCTGGAACCGGCCATATGCGGGTGAACGATGTCACAGAGCTTCCGCGGACAGGCCGGCACGAAGACGAAGGAGAGCATCGACCTCACGTTCGAGAAGGAGACGTTCTACCAGCTGGTCAGTCGGTACAAGTGGACGAGCCGCTGGCTGGCGCTCCAGCTGTTCCTCCTCGCCTGGACGATGACGGTCCCCTACCTCTGGCCCAACGGCACGGAGCTGGCCGGCGTCGTCTTCGGTGTCGGGCTCACACTGACGATCTTCGTCGCCATCGCCGGACTGGTCGTGGCAACGGTGAACGCCGGCCGCCGGCTCTACACCGCGGTCCGGAACAGCGACGGCATCGCGGCGTGAGCTGCCGGCCAGACGCCGTCCGCCGCCACCGGTTGCGGTCTGACCGCTGCCATCTCGATTCCTCCCGGCCACCTCGGCAATCCTCGCGGCAACCCAAAGGGAAACCTTTCTCACGAAACCGCGCGCACGCCGAGACATGAAAGTGCGCATCAGCGAGGGCGCGTCGGCCGAGGAGGCGTCGGCCATCGCGGCCGCGCTCGCCGAGCACGTCGGGGACGACGTCGAGGTGTACGTCGGGCAGAGCGACGAACCGGCCGCGACCCACGACGCCCCCGAAGGCGACGCGGGCGAGTCGGACGTCCCGGCGGAGTACGAGGACCTCGGCCCGACCGAGCGCGAGGAACTGCTGCTCGAGCAGATCGAGGAGATCCTGGAGGGCGGCCCCGCGAAGTACAAGGACACGCTCCACGAGGAGGACAAGCTGTTCGTCCGGGACCGCCTCGACCTCTGGTTCGACCAGGACGACGACGACGCGTTCCTCTTCGAGGACGGCCGGTTCGCGGAGTTCGACGCCGACGACAAGCTGCCCGCCGACGGCCTCATCACGGGCGGCGCGACGTTCGACGGCCGCGACGTCCACTTCATGGCCAACGACTACACGGTCAAGCGCGGGTCGATGGCGGCCAAGGGCGTCGAGAAGTTCCTCCGGATGCAACAGCGCGCGCTGAAGACCGGCCGCCCCGTCCTCTACCTGATGGACTCCTCGGGCGGCCGCATCGACCAGCAGACCGGCTTCTTCGCCAACCGCGAGGGCATCGGGAAGTACTACTACAACCACTCGATGCTCTCCGGGCGCGTCCCGCAGGTCTGCGTGCTCTACGGCCCGTGTATCGCCGGCGCGGCGTACACGCCCGTCTTCGCGGACTTCACCGTGATGGTCGAGGGGATGTCCGCGATGGCCATCGCATCCCCGCGGATGGTCCAGATGGTGACCGGCGAGGACATCTCGATGCAGGAGCTCGGCGGCGCACGGATGCACGCCGAGGAGTCCGGGAGTGCGGACCTCGTCGCCGAGAGCGAGGAGCACGCCCGCGAGCTCGTCTCCCAGCTCGTCACCTACCTGCCGGACAACAGCGACCAGGACCCGCCCCGGGCCGAGTCGAGAGCACCGGCACATCCGCCCGATGGCATCGACTCCATCATCCCGCAGGAGCCGAACAAGGGCTACGACATGGAGCGGGTCATCGAGCGCGTCGTCGACGAGGGGAGCTACTTCGAGCTCAAACCCGACTACGGCAAGGAGATCATCACGGCCTACGCCCGCATCGACGGCCGGCCGGTCGGCATCGTCGCCAACCAGCCCGCCCAGCGCGCCGGCGCCATCTTCCCGGACGCCGCCGAGAAGGCCGCCGAGTTCATCTGGAAGTCCGACGCGTTCAACATCCCGCTGCTGTACCTCGCCGACACGCCGGGGTTCATGGCCGGCTCGCAGGTCGAGAAGGACGCCATCCTGGAGAAGGGCAAGAAGATGATCTACGCCACCTCCAGCGCGACGGTCCCCAAGCAGTGCGTCGTCGTCCGGAAGGCCTACGGGGCGGGCATCTACGCGATGTCCGGGCCGGCGTACGACCCCGAGTCGACCATCGCGCTTCCCTCGGGGGAGATCGCCATCATGGGTCCCGAGGCGGCCATCAACGCGGTGTACGCCCGCAAGCTCAACGAGATCGACGACCCCGAGGAACGGGCGCAGCGCGAGGCCGAGCTGCGCGAGGAGTACCGCGAGGACATCGACGTCCGCCGGATGGCGAGCGAGGTCGTCATCGACGACGTCGTGCCGCCGTCGTCGCTCCGCACGGAGCTCGAGAACCGGTTCCGGTTCTACGAGACCGTCGACAAGGAGCTCCCGGACAAGAAACACGGCACCGTCCTGTAGTCCGAACGGCTCGTTCGAATCGGCAGGGCCGTACTACGGTCCCGTCGAACCATCCCGTCGGCTGACGGTATCGTGGTCATACATAGGTCATCGAACACCGTAGAACGTCTGCCCGAGGACCGTTACGAATCGTCGACCACGACCGTTTCGGCCGTCGGGACAGGTAACACGGCGGACCGTCGATCCGCCGGTTCCCCCCTTCAGGGAGGGAAGATTCATCGTCCCCACGGCGGCGCGACCGCGTCGCCACCTCGACACCGCGGGCGCCCGACCCCATCCACACCACCCAGTCGTCTCTCGGGTGCCCACGAATCCGTTCCGCCCCGTCGATGCCGTCTCAGCGAGACGACCGTTCGTACCGTTCTGCCGCCCGCCGCAGCTGTCGTACCTCCGCGAGCACCGCCTGCCACTGTTCGACAGTGCCCGGGAGCTCGTCGTCGCCCCCGTCGAACGCCTCTCGCTGGTCGAGGACGAGGTTCTGGACCGAGCGTGGGTCCTCGATGTTCCAGAACGTCAGCTCCGTGCCCATCCCCCCCGCCGTGTCGACCGAGACGGTCCCGTGGCCGAACAGCGTCCCGAACAGGCCCTGCTCGTAGGAGCTGTTCTGGACGCTCTCGAAGCCGACGGCGAGAACGTCCCGGGAGAACACGCCCTGCTTGCGATAGCAGCGGCGGTCCGTGACGACGAACTCGACGTTCCGGATCCAGACGTACGTGAGCACCGGGGGCAGGATGCCCAGAAGGGCGAACGGCCACACCGGTACCGGGAACGCGTCGGGCGACAGCAGCGCCATGCCTGCCGGAACGACGGCGATCAACAGCCCGACGAACAGCGCTGGGTAGATGCTCTGGACCCGTGGCGAAGCCGACCAGAGCACCTCCTCGCCGTCTTCCAGCGTGAGCCAGTCGCGGCTCATCGGCCGTCGGTGTCTGTCCGGTCGTCGCTCTGGTGCTCGTTCCCCGGCTGTCGGGGCGTCACCTGCTGTGACCCGCCCCGGGGTTCCTGCGTCCCACCGCCGCCCTCACGTGCCTCGATGCGTTCGAACGTCTCCCGCATCGTGCGCAGCTCGGTGAGAATCTCGTCGAGCACTGCGCCCTTCTCGGGGGCGTCCTCGTCGCGGCGGTCGCTCCCCCGGCGGTTCTCCTTGATCAGCCGGTTGATGCGCTCCTGGACCGACTTCGGGTCGGCGACCGACTGGAACTGCATCTCGACGCCGGAGCCGCCGGCGGTCGAGATGTCGACGTTGCCGTAGCCGAAGTAGGTCCCGACGACGCCCTGGCTGAACGAGATGTTCTGCACCTTGTCGAAGTCGACGCGCTGGACGTTCCGGGAGAACACGCCCGACTTCGTGTACAGGCCGTCGGTCGTGACGACGTACTCCGTGTTCTCGCGCCAGAGGTACGCGGCGACGATGATGATGATGCCGACGAGCAGGATGATCAGCGGGACGCCGAAGATGAGCGCCGGCACGATGCTCATCGGGTGGGGGTTGCCCGACCAGACGATCTCCTCGTCGGCGTCGAGGCTCAGCCAGTCGTACTCCGAGCCCCCCGCGTCGGCCGAATCGGTGGCTGTCATAGCCCAGAGTTCTCCCGGATGAAAGAAATAGCTACTGCAGTTTCCCCACGCTCGCGTCTGGCGGTCGTCGGCCGTTTCCTTCCACGAAGGCTGAACACTAATATAGGATGAATCCCTTTGACTCATTCGATGGCTGTGGTCGAACGACACGCCTGTGAAGGCTGTGACCGCGAGTTCTCCCTCGACAACCTCCATGCGGTCACGATGCCGGGTGGGTCGCGAGCCGTCTGCTGCCCGGAATGCCGCGAGTACGCGGAGACGGTGGCCGACAACGGCTCCGATATCGACCAGCGACGCCGCGAGTGCGACGGCTGCACAGAGGAGCATCTCGTCTCCGAGCTCGAGGAGGTCATCCTCTCGGACGGGACGAGCGTGCTCTGCTGTCACTCCTGTGCCGAACACGCCCCGTCGAACGACGATTCGGGCTCGCGCCGCCAGGAGGAGAGCGAGGCCGAGACGGCGGCCGAGCTCGAGTCGAAGGCGCCTTCGAAGGCGAGCCGCCAGCGCAACCTCTGCCAGCAGTGCACCGACTGGTACTCCATCGAGCTCTACCGCGTCGTCACGGTCGACGACCGGACCGAGAAGTTCTGCCCGGACTGCATGGAGCAGGCCCGGGACGACGGCATCATCAAGGACGTCCGGATGCGGCGGGCCGAGGCGTACGAGGTGCTCGGCGCGTCGGGGTTCGAAGACGCGGACGACCTCCGCGACGCGTACATCGGGCAGGTCAAACAGGTCCACCCCGACCGGGCCAACGGCTCGCGAGCGGAGTTCAAGCGGGTGCAGGCCGCCTACGAACGCCTGCAGGACGAGTTCTAGACCGGGTCCTCCCGTCGCACGTAGCCGAGCGTCGCCGGATTGAAGAAGTACTGCGCGTCGCACTCCTCGCAGGTCGCCACCAGTGCCTGGTTGTGCTCGTACATCTGCCAGCACTTCTTCTGTGTCTCCTCGATGTCGAGGGTCACCGCCGTGCCACAGCTCTCGAAGTTACAGGGGAAGCGGACGAACCAGTTCGGCGTCGAGAGCGTACCCAGCGGGGCGAGCTCCGAGCGGAGTCTGCAGAGCAGGTTGAACACCGTCACGTCCATCTCGTCGGGATCGAGGTCGACGCCCTCGTGTCGTTCGAGGTAGCCCTTCGGCTCGACACCAGCGGCGTACAGCGGCAGGATGGGGATGCCCTTCGCGACCGCGTAGCCGATCTCCTGGTTCACCCAGCGGCTCGTGGCGCCCGCTTCGGTGAGGACGACGACGAGCAGGTCGCTGTTGGCGAGCCGCCCCTCCAGGTCCTGCCGGTTGCGCCCGGGCTCGATCTCCTCGAGCGCGATGTGGACGTCGAGATGCAGGTTCTGGACCGTCGAGAACAGCTCCTGGACGAGGTCGACGTCCGACGGCGCGTGCGAGACGAACACCTGCTCTTCGGCCATGCGAGAACCTCGCCGGTCGGCTACTAAATCCTTACCCACTGTCGTGGACCCGCTCGTGGCAGATCGGACACAGCGCGACGACGTTGTGGACGTGTCGGTGGCCGTTCCCGTCGGGGGAGACGACGGCGTGCAGGTGGAGCACGTCGCCGACGACGAGCGCCTCGCGAACCCCGCAGCCCCGGCAGCGACCGTCGTCGCGGTCGAGCACGCGTTCGCGGGCAACCGGTAGCCCGCCGCAGTCCGCCCGCGAGCCGTCGGCGGTGTGGTCCTCGGCACAGTTCGAACAGAGGGCGATGCCGTTCGTCTCGTGGTCGCTGTCGGGGACGATGGCCCGTTCGCGGGCGTCGTCGTCACCGCAGTTCCGGCAGACGCCCGCCGCGAGCGCGGGCCGCTGCTTCCGTTCGAGACCACCGACCTCGGCGACCGCGCGGGCCGCCGCATCGACGTTCAGCGACGCGAACCTCGTCACCCGTTCTCTCGCACCCATCGAACTTTGTTCGGCAGCCTATCGACTTAATTATTTCTATCAACAACCATGCGAACAAAGGCGTGTTCGCGTGTTCAGAGCGGCGCGACGAGGTCGTCGAGCGCGGCCCGCGGGTCGTCTGCCTTCGCCACGCCCGAGGCCAGCAGGACGCCGGTGGCGCCGAGCTCCCCTGCCGCCGCGAGGTCCTCGCCCGTCGAGATACCGGCCCCGCAGAACACGTCGACGTCGGGGTCGACCGCTGCCGCGGCCGCGACGGCGTCCTCGACGATGTCCGGGTCGGCCTGGCTGACGGGCGTGCCGGTACCGATGAGCTCCGGCGGCTCCACCGCCACGGCGTCCGGGCCGAGCGCCGCCGCCGCGCCGACCTGTGCCGGGTTGTTCGCACAGACGACCGTCTCCAGCCCGGCGCGCTCCGCCGCGCGGACCGACCCGTCGAGGTCGGCGAGCTTCACGCGGTACTCCGAGTGGTTGATCAGCGTGCCCGTCGCGCCGGCGTCGGCGACGGTCTCGGCGAGCGTGTGGCCGGTCTGGCTCCCCGGCTCGACCGGGTCGACGTGCTGGCCCCAGGTCTCGACGCCGGTCTCCGCGACCGCCTCGAGGTGGGCCGCCTGCGGTGCGACGGCGATGCGGACGCCGCTGTCGTCGGCCGCGTTCGCCGCCGCGGTCGCGACCGCGACGGGGTCACACGGGTACGCCTTCAGGTTGACGAGGACGAACATACCGGAACCGGGTTCCGCTGCGACCAAAAGCGTGTCTCTTCGGGTAACCGGACCGACGGGTGGCGGCACACTACTCGTCCACACGAAACCGCGAAGCCGCGGATGAGAACTCCGGTTCAGTCGTTGCAGCAGCCACTCGCCTCGTCGGCGAAGTCGAGGCCGAGCTCGGCGGAGATGGTGCCGTTGACGCGCTCCAGCCGGGCATCGAGCTCGTTCTGTGCCTCGAGGTACTCCGCCATCGCGGGGATGTCGTGGAGCTCCTGCTGGGTCTCCTGCAGTTCCTCCAGGTCATCCTGGGACGCCTGCCCGGTCTGGCGCGCGAGCATGAACTCCTGGCGCACCTGCTCGAACTCCTCGATCTTCGCCTGGGCCTCCTCGCTGGCCTCGACGGCCGCCTGGGCCTCGTCGAACCGCTCGTACTCCGGCAGGTCACGCAGCGCGCGACCGAGTTCGCGCGCTCGCTGCTCGACGGAATCCGACTCCTCGGTGCTCTCGTCGCTCGTCTCGATGCTCATGGCAACCGTTTGGGAGCGAACGTGTTTCAACCTGCCGGAGCAGCGACGTTCGTCCGGAAACGTGCCTCTGGACCACCCTAATGGCCTGTTAAACGGTCTGAACGAACGTTGAACGGAATGAGTGGTTGATGTATGTCCGGGTCGGAGTGGAAGCTACGATGCCACGCCGGAGCCCGACGGTACTCGTCGTCGCCGAGGATGAACTGACCCGCCAACGCTATCGGTCGGCACTCGAGGACAGCCGGTACGACGTGGTCGCCACCGGCGTGCCGGACGAGGTCCTCGCGACGGCCAAGCAGGCCTCGGTCGCCGCCGTCGCCGGCCCGGTCGGCCCGCGAACACGCCGCTCCCTCCTCCGGACCCTCAGCGAGCGCGCACCGGGCTGTGCGCTGGTCTCGCTCGGCAGCGAGCGGCCACCCACGGGGCCACACGACGCACACCTCGAGGCACCGGTCTGCCCCGACGACCTGCTCGCGACGGTCGACCACCTCGCGACACGTGCGGTCTACTTCGAACGGCTGGACGCACTCGTCGCGGCGGCCCGTCGCGCCACCGCAACCGACCCCGGCAGACTCACCCGGCTTCGCGACGAGACTCGGCAGCTGCAGGGCTCGTTCGATTCGACCGACTTCGAGGCCGCGTTCCGGCTCGTCGACGTCGCCTGAGCCCGGCTCGGCCGTTCTCTCGACCGTTCCGAACCGTCGAAGTTAACCGTCCGTGCCGGCTAATCCGGTCCAATGAGCCAGGAATCGTACTCCGAGGGCGACCTCCGGAACACCGGTATGTCCCTCAAGCACGACCGCGAGTGGGACTATGAGCTCGACCGCATCGTCGAGGCGGTCGAGGAACGCGACGCAGACAAGGTCGGCCTCCAGTTCCCCGAGGGGCTGAAACGACGCGGCCCGCGGGTCGCCGACGACCTCCGCGAGATCCTCCCCGAGAACGTCACCGTCCTCATCTCCGGGCAGCCCTGCTACGGCGCGTGCGACCTCGACACCTTCCTGATGCGCCGCACCGACGTGTTCGTCCACTTCGGCCACTCGCCGATGAAGGAGTCGGACAAGATCATCTACGTCCCGCTGTTCTCGAACGTCGACGTCCTCCCGAGCGTCGACCGCGCCATCGACGAGGAGCTCGAAGGCGACGACGTCGGTCTCGTCACCACCGCCCAGCACATGAACCGGTTCGAGGAGATGCGCGAGCACCTCGAGGACGCCGGCTACACCGTCCACACGCGCAAGGGCGACGACCGCCTCACCCACGAGGGGCAGGTGCTCGGCTGCAACTACGCCTCCGCGGACATCGACGCCGACCAGATCCTCTACGTCGGCGGCGGCAAGTTCCACCCGCTCGGGCTCGCGATGGAGCACCCCGACAAGAAGGTCGTCATCGCCGACCCCGTCAACAACGTCCTCACCATCGCGGACACGGAGAAGTTCATGAAGCAGCGCTACGGCGCCGTCCACCGCGCGATGGACGCCGAGAAGTTCGGCGTCATCTTCTGTACGAAGATCGGCCAGGGCCGCTGGGACCAGGCCGAGGAGATCGTCGACAACAACGACAACGCGTACCTCATCACCATGGACGAGGTCACCCCGGACCGCCTCCGGAACTTCGACATGGACGCCTTCGTCAACACCGGCTGCCCGCGCATCACGACCGACGACGGCCCGCGGTTCCACAAGCCGATGCTCACGCCCCAGGAGTACCGCATCGCCATCGGCGAGGAGCCGCTCGACGCGCTGGAGTTCGACACGTTCCACGGCACCTGGTGACCGTCGACGACCCCACTGCGGGTTGGCGGATTCGACAGGAAATATCATTACATAGAAACGTTTTATTCGGGTGGGGTGGTAGTCGCTGACATGGATATCGATTCCATAGCCGTGGTCCCCGAGTACTGCCACCGATGCGGAGGCGAAGTCGAAACCACAGAGTGGGAGGGAGACGAGCATCCCTGGTGTCCCGACTGCGACACGGTGCTCTCCCGTCACCCCGTCCCCGGCACGCACATCGTGGTCTACGACGAGGAGCGCGTCCTCATGCTCGACGAACCGATTCCACAGCACGAGGGGTTCCTCAGCCTCCCGGGCGGGTTCGCGAAGTACGACGATGGTCCGAAGGAGGCCGGCCTCCGGGAGCTCGAAGAGGAGACGGGCCTCACCGGCGACCCCGACGACCTGTCGTTCGTCACCGTCCTCCACGCGGAGTTCCCGTCGACCTCCCTCTACCTGCTCACCTACGCGGTCCACCGGTCGAACGTCTCTGGCGAACTCAGGGGCGAGGCCGAGGGGTTCGAGGCCGCCTTCCACCCGCTCGAGGAGGTGCTGTCGGCGACGGAGCGGGTTCGAGATTCGGACCAGAAGCGCATCGGGCTGGCCGTCGACGGCGCGGCAGGTGCCACGTAGCGATTGAGTGCGCCCGGTCCAACCCTGCAACCGCGGCGGATTTCGCCACACTCCCCGGTACCTGGTGAGCCGCGTCAGCGAGCCGTGAGTTCGTAGCTCGCCCCCTGGTACGCGACGACGACGGGACTGTTGCTCCGCCGCACTCCCAGCCCCCAGGACGTACTGTTCCGGAGCTCCACCTCCTCGATGCCGTCCTCGAACCGTGGGATGGTGTTCCGGAGCCGTGGGAACCTGACGAGCTGTTCTGGAATCACACGCCGGTCCGACGCCGCATCTCCTGCGCGGCGGGCCGTGACTGTGGCACCGTTCCCGGTTCCACCGCCAGCATCGACGATCAGTGTCGACCCCTCGCGTTCGGTCGAGAGCTCTCTGGGCTCCGGAGACAGCGGTTCGGCGTCGAACTCGAACGGCCACGCGACGCGAACCTGTCCGTCATCGTCGAACCATCCCGTCCCGGTCCAGACGTACCGACCACCGCCAAGTCCGTTGAACCAGGCTCGTTCCGTCTCCTCCGGCGAGTGCTCCACGTCCGTGGTCGATGTGGAGAAGTTCCCGGACCACTCGTGGCTCGCTCCCGAATCGAGGTGGTAGAGCGGCTCGGGGACGACCCACGGTCCGATGAGGTACTCCTCACCGTCCACCAGCTTGTGGAGTCGGTAGCCGTAGAAGTTCGTCGAGAACCGTGCATCCGTCTCGTTCGTCATGACGAACGAGACGTGTTCGCCGGGTTCGACCGTCGTCGGACCCGAGAGCGAGAACCTATCGTCTGTTCCCGCACAGACGGTCGGCCGTTCGTCGTCGAAGTTGGGACAGTCAGGGATATCTCCCGCCGTCGTCGGGTTCGTGGTACCAGCCCCGTCGCCGGAGAGCGGGCCACCGAGACAGCCCGCTCCGACGACTCCGAGGCTCGCGAGGAGGGCGCGCCGTCGCATACCGGGCAGGTTTCGTTTCCAATGGTAAATGCTTCGTCCCGCTGCCTCCACAACCGGGTGGCGCGCGGCTGGCGAGCGTGCCGAGCGCAGCGAGGCCGCGCGCCATCCGCGCGAGGGATGAGCGAGGGAGCCTGCGACCGAGCGAATCGGCTGGGGAGGCGTGAGGGCGGTTACGGTGCTGTGCGGGTGGGACTGAAAGGGGCGAGGTGCTCGGCGAACCCCGGCGACGTGAGGACCGCAGGAACGAGGACCGCAACGAGCCGCGGGAGTCGAGCACCTCGGGGCTTTCTGGCGGTTCCCGGTGTCGAGGACTCCCAAGAGTGGCGGAGTGCTCCTGCCTTTCACACCGGAATCCGACTCACCAGCCACGACTCGACCACCAGCGAACGTGAATCCGTTCGCGCTCGGTTCCGAAACCTGTAAACGCGCCCGACGACCACGAAGGCACATGGAACTCACCGTCACGGAGAACCTCGAGCAGGAACTCCGCGTCGAGATCGCAGGCGAGGACCACACGTTCATGAACGTCCTCAAGGGCGCGCTGCTGGAGACGGAGGGCGTCGCCGCCGCGACCTACGACGTGAACCCCGAGCAGTCCGGTGGACAGACAGAACCCATCCTCACCGTCAAGACCGAGGACGGCGTCGACCCCATCGACGCGCTCCAGAGTGCGGCCCAGCGCGTCCAGGAGAAGACCGACGCGTTCCGTACCGCGTTCGAGCAGGCGGCGTAGCTCTCGCGGTTCTGCGACCCAGTTCTCACAGTCCCGTCAGCAGACAGCGTACGCAGCGTAGATTCGGCCATCGGGAGCGACGTGGACATCGACTGCGTGGGCGTCGTCGGCGTCCGTGAGCACCGACGAGCCCTCGATGTCGGCGACGAGCACGTCGAACAGCGCGCCCGCCGCGGCGGACTCGCTCTCGAAGTCGTCGACGGTCGCGCCGCCGCCGTCGGTCGAGCCGAGCAGGAAGATCGCGGGCTGGCAGTCCGGCGAGAAGTCACGGAGGCCGCCGACCACCCTGCCGCCGTCGTAGTCGCCGGCGACCTCGCGCTGGTTGGCGAACGTCGCCATGTCGGCGAGGGAGTCGTCCCGGGAGAGTTCGCCCGCGCCGCGCTCCGCCCGGTACTCATCTACGCGGTCCAGAATCCCCGACTCCACGTCGGAGAGGTTCAGCCCGCCGGCCTCGTCGGCGGAACCGGGGGCGTCGACGACGCGCGGGCCGTTCAGCGCCACGTCGAGGTCCTCCGGGAGCGGGACGACGCCGGTCGCGAACAGCGCGACGACGACCGCGACGACGAGGACGAACGGGAGCAGCGGCTTCGCGAGCTGTGCGTAGCCCGGCACCGCGGTCTCCGCGTCGATGTCGCTGTAGTCGGGGCGGCGCTGCTCGAGGTCCATCCCGCCACAGCGGGGGCAGGGCGGGTTGTTCTTCGCGGACTGGCGGCCGCAGTCTGGGCAGACCCAGACGAAGCCGGTGTACTCGCCGACCTCGCTCCCGCACTCGTCGCAGGGGGGCGAGGTCGACCGCGTGCCACACTCGTCGCACTCCCACGCCATCTACCAGTACGTTCGGTCGCGCAGGAAAGTAGTTGCCGGTGCGCGATGCGGCCGGGGCGTGCGGTTCCCAGCGAAGCCGTGCTCGCAGCGTGGCACGCTACAGCCGCACCGGCACGCCGTGCTCGTCGAGGTACGCCTTGACCTCCTCGATGGAGTACTCGTCGAAGTGGAAGATGGAGGCGGCCAGCGCGGCGTCCGCGCCGGCGTCGGTGAACACCTCGTACATGTCCTCCGGGCCGCCACAGCCCGACGAGGCGATGACCGGCGTGTCGACCGTGTCGCAGACCGCCTTCGTCAGCGGGATGTCGTAGCCGTCCTTCGTCCCATCGGCGTCGATGGAGTTGACGAACAGCTCGCCCGCGCCGCGCTCGGCGGCCTCCCGGGACCACTCGACCACGTCGCGCCCGGTGCCCTCGCGGCCGCCCTTGACCGTGCACTCGAACCAGCAGGACTCCCCGTCGACCTGCGCGTAGTGCTCGCCCTGCTCGTCGTAGCGCCGCCGGGCGTCCACGCTGATGACGATGCACTGGTTGCCGAACGAGCGTGCCCCCGCGTTGACAAGTTCGGGGTTCGCCAGCGCGCCCGAGTTGATGGAGACCTTGTCCGCGCCGGCGCGCAGCGTCTCCTTGATGTCCTCCGTGGTGCGGATGCCACCGCCCACGGTCAGCGGGATGAACACCTCGTCGGCGACCGCGCTCACCGTGTCGAGCATCGTCTCCCGGCCGTCCGCCGAGGCCGTGATGTCCAGGAAGACGAACTCGTCCGCGCCCGACTCGTTGTACCGGCGCGCCATCTCCACCGGGTCGCCCGTGTACGCCAGGTCCTCGAAGTTGACGCCCGTGTAGACCGCCGCGTTGCCGTCCTCGTCCAGGTCCACGTCGATGCAGGGGATGATTCGCTTCGTGAGTGCCATCTACTGTGTCGTGCTTTGGGCGTTGCGGGTTTGACCGTTTCGACGCCGTCATCCCTGTTGGTGGTTGTGTGGGCTGGAGTCGTGGGAAGTCTCTCTGGCTCGATAGTTCCGGGAGTTGCCGCCGTCGGCAACAGCCAGAACGCCCCCTCCCGCTCGGCTCCCGGGACCCCGCTGCGCTCCTCGTTCCTGCGGTGCTTGGCTGGCGAGACTCCTCCGTCGTCTCGCTGCTTCCCACTCGGTCGCTGGCGCTCCCTCGCGGGAACGGGCTCCGGGTTCGCCGACCGGTCGGCCCCTTTCAGTCCCACCCGACCGCAAACAGCACCGCACCTCACGCCTCCCCAGCCTCTTGCGCTCCTCAGTCGCTAGCGTTGTCAGAACGCTTCGCGTTCTGACTGCTTGCCAGACGCAGTCTGGCAACGTCCCCGGAAATCGGAGATTTCCGGTGGGCCCACGAGACGCGAGCGTCTCGTGACCGCTCCCTCCGGTGCCTGAGCGCTACGCGCTCAGACTCGCGAGAGCTTCGCTCTCGCGTCGCTCATCCCTCGCGCGGATGGCTCGCTGCCTCGCAGGGCTCGGCACGCTCGCCAGCCGCGCGCCATGCCGGCTGTTTCGGATCGGTTCGATAGTTTCAGGTAGGGCCTCGCACAACCACCTGCCATGAGCGAGGACACCGAGAGCGTCGAGGCGGACGCAACGGACGACCACGCGGACGACGCGCACGACGACCACGGGCACGGCAGCGACCACTCGGACGAGGAGCACGCGGGACGGGTCACGTCGCCGATGCAGGAGTTCGAGATGAGCCAGGTCGCGTTCGGTGCGGTCGTCATGCTCATCGGCGTCATCGTCACCATCGGGCTGCCGGTGCTGCTCTCCTGAGCCGACGCACGGTTCCTTCTCTCGCGGAGCAACGGTTAGGGGGCCGGCCGTCCCAGCAACCAGTATGGCGATCGACGGCCTCCACCACCTCGTCCTGCTGGTCGACGACATCCCCGCCGCCGAGGACTACTACCGCGACCTGTTCGACCTCGGCGTGCAGTTCCGCGAGGGGTACCGCGACGGCGAGCCAGGCACGGTCCCCGATCACCTCACGTGGCCCGAAGCCATCGAGGCCGGCATCGAGCCCACGATGTCCTTCCTCGGCCGGGACGAGTTCTTCCTCGCCGTCGCGGCCGACCCGGACGCCGTCGACGGCACCGGCCGCGTCGACCACGTCGCGCTCGCGGTCACCCACGCGACGTTCGAACTGGTCGCCGAGCGGGCCGAGGAACTGGGCGCGACGGTCGAGCGCAACGCCGACCACCACTGTGTGTTCGAGGACAGATACGGCGTCGAGTGGGAGCTGAACGCGAAGCCGCGGCCGCCGAACCGGGCGTTCGACGAGTTCGCGGTCTGAAGAATCGGGACGGTCGGGGCGGCGGCGCGGTCAGTAGTGCCAGTCGAACTTGGAGAAGTCCGGGTCGCGCTTCTCCACGAACGCGTCGCGGCCCTCCTGTGCCTCCTCGGTCATGTACGCGAGCCGGGTCGCCTCGCCGGCGAACGTCTGCTGGCCGACCAGCCCGTCGTCGGTCATGTTGAACGCGTACTTGAGCATCCGCATCGCCGTCGGTGACTTCCGGTTCATCTCTTCGGCCCACTCCAGGGCGACGTCCTCCAGCTCATCGTGGGGCACCACCTCGTTCACCATGCCCATGTCGGCGGCCTCCTGCGCGTCGTAGGTCTTCCCGAGGAAGAAGATCTCGCGGGCCTTCTTCTGCCCGACCTGCTTCGCCAGGTAGGCCGACCCGAAGCCGCCGTCGAAGCTCGCCACGTCCGGGTCGGTCTGCTTGAACTGCCCGTGCTCCTCGCTCGCGATGGTCATGTCGCAGACCACGTGCAGCGAGTGCCCGCCGCCCACCGCCCAGCCCGGCACCACACAGAGCACCGGCTTCGGGATGTGTCGGATGAGCCGCTGGACCTCGAGGATGTGCAGCCGGCCGCCCTTCGCCGCGCTCTCGCGGTCGGCGTCCTCGTCGCGGTACTCGTAGCCCTCGCCGCCGCGGACGGTCTGGTCGCCGCCCGAGCAGAACGCCCAGCCGCCGTCCTTCGACGACGGGCCGTTTCCCGTGAGCAGGACACAGCCCACGTCCGTCTGTCGCTTCGCGTGGTCCAGCGCGTCGTACAGCTCGTCCACCGTCCCCGGCCGGAAGGCGTTGCGCACGTCCGGCCGGTCGAACGCGATGCGGACCGTCCCGGACTCCGTCGCCCGGTGGTAGGTGATGTCGCGGTAGTCGCGGTCGATGGCCTCCCACCGCGCGGGGTCGAACAGTTCCGAAACCATGCACGGGGGTGGGGTCGGCCCCCGGAAATAGATTCGCTTCCACGGTCGAGACCCTCGTTTCGAGCGCGAACCTATCGACAGCAGGAACTGTTTTGGGCGTCCCGCCCCAACGTCGACCAACTTCGGGTCCCCCGACCGCATGACGGAGACGTTCTACGACGTGCTCGGTGTCGGTGCCGATGCCACACAGGAGGAGATAACCGAGGCCTATCGCGAGCGGGTCAAGGAGACGCATCCGGATCTGAACGACAGCGCGGACGCCGCCGACGAGTTCCAGCGCGTCGCCGAGGCCGAGGAGATCCTCTCGGACCCCGACGAGCGGGCGCGCTACGACCGGCTGGGGCACGCCTCCTACCAGCGGATGTTCGGGGACGCCGACGGCTGGGGGCGGACCGAGACCGACGACGGGAGCGACCCCGGCGATGCCGACGACGGGAGCCGCGAGCGGGCGTCCGGCGACGAACGCCGGAGCTGGGCCGACGGCACGTACGGCAACCGGAACCGCAGGCAGGAGTACCCGGGATCGGACCGCGAGGCGGCCGGCGAGGGGAACCGCACGAAGCGGAGCTACTACGTCGGCGACACCGGCGGCTCGGCCGGGGGCGCGAGCAGCGGCGCGACCTCGGCCTCGACCGACGGCGGCGCGACGGGGACGGGGTCGTCGTTCGACGGCGCGGCCCGACGGACGACGCGCGGGCAGGGCGAGCACGTCGCCGCCGACGAGGAGGCGGCCGACGACGAGTGGGACGGCTTCTCCGTCCACGACTGGGACGAGGAGGAGCTGGAGCAGGAGCCGGTTCGGGTCACGCTCTCCCAGCAGTCGCTGGTGCTCGCCGCGCTGACGTTCCTGATGTACCCGTTCCTGGCCTACGTCACCGTCTCACCGCAGCTGAACCTGTTCGTCAACGTCGTCATCGGTGGGTGTACGCTGCTGCTGCTCGGCTACCTGCTGACCATCCCACGTGTCGCGGTGGTGGGCTTCGGGGCGCTGAGCATCGGGCTGCCGTTCGTGCTCGCGTTCGTCGGGGTGAACCTGCTCGCGCCGATGAGCGTGTTCCTCGTCGGTGCCTGCGTCGTGCCGTTCTGGTACGCGATGGCGTTCAAGCACATCGTCGGCTGACTCAGAACCGGTCGGCGACGGACTCGGCGAGGCGGTCGCGGGCCCGGTGGCTCGCGCCGGCGTCGAACGGGACCTCGATCACCTGCGTGCCGTCCATCGCGAGTGACGCCCGGTAGGCGTCGCCGAACTCGGCCGGGCGGACCCGCTGGAAGGAGAGGTCGTAGAGGTCCGCCGTCGGCTCGAAGTCCAGCCCGTGCGGGGTGACGAACTGCTCGGTGAACGGCGGGTCGAACTCCTCGATGGGGAGCAGGTGGAAGATACCGCCGCCGTCGTTGTTCACGCAGACGACGGTCGCGTCGACCCCGCAGCGCGCCAGCGCGAGCAGGCCGTTCATGTCGTGGTAGTACGCGAGGTCGCCGGTGAGCACCACGAGTGGGTCGTCCGTCGCACTGCCCGCGCCGAAGCCCGTCGAGAGCACGCCGTCGATGCCGCTCGCGCCGCGGTTCGCCAGCACGGTGAGCTCCGCATCCCGCGGCGCGCCGAAGCGGTCGGCGTCCCGGACCGCCATCGAGTTCGAGACGAAGACGGTGGCGGGGTCGGGCGCGTCGGCGAGCACGCGGTGCGCGACGGCACCCTCCGGCGGCTCGTCGGCGAGGAACTCCGCGACGTGCTCCCAGTAGCGTGCTTCGGCGTCGGCGAGACGGTCGGCGAACGCGGGGTCAGCGGACGCATCCGCCGCCGCAGCCAGCCCGCGCGCCGTCTCCGTCGGGTCTGCGACGACGAGGTCGGAGCAGACGAACTCCGCGTCGCGCCACTCGCCCATCGGGTCGACGAGCACCTGCCGGGCGTCGGTGGCGGCGAGCGCCTTCCGCAGCGGCTTCGAGGTCGCCGAGGCCCCGAACCGCAGGACGAGGTCGGGGTCGACGTCGAGCGCGTGGACGTAGCCGTCGTAGCCGCCGAGGACGGTCGCATCGTCGGGATGGTCGCCGAATCGGACGCCGGAGAGCGGGTCCGCGAGGACGGGAAAGCCCGTGGCGGCGGCGAGCGCAGCCACGGCAGCCGGCCAGTCGTCGTCCGCCAGCGTCGTCGGGTCGGCGGGACCGGCGAGGATCAGTCCGGTGTCCGCGTCGGCGACCGCTGCCGCGAGTTCGCGCAGGTCCGCGTCGGCAAGGTCGGGGCGCCCCTGATGCCAGGTGACGTACGGCTCACCGTCACCCCGGCCAACCGCCGCCGCCTCGTCGCCCTCGTGCCAGTTCTCGGGGACGTCGCCCTCGATGGGCGTCGGCTCCAGCGGCTTGCGGAACGGGCAGTTCAGGTGGACCGGGCCGGCGTCGCTTCCCGTCGCCGCGGCGAGCGCCCGGCTGGCATCGGTGCGCAGGCGGCGGAGCTTCCGGGGCGCCGGCTCGGGCTCGGGCAGGTCGCGGTACCAGCGCACCGCGTCGCCGTAGAGCTTCTCCTGGTCGATGGTCTGGTTCGCGCCCGAATCGCGCAGCTCGGGTGGACGGTCCGCGGTCAGCGCGATGAGGGGCACGCGTGCCTGGTCCGCCTCGATGATGGCCGGGTGGAAGTTCGCCGCGGCGGTGCCTGAGGTGCAGACGAGCGCGGTCGGCTCGCCGGTCCGGCGGCCACGGCCGAGGGCGAAGAACGCCGCCGACCGTTCGTCCAGGTGCGAGAACGTCTCGACGTCGTCGTGGGCGTCGAAGGCGACGGTGAGCGGGGTGGACCGGCTGCCCGGCGCGATGCACGCTGCGGTGAGGCCGCCCGCGGCGAGCTCGTCGACCAGCGTCTCGGCCCAGAGGACGTTGCGGTTGGGGTACTCGCTCACGGCAGGGTCACTCGAGTTCGTCGAGCAGCGGGCGGTACTTCAGCTGGACCTCGTCCCACTCCTCCTGCGGGTCGGAGTCCGCGACGATACCGTTGCCGGCGAACAGCGTGGCGCTGCGGCCGCCGGCCAGCCCGGACCGGATGCCGACGAGGAACTCCCCGTCGCCGTCCGCGTCGAACCAGCCGATGGGGGCCGCGTACCAGCCGCGCTCGAACGTCTCGACGTCGCGGATCGTCTCCGCGGCGGCCTCGGGGGGGAGCCCGCCGACCGCGGGCGTGGGGTGCAGCGCGCCCACGATGTCGAGGACGTGCGTCTCGTGGTCCAGATCGACCGCGATGGGCGTCCGGAGGTGCTGGATGTTCGCCAGCCGCCGGACCGTCTGCTCGCCCTCGGAGACGTCGCCCAGCGGGGCGAGCTGGTCGCAGATGGCGTCGACGACGAGGCGCTGCTCGTGCTGTATCTTCTCGGACTCGACGAGCTCCGCGGCGAGGTCGGCGTCGGCCTCGGGCGTGCCGCCCCGGCCGACCGAGCCGGCGAGCGCCTCGGTCTCGACGTGGCGGCCCTCGCGCTTGACGAGTCGCTCCGGCGGTGCCCCCAGGAAGCCGGCCTCCTCCGTCGGCTGGACGAGGAATCGATAGCAGTTCGGGTACGTCCGCCGCAGCCGTTCGAGCACGTCCGGCAGGTCCACCTCGCCGGCGAGGTCGACCTCCAGCGCGCAGGCGAGGACCACCTTCTGCAGGTCGCCGGACTCGATGCGGTCGACGGCGTCGGCGACCTGTGCGGTCCAGTCCTCCTTCGAGGTCGGGCGTCGAACCCCGGTCACGCCCGGGCGGCTCCCCGCGGGGCGCATCTTCGGCAGTTCCGCGACGGCCGCGACCTCGCGGTCGAGGGCGGTCGCGACGTCCTCGGGGTCGGCACCGGGCTCGTACCGGTTCACGGTCAGCCACGTCCCGTCGTCGGTCCGCGTGAGCTGCACCTCGGGCAGGACGAACTCGGCGGCGGGGAAGCCGGTCCACGGCGGGTCGGGTTCGTGGTCGTCGAGGAAGGCGAACCCACCCACGAGTCGGGGTCGCGGCGCGTCGGAGTTGGAGCAGTCGGCGTCGGCGAACAGCCCCTCTGCGGCGGTCCGGACCGACTCGAACCGGTCGGTCCCGCTCGCCGTGAGCCGGGCCGCGACCCCCGCACCAGCCAGCTCCAGCCCCTCGTGGCTGGCCCACTGGAGGCGCGGCGGGTCCCGGGCGGCGAGGAACGCCCGGAAGGAGACGTCCGAGATGGGACGGCTCCGACTCACGAGGGTCGCGTCCTCGCGCGTCGCACCGGCGACGCTCGACTCGCTACCCACTCGTTCCATTGCCCCCAACTCAGGGGGCGGTCCTATAAAGGGTGTTCATTGCAACGCAACTAGCTGTACCGCTCTTCGTTCCAGGGATTCGCGGTGTTCGAGTACCCGCGACGTTCCCAGTAGCCGCGCTCGGGTTCGGTCAGGAACTCGACGCCGCAGACCCACTTCGCGCCCTTGTAGGCGTACTTGTGTGGCGTGACGACCCGGAGGGGGCCGCCGTGGTCCGGCGGGAGGTCGTCGCCGTCGAACTGCCAGGTGAAGAGCACCTCGTCGCGCATGCACTCCTCCAGGGGCAGATTCGTCGTGTAGTCGTCGAGCGCGGAGAACATGACGTGGGTGGCGTCGTCGTGGACGCCCGCGCGCTCGGCCAGTTCGGGGAAGGTGACGCCCTCGAACTCGCAGTCGAACTTCGACCAGCCGGTGACGCAGTGGAAGTCCTGGCGCTGTGTCACGCTCGGGAGGTTCCGGAACTCGTCGTAGTCGAAGCTGAGCTCGTTCTCGACCGCGCCGGAGACGCGGAACTCCCAGCTCTCGGGGTCGAACTTCGGCGTGTTCCCCTTCGAGAGCACGGGGAACTTCGAGGTCTCGCGCTGGCCCGGCGGAAGGCGGTCCTCGCCGTACTCCTCGTAGAGGTCCGTGACGTCGGTGACGCTCATACAGCGCTCTCGGTGGCCCGCGACCGTAGGGATGACGGAACCGACTCGACTGCCGAACCGGCGTTTCCACGACGGCGAGACCGCCCGACTGCACCCCCCTCGTCCGCTCCGGAATCGACCGGTCGTGCACGGGGGTCGCGCTCCCCGTCAGGCTTAAATACCACATCACCGAAGCCCCTACCACTGATGCCAAAGGTCGAAATCAACATCCCCGAACACCTCGAGATGCAGATCACCCAGATGGTAGAGCGGGGGGAGTTCGTGAACCGCGAGGAAGCCATCGAGGACCTCATCTCGACCGGGATCAAGGCCTACAAGACCAGTGGGCCGATCGACGACGACGAGCCCGGTGGTGGCGGCTACGAGGACGACGGGATGATGGGCCACGAGGACGAGTACGTCTTCTGAACGAGACCCGGGGCGCGTGGAACGGGGGTCGTTGTTCGTCAGTTCCACCGCGAGCGGCCGTGCTCGCCCGAAGTCGGCGGACTTTTGGGCCGCGCCTCGACACTCCGTCTCGATGACCGACGGGTCCCACACGCGGACGCTCGCGCTGGTCGCGGTCGGCGGCTTCGCCGGCGCGAACGCGCGCTGGGGCGTCGACGTCGCCCTCGCGGGCGTCCCCACGGGGCTCGCCGGCACGCTCGCGGCCAACGTCGTCGGCTGCGTGCTGCTCGGTTTCCTCGTCTCGCTCGACCGCGACCGCGTCCCCCGCCGGGTCCGCCTCGCCGTCGGCACCGGCTTCCTCTCCTCCTTCACCACGTACAGCACGTTCGTCGTCGGCGCGGCGACCAGCGCGCCGACCCTCGCGGTCGGCTACGTCGTCGCGACGTACGCGCTCGGGTTCGCGGGCGTCGGCGCCGGCCGGCTGGCCGCGGGCCGGTTCGAAGGCAGGGAGGTCCCCGCATGAACCTGCCAGCGCCGCTGCTCGTCGGGCTCGGCGGCGCGGTCGGCGCGATGGGGCGCCAGCTCGTCTCCGTCGCGCTCACTCGACGGGAGGAGGCCGTCCCACGGGGGACGTTCGCGGTGAACGTCGTCGGGAGCCTCGTCCTCGCCGCGCTCACCGCGGCCAGCCCGGGTGGAGACGTGGCACTGCTCGTCGGCACCGGCGCGTGCGGTGCGTTCACGACGTTCTCCTCGTTCGGCGTCGCGACCGTCGACCGGCTCGAACGCGGACGCTGGCTCGCCGCGGCGCTCAACGCGTTCGGGACGCTCGCAGCCTGTCTGCTCGCCGTCGTGGTCGGGTGGGGGGTCGGTGCCGGACTCTAGATGATGCTGAAGATGACGCCGAACAGCCCGATGGTGACGAGCAGGCGACCGACGCTGCCAGCGAAGGTCGCGAGCGCGAACTTCTTGTAGTCCCGCTCGAGCACCGCGAAGGCGTAGATGGAGAGCGTGTCGGGGAAGAAGGGGACGGAGAGCGCCATCGCGAGCCCGGCGTAGCCGTACCGACGGGCCAGCTCGACGGTCTTGTTCTCGGACCACTCGACGATGTTGAACCGGGAGTTCCGCAGGAACCGGACGACCGGGCCGGACTCCTTGGCCTCCTGGCCGATGTGGAACGCGAAGACGCTGCCGGCGGCCTTGCCAGCGCCGCTGACGACCATCACGACGGCGTACTCGGCGTAGCTCGGGAGCCCGAGTGCGAGCGTGCCGGTCCGGACCGGCGCGAGGACGACCTCGCTCGGGAGCGGCAGGATGAACGCGATGAGGAACGAGTAGATCGCGATGATGGCGAGCCCGATGACTCCGGAGGCGTTGCGCACGGCGTCCGCGAGGCCGCCGAGGTCGGGGTAGAACTCGGAGAGTGGCAGTCCGATGAACGGTTCGACCGACGCAAGCACGTCCAGAAGAGCGAGCGACGGGGTCGAGACGGGGGGCACTACCTCCGCCTCGGCGTCCCGTGGACCTAAGTGTTAATGTTCGCCGTGGGCTGGAGCCGGTCCACGTCGGCGACGAACGCCTCGAGCACGTCGCGGGTGACGTGGGGCATGCAGACGATGCGGAGCTTGCCGTCGGCGGTGCGGGAGACCCGCCAGTCCGCCTCGCGGAGCGACTCGAACAGCTCGTCGGACATCGGGACCGCGACGAGCGGCAGCTCGGGGTCGACCACGTCGAAGCCGCGGTCGGCGAGCTCGCGGGCGACCCACTCGGCGTTCGCCTGCGAGCGCTCGTACTGCTCGCGGTAGCCGTCGGGCCAGAGCTCCGCCATCGCCGCGGCCGCGCTGGCGACGCCGGCACCGGAGCGGGTGCCCGTCAACGTCGCCTGCTTCGCCGACTCCAGGTACGGTGTATCGACGGCGAGCGCGTCGAACAGCGATTCGTCGCGGGCGACCAGTCCGCCCGCCGGGATCGCCGCCTGCCCCATCTTGTGCGGGTCGATGGTCATCGTGTCGACGTCGGCGTGCCCGAAGTGCCACTCGTGGTCGGTGAACGGCAGGACGAAGCCGCCCCAGGCGGCGTCGACGTGACAGAGCGCGCCGACGTCGTTCGCGAGGTCCGCGAGCGCCGGGATGGGGTCGACCCGGCCGTACTCGGTCGTGCCCGCGACACCGACGACGAGCGCGGTGTCCTCGTCGCAGAAGCGTCGCACGGCGCCAACGTCGGCGGTCCAGTCCTCGGTGAGTGGGGCGACCCGGAGCTCCACCGAGAGCACGTCCGCCGCCTTCTGGAAGGAGAAGTGCGCGCTCTCGGGGACGACGACGTTCGGCGTGCTCGACACCGCCCGGTTGCGGGCGATGCGCACCGCCTGGATGTTCGCCTCGGTGCCACCGCTGGCGATGTAGCCCGCGGGGTCGTCGAGGCCGACGAGCTCGCCGAGCCCGGCGATGGCGTCGTCCTCCAGGTCCGCGACGGTCTGGTACGTCGCGGGGTCGCCGGGGTTCGTGGCGAGGAAGCGCGCTGCGGCCTCGCGTGCGACCGGGTGGGGTTCCGTACACATCGAGGAGAGGACCCGGTCGAAATCCTGTGGCTGGCCGCGCATGCCTCTATCTTCGGGTTGTGGAATTTAGGGGTTGCGTTCCCGGGTAGTTCCCGCCGACCGCACCGGCCGCCCGATAGATTCATTTCCATCACACGGCTACCGGGTGGAACGATGGGTGCCGTCCAGCGACTCCGTCGTCGGTTCGCGGCCGTGGAGGCCGCCTGCAACGAGCGACTGCCAGCGTCCCTGAAGATCGGATTCCTCACGCTGTACGCGCACACGGACCGCGGCGGGTCGCTCGTCGACCGCGTCGCGGAGCGCGGCCCCTGGCGGCGCTGGCACGACCTCGGTATCGGCGTCCTCGTCGCCTGCGGGCTCGGCGCGCTCGGGGCCGTCGGCTGGGTCGCCGTCGTCGCGCTGACGACCGACGTGCAGTCGACGGCCGCGAACGACCCGAACAACATGGTCGCCATCCCCGGCGTCAACGAGTTCATGCCGCTCGCGGCGGCGGGCTACGTCGTCCTCGGACTGCTCGTCGCGACCGTCGTCCACGAGGGCGGCCACGCGATATCGCTCCGGGTCGACGACCTTCCCATCGACGAGATCGGTGTCGCGCTGCTGTTCGGGATCGTCCCGCTCGCGGCGTACGTCAAGCCGACCGAGGCCGTCGACGACGCACCCGCCCGCGCCAGGCTCCGGCTGTTCGCCGCCGGCGTCGCCAACAACGTCGCCGTCACCCTGCTCGTCCTCTGTGGGTTCCTCGTCGTCGGACTCGGCAGCATCACGGACGCCTACCTCGTCTACTTCGGCTGGCTGTACACGGCCGCCGCGCCGCCGACGGCCGCCGACGTGACGAGCCTCGGCGTCGTCGTCAACTCGCTGTTCTGGGTGGGGTTCCTGAACGCGAACCTCGCGCTGTTCAACGCGCTACCGATCTGGCCGCTCGACGGCGGGAAGGTGTTCGGAATCGGCGTCGGAGAACTGGTCGGCGACGGAGCGACCGCACCGCGGTCGGTCGTTGCGGGTGCGAGCGTGGCGACCGCCGCGGTCGTCCTGCTCGCGCTGTTCGGGCCCTCGCTCTAGCGGACGGAGTCGAGGATGAGCTTCTGCTCGGTGCGCTTGACCTCGTGCTGGACGTCGCGCACGGCGTCGATGTTCGCGGAGATGCTGGAGATGCCGGTGTTGACGAGGTGCTGGACCATCTGTGGCTTGGAGCCGGCCTGCCCGCAGATGCTCGTCGCCACGTCGTGCTCGCGGCAGGTCTCGATGGTCTGGCTTATGAGTTCGAGGATGGCCGGGTGGAGCTCGTCGAAGCGGTCGGCGACGTTCTCGTTGTTCCGGTCGACCGCCAGCGTGTACTGCGTGAGGTCGTTCGTGCCGAAGGAGGCGAAGTCGATGCCCTCCTCGGCCATCTCGCCCACGGAGAGCGCGGCCGCCGGCGTCTCGACCATCACGCCCCAGCGGCGCTTGGCCGGGTCGATGCCCGCCTCCTCCATCAGCTGGCGGACCTGGAGCACGTCCTCGGCGTCGTTCACGAGCGGGATCATGATCTCGACGTTGTCGTAGCCCATCGAGAACAGGCGGCGGAACGCCTCGAGCTCGTGCTTGAACACCTCGGGACGGTCGAGGCTGCGACGGACCCCCCGGTAGCCGAGCATCGGGTTGTGCTCCTCGGGCTCGTCCTCGCCGCCGTCGAGCTGGCGGAACTCGTCGGTGGGCGCGTCGAGCGTGCGCACCCGGACCGGTCGCGGGTAGAACTCCTCGGCGACGCGCTGGACGCCGTCGATGATCTCCTCGACGTACGCCTCCTCGCCGTGGTCGGCGATGTAGCGCTCGGGCGTCTTGTTCGTCGAGAGGATCATGTGCTCCATGCGGAGCAGGCCGACCCCGTCAGCGCCGGTCGCGGCGGCGCGCTCGGCGGCCTCCGGGATGGAGACGTTGACCTTCACCTCGGTCGCGGTCATCGGCTTCACGGGCGCCTGCGGGCGGACCTCCTCGACGGGCTCGCGCTCCTCGTCGGTCTGGGTCTTGCCCTCGCGGATGGTCCCCTTGTCGCCGTCGAGCGTGATCATCTGGCCGTCCGAGAGCGTCGTCGTGGCGTCGCCCGCGCCGACGACGGCCGGGACGCCGAGCTCACGGGAGACGATGGCCGCGTGGCTCGTCATCCCGCCCTCGTCGGTGACGATGCCGGCGGCACGCCGCATCGCGGGCACCATGTCCGGCGTCGTCATCTCGGTGACGATGATGTCGCCCTCGCCGACCTTGTCGAGCTGGTCGAGCTTCTTCACGATGCGTGCCCGGCCGGAGGCGATGCCCGGGCTGGAGCCCAGCCCGCGGACGATCACGTCGTCGCTCCCGCCGCCGTCGGTCGCGCTCGCCTCGCCCGGCGTCTCGCTGTCGATGTCCGGGTCGACGCGCGTCTCGTCGGCCTCGCCCACGTCTCCCTCCGCGATGGTGGTGATGGGGCGGGACTGGAGCATGTACACGTCGCCGTCGACGATGGCCCACTCCACGTCCTGGGGCGTCTCGTAGTGCTCCTCGACGGTGATGCCGAGCTCGCGCAGCTCGGCGAGCTCCTCGTCCGAGAGGACCCGCGCCTCGCGCTCGTCGCTCGGCACGTCGACCTCTGCGGTCTTGCCCGTCTCCGGGTCCTTGATCATCTTGACCTTCTTGTCGGCGACGGTCACCTCCTCGACGTCGCCGGACTCGCGGTCGAGGTGGTAGTTGTCCGGGGAGACGCTGCCGGAGACGACGGCCTCGCCGAGCCCCCACGCGGCCTCGATGATCATCGTCGCCGCACCCGTCGACGGGTGGCTGGTGAACATCACGCCCGACTTCTCGGCGTCGACCATCTGCTGGACGACGACCGCGATGTTCACGTCGTCGTGAGCGAAGCCCTGCTGGGTCCGGTAGTAGATGGCGCGCTGGGTAAAGAGCGACGCCCAGCACTCCCGGACGCGCTGGAGCAGGTCCTCCTCGGTGACGTTGAGGAACGTCTCCTGCTGGCCCGCGAAGGAGGCGTCGGGGAGGTCCTCAGCGGTCGCGGAGGAACGCACCGCGACGAACGCCTCGCCGTCGCCGACGTGACTGTACGCCTCGAGGATCTCCTCGCGCAGCTCGTCGGGGAAGTCGGCTCCCAGGATGAGTTCGCTCGCGCGCGCCTCGGCCTCGGCGAGCGCCTCGGTGTCGTCGACGTCGACGTCGACCGCCTCGAACAGTTCCTCGTCGATGCCTGCCGCCTCGATGAACTCCCGGTACGTCTCAGCCGTGACGACGAACCCGGGCGGCACGGGGAGCCCGGCGCCTGTGAGTTCGCCAAGGGACGCCCCTTTGCCACCGACCGATTCCAGGTCGTCGGCGCGGATGTCGTCCAGCCAGAGTACTGCCATTCGTATGCGGAGACACCCCGGCACGGTAAAAGAAGATTCCGGGAACGGGTGGTCGATTCTGACTCGGTGTCGAGTGAACGTTCGTGCAGTGGGGCAAGTGTTGCCAGCGTCGACCCGCCGGTGGCCGGGGGCAGCTGCTGGCGTTGTGGCGCCGACGGCGACGGTGTTCGACCCGAACGCAGCCGAGACACCTGAGCGGAACGACAACGACCGGCGCGTGCACAGCCTGACCGACCGGGACGGGTCCGCTTCCGACACCGGAGCCCCCCGAACCCGAAAGAAACACCCACCCGGGCGTCGACACCAGGACCATGGAGTACGAGAAACCGCTCTTCTTCGAGATCATGTCCTACGCGGTCCACGCCGACCGCGACGTGGTCGACATGGTCAGCGGGAACCCGGACTGGGAGCCACCCGAATCCCTGCGCGATGGCCTGCGCGAGTACGCCGACTTCGACCAGTCGGAGTTCCAGTACGCGCCCTCGGAGGGGCTGCGCGACCTGCGCGAGGAGATCGCCGCGCGCCGCGGCGTCGACGAGTCGCAGATCGTCGTCACGAACGGCGGCGGCGAGGCGAACTACCTCGCGATGGCCCGGGCGCTCGAACGCGGTGCGGGCGACGAGGTCATCCTCACCGACCCCGTCTATCCCTACTACCCCGGCAAGACGTCGATGCTCGGCGGGGAACAGCGGTTCGTCCCGACCGAGCCCGACGGCACCCTCGACCCCGACGCCGTCCGCGCGGCGGCGAGCGAGGACACCGCCTGCATCGTCGTCAACTCGCCGAACAACCCCACCGGCGCGGTCTACCCCGAGGAGACCATCCGCGAACTCGTCGCCATCGCCGAGGAGAACGACGCCATCCTCGTCAGCGACGAGGTGTACGACCACTACGACCGCTCCGGCCGGTTCACCAGCGCGCTGTCGGTCGACTCCCCCAACCGCATCGTCACGAACTCGTTCTCGAAGACGTTCGCCATCACCGGCTTCCGCGTCGGCTACGCGGTCTTCCCCGAGGACCACGTCGAGGCCGCGAAGGCCCGCCACATGCTCGTCAACGTCGCCACCACGCGCCCGGGCCAGCACGCCGTCCTCCACGCGCTCCGGCACACCGACCCGGCGTACCACGAGGCGAACCGCCAGCTCCTCGCCGACCGCGTCGACGCCTTCACCGACGCACTCGACGAGGCCGGCGCGGAGTACACCGACCCCGATGGCGCGTTCTACGTCATGGCCCGGTTCGACGGCTACCCCGGCACCATCGAGAACACGAAACAGCTCATCGACGACGCCGGTGTCGCCGGGATGCCCGGCGAGGCCTTCGGCGACGCGTTCGACGACTGGTTCCGGTTCGCGCTCGTGACGCCCCGGGTCGAGGAGGCCGCGGATCGGCTCGCAGAGCGGTTCGGGTGAGGAGTACGTAGTGTAGCGGAACTCTGTTTCTGGCGATGCTGAAGAATCAACCGGCTGGCGCGCGGCTGGCGAACGTGCCGAGCGCAGCGAGGCCGTTCGCCGACGCTCGTGCGAGGGATGAGCACCGCAGCGGAGCGAGGAGCGCAATCGGCTGGGGAGGTGTGAGGTGCGGTGCGGTTGCGGTGGGCGGGACTGAAAGGGGCCGACCGCTCGGCGAACCCGGGCCCCGCAAGCACCGCAGGAACGAGGAGCGCAGCGCGGGTCCCGGGAGCCGAGCGGGAGGGGGCTTTCTGGCTGTTCCCGGCACCGGTGATTTCAAACTGTACTTCACGACATCCGACCACACGAACTCTCGAGAATATTGATAGCGGGACCGATTAGTACACAAGTCGTCGGGCGATACGCCCGCACATGAGCGACATCAGCGTCGACCCGGTCGACGAGGTCGAGGACGCCGACGACGCGAGCGGGGACCACGCCGAGGAGACAATCCACCCGGCCGACGGCATCGAGGTCGACGCGGTGGAAGAGAATCTCGACGAGGCGACGACGGACGCGCTGGACGGCGTCGACGCCCCCGAGTACGTGCTGTACGGCGGGAAGGGCGGCGTCGGCAAGACGACGATGGCGGCCGCGACCGGCCTCGCCAGCGCGACCGACGGCACGCGGACGCTCGTCGTCTCCACGGACCCGGCGCACTCGCTGTCGGACACGTTCGAGACGGAGATCCCGGCCGAGCCGACCCGTATCCGCGAGGACATCCCGCTGTTCGCTGCGGAGATCGACCCCGAGCAGGCGATGGCGGAGGGCGAGGCGCTGTTCGGCGGTGCTGGCGCGGGAGGGGACGACGCGGCCGACGGCCCCTTCGGCGACGAGGCGGGTGGCGCAGGGCCGATGGCCGGCGACGACGCGATGGGCCAGGGACCGATGGGCGGCCTCGGCGACATGCTCGGCGGCGACGGCGAGGACCCGATGAGCTCGATGTTCGGCGGGGCGATGCCCGGCGCGGACGAGGCCGCCGCGATGCAGCTCTTCCTCGAATATCTGGACGACCCACGCTTCGACCGGGTCGTCGTCGACACCGCGCCGACCGGCCACACGCTCCGGCTGCTCGAACTCCCCGAGGTCATGGACACGATGGTCGGCCGCATCGCCAAGCTGCGCGAGCGACTCGGCGGGCTGATGGGCGGGCTCGGCGGGATGTTCGGCGGCGGCGACGACGCGAGCCAGCAGTCCCCGGACCTCGACGAACTCGCCGATAGAATCGAGCGCCTCCGCGCCGTCCTGCGCGACCCGGCGCAGACCGACTTCCGAATCGTCATGGTGCCCGAGGAGATGAGCGTCTTCGAGTCGCGCCGGCTGCGCGCACAGCTCGCCGACTTCGAGATTCCGGTGGGCACCGTCGTCGTCAACCGGGTGATGGAGGACCTCGCCGACGTGACCGACGCGGTCGACGCCGACGAGTTCGTGAAGCCGAACCTCGCCGACTGCGAGTTCTGCCAGCGCCGCTGGGACGTCCAGCAGTCCGCGCTGGCCGAGGCACAGGAGCTGTTCCGCGGGACCGACGTGCGACGCGTCCCGCTGTTCGCCGACGAGGTGCGCGGAGAACGGATGCTCAGAATCGTGGCCGCCTGTCTGGACTGACGGCGCCCCAGACGGGAACCGCCCGGCCGTTCAGGGCCGCCCTACGCCGGCTCCGGGTCGAACACCGTGGTGTCCTCGGGGCCCTGGACGTCGATGACCGCGAGGCAGCCCTTTCTGGCTACGCGGCTCAGGGCGTGGTCGACGAGCTTGACCGGGCCGGGCACCGGGAACGACATCGTCGCGATGCACGACGACCCCGGCAGCACGGGCGTCGTCTGGACGAACCGGTCGGGCTGGCTCGCGATGGCACCCTGCTCCCAGACCTCGTCCCAGACGCTGCCGATGGGGTGGAACGCCGACGTGAGGTTCGGGCCGCCGACGGCGTAGAACAGCCGGACGGTCTCGCCGGTGTTCACCTGCATCTCGTCGTAGCCCTGCGGGCCGATGGCGTACTTCTCGCCGTTCATCAGCACGTACGTCGGCTCCTCGGCGGCCATGGCCGCGAAGTCGAACTCGTGGTGGCCCTCCTCGCCGGCGGCGCCGGTCGTGTAGAGCTCGTGCTGACCGAGGTAGAACTCGTGGTCGACTTCCGGCAGGCCTTCCTCGGGTTCGACGACGATGAGGCCGAACATCCCCGCGGAGATGTGGTAGTCGACGTTCGCGACCGCGCAGTGGTAGACGAACGCGCCGGGGTAGGTGACCTGGAACCGCAGCCGCGCCTCCTCGCCGGGCGCGACCGTCGTCGCCTCGGCCCCGCCGCCGGGGCCGCGGCACGCGTGGAAGTCGACGTTGTGGACCATCGAGTTCTCCTCGTTGTTGCGGATGGTGAGGTCGACGGTGTCACCGACGCGCGCCCGGACCATCGGGCCCGGAATCTGCCCGTCGAAGGTCATGTACGTGAACGTGACGCCGGGCTCGACCTCGGCGGTGACCTCGGTCGTCTCCATCTCGACCTCGATCGTCGCGGGTTCCGTCCGCGTGATGGGTGCCGGGATGTCCCGCGGGTCGGCCGCGACGCGGTCGACGTCGACCGACGCGGCCGGCGAGAGCGACGCCGGACTCTCCATCTCGTTCTCCACGACCGAGAGGTCGTCGTGCTGACTGCCGATGGTACAGCCCGCGAGCGCCGCCGCGCTACCGACACCGACCGCCTGCAGGAACGTCCGTCGAGAGGTGCTGGAACTCATGGTTTACAGCCTAACAGAAAACATACGTTCGCATATATACCGAGACCAATTCTCCAGTTTTGGGAAACCTAAAACGGTGTTTATACCAGATACGCGTCTATTCGTGCATGGACAATTCACAGCCACAAACCGACGTCGACCGCCGGACCGTCCTCCGAGGGGTCGGGACCCTCGCGGCGGGAGCCGCCCTCGCCGGCGCAGCCGCAGCGCCCACGCGGGCACAGGAGTCGCCCGGGCTCGCGGCGTGGTTCGAGGACGTCGACAACTTCGACGGGCTCGTCGACGCACGGGGCGAGAGCGAGGTGTCGGTCGCCGTCGGCTCGCCAGGCAACGGCGGCGCGTTCGGCTTCGGCCCGGCGGCGGTCCGCGTCGACCCGGGCACCACGGTCGTCTGGGAGTGGACCGGCGAGGGCGGGATGCACAACGTCGCGGCGACCGACGGCGCGTACGAGAGCGAGCTCCTCACGGCCGGCGGCGAGACGTTCGAGCACACGTTCGCCGACGCCGGCGTCAGCACGTACGTCTGCACGCCCCACGAGGCGATGGGGATGAAGGCCGCGGTCGTCGTCGGTGACGTCCCCGTCGACATCGGGCTCGGCGGCCTCGTCGAGGTCGAGCCGGACTACGGCGACTGGTTCGACGGCGTCGAGAACTACGCCGGCACCGTCGACATGCGCGGGCAGGACGAGGTGACCATCGCGGTCGGTGCAGCGGGCAACGGCGGCAACCACGCCTTCGAGCCCGCTGCGGTCCGTGTCGATCAGGGCACGACCGTCGTCTGGGAGTGGACCGGCGAGGGTGGCGCACACGACGTCCAGGACAGCGACGGCGTGTTCGCCAGCGAGCCGACCGACGTCGCCGGCGCGACGTACTCGCTCGCGTTCGACGGGGACGGCATCAGCACCTACGCCTGCACCAGCGGGGCCAGCGACGCGATGCGCGGGGCCGTCGTCGTCGGCGAGCCCGAGGCCGGTGTCGTCCACGTCAGCGAGACGTCGCTGCTCGTCGGTGGACTGCTGGGGACCGCACTCGCCTTCCCGCTCGCGCTCATGGCGTTCCTGCTCGCGACCGGCGAGGGGGACGAAGGCGGTGTGGTCCACGCACCGGGCGGGAACGTCCCGGCGGAGCGGCGGGACCGCCGTCGCTGAGCGACCGGCTACCGCTCCCTGTCCACGACGACCACCCGCAGGTCGTTCACGTTCGTCCCGGTCGCGCCCGTTCTCGGTACCGCGTTCCGCTCCTCCAGGTAGCCGAGGCTATCGTTGTCCGCGAGGGCGGCCCGCGCCGCCCCTTCGTCGGTCACCGTCGCCCCGTCGACGAGTGCCCCTGCGGCGTCGGTCGAGCCGTCGCGACCGTCGGTGTCCACGGCGGCCACAGCCACATCGTCGGTCCCTCGCAGGGCCAGCGCCGCCGCCAGCCCGAACTCCAGGTTCGGTCCGCCGATGCCGTCGCCACCGACGCTGACGGTGCATTCGCCGCCGGAGAGCAGCACCGCCGGCGGTCGGACGGGCCGACCGGTCGCGCTTGCCTCGCGAGCGACGGCGGCGTGGAACCGGCCGGCCTCGCACGCCTCGCCCTCGATGCAGCTCGACAGGACGAGCGGTTCGTAGCCACGCTCGCGGGCCTCGGTTGCGGCCGCCGAGAGCGCCGTCTCCGCGTTCGCCAGCACGTGGTAGTCGGCGCGGTCGAACGCCGGGTCGTCGGCGCGGGGTGTCTCCGGCTCCGTCCCGTCGACGCCACGCTGGAGGTGCTCGCGGACGGCCGGCGCATCGACCTCGTACCGGTCCAGCACGGCGAGCGCGTCGGTGTACGTCGTCGAATCCGGCGCCGTCGGCCCGCTCCCGACGACGGAGGGGTCGTCGCCGACGACGTCGGAGACGGCGAGGGTCACGAGTCGGGTCGGTGCCCCCGCGCCGGCGAGCCGGCCGCCCTTCACCGCCGAGCAGTGCTTCCGGACCGCGTTGAGCTCGTCGATGGAGGCACCCGAATCGAGCAGGTCGCGCGTCGCACCCGCGAGGTCGTCGACGGTGAGGGCGCCGGCGGGCAACGTCAGCAGCGCGCTCGCGCCGCCGGTGAGCGCGACGAGCACCAGCGCGTCCGCGGGTGCGTCGGCGACGCAGTCCCGGATTCGACGGGCCGCGTCGACGTTCCGGTCGGTGGGGACGGGATGGTCGCCGACGCAGACGTCGACCGGCCCCGCGTCGGCCGGTTCGTCCGCGACGACGACACCGCCGTCGACGCGGCCGTCGAGCACATCGACCAGCGCCGCCGCCAGCCGACCCGCACCTTTGCCCGCCCCGACGAGGCGCACGGTCGAGAAGGAGTCGAGGTCGTCGGTGGCGTCACCGCCCGCAGCCGGGGAGACTACCAGCGTCCCGTCCACGACGCGCACGTGGTCCGCGACGACGCGTTCAGGGAGCGCAGCCTCGATGCCCGCCGCGACACAGGAGAGCGCGGTCTCGCGGGCGGGCGTCGTCGCCAGTTCGTCGTGGTTCTCGATGGACACGGTTCTCCCCCCGTCTCGCACGGTCCTACGTGGCGAAGCGCCGGACGAGTCCGACGACGACGTCCCGGATCCGGTCCGGCAGGTAGCGCGCGAGCAGGCCGTACTTCGCGACGACGCCGACGGGATATCGGGTCGCGGGGTCGGTGCTGCTGGCCGCGTTGAGGATGACCGCGGCGACCTCGGTGGGCGAGACCGAGAGCGGGCCGTCGCCCGCGACGAGGCTCGCGTCCTCGAAGATCTCGTAGAGGTCGTCGTACGCCTCCGACCGCGGCAGGTCGTCGACCTCGCTGTCGGCGCGGTCGCCGAACTCGGTCGCCACCGGGCCGGGCTCGACCACGACGACCTCGACGTCGAACTCCCGCAGCTCGCTCCGGAGCGCGTCGCTCATCGCCTCGACCGCGAACTTCGAGGCCGAGTAGACGCCGGTACCGGCGACCGAGAGTTTGCCGGAGACGCTGGAGACGTTGACGAACGTGCCGTCCTCGGCCTCGCGCATGTGCGGCGCGGCGGCACGGACGAGCCGGTGGGGGCCGTAGACGTTCACGTCGAACTGCTCGTGGACCTTCTTCGTCGGCACGTCCTCGATGGGGCCCAGCTGCGCGTAGCCGGCGTTGTTCACCACGCAGTCGATGTGGCCGGCCTCGTCGACGATGCGGTCGACGACGCGTTCGACCTGCCCGCGGTCGGTCACGTCGAGCTCGGCGGTCTTGCAGCCGATGTCGGCGAGGTCGGCGAGGTCGTCCTCGTCGCGGGCCGTCGCGTACACCAGCCAGCCCTCGGAGCGGAACGCCTTCGCGGTCGCACGGCCGATACCGGAGGAACAGCCGGTGATGAGCACGGTCTCCAGCGTCGGTTCCGGTCCCGACGACGCCTCCTCGTCCGCCGTCGCGCTCGCCCCCTCGGGCGAGTCGGCGGCCTCGTCTCCTGTCATGGTCCGGCGTTCACCCGGGAGGTACCTAAGTGTCGATGGTTCGTTTCACGTCGGCGGCGTGCGCGTCGGCCAGCCGGGTCGGCTCGGGGAGCTTGTAGCCCGCCGCGGTTGCGAGCGTCCAGTCCGCCGCCGTCTCGGCGCTCACGCGGTGGCCGGGACTGACGTACAGCGGGTTGACGTGACGGTTCGGGGAGTCGTACTGCTTCGTCTGCACGGCGTAGCCGATCCGCGTGCCGGCGGGCGCGTCGACGTCCCCGTCGGCGTCGATGCCGACGCGCTCGCCGGCCCGGAGGCCGTCGGTCGACCGTTCCGGCGTCCCGCAGAGCAGGTTCTTCGCGACGCCGACGCTCGGGACGTCGAGCACGACGCCGATGTGGGTCGCGAGCCCGGCCTGCCGGAAGTGGATGCGCCCGCTCCCGTCGAACAGCACGCAGTCGGGCTCCGTCTCCAGCTCCTCGAACGCGGCGAGGATGGGGTTGCCCTCGCGGAACGAGAGCAGCCCCGGGATGTACGGGATGGAGAGCGGCGAGACGGCGTGGGCGCGCTCGACGACGCTCCCGCCGCGGGTGACGACGATGGCGCTCACCGCGCGGTCGTCGAGGAACGCCTGGTCGACGCCCGCGACGAGCGGCCCGGTATCGCTGCCGACGGCGTCGCTGTCGAAGTCGAAGTCGTCCTCGAAAACCGCGGCCGCGGCGATGTCGCGCTGCTGGGCCTCCATCTCCGCGCGGGAGGCCCCGGGGTCCGGGACGAACTCGGTCCGCATCTCAGAACGGGCCTCTGCCGCCACCGCCGCCGCGACGGCCGCCGCCGAGACTCGTCTCCCGGGGGAGGCTCACCTTGTCCTTCACGTACTGGCCGTACAGCAGGCCGAGCACGAGGCCGAACAGGTGGGCCGCGTGGGCGACGTTCGCCTGTCCCGGCAGGGCGATGCCCGCGCCGATGATGCCGGTGACGCTGATGAGCGCGTACAGCGCGGTGAGCACCCAGATGGGCGTCGGGATGATGAAGTAGATGAGCACGGTGAGGTTCGGCCGGATGACCGTCAGCACGCCCATCAGCGCGAGCGCGGCCCCGGAGGCCCCGTACAGCGCCGTCGGCGTGCCCGTCGCGATGGCGAGGCCGATCTGTCCGAGGCCCGCGAGGATACCGCTGCCGAGGAACAGGAAGATGTAGTCGCGGCTCCCGACGTACTCCTCGACCAGTCGGCCGAAGAAGAATATCACGATGCTGTTGCCGGCGATGTGGTAGAGGTCCGGCGCGTGGGAGAAGATGGAGGTGAACCATGCCCAGACGTACTCCGGGTGCTCGCTCTGGAGCGTGAAGATGTCGTACCAAAGCGTGGTGCCCCGGTCGATACCTAGGACGCTCGGCAAGATAACGTACTGTAGCGCCAACGTCACCCACATCAGTCCGAGGAACACGTACGTCATGTTCCCCCGGAAGTACGCGAGCGGGCCACCGCGGCGGAACGGGTCGGCGGTGATGCCGCTCAGCACGCCGCCGTCGCTGCCGCTCGACGTGTCCGTCGTCTCCTCGGCCCAGACGCCCTGCGGGTCGTCCCACTGCAACCCGGGACAGTCGTGGTTCTCGGGCAGCCGGTGGGTGCCACAGAACTTCCCGCCACACCGGTTGCAGGTGTACGGCATGTTCGTCTCGTCGCCGCACTCGTCGCAGTTGGCCATTGGTCGCCCGTACGAACACGGACGGCAAAGGGGTTGGGATTCCGACGCACGCCGCCAGTGTGGCCACTGGTGGGGTATCGGTCAGCCCGCACCAGCCGTCGCTCTCGGTCGATGGTGCGTCAGGAAGGGGTGAATCGTAGCCGGCGATGCTGTGGACGTCGCCGGCCGACGAACGGTCTCTGGAACCGTTCCGGGATTGGATCAGTCTCGATCCGGTCGAAGTGCCTGATCGACCGCCATGTCGTTCTCGATGGCGGGCGGTGCCGGGGCGAACATGCGTTCGAGACGGTCGCCAACCGTCCGTGCGCGCGCCGCGTCCTCGACCGGGGTGGCCGGGTTCGCGGCGTACGCGAGCAGTTCGGCCCGCAGACGCCAGCCCTCGAACTGTGTGAACGAACGCACGCCAGCTTCGAGTTTCTTCGCGGTCTCGAGTGCCCACCACGGCTGGGGCGCGTGGGGCGACTCGCTGTCGTCCGTCAGCGCGGCCAGCGCGACGTGGTGGACGACCCACTCCTCGGCCCGTGAGAGGTCGAGGCGGGTCGGGTTCGTCTGGGTGCGGGTTCGGTTCGTGGTCGACATGGCGTGACTGGGGAGTTCGTATCCCCTACATTCTGGATGTCCCCGTACCCACATGAAGGTGTCAACGAGTTCGGGTGTCGTTTCGAGTCTCGATTCGTGTGTCGAACTCGTCTGCTAGAACAGGTTTCAGTGTCTTCTTCGTGGGAGTTGCCTGGACCACGAACAGCCAGAAAGCCCCGGCGGGATACGCTCCCGCGACTTGCTGCGCTCCTCGTTCCTGCGGTGCTTGCTGCGTCGGGGTTCGCGTAGCCCGCCGCCCCTTTCAGTCCCACCCGACCGCACCGCACCTCACCCCTCCCCAGCCTCCTGCGATGCTCGCTGCTCCACGGCTCGCTGGCGCTCGCCGTTCCGCGTGGAGACGCTCCCTGGCGGTCGCGTCTCCCTCCCGCTGCGCTTCTCGTCCCTCGCGCGCTGGAGGCTCGACGTGCTCGCTGCGCTCGCACAGTCTCGCCAGCGCGCGCCGGTGGTGAAAGGTTTACACTGGAAGTAAACCTCGCTCCCCGATCTGACCTGCGTGCCGATGCTCGAAGCCCGTCAGCGTGGGAGTTTTTGGTGCCACGGGCCCGACACGGGAGTGTGAAAGCGTACGAACGGAAGCAACTGCTCGCGCGGGTCGAGCGCGAGGGCTCGACGGTGGGCGCGTCGATCCCCGAGCGCATCGACGTGCAGGGCGAGACCATCGACCTGCAGTCGTTCGTCTTCGAGATCAAGCGCCGGGACACCATCCCGTCGGGCGAGCGCGAGCGCGTGCAGCAGGCGAAGAAGAACCTGCGGCGCGAGCGGCTCCAGCGCAAGCAGCGCATCGAGAACGACTGGGCCGACATGAGCTGGGCGGAGGGCGAGGAGCTCGTCGAGGCCATCGTCGGGCTCGACCGCGCGCTGAACGCACTGGAGAGCCTCGGCCCGACGGACATCGAGGCCGAGGCCGACGCGCAGGACGCCGCGGACAAGAAGCGCTGGATGAACTTCCTGAAGAAGGCCCTCGGCCACGAGGGCGGCGGCCCACGGATCTGACCATGAGTCTACAGACAGACGTCGCGGCCCGACTGGAGGAGATGGCGAACCTGCTCGAGGCCGACGACGTGGAGTACAAGCCGAACGCGTACCGGCGCGCGGCCGAGAGCATCCGCGACTACCAGGGCTCCTTCGACGACCTCGTCGCGGAGGGAGCCGACGCCGTCGACGAACTGGACCACGTCGGCGACGCCATCTCGACGAAGGTAGTGGAGTACGCCGAGACGGGGAGTATCGAGGAGCTGGAGGAACTCCGCGAGCGCTACCCGGTCGCGCTCGACGCGCTGCTCCGCGTGGAGGGTGTCGGCCCGAAGACCGTCGGCACGCTGTACGACGAGCTCGGCGTGACCGACCTGGAGGACCTGGAGGCCGCCGCCCGCGCGGAGAAGATACGGGAGCTCCACGGCTTCGGGCCGAAGACCGAGCAGAACATCCTCGAGAACATCGAGTTCGCGAAGTCCGCCGGCGAGCGCACGCTGCTCGGCGACGCCCGCCCGCTCGCGGACGAACTCGTCGACTACCTCTCCGACGCCTCGCCGGTCGAGCACGTCGAGGTGGCGGGGTCGCTCCGGCGCTGGCGTGCGACCATCGGCGACATCGACGTGCTCGTCGGCACCGACGACGGCGCGGCCGCCATCGACGCGCTGCGGGACTGGGAGGCGACGGACGACGTCATCGAGGCCGGCACCGAGAAGGCGAGCGTGCGCAGCGACGGGATGCGCGTCGACCTCCGCGTCGTCGTCACCGAGGAGTTCGGGTCGGCGCTCCAGTACTTCACCGGGAGCAAGGCCCACAACGTCGCTCTACGGAACTACGCCATCGACCGCGGCCTGAAGCTCAATGAGTACGGCGCGTTCGACGTCTCCGACGTCGCGGACCCCGACGCGGGCCAACGGGTCGGCGAGCGCGTCGCCGGCGACACGGAGGCGTCGATGTACGAGGCGCTCGACCTCCCGCTGATACCGCCGGAGATGCGCGAGGACCGCGGCGAGATCGCCGCCGCAGCCGACGACGACCTGCCGGACCTGCTGACCCAGGACGACGTGCGCGGCGACCTGCACACCCACACCGACCGGTCCGACGGTGCGGAGTCCGTCGAGTCGATGCTCGACGGCGCGGCCGCCTTCGGCCACGACTACATCGCCGTCACGGACCACGCGACCGGTCCGGGCGTCGTCGGCGGCGTCGGCGTCCCCGACGAGGAGCTGCTCGAACAGGCCGACGAGATCCGAGACCTCGCCGACGACTACGACATCACCGTGTTCAGCGGCGTCGAGGCGAACATCACCGCCGACGGCGAGCTCTCTGTGGACGACGACGTGCTCGCCGAACTCGACGTCGTCGTCGCGTCGCCCCACGCCTCGCTCGACGGCGACGGCACCGACCGGCTCGTCCGCGCGATGGAGCACCCCTCGGTCGACATCCTCGGCCACCCGACCGGGCGACTGCTGAACCAGCGGCCCGGTCTGGAGGTCGACGCCGAGGCGCTCGCCGAGGCCGCCGCACGCGAGGGCGTCGCCCTGGAGATCAACAGCGACCCGCACCGGCTCGATCTCTCCGGCGGTCCCGTCAAGGTCGCCGTCGACGCGGGCGCGACCATCGCCATCGACACCGACGCCCACCGGACGCCGTCGTTCGGGAACGTCCGCTTCGGCGTCCACACCGCCCGGCGGGGCTGGGCCGAGGCCGCCGACGTGCTGAACACGCGCGACGCCGACGCCGTCCGCGAGTTCCTGCACTGATGCGGTACCTCCTCGACGCGATGCTCGGCAACCTCGCGACGTACCTGCGGCTCTGCGGCCACGACACCGTCTACGCGCTCGACCGGGACGCCGAGGCCGACGAGTCGGTGCTCGGACTCGTGGCCGACGAGGGCCGGACGCTGGTCACGCGCGACGAGCATCTGGCCGCGCGGGCCGAGCACGCGGTCCTGCTCCGGAACCGCGACACCGAGCCGCAGCTCCGCGAACTCGCCGCTGCCGGCGTCGACCTCACGCCCGCCGACCAGCCGGTCCACTGCGGGCGGTGCAACGGTCGGCTCGTCCGTGATGCCGCCGCCGATTCGGACACCCGACCCGACTACGTCCCCGACGACGCCGAGCCCGTCTGGCGCTGTCGGAACTGCGACCAGCGGTTCTGGAAGGGGAGCCACTGGGACCGGATGGTCGCGACGCTCGCGGACGTACGAGACACGTCAGAAGAGACGGCTCCGGACGGCTAGTTGTTCGGCTCCCACTCGCTGCACGCCTCCATGTCCTCCATGACCTCGCCGTGTGCGCCGCAGTAGGGCTGCATCCCGTGGTTCGTCCGGACGTACTGGAAGTGCTGGCAGTTGCCGCAGTAGCGGTCCGCGAGGCTCTTCTCGCGTGCGCTGGGCTCGGACTGGAGCACCTCGCCGTCGTCGTAGTCGTCCATCGGCGACCGGATGTTCTGCGTCGTCGCGCCGCCGTCGCTCGTCGGCGTTCCCGGACCGCTCCGACCCGCCGACGGGCCGCCCCGGGCCGACCGCGACGTGGACGTGCGAGCGGCGGGCCCTGAGCCCGGTGCCGGCTGGTTCGTCTGCGTCTCGACCGACCCGTCGGGGTCCGCGCCGAACATCCCGACGCCACTGGTGGCGGCGGCCTGCTCGGCCTGTTCGACCGGCATCTCGACGAACCGGGTCTCGCCCTCGCGGGTCACCTGCATCGTGACGGTGCCGCCGGGGTCGTTGCGCGTCTTGAACGTGACGACCGCGCTGAACAGGCAGCCGATGGAGGCGAACACGCCGAAGGAGTACACCGCCGCGACGAGCAGGGTGAGCCCGGTCCGTTCCTGCGGGCCCGTCACCCAGTACGTCGGGTAGGCGTACCAGAACAGTGCGACACCGAGCACGCAGAGGCTGGCCCCGATGGCGGCGGCGGCCCGGATGCGCTTGCTCGCAGGGAGGACGGTGAACACGCCGACGAGCACCGCCGGCACTCCGAGCCCACCCAGTACCCCGGCGACCTTCCGGGCGTCGTACACGCCGACGCCCACCGCGCCGAGGAGGTCGGTCCCTCCGACGAGGATGCCCACCACCGTGAGCAGCGCACCGGCCGCGAACAGTGCCACCCCCAGATAGAACCGTCGGAGGTCGTCCACCTCTCCGACGTTGTCCTCGTAGACGTCCGCGAGACTGGTCATGCACACCTGTTGGTACTCGTACCACAAAACAGTACGTCAGACATCGGGCACGGAAGCGAAAGGTTGAATCGACGCGGTTGCAAAGCCCCGACCATGGCTGACGAGGAGGAAGCAGACGCAGAACCCGCCGTCGAGCTCGGCGAGGGCGAGCCCGTCGAGGGCGCCCCGCTCGCACGAGTCACGTCCCGCCTGAGCTGGCCCATCACCAAGAGCCGACTGGAGACCCTCGAGGGAGACGCCGTCATCCGGACGCCCGAGGGGCCGACCGAGCTCTCCGCAGCGCTCGAGGACGTCGACATCACGTACTTCGAGAAGCGCCAGGAGTTCGAGGAGGCCGTCCGCGACGTCGTCGGTCGCGGCCCCGTCGCGACCGCAGACGAGTAGAGCCGTGTCGAGCCAGGACGCCGGCGTCGTCGCCGATGCCGTGGACTGGCTCCGCCCTAGACTCGCGTCCCTGCGCTGGTCGCGCCTCTCCTGGACCGCGAAGTCGCTCGTCGTCGGTGCGGCCCTCTCCGCCCTCTGGATGACGTTCCACCAGCCAGGACTGGACCAGCGACTGGTCATCGACGGCCTCATCTTCTTCTGCGGCCCGATGGCGCTCGCGGCGTACTACGGCAAGGAGATCGGCTACCGGGTCGACCGCACCGCAGTCCGGAACGCCGCGCTGCTCGCACTGTTCGTCCTCCCGTTCTACCTCGTCGGGTCGTCGCTGCCGTCCATCCGGAGCTACTACCCGATGTGGGCGACCGCCGCCGAGCTGCGCGAGCCCGGCACGTTCGTCGTCCACGCCGCCAAGCAGTTTGCGCTCGTCGTCGCCGTCGAGACGTACTACCGCGGCCTGCTCTGTGTCGGCGTCGGCGAGCGCTTCGGCATCAAGGCCGCGTTCATCAGTCCCGTCGTCTACGCGCTGCACCACATCGGGAAGCCGCCGATAGAGATGCTGCTCTCCGGGCCGACGGACGTGCTGTTCGGCGCGGTCGACTACAAGAGCGACTCCATCCTGCCCTCCGTCGTCGCCCACGGCGCCGGGCTGGTGCTGCTCGACTGGCTGGTCATCCACGAGCCGCTCATCCCACCGGAGACGGTCTTCGGCTGGCTGGAGTGGCTCCCCGTCCCGCTGTGAGATACGTTTTTACTCGTGGCCACCGCCCTCTCACGTATGGGACTCGAATCCAACGACGAGAGCGACGTCGAACTGCCAATCCCGAGCGACGACGAGATCGGCAAGAAGCAGGCCACACTCGAGATGGAGCACGAGGAAGCCATCGAGCACGTTCGCGAGGCGTTCGCCGACGCGGGCTTCGGCACCGCCGTCGAGTTCTCGGTCTCGGACCTCCTCGCCGAGAAGATCGGGGTCGAACGCGAACCGTACTACGTGCTGGGCGCCTGCAACCCGGAGATGGCGAACCGCGGGCTCGACATGAGCCCGGAGCTCGGCGGGCTGATGCCGTGTAACGTCGTCGTCTGGCAGGAGGAGCCGGGACGACAGCACGTCTACCACGTCTCTATCATGCGAATCGCGCCGCTGCTGGGCATGGCACCGAACGACGAGGACTGGGACGAGCTCGTCGCCGACACCGGCGAGCTCGTCGAGGCAGCGTTCGAGAACCTCGACAGCGTCTGAGACGGCCGCTACCGCTCTTCTTCGTCAGAAGTCGCCCAGCGAGCTCTGCACGCCGGCGACGAGATCGGACTTCCGGCGGAGCCGGTCGTACGAGACGGGCAGGCGCTGTGCGATGGTCCGGACCGCGCCGTGGAACGTCTCGGCCTCGCCGTGCTCGCCGGCGAGGGATTCGTTCACCGCGGACTCGTCGACGCTGTGCCACGGCGTGCCGTCGAAGGCGTTGCGGACGCTCTCGCGAACCTGCCAGACGCCGACGGGCGCCCAGTAGTCGTCGCTGACCTCCCGGAGGACCAGGCACTTCGCCTGCCGGCCGCGCTCGGCGAGGTGTTCGAGCACGCCGAGTCGGCTGGCGTAGTACGCGCCGGCGGTCTCGTCGACGTAGCCGGTGCGGCCCTCGTAGCCCTCCGAGGCGCTCCCCATCCAGATGTCGCCGGTGGGGTCGGGGTTCCAGACGCTCCCGGGCGCCTTCATCTCGACGAGTTCGAACTCCCACTGTCCGGGTGCGAGGATCACCCAGAAGCGGTTGCCCATGTACTCGTTCATCCGCACCTCGACGCTGTCGACGCTCGGGGCGTGCCGGAGCTTCCCGCGGAGGTACTGCCCGATGGTGTCGTCGACCGCAGTGATGGACCAGCGCGTCGGGACGAGCCGGCGGTTCTCGCCCTGGCCGAGCGCTCCCGCCGACAGCACGCGGTTGATGTCGTACACGTCGAGTCCGCGCCGGTAGAGGTACGTCATCGCCCCCTGGGCCTGCCAGTCGTCGTCCTCCAGCGTCTTCTTCACCGGGCGCGGGACGTACGGGTTCTCGGTGAGGTCGACCGAGGTGGCGCTGGCGCTCGGGCCGGTCGGCGTCGCAACGCCCTCGCCAACGTCGAGGTCGAGGTCCAGCTTGCCGTCGAGGCCGATCTCCACGTCGACCGGGTCGCCCGCGATGGCGACCTCGCGCTGGACGCCGACGAAGCCGTCCCAGACGTCCTCCACGTTGACGTTCGCGCGGCGCCGGGAGTTCAGCAGGCCGGTGCGCCGCTCGACGACGTCGCCGACGCCGAGGCCCTGCTGGTACCACTGGCCGTCGGTGACGAAGTCGGTCGGGTCCCCCTCCGCGACGGGCGAGAGCAGCCCCGTCGAGACGTTCGGGTAGTTCGTCCGGCCGACGAAGATGGAGGGCGCAGTCGCTCCGTAGAGGGAGTCACCCTGCACCGTCTCCTCGAAGCGCGACTGGAAGTCCTCGAGGTACTCGGTGATGGCGTAGGACTTCTCCTCGGCGAGCCGGCGGCGGCGCTGGGACTCGTCGGGCTCCAACCCCTCGATGTAGTCGTCGAGCCGCATTCGACCGAGATAGGGCGACGGAGCGCTTCAATCTGGCGGACAGGCGACACCGAAACCTCCCGACTGCGACGTGTCGCACACCCGCTGCCCGCAGTCGGCCCGTGGTCAGGACACGCCGACGCTGGCCCCGTCCCCGTACTTAAATCGTTGCGAGTGCCCTGACCCCCGCGGGGACACTCGCCGCCTCGAACCAGCCACGCTCCTCCCGCCGGAGGATGCGGGCGGGCTCGTACTGGCCGAAGCCGTCGCGCACGTCCATCGTGCCGGCGTACACCGTCTCGTCGCCGACGGCCCAGGAGACGACGAAGGACTCGTTCTCGCCGGGGTAGGGAAGCCGGTCGACCTCGCCGTCCTCGTGCGCTTCGAACAGTGCACCACCGGGTGCGGCGGGCCCCCAGCCGTTGGCGGCCGTGTACAGCGTCCCGTCGTGGTGGCAGCTCTCGCGGAAGTAGTTGAACCAGAAGTCGCGGAAGTCGGTGTCCTGTCTGAGCCACGTCCGGCCGGCGTCGTCTGTCCGATAGATGCCGTTCCCGCAGGCGGCGACGTACTCGTCGGCCTCGAGCGCGAGCAGGTGGTGGACGTCGTCGTGGACGCCCGCCGACCGCTCGGACCAGGTCTCGCCGCCGTCGACGCTGAGGTAGACGCCGCCGGGTTCGATGCCGACGGCGAGTCGGTCCGGGGCGCCGGGGTGGACGGCCATCGTGCGGACGCTCGCGTCGTCCCCGGGCGCGCGGTCACGCCAGCGCTCGCGGTCCGGGACCGCCTGGAGCGCGTCGAGCTCGCGCCAGCTCGCCCCGTCGTCGGTCGAGACGTAGACGGCGGCGGGATCGGTGCCGGCGTACCATCGCTCGCCATCGGGGCTGATCGCCGTCGAGACGGCTGCGCCAGGGAGTTCGGCGACGTGGTCCCAGCTGCGACCGTCGACTGTCCGATAGAGCCCCGACCCCGTGGCGGCGATGCAGCCGTCGGGCGTCGAGTGCAACCGGTAGACGGTCGCGTCCAGCCGCCGCTCCGGGGCGGTATCGTCGTCCGCCGGGACGGCGAAGAGACCGTCGAACGTGCCGACGAGTAGCACCATCTTCGGGTAGGTCTGTCCCCCCGCTCGTTAAGCGTTGTGTCGCATGGGGGACCAGCGGTCCGTTCAGTCGACACTGCCAGCGGAGCGCTCGAAAGAACGGGTGGATGGCGGTGTGGGCCCTAGCTGTGGATGCCCATCGCTTCGATCTGCTCCTGGTACCGGTTTCGGATGGTGACCTCGGTCACCTGTGCCACGTCGGCTACCTCGCGCTGTGTCTTCTTCTCGTTGCACAGCAGCGACGCCGCGTAGATGGCGGCGGCGGCGTAGCCGGTCGGCGACTTGCCGGAGAGCAGCCCCTTCTCGGCGGTCGTCTCGATTATCTCGTTCGCCTTTGTCTGTACCTCTTCGGAGAGTTCGAGTTCGGAGCAGAAACGGGGAACGTACTTCTTCGGGTCGACGGGCCGCATCTCCAGACCGAGTTCCTGGGAGATGTATCGGTACGTGCGCCCGATCTCCTTGCGCTCTACCCGTGAGACCTCCGAGATCTCCTCGAGACTGCGCGGAATCCCCTCCTTGCGGCAGGCCGCGTAGAGCGCGCTCGTCGCGACGCCCTCGATGGATCGGCCACGGATGAGGTCCTCCTTGAGCGCGCGGCGGTAGATGACCGAGGCGACCTCGCGGACCGAGCGTGGAACGCCCAGTGCGCTGGCCATCCGGTCGATCTCGCTGAGCGCGAACTGCAGGTTACGCTCGCCCGCGTCCTTGGTTCTGATGCGCTCCTGCCACTTGCGGAGCCGGTGCATCTGACTCCGCTTCTTCGAGGAGATAGAACGGCCGTACGCGTCCTTGTCTTTCCAGTCGATCGTCGTCGTCAACCCCTTGTCGTGCATCGTCTGTGTCGTCGGGGCACCGACGCGAGACTTCTCCTGGCGTTCCTGGTGGTTGAACGCTCGCCACTCCGGACCGGGGTCGATCTTCTCCTCCTCGACGACGAGCCCGCAGTCGTCGCAGACGAGTTCGCCCCTGTCGGAACTCTTGACCAGGTTCTCGGAACTGCATTCGGGACACTCCCTGACTCCCTCCTGCTCGTCCGACGCCTCGGTCTCGGTTTCTCGCTCCCGCTGGCGGGTGGACCGTGTCATCGCACTTTTATAGTAGTATTTCGCACGCACTTAAACCCTTGGTGGGAATCTGTCGGCTGTTACGGGGACACAACCCGATGGAAGGAAGGGAATCGCACGACAGCGAGATGTATCATTTTCTGATATGAATTCGGAATCAGAACGGTTATACCCGAGGTTCGGTGACCTTCGGTCAATGCCGGTCATCGAGTGCGACGTCGAGGAGGCCCGCGCGGCGCTGGAAGCCGCGGGGGCGACGGTCACCGAGGGGAACACCGACCACGAGCGCTGGCGGGCCGAGTACGGAGACGCGTCCGCGGTCGCGTACGACGAGAAGGTCGTCGTCCAGGGCGGACGCCCCGCCGACATCGAGGCACTCCTCCGGGAGGGCAGCGGCCGCGCACACTGCTACTTCGACGGCGCGTCGCGCGGGAACCCGGGACCGGCCGCCATCGGCTGGGTCGTCGTCACGAGCGACGGCATCGTCGCCGAGGGGGGCGAGCGCATCGGGAACGCGACGAACAACCAGGCCGAGTACGAGGCACTTCTGCGCGTGCTGGAGGTCGCCGTGGACTTCGGCTACGACGAGGTCGAGATCCGCGGTGACTCCGAGCTCATCGTCAAGCAGGTGCGCGGCGAGTACAACGCGAACGACCCGACGCTGCGCGAGAAGCGCGTCTCCGTCCACGAACTGCTGTCGAACTTCGACTCGTGGACCATCAGCCACGTCCCCCGAGAGATTAACGAACGTGCGGACGAACTGGCGAACGAGGCACTCGACGAGGCCTGAGAAGACGTGTCAATGTCAGAGAAAGATAACACTCCGGAGGATGACACAGCGGCGGACGAGCAGGGCGAGGGCGCGCTCCCACAGTCGGTCGTCGACGAGGCGGAGCGACTGACCAGACTCGCACGTGAAGCCATCGACGATTCCGAGACGGAGGCGTACCGCGACCGACGGGCCGACCTCGTTGGCGAGTACGGCTACGCCGCCCGCGTGCGGACCGAGGGCGAGGAGACGCTGGTCTGCTACCCGCAGGACTGGCTCGAGGACGGCGTCGTGCAGATCGCCCGTATCGAGGACACCGGACGCGCGGTGGAGGTGCCGCTCTCCGGCCCCGGCGACCCCGACGAGTGGCGCGACGTGGACGAGCACAACCGCGAACTCGTCGAACAGGTCCGCGAGGAGCACGGCGAGGTGCACGCCCGGAACGCGACCGCGTACGCCGACTTCGCCGGGAACCACTACGCGAAGCCCGTCGAATCGCTCACCGAGAACGAGATGCAGGAGTTCCTCGACGAGTACTACCCGCGCAACGCGTGGCCCAGCGAGGAACAGACGGCGGTCGTAGAGCGGTCGCTCGAACTGGTGTACGAGACGGCAGGAGAACGGGTGCCCGGGTCGTAGTCCGCCTCCTGCGTCGGCCGCAACTACTGCTGTACGGTCGTTACTCGAGGATGGCCCGGATGTCGTCCGCGCGGTCCTCTTCGGTCGCGATGTTCTCGAGCGTCCACTCGACCTGGTCCATGACGGCGTCGTAGCCGTCCTCGGTCAGCTCGTACTGGTTCGTGCGCTTGTCAAGCTCGCTCTTGTCGATGAGCCCGAGCCCGACGAGTTCGTCCAGGTTGGGGTACAGACGGCCGTGGTTGACCTCGGTGCCGTAGTACTCCTCCAGCTCCCGCTTGATGGCGAGCCCGTACATGGGCTCTTTGGCCAGAATCACGAGGATATTGTGCTGGAACGCGGTGAGTTCGCGTGCAATGCCCTGCTTGCCGGTGACTGTTTGTGCCTCTGACATGGTTACATAAATGTCATCGAGCTATTTAACACTTCTCAACTATTCGTTGTGTCCGCCACTACTTACGTTTAATTGCATGTGGTAAAAAACCAGACGGTGACCAGTTCGTGTCGACCGTGCGAGGGGCGGGCGTGCGACTGTGAGAGTCACGCACGGTTCGGCCGAACCCGTGCGAAACCGACTCCTGCGGTCGAGACGAAAGGATTTTGCCCCGGCCAGTCCCACGCCGGAACGTATGACGAACCTCTGGGAAGACCTCGAGACGGGTCCGAACCCGCCGGAAGAGATCTACGCGGTCGTCGAGTGCCTCAAGGGCGAGCGCAACAAGTACGAGTACGACAAGGACGTCCCGGGCGTCGTCCTCGACCGCGTCCTCCACAGCAACGTCCACTACCCCTCGGACTACGGCTTCATCCCGCAGTCGTACTACGACGACGAGGACCCCTTCGACGTGCTCGTGCTCGTCGAGGACCAGACGTTCCCCGGCTGCATCATCGAGGCGCGCCCCGTCGCCCTCATGAAGATGGACGACGACGGCGAGCAGGACGACAAGGTCATCGCGGTGCCGGTCGAGGACCCGCGCTTCGACCACATCGAGGACCTCGAAGACATCCCGCAGCAGCGACTCGACGAGATCGACGAGTTCTTCAAGACCTACAAGAACCTCGAGGCGGGCAAGGAGGTCGAGACGCTGGGCTGGGAGGACAAGGCCGCCGCGAAGGAGGCCATCGAGCACGCGATGGACCTCTACGAGGACGAGTTCCAGTAACGCCGCCGGAACCGACGCTGTTCTCTGTCTCGACCGACGTCGTGAGCCCGTCGAGCGGCGCGACGCCGCCGGGATACGCACCGGTTATGCGAACCCACCCCACGATGAATTATGAGCATGGGTAATCTTATCCGGGCTCCGTCCGTAGCAACACCTGTGATGGCTACCAACACCACGACCCCCACGACCGACCGCCGCGAGGACGACGACGAGGACCGCCCGGCCGTCGGGATGTCCCACGTCACCGTCGTCCCGACGAACTACGAGCGGGAGGACCGGTAGCCGTTCTTGCCGCCATCGGCGAGCGCCGGAGGCGTTGCGGGTGAAAAGAAGGTTCTTGTATCCATCTCCAGTACGGTGGAGTATGGGTCTGTTCGATAGGTTGCGCGGTGACGACGCGCCACGCGTCGCGTTCTTCGGTATCGACGGGGTGCCGTACAGCCTCGTCGCCGACAACGAGGACGTGTTCCCGAACCTCAACGAGATAGCGCGCGAGGGGAGCGCCGCGGCGATCGAGAGCATCGTACCGCCGGAGTCGAGCGCCTGCTGGCCGTCCCTGACCACCGGCGTCAACCCCGGTGAGACGGGGGTCTACGGCTTCCAGGACCGCGAGACGGGAACCTACGACACGTACGTGCCGATGGGCGACGACGTGCAGGCGAAGCGGCTCTGGGACCGCGTGCAGGAGGACGGGCGCGACGCCACAGTCCTGAACGTCCCGGTGACGTTCCCGCCCCAGCGCAACGTCCAGCGACAGGTGTCGGGCTTCCTCTCCGTCGACGACATGTCGAAGGCAGCACAGCCCGAGGAGCTGCAGCAGTACCTCGACTCCATCGACTACAACCTCGACGTGAACGCGAAGCTCGGGCACGAGGACGACAAATCGGCGTTCATCGAGAATGCCCACGAGACGCTCGACAAGCGCTTCCAGACGTTCGAGCACTACGTCGAGAAGGACGACTGGGACCTCTTCTTCGGCGTGTTCATGACGACCGACCGGGTGAACCACTTCCTGTTCGAGCACTACGAGCGCGACGGGGAGTACAGGGACGAGTTCCTCGAGTTCTACCGCAAGGTGGACGAGTACATCGGGAAGCTCCGCGACGCCCTCCCCGACGACGTGACGATGCTCGTCGCCTCCGACCACGGGTTCACCACGCTGGACCACGAGGTCCACCTCAACGAGTGGCTCCGCCGCGAGGGCTGGCTCTCCTTCGACACCGACGAGCCAAGCGAACTCGGCGACATCAGCGACGACACCCGGGCGTACTCGTTCATCCCCGGGCGCATCTACCTCAACCTCGAGGGCCGCGAACCCCGCGGCAGCGTCCCCGAGGCGGAGTACGAGGGCGTCCGCGACGAGCTCAAGGCCGAGCTCGAGGCGCTGGAGGGGCCGAACGGCGAACCGGTCGCCGAGCGAGTCGTCGAGCAGGAGCAGGCGTTCCGCGGCGACCACGACGACATCGCACCAGACCTCGTCGTCATCCCGAACCACGGCTTCGACCTCAAGGCCGGCTTCAAGGGCCACGACGACGTCTTCGGGAAGGACGCGCGCAACGGGATGCACAGCTTCGACAACGCGGCGCTGTTCGTCGACGACCCCGAGGTGACCATCTCCGACGCGGACCTGTTCGACGTGACGCCGACCATCCTCGAGCTGATGGAGATCGAGTTCGAACGGACCGAGTTCGACGGCGGCTCGCTCGCCTGAGCCCTGTCGGAACGTTTTTGCGACGATTGCACCAACGATGAGCCATGACACCGGGCGACGACGGCGACTCCCAGGGGAAGGCCTCGGCCATCACCTCGCTGCTCGTTCTCGGTGCGGGCCTGCTCGCGCTCTTCCTCGACGTGCCGAACTGGTGGCTCGTCTTCGTCATCGGTTACGCAGTGGTCCTGCCCATCGTCGCCATCCTGTTCGACGAGGACGGCGACGAGGACGTACTCGACGAGACGGACCGGCGGATGGACGACGCGCTGAACGGACGGGGCGAGGACCGCGTCGCCGAGTCGAAGCGCGACGCCATGGAGACGCTTCGGGAGCGCTACGCCCAGGGCGAGCTCTCCGAGGCGCAGTTCGAGGAGAAGCTCGAGAACCTGCTGGAGACGGAGACGCTGGAGGACGCGAGGGCCCGCATCGAGCGCCGGTCGTCCGAGTCGACAGACACGGACCGGGAGCGCGAACGCGAGTAGCTCAGAAGAGGTCGTCGAGCTCGTCGTTCTGGAAGTTCGCGGTGTGGTCGACCTGCTCCTGCTGCTGCTGTGCCTCCCTCGCGCGCTCCATGAACTCGTCGATGCGCGGGGAGCGTTCGACGCCGCCGAGCAGCACCAGCGTCGCGATGCGGTCGGAGTCGAGCGGGAAGTCGCCACCGCGGACCTGGAGGCTACCGGTCTGGTCCTCGACCCAGCTTCGCGCACGCTCGACGCCCTTCCGCGGGATGGCGTCCGGCCGGCCGGCGACGACGAGGAGCGCCGCGTCGGCCGTCACCGCATCGGGGAGGCTCGTGCCGGTGAACAGCGCCGAGCGCGTGATGCTGGTGACCGCGTTGATGTTGTCCTCGGCGTCCTCGCCGGCGGCGGCGCTGGCGTAGCCGAGGCAGGCGATGCCGCCTTCGCGGAGCGTGTTGATGATCTCGGAGGAGTCGACGACAGACTCGCCGACGCCCTCGACGTTCTCGCCGGAGGCGAACAGCAGCCCGATGCGCTGGGCGATGTTCCGGTTGATGGTGTCGAACGCGGCCTCGACGGACTCGCCGGCGTCGTGCCAGGCGTCGTTGTCGACGAGGATGGTCGAGTCGGCCTCCCGGACGACGGTCTTGAGCGAGCGACCGGCGTTGGCCTGGTACATCGAGCCCTCGCCGCGGCCGGGGAGGATGCCGAGCGCGTAGATCGGCACGTCGTAGACGCGTTTGAGCTCGCGGACGAGCACGGGCGCACCCCCGGAGCCGGTCCCACCGCCGAGGCCGGCGACGACGAAGACCGCCTCTGCCTCCGTCGTTATCCTGCCGTCGAGGCCGTCCATCACCTCGACCGCGTCCTCCTGCATCACCTCGGCACCGAGCTCGTTGTCGCCACCGACGCCGTGACCGCGGACGCGGTCCTGGCCGATGAGCTGCGTCTCGATGTCGAGCGTCTGGAGGTCCGTCTTCGCCGTGTTCACCGCGAGCGCACCGCGGACGGCGTCGAAGTCCATCTCGTAGTCGAACTCGGCCAGGGCCTGGGTGAGCTTCCCGCCGGCCTGGCCGACACCAATCAGGACGACTTTCATGTCCCGAACGTCCGAGGACGACGGGGGTAAACGTTCCGACCAGTCGTTTTTGTACGATGACGCGACCAGAGTGGCCATGCCCGACGCCCTCGACGACAGACTCCGTGCCGTCGAACGCGCACTGGACGGGTCGGTCGACCGCGCCACGAGCGTGACGACCACCGACGAACCGCCCGCCGCAGACCGGTCTCCGCCGGGACACGACGGCCGAGGGAGCGACAGACTCGACGACCTCGAGTCGCGGCTCGACGACGCCGAGACGACGCTCGCGGAGCTCGAGGCCGCCGTCCAGGCGCTCCGCGGGTACGCCGGCAAGGTCCGGTCGGTCGACGAGCGCGTCGAGGAGCGTGCGGACGCCGCGCTGGCTGCGGTCGAATCGCTCGAGGCTCGGGTCGACGAGCTGGAGGACTCGACGCCGTCGACCCGTCGGGGGCAGTCCGACAACGACGACCGCTGCCCGCACTGTGACGGCCGCCGCGAAGTCGGTCGACAGGGCGCCAGCGGACCTGCCGAGGGCCGACGCGACGACGACCGGCCGGCCGCCGAGCGTCGAGACCGGACGCTCGACGCAGAGTGGCCGACCTCCCCCGCACCGCGCTTCGCCGACCAGGACGACGCCGACGCGGACCCCGGCCTGCTCGGTCGCCTGCGCGACCTGCTGTGATCCGCGTCGTCCTCGCGGTCGCCGTCACGCTCGCGCTGTTCGCCGTCGCGGCACCGGCCGCGGCCGACGCCCGCGAGTACCGGAGCGACCGCATCGTCGCAACCGACCTGACGGCCATGGAACGGGCGGGGACGGCGCTGCTCGGCCTGGAGGACCCGACACCGTCGCCGGGGACCGGACCGCGCCGGTTCGTCACCCTCCGTGTCCCCGGTGACAGCTGGTCGACCGCCCCGGTCGACTGGGTCGCACTCGGGGGACGGCCGGACGTTGCGCACCCCGACCCACGCGTCGTCGCCTACGCGCTCGCCGGCGGCGACCCCCGGACCGTCGAACTCCCGTTCCCGCTCGTCACCGGCGCCGACGGACCGCTCGTGCTCGAGGGGAGCGGGCGCTTCGAGCTACGCCTCTCGCTCGCGCCGGACGGCGTGCGCGTCGAGCGGGTCGGAGTTTAAACCGGAACGGGCGACCAACGGCGGCATGGGACCACTCCGTTCGCTGCTGGCCGACGACGACGGTGGCTGTGGCTGTCGCCCGACGTTCGAGGCGGGCAGACTGCTGGTCGACGCGAGCGACTGCGACGGCCGTGGCGACCTCGCGACCGCACCCAGCTGCCGGGCGACGGTCGTCGGGGCGCTCGCCGCACGCGACGCCGACCGCGTGGTCTGTCGCGCCGACGGGATCGACCGCGCCTACGAGGACGACGCCGCGGCGCTGCTGGTCGCCGCCGGTCGGTTCGCCGAGACCGTCGCACATCGCGACCCGACGCTGGCCGCCCGTGCCGAGACCGACCCGCTCCGTGCGGCAGCCGATGCCGAGGCGCGCGCCGGCCCGGTCGCCGATGCCGCCGCCGAGACGGGGCTCGCACTCGCTGCAGAGCGCGCCAGCGGACTCGCGGGAGACGACGACACCGACCCGTACGAGGCGGTGCTCCGCCCCTACGTGGCTCCGTCGCTGGCCCGTGCCAGGGTCGCCGCGACGCCGCCTCCGGGCGCGACGCTCCTGCGGGCCCGCGAGACGGACACCGACGCGGCGGTCCGCGAGTACGAGGACGCCGCCGGCCGCCGACGCTACCACGTCGAGCCCGTCGAGCACCGACTGGACGACGCGAGCCTCCGGACGCTCGACGCCGCCTACCGACGGCTCGCTTCGGGGACGGCAGACGGTGCCCGCGACGACGACTGCGCGGGTCGACGCGCGCCGGGGCGGGCGGTCCGCGCCGTCGCGGACGACGACGACCCGGTCGAGACGCTCGCGGCGGTCCTCCGGAAGCACACCCGCGGCTACGGCGTGCTCACGGACTGCTTCGCCGACGACGCGGTCTCGGACGTGTTCGCCTCCGCGCCCGTCACCGGGACGCCGCTTCGGGTGACTGCCGACGGGCGCACCATGCCGACGAACGTCCGGCTGACGGCCGACGGTGCGGCGGCGCTCGCCTCGCGCTTCCGGCGCGAGAGCGGCCGGGCGTTCTCGCGTGCCAGCCCGACGCTGGATGCGACCGCGACCGTCGCCGGGACGCAGGTCAGAGTCGCCGGCGTCACCGAGCCGGTGAGCGACGGGTACGGCTTCGCGTTCCGGCGCACCGGCTCCGAGGCGTGGACGCTACCCCGGCTCGTCGCAGTCGACTCCGTGACCCCGCGGGCCGCCGCCCTCCTCTCCGTCGCGGTCGAGCGCGCCGCTGCCACGCTCGTGGCCGGGACCCGCGGCGCGGGCAAGACCACCACGCTCGGCGCGCTGCTCTGGGAGCTGCCCGTCGAGACGCGGACGGTCGTCATCGAGGACACTCCCGAGCTCCCTGTCGCGAGTCTCCAGAGCCACGGCCGGGACGTGCAGGCACTCAGGACCGCCACCGACGACGGCCCGAGCGTCGCTCCCGACGAGGCACTCCGCACGGCGCTCCGGCTGGGCGAAGGTGCGCTCGTCGTCGGCGAGGTGCGCGGCGAGGAGGCCGGCGTCCTCTACGAGGCGATGCGTGTCGGGGCGAGCGGGAGCGCCGTACTGGGGACCATCCACGGCGACGGTGGCGCGGACGTACGAGAGCGCGTGGTCTCCGACCTCGGCGTGCCAGTCTCCTCGTTCGCCGTCACGGACCTCGTCGTCACCCTCCGGCCGCTCGACACGCCGGATGGAAGCGTTCGGCGCGTCTGCCGCATCGAGGAGGTCCGTCCCGCCGGTGACGGCGTCACCTTCGCGCCGCTGTTCGAACTCGACGGCCGCGAACTGCAGCCGACGGGATGTATCGACCGCGGCGAGAGCGAGCTCGTCGCGTCGCTCGCCCGACCCGGGGAGTCCTACGCCGACGTCCGCGCGGAGCTGGGCGAACGCACCGACGCCATCGCTTCGCTGTCCGAAGACGGACGGACCGCTCCCGAAGCGGTCTCGCCCGTCGCAGGCGAGGTCTCCGGGGACGAACCCGGGAACGGTGGCTGGCCGTGACGGCCCTCCCGGTCGCGGTCGTCCGGCTACTGGCCCGTGGCTACCCCTGGCCGGTCGACCCGAGCGAGGAGCTCGGACGGGCGCTCGAGTTCGTCGGGAGCGAGGTCGCCGCCGAGACGGTCGTCCGGGCTGGCTACGTCCTCGGGGCGCTTGCGGCCCTCCTTGGAACCGTCGTCACGCTCGCCCTCCGGCCCTCGCCGACGACAGTGCCGCTCGTCGCCGCCGCGCTCGGTCTCGGCACGACCCACGCCGTCCACGCCGCTCCGGCCGCACTCGCGAGCGCCCGCCGGACCGCTGCACTCGGCGATGCCCCGGCGCTCGTCGGTCGCGCAGTCCTGCGGATGCACGTCGAGCCGGCCGCCGAGCGCGCCGCCGCGTTCGCCGCCGAGACAGACGACGGACCGCTGGCACGGAGCCTCCGGAGCCACGTCCGCCGTACCCGCGGTGGCCCCGGCTCCGGCTTCGGTTCCTTCACCGACGAGTGGGGCGAGGAGTTCCCCGCACTCCGGCGTGCCCTCCACCTCGTCGACGCGGCAGCCGACGCACCCGCTGGCGAGCGCGGCCGCGCTCTCGACCGGGCGATGACCGCCGTGACGCGGGGTACTCGCGACCGGATGGCCGAGTTCGGCGCGCGCATCCAGGGCCCCGCGACGGGCATCTACGCCTTCGGCGTACTCCTGCCGCTCGCGCTCGTCGCCGTGCTCCCGGCCGCCCGGGTCGCCGGCGTCCCGGTCACCGTCGGTTCGCTGGTGCTCGTCTACGACGTCGCGTTGCCCTGCTGCCTGCTCGCCGCGAGCGCGTGGCTGTTCGCCCGTCGGCCCGTCGCGTTCCCGCCGCCGTCGGTGCCGCGTTCGCACCCCGACGTCCCGGACCGACCCTGGCGCGCACTCGTCGGTGGGGGCGGTGCCGGTCTCGGGAGCGCGATCGTCGCAGGCCTCGTCGCACCGGCGTGGACGCCCCCGCTCGTCGGTGTCGCGGTGGGTGCCGGCGTCGCGCTCCTCGTCCACTACCGGCCCATCGCGGCGGTCAGAGACCACGCACGGGCCGTCGAGGCCGACCTCGTCGACGCACTCTACCTCGTCGGCCGGCGCGTGAGCGAAGACACCGCCGTGGAGTCGGCCGTCGAACGCGCGGCCCGGGAGGTCGAGGGAGAGACGGGCGAGACGTTCGCAACCGCCGCCCGTCGCCAGCGCCGGCTCCGCGTCGGCGTCGAGCGCGCGTTCCTCGGCGAACACGGCGCGCTCGCGCACGTTCCGAGTCCGCGAGCCAGGGGCACGGCAACCTTGCTCGGGCTCGCCAGCGAGGAGGGCGCACCCGCCGGACGCGCACTCGTCTCGATGGCCGACCACCTCGCCGACCTGCAGGCGCTGGAGCGCGAGTGCCGCAACGACCTCGCCCGCGTCACCGGCACGCTCGCCAGCACGGCGACGACCTTCGGCCCGCTCGTCGCCGGTGCGACGGTCGCGCTGGCGGCCGGAATGGGCGGCGACGCCGGAACCGGAGCGGCGGCCGGATTCGGCGGTGGTGGGAGCCGGGCCGGTGCCAGCGCCACCGGCGTCCCACCGCTCCCGACGGCCGAGCTGGGGCTCGTCGTCGGTGTCTACGTCTGTCTGCTCGCGGTCGTCCTCACCGTCCTCTCGACCGGGCTCCGACACGGTCTGGACCGGGCGCTCGTGGGCCGTCAGGTCGGTCGCGCGCTCCCGACGGCGGTCTGCGTGTACGTCGGCAGCGTCGTCGCGGCGGGCGCCGTCGTCTGAGGGTTCAAGTACGGGAGCGCGGCCAGGGTCTGCATGTTCGACGCACCACCCGACGCCTGGTACACCTGGGTCGCCGTCGCGCTGGCGAGCGTCGCCGTCGCCGGCGTCGCGACCGAACTGCCCAGCGAGCCCGCGCCCGACGCCCCGGCCGCCGCCAAGACGGTCGATGCCGTCGCTGGATCCACCTACGCCAGCGCCGCAGCGCACCCGCTCGATGCCGATCGGATCCGGCTCGAACCCGACCGGCTCGCCCTCCGGACCGACGGGGAGACCAGCCACGCGACGTTCGCGTTCGGGCCGGTCGTCCCCGTCGGTGGGGATGCCGCCCTCGCACGCGTCGCCCGTGGCGTGCCACCCGGGAGGGCGTTCGACTCGCTGGCCGCGTTCCGCGAGGCCGTCGTGGCGGCCCGCGAGCGTGCGAGCGACGCCGACTGGGGCCCTGCAGCCGACCGACTCGTCGTCAGGCACCTCGAATGGGGTGAGGTGGATGTCACGCTGGTCGACGCGTAGGGCACAGGTGGAGCCGACGGCCGCGCTCGTCGCAGTGTTCGCGGTCGCGGTCGGACTCACGCTGTACGCCGGGGCACTCGACTCGCTCCCGGCGGACGAGAGCTCGCGTCGGGTCGCCGAGCCGACGCTCTCGCGGATCCACGAGAACCTGACCGAGACCGGCGTCGCCGACCCGACGGACCTGAACGACTCGCTCGCCGCCGGTCCGGCCGGGTACCAGGTCGCCGTGACGCTGGCTGCCGACGGGGAGCGGTGGCGGGCGGGGCCGGCCGCGCCGCCGACCGCCGCGACGGCCGCGCGACCCGTGAGCGTCCGTCTCGCACCGGGCGTCGTCGTCTCCGGCCGACTCCGCGTGGAGGTGTGGACGTGACTAACGAGCACTGCGACGACCGCGCGGTCAGCACCGTCCTCGACGTGGCGGTCTGCCTGCTGTTCGTCACCGCGGCCGTCGGGGTCCTCGCGACGGTCGAGCGTCCTGCCCCCGACGAATCGGACACCGCGGACCGCGCGGCCTCGCTGCTCGGGACGACGACCGCCACCGTCCACTACGCCACCACTGGACCCTCCTCGACGGGAGGGAGCGCGGCAGCCGTCGCGTGTCGACCGGCGGACGGCTCCCGTCCCGACGACTGCCGAACCGCCCACGGAACGGTCGCCGGCCTCCTCGCTCGCGCCGCGGTCGCCGACGTGGCGGCCACCGAGAGCGCGGGTCGGTCCCCCTTCGAGCGCGGCGTGCGGAACGCGACCCGTCAGCGGCTGGCCGGTATCCGTTCGTCGTGGCAGGTCGTCGTGACCTGGCGGGCGTACCCGGACGCGCCCCTGACCGGACGGGTGGTCGTCGGTGACGGCCCCCCACCCGGAATCGACGTCCACACAGCGACGCTTCGCGTGCCGGTTGCCGCCGGCGCCGCGCCCGGAGCGACCGACGACGACGAACCACGGACCGTCGAGGCCGTCGCACGGCGGGCCGCGGCCGGAACGGTCGCCCGCCTGTTTCCACCGGAACCGACATGGCTCGCGCTCGCAGGCGGCGAACCGCACGACCGGCTGACGGCCGGCCGTTATCGTCGAACGGCGGCCGCTCTCGGCGTCGGACTCGACGGTGCCGTCGAGGACGGCGCGGTCCGGCGGGCGAACGGTCGTCTCGCCGAAGCGCTGGCGTCGGAGTACGGCCACGACCTCCGTGAGAGCGCGGACGGCCCCGTTGCGGCAGCGAGCCTCATCTCGGTCGAGACTGCGACGGTCACCGTCAGGACGTGGTCGCCGTGAGGGTCGCGGACGGTGAGCGGGCACGGGTCCCGTTCGCTGTGGTAGGAGTCCTGTTGCTCGTGAGCAGCGCGACGCTCGCGGCGACGTTCGCCTCGCGTCCGCCGGGCGGTGCCGAGGCCGACGGCGATGCGGCGATGGAGCGCGCGGACGCCGCCGTGACGACGGCGCTCCGGGCGGCGGTCCAGCGTGCGGCTCGGAACGCCGCCGCCGACCCGGTCGTCGCTCCAGCGAACACGACGTACGGCCGGGTGCTCGACGAGTCGCGAGCGTTCCGCGACGCGCTGGAACTCCGGGTGTACCTGCAGGCACGCCGGGCGCTCACCGGGGTCGACGCACGCGCTGGCGACGCGCGTGCGACGGCCGACCTCCCCGCCATCGACGACCCCGCGGACGCACGTGCGGCCATCGAGCGGGTCCGGCTCACCCGGACGGGGAACGGTACGGTGTCCGTGACCATCTCGAACATCTCGGTGACGCTCTGGCGGCACGATCGCGCCGTCGACCGACGGACCGAGACGGTCCGGTTCACCAGTGCGACGCCGGTGCTCGTCGCCCACGACCGGGTGGCGGAGTACGAGCGTCGGCTGAACCGTGGCCCGACCGAGGGGCCCGGACTCGGTCGGCAGTTCGCCTCGCGGCTGTACGCCTGGACGTGGGCCCGTGGCTACGCGCAGTTCGGCGGGCTGCCGGTCGACAACGTCCTTGGCAACCGTCACGTCTCGCTCTCGGCGAACGAGGCCGCACTGGCGACCCAGCGCGGCGTCTTCGGCGCGAGCGACGACGCGGGCCGGCGTGCGCTCGGTCGGGCCCGCGCCCGGCTGCTTGCACAGGAGGCCCTCGACCAGGCGCCCGGCGAGACCGGCATCAGCACGGGCCAGTGGACGGACCTCGTTCTGGGGGACCTCGACGGGTCGTTCGCCAACTCGGACCCGGACGTGCCTTCGGTTCCCGAGACCGGCACGCCGCAGACGACGCACGACGACCCGGTGACGGTCGGTGTGAACGAGAGCGCGACCGACGCCATCCGAGGGCTGCTCGACGGCGACGGTGGCCCGACCGTCGAACAGCTCGTCCGACGGACCTACAGCGCGGCGGTCCGCGTCCACGCGACGACGCGTCAGATCGCCGCGGAGCCGGCGCTGCCCGCGGTTCCTCCGGGACCCGGCTGGGAGCGCCGCAGGACCCACACGACACGGGCGGTCACCGTCACCGGCGGCTCCGCACCGGTCCCATCGCGCCCGTCGGGTTCGACACGGTTCCAGACCTACGAGCGCGTCGTCACCGTCACCGAGACGACGACCACAGTCTGGGTCCGGGGGCCGAACCGGACCGAGACCGAACGGACGGCGAACCGGTCGTACCGGGTCGGCGTCGCTGTCGACGCGACAGCCGCTACGCTCGCACCGGGCCCCGACGGGCGGGTCGCAGGCGCGTTCCAGCCCGGCGGTGTGCTCGGTGGCGAGACGGAGGAGGACGTCCGCCGCCCCGTGCGCTCGGTCGTCCGCGAACGTGGCGGTCCGGACGTGGTCGCCGGCGCCGCCGCCATCGGGCAGCTCGACGAGTCGCCGACGGTTCTCTACGGCTCACCCCCAGACGGCGCCGCGGACATCGCCTACCTTGCGGCGGCGGCGCTCAGGGACCGGACGCGGAACCGATCGGTGAGGACGACGCGGGGCGATCTCGTGACGTCGGCGACACCCGCTTCGTCCCTCGCCGAGGACCTCGCCGCCGACCGGCGCGAACTCGTCCCGGCTGCCGACCCGTACCCGAGCGTCGCGGACCGGCTCCGGACGGCCGCCCGGGCGGCGTACCTCGACCGGCTCCGCGAGGAACTCGAGTCCCGCGCCGACGCGACCGCCCGGAGCCGCGACGGGGTGGACGCGGCGCTCTCCGAACACGGCCACTCGCTCGCCGAGGCCGACGCCACGATGGACGCCAGTGCGAACGCGAGCCGGCCGGGGGCGCCGACGCTCGGTAGCGATGGACCGGCGGGCCCGGTCTCGTTCGACGTCGCGGCCGCCCCGTCGTACCTCGTCGCGAGCGAGCTGGACACCGACCGGGGACGAGCTGTGCGGGAGGACGGCTTCGCACCGCTGACTGCACGGAACTGGAACCTGTTCACCGTCCCGTACAACGAAGCCGGCGAGACCGTGACGCGAGTGGCCGACGAGGGAGCCAGCGGGGACCGGGTCGCGCTCGCGACCGGGACCCCCACACTCGCCGCGATGGAGTACGCCGGCCGGCGCGCCGAGAACGAGAGCGCTCGCCAGCGCCGTGACCGGCTCCGGGAGGCCGTCGACGAGTCGCTGGACAGCGTCCGCGAGCAGGTCGCGGTCGACCTCTCGGCAACCACGCCGCTCACCTATCCCGAGGCCGACGCGTCCGTCCGAGCAGCGTTCGAGCGGTACGCCGACGACGCGGACCGCGCCCGGGCGGTCGTCAACGGCTCGCTGGCGCCACAGATCGCACGGGAGGGCGCAAGCAGACTGGCCGACACCGGTGACGGTGCGGCGTCCGCCCGACATCGCGACGAACTGCAGGTTCGTGCGAGGACGGCACTCCGGGACGCGAGACAGTCCGAGGCAGCGCGGCTCCCGGAGGGACCGGTCGGGGACGCGAGCCGCTTCCTCCGTGGCCAGCAGCGGAGTCTCGTGGCCGCCGGGGCGCACTCGGCGCTGCAGAACGGCGTCGAGGGCTACCTGAACGGGAGCAGCGACGAGGACGTGCCACACACGTTCACGGGCGTCCCGCTGGTGCCGCTGTACTCCTGGGTCGTCACGACGAACGTCTGGGTCGTCGACGTCCGCGGAACGTACCCGCGGTTCGCGGTGCGGGTCGACAGGGGGTCGCCCGGGTCACCAGGTGGGTTCGTCTACAGCCGCGACGGCGCGCCGGTCGCGTTCGACGTCGACGGTGACGGGGCTTCCGAACGGGTCGGCCACGCTGACCGCGTCTCCTTCGAGAACAGCGTCGCCGTCGTCATCGCGGTGCCGCCGGGCAAGCAGGGCGTCGGGGACAGGAACGGCGTCGCGGACGAGCACACCGGCGGCTGGCCCTGTCCCGGCCCGGAGCGGTGGCCAACGTCGGCCGGCACCACCGCGCCGCCCGGAGCCGCGAACGCGTCCGATTGCAGCACTGACTTGTACGCGCCGGGGCGAACGGACCACCATGTTCCACGAACACCGGACCGACGTGTCGGGACAGTCGCCGCCCGAACTGGAATCCGAGTACGCCGCCGACCTCGCCGCCGTCGTCGACGAGCACGGCGTGGACGCGGTCGTCGAGGAGACGGGGCTCGACAGGTCGCTCGTCGAGTCTATCGCCCACGAGGAGATCCCGGAGGACCTGACGCTCGAACAGGCCGCGGCGATCCAGGCGCTGGCCGACGGGGTCGCCGACGCCGACACCGTCCACGAGATGGCCTGCGAGCACCTCCTGCTCGGTATGACGACGGGCGTGCTCGACATCGACGCCGTGACCGCGGAGCTGCCGCTGAACCTGGAGGCGACCGAGGTGCAACAGAAGATCGAGCGCCGCGCCCCGATGACGTTCCGCGAGTTCGTCTACATCCAGCACGTCATCGCGACGCACCAGCCGTAACCGGCGTGCGCGCGACGTCGGTCGGCACGACCGAGTCCCGGTACCCCTAACACCTCCTCGCCCCTACCGGCGGCCATGCGCGTCGCGATTCTCGGCTGCGGCTACGTCGGTATCGAACTGGGGCGGCAGTTGACCGAGGCGGGGCACGACGCCGTCGGCGTCCGACGCTCCGCCGACGGACTGGCGGCCATCGAGGCGGCCGGCTTCGAGGCGGTCGAGGCCGACCTCACCGACGGCGAGAGCCTCGCTGCCGTCCCCGACGCCGACGCCGTCGTCTTCGCCGCGAGCACCGGCGGGCGGGGTGCAGACGCCGCGCGGCGCATCTACGTCGACGGGCAGGAGACCGTCCTCGACCACTTCGACGCACGGGAGTCCCCGCCGGACCGACTCGTCTACACCTCCAGCACGGGCGTCCACGGCGACCACGACGGCGACTGGGTCGACGAGTCGACGCCGCTCGACCCGACCACACCGAAGACCGAGGTCCTGGTCGAGGCAGAGGAGCTGGCGCTGGGCGCTGGGGAGAGTCACGGCATCGACGGCACCGTGGCACGGTTCGCCGGACTCTACGGCCCCGACCGCTACCGGCTGGAGCGGTACCTCTCCGGCCCGGTCACCGAGGGCTACCTGAACATGGTGCACCGGGACGACGCCGCCGGTGCGGTACGGTTCCTGCTGGAGAACGACCTCGCATACGGTGACGTCGTGCAGGTCGTCGACGACGAACCCGTCTCGAAGTGGGCGTTCGCGGACTGGCTCGCCGAACAGTGCGGCGTGTCCGAGCCACCGAAGCAGACGAAGGCGGAGCGACTCGCCGACCCGGGGCTCTCCGACGCGGCGAAGCGCCGCATCCGCACGTCGAAGCGCTGTTCGAACGAACGGCTCCGCGAGCTCGGCTACGAGTTCCGCTATCCCACGTTCCGGGACGGGTACCGTGCCGCTGTCGAGGAGTATCGGGCAGGGTGAACGAGTGGGAACCTTCTTACTCGTCCGATGTGAGACGTGGGATATGGGGTTTGCTGTCACCCCGGCCGCCATTCGCGCCGCCAGCGCCGTCGATGCAGCCACCAACGACCCGATGATGGCTGCCGGTGTGCTGCTCGCGGTGGTACTGGGGGCCGGAGCGGGACTGGTCGGTGTCCAACGACTTCGTCGGTCGCCTGGCGAGCGGTTCGTCCGCGCGGTCCGTGGCGTCGACGAGGTGACGATACTGCTGCATCCGAATCCGGACCCGGACGCCATGGCCGCCGGGATGGCGGCCGCCGACCTCTGTGAACACGCCGGCGCCGACGTCTCCCTGCAGTACCCGGGCGAGATTCGCCACCAGGAGAACCGAGCGTTCCGCACCGTCCTCGACCTCGACCTCGACCAGATCGAGACCGCCGGCGATCTCGAATCGGACACGGTCATCCTCGTGGACCACAACACCGCCCGTGGCTTCCAGGGTGCCCAGAGCGTCGAACCGTACGCGGTCGTCGACCACCACCCCGGCAACGGGACCGGCACCGAGCACACCGACATCCGGACCGACTACGGCGCGTGTGCGACCATCTTCGCGGAGTACTTCGACGACCTCGACGCGACCCCGGGCAACGGCGACGAGACCCTCGCGCTCAAGTCGAAGACCGCGACCGGGCTCATCTACGGTATCCTCTCGGACACGAACGACCTGACGAAGGGCTGCTCGGCCGCCGAGTTCGACGCCAGCGCCTACCTCTACCCGGTCGTCAACGAGGACCTGCTCGACCGCATCGCCAACCCGCAGGTCCCGGACGAGGTGCTCAAGACGAAGGCGAAGGCCATCGTCGAGAAGGACGTCGACGGACCGTTCGCTGTCTGCGACCTCGGCGCCATCCCGAACGTCGACGCCATCCCGCAGGCCGCCGACGAGCTGATGCACCTCGAAGGCGTCAGCGCCGTCGTCGTCTTCGGTGAGCAGGACGGCACCGTCCACATGTCCGGGCGGTCGCGCGACGACCGCATCCACATGGGCGAGGCCCTGCGAGCCGTCGTCGCCGACATCCCGATGGCCGACGCCGGCGGCCACGCACGCATGGGCGGCGGCCAGCTCTCGAAGGAGCACATGGAGGGCCTCGGCCCCTCCGACGGCGTCTCCCGCGACGACTTCAAGCAGCGTCTGTTCGACGCGCTGGCAGGTGCGAGAGGATAGCCGGCTGGTTTCGACGGAGCGACGATTTACTTCCCACCACTGGCTCGCGACTGGTGAGCGTGCCGGAGGCCGCGAGCCAGCTCGCGCGAGGGATGAGCACCGCAGGCACGAGGAGCGCAGTCGGGTCCCGGGAGTCGACCGCCTCGGGGCTTTCTGGCTGTTGTGGTTTCCAGTGTGTCCCACGTCAGACAGGGATCTCTGACTGTTTCCAGCCACGCTAGCCCCACGAAATCCGGCAATGACTCTCGGAAATCGAACGCGCTCCTTTTCACGCCCACCCAACTACACCCAGCCATGGTCACCAGCAATGCGTCGTGGGCGTACCGCGACGAGTTCCACGACGCGTTCGCGCGGACGTTCTACCGGCGGTTCGGCGACGGTCTGGTCTCCAGCATCGGCGTGGGCACGTACCTCGGCGACCCCACCGACGAGGTTGACGAGCGGTACCACGACGCCATCGTGGAGGCGTTCGCGACGGGCGTGAACGTCGTCGACACGGCCATCAACTACCGGTGTCAGCGCTCGGAGCGCGTGGTGGGTCAGGCACTCGAGACCTCGGACGTCGACCGCGACGCCGTCCTCGTCTCGACGAAGGGCGGGTTCGTCCCGTTCGACGGCTCGCGGCCCGACGAGCCGGGTGCGTACATCCGGTCGGAGTACGTGGACACCGGGCTCGTGGACCCCGACGAGCTGGTGCGGGGCGCGCACTGCATGGCGCCGGACTACCTCGACGACCAGCTGGACCGGTCGCTGTCCAACCTCGGGCTGGACACCATCGACCTCTACTACGTCCACAACCCGGAGACGCAGCTGGCCGAGCACGACCGGGAGACGGTGTACGACCGCCTGGAGGCGGCATTCGAGCTGCTCGAGGAGCGTGCGGCCGCGGGCGACATCGACCACTACGGCGTGGCGACCTGGGAGTGCTTCCGGGTGCCGGCGGACCACGACTCCTACCTCTCGCTGGCGGAGGTCGTCGGCCGGGCGCGGTCGGCGGCGAAGTCGGCGGGCAACGCGGCGACGCACTTCCGGGCGGTGCAGCTCCCGTTCAACGTCCACATGGCCGACGCGTTCACCGTCGAAGCCCAGTCGTCTGCCGACGGACGGGTGAGCACGCTCCGGCTCGCACACGAGGCCGACCTCGACGTGTTCACGAGCGCCTCCATCCTGCAGGGCGACCTCGCCGACGGGCTCCCCGAGGACGTGGACGCACGCGTCGCTGGCGAGACGACGGTACAGCGCGCGATCAACTTCGCTCGGTCGGCGCCGGGGGTGACCTGCTCGCTGGTCGGCGCGAGTCGAACCGAGCACGTCGCCGAGAACGTCGACGCGGGACGGTTCGAGCCGCTGGGTGCGGACGCGTTCGACGCGACGTTCGAGTGACTAGCGGATCTCCTTCCACTCGCCGCCGCAGTCGGGGCAGACCCGGACCGTGCCCACCTCGTCCGGGTCGTTCTTCGTCTTGAGCGTCTTCTTGCACTCGGCGCAGTTGAGCCGCTCGTACGTGTCCTTCTCCAGCGTGCCGTCTCTGAGCGCCTTCCTGACCGATTTCATGTGGCGACGCTACGAGGGGGGGCGGGAAAAAGACCCGGGTGTCATCGAGGCACGTCGCTGGCACGAACCGGGGTGCGGCGGAGCGTCACCGACGCCAGCCGACCGCGGTAGACGGCACGGGCGAACGACCGGCAATTCTGTTTCGGTTCGAAAGGTTTGAACGCACGCCGGGAGTAACACGGTTCGTGACGGAACAGCAACAGAGCGAGTCCGAGCGCCCCCGGGACGGCCGGCTCGGCGTGTTCGGTTCGCTCTGTACGATGGTGTTCCTCGTGAACTTCGCGCGGGTCGTCTTCGCGCCGCTGCTGGACCCGTTCCGGGTGCAGTTCGGCATCGGCACGGAGGGTGCGGTCGGGCTCATCGCGACGCTCGCGTGGATCGGCAGCGCGCTCCCGCGCATCCCGACGGGCTACGTCCTGACGCGGGTTGCGCGCCATCGCGTCGTCGGCTGGACCGGGCTCGTGCTGACCGCGTCGGCCGCGTTCACCGCCGCAGCGACCTCGCTGACGATGGTGTACGTCGGCGCGCTCTGCATGGGCCTCGCCAGCGGCGCGTACTTCATCGCGGCGAACCCGCTCGTGAGCGAGCTGTTCCCTCGACGGGTCGGCCGCGCCATCGGCGTCCACGGGATGTCGAGCCAGCTCGCGGCCGTGGCGGCGCCCTCGTTCGTCGGGCTGGTGCTCATCCGGGAGCGCTGGGCGGTCCCGGTGCTCGGACAGACGGAGGCGTGGCGGGTCGTCTTCGTCGCCATCGCCGCGGTGACGGCGGTCACGACGGCCGTCTTCTACGTCGTCGCGCGTCGCACGACGATGCCGGCGGCGGGAACGGAGGACCGCGACCTGCTCTCGGCGCTCCGCCGGCAGTGGAAGATCATCCTCACCGGGCTGGCCATCCTCGGCGCGACGGGCTTCGTCTGGAACGGCGTCTTCAACTTCTACGTGCGGTACATGACCGTCGCGAAGGACCTCTCGGCGGCACAGGGGCGGACGCTGCTGACGCTCGTCTTCCTCGCGGGCGTGCCGGCGTTCCTCCTGACCGGCGACCTCGCCGACCGGGTGCCACACGTCCCGCTGCTGCTCGCGCTGCTCGGCGGGTTCGCCGTCTCGCTGTTCGGGCTGACCGTCGTCGGTGGGTTCCTCCCGATCGTGGCGGTGACGCTCGTGCTCGGCTACATCGTCCACAGCACGTTCCCCGCGATGGACACGTTCATGCTCGACTCGCTGCCCGACGACAACCGGGCGTCGGCGTACGCGCTCTACTCGGGGTCGATGATGCTCGTGCAGGCGACCGGCAGCGTCGCCGTCGGCCTGCTCGTCGACGCCGGCATCGGCTACGACGCCGCGTTCCGCGGCTTCGCGGCGGTGCTCGTGCTGGTGCTGGCGGGTCTCGTCGGGCTGTACCTGCTCGACCGGTTGCCCGCCGGTGCAGAGCCCTGACCGACTCGAACCTGGCCCCGGAAACCCGTTCCCCAGTCGGGGCCGTTTTAGGACTGTGGCCCTGAGTCGGGGTCGATGGAGTACGTCCAGGAGCGGGTCGCCACGCTGCACGACCTCACCGACCCGACGCCGGACGCGCCGACCGACCGCGCGGCCGTCGTCGTCCCGATGACCGAACGGGAGTACGCTGGCCTCGCCGCCGAGCGCGTGCTGACGACGCTCGCCGAGGTCGACCCCGCCGCGGTCGTCGTACCGCTCCGCGCCCCGGCCGAGCGCGTGCCGGACTTCCACGCGTGGCTCGACTCGTTCGACCTCGACGTGGAGCTGCTCTGGTGCTCGGCCGACCGCGTCACCGAGCTGCTGGCCGACCACGGCCTCGACAACGGCTTCGGGAAGGGCCGGGACGTCTGGCTCGCGCTCGGCGTCGCCGCCGAGGCCGCGGACTACGTCGTCGTCCACGACGCCGACGCGAAGACCTACAACGAGCGCCACGTCCCCCGACTGCTCGCCCCGGTCGCCGGCGAGTTCGAGTTCGCGAAGGGCTACTACGCCCGCGTCGAGAACAACCAGCTCTACGGCCGGCTGTTCCGGCTCTTCTTCACGCCGCTGGTTCGCGCGCTCGACGACGAACACGACCACCCGTTCCTCGACTACCTCGACGCGTTCCGGTACGCACTCGCCGGCGAGTTCGCGATGACCGCCGACCTCGCCCGCAACGTCCGTGCCCAGCGCGCCTTCGGGCTGGAGGTCGGGATGCTCTCGGACGCCTACGAGCACGCCGGGTTCGCCGGCACCGCACAGGTCGACCTCGGCAAGCACGAGCACGACCACCGCTCCGTGTCGGGGCCGACCGGGCTCTCTGACATGGCCACCCAGGTCGGGCAGGCGCTGTTCAACGCGCTCGACGACCAGGGCCTCGACCCGGACTACGAGACGCTGCCCGACCGGTACCGCGATGCCGCCGACGCCCTGGTCCGCCAGTACGCCGCCGACGCGCGGTTCAACGGGCTCGACTACGACGTCGCTGGCGAGCGCGAGCAGGTCGACGCCTACGCCGGCTCGGTCCACGCGCCACGGACCGACACCAGACTCCCTGCCTGGGACGACGTGGCGCTCACGCCGGGCGACGTGGCCGACGCGGCTCGGGCCGCGAGCGACGAGTTGGTCGAATGAGTCTTTACCCCCTCGCCCGTGGCACCCCACATGCGCCTGAGTGAGGACGAACTCGCCGGCGTCGTCGACACCTTCGGCGGCCTGACCCGCACGGAGCTGACACGGGCCGTCGAGGAGGTCGCCTTCCGCGCCGGCGCCGACGTCGACGCCGAGACGGTCGAGGAGTGGGTGACAGACGCCATCGACGCCTACCATCTCGTCGCCTACGACGACGGCGACCGCACGCTGTACGTCGCCGGGCCCCGTGCCTTCCCGGAGGAACCACCCCACGGGGAGGACCTCCCGCACATCATGGACGTCGACCCGCGGCAGGTCGACCGAGCCGCCCTCGGCGAACAGGTCCACGACCGGCTGACCGACGAGGCGACCGCGGCACTCGCGGGCGGGAACGAGGACCGCGCCCACGAACTGCTCGACGTGAGCTACGACCTCGAGGCGTGGGCACCCGTCGACTGTACGGACGTGCGGAGTCGGCTGGACGCGGCGCTCTGACGACGGGAGAGTGAACGCTTTAGGGCCGCGGACCGTAGCCGGTGGCGATGGACCTGCGTCGTGTCGCCGAGTTCACGCCCCGTTCCGTCGACGACGAGCCGCGGGACGCCGGCGTGCTCATCCCGGTCGTCGAGCGCGACGACCGGCTGTTCCTCATCTTCACGAAGCGGTCCGAGGACCTCGGCAAGCACGCCGGCCAGATGAGCTTCCCCGGCGGCGGCTACGAGTCCGGCGACGCCGACATCGAGGAGACCGCGCTCCGGGAGGCCTACGAGGAGATCGGCCTGCTCCCCGAGGAGGTCGAACTCGTCGGCCGCCTCGACGACATCCGCACGATCACCGAGTACGCGGTCACCCCGTTCGTCGGCTACGTGCCCGACCGCGAGTACCACCCCGACGAGCGCGAGGTCGCGGAGGTCGCCATGCTCGCCGTCGATGCGCTGCTCGACCCCGAGAACTACCGATACGAGCGCCGCGACCACCCGTACTACGGCGACATCGTCATCCACTACTTCACCGTCGACGGCTACACCGTCTGGGGCGCGACCGCCCGCATCCTCGTCCAGCTGCTCGAGCTGACGACCGACTGGCGCGCGCCAGAACGGGTCGACCGGCGGGTGTGACGCCGGTCCGCTCTTGTTCCCGGCGACCGTACCCCCAGCCATGCCGAGCTCGTGTGAGTACTGCGACAGCCCCGTCGAGCGCCACGACCCGGTGTACGTCCGCGAGGGTGAGGGTCGGGAGCGAGCGTTCTGCAACTACGCCTGTCTCACCAGCTACGTCGACGAGGCGGGGCTGACGACGGGGAACTGCTGCGAGTGGTCGCCCACCTGAACCGCCGTCCCGCCACACGGCAGGTCTTCGTGCGCTCCGACACGTTTATCCCGTATGCAGACCTGGAATGGAGTACATGGTCCACAAGACGATGGGTCGCGTTCCATTCGACCGATAGCCTACTTCTCCTGAGCCGTATCGCCGTCGTCCGAGGTGAACGCCGATGTTGACCAGCGGCGCGACCGTCGCCCGCACGGGGCTCGACGGTATCGCACTCAAGCCCGCAGAGGTCGACCTCGCCGACGCCGTCCACCTCGACGCCGACCTGCTCGTGGTCGACTACGAGGGTCGCGAACATCTCCCCGACGCGGGCGTCCTGCGCGAGCTCGCTGCCGAGTCCACGGTCCGGGTCACCACGCCCGTGCGCGCCGACGGCTTCGACCCCCTCGGGGACGACTCGCTGGCGCGCGAGCTGCCCGACGACATCGGGCGCGTGCTCGTCGCCGGTCACGGCGCGTACCTGACCGAGCGCGAGGCGGGCCGCGCCATCGCGCCCCGACTCGGGGCCGCCCGCAAGGTCGCGAGCGACGCCTGGGTCGGCACCGAGGGCGTCGAACGCGTCGCCCTCGCCGCGGGCGGCACGCAGTTCGACCTGCTCTCGCGGTCGACCGACCGGGACCTGAAGTCGCTGCGCGCCGCGGGCTACGACGGCGAGATCGCCGTCTACGCACCCACGGTGCTCGCGTCGGAGGACGACGACGTCCTCGACGCGGTCGGCGGCTACATCAGCCGGCGCGGGGCCGTCGCCCGGGCACTCCCCGACGACTGCGCGACGGACTCGGCCGCGACGGGTCGGGCTCGCGAGGTGCTGCTCTCTGCGAGCCGTGACTTCGCGCTCGTCGGCGACGCCGGGACGGTCCGCGAGCGGGTCGCCGAACTGAAAGAGCTCGGCGCGGACCACGTCGTCGGCTACCCCGCCCGCGGGCTCGACGAGTTCTTCGGCTGAGTGGCACACCCGATCCGGGTAACCCCGCCACGTCGGTTGTCCAGCGATTTTCCAGCCAATCGAAAAGACCAACGGAACTCGAGGTCGGGGTTGTGTCGTGCAGATTACAGCGGACCCAGCCGAGGCGATACCGAAGCGGGTTCTGGCCTTCGGCGTCGACTGGCTGGTGCTCTCGCTGGTCTCGGTGCTCGTCTGGTTCCTGTTCTGGCTGGCCCGACCACTACTCACCGCCGGCGGAAGCGGCGACCAGGGGTCGTTCGCCACCGGCTGGATCATCCTCTACATCCTCCTGGTGTTGGCCCGGTGGGCGGTCATCGGTGCCGTGTCACTGACCTACTTCACGCTCTTCCAGACGCGCTCCGGGCAGACCCCCGGGATGAAACTGCTCGACATCACGGTCGTCGGCGAGGACGGGTCGTCCGTCTCGGTGAGACAGGCGCTCGTCCGGAACGTGATACTGCTCGCCCCGCTGCCGTTCATGGCCCTGATCAACGCTTTCGACACCGTCGTCGGGTTCCTCATCGCCTTCGGGATGATGGTCGTCTGGCTGTTCGTCGAGCTCGGCGCGATGTTCGTCCTCGGGAACGGCCAGCGTCTCGGCGACAGGGCCGCCGGCACGGTCGTCGTCGAGACGGCCGCCCTGGCGTCCGAGGATGTCTCCGGGAGGTCAGGCGAGTCGACCCAGCCCGCCGACGCCTGAGCCGGGACGAAAACAGTTTGTGACCGCCGGGCGCACTCCCGGTCATGCGACTCGCACAGCAGACGACGGCGGGTCTCGGTGACGACGCCGAGGTCGCCGTCCTCCCCGTCGGAAGCGTCGAACAGCACGGGCCAGCGCTGCCGCTCGGCACCGACTTCATGGCCGCCGAGGCGGTGGCCGACGCCGTCGCGGACCGCGACGACGCGCTCGTCCTCCCCACGCTGCCCGTCGGCGTGAGCGAGCACCACCGCCAGTTCGACGGCACGCTCTGGACCCATCCCGGGACGTTCGAGGACTACGTGGCCGACACGCTCGCGAGCGTCGCCAGCCACGGCGTCCGGAAGGCCGTCGTCGTCAACGGCCACGGCGGCAACACCGACGCCATCACGCGTGCGGCCCGCCGACTCCGGCAGGAGGAGGTCGCCTTCGCCGCCCCGTGGGCCTGGTGGTCGAACCTCGACGGGCTCGACGAGGAGCTGTTCGGCGAGGCGGGCATCGGCCACGCCGACGAGCTGGAGACGAGCATGGTGGCCCACGTCGCTCCCGACCTCGTCCGCGAGGACCGCCTCGAGGAGGCGGAGGCGGGCGCGGCCGACTCGTGGGGGAGGTCCGTCCACGGCGCGAGCGTCGGCTTCGACACCGCCGACTTCTCGGAGTCGGGTGCGGTCGGCGAGCCCACCCGCGGCTCCGCCGAGGCCGGCGAACGGCTGTTCCAGACGGCGACGGACGAACTCGAGGCGCTCGTCGACTGGCTCGTCGAACAGCCGTTCGAGGCGCTGCTCCCGGAGGACCACCGATGAGCGGCGGGATTCCGGCCGATTCGGACCTCCCGACCGACGACGCGCCCGACACCGTTGCGGTAATCGGCGGCGGAGCCGTGGGTGCGACCGCGGCATACGACCTCGCGCGTCACGGCGTCGACGTGACGCTGTTCGAAGCAGGGGACATCGCGGGTGGGAGCAGCGGCCGCGCAGCGGGCATCGTCTACGACGCCTTCGCCGAGGACGTGGATTCGCGTGTCGCCGAGCGCGCGCTCGAACGGTTCCGCGCGTTCGACGGCCGCGGCGAGTTCACCCTCGACGGGGCGCCGTACGTCTGGCTCGCCCGCGAGGGCGACGACCGCCGTGCGGACGCCATCCGCGAGCAGGTCCCCCGGATGCGCGCCAACGACCGGGACGTGGCACTCCTCGACCGTGACGACCTCGCCGAGGAGTTCCCGACGCTCCGGTCCGACGACGTTGCGGTCGCCGCAGTCGCCCGGGACGCAGCCGTCGTCGACCCCGCGACGTACCCGCCGCTGCTCGCGACGCTGGCCGAGGAGGAGGGAGCGACGGTGCGGGAGGCGACGCCGGTTCGGTTGGCGACCGACGGCGACGGCGCGGGTTCCAGCGTCGTCGTCGGGGCCGAGACGCACCCGTTCGACGCCGTACTCGTCGCCGCCGGCGCACACTCGAAGCGCTTGCTGGCCGACGCGGGCGTGCCCATCGCGATGAAGCCCTACCGCGTGCAGGCGCTCACCGCGGGCTTCGACGCCGACGTCCCCATCTGCTACGACGCGACCGCCGGGGTCTACCTCCGCCCACACCCCGACGGCCTGCTCGTCGGCGACGGGACCGAGGAGCGCGAGGTCGACCCGGACGACTGGCGACGGTCCGCGGACGACTGGTTCGTCGACGGCGCGGTCGCGGCTGTCGCGGAGCGGACCGGCACTGAGCCGTCGGTCGAACGTGCCTGGGCCGGGCTCTGTACGGCGACGCCGGACCGCGATCCGCTGCTCGGCGAGCTCCGCGACGGGCTCTACGTCGCGACCGGGTTCCAGGGCCACGGCTTCATGCGCGCCCCGGCGCTGGGCGAGGCTGTCGCCGCCGAGATGCTGGAGGGCGACGGTATCGAGGCGTTCGACCCGACCAGGTTCGACGGCGACGAAGCGTTCGAGGTCGTCGAGGGGATGGTCGTCGACGAGTAGTCAGTAGCCCAGTTCGAACACGTCGACCGGGTCGAGGAAGACGAGCGCGCGACGGGTCTCGAGCTCGACCGTCAGGAGTGCCTCGCCGTCGTCGTACTCGAAGGATATCTCTCGGAGGGAGTCCTCGCTGCGGCGTGCCCGTTCGACTCGACGCTCGATCTCCTCGCGCTGTCGGTCGGGCAGTGGCTGCCGCCGCAGCGAGCGAGCGGTCGTCTTCGGACCGTCGACGTGGTAGCTGAACCCGCCGTATCCGGCACCCTCACGGCCGAGCTGGAGGCCGGTGTAGACGCCGACGCCGGCGCGGTCGAAGAACCGAGCGAACCGGTCGTCGTTCGCGACGAACGTGCGCTCGCCGGCGCGGTCGAAGTACGCTTCAGCACCCCGGCGATCGACGTTCCCGACGAACCACAGCTCACCGTGGTCGAGGGCGAGGTAGCCGCCGCCGTCGCTGCGGTAGAGCTCCCGACCATCGTAGACGCCATCTCGTGTCGCCCCCTGGCTGATGGCCGACCGCGCGCGTCCGATACCGAACGCGCCCTCGAAGATAGCGACCTGTGGGTACGTGCCGTCGTCGGCTACGACGGTCGCCTGCAGCTGGTAGTCGACCCTGTCGCGCGGGGCCACCGGGGACTCGGTGAGCCACTCGACCATCGAGCTGTTCAGGTACGTCTCGTTGCTGGCGAGCGCGGCCGGTTCGACGTAGTGCACCCGGTACCGCTCCCAGTCGGTCCCGTACTCCGCCGGGTCGTAGAGCCACCTGCCGAGCCGCGCGGCGCCGTCGCCGCTGCTCGACCGGGCGGTACAGCCGGCCAGCGCCGTCCCGACACCGGCGGCCGCCGTCGCACCCGCGAACCGCAGCACGTCCCGTCTCCGTGGCATGTCGACTTCGTTTCTCGACAGCGAGTTGAAAAATCTTCGGGTCCGACCCGCCGCTCAGCGCACACCGAAGTTCGACAGCGGGTCGACACCGAACGGGGCCTGCACGGTCGCGAACTCGAGGTCGAGCAGCACGCGCTCTGTGTCGTACTCGACGGAGGCGAAGCGCAACCGATCGACGGAGGACTGGACCTGTTCGAGGTACGATTCCAGCTCCTCGCCGCGGGCCTCGTCGACACCGGGAACCCGGAGCGCCCGGGCGTGTGTCGTCCCGCCGTCGATGCGGTAGGCGTGGCCGTGCAGCGTCGGCGTCCCCGACTCGTCGGTGCTGAGCCGGAATCCGGCGTTCGCGCCCACGCCGACGGTGTCGAAGAACGTCGCGAGCCGGCCGTCCCCCGTGGCGAACGAGCGCGAGCCCGTGACGTAGGACTCGGCGTCGGCCCGGGGGAGGCCGCGGACGAACACCAGCTCGCCGTCGGCGATGACGATGAACGCACCCGAGTCGTCGCGGTACAGCGGGCGGCCCTCGACGTTGCCGACGCGCTCGAATCCCGTCGTGAGGCTCTCCCGGACCGTGCCGGCGTCGAAGGTCCCCTGCGAGACGAGCACGTACGGGAGGCCGCCGGCCGCACTCGTGCCACCGAGTTCGACGGTGAACGCGACGTCCTCCGGGGCAGCGGCGTGGTACCGCTGGACCCGGTCTGCCGTCTCGCCGAGCGAGTCCCGGCTGGCCGCGAACGTCTCGGGCTCCCAGTAGCCGACGACGTAGTCGGTCACGTCCTCGCGGTAGTGTGCCGGGTCGTAGAGCCACGGCTGGAGGCTCCCCTCGCGGTCGGTCTTCCACGAGTGGCCCGAGTCGCCGAAGCAGCCGGCGAGCGAGGCGAGACCGCCGACGAGCACCGTGCCGGCCGCTCGGCGCATGGCGGTCCGCCTCGTCTGCAGAAACGACCGGCCCGGGGAAGCGTCGTCGCCGCGGGCGTTCACGACTCGTCTGGGCTGGCGTCGACGCTCACGTCGGCGTCGCCCGCGTCGTCCGGGTTCGCGTCCTCTGCGTCGCTCTCGTCCGGTTCGGCGATGGTCACGGTGTCGCCGTCGCCGCCGTCGTCACCGTCGTCCTCCTCGGGGACGGCCTTCGGCACCTCGACCTCCAGCGTCCCGTTCTTGCGGAGGGTCGCGGTGGCGGACTCGGGGTCGACGAGCGCGTCGGCCGGCAGCCGCACGTGGCCGTCGAGCGCCATGCCGCGGCCGGGGATGCGCATGTCGTACCCATCGTGGAACTCCCGGAAGCGGTCGATGCGTACCTTCACCGTGCCGTCGTCGTAGCGCACCTGCACGTCGGCGTGGGTCGCCCCCGGCGCGTCGAAGACGGCGAGGTAGGCGTCGTCGCTCTCCAGCAGGTCCGTCGGAAGCGGTCGGTTCTCCTGTACCTGCGAGGACGCCCGGCCGATCTGGCGCAGGACGCTGTTGCTGACCGAGCGACCGAACTCGCGGATAGTCATAGCTCGATCTCCTCCAGACCGGCGGTGGTCCCACAGTACGGGCAGGTGAACTCCTCGACGGTCACGTCGTCCGGCATGTCGTAGGTGTAGTGCAGCTCGAACATGTCGAGCTCGCAGTCCGTGTCAGTACACCTGACCTCCATCGTCGCGGGCATAGCCGGAGCTTGGGCCGTCAGGGGAAAACAGTTTTCGGAGGGCGGAACCCTTTTCTCCCGCTGCTCGAACTCGAATACAATGCAGACGCCGCCACGGACCGCCGCACTCGCTCTCGTCGCGCTCCTCGTCGTGAGCGTGGTTCCCGTCGGCGCAGTCGGTGGTGCCAGCGCCGCCACGGCCGTCGATACGGCCCCCGAGACGGTCGCGCCAGCACCGGAGACCGGCACCGCCGGGGTCACCCGCATCGTCGACGTCGAACTGACGCCGGACCGCCCCGAGACGGTCCGCGTCACGGTCACCTTCGAACTCGGCTCGGACGTGAGCACGCTGGGCGTCTCCACGCCCGACGGTGCGACCGTGCTCTCCCGCGACGGCATCGTCGACGCCCCGAACATCGCCTGGGACCACCGCTGGGACGAGGAGACCGAGCGACCGTCGATGACCGTCCGCATCCCGAGCGACGTGGCGAACGACCGCTTCGGCGGCTACGACTTCGCCGAGGGCGACGGCTGGGCGCTCGTCCACTACGGCGTCACCGCGGGCTACTACAGCGACGCGACCGACAGCTGGCACCGCAGCTGGGAGCGCGAGGGGCTGTTCGAGACGGCGACGCGGACCACCGAGGACGCCGCCCTCGGCACCCAGCTGGCGTACCTCGGCCCGCACGAGCGCTACGAGCACACCGCGAACGGCCGGAACCTCACGCTCGTCGTGCCCGCCACGGCGACCGTCGAGGAGGGCCCGGAGACCGTCTTCGAGTCCGTCTCCTTCGCGATGGACGAGCTGTACGTCGCCGGCAGCGAACGCGACGTGCGCCTGTTCGTCGCGCCCGACCCCATCCGCCGCGGCGGCATCCAGGCCGGCCCGACCGACCTCTGGGTCCACGAGGACATGCAGGCCGAGAGCGCGGACAACGTCTGGGTCCACGAGTACCTCCACACGCGCCAGCGCTTCGCCCCGAACTCCGAGATGCGCTGGTTCACCGAGGCCAGTGCCGAGTACTACGCCGCCCTGCTCACCTACCGCGAGGGGCGCATCGACTTCGAGGCGTTCCACGACGCCGTCTCCACCGACCGCGACGCCGACTCGGTCCTCGTCAACGACATCCACTGGACCTCCGACTACGCGCCGTACTCGAAGGGCGGCCGCGTGCTCGCCGGCCTCGACGCCCAGATCCGCCGCGGCTCCGGCGGCAACTACAGCCTCGCCGACGTGTTCTACCTCGTCAACATCCACCGGGGGACGGTCACCTACTACGACCTCCGCGAGTACGTCGTCGCCGCCGGCGGCGAGGAGGCCGGCGAGTGGCTCGACGAGTACGCCCGCACCGAGGCCGTTCCGGACGTGCCCCGGAACGCCTCGCTGTACGACTCCCCCACCGAAACCGACCGCGACGCCGACGGCGACGGGCTCACCGACAGCGAGGAGAAGCGCGCCGGGAGCAACATGTTCGCCGTCGACACCGACGGCGACGGGCTGAACGACAACCGCGAGGTCCGGACCATCGGCTCGGACCCGAACGACCCCGACACCGACGGCGACGGGCTCCCGGACGCGACCGAGGTGAGTCGGGGCGCGGACCCGACCGCTGTCGATACGGACGGCGATGGCCTCGACGACGGCACCGAGGTCAACGAGTACCGGTCCGACCCGACCGACCCCGATACGGACGGCGACGGCGTTTCTGATGGGGAAGCCGTCGCGCAGGGGATGGACCCGACGGGTGAGGAGACGGCGACACCGTCGGAGACCACCACGCCAGAACCGACGGTGTCGGGGACGACAACGGCGACGGTCGGGACCGCGACGCCGACCGATACCGACGGTGGTTCGCCGGGATTCGGCGTGGCTGGTACGCTGGTGGCGCTTGCGGCGTGTCTGTTCGTGTTCGGTCGGGGTGACCGATGACGGGGCTGGCGTCGACGGTGTACGGTTTGGACTTCGGTGCGGGCAAGCGGGACGCCGGGAAGAAGACGTGGATTGCTCGCGGAACCGTCGGCGACGACGGGTTGCACCTGACCGACTGCGAGACGGTCGAGTCCGCGTTCGACGGCGACCCGAAACGTCGGGACGAGACACTGCCGGCGCTGGTCGAGTTCCTCTCGGGTGACCGCCCCTGGGTCGCCGAAGAAGGTGACGAGTACTGGTTCGAAGACGACGCCGCGGTCGGACTCGACTTCCCGTTCGGTCTTCCGAGGGCCGTCCTCGGGGACGAGTTCGAGGACTGGCAGGCGTTTGTCAGGGCGTTCCCCGGTGGTCTCCCGTCAGCCGAGGACTGGGAGGGGGAGGAGGTAGACGGCCCCCGGTCGCTGAGCGCGTGGGGGAGCCAACGCGCCCGGGAGAACGACGGGGCGGACTGCGTGCACTGCAAGCGCGAGACGGACGCGACCGTCGGCGCACAGCCGCCGTACGGCATCGTCGGGAAGTACATCACGTACCACGGCATCGAGTCGGTGCTCGCCGAGGTTCGGGACGCGGTGACGTTCGCCCCGATGGAGAGCGAAACCGGTTCCGCGGACGGACCGCTGGTGCTCGAAGCCTATCCCGCCGGGACGCTCGGCCGACTCGGCCTCTACCGCACGGGGTACAAGGGTGGCAAGGAGACCGAACGGTGCAGGCGAGAACGGAACCTCCAGGGACTGCAACAGGGCGAAAACGAGGTCGAAATCACCGAATCCGTAAGGAACGAAGCAGTGAAGAACTCCGGTGGCGACGCCCTCGACGCCGTCGTCGCGGCGGTCGCGACGTACGAGGCGACCCGCTCTGCCGAAGCCCTCGAACCCGACGAGGACCACTACAACCCAGTCGAGGGCTACATCTACGTCTGACCGCGACCTCGTGTAGTCAACTTCTTCCCCGTCGAGACGCAACCTCGCTCCATGACCGACCCCGCCGAGCTGGACGTGACCATCGTCGACGGCTACGTCGACGAGCCGGCACATTTCGGGGTGCCGCCGTACATCTCGACGTACCCCCGGTACACCGCCGGGGCGCTCGTCGACGCCGGGGTCCCCGTGGAGCGAATCACGTACCACACCATCGACGAGCTGCGCGACGACCGGATGCTGTGGGCGGACGTGGCCGATGCCGACCTCGTCTGCTACCTCGGCGGGATGACCGTCCCCGGGAAGTACGTCGGCGGGAAGCCCGCCGAGCCGGACGAGGTGCGCGAGATCGCCTGGACCGCCGACGGGACGACGCTGATGGGCGGCCCGGTGAAGTTCGGCGTCGGCGACGAGAACGCCGGCGCGACCGAGACCGAGCGCGACGACCTCGACTACGACTTCGTGGCGAAGGGCGACGTGGAGGCGGCGGCGTACGACCTCGTCGAGTCCGGGCTGGAGGGGTTCGACAACCGGATGCGGGACAACGCCGAGATAGACCGCTGGGCGGCGAAAGGTGCGTTCGTCGTCGAGCAGCACCCGAACCACCCCGAGTACCTCATCTGCGAGATGGAGACGTCGCGGGGCTGTCCGTACCGCTGCTCGTTCTGCACGGAGCCCCTGTACGGCGACCCGTCGTTCCGGTCGCCGGAGTCCGTCGTGAGCGAGGTCGGGGAGCTGTACGACCGCGGTGCGCGGCACTTCCGGCTGGGGCGGCAGGCAGACATCCTCGCCTACGGCGGCGACGGAGAGAAGCCGAACCCGGACGCGCTCCGGGAGCTGTACGGGGGCATCCGCGAGGTCGCGCCCGACCTCGGGACGCTCCACCTCGACAACATGAACCCCATCACGGTCGTCGAGTGGCCGGAGCTGTCGCGGGAGGGCATCCGCGTCATCGCGAAGCACAACACGCCCGGCGACACGGCCGCGTTCGGGCTGGAGTCCGCCGACCCGGTCGTGCAGGAGTCGAACAACCTGAACGTGACCGCGGAGGAGTGCTTCGAGGCGGTCAAGATCGTCAACGAGGAGGGCGGCTGGCGACCCGGCGACGAGCCCGGCACCGGGCCGTCGACCGGTCCCGATGCCCCCCGCCGGCTCCCGAAGCTCCTGCCGGGTATCAACCTCCTGCACGGACTGAAGGACGAGCGGGAGGAGACGTACGAGCTGAACAAGCAGTTCCTCCAGCGTGTCTACGACGCGGGGCTGATGCTCCGCCGGGTGAACATCCGGCAGGTGATGACGTTCGCCGGGACCGAGATGAACAGCGAGGGCGCACACATCGCCCACGAGCACAAGTCGCTGTTCAAGCGCTACAAGACGCAGGTTCGCGAGGAGATCGACAACCCGATGCTCCAGCGACTCGCCCCGCCGGGGACCGTGCTCCCGGACGTCCACCTGGAGTACCACGAGGACGGTACCACGTTCGGCCGCCAGCTCGGCACCTACCCGCTGCTCGTGGGACTGCCGGGCGAACGGGAGCTCGGACGGACCATCGACGTGGCCGTCGTGGACCACGGCTACCGCTCGGTGACGGGTGTCCCCTATCCGCTGGACTTCAACGAGGCGTCGATGAAGGAGCTCACCGCCATCCCCGGCATCGGGAAGGGGACGGCGGGCGACATCGTCGTCAACCGGCCGTACACCTCCCCCGAGGAGGTGACCGCCGACGTGGACCTGCGGAAGTACGCCGGCAGTTCCTCCGGCTCCGGTGCGGACTGAGACCCGCCCACGGACGCCGACGCCGATTGAGTGCGGTGCTTGCCGTTTGATTCCACACGGCAACGGTAATTCTAATACCCACCCGTTCCAGTTGTCTGGTGGAGGTTCACTGTGGAGATATCTGATAAGCTACTGTGTCTGTTCAGTGCGGAGGTCGAGGTAGAGGACGGTTCCTACGTCGTCGAAGTACCGCGCCAGGAGGTGGAGACAGGGTCGGTGGAGTCCGGACAGACGTACCGGGTCGCCCTCATCGAACGGGAACGAGAGGAGACCACGGAGGAGACCGAGAGCCGCGATACGGCACCCTCGGAGCCCCAGCCGCCGGTCGAGATCGGTGAGACGCGCTACGTCGAGATCGAGGACATCGGCAAGCAGGGCGACGGCATCGCCCGCGTCGAGCGTGGCTACGTCATCATCGTCCCGGGGGCCGAGGTCGGCGAGCGCGTGAAGATCGAGGTCACCGAGGTCAAGTCCAACTTCGCCGTCGGCGAGATCATCGAGGACACCTTCTAGCGCTCGTAGGCCGACCCGTCCGGCCGTTTCGCACCCTCGCTATCGTGGACGACCACCTCGCCCGATTCCGGGTGGGTTGGCTCGTACGCGTCTCTGACGCCGATGGCTTCTTCGAGCTCTCGAACCGCCCGTTCTTTCAGCGCTGCCGCCAGTTCCTCGGCGTCCTCGCGCGAGATGTCGCGTCCGAGTCCCTCGCACTCGTGGGCACGGACCAGCCCCGCCTCGTCGACGGCCTCGCCCAACGGCTGGCTGGTGCCGGCGAGCGCGACGCTGAACGGGTAGGTCCGACAGACGAGGGGTCTGTCGCCGTGGGCCGTACACGCCCCGACGCCGTCGTCGTCCTCGGCGTAGAACGTGCAGTCGCCACAGGCGTCTGTCTGGAGTGCCCACTCGAACGTCTCGCCCTCGACGCCGCCGTCCTCGGTCTCGCTGAGCCCGTACGGCATCGGGCGGGCCACGTCGCGGAAGTCGTAGTCGGTGGCGTCTTGCAGCTCCCGGATCTCGCCGGGGAACACCGTCGCGGTGTGGGGGTCGTCGGCCTCGGCGGTGCAGCAGGCGCCACAGCGCGTGCACTCGAAGCCGATGGCCTCGATGGCGTCGGCGAGGTCGGCGACGGCGAGGTCGCGGGCGCGGTCGAGTTCCGTCTCGAGGGAGTCCATCCGGTCGTCGGAAGGTCGGCGCGTCGCGGAGAAAAGGCTGCCGCCTCGGTCAGTAGTGCGTACCGTGCCGACCCGCACCCTTCTCCCGGGCGAAGATGAAGTAGAGGACGAGGCCGATGAGCGGACCAGCGAAGAACACGATCGCGGCCCACATCCCGGCGCTCTGGCTGCTGTTCTCCTGTGCGTCGCGGTACACCCAGACGAGGGGGAGGACGAGGATGGCCAGGCCGACGGCGAGCGCGAGCAGGACGGCGATTGCTTCTGCGGCCATACTCGTGCGTCCGGCCACCGCGGTAAATGCTTTCTCCTTGATGTAATCGCTGTGTGACTATTCGCGGTCCTCACGGACGAACTCGACCTCCCGGCCGTCCCACCGGATCCGTCCCTCGACGGCGAGCTTCCGGAGGTGGCACTCGACGGTGCGGAGCGCGAGGTCGCGGACCCCGGTGAGGTCCTTGTCGTAGGCGGCGTCGAGAACCGCCCCGATGCGAGTCGCCCCGTTCTCGACGGCCGCGAGCACGCGCTCCTCGCGGTCGAGGCGGTGCTGGATGAGCCGCGCGCAGGTCGCACGCGGGTCGTCGACGACGGGCCCGTGCCCCGGAAAGAGCCGGTCGGGGGCACGGGCGTACACCCGTCGGAGGCTCCCGATGTAGGCCCGAAGATCTCCCTCGGGTCGGCCGACGACCACGCTGCCCTCGGCGACGGCGAGGTCGCCGCTGACGAGGTCCCCGTCGGCCTGGAACGCGAGGTGGTCGGGCGCGTGGCCTGGCGTCTCGACGACCCGCACGTCGGTTCCCGGGAGGACGTCGCCGTCGCGGAGCGTCCCGTCGGGCGTGACGTCGGTCGCATCGGCGAAGCGCTCCTCGCGGCCGTGGCGGGCCCACACCGTGGCCCCGGTCTCGGCGGCGTACGCCGCGACGGCACCGACGTGGTCCACGTGCGTGTGGGTGACGACGACGTGGCCGACCGACCGCTCGGCGACGGCGGCGTCGAGCTCGTCGCTCCGGGCCGCGGGGTCGACCAGGACCGCGGGGTCGTCGCCGACGAGGTACGTGTTCGTCCGGCCGGAGGGTGCGCGTGTGGGAACCTCGACCGGGAAGGTGGCGATGTCGCTCACGGGTGGCTGGTTGGGGGCGAGCGACTAAAACAGGCGGCCTCAGCAGTTGAGGAAGTAGACCTGCTTCCGCGCGTCCTGGAAGCTGTAGCGAGAGCTGACGAGGCCCGCCTCCTCGAGGCGGTTGAGGGCGTACCGGACCGTGCGGTCGGGGAGCAGGGACTCCTCGGCGAGCTGGCCCTGCGAGAGCGGTGCCTCCGTCTCCAGCACCTTGGAGACGAGCTTCGCGCTCGGCGGGAGCTCGCGGAGGCGCTCCCGGTACTCCGCGTCGGAGAGGAGTTCTTCGGCATCGTCGGCACGGTCGTCGGCGGTACTCATGCTCATACACACCGAAAGCGGGAACCACGTGTTAAGGGTTGGCTATAGGTAGGTTGGTATTGTTGAGACAATATTAAGTGTTAATATGCCATGCCAGTAGATATCACTCCAGCTTTTGCGGCGGCGGTGTGAACGACCGGTATGGCCGATATCCCGTCCTCCCACCGAGATCTGTTCGAGAAGAAGACGTTCGCGCACTTCGCGACGCTGCTGCCCGACGGCACACCGCAGGTGACGCCGGTGTGGGTCGACTACGACCCCGAGACGAACCACGTGCTGGTGAACACGGCCCGTGGCCGACGCAAGGAGCGCAACGTGAGCCGCGACCCGAAGGTCGGCATCGAGATGAGCGACCCCGACGACCCGTACCGCTACCTCTCGGTGCAGGGCGAGGTGGAGTCGGTGTCGGCCGAGGGGGCCGACGCACACGCCGACGAGCTCGCGGGCCGGTACATGGGCCTCGACGAGTACCCGAACCACGGCGAGGAGATGGGCGAACGGGTCGTCATCCGCATCAGGCCGGAACACGTCATCGCGAACTGAGCCGGCCGACGTGGACCGTAGACGACGCTCACCGCGAGCGCAGGCTCGGGTCGCGGTACTGGCCGAGGACGCAGTGGCAGTCCGGGCAGTGGACGACGACGCGCGTCTCGTGTTCGTGCCTGACGAGGTCCTCGGCGGCGAGGTCACGGCCACAGTGCACACAGGTCGGCATATCATGTGGTACGTTCACAACCTGCAAAACCGTTGTGCCGTCGGACGACTCCAATACCGTTTTATCCCACCGAGGAAGTAGCAACGCACAGTGTGAAGGGCCAGGAGTGGTACCAGACCGCCGAGGTCGCCGAGGAGTACGAGGAGAAGCGCTTCTCCGGCGGTGGTCGACTCATCGACCGCCGCGAGAAGCGCGCCGTCCTCGAAGCTATCGGCCCGGTCGACGGGAAGAACGTGCTCGAGATCGCCTGCGGGACCGGCCGGTTCACCGTGATGCTGGCCGAACGCGGGGCCGACATCGTCGGCCTCGACATCTCCGCCGAGATGCTACAACAGGGCCGGAAGAAGGCTCGTGCGGCCGGGGTCGCGGACCACCTGGAGTTCATGCGCGGCGACGCCGCGCGACTCCCGTTCCCCGACGACCACTTCGACGCCGTGATGGCGATGCGTTTCTTCCACCTCGCCGACACGCCGGCTTCGTTCCTCGCCGAGATGCAGCGCGTCTCGAAGGACCAGGTGTTCTTCGACACGTTCAACCGCTTCTCGACGCGGAGCATCTACAACTGGGCGCTGCCGATGGGCTCGCGTCTCTACTCCCGGAGCGAGGTCGAGTCGCTGCTCTCCAGCGCGGGCCTCCACCTCGCGAAGGACGACCACGACTTCGTGCTCCCCTACGGCTTCTACCGCCAGATTCCCGGCAGCGTGGCGCGAACGTTCCGCTCCGTCGACACGAGTATCCTCGGGGCGCCGGGACTCGACCGTCTCGCCTCGGTTTCGTACTGGAACGCGAAGGTAGAATGAAAGACAGGTTGTCGGGTCGTCATACCTGTTTTTAACTATCGGTACGGTATGGGTCGAACATGGACCTCTCGGTGGTCGTTCCGACCCTGAACGGTCGGGACCGGCTCCACAGCTCGCTCGACGCGCTCTCGAGCGTCGCCCCGTCGGCCGAGGTCGTGGTCGTCAACGGCCCGTCCTCCGACGGAACGACCGGGATGGTCAGAGCACGGAACGACGTCGACACGCTCGTCGAGATCAGCGAGCGCAACGTCAACGTCGCACGGAACGCCGGGTTCGAGGTCGCCAGCGGCGACCTGGTCGCGTTCGTCAGCTACGACCTCGCCGTCGAGGAGCCGTGGTACGATGCGGTCGTCGCGGCGTTCGACGAGGGCGCCGACGTCGTCAGCGGCCCGACCCATCGGACGGTCCCCGCCGGCATGACCACCGAGACAGAGGAGCGCCGGACCATCGCCGGCCGGCCGGTCGCCTACTTCAACGGCGACAACGTCGCGTTCAGACGCGGTGCACTCACCGCGCTCGACGGCTTCGACGAGTACCTCCAGACCGGCGGTGCCCGTGACGCCGCCCATCGGATCGCCGATATGCGCTACGACGTGGAGTGGCGGAGCGACATGTGCGTCCGCGGCGAGTACGAGACCGATGGCGGGCGCGAGCCCGAGGACTGGGAGTGGAAGTACCGCGCGCTCGCCTACCGCATGGTGAAGAACTACGGCGTGCGACCGACCGTCGCACGGCGAACACTCATGGACGCACTCGGCGACGGTGTCGCGTCCCTGCGCGACGTCGCCTCCGGGAACCGGCCGCCGTCCGAGTGGCTCGGGAGCGGCCGTGGCGTGGCGAAGGGGCTCGCAATCGGCACGAAGGACGGTCTCGCCGCCCGGAAGGCGGACCGCGCACCCAGACGGAACCCGAACGGCGTCTCGACGCGCGCCGACCGTGCGGTCTGCCGGTACGACGTGGCCGAGACAGCGGACTGAGAGACGGCGAGTCGACGCCTCAGTCCATCGCCTCGGGTGCGAGCCCGTCGACGACCCGGACCGCGTTCTTCGAGAATGCCCGTCGCATCTTGTCCTCCGACACGTCGAGCGTCAGCAGCTCCATCACGCCCACGTTCGGGTGGACCGCCGGAGCCCCCGAGCCGAACAGCACCCGGTCGGGATGCTCCAGCAGTGCGCGCTCCATCGGCTCGCGGAACCGCACGAAACTCGTGTCGACGTACACGTCGTCGTGCCGGTCGAGCAGTTCGATGGTCCGGTCTATAGCCGCCTCGTCGAGCGGGTACCCCCCGAAGTGCGCGAGGACGACTGGGAAGCCGCGTCCGAGCAGCGTCCGCTCCACCGCACTCGGCGGAAACGCCGTGCCCGCGCGGACCAGCACGGGCAGGCCGACCTCGCCGAGCGCGTCGACGACCGCCTCGTCCGGCAGCCCGTCGTGCAGCGGGTCGACGACGAAGCCGTGGAACCGGTCGTCGTACGCGTACTGCTCCACGTCCTCGGGGGCGGCGTGGTACTCCTTGCGCGACGCCGTCAGGTTCCGCAGGCGGCTCGACGCGCCCGCGCCGGGGTCGCGCGGCCCGGCCAGCCGTGCGAACGCCAGGAACGGCCGTTCGACGCTGTGGCGCGCCACCGCGTTGTTCGCGGTCAGGTACGAGCCCTCGTCCGGCCGCGGCTCCGGGAAGGTGACCGCGCGCACGACACCTGCCTGCTGCATCTCACGCTCGACGGTCTCCGGGTTGTTCGTGTGGGTGCCGGTCGAGCCGTACTCGTCCGTGGGCAGCTGGACGTGGACGTCGACCACGCGGAATCGGTGCTCCAGCTCCAGCATCTACCCTCCGTTGCGGCCCCTCGTATTTCTTGATACCGGTCGTCCTGTGAAGGTGTGACACTGTCTTGGCGGCGAGGCTACAGCTGTGAATTCGTCGACTCCCGACTCGGGTCACCGACCGGTACCCGCCGATTACTCCCCCAGCCCGAACCCCGGTACGTGTTCTGGTAACTTCGTGCTAATCGCAAGCAAGCGGCGCCATGGCAACCAAAATATTATATAGAAGAAGAAACAATCTATTGCCGAGGTTTCACAGCATGTCATCAGCAGATTTCGCACAGCGAGGCATGGGCAACCGACCGATGTTCATCCTGGCCGAGGACTCACGACGCACACACGGCCGGGACGCCCAGTCCTCGAACATCACCGCCGGCAAGGCGGTCGCCGAGGCCGTCCGGACCACGCTCGGACCCCGCGGCATGGACAAGATGCTCGTCGACTCGACGGGCGACGTGGTCATCACGAACGACGGCGCGACAATCCTGACCGAGATGGACATCGAGCACCCGGCGGCGCAGATGCTCGTCGAGGTCGCCGAGACCCAGGAGGAGGCCGTCGGTGACGGCACCACGACCGCGGCCGTCCTCGCGGGCCGGCTCCTCGCGCAGGCGGAGGACCTGCTGGAGAACGACGTGCACCCGACGACCATCGTCGAGGGCTACCACGAGGCCGCGCGCATCGCCCTCGAGGCCATCGACGAGCAGGTGCTCGACGCCGCGGTCGACGATGAGACGCTCCACAAGGTCGCCGAGTCCAGCATGACCGGCAAGGGTACCGGCGGCCTGACCGCCGACCAGCTCGCCGAGACGGTCGTCTCCGCGATCCGCCACGTCGAGGACGACGACGGCCACGTCAGCCGCGACGACGTGCGCGTGTTCACGAAGGTCGGCGCGTCCTCGAACGCGACCGAGCTCGTCGAGGGCATCATCGTCGACGAGGAGCCCGTCCACGACGAGATGCCCAAGCACGTCACCGACGCCTCGGTGCTCGTACTCGACGTCGAGCTCGACGTCCGCACCGCCGACATCGACGCCGAGTACCAGGTCACGTCCGTCGACCAGCTCACCGCCGCGATGGACGCCGAGGAGGCCGAACTCCGGACGTACGCGAAGACCATCGCCGACGCCGACGTCGACGTCGTGTTCGCGACCGACGACATCGACGGCCGCGTCGCCTCGTTCCTCGCCGAGGAGGGCGTCCTCGCGTTCGAGGGCCTCTCGAACAGCGACGCCCGCGCCATCGCCACCGCGACCGGCGCCCGCCGCGTCGGTGCGCTCGACGACCTCGAGTCCGACGACTTCGGCCACGTCGAGTCCATCGACGTGCGCCGCGTCGGCGACGACCAGCTCACCTTCGTCGAGGGTGGCGCGGCCGCCAGCGCCGTCACCGTCTTCGTCCGCGGCGGCACCGAACACGTCGTCGACGAGCTGGAGCGGACCCTCGAGGACGCCCTCGACGTGGTCAGCGTCGCCGTCGAGTCCGGCGAGGTGGTGCCCGGTGCGGGCGCAGCGGAGCTCGCCATCGCCGCGGCGGTCCGCGACGCCGCCTCCGGCATCGAGGGCCGCAAGCAGCTCGCCGTCGAGGCGTTCGCCGACGCGGTCGACGTCATCCCGCGTACGCTCGCCGAGAACACCGGGATGGACCCCATCGACGCGCTCGTCTCGCTGCGTGCCAGCCGTGAGGACGGCGACGTCGTCGGCCTCATCAGCGAGGGTGAGACCGGCCGCGTCGACGACCCGCTCGCCTACGGCATCCTCGACCCCGCCGACGTCAAGCGCGAGGCGGTCGAGTCCGCCACCGAGGCCGCGACGATGATCCTCCGCATCGACGACGTCATCGCCGCGAACTGAGCCGGGGGGACAGCCCCGGACGAAAACGGTTTTCCGCTCGACGCTGGTTACGTCGGGCATGCCGAACGCCGACGACGAGAGCGACGAGTCCGTCCGGCAGGCCGTCGAACAGTCTCGAAGCGGCGCACCTGCCGCGGGTGCGGTCGTCCGCGACCGCTTCTCATCGGACGAGGTGTTCCAGCGCATCGTCGCCGCGGCCGACGAGGAGATCACGTCGACGACCCGCGAACTCTACTTCAGCGGGCTCGCCGCCGGCTTCGCCATCTCTGTCACCTTCCTGCTGTACGCCTCGATGACCGCGCAGTTCGGGAAGGGGTCGGTACTGAGCGTGCTGCTGTACCCACTGGGCTTCCTGTTCATCATCATCGGCGGCTACCAGCTCTACACCGAGAACACGCTTCCGCCGGTCGCACTGGTGATCGAACGCATCGCCAGCGTCCCGAAGCTCCTGACCAAGTGGGCCATCGTCCTCGCTGGTAACTTCACCGGGGGCACCGTCGGGGCGCTCGTGCTCGCCGCCACCGGCGTCTTCGAACCCGCGTCCGCAGACGCCGCCGTCACACTGGCGGAAGCCGGGCTGGAGACGGGCTGGTGGGCCCTGTTCTTCAAGGCCTGCTTCGCCGGGCTCATCGTCGCCGGGGTCGTCTGGGTCGACTACGCCGCCCGGGACACCGTCTCCCGCGTGCTGCTCGTCTACGTCGCCTTCCTCGCGGTCCCGCTCGGGAACCTCTTCCACGTCGTCGTCTCCTTCACCGAGATGATGTACCTCGTCTTCCAGGGGGAGCTGTGGCTGCTGACCGGCCTCGTCGAGTTCGTCCTGCCGGTACTGCTCGGCAACACGATCGGCGGCGTCGTGCTCGTGACCGCGGTGAACTACTTCCAGACGACCGAGCAGCGACTGGCGGCCATCCGGTCCGCGGGGCCCGAACGGCAGCTGTCGGTCCGCGAGTGGCTCCTCGGCGGCGTCGCGGGCCGGTCGTACGTCCCCGCCAGCGAGACGGACGACTGACGCGCCGCCCCGAGAGCCCGGCGGGGGCCGAGAGCGGGGCAGCGGCCGGCCACCGTCCCGATACCGACGTGTGTACGCCCGTCCTTTACCTGGCGAAACGTGCTAGCTACCGACGGTATGTCTGAGTCCCAACTCGGACGCACCGGAGCCATTGCCATGGCCCTCGGTGGGATGATCGGCGGTGGCATCTACGCCGTCTTCGGCGTGGTCGCGCGGCTCACCGGCCCGGCGACGTGGGCCGCGTTCGTCCTCGCCGGCGCCGTGGCGGCGTGTGCAGCGTACTCGTTCAACGCGCTGAACAGCGTGGTCGAGGACGGCGGCGGCTCCGTGACGTTCGTCCAGGCGTTCGTCGGCAACCACACCGCGGCGGGGATGGTCGGCTGGACGCTGCTGTTCGGCTACGTCGGCTCGATGGCGATGTACGCCTCCGCGTTCGCCGAGTTCACGGTCGGGTTCGCCGTCGTCCCCGGCTCGCTCGCCGGATTCTCCCTCAGACCCGCCGTCGCCGTACTCGCGGTCGCGGGCTTCGTCGGGCTGAACCTGCTCGGCGCGCAGACGACGGGGACGACCGAGGTGGCACTCGTCGTCGCCAAGGTGGCCATCCTGCTCGCGTTCGGCGTCGTCGGGCTCGTCTTCCTGGGCGTCTGGGACCCCCAGCCCGTCGAGACCGGCGTCGGGGAGCTCGCCGGCACCGGCCCGGTGATGGCCGCCGCCGTCTCGTTCGTCGCGTTCCAGGGCTGGCAGCTGCTGTTCTACGATCAGGACAGCATCGAGGACCCCGTCAGCACGGTCCGCGAGTCGGTGTACGTCTCCATCCCGATCGCCGTGCTGGTCTACGTCCTCGTCGCCGTGGTGACGGTCAACGTCGCGCCGCAGGCGCTCCAGGAGAGCCCCCACGTCGCGCTGGCGAAGGCGGCCGAGCGGATGCTCGGTCCCGTCGGCCTCTCCGCGGTCGGGTACGTCGTCGTCTCGCTGTCGGCGCTGCTGTCGACCGGGAGCGCGATCAACGCGACGCTGTTCTCCTCGGCGCACTTCTCGAAGGGGCTGCTGAGCGAGGACCTGCTCCCGGACCGCATCGGCGACGCTGATGCAGACGGCGTGCCGACCCGAACCGTCCTCGCACTCGGCGCGGTGACCGCCGCGTTCGCGGCCTACGGCGGGCTCGGTGCGGTCACCTCGTTCGCCTCGCTCGCGTTCATCGCGGTGTTCGGCGTCGTGTCGGCCATCGCGTTCTCCGAGCGCGACCGGGACGCAGTCAACCCGGTTCCGCCCGCGCTCGGGCTGGTCGGCGCGGCCGGGTTCTTCCCGCTGCTGTTCTACCACCTCTACCGGGCGGAACGGGGGACGTTCTGGCTGGTGCTCGTGCTCGCGGTCGTCGTGCTTGGGCTCGAACTGCTGTACTTCGAGCGCGACCTGGTCGAGGAGGAGGCCGCGAAGCTCGAATCGCTCGTGTAGCTGTCGCCCTCCACCGACTGATCACGGGTTTCTCCGTCAGGCAACAGTCGGCAGCGACCACCCGCGACGCATCCCGACGAGCCGGAGGCCGAGCGCGACGACGACACAGGAGACGGTCGGTCCCGGCGATGCGACGTCGAGACTCCAGAGCACCCAGAACACCGTCCCGCCGGCGATGGCACACGTCGCGTAGAAGTCCTCGTGGAGGATGAACGGCACCTCCTGGGCGAGCACGTCCCGGATGGCCCCGCCACCGACACCGGTCAGGGTCGCACAGACGACGACGCCGAACGGTGAGAGCCCGGCCTCGACGCCGACGATGGCACCCGTGGCGGTGAACGCCGCCAGCCCGACGGCGTCCGGCACCGTCAGCAGCGGCGAGTCCGCGATGCTCCCGCGCTCGGCCTGGACCAGTGCGATGGCGAGGCCGACCCCCGCGAGCGCGAGGAGCACGTCGGTCTCCGCCGTCAGCGCCGACGGGATGCGCCCGACGAGCAGGTCGCGGGTGATGCCCCCGCCGAGTGCCGTCACGACGCCGAGCACCGTCACCCCGAGGTAGTCGAGGTCCGAATCGACGCCCTTCGACGCGCCAGCCACGCCGAACGCGACGGTACCGATGGCGTTCATCGCCGCGAAGGGCGTCAGCGCGTCGAGGGGCACCCCGAACGGCGTCAGCATCGCTCGATGGTCACCTCGTCGCCCGGCTCGAGCCCGAACGCCTCGTCGCCGCGGCCCCGGTTCACGTCGCACTCGACGTTGCCGTGGCTCCCGACGGTGACCAGCGGGTCGCCCTCCGGCACCGCCGCGAACGTCTCGCCGACGGGCACGCGCTCGCCGTTCACCGTCACCTCGTCCGCGTCCGCGAGGAAGCCGCCGGGCACGTTCGTCACCGCGTTGCCGAAGTCGTCCACCACGAGGACCTCGCCGACCGCACGGGCGCCCTCGACCGTCGCTGCCGGTAGCGTGCAGTCCACGAGGTCGGCCACGTCGGTCGCCTCGACACCCTCCATTCCACCGACCGCGGCGACGCCGACCTCGTGGACGCGGGCTGCGGCGGGTGCGAACACGTCCCTCCCGTGGAACGTGCTCGAGGCCGCGTCGGCGTCGTCGACGACGTACGCCGCGACCGTCTGGTGCGTCGCCTCGGCCAGCGGCTCGCCGGGGTCCAGCCCGGCCAGCGCCCGCGCCACGGGGACGACGACCCCGTTGTCCGGCGCGACGAGCGCGTGCCTGCCCACACGGACGACGATGGCGTCGCGGTCCGTGCCGACGCCGGGGTCGACCACGACGCAGTGGACCGCCGGCGGGAAGTACGGCAGCGTCTCGCGCAGCCAGAACGCCGTCGCCCGCACGTCGTGGCGCGGGAACTCGTGGCTCACGTCGACCAGCCGCGCGTCGCAGCGGTCGAGGATGACGCCGCGCATCGCCGCTGGGTACGGCGAGCCGAAGTCCGACGAGAGCGTTATCATGGGTGGGACTGCCGGACGCGGGAGAATAACTGTGGTGGTGTGGCTCAGTCGCCGTTCGTGTCCGAGTCAGCGACCATCTGGATGCGCTCGACGCCGTCGATCTCCTCGATGACCTCGACGGCGGGGTCGGGCACCAGCGACTCCCAGTCGTCGCCGTCGACCATGCGGTCGCGGACCTCCGTGCCCTCGAGCACGTCGCGGTTGAACATCGGGGACTGGCGCACCTCGATGCCGGCCTCCTCGAACAGCCGGATGACGAGCGGGTTGTTCGAGTACGCCACGTCGAACGTGGGGCACATGCTCTGGACGTGGCTCACCCAGACCGAGTTCCGCTCCAGGTCCTCGATGGGGACGGCGTAGGTGACGATGTCGTGGTCGACGAGCGACTTCGTGAGCATCATGATGCGCTCGCCGGCGGTGAACGGGTCGTGCTCGGAGTGGGAGTCGCCCGCGCTTCCGATGCCGAGGACGAGCTCGTCGACCTCCTCGGCGATGGTCTCGACCATGCTGTGGTGGCCGTTGTGGTACGGCTGGAACCGGCCGATGTAGAATCCCCGCGTCATGGCGAACCCGTCGGCCCGTTCGTTTATAAGGGTGGCGAGACGCCCCTGTGGGCGTATCCGGCGTCTCCAGTACCTGAGTCTGGTGTTTTCGGTCGTGCGTTGGCGACTTCAGAAGGGAGAAAGTATATCAGTACAAAACACCAGAATTCAGGTAGCAACCCGTTTCATGAGTAACGATAGTGACCCCAACGACGGCCCCCCGCCGACGGTCGAGGAGACCGTCGAAGAGCGGGAGCCCGAAAGTGACGACACCCCCAGCCCCGACGACGAGGAGGGGTTCGAGCCGGTGCTCCCCGAAGACGACGGGTCTCCGGACGACGGCGGCCTCCACGACGCGACCGTCGAGGAGGGACCCGACGACGAGGGGACTCTGGACGAGGACGAGCCCGACATCGACCGCCTCGGCAGCGACGTCGAGGTCGACATCGGGGCCGAGATCGACGAGGAGATCGCGGAAGACGACCTCCTCGGCGGGCTGAAGGTCGAGAACACCTCCGAGATCGAGGTCCCCGACCGCCTCGTCGATCAGGTCATCGGACAGGACGACGCCCGTGACATCGTCAAGAAGGCGGCCAAGCAGCGCCGCCACGTGATGATGATCGGCTCCCCGGGGACCGGGAAGTCCATGCTCGCGAAGGCCATGTCCCAGCTCCTCCCGAAGGAGGACCTCCAGGACATCCTCGTGTACCACAACCCGGACGACGGCAACGAACCGAAGGTCCGCACGGTCCCCGCCGGCAAGGGCGACCAGATAATCGAGGCGTACAAGGACGAGGCCAGGAAGCGCAACCAGATGCGCTCGTTCCTGATGCTCATCATCATGGCCGTGGTCCTCGTCTACGCCGTGGTCACCCGCAGTCTCCTGCTGGGTATCCTCGCGGCCGGTGTGGTGTACCTCGCGTTCCGGTACTCCGGCCGCTCGACGGACTCGATGATCCCGAACCTCATCGTGAACAACGCCGAACAGCAGACCGCGCCGTTCGAGGACGCGACGGGCGCCCACGCCGGTGCGCTGCTCGGCGACGTCCGCCACGACCCGTTCCAGTCCGGTGGGATGGAGACGCCGAGCCACGACCGCGTCGAGCCCGGTGCCATCCACAAGGCCAACAAGGGCGTGCTGTTCATCGACGAGATCAACACGCTCGACATCCGCAGCCAGCAGAAGCTGATGACGGCCATCCAGGAGGGCGAGTTCGGCATCACCGGCCAGTCCGAGCGCTCCTCGGGCGCGATGGTCCAGACCGAGCCCGTCCCCTGTGACTTCGTCATGGTCGCGGCGGGGAACCTCGACGCGATGGAGAACATGCACCCCGCGCTCCGCAGCCGTATCAAGGGCTACGGGTACGAGGTGTACATGGACGACACCATCGAGGACACCCCCGAGATGCGCCGGAAGTACGCCCGCTTCATCGCCCAGGAGGTCGAGAACGACGGGCGGCTCCCGCACTTCACCCGCGACGCCGCCGAGGAGGTCATCCTCGAGGCGAAGCGCCGCTCGGGCCGGAAGGGCCACCTCACGCTCGAGCTGCGGAACCTCGGCGGGCTGGTCCGCGTCGCCGGCGACATCGCCCGCGGCGAGGACCGCGACGAGACCACCCGCGACGACGTCATCCAGGCCAAGCGCCGCTCGCGCGGCATCGAACAGCAGCTCGCGGACAACTACATCGAGCGCCGCAAGGACTACGAGATGACCGTCTCCGAAGGCGACGTGGTCGGCCGCGTCAACGGCCTCGCGGTCATGGGCGAGGACTCCGGTATCGTCCTCCCCGTCATGGCCGAGGTCGCTCCCTCGCAGGGCCCCGGACAGGTCATCGCCACCGGGAAGCTGCAGGAGATGGCCGAGGAGGCCGTGCAGAACGTCTCCGCCATCATCAAGAAGTTCTCCGACGAGGACATCTCGGAGAAGGACATCCACATCCAGTTCGTGCAGGCGGGCCAGCAGGGCGTCGACGGCGACTCCGCGTCCATCACGGTCGCGACCGCCGTCATCAGCGCGCTGGAGGACATGCCCGTCGCGCAGGACCTCGCCATGACCGGCTCGCTGTCGGTCCGTGGCGACGTGCTGCCCGTCGGCGGCGTGACCCACAAGATCGAGGCGGCCGCGAAGGCCGGACTCGACCGGGTCATCATCCCGAAGGCGAACGAGCAGGACGTGATGATCGAGGACGAGTACAAAGAGCAGATCGAGATCATCCCGGTCAGCCACATCAGCGAGGTGCTGGACGTGGCGCTCGCCGGCGAGCCCGACAAGGACTCGCTGGTCGACCGGCTCAAGTCCATCACGGGCTCCGCGCTGGAGCACGACATCGGCCGCAGCGGCGGCTCGCCGAGCCCGCAGTAAGCGCCGATGTCCGGGACGACGGCGTCTGCCGTCGGCCCACTTCTTCCGTTCTTCCAGTCCACAGCCGCAGGCTCGTCGTTCGACGCGACCTCGTTCGCGGCCGCCCTGGCCCTCGTCACCGGGCTGATGCTCGTGCTCTCGTACTCGACGACGCAGGCGGTGACCGGTTCGTCGGTGAGCCGGGGGACACGACAGCAGGAAGGTTCGGTAGACGACGCCGGGACCGACGGGGTCGAGGAAGCACCGGACCGGCAAGACACGCCCGAGCGGTCCGACCGGTCGACGACGCCCGACCCCACGACCGTCGGCCCGTCCGAGACCCACCAGCCGTGGCCGGACGGGCGTGAGACGGACCCGCTCGACGCCATGACGACCGGGATGCTGCTCGCGAACGTCGCCATCACGCAGGGCGTGTTCCTCGTCGCCGTCCTCGGGGCCGCGATGCTCACCGGGGTTCCGGCGACCGCGATGGGTCTCTCGCCCGCCGCGTTCGGGCCCGTGCCGCTGCTCGCCGGGGTCGGCCTCGGCGTCGGGCTCTACGTCGCGAACGAGGTCGGCGCGGCCGCCGCCGAAGGGGCGGGCATCGAGTACGACGAACGCCTGCGCAGCGTGCTCGCCCCCGACAGCGTGCGGGGGTGGGCGGTGCTGCTCGGCTTCGTCCTCCCGCTGGTCGCCGTCTTCGAGGAGGTGCTCTTCCGGGCGGCGATGGTCGGCGTGCTCGCCGCCGGCTTCGGCGTCTCCCCGTGGCTGCTCGCCGTCGGCTCCTCGCTGCTGTTCGCGGCGGGCCACGGCCTCCAGGGGCCGGCGGGCGTCGCCGTCACCGGCGCGCTCGGGTTCGTGCTGGCGGCGGCGTTCGTGCTGACGGGCAGTCTCGTCACCGTCGTCGTCGCACACTACCTCGTGAACGCGCTGGAGTTCGGGGTGCACGAGGGGCTGGGCGTGGAGTGGGTGTGACGGACCGGACCCCGCACGCATTTCTCCCCCGAACGACTACCACCGACCGACATGTTCGACGACCCTGGATTCGTCCTCGGCGCGGTCGCCTTGGGCATCAACGTGGCCACGACGGTGGGTGTCCTCGTCCGCCTGCGCCTGAGTCCCGACGCCTACGACGGGGCGTTCGAGACGTTCCGTGCGACCGCGAAGCAGGTCGTCGCTCGCGGTGTCGCGCTGGCGTTCCTGCTGGTCGTCCTGTTCGCCGTCGTCGGCGCGAGCCCGTCCGCCGTCGGGCTGGGTCCCGAGTCGGCCACGACGCAGTCCGTACTCGCCGGGGTCGGGACCGGCGCCGCACTCGTCCTGGCCGCGGTCGCGTCGCGAGCGGTCGTCACCCGTTTCGGTTGGGAGGCGGACTCGTCGGCCTGGGCGACGCTCTGGCCCGACTCGCCGCTGGAGTGGGCGATCTACCTGCCCTCGTCGTGGCTCTCGTCGGCCGTCGACACCACGATATTCGTCGCGTTCGTCCTCGGCGGGCTGACGACGGGGACGACGCCGACGGCGTACGCGCTCGCAGCCGTCACGGCACTCCTCGCCGGCGGCAAGAGCGCGTGGGAGGGTCCCGGCGTCGTCGTCCGGAGTTCGACGACGTTCCTGGTGCTCGGCGTCGCGTTCGTCCTGACCCGGTCGTGGCCGGTGCTCGCGGTCGCGCTGGCGGTGAATCACGCGGTCTTCGGACTGCAGGACAACGCCGAGAAGCGGTACGGAACGGCGACGGCTGCGGACTAGAGGCCCTCTATCGACCGGAGTTTCTGTTCGACGTGCGGTTCGGCGGCGCTGGGACCGTCGCGAACCCGGTGGTCCGGGACGAGCAGCGGCACCGGGTTCGCGTCGAGCGCAGTGCGCACGAGGATGAGGTCGTCCTCGTCCTCGGCGTCGAGGCCGGGCGTCATGCGGGCGAGCTGTGCGACCGAGACGTCCTCGCCGTAGGGCACCTGCTCGCGGAGTGTCTCGAGGACGGTGCGCTGGTCGGTCGGCATCGTCAACGCGACCTCCACGTCGTCGAAGTCGACGGGCTTGACCCCGTCGAGGTACTCGTCGATGCGGTCGAGGACGGGGTGGTCCGCGCCGGCGCCGTCGTCGGCCTCCCGGGGGAAGGAGACGGAGATGACCCGCCCACTGGCGACTCCGAGCTGTACGTCGCGTTCGAGGAACGGCGAGTGTCGGGCGTAGATTCCGGCGACGCCGTCGTCGTCAGCGTCCATAGGGGCACCGAGGGTGGAGACGGCCTTGAAGGTTCCCGTGACGCCGATGCCCGTGCTGGCCCACCGATGACGCAAACCTTATGTACAGATTAGCACATTGATGTACGATGATGAACGCTACTGAGGAGTTCGCGCCCGCCGTCCGCTCCATCCTGGACGCCGCGGCGCGACGGACGGTGCCCGACGACCGGGTCAGCGTCGACGGCGCGTCGCTCTCCGACGCGCTGGCGGCGGCCGACGCGGACGGTCGGGTACCACTCATCGCGGAGGTGAAGCCGACGAGCCCGACGACCGAGGGGACACGCACCGAGGACCCGGTCGACCTCGCGCGGGCCATGGTCGAGGGCGGTGCGGCCGCTCTCTCGGTGCTGACCGAACCCGAGCACTTCGGCGGCAGCGTCGAGAACCTCGAACGGGTGCGCGAGGCGGTCGACGTGCCCGTGCTGCGCAAGGACTTCCTGCTCGAACCGGGCCACCTCGACGCGGTCGAGGCGGACGCCGCGCTGGTCATCGCCCGCTTCGTCGACGACGTCGGCGAGATGGTCGACGCAGCGCGCGAGCGCGGCTTCGAGCCGCTCGTCGAGGTCCACAGCGAGGCCGAACTGGCGACCGCGCTCGACGCGGGGGCGACACTCGTCGGCGTGAACAACCGCGACCTCGCCGAACTGACCGTCGACCTGGGGACGTTCGAGCGCGTCGCGCCCGAAGCACCCGACGACGTGACGCTCGTCGCCGAGTCGGGCATCTCGACGCCCGCGGACGTCCGGCGGATGCGCGCGGCTGGAGCCGACGGCCTGCTGGTCGGCAGTGCGATTATGGCCGGCGAGCCCCGAGGGTCGACCGAGGAGCTGGTGTACGCGTGAGCCACGAGACACGACGAGCGACAGACGAGAGCGAGGACCGGCCCGGCACGTTCGGCCGCTACGGCGGCCAGTACGTCCCCGAGGCGCTGATGCCCGCGGTGCAGGAGCTCGAGGACGCCTACGAGCGCTACGTGCTCGAGAACGAGGACGGCTTCATGGACGAGTTCCGCCAGCGGCTGCGGGACTTCGGCGGCCGACCGACGCCGCTCCAGCGCGCGGACCGTCTCAGCGAGCGGCTCGACCGCGAGGTGTACCTGAAGCGCGAGGACCTGCTCCACGGCGGCGCGCACAAGCTGAACAACGCGCTCGGGCAGGTGCTGCTAGCGAGGTACATGGGCAAAGAGCGCATCGTCGCAGAGACCGGCGCGGGCCAGCACGGCACCGCGACCGCCATGGCGGCCGCACACCTCGACATGCCCTGCGAGGTGTACATGGGCACCCGCGACATCCAGCGCCAGCGGCCCAACGTCTTCCGGATGCGGCTGAACGGGAGCGAGGTGAACCCCGTCTCGGCCGGGCGCGGCACGCTGAAGGAGGCGATCAACGAGACGATGCGCGACTGGGCGACCAACGTCGAGGACACCCACTACGTTATCGGCAGCGTGGTCGGCCCGCACCCGTTCCCCGAGATGGTGCGCACGTTCCAGTCGGTGATCAGCGAGGAGGCTCGCGATCAGGTCCTGGAGAAGGCCGGACGGCTGCCGGACTCCGTCGTCGCGTGCGCCGGCGGCGGCTCGAACACGATGGGCGCGTTCCACGAGTTCGTCGACGACGGCTCCGTGGACCTGTTCGCCGTCGAGGCGGGTGGCTCCTCGCTCGCGGTCGACGAGGAGACCGGGGTCGCGCCGAACTCGGCGAGCCTGTCGACCGGCACCGAGGGCGTGCTCCACGGCGCGCGGACGAAGCTGCTGCAGGACTCCGACGGCAACGTCGTCGAGAGCCACAGCGTCTCCTCCGGGCTGGACTACGCCGGCGTCGGGCCGGAGCTGGCCCACCTCGTCGACATCGACCGGGTGACGCCGGCCACCGTCGACGACGACGACGCACTGGAGGCGTTCCACCTGCTCTCGCAGGAGGAGGGCATCATCCCCGCGCTGGAGTCCGCCCACGCGGTCGCGTTCGCGCGTGGGAACCCCGAGCAGCTCGGCGAGCTGACCGTCATCAACGTCTCCGGGCGGGGCGACAAGGACCTCGAATCGGTCATCGAGGAGACCGAACAGCGGGAACTGTCGAACGCGCCGAGCATGGACGTGTTCTCGGAGGTGGGCCGATGAGCGACCTCGCGGCCGCCTTCGACGAGCCGGCGTTCGTCCCGTACCTCTGCGTCGGCGACCCGAGCGTCGAGCGTACCCGCGAGTACGTGCAGGCCCTGGTCCGCGGCGGCGCGGACGTGCTCGAACTCGGGCTGCCGTTCTCCGAGCCGATCGCGGAGGGGCCGACCATCCAGGCGTCGGTCGTCCGCGCGCTCGAAGCCGGCGTCACGCCCGACGTCTACCTCGACTTCGTGGACTCGCTCGAGGTGGATGTCCCCATCGTCTGCATGACGTACTACAACCTGCTCTACCAGTACGGGGACAGCGAGGCGCACCGCGCCTCGGATGCGAGCGGCGAAGCCGCGAGCGACGGGCCCGAATCGTTCGTCGCGCGCGCCGCCGAGGTCGGCATCTCCGGGTTCGTCATCCCCGACCTGCCCGCCGAGGAGGCCGGGCCGCTCCGGGCGGCGTGTGACGAACATGGAGTCGAGCTCGTGTTCATCGTCGCCCCGACGACCGAGGGCGAGCGCCTCGAACGCATGGTCGAACTGTCCTCCGGCTACCTCTACGTACAGGCGAGACTCGGCGTCACAGGCGCCAAGGCCGACGTGAGCGACCAGACCGCCGACTCGCTCGGGAAGGTCAGTCAGTACGACATCCCTAAGGCGGTCGGCTTCGGCGTGTCGAGTGGTGACCAGGCGCGACACATCGTCGAAGCCGGCGCAGACGGCGTCATCGTCGGGAGTGCGCTCGTCGACATCGTCGCCGAGCACGGCGACCCCGACGGCGACGACGTTCCCGACCGGCTCGAGGCGATGGCTCGCGAACTCAGCGAGGGCGTCGCTGCCGGCGCGGAAGATATGGCGAAACCGGAAGGCCAATAAATGCGATATGCTAACTACTGACAACCAATGACGACACCAGGAACACGTGCACGCCTCGGTCGCGTCGGGACAGACGGGAACTACCTCGTCGTCCCGATGGACCACGGCATCACACTCGGTGCGGTACAGGGACTGAAGGACATCGAATCGACGATAGACGCGGTGACGCGGGCCGGCGCCGACGCGGTGCTCACCCAGAAGGGCATCGCGCCGCGGGTCCACGACAACAAGAACGAAGCGGGCTACATCGTCCACCTCAACGCGTCGACGACCATCGGCCCGGACACGAACGACAAACGGCTCACCGGTACCGTCGAGGAGGCCATCCGGGCCGGCGCCGACGCCGTCTCCTTCCACATCAACGTCGGCAGCGACCACGAGCCCGAGCAGATCGAGGACCTCGCGGGGATCACCGACGTCGCCTCGCGCTTCGGCATCCCCGTGCTGGCGATGGCGTACGCCCGCGGTCCTGGCGTCGACAGCACCGACCCCGAGTCGCTCGGTCACGCGGTCCGCCTCGCAGAGGAGCTCGGCGCCGACATCGTGAAGACCGGCTACTCCGGCGACGGCGCCTCCTTCGAGCACGTCTGCGAGTCGACCCGGCTCCCCGTCCTCATCGCCGGCGGCGCACGCGGCAGCGACCGCGAGACCGTCGAGATGGTCCGCGGCGCGATGGACGGCGGCGCGGCCGGCGTCTCCATGGGCCGCTCCATCTTCCAGCACGAGGACCCCGCAGCCATCACGACGGCCGTCTCGGCCATCGTCCACGACGACGCGAGCGTCGACGAGGCGCTCGAACGTGGCGGCTTCGTCGTCGAAGCCTGAACGCTTTTGCACCCATCCTGCGAGCATCCACCGTGGCCAGCGACAGCATCGGCGCACCGGACCCGGACACGCCCGAGGACCTGCTCGCGTGGGCCCGGACCTACGCCGGTACGGTGGACATCGACGTCGACCTCGACGCGGTCAGCTGGGAGATCTCGAAGCACGCGCGACGCCGGGCCGGGGCCTGCCGGTACGACCCCGACGGCGGCGTCACCATCGTGCTCTCCTGGCACTCGTACCAGGCCCACGGCTGGGGCGAGGTCGCCGACACGGTCCGACACGAGCTCGTCCACGCCTGGGAGTTCCAGCGATTCGGCGAGTCCGGCCACGGCCCCCGCTTCAAGCAGCAGGCCGACGCAGTCGACGCCCCCCGGCACTGCGAGCCGTTCGCCGACCCGCGCTACCTCCTCCGATGTCGGAACGACGGCTGCGAGTGGAGCGCGCGCCGCTACCGCGCATCGAAGACCGTGACCGAACCCGCAAGATACCGCTGTGGCGACTGCGGCGACCGGTACGTCGTCGAGCACACCGACTCGGGCCGGACGTGGGAGGACGGCGCGGGCTTCGAGCAGGTGCGGGCCGCACTCGAGGACGACTGGTGACGGGACAAGCGACAAGGTATCGGGTTTCGTACATCCGGATATGCGACGCAGAACGGTCCTCGCGAGCGGCGGTCTCGGATTCACGTCCCTCCTCGGCGGCTGTCTCGGCGACGACACGGTCCTCGACGACTCGCCGTCGCTTCCGCCCGAAATGTCAGTGAGGGAGGAACACACCGTGCACGACGTGCTCCCCGAATCCCGCGAGCGACATGAGACGATCTACAACGGCGGGACGGTCCACCGGGTCTTCACCCGGCGGGAGAACGCGACCGAGTCCATCACGCCGGTCGACGTCCCGGCGAGCTTCCTCGACGACACCGACTTCGACGAATCGTTCGTCGTGGTGGTCCAGTACGGCAGACAGAGCGCGACGTGGCTCGAACTCGACCGCATCGAGCGCACCGACGAGGGTCTCGACGTCGTGGTCGGCATCGGCGAACCCTCGGGTGGGTACGGGGACGACCTGGCCATCCACTCGCTGTTGCTCCGGATCACCGACCGGCGCGCCGGCGTACCGGACCGGGTCTCCGCTATCGTCCGTGACCCCTGACGTCACCCTGCCAGCAAGTTCGTAACGAATCTGGAAACGGTAACGTATTTGTTGAACCATCAGCACCGTCGAGACGCAATGACAGCACTCGGACTCGTCGTCGCGCAGTTCTACGAGGAGCTAGCCGCTGAGATAGAAGCCCATGCGCGGAGCAACATCGAAGCCCGCGACGCCCACGTCGCCGAGACCGTCCACGTGCCCGGCGTCTACGACACACCGCTCGCCGCCGACCGGCTGGCAAGACAGGACCGGATCGACGCCGTCGCCGTCCTCGGCGTCGTCGTAACCGGCGACACCGACCACGACCAGGTGGTGACCCACGCCGCGGCGCGGCGGCTCTCCGACATCGGACTGCAGCGGGACACCCCAGTCACCTTCGGCGTCGCCGGCCCGGACATGAGCGCCGCCGAGGCCCACGAGCGGATCGAGAAGTGCGCCGGCGCGGCCGACGCCGCGATCGACCTGACCGAGGCGCTTCCCGCCAGGGGACAACAGTGAAATACCGGACTCTCGTACATCCGGCCAACCGATGCCCTGGGAATGCGGAATCGACGGCTGCGGCGAGCGGTTCGGCACGCCCGAGGACCTCGTGGTCCACCAGAGCTCCGACCACGAGCGCCGCGAGTGCAAGGTCTGCGGCGTCGTCGTCCCAGACGGCTACCTCGCCATCCGCCACGCCTTCAACGAACACTCCCGCGCGGAGTACGTCCGGGCCTACGGCGCGAGCTCCGAGGAGGTCCGCGAGCGCGAGGAGATCAAGGAGCTCGTCGAGGAGGAGGCCGACCTCCAGACCGTCGTCGAACGCCTCGGCGGCGAGGCCGTCAAGTCCTGAGCGGCGGTCCATCCTCGACCGTCGGCCCCGCGGACGCCGCCCAGATACCGAACTGGTTAGGGAGATGTGCTTTCATTCAGCGGTCTCTCGAAGCTAACACCTAAGTCGTGTCTGGGGGGAGGGGCGACTTAGGGGGGTCCGGACCCGTTTCACTTCAGCCCAGTCTTGCCCCCAGAATCGTGCGTCCCACGCTTCGCGGGTCGTGCCGTCTCCCGCCGCAGTTTCGCGGACTGCACCGCACCACCGAGTCTGAGCCATGCGGCCGCACGAATCCACAGCGACAGTATCGAGGCTTCTCACGGCTCGCTGTTTCCGTCAGTGACCGCTACGAGCGAACGGGAGGACGAAGAGCGCGTTAGCGCTCTCCGGCGTCTCGCAGGAAGCGAGCTCACCGTTCGAGTCTCCGAGGAACGCCTCGCTGGCGCTCAGCGTTCCTCGCTTCTCACGGCTCGCTCGCGCTCACCGTTCGAGTCTCCGAGGAACGCCTCGCTGGCGCTCAGCGTTCCTCGCTTCTCACGGCTCGCTCGCGCTCGCCGTTCGAGTCTCCGAGGAACGCCTCGCTAGCGCTCAGCGTTCCTCGCTATCCAGCACCCGGATCTGGTCGCCACGCACGGTGACCGGAATCGGGACCGTCGCCTCGTACAGCTCGACGGTGACCTGGTCCTTGCCCTCGTCGATGCGCTGGACCTGCGCCTTCTCGCCCTTGAACGGGCCGGCGATGAGCTCGACGATGTCGCCCTCCGCGATGCCCTCCACGTCCGGCTTCGGGGAGAGGAAGTGCTCGACCTCGGTGATGTCGGACTCTCCCGGGATGACGCTGCGGGCGTGCGGGATGTCGTCGAGCACGCGCTCGATGATGTTGTAGTCGTCAGCCTCGACCATCACGTAGCTCGTCAGCGAGTCGGGGGCGAGCGCCGCGTGGATGGTCTCCTCCTCACGGTTCATGATCATGTCGGCGACCGTTCGCTCCTGGCTCGCGGTCGTCTTGACTGCGTAGATAGGCATGGTTCAGGCCGGGAGGAACCCCATGACGAGTGCGATGATGAAACCCATGACGCCGACGAGCAGAATCCCTGCCCCGGCGATCTTGGCGATCTGTGAGAACTCCTCGCGCGAGGGTGTGCTCGCCATCTTGAGCACACGCACGTAGGAGTTGAGGTCCTTTGGAACGTTCATGGCCGTCGCTTCGGTATGAGTGCTTTTCTATCTATTGATGCGAGACAACCGACCGCGAGCGATGAGCGCCTGAGATTACTCGACGAAGTCGATGTCCTGCTGGGTCGAGGGGTCGGGCTCGGCGGTGTCGTCGCCGGGCTGACCGTAGATCTGCGGCGAGTCGACGCCGGTGACGACGATCATCGTCCGCATGCTGCCGTCGAGGGTCTCGTCGATGGACGTGCCCCAGATGATGCGGGCGTCGGGGTCGATGCGGTCGTAGATCTCCTCGACGACGCCCTCGGCCTCCTCGATGCTCATGTCCGACCCGCCGGTGACGTTGACCAGCGCCGAGGATGCCCCGGAGATGTCGACGTCGAGCAGCGGCGACCGGAGTGCGGCCTTCACGGAGTCCGTCGACTTCGCGTCGGAGTCGGACTCGCCGAGGCCGATCATCGCGACGCCGCCACGCTCCATGACGGTGCGGACGTCGGCGAAGTCGAGGTTGACGAGGCCGGGCTTCGTGATGAGTTCGGTGATGCCCTTCACCGAGCGCATGAGCACCTCGTCGCTGACCTTGAACGCCTGCCGGACCGGGAGCTTGCCCACCGAATCGAGCAGTCGGTCGTTCGGGACGACGATGACCGTGTCGCTCACGTCACGCAGCCGTTCGAGACCGGCCTCGGCGTTCGTACGCCGTACCTCGCCCTCAGCGGTGAACGGCGTCGTGACGATGGCGATGGTCAGTGCGCCGGACTCGCGGGCGGCCTTCGCGACGACCGGTGCGGAGCCCGTGCCCGTGCCGCCACCGAGACCGGCCGTGACGAACACCATGTCCGAACCCTCGATGGACTCGTAGATCTCCTCCTGGGATTCGAGGGCCGCCTCCTCGCCGACCTGGGGAAGCGAGCCAGCGCCGCGCCCGCCGGTCTTCTGTTCGCCCATCAGGATCTTCTCGTCGGAGTCGATCTCGACGAGGTGCTGGACGTCGGTGTTCGCGGCGACGAGCTTCGCGCCGTGGATGCCCTCCTCGTGCATCCGGTCGATGGTGTTCCCGCCCCCACCGCCACAGCCGACCACGGTGATGTTCGTCTGGAGGTCCTCGAGTACGTCCTCCAGCTCGTCGTCGGTCATCTTGCCAGTTCGGTGTGCCGGTTCCTCCTGCGGGGTGGCTCCCGGGAGACCACCCTCGTCGGGGGCCTCAGCCTCCCCCTCGGCCTCGTCGATAGCGTCTTCAACGATCGAATCCATCCTTAGCCCTCTTTTATATTATGCAGGTTAATTACCTTTCCCCTGGTGTCTGACGACCGTCTGACGGAAGTTGCGGTCCACCTAACGAACCAGGAACCGGTCACCTCGGACAGTGTAATTATGTCAGTTCGAACCGGTCGGTTCGCTCCGTCCGGACGGACGCGGGGTCGACCGTCCTGCCGTCGACCTCGACCGGTTGCCCACCGGCGAGTTTGCCGAACTTCGGCCCCTCGGGAACGCCCGCCTCGTGGGCGAGCGCGGGGTCGAACGCACGCTCCACGGCGACGATCACGCCCTGCTCGCGCCGGACCGTCTCGTACCGTTCGGCCAGCACGGCACAGAGGTCGTCGACGAGGGCGTCGAACCCGCCAGCCGCGAACGCCGCACGGGTGCCCGCCCGGCTGCCGGCGTTCTCCGTCTCGAACGCGACCGTGTTGGCCTCGGCCGCGCCGTACGTCGCCTCGCGGTCGATACCGTTGGCGGTCCCGACCAGCGCACCGGGGAGGGCACGGACCGCCCAGTCGTCGGCGTCGAACTCGGCTCCGAACCGCAGCCCATCGTCGACGTCCCCGATGGCGTCCTCCAGCTCGGCGACGCGGTCCAGGTCGCGTCCGTCGACCTCGCGGAGCCACGTCTCGCTCACGACCCGGTAGCCGAGGTCCTCGATGGTCTCGACGAGGGCGGGATGGTCGCCCTCGACGAGTGCGAGCGAGGCCTCGCTGGCCGTGAACGCGCGGTCGACGACGTCACGGTGTTCCTCGGGATGGCCCATCGCGTCGAGCGACCAGTCGCCGGCGACGTGCCCGACGGCCCAGTCGGTGTCGCGGACGACGCGCTCGAACCGCGGGACGTAGTGGCCGCCGCCGAAGCCGACGACGGTCCGCTCGCGGTGCGGGTCGACCCCCTCGATGTCGCGGATTGCACGGGCCACTGCCCGGGCACCGTCGGGGTCTGCCCACTCGTCCTCCCCGCTGCCGAGCTCGACGAACATCGACGGGACGCCAACGTCGCTCGGCCCGTGGTGCGTACACTCCATGCCGACCTCGTAGCCGTCGGGGGCGTGTCGGTCGAACGCGGCCAGCAGTTCGGCCTGAGCGTTCGGGCACGCAGCCGCCAGTGCGTCCTCCTCCCCGCCGTACTCCGCCGGACCGAAGTTCCCCGTGAAGTGCGCCGTCAACAACGGCCCGGTGTCGCCCGAGTGCCGCGACGCGAACAACAGCAGGTCGGGGTCGTCGAACGCCGCCGCGACGCCGTCGAGGTGGAGGTGCAGCTCGTCGAAGGTTCGGAGCTCGAAGCCGTCGGTGCGGTGGACGGTTCCCCCGCCGTCGCCGTCGGGGCGACTCCCGTCGACAGAGGTCTCCCAGCCGGCGAGGTCGAGCAGGTGCTCGGCGATGTGCTCCGAAGCCGAGTCGGCACGGCTGACGACGATGGCTATCACGACTCGTACTCGCACGGAGGGCCGCTAAAACGCGTCGAAACCGGTCAGTCCTCGGTCGGCTGTGCCTCGGGTTCGGGCTCGGGGTGGACGCCGTCGCCGAACACCTGCTGTCGGGTGAGACCGACGAGTTCGACCAGCGCCTCGCGCCGGTGGACGAGGAGGGCGGTGCCGACGACCAGGTAGATGGCCGTGAACGCGTGCAGCGTGAACAGCAGGTCGAGGCCGAGCACGCCCGCGTCGATGGCGAACGCGATGATGACCTGCGAGATGAACAGCACGAACAGGGCGACCGCCTCGCGCATGCTGATGTCGAAGTTCATCAGGATGGTCAGCGCGAAGTAGCTCTGTGCGGCCGTCAGCCAGATCTCGCCCGACTGCTCGGCGCTGAACTCGAGGGTCGCGATGGACCCGAAGGAGATGCTGTAGACGACCGCGAGCGTCCCGATGAGCAGCGTCCACTGGTTCAGCTTGGAGGAGATGAGCGCGTTGAAGCCGGCCGTCGAACGCGCCTTGTTGACGAGGTAGGCGACGACGATGAGCTCCGGACTCTCGCTCGCCAGTGGGGCCACCCACTGGATCATCAGGAACGAGGAGATGCCGATACGGGTGCCGGAGTACTCCAGTCCGTGCGCGAACGGCTCGACAGCGACGAGGATGACCACCCCGGAGAAGATGAACAGGCCGAGCACGGTGGCGACGCGTGGGAGCTTCGAGAACGACTGCAGGTAGGCGGGGATGCCGACCTGCTCCTCGTCCGTGTGTGGTGCGTTCAGCGCCGAGAGGATGTAGACGACGTACAGGCCGACGAGGAAGATGGTGTCGAAGATACCGATGCCGCCGTTCATGGGGACGAAGAAGGCGTACACCGTCGCGACGAACAGGAAGAGGATCTCCGTCGAGATGTCGCGGTCGAGCGTGATGCGGTCCGCCAGGAAGCCACGGTGCTTCTCGACCGCGGGGTCGGACGTCTTCGCGACCTTGTAGACGGTGAAGAGGGCGATACCGGACCAGCCGAGACCGATGAGGATGCGGTTCGCGCCGGTCATGTTCGCGACCGCGAGGTTGCCGGCGTTCGAGCCCGGGTTGGCACCGGCCTCCCACGCGTACAGCGCGTCGACGGCGTACTCGGGGGCGACCGCCAGGATGGCGAGGACGGCGAGTGCGAACGCCCGCGGAACGTCCTCCTCGGCGGTCTCTGCGGCCCACGCGAGCAGGAACGAGGCGCCGAGAATCGCGATTCCGGCCACCACGATTATCAGCCCCAGCTCGCCGAGCGCCGTCTCCTCGGTCGCTTTCAGTCCCGGCATCAGCCCCGACCAGAGGTTGAAGACCCCCTTCATGCGGAACCCGTGGAGGAGCAGCCACGGGAGCGTCATGAGGAGGGCCCCGGCGACGGCTGTGAGCGGGTGGCGAAGGCGATTGTTGCTCATCGTCTGCGGGTACCCGCCCCCCGAAAGTGAGTGTTGTGCTTTCGCATCGTCGCGCCAGCCGCCCACAGCCCTCGAGAACCGTTATCGAGGCGCGTGGTTCGATGGTCGACCGACAGTCCCCCGGTCGGCGGGTGGCCTCCGGACCGTCGGAGCCGCGACGCATCACTTTAGTACCGAGTCTTCGAATCGACAGGCAGAGACATGTTCGAGCGACTTCTCATCGCGGTCGACGGAAGCGACTGTGCCAGGCGGGCTGCCCGCGCGGGCGTGGCGATGGCGGCGACGTACGGCGGGACGGTCGACGCCGTCGCCGCGGCCCACGACGAGCTCGACGAGGACGACGCCGAGCAGGTCCTCGCCGATGTCGAGTCCATCGCCGAGGACGCCGGCGTCCCGGTCACGTCCCACGTCGTGCACGGCCGCCCCGCCCGGTCGGTCGTCTCCCTCGCCGACGAGATCGACGCGGACGCCATCGTGGTGGGTCGGCACGGGCTCTCGGGCTTCCGGGAACGGCTCCTCGGGAGCACCACCGAGCGCGTCCTCCGTCGCACCGACCGCCACGTCCTGACCGTCCCGGCCGGCGACGGCCCGGTCGACGACTACACCGACATCCTCCTCCCGACCGACGGCAGCGAGGACGCCGCCGCGGCCGGCGCGCCCGCGACCGACCTCGCGAGCGCGTACGGAGCGACGCTGCACGTCCTCGGCGTCGTCGACGTCGCCCGCGAGTCCGGCCCGTTCAGCGCCGGTGGCGTCGACCGGGCCTACATCGACCGGCTCCTCGACGCGGAACGCGAGGGCGTCGACGCGCTCGCCGACGACTGCGCCGACCTCGCCGGGGACGACCTGTCCATCGAGCGTGCGGCCGTTACCGGCACCCCGAGCAAGGCCATCGTGGAGTACGTCGAGGACGAGGGTGTCGACCTCGTCGTCATGAGTTCCAGTGGCCAGTCGAGCCTCACCGGGCAGCTGCTCGGGAGCACGACCGACCGGGTGCTCCGGACCATCGACGAGCCCGTCCTCGTCGTGCATCCCTGACCCCGGTCCGGACCGGAGCCGCCGACATCGGCGCGAACGCTGCCGCCCCCGGACGACTTTTCACCACCGACCACCTCGCAGGCACCAATGCAGGTGTTCGGACTCGTCGGCAACCCGGTCGGTCACTCGCTGTCGCCACCGATGCACGAGGCGGCGTACGCAGCGCGTGACATCGACGCCCGGTACGTCACCTTCGAGCCCGCCCCGGACGACCTCCCGGCTGCCGTCGAGGGCGCCCGGGCGCTCGGCGTCAGCGGGCTGAACGTCACCGTCCCGTACAAGCAGCGCGTCCACGACCTCGTCGCGGTCGACGACCTCGCCGCCCGCATCGGCGCGGTCAACACCGTCGACTTCTCCGGCGACGAGCCCACCGGCCACAACACCGACGCGGCCGGCGCCCGTCGCGCACTCGAGGCCCAGGGCGACGTAGACCTCGACGGTGCCGACGCCGTCGTCGTCGGTGCGGGTGGCGCCGGCCGTGCCGTCGCACACGGACTCGCAGACGCGGGCGCGACGGTCGCCATCGCGAACCGGACCGAGCAGCGCGCCGTCGACCTCGCGGGCGACCTCCCGGCCGCGACGGGCCACGGGCTCGACGCTCTCCACGAGCTGCTCGCCGACGCGACCGTCCTCGTGAACGCGACCAGCGTCGGCATGGAGACGGACGAGACCCCGGTCCCATCAGACGCCCTGCACGCGGACCTCACCGTCCTCGATGCGGTGTACGCCCCGCTCGAGACGCGGCTCCTGCGTGACGCGGCCGCCGCCGGCGCGACGACCGTCGACGGTGCGTGGATGTTGCTGTATCAGGGAGCGGAGGCGTTCGAGTTGTGGACGGGAGTTGCGGCACCCGTCGCCGCCATGGACGACGCCCTCCGAACACACCTCCGAGACGACAGGTAGCGGGTTTAAGTGGCACCGACAGCTACGTACCGTCAATGGCACTGCTCAAGAAGTTGAAGTCGCTCTTCGGACTCGACGACGGGTCGCAGCCGGAGTCCTCCCGTGACGTCGGCGTCACGGTCGAGAAGGAACGGCAGGCCGGAGCCACGGCCGAGTCGACGTCGGAGGGTGACGACGGCGGTTCGACAACGGAGCACAAGACCGACGGACCGACGACCGAGGAGCCGGCCGACGAACCGACGACCGAGGAGACGGCCGACGAACCGACGAACGAGGAGACGGCCGACGAATCGACGACCGAGGAGCCGGCCGACGAACCGACGACCGAGGAGCCGGCCGACGAACCGGCGACCGAGCCGGAGTCCGAGGGCGATGCTGCCGACGAGGACGAGACGGCGTCCGAACCCGTCAAGGAGATCAAGGGGATCGGCCCCGCGTACGCCGACCGACTCGGGAACGTCGGCATCGAGACCATCGCGGAGCTGGCCGAGGCCGAGCCCGAGGCAGTCGCCGCAGAGACCGACATCTCCGAGACTCGCGTCACCGAGTGGGTCAAGCGCGCGAAGGCCCGCAGCTAGGGACCGGAAGACGATTACGCCCCCGTCGCTATCCTCCTCGCATGACCACGCCCCACGTCGTGACGGACCGCGATTCGTTCGTCGCGACCGCCGCCGACGCACCCCCCGACGCCCGGGTGCCAGTCGAGGTGACCGTCGCCGTGGCGGATCCGTTCGACGCCTACCGGCAGGCACGAACGGGCGAGTGGGACGCCTACCTCGAGACCACCGGCGGCCAGTCCGGCTGGGGCCAGTTCGCGGTCGACCCCGTCGACCGGCTCACCGTCGGTCCCGCCGCCCACGCCCTCGATGGCCCGTCGCCGTCGCTCGACGCGCTCGACGGCCTGCTCGACGGTGAGTCGCTCGTCCGTGGCGACTGCGACGTGCCGTACCCGTGTGGCGCCGTCGGCTGGCTCTCCTACGATATCGCCCGGGAGCTCGAGTCGCTCCCCGGCGATGCGGCCGACGACCGCGGCCTTCCGCGGCTCCAGGTCGGCGTCTACGACCGACTGGCGTCCTGGCGCGAACCCCGCGACGACGAGACGGAGACGACGCTTCGGATCACCGCCTGCCCCCGAACGGGCGACGACCCAGAGGACGCCTTCGAACACGGCCGCGAGCGAGCACTCGACCTCGCCCGGCGTGCGACCGGTGGCGACCCTGCCGTTCCGGAGCCGCCGGCCGACGCGGACCACGTGACGTTCGAGAGCGACTGCGGGCGGGCGGCCTACGCCGACCGCGTCAGGGCCGTCCAGCGATACGTCCACGCCGGCGACACCTTCCAGGCGAACATCTCACAGCGGCTCGTCGCGCCCGCTGCGGTCCACCCCGTCAGAGCCTACGACGCGCTCCGGCGGGTGAACCCGGCGCCGTACTCTGGACTGCTCGAGTTCCCCGGCGTCGACCTCGTCAGCGCGAGCCCGGAGCTGCTGCTGGAGCGCGACGGCGACGCCGTCCGGACGGAACCCATCGCCGGCACCAGACCGCGTGGCGCCACCGACGACGAGGACGGCGACCTCGAGGCCGACCTCACCACCGACGAGAAGGAGCGCGCCGAGCACGCGATGCTGGTCGACCTCGAACGCAACGACCTCGGGAAGGTGTGCCGCTACGGCAGCGTCGACGTGGCCGAGTACCGCCGCGTCGACCGCTACGCCGAGGTGATGCACCTCGTCTCGAACGTCGTGGGTGAGCTCCGACCGGACGCGTCGCTCGCCGACGCCATCGCGGCGGTCTTCCCCGGTGGGACGATCACCGGCGCACCCAAGCCTCGAACGATGGCGATCATCGACGAACTGGAGTCGACGCGCCGGGGGCCGTACACCGGCAGCATGGGCATCTTCGGCTTCGACGGCCGCGCCACGCTCAACATCGTCATCCGCACGCTCGTCCGCCACGGGGACGAGTACCATCTGCGGGTCGGCGCGGGCATCGTCCACGATTCGGTCCCCGACCGCGAGTACGCCGAGACGCTCGACAAGGCGCGTGCGCTCGTGACCGCCGTGGACGACGCGCTCGGGGACAGGGCCGCGATGACCGTCGCCGACGAGGAGATGGAGGCGGCCGAGGAGGTGGACCGATGACGAGCGTGCTCGTCGTCGACAACTACGACTCCTTCGCGTACAACCTCGTCCAGTACGTCGGCGAACTCGCCGACCACGTGGTCGTGCGCCGGAACGACGCCATCGACGTCGCCGGCATCCGCGCGCTCGACCCGGACGGCATCGTCGTCTCGCCGGGGCCGGGCACGCCGGCGGAGGCGGGCGTCTCAGTCCCCGTCTTCGCGGAGCTCTCCTACCCGACGCTCGGGGTCTGCCTCGGCCATCAGGCGCTCTGTGCGGCCAACGGCGCACCGGTGGTGAACGCGCCCGAGGTCGTCCACGGGAAGCCCTCGATCATCCAGCACGACGGGGCCGGCATCTTCACCGACCTGCCGGAACGCATCCGCGTGGGCCGCTACCACTCGCTGGCGGTCGAGCGCGACGACCTCCCGGTCACGTTGGTCGAGACGGCGGCCACGGCCGACGAGCGCGACGTGCTGATGGCTGTCAGGCACCGCGAGCGGCCGCACATCGGCGTGCAGTTCCACCCGGAGAGCATCCTCACCGGCGAGGCGACCGAACGCGAGACGGGGCAGGCGCTCTCGCTCCGGATCGGGAAACAGCTCGTAGCCAACTTCCTCGACACATGCAGTACCACGTAGACGGCGACCTCGTCCCGGCCGAATCGGCGACCGTGAACGTCCGCGACCGCGGCTTCCAGTACGGCGACGCCGCGTTCGAGACGATGCGCGCCTACGGCGGCCCCGTCTTCGAGCTCGACGCACACCTCGACCGGCTGGCCGCGACCTGCGACGCGCTGTCGCTGGACCACGGGCTCGACGACGACGACCTGCGGGGACGCATCGACGAGACCCTGGCCGCGAACGACCTCGCCGACGCCTACGTCAAGCTCTCCGTGACACGCGGCATCCAGCCCGGAACCCTGACCGCGCAGCCGGAGGTGGACCCGACGGTGGTCGTCATCGTCAAGAAGCTGCCGCGAGGTGGCGTCGACAGCAAACCGGTCTGGGACGGTCACGCCGTGGTCCAGACCACGAAGACGCGCAAGCCGCCGGCGAACGCACTGCCGCCGGGCGCGAAGACCCACAACTACCTCAACGGTATCCTCGCCCGGAACGAGCTCGTCGCCGGGTCGGACGAGGCACTGCTGCGGGATGCGGACGGGTTCGTCGCCGAGGGCGCGGCGAGCAACCTGTTCTTCGTCACCGACAGCGGGCTGCACACGCCGACGGCTGAGCTGCCGCTCCTGCCGGGCATCACGCGTTCGGTCGTCATCGACCTGGCACGGGAGGAGGGCATCCCGGTGCTGCAGGGTCGATACGAGCCGAGCGAGGTCCGCAAGGCCGACGAGGTCTTCCTCACGAACACGACGTGGGAGCTCCGGCCGGTCGCGACCGTCGACGGGATCGACATCGGGGGTGGGCCGGTGACGACACTCCTGCAGCGACGGTTCGACGCGGTGGTCGAGCGTCGGCACTACGACGGCGAACGACTGTCGACGGCGGACTCCGATGGGAGCGCAGCGTCCAGCGACTCCAGTACGGAGTAGGGCGAACAGGCGACGCGGTCGCTCGCGCGGCGGTGCGTCACGCACCTGCCTCGGCCGCCGCGCGTCGGGTTGTCAGAACACGCCGCCTCTGGCCCCGGCTTCGCAGTTAAAACCCGCCATAGTCGGTGCGTTCGACGCCGTCGATCTCGAGGACGAGGTCCTCGCCGTAGGCGGTCGAGGGGGTCTGGAAGCCGTGCGGCGCGTCGCCGTCGAGTGCCCGTTTCACGGTGAGCAGTGTCGTGTCGCGGGTGAGCGCGTACGGGTTCGGCGTCCGGAGTCGGGAGACGACGCGCCGCTCGCCGTCGGTCACCTCCCCCCATATCTCTCCCGACCCCTCGTCGAGCGCCCGCTCGTCGGGTCCGTCGACGCGGCGGTCGACGAGCCACTTGAGGAGCTTCTGGGCGGGCGCGGTCCCGAGCAGCGGGAGCAGCCTGCGGAACCGGCGGAGTCGGGCGACCGTCTTCGGGTGGGTCTCGGAGTAGACGGTGACGTTCGGGATGCCCGTCGAGTGGTAGGCCGTCACCACGTCGCCCCACGGGATGGCCATCGCGGTGCGTTCGCCGTAGCTGAACTGAATCGTACGGTCCTCGTGAGCCGTCGGTACGCGGACGAGGTCGCCGTCGCGCCGGACCACGCCGCCCTCGCCGATGTTCTCGACCATCGTCATCGCCGTCCCCCGGGAGGTCCCGCCGAGCCCACCGAGCGCGAGCGAGAGCTCGGTCCCCGAGGGGAGTCGGTCGTGGAGGTGGGCGGCGAGACAGTCCGACGGGACCACGTCGAAGCCGACGCCCGGGAGGAGCATCACGCCCGCCTCCGTCGCCCGGTCGTCGCGCTCGGCGATGTCGCGGAACACCTGCCATTCGCCGGTGATGTCGAGGTAGTGCGCGCCCGTTCGCAGACAGGCCTTGACGAACGCCTCGGCGGTGTGGACGAACGGCCCGGCGCAGTTGCAGACGACGTCGACCCCCTCCAGGTAGTCCGCGACCGTCCCGGGGTTCCTGGCCTCGAACACGCGCTTCCTGCAGTCGAGGTCCCGGGCCTGTCTCCGCACCTTCTCGCGTGACCGTCCGGCGAGGATCGGGTCCAGTCCCGCCGCGACCGCCTTCTCGGCGACGAGTGCACCGGTGTAGCCGTACGAGCCGTAGACGAGAAGTTCGCTCATAGGTATCACGCCGCGCGCCGGGAGCATAAAGTTCGGCGGAGACCGTGGCGTTCAAATCGACCGCACCGGTACAGCAGTTCGATGGACGAAACACGCCGCATCGCACCGGTCGAGGACGTGCCCAGCGACTCGACGCTCCTGTTCACCGTCCGGGCGCACGACGACGACGACGAGCGCGAGGCCATCCTCCACCGCCGCGCCGACGGGGTCGTCGCCTGGCTCAACTACTGCCAGCACCTCACCCACATCAAGATCGACAAGGGCTCGGGCGCACCGATGCGCGACGACGAACTCGTCTGTGCGAACCACGGCGCGATGTTCGAGTCGGACACCGGCCAGTGCACCTACGGCCCGTGCGAGGGGGCGTACCTCAACTCGCTCGACGTCACCGTCGCCGACGGGGAGGTCTACCTCGAAGACGACGATCACGAGTTCGTGGGCATCGGTGGCGTCGAATCCGACGACCCGGCGGACCTGACCTCGACGTCGAACGTCGAGTTCTGACGGGGCGCTCCCGTCGTCACCGGTAGCGTTCGGCCGTAAGAAACTTTATCTGTAACACTGACAGTCTCAACGCGGTCGTGGTCTCGAACAATCCAACTCCCCCCCTTTCCCCCCTTTCTGGCCGCGTTTCCGTCCCCGACCGACGCGCTAGCGGACGGTGAACGTCGGCTCGGCCACCGACTCGCTCTTGCAGTCGGGACACCGTGACGGTCGGTTGAGCAGGTCGTCGAAGTCGGTGAACCCGCAGTCGCGACACTCCGGTGGGGCGACGAGCAGCTGCTCGTCGGTCGGGCCGAGCGACTGGGAGATGTGCTCGACGTGTCGGAGCGCAGCGCCAGCGGTCACGTCGAACTCCGTCGCCAGCACGCTCGGCGTGGCCGCCTCGGAGCGGAGCCGGTCGGTGATGCGCTGTCGCGTCGTCTCGTCTGCTTCACGCATACCGTGCACTCGGAACCGCCCGGATAAACGTCTTTTCGGGCGGACGGGTCACCGAGAAAGACAAAGGACTTACTACCGGCTACAGAAACCGGGGGTATGAAAGCAGTCGTCCTTGCTGGTGGGTACGCGACGCGTCTCTGGCCGATCACGAAACATCGGCCGAAGATGTTCCTCCCGGTCGGTGACTCGACCGTCATCGACCAGATATTCGAGGAGCTCGAACGGGACGACCGCGTCGACGAGGTGTTCGTCAGCACGAACGAACGCTTCGCCGGCGAGTTCGAGAGACACCTCGCGGCGAGCGAGTTCGAGAAGCCGACCCTCTCGGTCGAGGAGACCACGGCGGAGGACGAGAAGTTCGGCGTCATCGGCGCGCTCGCCCAGCTCGTCGACCGCGAGGGCGTCGACGACGACCTGCTCGTCATCGCCGGCGACAATCTCATCAGCTTCGACGTGAGCGACTTCATCGACTTCTTCCAGTCGAAGGCCGCCCCGACCATCGCCGCCTACGACGTCGGCTCGAAGGAGCGCGCGAAGTCCTACGGCCTCATCGACCTCGAGGGCGACCGCGTCGTCGACTTCCAGGAGAAGCCCGACGACCCCAAGAGCACGCTCGTCTCCATCGCCTGCTACGGCTTCACCGCCGAGTCGGTCGGCCTGCTCGAGGAGTATCTCGAAGGCGACAACAACCCCGACGAGCCCGGCTGGTTCGTCCAGTGGCTCCAGGCCCGCCAGCCCACCTACGCCTTCACCTTCGAGGGCGCGTGGTTCGACATCGGCACGCCCGAGTCCTACCTCGACGCAGTCGCGTGGTACCTCGACGGCGAGAACCACATCGCCGAGTCGGCGACACTCTCCGACACCACCCTCGGCGAGAACGTCCACGTGATGGCCGACGCCGAGCTCGTCGACAGCCACGTCGCCAACTCGGTCGTCTTCCCCGACGCGACCATCGTCGAGTCAGACATCCGCAACTCCATCATCGACGAGGAGACCCACCTCGACAACCTCGACCTCGCCGGCGCGCTCATCGGCGCGCACACGAAGATCACGAACGGGCACTGAGCGGCCACCGCTGCCCGCCCCCCGGGTGCCAACCGACCGAACGACTTTCTCCCATCGGCTCCTCTCCCTCCCCGTGTACGACTACCACCTCCACTCCAACTACTCCGACGGTCGCTTCCTCCCGCAGATGGTCCGGGCGGCCAGCGACGCCGGACTCGACGGCATCGGCTTCGCGGACCACTGCAACGTCTCCGCCCGCGAGTCGATGCAGTCCACCCGGGCGGTCTTCGGCTTCAACCTCGACCGAACGTACGAGCGCCGTCGCCACGCAATCGGGCGACTGCGCGAGCGCGCCGACATCACCGTCTACGACGCGGTCGAGATGGACTACGACCCCCGCGACGAGGCCGAGATCCGCGCGTTCCTCGACGAGGCCGGCTTCGACTACGCCATCGGCAGCGTCCACACCGTCGGCGAGTACAACATCCAGTCGCCCGGACAGTACGAGGGCCTCTCCGACGCCGAACTCGACCGGGTCGTCGACCACTACTTCGACAACCTCGTCGCCCTCGCCGAATCGGAGCTGTTCGAGGTCGCCGCACACCCCGACCTGTTCGAGCGCACGCCCCAGCTCCGTGGACGGGCGACCGCGGAGCACTACCGGCGGGCCGCCGAGGCGTTCGCCGACTCCCGGACCGTCCCCGAGATCAACGCCGGGCGCGCGCTGGCCGACGAGGAGTTCGTCCACCCCCACGACTCGTTCCTCGACGAACTGCTCGCCCGCGACGTGGCCATCACGGTCGGCACCGACTCGCACCGGCCGCACGAGGTCGCCGACCGTGCAGCGTTTCTGGATGCGTTCACCGACGAGTGGGGCGTCGAGCCGGTTCGGCCGCCGTCGCTCGTGGAGTGAGAGCCGGTAAGCCCAGCTTACTCCAGCCGTCCGAGATCTCGATGGAGCCCCGCGTTCCCTCCCGACACCACCTTTTTCCTCGCCGGTCTGGCTCGCTACCGCCCGCAGACCGCCTCGAAAAAGCTGGGCCAAAAAGACAGCAGGGTGGACGACCGGGAACTACGCCAGCCGCGCATCCGTTACTTCGACGTAGCCCCGCGTTCCCTCCCGACACCACCTTTTTCCTCGCCGGTCTGGCTCGCTACCGCTCGCAGACCGCCTCGAAAAAGCTGGGCCAAAAAGACAGCAGAGTGGACGGCCAGGGACTACGCCAGCCGCGCATCCGTTACTTCGACGTAGCCCCGCGTTCCCTCCCAGACCGTCTCGTACGCCAGTTCGATGGCGCGGTCCATGTGCGGCCCGTCCGTCACGAACGTCTCGAACTCGCCGCCCTCCCCGAGCACGTGGACGCCGTACTCGTCGTTGAGGTCCTGCAGTTCCTCAAACGCCGCGGCGTCGAGCGTTCGCCCGAGCCAGGACTCGTCGAGCCCGTGGGCAGCGACCTGCAGGATGGTTATCTCGAAGCCGGCAGCGAGCATCGCCTCGCCGAGTTCGACGGGGTCCTCCTGCCAGAGCGGGGCGAACACGTCACAGCCGAGCCGGTCTGCCATCGCCTGGATGCGCGAGGTCTGGAACTCGCTCTCGACGGCTCCTGCGGTGACTCCCGCCAGTCCGCCGTCGAGGTCGTCGGCGAGTTCGGTCAGCGCGGCCTCCAGCGGTTCGAGTTCGGCGTCGCCCTGTGCGCCGGCGTCGGTGGCGTTGCCCGCGTCGAAGTCGTCGGGGGAGACGTTCACGTGCTCGATGCCGATGCTCTCGGCGGCCAGCGCGGTGAGCTCTGTCGCCGGGACGTGGTACATGTACGAGTCGCCCTCGGGGTGGACCGTCAGCAGATGCGAGACGGGCAGGTCGTCCTCGAGCGCCCGGTAGAGCGCCCACGAGGAGTCCTTCCCGCCGGAGAACAGCCCCACCCACGAGCCGGTGTCGGTCATACCTGCCGTAGCAGTCGGGTGGGTAAACCAGCTACGAACCGTGTTCGATCTCGGCGTCGGCCTCGGCCTCGTCGACGGCGTTGCTCGACAGCACCGAGGCGACCCGGACGCCGACCAGCGCGAGCAGCACGGCCACGATGACGTACGTGGCGAGACGCTCGCCCGCGCTGAGGATGTACGGCCCCAGCGAGCTCGCGCCGACGGCCAGTTCGGGGATACGGACGGGGCCGATGAACGCTGCCCGTTCGAGGAAGTACGCCGCGAAGCCGCGGACGACCAGCCCGACCGAGACCAGCAGGAAGGGGATGTTCACGGTCGCCCGCGGCACCTCCTCGGCGCCCATGGCCTCGTCGAGCAGTCGCCCGACGCTGGCGGTGACGCCCGCCATCGCCAGCCACGGGACGGCGTCGAAGACGAACTGCATCGCCGGGATGACGACACCCTCGGCGTTCTCCAGGTCCGAGACGGCGAGCGCGCCGACGAACAGTCCGACCATCGTCAGGCCCGCCGCGACGACGTAGGTGACGACGGAGACGTTCCCGGAGTAGAGTGCGTTCTGGGTGCGCTGGGCGACGTCCTTCACCACGTCGTCGACCGCGAAGCCCTTGTACAGCAGGAACAGCCCGACGACGGCGGTGATGGTCGCCGCACCGACCGCGGGGCCGCGCCAGAGCGCGAGCACCGGGAACGCGACGAGCGCGACGCCCAGCGGCACGAGCACGGTCTGCCTGAGCTCCTCGTCGGCGAGGAACTGCTTCAGCAGGTAGTACGTCGACTCGATGTCCCGGGCCTGCCTGACGACGACGCGGTCGACGCTGTCGACGCGGAGTCGTGACTCGACGACCGGGACGAGCCGTTCGTCCTCCGCGCTGTCGATGACGACGACCGCGGATTCGATGTCGTGGGTCTCCAGCAGGTCGTCGAGCTGCTGGCCGACGGCACGGTCGGCCCCGACGACCGACTCGCTCGCCCCCGAGACGACCGCCACGACCGTCTCCTCGTCGGCGTCACGGAGGTCCCGGGCGACACGAAGCGTCTCCAGCAGCGTGTTGACGCTCGAATCCTCCGGGTCTGCGAGCCCCACGTCGGTGACCAGCGACCGAACGGCCTCCCAGCCAACGACCGGCGTCTTCAGCCCCGTCTTCCGCCCGATGTCGTCGGTACGGTCGACGCAGACGACCAGGGTAGCCACTACCTGTAGCGACACACGTCGGGAATAAAAATCTGCCTCCCGCTACAGCTTCAGTTCGACCTCGTCGTCCCCGTCGAAGACGCTCGCGACACCGGCTCCGGCGGCGTAGGCGACCCGCGTGGCACCCAGCATCATCCGGGCCCGGAGACGGCGCTGCGGACGGAACTCCTCGACGGTGACCGACTGGCCGAGCAGCGACTCGACACGGGCCTCCACGTCGTCTCTCGTCCCGAGTTCGTCGACGAGTCCGAGCTCCACGGCCTCCTCGCCGAGGTAGACCCGCGCCTCGGTGTCCCGGACCAGCTCGTCGTCCAGCCCGCGGCCCTCGGCGACCACGTCCACGAACTCGTCGTACCAGCTGTCGACGAGGTCCTGGAGGTACGCGCGGTCGTCCTCGGTGAACTCCTCGAACGGCGAGCCCGCGTTCTTGTACTCGCCGGCTGTCAGCTCGTTGTAGTCGACCCCGACGCGATCGCCGAGCTCCTTCAGGTTCAGGTTGCCGAGCCGGACGCCGATGCTGCCGACCAGCGTCCCGTCTCGCGCCCACAGTTCGTCGCAGCCGCTCGCGATCCAGTAGCCACCGCTGGCACAGAGGTCGTTCGTGTAGGCGACGGTCGGCCCGTCGAACCGCTCGGCCGCGAGCCGGATGTCGTCGCTCGGCACCACCTCGCCGCCGGGCGTGTTCAGCTTCACCAGGAGCGCGTCGACCCCGCTGTCGTCGTCCGCGCGGTCGATCTGCTCGACGATCTCGTCCGCCGTCGCCCCGACGGGCGAACTGACGAGCGACCCCCCGCCATCGCGGGTGATCGGCCCCTCCACGGCGACCTCCGCGACGTTGTACGCCGGGAACACGTTCCGGGCCAACCGACCGGCGACGACCGCGAACGCCGCAGTCGTCGCCACCGTCAACAGTACCTCGACCGTCCCGTACGGCGTCTCCGGGACCACCTGGAAGACGACCAGTCCGACCAGCAGGCCGACCACCGTCCCGAGGAACGTCACGGCCGCCCGGACGAATCGCGTTTCTGCATCCATGGCCCTCCTTTGGGCCATTCCCCTCAAAGCCGTTGTGCCGTCCCCGACCTGCCGGCTCCCGGCCGACCTCCCACCACCGGGGCGCGGAATCGCCTCCGATTCCGATGGTCAGTGGGTCTCACGGCGGACAGTGGGTCACAGCCGATGCGTGGGTCACAGCCGACGGTGTCAGCCGGAACCGTACTCGCGTTCGACGGCCACGGCTACGGGCTCGAAAAAATAACGCGAAAGTAGACCGCAGAACTACCGGACCGGAATCAGAGACGACCCGCCTTCTGCAGCTTCATCAGGTCCTCGGTGTCGAGGGTCTCGCCCTCCTTGAAGCGCTGGTAGATCTCCTCGGCCTCCTCCTCGGCCTCCTTGCGCTTCTGGTCGCGGCTGGACTGCTTCTGCTCTTCCTCCTGCTTGTCGAGCTCGCGGAGGCGCTTCTGGACGCGGACGAAGTCCTCGTGGTGGCGGTCGGCCGCCTCCTGGGCCTCGACGAACTTCTCGTGCATCTCGTCGGCCTCGTCGCGGATGTCGTCGGCCTCGCGGTAGGCCTCGATCATCTGGTTGTGGTGCTCCTGGGCCTTGTCCGCGAGCTCCGTGACCTTCTGGTGGTGCGTTGATGCCTCGGAGCGGACCTCCTCGGCCTCCTCGACGAGCCCGTCGAGGTCGTCGTTCTGGCCCATCTTCTCCTTGCGCGACTGGTACTCCTCGCGCTTGGACTCGATCTTCTCGATGAGCTCCTTCTCCTCCTCGGAGGAGAGCACCTCGGTCTGCTGCTTGAACTCGAGGTCCTCGATCTCGCTCTCGAGCTCCTCGAGGTCCTTGCCGTCGTCGAGCTCGAGGTCGGACTTCATCTCCTCGACCTTGTCGAAGAGCTCGTTGGCCTCGGCGTTCAGCTCGTTGCGCTTCTGCTTGTGCTCCTGGACCAGCTCGTTGAGCTCGTCGCGCTTCTCGCGGTGCTCCTGTGCCTCGTCGACCTTCTCGCGAGTCTTCGCGTTGAGGTCGTCGCGCTCGGAGGCGCGCTCAGAAGCCATCTGGTTGAGGTCGTTACGTCGGTCCCGAAGTTGTCCTGCGAGCTTGATAAGCTGTCCTTTGGATTTGTTCTGCAGGTCGTCTTCGGTGAGTTCTACGTTCTTGGATGTCTCTATCGATTCTGCCATGGTTGTATTCGTACCTCGATTCCGTCCCGCACCGGAGGGTAGGCATCGCTGTCGACTGCAGGCGTCGCGGTGATAAGGTTCCGTGTCATTCTGGTCGGCGTGCGATGCTACCGGAACACCGGCGGCGTTCTGGTATCAACTACTACCACCTTGTGTAATTTAAATCTGCCGATTGAGCGAACTCCGGAAATCGGGAGACGAGACCGGGTACACCTGTGTAAACGAGTACCAAACCAGCCGTTCACAGGTTATAAACGATATCGATTTACTACTGCCGTAGTTCCTGTTTCGAGGGCGAGCGAGACCGCCGTCGCGTCGGCGGGCACCGTCACCTCGCCGGCGGCCACGCTCTCGAACGCCGGTGCGGCGACCGACACCGCTTCACCCGCCGTGTCGACGGCATCGGGGGGTCCCTCGAAGGACCAGCGGACCGTCCCCTCGACCTCGGCCGGTGCGTCGTTGAGCAGTCGTGCCTCCACCGCGGCTCCGGGCGTCGGCACCTCCCGGAGCACCGGCACGACGGGTCGCAGCGAGGTCGACAGTGCCTCGTACGCCGGTTTCGGCTCCCCGGCCGAGTCCAGCACGCCCATCCCACCACCGCCGTCGGCGTCGCGGAGACGGAACCCGGCGAGCACGTCCGCCCCCTGGAGACGGAGCGTCTCCGCCACCCGCTTGAGGGTCCTGGCCTGGACCGCCTGCGAGGTGGCCGGGTCGTCGCTCCCGACCACCGCGTCGTGGACCTCGCGGTCGAGCCCCGTCGGCTTCGCTCCCGCCTCGGTCAGCGAGCCGGCCCCGAACTCGGTCACCACCCGGGTCAGCTCTGGGACGGTCGCACAGAGCCAGTCCACCGCGTCCGCGTCGCCGAACGTCCACCCCGGGTAGAGGTGTGCCGCGTCGGGCCCGATGCCGGGCTGGCCACAGATCGGGAACACCGGTCGGTCGGCGGGTAGCGCCCCCGCGATGCGCTCTGCGGTTCCCCGTGCGTCCGTCTCACCGCCGACCCGCCGCCGGAAGCGCAGTCGGTCCATCCGCCCACCACCCATCCGGCCGTCGAACGGCGTCTCGGGGTCGTCGTGGACGCCGAACAGCGCCACCGACGGATGGTGGTCGACCGTGTTCGCGAGCGTCCGTGCGACCGCCCGCCCGCGCTCCGCGTCCACGCGGACCTCGCCCGAGAGCGGACAGTCCTGCCAGACGAGCACCCCCGCCTCGTCGGCCGCCTCGTACAGCTCCGGCGGCGCGACGTGGGCGTGCAGCCGCGCGAGCGTGAACCCAGCCTCGTCGACGCGCTCGAAGTCTGCCAGCTGGTCGTCGCTCGGCAGCAGGTTCACCCCGCGTGCACGCACCCGCTTCCCGTTGACGCGGAGGCCGCCGTCGGCGCCGTAGTCGACCGACCGGAGCGCCGTCGTCGTCGTGAGCTCGTGGTCGCGGAACTTCGCGCGGACGACGTACCGGTGCTGCTCGCCGTGGTTCCGTGGCCACCACAGCGACGGCTCCCTGAGCGTCAGCGTCCGCGTCACCGTGATCCGCTCGCCCGGACCGGCCTCGACCTGCTCGCGTTCCATCGCGCCGCCGCCGCGGAACCCCTCCGGCCGCAGCGACAGCGTCACGGGCTCGGCGACCGGCTCCGCCGCGTCCACCGACACCGCCACGTCGATAGCGCCGCCGTCGTCTGTGAGCCGCGGATTCACCACGAGGTCGCGCAGGAACGCCGGCGGACGCAGGCGCAGATGGACGCCCCACCAGATGCCCGGGACCGCGAGCGCGTCGGCCACGTGGTCCGTCTCGTACGCGCCGCCGAAGCCGTCGGGCGGGCGGTGGCACTCGACGACCAGTTCGTTCTCCGCCGCCGGCTCGAACTCGAACCGCGCCGGTGCGAAGTACTCCCGGTGCGTCCCGAGCAACTCCCCGTTCAGCCACACGCGAGCGTGCCCATACAGGCCCTGGAACTCGAGCAGGGCTCGCTGTGCGGGCGTCGACCGGGGGTCCGCGAACTGCAGTCGATAGGCAACCGCAGGCGCGCCCGCGAACCGCTCGGGACGCCCCGGCACCGACACGGGCTCCCAGGACTGCACCGCGGGCGGCCCGCCGCCGACCGTGCCGGCGAGAACACGACCGCCCTCCCACTGACTCGTCATACGAGCGCAATCACCGACCGCTACGATGAAAGGTCTTCGGCCGGACTGGGTGGTTCGGGGAGTCGCCACGACGTCCCAGCTGGGCCAGTGCGAGAGCGAACCCGTCCGAGAGCAAACCTGAAACGACCCCAACCCGCCCCCGTCGGGCATCCGTTTCACTTTCACTTTCACCGAGCGGTTGGCTGCGGTTCATAAGGGATGCCGACACAGTTGTGTGTATGCTCGACCAGCTCACGGCCGCCTGCGAAGGCTGCGACCGCCCGCTCGACGGCGACCAGTTGATGCTCACCATGCGGACCGACGCCGGCACCCGGCGCGCCTACGAGTGCGGCTGTGGCGCGGTCACCGTCACCGTCGTTCGCGAGGATTAAGGCCACCCGTCGGATACGGCGGCCCATGGAGGAGGTCATCCACGCCCGCGGCCACGAGAACGTCACCGCCGAACACGCCAGCACGTTCGAGGTGACGACCGACGACTACCTCACGCCGGCGGGCGACTGCATCCTCGCCGTCGACGCCGACCGCGCCCCCGCCGACTTCGCCGACGCGTTCGTGGCAGCCTGCCGCGAACCCGGCTCGACCATCACCTGTACCATCGAGGCCGACGGCCATACCGACACCGCGGTCGGCGTCGGCCATCCCGACCTCGAGTTCGACAGCGAGCGCAGCATGGTCGGACGCACCTCGGACTACGTCGACGACCGGACCGTCATGCTCGCGAGCAGCATCGCCGCCGAGGGGTTCGACCGCGACCTCGTCGCCGCGCTCGCCGACGGTGCCGACGTGACGGTGAGGCTGGCGGTGGAGTAGAGAGCACCCCCACGTCCCGCCTGCGCCGCGGTCGTTTTGACCCTCCGCTGCCAACGTCGAGCCATGCCCGACGACGAACCCGCCAGGAACATCTCCGGCGGCGCGGACGGCGGTGGCGTCGCCGCGGAGTTCGCCCCCGGCGAGGCCGCGACCCGCGCCGAGGCCGTCGTCGACCGCCTCGGCGAGCTGTACTGGCAGAAGACCTACGGCGGCAAGGACGGCTTCGAGTGCCTCGTCCGGACCATCCTCAGCCAGAACACGAGCGACGTGGCGAGCCAGCCCGCCCACGACGACCTCGTGGCCCGGTACGGGCCCATCGATGACCTCGCCGGCAACCTCGCCGACGCGGACCACGACGAGCTCGCCGAGACCATCTCAGCAGCCGGGCTCTACAACCAGAAGTCGGCGGTCATCCGCGACGCTGCCGCGTGGGTGCTCGACGAGTTCGGCTCCACCGAGGTGTTCGACGAGTTCGTCGTGGCGGGGGACCCCGACGAGGTGCGCGAGACGCTGCTCTCCGTCTCCGGCGTCGGCCCGAAGACGGCGGACTGTGTCCTCCTGTTCGCCGGCGGGCAGGGCGGCGTCTTCCCCGTCGACACGCACGTCCACCGAATCGCCCGCCGGATGGGCCTCGCAGCCGCCGACGCCGACCACGAGGGGGTGCGGGAGGCGCTGGAGGCCGCCGTTCCGGCCGAGAAGTGCGGTTTCGGCCACACCGCGATGATCCAGTTCGGCCGCGAGTACTGCACCGCCCGCAAACCCGCGTGTCTGGACGACCCGGAGGCCTGCCCGCTCGCCGACCACTGCGACCAGGTCGGGGTCTACCCGGAGACGGGGGAGACCGTCGACCCGGCCGACGCCGTGGAGGTCGACTGAGCCGACGCGAGAACCGCCACCGTGCGAACTGTTTTCTCGCCGCCCGAGCAATCACGGTCGTGAACGTCGAACCTGTCACGCTCCACGGCGACTACGTCCGGCTCGAGCCGCTCTCCGCCGAGGACCACCTGGACGACCTGATCGCCGCCGGCGACGACGAGGACATCTTCCGGTGGTTCGGCACGCAGCACGCCGGTCCCGAGGCGATGCGGTCGTTCGTCGCCGACGCCATGGAGGCGCAGGCGGAGGGCGACCAGCTCCCCTTCGCGACCGTCCGGCAGGACACCGACGAGGCCATCGGCTCGACCCGGTTCGGCAACATCCGGCACGAGAACCGGTCCGTCGAGATCGGCTGGACGTGGCTCACCCCCGACGAGCAGCGGACACCGGCCAACACCGAGGCGAAGCTGCTCCAGCTCCGGCACGCGTTCGAGCGGTGGGACTGCGTCCGCGTCGAGTTCGAGACCGCAGCCGCGAACGAGCCGGCACGGGGGGCGCTCTCCCGCATCGGAGCCGTCGAGGAGGGCATCCTCCGCAAGCACATGGTCGTCCAGGGCGAGCCGCAGGACAGCGCCTTCTACAGCATCCTCGACACCGAGTGGCCGGACGTGGAGCAGGACCTTGCGGCGAGGCTGGCCCAGTGACCGGCCGGCCACTCAGTTCCCGGTGTTCGGGTCCTCGTAGGTCCCCTCGACGTAGACCATCCGGCCGTCGATGGTCACCGAGCTGGACGCCGCCTCGCCGCCGACTGCGGCCTCGATGTCGGCCTTCGCGTCGACCTCGCTCTCGCTCTCGTACAGGATGGCGACGGACGACTCGAGTCGCTCCGTCGAGAACGACGCGCTGGTCGCGCCACCGACGGCGTTCCCGCTGAGGTCGAGGTCGCTGAAGCTGGCGAGCCCGCTGGTGGCACCGCCGCCGCCACCGCCGCCACCGCCGCCACCGCTCTCGAACAGTCCACCATCCGAGCTGTAGGTGACGGCCATGATGCCCCGCGTCGGGAGCGCCGTGACGAGCGAGTCGTAGTCGTCGGACTCCCCCCGGAACCGGTCGGTGTTCCCGGCGTTCGCGTCGAGGAGTCGCCGGATCCGGGCCATCGGGTCCGAGACGTTCTCGCCGCCGCGGACCACGACGGCGGTGTCGCCGGAGACCGAGATGACCGTGGCATCGCTCCCCGAACCGTTGCGGTACAGCGTGGCGCCGGCGTGGGAGTCGACCTCCTGGGCACCGGCGCCCGACACCGACGAACCGACGCTCTCGACGTCGAACGAGCCCTCGAGGACGATGCCGTTGTCGACGAAGTGCGCCCGCTGGGCCGACCCGTCCTGCTGGACGAGAGAGGCGAGGCCGGTCCGCATCAGCCCGAACCCGAGCCCCAGCGCCGCGGCGAAGAGGTACGTCGCCGGGATACCGGCCAGCGGGTCCGTCCCCATGCTCGACGAGGTCTCCGTCTGGGTCTGGGTCCCCTCCCCCTCCTCCTGGAGCGTCCGGTACACCTCGAGGTCGAGCGTGAAGGCGTTGACCGGCTCGCTGACCCCGGCAGCCATCCACGAGTCGTAGCTCGCGCGGTCGCCGTTCGGCGTGCCGCCACCGCCGCCACCGCCGGGGAGGCTGCTGCATCCCGAGAGTGTTGTCATCGCCGATGCACCCGCGACCCCCGCTACCTGGAGAAATCGTCGTCGTTCCATCGTGTCCCGCAAAAGAATATCAGCATACTAATAGATTCCGGGTTCGATACTTCCGGGTGGTTCCGGAGCCACTGCTCCCGCTCACAACGTGTCCAGCACACCGAGCACGCGCTCCTCGTTCTCCCGGCCGGGGTCGTGCTCGCTCCCATCCCTATCCGAATCGAGGTGGTCGTCGACGGCGGCCTGCATCGCCTCGTCGACTGGCGTCGACTCCCAGCCCAGCGCGGCGAGCTTGTTCGTGTCGAGGACGTGCGGGTAGTCGCGGTAGAGGATGTAGTCGTCGAGCGAGAGGTCGCCGATGCCGAGCTCGCGCTCGGAGGCGTGGACGACCTCGACCTCCGTGTCTCGCGGGCTTCGCCCGCTCGACTCGTCCGCGGAACGTGGTTCAGCGCCGTCCAGGCAGTCCGCGACGAGCTCGACCATCTCCTCCAGCGTGACCATGCGCCGGTCGCCGATGTTGTACGCCTCGCCGGCCTCACCCGCCTCGGCGACGACCCGGAGCGCGCTCGCGACGTCCTCGACGTACGCCCGGTGCCAGACGTTCGTGCCGTCGCCGGGGACGACGATGCGGTCGTACTCGTTCACCCGGTCTATCCAGAAGTCCAGGCGCTCCGTGTAGTCGTGGGGCCCGTAGACGATGCAGGGCCGGACAGCCATCGCGTTCACGCCGTCCTCGGCGGCCGCGAACACCGCCCGGTCGCCCTCGGCCTTCCGGGGGCCGTAGCTCTCGTGCGAGTCGTCTTTCGCCTGCTCCTCCGTGCAGTCACAGAGCGGCGTCTCGTCCTCCCGCTTCGGCATGACCTCCGCCCCGTACGCGGAGCCGGAGGAGATGTAGACGTAGGCGTCGACGTCGTCGAAGATCCGGCAGGCGGTGCGGACGTCCCGCGGGTGGTACGCCACGCAGTCGATCACGACGTCGGGCTCGACCTCCCGTGCCGCGCTGGCGAGTTCGGCGTCGTCGGTCCGGTCGCCCTGCACGTGGTCGACCTGGTCGTCCGACTCGAACGGGTTGTCGTGGTTCCCGCGGTTGAAGACGGTGACCTCGTAGCCGTGGTCGAGGAACTCCTCGACGGTGTGGCGGCCGATGAATCGCGTGCCGCCGATGACGAGTGCGGTGTCCATGTGCTCTGGGTGGGTCGGTCGGGGGATGAACGTGGTGATTCCGGCCAGTACGTTGTGGGGCGGTTCGTACTGATTCTGTCACTGCGATTGTTCCGATGGCCGTGGGGGTCGCTGGGGACGACAGCATCCAGAAAGGCCCCGCGAATAGTGGGGATTGCTGGAATCACCACCAGCCAGAAAGCCCCCACGTTCTCGCCGCCTGCGACTCGCTGTGCTCCTCGTTCCTGCGGTGCTTGCGTCGTCTCGGCTGGCGAGAACGTGGCCCCTTTCAGTCCCACCCGACCGCACCGCCACCGCCCTCGAACCTCCCCAGCCTCCTTCGATGCTCGCTCGCTCCACGGCTCGCTAGCGCTCGCCGTTCCGCTGTGGAGACGCTCCCTAGCGGTCACGTCTCCCGTTCGCTGCGCTTCTCGTCCCTCGCACGAGTGTCCGCTCGCGGCCTCACTTCGTTCGACACGCTCGCCAGACCGCGCGCCGCCCGGCTGGTCAACCATCGAACCAGGTTATAGGTTTACAACAATTGTCAACCCCCCGGTGGGGTCAATTCGCACCCCAACTGGTCCGGAAGCAGCGCAAGCCAACGACAGAGAAATCGCCGCAGTCGTCAGTCGTCGCTGGACGCGAACCCGGTCGCCCCCGCCTCGGCGACGGCCGAGGCGCTCTCGGGCAGCTCCTCGCGCACGTCGGCGGCGTCCTCCTCGGCCATGACGCGCTCGTAGGCGTCGGGCATGACCTTGACGAACGAGTCGAGCGCGGCGTCCCAGTTCTCGAGGAGCTCGCGGCCGCGCTCGGAGTCGGTGTAGGCGACGTGGTTCTCGACGAGACGGCGGAGCATCGCCCGGTCGCGCTCGTCGAGGTCGTCTTCGAGGTGGACCATCCCGGTGTTCAGGTCGCGCTCGAGCGAGTCGTCCTCGTCGAGCACGTAGGCGATGCCGCCGGACATCCCGGCGGCGAAGTTCTTCCCGGTGCCGCCGAGGACGGCGACGACGCCGCCGGTCATGTACTCGCAGCCGTGGTCGCCGACGCCCTCGACGACGGCGGTCGCACCGGAGTTGCGGACGGCGAACCGCTCGCCGGCCATGCCGTTGACGTAGCACTCGCCGTCGGTCGAACCGTAGAGCGCGACGTTGCCGACGGCGACGTTCCGTGCGGGGTCGAAGCCGGCGTCGGCGGGCGTCTCGACGGCGATGCGGCCGCCGGAGAGACCCTTGCCGACGTGGTCGTTCGCGCCGCCGACGAGGTGGAGCGCGACGCCCGAGGCGAGGAACGCACCGAAGGACTGGCCGGCGGTGCCCCGCAGCGAGACGTTGACGGTGCCGTCAGGGAGACCCGTCTCGCCGTACTCGCTGGCGATGGCGTTCGAGAGGATGGCCCCGACGGTGCGGTCGGTGTTCGACACCTCGGTGGCGATGCCGACCGGCTGACCGCGGTCGAGCGCGGGCTCTGCCTGATCGAGCAGCTCGTAGTCGAGGTGGCCCTCCAGTTCGTGGTCCTGCTCGCGGACCTTCCGGCGCGGGCCGTCGCCCACGTCGGCGAGGACACTGGAGAGGTCGACCTTGCGGGCCTTCTCGTGGTCGGTCTCGCGCTGGGTCAGGCAGTCGACCCGGCCGACCATCTCGTCGACCGTCTCGAAGCCGAGTTCGGCCATGATCTCACGCAGCTCCTGGACGACGAACGTGACGTAGTTGATGACGTGGTCGGGCGTGCCGGGGAACCGCGCCCGGAGGTCCTCGCGCTGGGTGGCGACGCCGACCGGGCAGGTGTTCTTGTGGCACTGCCGGGCCATCACGCAGCCGCCGGTGACGAGCGCCGCGGTGCCGAAGATGTACTCCTCCGCACCGAGCAGCGCGGCGACGGCGACGTCGCGGCCGGTCTTCAGGCCGCCGTCGGCGCTGAGCCGGACGCGGTCGCGCAGGCCGGTCCGCCGGAGCGTCTGGTTCGCCTCGGCGAGCCCGAGCTCCCACGGCAGGCCGGCGTTCTTGATGGACGTGCGCGGCGACGCGCCGGTGCCGCCGGAGTGCCCGGAGATGTGGATGACGTCGGCGTTGGCCTTCGCGACGCCGGCGGCGATGGTGCCGATGCCGGCCTCGGAGACCAGCTTGACGTTGATGTCCGCGTCCGGGCTGGACGCCTTCAGGTCGTAGATGAGCTGCTTGAGGTCCTCGATGGAGTAGATGTCGTGCAGCGGCGGCGGCGAGATGAGGCCGACGCCGGGCGTCGACTTCCGGACGTGGGCGATCATCTCGTTGACCTTCTCGCCGGGGAGGTGGCCGCCCTCGCCGGGCTTGCTACCCTGTGCCATCTTGATCTGCAGCTCGTCGGCGTTCGCGAGGTACGTCGCGGTGACGCCGAAGCGCCCGGAGGCGACCTGCTTGACTGCGCACTCCTTCTCGGTGTCGAACCGTTCGGGCGGCTCGCCGCCCTCGCCGGTGTTCGCCTTGCCGCCGATGCGGTTCATCGCGACGGCGTTGTTCTCGTGCGCCTCGGGGCTGAGGCTGCCGAGGCTCATCGCGGCCGTCGAGATGCGCTCGACGATGTCGGCCACCGGCTCGACCTCCTCGATGGGGATGGCGTCGCGGTCGCTGTCGAACTCCAGCAGGCCACGGAGCGTCTGGAGCTGCTCGTTCTGGTCGTTGATGAGCTCGGCGAACTCGCCGTAGTGGTCGTAGTCGCCGGCCCGAACCGACTGCTGGAGCGTGCCGACGGTGCTCGGGTTCCACTGGTGGTGCAGCCCGCCGGAGCGGTTCTCGTACTCGCCGGAGCGTTCGAGGGCGGGCACTTCCTCCTCGTCGTACGCGGTCGCGTGGCGCTCGCGCAGGTCGCTCTCGATGTCGTCGATGCCGATACCTTCGGTGCGGTTCTCGGTGCCCTCGAAGTACTCGGCGACGAAGTCGGAGTCCAGCCCCACGGCTTCGAAGATCTGCGCGCCCTGGTAGCTCTCGACCGTCGAGATGCCCATCTTCGCCATCGTCTTCAGCAGGCCGCCCTCGACCGCCTCGATGTAGGCGTCGATGGCCGCCGCGAGGTCCGCGCCGTCGGGCCCCCGCGTCACGTCGGCGATGGTGCGGAACGCGAGGTACGGGTTGATGGCGTCCGCGCCGTAGCCGACGAGCGTCGCGGTGTGGTGCACCGCGCGGGGGTCGCCCGACTCGACGACGAGCCCGGCGTGGTTCCGGAGGCCGTTCCGGACGAGGTGATGGTGGACCGCCCCCGTCGCGAGCAGGCTCGGGACGTGCAGCCGGTCCTCCCCACCCGCGCGGTCCGAGAGCACGACCACGTCGGCGCCGGCTTCGATGGCGGCGGCGGCGTCCGCGCGGACGCGCTCGACGGCCGACTCCAGGTCGCCGTCCGTCGGGAACGTGCTGTCGACGACCGCGCTCTCGATGTTGCCGCTCGCCGCGCTCCCGTCGAGGTCGCGGATGGCGCCGAGTTCGGCGTCGGTGAGGACGGGCGAGTCTGCGACCAGCTGCCGGGCGTGTGCGGGCGTCTCGTCGAGCAGGTTGCGCTGGAACCCCATCCGAGTCTCCAGCGAGGTGACGAGCTCCTCGCGGATGTAGTCCAGCGGCGGGTTTGTCACCTGCGCGAACAGCTGCTTGAAGTACGAGAACAGCGGCCGGTTGTAGTCCGACAGCACCGACAGCGGCGTGTCGTCGCCCATCGAGCCCACGGGGTCCTTCCCCTTCTTGCTCATCGGCTCGATGAGGTTGTCCAGCTCGTCCCGGGTGTAGCCGTAGGCGGTCTGGCGGGCCCGGAGCTCGGTCGCGGCGTCGTCGTCTTCGGGCGTCGGCCGCGGGTCGTCGGCGGCGTGGTCGGCGAGGCTGACCTGCTCCCGGGCGACCCAGTCGCCGTAGCGCTCGTCGGCGAGTTCGTCGAACACCTCGTCGTCGGGGACGACGCGGCCCTCCTCGGGGTCGGCGAGGAACAGCTGGCCGGGCTGGAGCCGGCCGCGCTCGGCGACCTCGTGCTCGTCCAGCGCGAGCGCGCCGGCCTCGCTGGCCATCACGAGCCGGTCGTCGGTCGTCACGTCGTATCGGCAGGGGCGCAGCCCGTTGCGGTCGAGCACGGCGCCGACGCGGTCGCCGTCGGTCGCACAGACGAGCGAGGGGCCGTCCCACGGCTCAACGAGCGACGCGTGGTAGTCGTAGAAGTCCTTCCGGGCCGGGTCCATCGAGTCGTCGCCGCGCCACGCCTCGGGGACGAGCATCCGCAGTGCGTGGGGGAGGTCGCGCTCCTGGGTGAGCAGTTCGAGGGCGTTGTCGACGCTCGCGGTGTCGGACTGGTCCGGGTCCTGGATGATGGGCCGGACGGCGTCGAGGTCCAGCTCGTCGGATTCGAGGTCCGTCTCCCGGGCACGCATCCAGTTGACGTTGCCCTGGATGGTGTTGAACTCGCCGTTGTGGACGATGCCGCGGTAGGGGTGCGCGAGGTGCCACGCCCCCAGCGTGTTCGTCGAGAAGCGCTCGTGGACCATGACGAACGTCGAGTCGACGCGCTCGTCGCGCAGGTCCGGGTAGTAGTTCGGGAGCTGTTCGCCCGTCAGCAGGCCCTTGTAGACGAGCGTCTTGCGGTCGAGCGAGCAGACGTAGAAGCGCTCGCTCCCCTCGAACTCGACCTCGTCGACGGTCTTCTCGACGACGCGTCGGGACTCGTACAGCGATCGGTCGAACGTCTCGGTGTCGGTGTCCCCGTCGGCCGGGGCGACCACCGCGTGCCAGACGTCCGGCTCGGAGTCGAGCGCGGTCTGGCCGAGCCCCTCGTTGTCGGTCGGCACGTCGCGCCAGTGCAGCACGTCGATGGCGCGATCCGCGAGCGCCGACTCGACGAGCTCCTGCATCGGCTCGCGTTCCTCGGCGGCCTGCGGGAAGAAGAAGGAGCCGACGGCGTACGTCTCAGGCAGGTCGACCGGCAGCTCGTCGGCGAGGAACTTGTGGGGCGTCTGGAGCAGAATACCCGCACCGTCGCCCGTGTTCGGTTCGGCGCCGGTCGTCCCACGATGCTCGAGGTTCTCGAGGAGCTCGAGGCCATCGGCGACGACCGAGTGGTCGCTCCCTCCACCGAGGTCCATCACCATCCCGACACCGCAGTTCGATCGCTCGTCCTCCGGGTCTGCGAGCCCCCGGCTGGCAGGCGTGACCCGCTGTGGCTGATTCATGTGTACACGGCCCACTGACTCGTATAAGAGGCTACTCCTGAATGGCTAAGGGTATTAATAACACATATAAGGAAACATTAACAGTACGTATATCCGCCGTTGCCGGGGGTCTCAGCCCTCGACGACGGACACCCCGGTGACCTCGAAGCGCGCGCCGCCGGACTCGCTCTCCGCCACCGTGACCGTCCAGCCGTGCGCGTCGACGATCTGCTCGACGATGGCGAGCCCGAGCCCCGTCCCGTCCTCGTTCGAGGTGACGCCCGTCTCGAACACGGTGTCGCGTTCGGCCGCCGGAATCCCGACCCCGTCGTCGGCGACGACGAAGCCCGACCCGAGGTCGGCGACGAGGATCGTCGTCACCCCGTCCCCGTCGGCCGACCCGTGCTCCACGGAGTTCCGCAGGAGGTTCTCGAACAGCCGCTTGAGCCGTCGTTCGTCGGCCGCCACGACGGCGTCCGTCTCGACCTCGAGGGAGACGCCGTCCGCGTCGACGTTCGCCCAGGCGCTCCGGGCGACGTTCGCGAGCTCCACCGGCGTCAGGTCGTCCACCTGCTGGCCGTCGCGGGCGAGTGCGAGCACCTCGTCGATGAGCTCTCGCATCCGCCCGAACGCGTACTCGACGTCGGCCGCCGCATCCGCGTCGCCGGTCTCGCGGTACCGCTCGAACGAGCCCTCGCCGACGTTGAGCGGGTTCCGCAGGTCGTGTGCGAGGACACTCGCGAACTCGTCGAGCCGCTCGTTCTGTCTGATGAGCCGTTCGCGCTGCTCCTCCAGCCGGAGCGTCTGCTCGACCTGTCGCATCGCCGCCGCGGTGTTCTCCGCGAGGATCTCCGCGAACCGCACGTCCGTCTCGTCGAAGGTGCCGGCGACCTTCCCGATGCTGAGGATACCGTAGCGACCGATGGGCAGGTACATCGCGGCGGTGAACGCCCGACGGTCGTACGGGTCCGTCTCGGGGTCGATGTCGTCGTCGACGACCGTCTCGCCGCGCTGGAACGCCCGCCCGTGCGGCGAGGTCTCGATGTCGTACGGTGGCCGGCTGCCGACGTCGTCGATGGTCGCCCCGAAGGTGACGTGCCGGAGCACGTGGTCGTCGGGGTCGTACTCGCGGACGCCCACCCCCGGGAACCCGAGCACCTCGTTGGCGGCCCGGCCGCACGTCTCGTACACCGCCTCGCGCGTCTCCGCGGCGAGCAGCTCGCGCGTCGCCCCCTGGAGCGCGTCGACCGTCTCCTCGTACCGCTGGGTCGTCCCCACGTCCCGGATGGACCAGAGCACGCCCGCGTACTCCTCGTCGACGACGTACGGCGACAGCCGCATCATGTACTGCTTCAGCGGGCCGTCCCCGCGACGGATACCGGACCGGAACGTCCGGGCGTCGGCGTCGGTCCCCATGTCTGCGGTCAGCAGTTCGAAGCGCTCCCGGGTCGCCTGGGGCAGCAGGTCCCGCCCGACCAGCTCCGAGAGCGTGGCACCCACGATGTCCTCGACGTCGGCACCGAAGACGACGGGCGTGCTCTCGTTCCCGGCCCGGATGCGCCCGTCCGGGTCGACGACGAGCGCGGCTCCCGGTAAGGACTCGATGACCGACTCGGTCTGGCTATCGACCATGTGCTTCCCTTCCCTCGCCGTCGCTCGGCTCGGATAGCAACAGGATGCACTCGGACCGGTATTACTGTACTGGCTCGACACGTTGGGTCGGAGACGTGTTCGGGCGAACCGGTCGCCCCTGCAGGGGGAACGGTCCCGTCAGTACGTCTTCGCGAAGTACGCGATCTCCTCGGCCGGCTCACCGCACATCGTGCACTCGTCGTGCTCGAGTTCGAGCGCCTCGCCGTCCTCGAGCTGAGCCTCCGGCACGTCCTCCTCGTCCATCGGGACGAGCACGATCTCGGCGTGGACCTTCTCCTTCACCGCCTCCTCGCAGGCCTCGTCGCCACACCACGGCGTCTTCACGTAGCCGCCGTGCTGGCCGATGGTCCCGAGGATCTCGTTGACGTCCTCGACCGCGCGGACGTTCTCGACGAGGTTCTCCTCGGCAGCCGCGTACAGCTTGTCGAACACCGCGTCGAGGTGGTCGTCGACCGCCTCGGCGATGTCGGCGCGGTCCTCGACGACCTCCTCGCCGTCGGGCCGGTGGACGACGGTGACCTCCTCGTCCTCGACCTCGTAGCCGCCGATCTCGAACCGGACGGGGACGCCGTTGAGCTCCCACTCGTTGAACTTGAAGCCGGGATTGCGCTCGTCGCGGTCGTCGAGGTGGACGCGGACGCCCGCCTCCTGCAGCTCCGCGGCGATCTCCGAGGAGTACTGCATGACCTCCTCCTCGTTGTCCTCGTTGTAGATGGGCACGATGACGACCTGCTCGGGCGCCAGTGCGGGGGGCAGCACGAGCCCCTGGTCGTCCGAGTGCGTCATGATGAGCGCGCCGAGCGCCCGCCACGACAGCCCCCACGAGGTCGTCCACGCGGTCTGCTCGTCCTCGTCCTCGTCGGTGAACGTCACGTCGTACGCCTTCGCGAACGACTGGCCGAGGTGGTGCGAGGTCCCGCCCTGCACGGACTTCCCGTCGGGCATCAGCGCCTCCACCGACGTCGTCGTGTCCGCGCCGGGGAACTTGTCGTGGTCGGGCTTGGCTCCCCGGAGCACCGGAATCGCCAGCACGTCCTCGTAGAGCTTCGCGTACTGGTCCAGCCGCGTCATCACCTCGTCCCACGCGCCCTCGTCCGTGGCGTGGGCCGTGTGGCCCTCCTGCCAGAGAAACTCCTTCGTCCGGAAGAACGGCTTCGTCTCCGTCGCCTCCCAGCGCACGACGCTCGCCCACTGGTTCAGCCGCATCGGCAGGTCGCGGTGGCTGCGCACCCAGTCGCTGATGAACGGCGTGATGATGGACTCGCTGGTGGGTCGGACCGCGAGTCGCTCCTCGAGCTCCTCGTGCCCGCCGTGGGTCACCCACGCGACCTCCGGGTCGAACCCCTCGACGATGTCCTTCTCCTGCTCCAGGTAGCTCTCCGGGATGAACAGCGGGAAGTAGCTGTTCGTGACGCCCGTCTCCTTGAACCAGCCGTCCAGATGGTCCTGCAGCCGCTCCCACAGCTCGTAGCCCCGCGGTCGCGTGACGATGAACCCGCCCATCGGCGCGTAGTCCGCCAGCTTCGCCTTCTGGACGACTTCGGCGTACCACTCGCCCGTGTTGTACTCCTTGGACTCGGTGATGCCGAGCTCCTGTTCTCCACTCATTGTCCGTACGGACTCCCGTCTGGACTATAAACCCCTTGAAGGTGTGCGACTGCGTCTGAACGTGGGTCCCAGAGTTGGAGATGCTGGCGGAGTTCGAACTGGGAGCAGTCGAACAGCCTCGACAGTCGCGGAAGCAGACTCGGCTTCGAACAGCCAGAACGCCCCGGCCGCCGTGGGAACAAACTCGACCGCCAACAGCCAGAAAGCCCCGGCCGCCGTGGGAACTAACTCGACCGCCAACAGCCAGAAAGCCCCGGCCGCCGTGGGAACTAACTCGACCGCCAACAGCCAGAAAGCCCCGGCGGGCTACACTCCCGCGGCTCGCTGCGGTCCTCACTCCGTTGCGGTCCTTGCGTCGCCGGGGTTCGTGTAGCCCGCCGCCCCTTTCAGTCCCACACCCCACAGCACCGCACCTCTGGCCTCCCCAGCCGATTCGCTCTCCTCCGCTGCGCTCCGGTTCGCTCATCCCTCACGCGGATGGCTCGACACGCTCCCTGCGGTCGCGGTCTCACCAGTCGCGCGCCAGTGGCGGAACGCCAGCCGCACGACGGTTTCGGAGGCGGTAGGCTCACCTATCCGCCCCGACCCGATGACCATACCCAAGCCGGTTGCGGACGTGTAGGTGTACGATGACATCTGGGGGAACGATGACAGGGGAGGTATCGGCATGAAGGTGCTCACCGGCGAGTGGCGCGTCCTCGGCACGCGCTCGGACGGGAGGACGATGCTCGTCCACCCGCTGTTCGACGCCGAGATTCCGGCGTCGGTCCGCGTGGGGGAGGCCGTCGCGGTCTCGACCGGGAACTACGGCGGCGAGATGCAGGCCGTGGTCGACGAGCTGGAGCCCGGCAACCGGGTGCAGGCGGGCGTCTACCCCGGCACGCCGGGGCGGTTCACGACCGTCGAGCGCACCGACGACCAGCGCCTCGTCGTCGGCTTCCGGCCGACCCGCACCCCGGACTTCGCGGCGACGCTCTGGACCGAGGCCGCCGCAGGCCACACCGGCGACGGCCCCATCGCTGCGAGCCGGTCGCTCGGCGTGCCCGAGGGCGTCGCCGAGGTGTACGTCGCCCAGTCGACGGCCCGGCGCGACGACGACCTCTGGTGGGCGTTCGTCGGCGGCGGCGGTGAGGAGTCGTTCTTCGAGTCCTTCGACACCGCGCCGGGTCGCCCGGCGGAGTTCGTCGCCGGCAACCCGCAGGGGTCGCCGTACTTCTGGGTCGTGAAGTTCGCGGAACACGACACGTCGACGGCCCGGCAGCTCGCCGTCGCCGCCGGACTGGTCGGCCAAGATGTCGACATCGACGCCGAGCTGGCCGCGCTGGCGGACGGCCTCGGCGGGAAAGTCGTCGCGTAGCGGCCCTACTCTTCGTCGAACTCGACGCCGTCGCTGAGCTCGTGCTCCAGCAGCTCGTCGCCGTCGTCGTCGAAGTAGAACGTCGCGCGGACGGTGCCGCCGTCGAGCACCTGCGGGAGCCACAGCTCGTCGTCGGGCCACATCTCGTCGTAGGGCACCGACCCGCGGGACCGCCACTCCGGAACCGCCTCGGGCGTCGTCTCGGGTTCGCCCGCCACCTCGCGGGCGACGTAGACGTGACAGAGGAAGATGTGCTCGTCGCCGAAGAAGAAGTCGAACTCCGCCCGCTTCGTCAGGTCCGCCACGTCGAGCCCGGTCTCCTCGCGCGTCTCCCGGATCGCGCTCTCGCGGGGCGTCTCGCCTGGTTCGACCTTCCCGCCGGGGCCGTTGTAGAGGTCGGCCCCGAGCCCCCGACGCTTGCGGATCATCAGCAGCTCGTCGTCGGGCGCGAGCGGGAGGTCGCTCCGGACCGGGTAGCAGAGGGTCGCCTCGTCGCGGTCGTCGCCGGCCATACGTCCGTGACGGCGCGGTGGTCAGTTAGCTCTGTCGCCGTCGGAACGCCCGGACCGGTCGGCGGTGACCGACGCCCCCGGCACCAGCCCCCGCCGGTCGACGTACCAGACCAGAACGGCGGTCGGCACCGCCACCAGCGACGGCCAGAGGCTCGAACTCAGATACAGGTCCAGCGACGGAAGCTGGGCCCACGTCAGTGGGTAGAGGTAGGGCGGGGCGACGCCCCCGGCGCGGATGACGAGGTAGTCCATCGAGACGTGCAGCGACGCACCGCCGAGCAGCCCGGCGAGTGCGACACGGCGCTCCGACCGCTCGACCAGCATCGCACCCGCGATGGCGAGACAGGTGACGACGCCGACCGTCTGGACCGCGTACCACGAGCCGGTGACGCCCGCGAGGGTGACCTGCGTGTCGCCGGTCACGAGGTAGCCCTTCGCGAGGTCGGGGACGACCGCGCCCGCGGTCGCGAGCGGGACGTGCCGCCGGGCGAATCCGGGCACGACCCACGAGGCGACCGTTGCGACGACGAACGTCGCGAGGACGTGCGTGAGCAGGTCGCTCACGGCCGGTCACCGCCGTCGTTCCGTGGCGTGAGGACCCCCCGACCGAGGTCGGGGCGCCAGTACAGCAGCAGGAACCCGAGGGCCCAGAGCGCCGCGAGCGCAGACGCCGCGAACATGTACGTACGGTTCTCGCCGTGGGAGACGACGACGCGCTCGGCGGCGATGCGGTGGTCGGGGCGGGCGGCCCCGTACACCTGCACCTGGTCGTTCGGCCTGACGTCCGTGCCGGGGTCGACGCCGGTCACGACGACCGCCCTGTCGTCGGGGCCGAAGGTGCCGACGAGGCCGTCGTCGGTCACCCTGGTCACGTCGAGCCAGAGGAACACCTGTTCGCCGTGGTAGGAGTCGAAGTCGTCGGTGAGCGCCCTGTCGCTCGGGTACGTCCCCCGGTCGTCGGCGTGGGCGGCGTAGTCGACGGCCAGCCAGCCAGCGGCGACGAGACAGCAGACGACCACGAGGAGTCGGACCAGCGGGCGCTCCATCTGACGCGCCCCTTCTCGCGGCGGCCTCGTAGCTCCTTCGGGTCGGAACCGGATCGGTCGGCCTCAGTCGACGGCGAACGGGCTCTCGCGCTCGTTCCAGCCCCAGCCCGGGATGCGCTCCTGCGTGCCGGCGGCGAGGGCCGCGTCGAGGTCGTCCGCCCCGGCGGCCTCGTCGGCGTCGCCGTGGGTCACGATGTCGGCGTAGTGGAACGTCGCCTCGCCGAGCATGCGGAGCGGCTGGCTCCCGGCGATGGTCGCGGCGAGCTCCCGGCCGAGCAGCTCGTCGACGACGAAGCCGGGGTAGTCCCCCTCGACGTCGAGGTCGCGCAGGAGTCCGACCAGCGCCGCCACGTTGACCGCGCGGTCGCCGTCGGCGAACGTCTCGTCCACGACGGCGACGTACTGCGATTCCGTCACGGGGTCGACGTCGATACCGAACGTCTCGCCGAGGTCGCCACGCACACGATTCGCCAGCGGGACGACCACGTCGGCCCGGTCGCGGACCCACCTGTGCTCGCGCTCGACGACCGCCTTCGTCACCTGCATGGGAGGCAGTACGGACGCCCCTGCCCTCAGTATTGCGAAGGCTTTTATAACATCGGTGGCATACGACCGAGTAAGCGGGTTCTCCCCGAGACCTCCCGACGAGCAAGCGCCTGGGACGGGCTCGAACCGCAGTTTCCACCGACAATGTCTCGATACGACACGCGCGGCAACGCACGTCACCAGTCCGACAGCGGTGCGGAGGCAGTGGCGTGTGGCGGCTCCGTCCGGGACGGACGGGGCTGGCCGCGGCGACGGTCGGCCGGAACGGGCGGAACACGCCGTCCGGACGCGACTGAATTTCTCGACATATGAGTTCCGTAGATCGACAACTCGAAGAACTGGAAGCAGAGATCAAGAGCGAGATTCCGAGCGACATCTCGGTGTCCGCCGTCAAGTACGAGGGCCCCGAGCTGGTGGTGTACACACGCGACCCCAAGAAGTTCGCCCAGCAGGGCGACCTCATCCGCCGGCTCGCCTCGAAGCTCCGGAAGCGCATCACGGTCCGACCCGACCCGGACGTGCTCTCCCGACCGGAGTCGGCACGCGAGCAGATCATGGAGGTCATCCCCGAGGACGCGGGCGTGACCGACCTGGACTTCCACGCCGACACCGGTGAGGTCGTCATCGAGGCCGCGAAGCCGGGCATGGTCATCGGCCGCCACGGCTCGACCCTGCGCGAGATAACGAAGAAGGTCGGCTGGACCCCCGAGGTGGTCCGCACGCCGCCCATCGAGTCCTCGACGGTCTCGAACGTCCGCAACTTCCTCAAGCAGGAGCGCGACGAGCGCCGCGAGATCCTCGAACGCGTCGGCCGGCAGATCCACCGCGAGGAGATGTCGAACGACGAGTACGTCCGCATCACGACGCTCGGCTGCTGTCGCGAGGTCGGGCGCGCCTCGTTCATCCTCTCGACGCCCGAGACGCGCATCCTCATCGACTGCGGCGACAAGCCCGGCGCAGAGGGCGAGGTGCCCTACCTGCAGGTGCCGGAGGCCCTCGGCGCGGGCGCGACCAACATCGACGCGGTCGTCCTGACCCACGCCCACCTCGACCACTCCGCGCTGCTGCCGCTCATCTTCAAGTACGGCTACGACGGCCCCATCTACACCACCGAGCCGACCCGCGACCTGATGGGTCTGCTCACGCTCGACTACCTCGACGTCGCCGCGAAGGAGGGACGCGCGCCGCCGTACGAGTCAGAGATGGTGCGCGAGGCCATCAAGCACACCATCCCGCTGGAGTACGGCGACGTGACCGACATCGCGCCGGACGTGAAGCTCACGTTCCACAACGCGGGCCACATCCTCGGCTCCGCCGTCTCGCACTTCCACATCGGCGACGGCCTCTACAACGTCGCGTTCTCCGGCGACATCCACTACAAGGACACCCGCCTGTTCAACGGCGCGGTGAACGACTTCCCGCGCGTCGAGACGCTCGTGCTGGAGTCCACCTACGGCGGCCGGAACGACTACCAGACCGACCAGGAGGACTCCGAGCGCAAGCTGAAGGAGGTCATCAAGGAGGCCCACGCGCAGGACGGCAAGGTGCTCATCCCGGCGTTCGCCGTCGGGCGCTCGCAGGAGATCATGCTCGTGCTCGAGGAGGCGATGCGCAAGGGCGAGATCCCCTCGATGCCGGTCCACCTCGACGGGATGATCTGGGAGGCGACCGCCATCCACTCCACCTACCCCGAGTACCTGCGCGACGACCTGCGCGACCGCATCTTCCACGAGGACGAGAACCCGTTCCTGGCCGACGAGTTCAACCACATCGACGGCGGCGAGGACGAGCGCCAGGAGGTCGCCGACGGCGGCCCCTGCATCATCCTCTCCACCTCAGGGATGGTCGAGGGCGGGCCCATCATGTCCTGGCTCCGCCACGTCGGCAAGGAGGAGGACTCGAAGATGGTGTTCGTCGGCTACCAGGCCCAGGGGACGCTGGGTCGCCGCATCCAGAACGGCTGGGACGAGATCCCCATCAACGACCGCGGCGGCAACGGCGGCCGCTCGAACACGCTGAAGCTGAAGATGGACATCGAGACGGTCGACGGCTTCTCCGGCCACGCCGACCGCCAGGGGCTCGAGGACTTCGTCCGCACCATGAACCCCCGACCCGAGAAGGTGCTCTGTGTCCACGGTGACGAGTCCTCCGTGCAGGACCTCTCCTCGGCGCTCTACCACGAGTTCAACATGCGGACGTTCGCGCCGAAGAACCTGGAGACGTTCCGGTTCAAGTAGCGCGGCTCCCTGGCCGACGTTCCCGACAGAAGACACTTACCCGTTCTCGTGGTCGGTTCACGTGATGCCCTCCAGACGTACGTTCGTCGCGAGTGTCGCCGCGGCCTCGGCCACTCTCGCCGGGTGTGCCGGTCTCGACAGTGGCGACGACAGGCCGACGAACGACGGCACGGAGCCGACCGACGCGCCGACGACCACCCAGTCCACGACCACCGCGGACGACCCACGCGTCCAGGGGCTGCAGGTCGACCCGGGCGGCGTCCACGGCGCGATCCGGGTTGTGCCCGACGGTCTCCGAAGGCTCATCGTCGACGCCGCACGCGAGGATGGCGTTGTCCGTGGCCACTACGAGATGTTCGTCGACCAGCCGCCGTCGCCCGACCTCGCCGCCTTCGAGACGCTCGAACTGCGGGGCACCGACGGTGTCGACGGCACGTACGCGGTCGACGTGCAGACCGGCGGTCGCTACCGGATGCAGTTCGAGGCCGCTCCCGCCGAGTCGGTCCCCGACGACGCGACTGTCGTCGAGGGGAGCGAGTTGACCACCGAGCAACGCGAGTTCGTCCGAAACGCGACGGGCAGCGACCCGGCCGAGACGTACCCCGAAACCGAACTCGGCACGTTCGCCAGAACCGTCCTCGCAGAGAGCTACGTCCGTCTCGACGGCGAGGTGTACCAGGGGCGCGAGCGCCGACAGACCGACGCCGAGTTCTTCGCGGACCGGGTCTGGTACGTGCTGTCGCTGGAACCGACGGACGCCGACGACCCGCCCGTGCTCGACTGCACGCCGGTCGAATCCGGGATGGCCGAGGCCGTCGCAGGCGTCGTCGAGGACGACCGGGGCACGCCGAGACTCGTGGAGGAGCCGACGGACCGGCTGGTACAGCTCGCCCGTGAAACCGACGCCGTCATGCTGCACAACCTGACGCTCCGGCTCAGCGTCGAGTAGGCGGGTCGCGGAACCCCGCCGGCGCGTCGCCTCGCAACGCTTTCGACCCCGGAGCGTCTCGCCGACCGTATGTCCACCTCGCCCGTCGTCTTCGCGCTGCTGGCGATGGTCACGTGGGGGCTCTGGGCCGTCCTCGCCGACGCCGCAACCCAGAGCACTTCGCCGACCGTCGCGATGATCGTCTCCTACCTCGTCGGTACCGCCCTCGCCGGCGCGTACGTCCTCACGCGACCGAACCCGGTCACGTACACCCGCGAGGGACTCCTGCTCGCGGTCGGCGCTGGTGTGTTCTCCGGCATCGCCGCCGTCGCGTTCTACGCCGGGCTGGAGCGCGGGAGCACCGGCGTCGTGACGACCGTCTCGGCGCTGTACTTCGTCGTCGCCGCGGTGCTGGGTGTGGTGCTGTTCGACGAGCCCGTCACCCTCCAGCGCGTCGGCGGCGTCGGCTTCGCGGTCGTCGCCGTGGCGCTGCTGGCGAACTGACCTGCCCCGGGTACGTCACCGTGCCGTCGTGTTTCGGCTGCTCCCGAAACCCACAAGTGCGAACTGACCCTCGCTCAGGTAGTGCGACGAAGATACCGGCAGGCAGCCATCCTGGTCGCGGCGCTCTCGCTGCTCGTGCTCGCCCGGCTGACCGTCGGGGGGGACGTCCCGCGCCTCGTCGCGGCCGTCGAGAACGACGTGCTGTTCGTCCTCATCCTCGCCGTGGGCTACGTCGTCCGCCCGTTCCTGGCGATCCCCGTCACGGCGTTCACGCTGCTCGTGGGCTACCGGTTCGGCTGGCCGGGGCTCCCCATCGCGCTGGCCGGTGGCGTCCTCACCGCGCTCCCGGCGTACTACGCGGGCCGGTGGTACAAGCGCGACGACGGCATCCTCGGCTGGCTGCGGCGCTCCGGCGACGAGGTGTTCGACGCGACGGGCGACCTCCGGGGCACCATCGCCGGCCGGCTCTCGCCCGCGCCTGCCGACGCGGTGGCCTACGGCACCGGCCTCGCGGACGTTCCCCTCGGGACGTTCCTCCTCGGGACGTTCATCGGCGAGCTCCCCTGGATACTCACCATCATGGCCATCGGCGTCTCCGCGCGGAACGTCACCACCGGGCACTCGGTCAACCCGCTCGTGCTCGTCGGCGCCGGCGTCCTCGCGCTCCTGCTCGTCGCCCGGCCGCTGTACCGCCGGTTCCTCGAGCGCCGCGCGTCGTAGGAACTATTAACTCGAATCCGCGTTATCTTCTCATCATGGCTTCCAACGCTCCCGCACCCGGTGGTGCCGACCCGCTGGGCATCCACGGCGTCGTCCCGCCGACGGTGACGGCGTTCCACGACGACGAGTCGGTCGACTACGAGGGGACGGCGGCCCACGCCCGGTTCGTCGTCGACGGCGGCGCACACGGCGTCTTCCCGCTCGGCACCAACGGCGAGTTCGCGATGCTGTCCGGCGCGGAACGCGACCGCATCGTCGAGAGCGTCGTCGACGAGGTCGGCGACGAGGTGCCAGTCATCGCGGGCGTCGGCGCGCCCAGCACCCGGCAGACCGTCGCCCGCGCCGAGGCCGCCGCCGACGCCGGGGCCGACGGTATCGTCGTCGTGACGCCGTTCTACTACCCACTCGATGGCGACGGAGCCGTCGAGCACTACCGCCGCGTCTGCGACGCCGTCGACCGCCCAGCCTACGTCTACCACATCCCCTCGAAGACCGGGAACGCGCTCTCGCTGGAGACGGTGTCCGAGCTCGCCGCCATCCCCAACCTCGTCGGCGTCAAGGACTCCAGCAAGGACGTCCCGTGGCTCGGGCAGGCCATCGACGAGCACCCCGATCTGACGTTCCTCTCCGGCTCCGACTCCCTGCTGTTCCCCGGCCTCGAGATCGGCTGTGCTGGCATGGTCTCCGCGGTGGCGAACGCCTTCCCGGAGCTCGTCGTCGACCTGTACGAGGCCTACGACGCCGGCGACGAGGACAGGGCCCGGGAGCTGCAGAGTCAGGTGTACGACGTGCGCTCGGCGCTCAAGCGCGGGCCATACATGGCCGGCGTGAAAGCTGCGCTGTCGCTACAGGGCTTCGAGGCGGGGCCGCTGCGGAGCCCGCTTCGGCGGATGGAGGCTGCTGACCAGGCGGCGCTCGAGGAGGAGCTTCGGGAACTCGGGCTGCTGGACTGAGTCTTTTCTGTTGGTTCGAGATTGTCCAGTCTCGCTTCTGCTTTAGGAATCTCTTGTCCCACGAACAGCCAGAAAGCCCCGAGGCGCTCGACTCCCGCGGCTCCTTGCGCTCCTCATTCTTGCGGTGCTCACGTCGCCGGGGTTCGCCGAGCTCCTCGCCCCTTTCAGCCCCACCCGACCGCACCGCAACCGCCCTCGAACCTCCCCAGCCTCCTGCGCGCCTCAGTCGCTAGCGTCCCCGGAAATCGGAGATTTCCGGTGGGCCCACGAGACGCGAGCGTCTCGTGACCGCTCCCTGCGGCGCTCGTCCCTCGCGCGGATGGCTCGACACTGATTCCGCCGTCTCCAAACTGCTCTTGCCAATACTCGCCACCCTCGCACGTCGCGTAACTCCTTTCCCGACGGCCGGTGTCGGTTGGGGTATGTTCACCAAATCGACGTGGATCCGGCTGCCCCGGAACGTGGTGGTCGGCCACGGCGTCGTCGACCGGACGGCGGAGGTCGTCGAGGACCTGCACCTGCAGGGACGACCGCTCGTCGTGACGAGCCCGACGCCCCGCCGGCTGATCGGCGAGACCATCGAGGCACAGTTCGCCGACTCGGAGGTCGTCGTCGTCGAGGAGGCGACGTTCGACTCCGTCGAGCGGGTCATCGAGCGCGCGGAGGCGGCACAGCCGGGGTTCCTGCTCGGCGTCGGCGGCGGGAAGGCCATCGACATCGCGAAGATGGCGGCGGACCACGTCGGCCTGGGCTTCGTCTCGGTCCCGACGGCGGCGAGCCACGACGGCATCGTCTCCGGGCGCGGGTCGGTGCCGGAGGGCGACACCCGCCACAGCGTCGCGGCGGACCCGCCGCTGGCCGTGGTCGCCGACACGGAGGTGCTGGCGGAGGCACCCTGGGAGCTGACGACCGCGGGCTGTGCCGACATCATCTCCAACTACACCGCGGTGATGGACTGGCGGCTCGCGAACCGGCTGAAGGACGTGCCGTACTCGGAGTACGCGGCCGCGCTCTCCGAGATGACCGCCGAGATCCTCGTCGACAACGCGGACTCGGTCCGCCCGGGACTGGAAGAGTCCTCGTGGGTGGTGACGAAGGCGCTGGTCTCCTCCGGCGTGGCGATGTCCATCGCGGGCTCGTCGCGGCCCGCCTCCGGCGCCGAGCACCTGTTCTCGCACCAGCTCGACCGCATCGCCCCGAACCCCGCGCTGCACGGCCACCAGGTCGGCGTCGGCTCAATCCTGACGGCGTACCTCCACGGCGGCGACCACGGCTTCTGGACGGACATCCGCGACGCGCTCCGGAGCATCGACGCGCCGACGACCGCCGAGGAGCTCGGCATCGAGCCCGAGACGGTGGTCGAGGCGCTGACGACCTGCCACGAGATCCGCGACCGCTACACCATCCTCGGCGACGGCATGAGCGAGGAGGCGGCCTGGGAGACCGCCAGAAAGACCGGCGTCATCGAGTAGCCTACTCGCCCGCGGGGCCGACGTCGCCCACGCTCTCCTCTATCTCGTCGAGCTCGTCGAGCGCCTGCGAGCCGGAGCCGTAGCGCCCGAGCACCGCCAGCCCGGCGGGGCCACCGACGACCAGCCGGAGCCAGAACGTCGCGAGCCGGAAGAGGACGACGCCCGCGCCGACGGCGGTCACCTGATCGCCGCTCATCACGGTGACGAGCGCCGACATCGTGGCTTCGACGCCGCCGAGTCCGCCCGGCAGCGGGACGGCCGTCGCGACCCCGGACACCGTGACGGCGAACGCCGAGACCGACAGCGCCGCGGGGCTGCTGACCGCCGCCAGCGAGAAGCTCAACGCGGCGGCGGTGAACACCCACGCGAGCACCGACGCGGCGAACGACGCCACGACGGCCCGGGGCTCTCTGGCGACGACCTCGCCCGTGTCGACGAAGCGGTCGAGCCGCGCCCGGACCCGCGTCGGTTCGAGGACCGCGCCGACGCGGGTCGACAGCGCCGAGACGGTCGGGTGGATTGCGCCCGCGAACCGGACCGTCGCCCGGCGGAGGATGGCGGGCCAGATGGCGAAGGCCGTCACGATACCGATGAGCGCCAGCAGCCCGATTGCGAGGACGACCGTCAGCTGGATGATCCACTGCGGGACGGGGCGCGTGAGCAGGACGAACAGCAGTCCGACCCCGGCGACGAGCGCCGAGGCGACCGTGCTGAGGAAGCCGGCGACCGTCGTCGCGAGCAGCGTGCGCTCGATGGTCGCATCGGAGTACCGCGAGATGACGTACGCGAGGACGGCCGCACCGCCCGCGACGCCGAAGGGGATCGCCTGCTTGACGAACACTGCGGCGAGGTAGAGGTTCCCGAACCGCCGCGGGCCCGGCGCGTCCGGGATCGGACGCACGAGCGCGTAGACGGAGAGCCCCCACGCGACGATGGAGCCGAAGCCGGCGAGCAGCGCCAGCCCGAACAGCGGCTTGTTGGCGGCGAGCACCCGGTCGAGCACCTGCTCCCAGCCGACGCCGACCGCGAGCAGGGCGACGACCACGAGGCCCACGACCACGCCCGCGACGATCTCCCGCAGTCCCATACACCCCACCTCGTGCGTGTCACACAAGAGCGCATCGGGTGCGCAGGGACGGAGACGGCGAGTTCCGGACTACCCCGGACAGTCGGTCGCGTCGAACGTGCGCGGTTCCGGTCCCTGGTCCATCCGTCGCGTCGCACCCGAGTCGAGGGTCACCAGCATCGCAACCCCGCCGTAGCCGTGCGTCTGGTCGTGGCCGCGGACGGCGACGCAGGTCACACCCGCTGGAATCTCGACCGAGTCGGACCGCGTGAACGGCTGCTGTGAGTGCGCGTGCAGCAGCTCGCGGCGGCCCAGCCGGGTTCCATCGAGCCGTTCGACCTGCCACCAGTTCGCGTAGCCGTCCTCGCCGTCGTCGTCGTGGTGGAGCGTCACGTCGAACCGGTACGTGCCGTCCTCGCTCTCGACCGAGACGCCGACGACGTTCGCCTCGCGGAGGTCGAGGCCGTCGGTGGCGGTGTCGGGAGCGGCCGCGTCGTCTGTCGTCGTCTCCGTCCCCGCCTCAGGGCCGGCGTCGTCGTCCAGACAGCCCGCCAGTGCGCCGAGTGTCAGGAGACCCGTCTGGCGGGCCAGCAGACGACGGCGAGGGAGTCCGTCCATGCTCGTCCGGTTCGCGGGCCAGCGGCATAACGACCCGTCCGAGGTGAGTCCATCATCCTCCGGCTTTAATTCCGAACCATTGATGTAAATTGATGGTCGAACCGGAGTATGGGAAACATCGGTGAAACGCCGGTTCGGTCGATGGACTACGTCCGGCGCGTGCTGGCGTTCACGGTGACGAGCGTCCTCTGTGCCGTCATCCTCGTCGCTGGCGCGGCAGGACTTCCTGTCCCGCAAGTCGTCGGGGAGGTCATGCTCTCTGTCGCAATCGGTGGCGTCGGTCTCGGAATACTGGGCTTCGGACGCCTCCGCAACACGCTCGACTACGAGGGGATCGAGAACATGGAGGACGCATCGCTCCCGCTGCAGTTGCTCCTCTCTGTGATCGCCATCGTGTGGTTGTGGACCTGGGGCGACCTGCTGGGCCTCGCGTGCTACGTCCTCGGCGGGCTCCTCGTCTTCGTCTCCGTCGCGTCGACCATCGGCGTGATAGTCGGTTGACCGCCGCGTCGGCCGGCCCGCACCGCCGTCTCAGACGTGCTCGTCGAGGAACTCCGCGACCGCGGTGTGGGCCTCGACCTTGTTCTCCAGCTTCGTCAGTCCGTGGCCCTCGTCCTCGAAGACGAGCTCGCGGACGGTGACGCCCTGCTCGCGGGCGCTCTCGACGATCTGGTGGGCCTCCCCCACTGGCACGCGCGGGTCGTTCTCGCCGTGGATGACGAACAGCGGCGACCGGATGGCGTCGACGTTCTCCGTCGGCGAGATGGACTGCAGGAACTCGCGGTCGTCCTCCAGCGAGCCGTACTCCGCCTCGCGGAGCGTGCGCCGCCACTCGCCGGTGTTCTCGAGGAACGTGACGAAGTTGGCGATGCCGACGATGTCGACGCCGGCGGCCCATCGCTCGGGGTACTCGATGAGGCTCGCGAGCACCATGAACCCGCCGTAGGAGCCGCCCATGGCGACGAGGCGGTCCGAGTCCACGGCGTCCTGGGTGTCCAGCCAGTCGAGGCAGGCCTCGATGTCGGCGACGGAGTCCATGCGGTTGCGCACGTCGTCGAGGTGGCTGTACGCCTTCCCGTAGCCCGCAGAGCCGCGGACGTTCGGCTCGAAGTAGCCGTAGCCGCGGTTCAGGTAGTACTGCTTGACGGGGTTGAACGACGGGCGCCGCTGGGCCTCGGGGCCGCCGTGGATGGAGACGATGACGGGGACCGGGTTATCGGCCGCGGCTCCGTCGGGGAGCGTGAGGAAGCCCGGCACCTCGAGGCCGTCGAAGCTCTCGACGTGGACGAGCTCGGGCTCGCGGAACGACGACTCGGGGATGCCGGCCGTCGCGGCGTAGGTCCAGCGCTCGGTCTCGCCGGTCTCGGTCTCGACGACGTAGACGTTGGTGTTCACCGCCGCGCCCGTCGCGGTGATGGCGAACCGGTCGGCGTCGGGGCCCCAGGAGACACCGCCGGCGATACCGCCGGGCAGGTCGGGCGACGGGAACTCGTCGATGCCGGTGGGGCCAGCCAGCTCGCCGACCGTCAGCTCGGTGTAGCCGTCGACGTTGCGCGAGTAGACCAGCCGGCCCGTCTCCTCGTCGAGAGCGACGCCGTCGATGCTCCAGTCGCCGCCGTCGACGACCGTCTCCAGCTCGCCGGTGTCGAGGTCGAGGCGGGCGAGGTACAGCGTGTCCGAATCGTCGTCGGTGCAGAGATAGAGCGCGTCGCCCTCGGGCCCCCACGACGCGCTGGTGTATCGGACGTTCCCCTCGTGGGGGGTGAGATAATCGAGTTCCCCGCTGTCGAGGTCCAGCACGTAGAGGTCCTGGTCGTAGTTCGAGTACGCCTGCGAGACGACGAGCCGGTCGTCGTCGGGGCTCCAGCCGCCGACGCTCAGCCAGCCGTCGCCCTCGTGGACGAGCGTCGCGTCGTTGCCCGTCTCGTCTCGCCCCTGCACGTAGATGTCGAACACGCGCTCGTCGCGGCGGTTCGACGCGAACGCGAACCGCTCGCCGTCGTGGCTCCAGCCGCCCCAGCGATGCTTCGCGTCGGGGTGTGCGGTCAGCGGAAGCTCCTCGCTGCCGTCGCCGCTGAGCCGGAAGAACTGCATGCGCTCGTTGCCGCCCTGGTCCATCCCGTAGACCAGCTCGTCGCGCTCGGGCGACCACGACGCGAAGCCGACGCGCTCGTCCTCGAACGTGCGCTGGTGGGGCCACTCGCCCGCCCCGTCGACCGACCAGACCTGCGGCGTGCCCGTCGTGTCCATGAGGAAGGAGACGCGCTCGCCCTCGGGCCCGAACGACGCCCCGTAGGCGCTCCGGACGTTGAGATAGCGCTCGATGTCGTATGGCATACGACGGACGTGGCGGCGACGGGGCTAATGGGTTCTGGTGGCGGAACGATGACGACGATTCCCGACCAGCCGACTGGCGCGCGGCTGGCGAGGCTGTGCGAGCGCAGCGAGCACGTCGAGCCATCCGCGCGAGGGATGAGCACCGGAGGGAGCGCTAGCGACTGAGGAGCGCAAGAGGTTGGGGAGGCGTGAGGTGCGGTGCGTCGCGGTGGGTGTCCCCGTGAGCGAGCCTGTGAGCGAACGGGGGCTCGTCGGAGCTTGCTCCGACGGTGGGACTGAAAGGGGCGAGGTTCTCGGCGAACCACGACGAAGCAAGCACTGCAACGGAGTGAAGCGCGCAGCGAGTCGCGGGAGCCGAGAACCTCGGGGCTTTCTGGCTGTTCTCGTCTCCAGCGATTCCCACGATAGAACCAGCGCCACAGCCGGAGTCGACCAGTTGGAACCCGAGAACCGATCGCCATCAAAATCGGCCGAACCCAAAAGACACTTTTGCGAGTCTGTAATTACATCTAATTACATGAGCGAGTTCCCGGAGTACCTCGACGTCGACTACACGGACGGCGAAGGCGAGACACCGGCAACCTACCCGTCCATCGAGCACAAGATCGAGAAGGCGCTCGAAGTGACCCAGAAGGGCCTCGAGCAGTACGAGAACCCGGCCGTGATGTGGACCGGTGGGAAGGACTCGACGCTCACCCTCTACTTCGTGAAGGAGGTCGCGGAGCGGTTCGACTACGAGCTGCCCACGACGGTGTTCATCGACCACTTCCAGCACTTCGACGAGCTGATGGAGTTCGTCGAGCACTGGGCCGACGAGTGGGACCTCGAGGTCGTCTACGCCCGGAACACCGACGTCGGCGACTACGTCGACGAGCACGGCCTCGAACCGGGCGACGACATCCCGGTCGACGCGCTGTCGGAGCACAACCAGCACCACATCCGGAACATCCTCGAGTACGAGGAGGACACGTTCCCGTTCCTGCTGGACACCTACGTCGGCAACCACCTGCTGAAGACGGTGGCGCTGAACGACACGCTCGAATCGGAGGACATCGACGGCATCATCTCGGGCATCCGGTGGGACGAGCAGGAGGCCCGCGCCGACGAGACGTTCTTCAGCCCGCGCCACGACCCCGACATCTACCCGCCCCACGACCGCATCCAGCCCATCCTCCAGTTCGCCGAGGCCGACGTCTGGGAGGCGTTCTGGCACTTCGTCGTGCCCGAGACCGTCGAGGACTACCCCGACGAGGGCTACGTCCCGCAGGACTACGACGACCTGCCGAACGGGCTGACCCACGAGGACATCCCGGTCTCGCCGAAGTACTTCGAGGGCTTCCGCTCGCTGGGGTCGGAGGTCTCCACGGAGAAGGCCGAACAGGAGCCCGCCTGGCTGCAGGACCTCGAGAACACGACCGAGCGCGCCGGCCGCGCCCAGGACAAGGAGGACCTGATGGAGCGCCTGCGCGACCTCGGCTACATGTAGCGCCGCTCGACCGACGAGCCACCTCTAGAACCGACCCACTTCTCGCTATCACTCCCACGAGCAGATGCGGGTGTAGTAGTTGAACATGTCCGCGTACGTCGGCTCCGCCGTCGACACCGTCTCGCGGGCGGCCGGGTCGTCGACGGTGCGCCGGGCGAGCTCCGCGCTCGCGCCCTCCGCGAGGAAGCCGCGGCGCTCCTGGCCGTCCTCGAACAGCCGGCCGTCGCGGGCGAACTCGGCGACGTCGCCGACGAGGCGGCGGCCGTCCACCCGGAGCACGGGCGGCACCTCCGCGAGCAGGGCCTCCGGGTCGCCGTCGGCGATGCAGCGGCCGTGCTGGACGAACGCGACGTGGCTGGCGATGTGGGCGTCCATCGGCTCGTGACTGGTGAGCACGACGGTCTTCCCCCGGTCGACCAGCTCGCGCAGGTGCGCGTGGAACCGGTCGATGGTCGTCATGTCGAGCTCGGCGGTCGGCTCGTCGAGCAGGTACAGCGGGACGTCGACGCTGAGCGTCACCGCGAGCTCGAGCTTGCGTGTCATCCCGCCGGAGTACTCGTGGACGGGCTGGTCGAGCGCCTCGCGATCGAGGTCGAGCCAGTCGACGATGTCGCGCCAGTCGTCGGTCGACCCCGGGTGCAGGTCCGCATAGAACTCCAGGTTCTCGCGGCCGGTCAGGTCCGGCAGCGCGAGCCCGCCCTGTATCATGAAGTTCAGCCGCGAGCGTGCGGCCTTCGGCTCGCCGCCGAACACCTCGATGTCGCCGTCGGTCGGGCTGAGCGCACCACAGAGACACGACAGCAGGATGGTCTTGCCCGCGCCGTTGGGGCCCATCAGCAGGGTGATCTCGTTCTCGGGCACCTGCAGGTCGACGCCGTCCAGCACGGTCTCGCCGTCGAACTCCTTGCGGACGTTCCGGGCGTCGACGACGGGGCCGTTACTCACCGGCGTCACCCCCGTACACCGAGCGGCGCATGGTGAGGACGGCGACGCACCACAGCACGACCGCGAACCCGAGCAGCAGCGCGAGGAACCGGGGATCGCCGGGCAGCGCCGGTGAGACCAGCCCCGCCTGCTCGGCGGCCTGCCCGCGGACATCGGTCAGGTGGTAGATCTGCATCCGGGCGGCCAGCGAGTTCGGCACGAGGTTGACGTACTCGCGCATCGGCGACATCGCGGCCTGGATGCCGTTGTAGCCCGTCGAGAAGAACAGGATGAGCAGCGTCGTGTTCGTGACGATGGTGAGGTACTCGCCTTTCTCCACGACCGTCGAGAACACGACCGCGGTCGACATCCCGACGATGCAGAACAGCAGCAGGCTCACCAGCACGACCACGACGGAGAGCCATCCGTCGGCGAGCGCGAAGCTCGCGCCGTCGAGGTAGCCGACGCCGACGACGGTCCAGAACGACGCCAGCGCGAGCACGAACCCGGCGAGGAACCGCCCGGTGAGGTCCGCCGAGGGGGCGATGGGCAGCGAGCGCAGCTTCCGGTAGCGCTTGGCCTCCAGGTCGTCCGTGAAGTTCTGCGCGAACGCGACGAGCGTGACGGTGAACGCGCCGAACAGCCCGAACGAGATGGCGTTCGTCGCCCGGATGTCGGCCATCACGGCCGCCAGCTGGTCCGCCGGGACGCCCCGTGGCTCGCTGATGAACACCACCATCGTCAGGAAGTACCAGAACACCGGCCAGAGGATGGCCCAGAACAGGGCCACCCGGCTCCGGGCGAGCTCCCGGAGCGACCGCCGTGCGAAGCTCTTCGTCTGCCTGTACCACGGGACGACGGCCGTGCCGCAGTCTCCCGTCTCCGTCGTCGTACCCGTGCGTTCTGAGTGGTCGGTTGCCATGGTCGGTTGTCAGTCGGTTGTCGGTCGAGACGCGGGCCGCCAGTCCTCGCGCGGGTCGTCGGTCGTCGGTCCGCTGTCGGTCATCGCTCCAGCCCCCGTTCGAGGTAGCCGAGCGCGAGCGGCCACGAGGACCGCGCCGCCTCGGCGTTGGCCTTCGGCGTGCCGCCGCCGGTGAGCGGCAGGCCGGGGACGATGTCGCCCACGTCGTGGATCGTCACGTCGTTCGGGATGGTGACGACGTGGCCGGCGCCCTCGTAGCACCGGTGCTCGTGGGCGTACTCGAAGTCGTGGGCGTCGAGCCGGGCGTCGAGCTCGCGGCCGAACCGGGCCGACGGCCAGAGCCGGTCGTCGGTCCCCGAGATGACGAGCACCGGGCCGGCGATGCGCTCGACGGGGATGCGGGCCCGTTCGACCCGCTCGTCGTCGGCCTGCTCGAGGCTGCGCTCGTAGATGGGCGCCAGCTGCAGCTCGCTCCGGCTGACGTAGCGCCCGAGGGCGCCGGGGACGAACGCCTTGCCGAACGTGTACGGGACGTACGGCACCGGCGTCCCACCGCTGGCCCACGGCGAGCCGACGCTCCCCCAGCCGTCGGGGATGCCCTGGAAGACGACGCTGCTCGGCGCGTAGGCGACGACCGCACCGACCTCCGGGTTCTGCGCGGCGAGCAGCAGCCCGGCGTTGGCGCCGCGGGACCAGCCGACGCAGCCGAACGGCGGCGGCCGGACCGCGTCCTGGTTGGACAGCCAGTCGAGCGCGCCCTCGAAGTACTCCATGCGGATCTCCTCCAGCGCGTTCGGCCGACCGTCGACCTCGACGCCGCAGTACGCCAGCGCGAGCACGGCGTAGCCCTCGCCGGCGAGCACCGTCGCGACGCGCCACGGTGGGTCGCCGCCGCCGCCGGCGAGCAGCAGCACGCCCGGATGCGGGCCGTCGCCGGCGGGCTCGTAGAACCGGCCGACGATGCCGCGGTCGTCCACGTGCCGGATGTCGACGCCGTCGCCGGCGAGCACGCGCTCGAACGTCGTCGCCGCGACCTCGCGGCCGTCGACGGTCGCAGACAGCTCGACCACCGTCGAGGTGATGTCGTCCTCGTCGGCGACGAGCTGGCGGCGTTCGTCGAACTCCATCGCCCAGAACAGCCCCATCGGGTCGACGCCGTCGTACGGGCCGTCGACCGGCGCCTGCTCGGCGAGGTCGACCACGCCTGCGGCGTCGGCCTCGAACGTCGCCTCGGCGGCGAGCACCCCGTTCCGGTCGGGCATCCGCGCCGCGACCCGGACCTGCTCGCCAGGGGGCAGCCCGTCGAGTCGGATCTCGACGCGCTCCGTGAACCGCGGACGCTCGGGGGTGACGGTGACCGACGGGTCGGTCACGCGGGGACACCTCCAGCGGCGCCGGCTTCCAACACAGTAATACCGGCTCGGTGGGTTACGTCCGGAACGATGCGAAGGGGACGGCCCGTCGACGACGGACCCACACACCGAGGTGGTGGCCCGCGATGAGCACCGTCTGGGTCGTCGCCGCCCTCTCCTACGTGATCGTCGTGCCGCTCTCGTTCCTCGTCGTCGTCGCCGGCGGGAGCCGGGTCGGCTACGACCACCGGCGCGAGCACGACCGCTGGCTCTACGCCGGCTTCTCGGCCCTGTTCGCGGCCGTCCTCGTCGGCGTCGGTCCCGTCTCGCCGACGCTGGCGTTCGACCCGCGCTGGCTCGTCGCGCTGCCCGCGGGTGCGGCGCTGTACGGCGTCGACACCACCCTCTGGAAGCGGTGGACCGGTGCCCGCATCGAGCGCGGGACCGGCGAGTTCGTCTGGACCGTCCCGATGCTGCTCTCGGTCGTGCCCGAGGAGCTGGTGTTCCGCACGGGGCTCGCACCGCTCGTCGACAGCCTCGGCGCACCCGCGTTCGTCGCCGTCTCGGCGGTCGCGTTCGGGCTGGCCCACGTCGCCAACGGTCGCCACGAGGTCGCGTTCAAGAGCTGGAACGGCGTCGTATACGCCCTCGCGTTCCTCGCCACGGGGTCGGTCGTCGTGCCGGTGCTGGCTCACGTCGGGTACAACCTCGTTGCGGTGTGGGTCATCTCGCTCACGGGAACGGATGCGGCTTCTCGGTGAGTTCGTCCCCGTCGAACGCCGGGTGGTTCTCGGGGAGTGCGAACGGCAGCGTCAGCGGCACGAGCTCCGGGACGACGACGCGGGTGACCGAGAGCCCGGCGGCCGCGACGTCACGCGTCGTCAGGTCGAACGCGATGGGCGTACAGCCGGCGGCGGCGAGCGCGTCGAGACAGTGCTCGAGTGCGCGCTGGGTCGACCAGTCGGCCCGGTCCGGGAACGTCTCCGCGTCCGCGGTCCGTGGCTCGCGCTCGAACAGCATCGACAGCTCGTCGAACTGCTCGGGGAACGTGTAGTGGAGCACGTTCGCGTCGAAGTTGTCCTCGGGGTCGGCCGGGTCGAGGTCGTCGACGTCGTACTCGATGGCGAGCTCGGCGGCGTACGGCCAGCTCTGGATGCATTCGACGAGCGAGTCACAGATCGCCGCGACGGGGTCCACGTCCGTCGCCCCGCCCAGCAGGAACTTCGGGCGCTCGTCGCGGTCGTTGACGATGGCCGCCCCGACCGTCGGCAGGTCGACCGGCGAGTCGTACGCGAACACGTGCGCCGACAGGGTGCGCGGGAGCCGCTCCGCGACGAACTCGCTGACCGCCGGGATGCTGTCGGCGTCGTACCGCGTCGGCGGCTCCTGGCGCCCCCACGACCGCATGAACGCGTCGCGCTCGACCAGCTCGTACAGCGAGCCGAGCAGCGCCGACGCGCGGTCGGGGCCGGCCGCACAACCGTTCGAGGTGCCAAGCACCCGGGTCGGCGTCTCGCCGAGCGAGCCGACGTCCGCCCAGACGAGGTCCGCCGGGACCGCCACCGGCTCGCCGGTCAGCAGGTTCGTGCCGGTCGTCCACGGCAGCTCCACCTCGCGCGAGAGGGGCGCGAGCCGCTGTTCGTACACCGCCTCGCCCCAGATGTCGAGATGGTCGTAGTCGACGACCGCGCGCTCTTCCGCCAGCTCGTCGTACGAGGCGACCGTGAGGTCGTCAAGCGCTGGCGGGAAGCAGAGGCAGTACCGTTCGACGGTCTCGCCGAGCGCGCTCATGAACGAGCCGTCGAGCGTCTCGGCCTTCCCGCCGAGCGAGAGGTCGAGCTGCCCGTCGGCGTCCGCGAGGTAGCCCACGTCGCAGGTGTCGGGCGTACAGAGCATCGCCTGTGGCTCGTCGCGCGACTGCAGCATGAGGTGCAGCGAGCGGACGAGTCCGGTCCGTCGGCCCAGCAGTCGGCCCGCGCTCGCATCGATGGGCGTGTCGTGGACCTGGACCTCCACGTCAGTCACCTCCCCCGATGCGGTCGGCGTGGACCACGTCCTCCAGCCCGACGAACTGGGCGTTCCCGTGGCCCGAATCGACGCCGCAGGTCGGACAGCGCGGCAGCTTGAGCACGTCCTCGTTCGCGACGCTGCAGTCGAGCGAGTTCATCGTGACGACCGACCCGGCGGTGAAGCCGACGCCGAACGCGAGCAGGTGGAGCACGTCGAGCGCGAGGTAGCCCGCCACCGCGCGCCGGAACATCGGGAGCGACTGCGTGGCGAGGTGGTCGTCGGCCGCCATCGCGTCGCGGTAGCCGACGTACCCCTCGCGGTTGGAGACGTTCGCCAGCGTCCGGCGCTCGAAGCACTCGTAGCAGGCCGTCTCCCCGGGGAAGACGGCCGGACCGACGATGCCGTCGAAGCCGAGCACCTGGCCGAGCACCCACGGCGTGTCCGTCTCGTGTGCGATGCCGTTCAGGTCGGAGAGGAGCATCGGCCGGGGGCGCTCCCCGGTGTAGACGACGAGATCGGCCGCGGTGACCACCTCGCGGAGGTCCTCCCGGGGGAACGACTCGAAACGCTCCTCGCCGGCGACGCGTGCGAACGCGTCTCCGGGGTCCGCGACCGGGACGACGCCGACCTCGCCGACGCCGAGCTCCAGGAGGTCCTCGACGACGTGGCGGGCCATCCCGGCGTCGCCGACGACGGCGACCGTCTTCGCGTCGACGCGGTCGCGCTCCAGCTGGCGGAACTGGTGCCGCATCGCCAGGTGCGGGTGGAGCTCGTCGTCGACCGCGCCCGCGTCGTGGACCACGTCGTTCGCCGCGAGCTGGGCGAGTGCGTCGAGCACCTCCTCGCGGGCGTCCTCGTCGAACACCTCGATGAGCTCCTCGACGTGCGTCTCGCCGTCGATGCGGTCGACGAGCCGTGTGATGGCCGCGTCCTCGTCGGTGTCACGGACCGTGATGATGGGTCCGCTCCACGGCCCGGCGCGGACGTGGATGGTGTTCTCGTCGACCTGTGCGGGGACGACGGTCGGGTTGAACGCCGGGTACTCGATGGCCAGTGCCTCGTGTTCGGAGCTGTCGTCTGTCATGTGTCCTCACCTGTCCGGCCGACGGAGATCGTGTACACCGCCGCCTCGTTCACGCCGTCGACGCCGAGATAGTCGTTGAGTACGTCGTCGTAGAACGCCGCGAGCGGGACCGACGCCAGTCCCATCGCCCCCGCGGCGAGCTGGAGGTTCTGTGCGAGATGTCCGGACTCCTGCAGAACGAACCGATAGCCACGCGGCCCGTACTTCGCCATCGCCCGCCAGAGCGAGCCCGTCAGGAACACGGTGATGGCGGCCTCGGTCGGGTCGTGGACGTCCTCGGGTATCGAGATGCTGTCCGTGACCGCGTCGACCACGTCCGGCTCCCGGTCGAGCACCCGCACCGCGTGCTCCTCGGGGACGTAGTAGTAGAGCCCCTTCGCGAGGTCGGCGCTCTCGTTGACGACGGCGAAGTACACCTCGACCGGGTAGAGCCCGCCCGCGGAGGCGTAGGACCGGAACTGCTTCTCCACGTCGTCAGCGTCGTCCGTCTCAGCGAGCACCTGCTTGCCGGTGACCCCGCAGGCGTGCTGGAGCAGCGTCGAGAGCTCCTGGACCGTGACGCCCTCGCCCGCCATCTCCCGCCGACTCCGCCGTGTGACCACGACGGTGTCGAACCGGTCGTCCAGCCCCTCCGTCGGGGGGAGCTCGACGAGCTCGGCGTCCCCGTGGTCCGGCTGGAGCCGGGCCTGTGCGTACGAGAGCGACGGGTCCGCCGTGAACAGCCCGGCGGCCGGCCCCAGCGAGAACTCCGAGACGGTGGTGAGCTTCGTGTTCTCGTGGAAGCGCTCGGCGACGGAGCCCTCGTCGAACTCCTTGTGGGTGTACTCGGTGAAGTACGACTCGCCGAGCCGTGTGCTCGTCGGGTCGAACTCCTGGCTTCGCAGCTGTCGTAGCCGGTTCAGGTTCACGTTCATTGCCTGTCGTCGGGTCGATGGTCGCGCCGGTGGTCGGGTCAGTCGGCGGTGAAGGAAGCCGCCATCGCCGCTATCGACCGCGAGCGGGCGGTGGCGTCCGTGGTCGTCGGCCGGTTCGTCCGTGCAGTCCCCCGCCCCCACCGCGTCGGCGGCGGCCGGGGCACTGCGTCGTTACCCGTTGTGGTGGCAGCAGCACGTGCTGCACGTACAGGTGCTGCACGAGGAGCCGCCGTCGACGGGCACTGTTCGTTCGGTCGTGGAGTCGTTGGTTATCTCCAGCTTCATACCTCGACTCCACAGACTCACAGGGTTTCAGTTAAATATTGTGGCTAGAGAATTCTAGTTAAAGACGTTGAACCGAAATACTATTTAATAAAGTCCCGAATTCAAGTTCGGATTCGCACTCCAGGTCGCTGTTGTGCCTCGATTCCACCCAGTGATTTAAATGGTAATAACCATATACATTTCAACCCCGGCTCTAGACAGTTCGTGTCCACCGTGGGACCGGGGGAGATGCCGTGACGACGCTCGTGCGACGGCGACGCACGGCCAGGGTACGGTTAATCCGACCCGAGACCAGCACCGTATATGGTACCGAACCGCACGCGACGGAGCGTGCTCGCCGGCACCGGCGCGGGCCTCGCCGCACTGGCGGGCTGTCTCGACGCCCGGTCGGGTGGCGGGGACGGTGCCGGCTCGCCGGCCGGCCGGTCGTCGGCGACGACCGGTCCCCAGGCCGCCGACACCGCCGGCCCGCTCCCGCTCGCGAGCGAGTCCCTCGTCGTCGAGGAGTCGTTCGCCCAGCTGCGGGACTGGGTGCGCTCCGGCGGCCCGCCCAAGGACGGCATCCCCTCCATCGACGACCCCTCGTTCGAACCCGTCGACGACGTGGGCGACCGCATCGCAGACGGCGACCCCGTCTTCGCCGTCGTCGTGGACGACGACGCCCGCGCCTACCCGCAGTCCATCCTCGTCTGGCACGAGATCGTCAACGACACCGTCGGCGGCGAGCCCGTCGCGGTCACGTACTGCCCACTGACCGGGACCGCCATCGGCTACCGCCGCGGCGGCGTCGAGTTCGGCGTCTCGGGCGACCTGCTCAACTCGAACCTCGTGATGTACGACCGCGGGACCGACAGCAGGTGGCCCCAGGTGCTCGGGACCGCCATCCAGGGCGAACACGAGGGCCGTAGCCTCCAGCACGTCCCCGTTCGGTGGACGACGTGGGAGCGCTTCCGCGACGCCCACCCCGACGGCCGGGTGCTCACGCGCGACACAGGCTACGTCCGTGACTACGAACGAGACCCGTACGGCTCCTACAATCCACGCGGTGGGTACTACGCCCGGGAGAGCACCCTGTTCGACCCCCAGATCGAGGACGACCGGCACCCCGCGAAGGACGTCTTCCACGGGGCCCGAACGTCGTCCGGGGCCGTCGCGGTCCACGAACGACGCCTCCGAGCGGACCGCGTCGTCACCGGTACGGCGGGCGACGTTCCGGTCGTCTTCGTCCACGACGCGACGCTCGACACGGGCCACGGCTACCGACTCCCATCGGCCGACGCACCCGCACCGACCCCCGTCGACGGCGGCTACCGGTTCGACGGCGAGACGGTCGCGGCCGACGAGCTCCCTCTCGACCCGGTGCCGTCGTTCGACGCGATGTGGTTCGCGTGGTTCGCGTTCTACCCCTCCACGGAGGTCCATGCCTGACCGTCTCCGGCGGACCGGACGCTCGCTGGCCCTGCTCGTCCGCCGCCGCGACGCGCTCGCCGTCGCCTCCCTCCTCGCGGTCGCCTACCTCGTGGTCTACCTCGTCGCGGTCGGCGACCTGACGGTCCGGTCGGGACTGCCGGTCGAGGTCGTCACCGTCGTTGCCGACCCGCTCTCGCGGATGCTCGAACGGACCGGCCCGTTCGCCTGGGAGCCCGTCGCGCTGGTCGACCTCGGCGTCGCCCGCTGGCTGGTGTCCCCACTCAACGTCGCGGTCGGTTCGGTGCTCGCACTCCTCGTCGGCGCGAACGTCGGCGTCACCTACCTCGCGTGGCGTCACCCGCAGGCCTGCGGGGTTGAACGGTCCCGTGGGGGCGGCAGCGGCGTCCTCGCTGCCGTTCCAGCGTTGCTCTCCGGGTCGGCCTGCTGCGGCCCGACCGTGCTGCTCGCAGTCGGTGTCTCCGCCTCCGGCACGCTGCTGACCGTGTTCGAGTGGCTCCTCCCACTGGGGGTCCTGCTGCTGGTCGCGAGTCTACTGTACACCGGCGGCGGGCTTGAGCCGGCCACCGGCGGGGGCGACGGGGTAGGGACCTGAGCGTCCGCCCCTACCAGTCGAGGCTGCCGCCGCTCTGGTACTCCGTCACCTGCGTCTCGAAGAAGTTCTTCTCCCTGTTGAGGTCCACCTGCTCCGACAGCCACGGGAACGGGTTCTCGGTGCCGTACTGCTCGGGGAGATCGAGCTGGCCGAGCCGGCGGTCCGCGACGTGTTCGACGTACTCGGCGAACTGCGCGGGCCCCATGCCCAGTATCTCGTCGGGGCAGGCCTCGCGGGCGTAGATCTGCTCCAGCTCGACGGCCGTGGTGATCAGGTCGACCACCTCGTCGGCGAACTCGTCCGTCCAGACGCCCGGGTGCTCCGTTCGAATCTGCTGGATCAGGTCGACGCCGAAGCCGACGTGCAGCGACTCGTCGCGCATGATGTACTCGAACTGCTGGCCGATACCGACCATCTTCCCCTGCCGTCTCAGCCCGAGCATCATGGCGAAGCCGGCGTAGAAGAAGATGCCCTCCATGACGACGTAGAAGCCGACGAGGTCGCGGAGCAGCGCACGCACGTCGGCCTCGTCCTCGATGGTGAAGCCGGGCTCGTCGAGCACCTGCGTGAGGTCGACGACGAACTCGTCCTTCTCGCGGATCGAGGGCACCCGGTCGTACATCCCGTAGAGGTAGTCCGGGTCGAAGCCGAGCGTGTCACAGCAGTAGATGAACGTGTCCGTGTGGATGGCCTCCTCGTACGCCTGTCGGAGCAGGTACTGGCGGCACTCCGGCGCGGTGACGTACTCGTACAGCGCGAGCACGATGTTGTTCGCGGTCAGGGACTCGGCCGTCGAGAAGAAGCCGAGGTTCCACTCGACGAGCTGTCGCTCGGCGTCGGTGAGCGCGTCGCCGTTCCACTGGGAGACGTCCTCCTGCATCGGAATCTCGTTCGGCACCCAGTTGTTGGCGACGCCCGCGGTGTAGTACTCGCGTGCCCAGTCGTAGTCGATCGGCAGTATCTTGTTCGGGTCGTGTTCGGCGTCGGTGTCGATGAGTGGCATTGTATCACTGGCAGGCGTCGCAGGTCGGGTCCTCGACGCGACATAGTTCGCCGTCGTCGTCCCGGGCGGTGTCGTCGGCCACGTCGCGGCCGCCGTCGGCGGCGGTGTCGTCCCCGGGGCCGCGGTCGCCCGGGCCGCCGTCCCGGTGCTGCGTGCGGCCGTACTCGCTCATGTCGAGCGTCGACTTCTCTATCTGGGAGGCGCCGAGGGTGCGCAGGTAGTACGTCGTCTTCAGGCCGAGCTCCCAGGCCGTCCGGTAGACCTCCCCCAGCAACGAGCCGTCGGTCGAGGGGAAGAACACGTTGTGGGAGATGGACTGGTCGATCCACGTCTGGCGATGGGCGGTGAGCCGGAGCTGGTGACGGGGGTCGATCTCGAACGCGCCGCGGTACAGCTCGCGGGTCTCGGCGGGGATCTCCGGTATCTCCTGGATGGAGCCGTCGTGGAACTTGATGCGATCGACCAGCTCGTCGTCCCAGAGCCCGAGGTCCTTCAGGTCGGCGACGAGCCGGTCGTTGAGGACGGTGAAGTCGCCGGACATGTTGGACTTGACGTAGAGGTTCGAGTAGATGGGCTCGATGGAGGCCGTCGTCCCGTTGATCGTCGAGATCGTCGCTGTCGGCGCGATGGCCATCGTGTTCGAGTTGCGCATCCCGTGTTCGGCGACGTGCTCGCGGACGACCGCCCAGTCCAGCGTCTCCTCGCGGTCGGTCGGTATCTCGCGGCCGCGCTCGTCTTCGAGCAGGTCGACGGTGTCCTGGGGCAGCAGCCCGCGGTCCCACTTCGACCCCTCGTAGCTCGGGTACGCGCCGCGCTCTCTCGCCAGCCGGGAGCTGTTCAGGATGGCGTGGTACGAGACGAACTCCTGCCAGCGGTTCGCCAGCTCCACCGCCTTCTCGCCGCCCATCGGAACCGCCAGTTGCATGAGCGCGTCGTGAAAGCCCATCACTCCGAGGCCGACCGGGCGGTGCTGCATGTTCGAGTGCTCGGCCTCGTCGGTCGGGTAGAAGCACAGATCGACGACGTCGTCGAGCATCCGCATGGCCGTCTCGATGGTGTCGGCGAGTCGGTCCCGGTTCAGCTCGCCGTCCTCGACGTGCGTCGCGAGGTTCACCGAGCCGAGGTTGCAGACGGCGTGCTCGTCCTCGCTCGTGTTCAGGGTGATCTCGGTGCAGAGGTTCGAGGAATGGACGGTGCCGACGTGGGCCTGCGGCGACCGGACGTTGCACGGGTCCTTGAACGTCAGCCACGGGTGACCGGTCTCGAACAGCCGGGTGAGCATCGTCCGCCACAGCTCCGTGGCGTCGACGCGCTCGAACTGCCGGAGCTCGCCCGCGTCGGCGGCGGCCTCGTACTCGCGGTACTGCTCGGCGAAGGCCTCGCCGTACAGCCCGTGCAGTTCCGGGACCTCGTCGGGGCTGAACAGCGTCCACTGCCCGTCCGCCTCGACGCGCTCCATGAACAGGTCCGGAATCCACGCCGCGGTGTTCATGTCGTGGGTGCGGCGGCGCTCGTCGCCCGTGTTCCGCCGGAGGTCACAGAACGCCGGGAAGTCGAGGTGCCAGCACTCGAGGTAGGCACACGCCGCGCCGCGGCGCTTCCCGGAGCGGTTGATGGCCACCGTCACGTCGTTCGAGATCTTCAGGAAGGGGACGGTGCCGGTGGATTCGACGCCCGTACTCTCGATGAGCGCGCCAGCCGACCGGAGGTTCGTCCAGTCGTTGCCGAGGCCGCCGCTCCACTTCGAGAGCTGGGCGTGGTGCTTGTAGGAGTCGAAGATGTGCTCGAGGTCGTCCTGCACGGTCGTCAGGTAGCACGAGGAGAGCTGCGGGTGGGTCGTCCCGCTGTGGAACAGGGTCGGAGAGGAGGGCGTGAACTCGAGCTTCGAGAGCACGTCGTAGAACTCGACGGCGCGGGACTGCGGGGCGTCCTCCTCGACGGCCAGCCCCATCGCGACGCGCATCCAGAACGCCTGCGGGAGTTCGAGGTGCTCCCCGCCCTCCTCGGTCCTGAGGAAGTAGCGCTGCGCGAGCGTCTCCATCGCCATGTACTCGAACAGCTCGTCGCGCTCGATGACCAGTTCGTCCGCCAGCGCGTCGAGGTCGAACCGCTGGACGAGCCGCTCGTCGAGCAGGTCGAGTTCGACGCCCCGCTGGACGTTCTCCACGAAGGTCCGTCGGTAGGCCCGGTCGAGGTCCTCGCCGGTCTCGTCCGACCCGACGAGCGTCCGGTAGTACCGCTGCCGGAACACGTCCGCGGCGATCCGTTTGAGCGCCGGTTCGCGCTCGATGCGTGCCGTCAGCGACTGTATGGTCGCCTCGTACACCTCCTCGCGGTCGGCCCCGTCGTACAGGTTGCGCTCGATCTCGTCGACGAGCGTCTCGACGGTCTCGTCGGTCGGTAGCTGTGCATCGTCTCGGGCCCGGTCGAGGATGGACCGGACCGTCGTCGTCCGTCTGGATTGCTGACTCATTGTTCGAACTCCGTCTGCTCGCGTGACTGCCCACCCTCGTCGCGCTCGTCCACCGCGTCGAGCGCCCGTCGGAACGCCGCCGGGTCGGAGAACGCCCGATACACCGAGACGAACCGAACGTAGGCGATCCGGTCGAGCGACCGCAGTCGGTCGGAGACCAGCGCGCCGACCCGCTCGGCGGTGACGACCCGGCCGTCGTCGTCCAGCAGGGTCGCCTCCACGTCGTCGACCAGCGTCGCCACGTCGTCTGCGTCGACGGGACGCTTCTCGATGGCACGCTCGACGCCTGCCCGGAGCTTCTCGCGGTCGAACGGCTCGACGCGGCCGTCGCGCTTCTCGACGCGGAGCGAGTCCCACTCGGGCCGTTCGTAGGTCGTGAAGCGGAACGAGCACGCGGTACACTCCCGGCGGCGACGGACGGCGGTGCCGTCGGCACTCGTGCCGGTGTCGACCACGCGCGTCGGCTCGTCTCCGCAGTCTGGGCAGTCCATGGTTGTCACTACGCGTCGCTCGGGACCCCACATCTGGGGGACGGGGCGGGGCAGTCGCAATATGTGCTGTCAGAGCCGCCCCGGATAAATCTTCCCCAACAGAGTTGAACTAATGCAAACTAATTTGTCTCCGTCCCGCCCGCCACCGCGAGCTCCTGCCGCCGTCTCCGTCGGGCCGCCAGCGCCTCGTCACGCAGTTCCCGCTGCTCTGCGGACGGACATCGGAGCGACGGGATCTCGGTCGGTCGTTCCTCGCCGTCGAGCGCGACGAAGCTGAAGAACGAGCTCGCCGTCTCGGCCGTCTCTCCCTGGCTCGGCCGCTCTGCCAGCACGTCGACCTTCACGTCCATGCTGGTCCGGCCGGTGTCGAAGACGTAGCCCGTGACGGTGACGATGTCGCCGAGCTCGATGGGTGCGATGAAGTCGACGTGGTCCATCGACGCCGTGACGACCTGGCGCTGCGAGAACCGCCGTGCGGCGATGGCCCCGCAGATGTCCATCCAGTGGAGGACCGCGCCGCCGAGGGCGCGGCCGAGGTTGTTGGTGCTGTTCGGCATCAGGATCTCGCTCATCTCTGTGAACGACTCGCGAAGGGTGGGCTCGCGGCCGCACTGCTCTGGCATAGAGAGGACTGCGCGTGAACGGTACAAAACCCTAACTAAGTTGAATTAGGTCAAGTGAGATTGGTTATCTTCCCGTCGACCACCGCCGGACCGGGGTCGGTGACGCTCCGCCTCGCTACGCCTCGTCGAAGAGGGTCTCCCCTTCGACCATGTGCTCCTCGACGGCGTCCATGTCGAGCGTGACCCCGAGGCCCGGCTCCTCCGGGATCTCGATGTAGCCGTCCTCGATGACGTCCTCCTCGACCAGGTCCTCCCACCAGCCCAGCTCGTAGGAGTGGTACTCGACGGCGAGCGCGTTCGGGATGGCCGCGCCGACGTGCGCGCTGGCCATCGTCGCGACCGGCGAGGAGACGTTGTGCATCGCGACGGGGACGTAGTACTGGTTCGCCACGTCCGCGATCTTGCGGGTCTCGCGCATCCCACCGACCTTCGGCATGTCGGGCGCGACGATGTCGACCGCCTGCTCCTCGATGAGCCGGCGCTCCTCGGTCACGCGGTACCGGTTCTCCCCGACCGTGATGGGGGTGATGGTCGACTGGGTGACCTCCTGCTGGACCTCGAGGTTCTCCGGCGGCACGGGGTCCTCCAGCCACCAGACGTCGTACTCCTCGATGGCGCTGGCGAGACGCTTCGCCGACCCGCCGGAGAAGGTCCAGTGGCAGTCGAAGGCGACGTCGGCACGGTCCTTCACGCGCTCGGTCACCTGCTCGACGATCTCGGCCTTGTGGCGGATCTCGCCGGGACGGAGGTGGCGGTTCGCGCGGTCCTTCTCGAAGCCGGAGGGCACGTCGAGGTCGAACTTCAGGGCATCGTAGCCAAGTTCCTCGACGACGCGCTCGGCCTCGTCGGCGCAGGCCTCGGCGTCGGCCTCCGCCTCGGTGTGGCAGTCGCAGTAGACGCGCATCTCGTCGCGGTACTTCCCGCCGAGCAACTGGTACGCCGGCACCCCGAGGATCTTCCCGGCGAGGTCGTGCAGCGCGACCTCGATGCCGGCGATGGCGGTGACGGTGATACCCTCGACCGACCCCTCGCCGGACATCTTCTGGATGAGGTGTTCGTACAGCCGGTCGATGTCGAGAGGGTTCTCGCCGACGACGAACGGCTTCATGCGCTCGATGAGCTCGGGGACGCCGGCACCCCAGTACGCCTCGCCGGTGCCGACGACGCCCGCGTCGGTGTAGATCCGCACGAGCGTCCACGGGAAGTTCCCGTCGACCATCGTCGTCTGTACGTCCGTTATCTCGACGTCCCGGCCGCCGCCGCGCTCCCGTGTCACGCCCATCGTCCCCGCGGAGAGGTCCCGCATCGTGTACTCCGCGTTCGGGTCGTGAAGCTGCGTGTAATCGATGCCCATGGCAAGTGTGTTTACTCGCTCCTTAGTAAAACTTTGCTCCGCGCGCGGTTCGAAGTGCGCGCCAGCGAGCGAGAACCGCGATTGCGAACGGGGAGCCTGCGACCCGTGAGCACAGCGAGAACCGCTATTGCTCGCGGGTCGCTTGCCCCGCTCGCATCTCGGAGAATCTCGTTCGCTGACGCTCACTCGACTCTCCCTACTCCTTCGGCTCGCGGCGCTCCCATTCCTCGGGCGGCTCGCGGATCTGCGAGCTCTCCTTCGTGATGACCCGAAGGTACACGATGGCGATGCCCGCCAGCAACAGCACGCCGGAGATGACGAGGTAGATGGCGACCGTCGCCGTCCGTCCCTCGACGACCAGCGCGAGCAGCACCAGCGTGAGGAGTCCCAGCCCCGCGATGGTCGCGAGCAGCCGCTTGAACCCCAGCATGTAGCCGAAGAGGTCGCTCATGCCCGGCTGGTTCGGTCGGGTCGGATTTGACTGTTCGGGTGGTCGACCGTGAGCCCGTTTCGATGGCTCGGCTTCCACCTCGGCGCGCGGCTGGCGAACGTGCCGAGCGCTAGCGAGGCCGTTCGCAGACGCTCGTGCGAGGGGCGAGCACCGCAACGAAGTGAGGAGCGGTCACGAGACGCTCGCGTCTCGTGAGCCCACCGGAAATCTCCGATTTCCGGGGACGCAGTCGGCTGGGGAGGTTTGAGGTGCAGTGCTGTGCGGGCGGGGTGGACTGAAAGGGGCGAGGTTCTCGGCGAACCCGGACGACGCAAGCGACGCGAGAGCGAAGCTCTCGCTAGTCTGAGCGCGTAGCGCTCAGGCACCGCAGGAACGAGGAGCGTGCTCAAAAACGCGGAGCGTTTTTCGCATCACCGGAAATCTCCGATTTCCGGTTAGCAGACAGAAAGCTCCGCTTTCTGTCCACATCCAGCGAGAGCTTGCTCTCGCGCGACAGCGAGTCCGGGGGTCGAGAACCTCGGGGCTTTCTGGCTGTTATCGGCTGAGTTGAATCACACGACCGACGAAGGGGCTTTCTGGCTGTTCGAGTCAGCCGAGGCTCCAGATGAGAAGAACCACCACAACCAGCAATACCCAGACCTGAAATTCAGTCCAGGCTCGCGAGACAGTTCATCGCGTACGCGGTCCCGAGCAACTCGGCGGACTTCCCGCGGTCGAAGACGAGCTCGTCGGTCGAGAGCACGTGCTCCAGCACGTCCGAGGAGGCGTGGTCGGGCGCGGCGGCGATGCCGGCGTGGTTCTCCTCGGCCCAGCGCATCACGCGCAGGTCGGTCTTCGAGTCGCCCATGACGAGCGCGAACGGGTCGTCGACGCCGAGGACGTCGAGCGCGGCCTCGACGCCGGCGACCTTGTTGAGCTCCAGACTCGAGATCTCGGCGGCGTCGGCCTCGTAGTAGGCGACGTCGACGCGGTCGAAGGCGTCGGCCAGCACGCCGGGGATCGAATCGAGGTCTCGGGCCTCGTACTCGCCCTCGCGTTCGAGCACGCCGCGGATCTCGGGGTCGGCGTCGGCGTAGTAGGCGCGCGCCCAGCTCACGGCGTCGTCCTCGTCGAGCTCGGCGTCGGCGGCGCGGGCGACGGCGGTGCCGAGGAGGTGGAGCTGGTAGACGAGCGCGGTGTCGATGATCTCCCGGGCGCGCTCGCTGCCGGTCTCGTAGTTGGGCTTGAGGGTGACGTTGAACTCGTTGCCCTGGAGGTGACAGCCGTGGCGGACGTCCTCGGGGGCCTCCGTGAGGGCACGGGCCCGCACGTCGTCGAACACCTCGCGGACGAACTCGTCGAGGCCCTCGTAGAGCAGGCGCTTGGTCTCCGCGCCGTGGCCGGGTGTGAAGACGCCGTTGCCGGACTCGTAGACGATGCTGAGGTCGCCGGAGTGGACGACCTCGCTGCCGAGGCCCTGGATCATGAAGCCCTTCACGTTCTCCAGGGTCTGGCCGGTACAGATGACGATGGGGACGCCGCTCTCGTGGAACTCGGTGAGCCGGTGGAGCGTGTCCCGTGGGATCTCGTTGTCGGTGTTCCCGGCGGAGCGCAACGTCTCGTCCACGTCGAGCACGAGCACGTTGATCGCCCGACCGTAGGTCGAGAGGAGGTCGAGCGCGGTGAACGCCTGGTCGCGCGTGGCGTGGGCGGCGACCTCGGCGAACGTCTCGCCGGGGACGAACGCGTCCCGGATCTCGCCCTTCCGGGTGTCGAGCTCCTCGCTGGCGTCCTGCCAGTGCTCGAGGGCGACGCGGGAGTCGACGGCCGGGAAGAGGTCGACGAACTCCTGGTAGTCCCGGAGCGTCTTCGTGTCGAACTCGTCGTACAGCCGGTACAGCAGGTCGTATCGTTCCATGTGAATCTGATTGGGTCGAGGCGGTATGAAAGTGGTATTCGGGGAGGTGAGAGAACGGTGGCCGGTCGGTTGGCACGGACCGTGACTGGCGTGGCGATGGGTGCTACCGTCGTCGTGCTCGTGTCACAGGTGATGACCGGCCACCGTGACCAATACTTTACTCGCAACAGAATAAATCTTTTGTCGCAGGGGGTCGTTAAGGGTGACATGCACGCTGTCGCAGTGCGTCGTGACGGAAGCAACCCCGAAGTGGTGGAGAAGCCACGGCCCGAGCCGGGACCGGGCGAGGCGCTCGTCCGCACGCTCCGGGTCGGCATCGACGGGACCGACCACGAGGTCATCGAGGGCAGCCACGGTGGCTACCCCGACGGCGAGGACCACCTCGTCCTGGGCCACGAGGCCGTGGGCGTCGTCGAGGACCCGAACGGGACCGAGTTCGAGCGGGGCGACGTGGTCGTCCCGACGGTCCGGCGGGCACCTCCGAGTGGCACGAACGAGTACTTCGAACGCGGCCAGCCCGACATGGCCCCCGACGGCGAGTACGTCGAGCGCGGTATCGTCGGCGCACACGGCTTCATGAGCGAGTACTTCACCAGCCCCGCGGACTGTCTCGTCTCCCTCCCCCGCGAGCTGGCCGAGCTCGGCTTCCTCGCCGAACCCATCAGCATCTCCGAGAAGGCGTTCGAACACGCGTTCGCGAGCCGCTCGGCGTTCGACTGGAACCCCGACTCCGCGCTCGTGCTCGGCAACGGCAGCCTGGGCCTCCTCACGCTCGCGATGCTCGAGGGCAGCGACCGGTTCGACCGGTGCTACTGTCTCGGACGGCGCGACCGACCGGACCCGAGCATCGACATCATCGAGGACCTCGGCGCGACGTACGTCGACTCCCGGGAGACGCCGGTCTCCGAGTTCGCGTCCGTCCACGAGCCCGTCGACTTCGTCTACGAGGCCACCGGCTACGCGAAGCACGCCTTCGACACCATCGACGCGCTCGCGCCCAACGGCGTCGGCGCGCTGCTCGGCGTCCCCACCGACTGGGAGTTCGAGATCGACGGCGGCCGTCTCCACCGGGAGTTCGTCCTCCACAACAAGGCGCTCGTCGGCAGCGTCAACTCCCACGTCGGGCACTTCCGGACGGCCATCGACCGACTCGACTCGCTGCCGGAGTCGTGCGTCGACGACCTCGTCACCGGCGTGTACGGGCTCGACGAACTCGACGCCGCTTTTGCGACCGACGACAGCACTATAAAAACCGCGGTCGAATTCGACTCCATATGAAGAACGTCGACGACCTCATCGAGAGTGCGGCGGAGCTGGCCGAGCACGGCCACTCCAAGGGCGAGATCGCGGACGAGCTGAACGTCTCCCGCGAGACCGCCTCCTGGCTGGTCGAGCGCGCGGGCGGCGCCGCGACCCCAGCCACGAACGACACGGCCGCCCCCGCCGGCGGCCCGCAGGACATCCACGTCGACTGGTCCGCCGTCGGCCGCGACAGCTACCGGCTCGAAGCCGTCACCAGCGCGATGGCCGACCTGCTCGCGAAACAGGGCGAGAACGTCGACCTCACCGTCGGCATCGAGAAGGCCGGCGCACCCATCGCGACCCACATCGCCAGCAACCTCGACACCGACCTCTCCAGCTACGCGCCGAGCAAGCACCAGTGGGACGAGGGCGAGCTCGACACCGACGTCGGCGGCTCGTTCTCGCGCAACTTCGCGCAGATCCGCGACCGCGACTGCTACGTCGTCGACGACACCATCACCTCGGGGACGACGATGACTGAGACCATCGAGGCCATCCAGGACGAGGGCGGCAACCCCGTCGCGGCCTGCGTGCTGGTCGACAAGCAGGGACTCGACGAGGTCGAGGGCGTCCCCGTCTACTCGCTGTTCCAGGTCATCTCCGTCGGCAGCGACGAGTAGTCAGATCTCGATCCGCTCGGCGAGTTCGTCGAGCGCCGCTTCGCCGTAGGCTTCCGGACCCAGGTCCGGCAGCACCTGCACCGCCATCCCGTCGAACCGCTCGCGTATCTCGTCGAGGTGGTGCTCGTGGCTCTCGGCCCTGGCCCGACAGCGCGCACAGTCCTCGTCGGCCGACTCCAGCACGCGGTTCACGACCAGCGTCTCGACGGGGACCTCGAACTGGTGCAGTCGCTCCACCAGCCGCGCGGTCTCCTCGATAGCGAGCGTCTCCGGCAGCAGCACCACCCGGAACTCGGTCCGTTCGGGGTCCCGCAGGAGTGCCGACACCTCGCGCAGGTCCGCCTGGAACGCCTCGATGTCCTCGGCGTCGTCGTCGCGCCCCCAGAACGCCGCCGGGCCGAAGACGACGCTGCGCGCGCGGTCGACCAGCTGGCGCACCTCGCCACGGATCTGCATCGCCGTCGAGAGCCCCTCGCCGAGCACGTCCGGCAGCGTCAACAGCCGCAACGTGTGGCCCGTCGGCGCCGTGTCGAACACCACACGGTCCCACCGGTCGGCGTCGTAGTCGAGGAAGAACGAGAGCGACGCCACCTCGTCGCTCCCCGGGACGAACCCCGCCTCGAACAGCCGGTCCACGTCCGCCTCCGAGAGGTCGAGCCCGGCCCGCCGGAACTCCGCCGCCAGTGCGCGGACGATCCGCTCGTACTGCGCCTGGCCCGCCTCCGGGTCGGCCTCGACGGCCCACAGGTTCTCCGCGACCTCGGTCGGCTCGCCCCCGAGTTCGACCCCCAGCGCGTCGCCCAGCGAGTGCGCCGGGTCCGTCGAGACGACCAGCGTGCGCTCCCCGCGCCGGGCGAGTTCGAGGCCCGTCGCGGCCGCACACGACGTCTTCCCGACCCCGCCCTTCCCGCCGTAGAGCACGAACTTCGGCATGGGAGGCAGTAGGTGGTTCAGCTACAAGTAGGCTGGATTCGCGACCCCACCCTTCCACCCGGCGCGCGCTGGCGAGACTGCGCGAGCGGTGCGCGGTTCGCAGTGAGCGCTAGCGAGCGAGAACCGCGACTGCGAACGGGGAGCCTGCGACCCGTGAGCGCAGGGAGCGCGTCGAGCCATTCCGCGCGAGGTCTTCGGGAGCAGAGCGGGACCGAAGGTCCCGCCGGCAGCCGGCGCGGAGCGCCGGCGACGAAGCGACCGGAGGCTTGCGAGAGCTTGCTCTCGCAGTGGATGAGCGAGGGAGCTTGTGACCGAGCGAAGAGGCTGGGGAGGTTCGAGGTGCGGTGCGGTCGCGGGTGGGACTGAAAGGGGCGAGTCGCTGGAGGAAGGCGGACGACGCAAGGACCGCAGCGCAGCGAGGACCGTGGTTCGAAGGAGCGCTCCGCGCTCTTTCGTCATTGCCGGACTACGTCCGGCAGGCAGCCAGAAATCGTAGATTTCTGGCCACCTCACGAGAGAGCTTCGCTCTCTCGAACGACAGCGAGTCCCCCGACTCCAGCGACTCGGGGCTTTCTGGCCGTTCACGGCAGCAGTTGCTCTCACAGACAGCGGGGCTTTCTGGCCGTTTGCAACCCCGCCAGTTCCCACGCCAGCGAAAACGTCCCCGCCACCGACAGTGACCACGACCACCCACGAGACCACCCGCACCTTCTGACGCAACTTCTTTCCGCACGCCACCCCTACACCAGCGCAATGACATTCGACCCGAACCAGAGCCTCCCACAGGAGGAGGTCGACGAGCGCGTGCGGACGGCCATCGAGGAGAACGAGGTCGTCCTGTTCATGAAGGGCACGGAGATGATGCCCCAGTGTGGCTACTCGGACCGGGCGCTCGGGCTCATCGGCCAGCACCGCGAGGAGTTCGCGACCGTCGACACGCTCGAGTCGCTGGAGGAGTTCCGCGCGGCGCTGTCCGAGCACTCCGGCTGGGAGACCATCCCCCAGACGTTCGTGGACGGCGAGTTCGTCGGCGGGAGCGACGTGCTCGCGGAACTCGACGAACGCGGCGAGCTCGAATCGACCCTCGACGCGTGACCCGACGAGATTTACCGAGGAATGGTAGGAAATAAACAGCAGGTCATTTAAGCGCAACGTCCCTAGTAGGAACCGAGCGAACGGCCAGCGGACACGTCGTCACACCCCCATTTACCATGTCAGCAGAAAACTCCGGTCAGGTATTCAGGCTCCATTCGACACTGGAACTTCCCCTCGAAGACGTTCGAGAGTTCCTCTCGAGCGACCCGGAGCTTCCAGACGGTATCGAATCGGTAGACATCACACGACGCAACAACACCCTCATTCTCAAGGCGATCTCGGCCGACAAATCGGTGAGCAAGTACACGCCCACCGCACAGCTGAAGGCCAGCGTCACCGAGAACCGGGTGTACGAGGAGGAACCCGAGGACCAGCACCGTGGCCCCCGTTGGGGCGACGAGGAAGAGGAGGAGGAGATCCCCTCCGAGCTCGTCGAGTTCGCGGCGTTCAAGGGTGACCGCGAGACGGTGCTCCAGAACTCGCTGCTCCAGTACGAGATGTTCCTCGTGCTGTGTGCCATCGCCCGGGAGGCCGAGAAGGGCACGCTGACCGCCATCACGGCCCACGACGGCGACCTCGACGCGACCCGCATCGTCGACGGCGAGGACCGCCCGGCGTCCATCGAGGTCGTCGAGGGGCGCTCCGAGGGCCAGGCCGCCAACAGCGGCGTCAACTGGCGGGACAACAAGTTCATCAGCGACTGAGGTTCTTCTCCTGATTCGTCGTCTACGGTCCGAAAGCGACGGCGCCGTCACAACCCGATCGTCGCCTGCACCCGTTCCGCATCCGGCAGGAACACCAGCAGCGTGTCGTCCCGGTCCCGGCACTGCAGCCTGACCGTCCCGGTGCCGTAGCCGAGTCGATGCCCGAACAGGCCGTCGCTGGTCCGGGTGTCGACGATGTCGTGGCTGGGGACGAACCACTGCGGTTCGTCGAGCAGGCGGTCGTAGGCGACGACGCCCTCGTCGTAGATGCGGTACTCGAGGTGTCCGAACAGCACCTCCTGCTCGAGGACGCGGGCGACGACGGTCGCGGCGACGAGGCTCACGCCGACGGCGAGCGCGGCGACGACGCCGACGAACCCCCAGACGAGGAAGGTGACGCCGAACACGAGCAGGCCCGAGGGTGGGACAGGGGCGAGGAGCAGTCCGAACACCACCCCTCGGAGTCGGGCCGCGCCGATGTCGGCACGGACGCGGTCCGTCGGGTCGCCGTCGGGGACGGGGACCGGTGTCCGCGGCGACTCGTCGGCGGCGTCTGTCGCGAGGAGACGTGTGACCAGCGGTCGGTCGTCGGTCGCGGCGACGAACCCGCCGAGGTCGACGAGCGTCTTCGCCGCCACGACGGTGACGAGGAGGACGGTGGCCTCGGCCACGGTCGCCCCCGCTGCAGGGGTGGCGAGCGGACCGGCGGCGAGCACCAGCACGAGCAGCGCGAGGACGTGCTCGCGGGGGATGGCGGCCCGCACGGTCCGGTCGACGTACGCCCCGCTTCGGACGTCCTCGACCAGCCCGATGGCGTTCGCGAGGAGCGCGCCGAGTGCGGCGAGCGCGAGGGGGCCGACGGTACCCCCTGCGAGCAGGCTGTCCACGTCGACGACGTACAGCCCGAGTGCGGCACCGGTCAGCGGCCAGACGAACACGACGAGCCAGAGCGCACCGCAGACGGCCGGCGCGTTCCGCGGGCACAGCGGCGGGAGCGAGCGGTGGGCCCGGACTGTCCCACGTTTCTCGCCGAGCTCGGCGAAGAACGACCCCGAGCCCGGTTCGTTCGCCGGTGGCTGGCCGGCGAACAGGCCCGCGATGGCGCCGCGGGCGATGACGACGCCCGTCTCCAGCCAGTAGAGCGCGAGCACCGTCGCGACCGTCCAGTCGAGGACGAGTACGCCGACGACCGGGATTGCGTTCGCGGCCACGATACCGGCGAGCGTCAGTCGCCTGGAGGGGGGGAGGGTTCGGCGGAGCATGGGTGGCGGGCGGGGAGCGGTTCGTCTCCCTGTCGTGTGTCACCGTACACGTGTTTTTTGCATCGCCCGTGGCGACGACCGCCTCGCCGCATCCACAACCCCTTTCCACGTCACACGCCTCCGTTCGGATACGATGTCTCAGGATACAGCCAGCCCCGCGAGTGCCCCGACCGCCGACGAGATGCCGATGCTCGGTCTCGGAACGTGGCAGAACGAGGACCACGAGCAGTGCGCCGATAGCGTCGCGACCGCCCTCGAGATTGGCTACCGCCACATCGACACCGCACAGATATACGGCAACGAGGCAGCCGTCGGCGACGGTATCGCACAGGCCGACGTCGACCGCGACGACGTGTTCCTCGCGACGAAGGTGTGGATCAGCGAGCTCGCCCACGACGACGTCCTCGAGAGCACCGAGGAGAGCCTCCGGAAGCTCGGCGTCGACTACGTCGACCTGCTGTACGTCCACTGGCCGTCGGGCGAGTACGACCCCGAACCCACGCTCACGGCGTTCGACCAGCTCGTCGACGAGGGCACGGTGAAACGCGTCGGCGTCTCCAACTTCGAGCCCGAGCACGTCGACGAGGCCATCGACACGCTCGACGCCGACCTGTTCGCGAACCAGTTCGAGTGCCACCCGCTGCTCCCGCAGGACGAGCTCCGCGCACACTGCGACGAGGCCGGCGTGAACGTCGTCGCGTACTCGCCGCTCGCCCGCGGGAAGGTGTTCGACGTGCCCGAGATCCAGCGCGTCGCCGAGAAGCACGACGTCAGCGAGCCCGCCGTCAGCCTCGCGTGGCTCCGCGAGAAGGGCGTCACCGCCATCCCGAAGGCGACCGGCGAGGACCACATCCGCGACAACTGGACGTCGCTGTCGGTCGACCTCGACGACGAGGACGTGGCGGCCATCGACGCCATCGACGAGCGCGAGCGCGAGGTCGACCCCGACTTCGCGCCGTGGTAGGCGGCGACGGTCGATAGTCGGGGGTTACTCTCCCCGGAGAAGCCGAAAAGTAAAACCCAGCGCGGCCGAATCGAGGTGGTATGGCCGGGTTCGTCGAGGCAGTTGGCGTCGACCTGAAGCGACTGCACGAGACCTGGATGGAGCTCTTCTTCCCGCGACAGCGCGGCGCCGACGAGTCCGTCCTCGGCAAGTGGAAGCCCGAGACGACGAGCGACAGGCTCGCGTACAACGGCTGGGCGGCCGTCGGCGCCCTCTTCGTCGCGCTCGCCTACCCCTTCGCGCTGGCGGGCGTCGTCGCCCGGTACAACGCCTACCGGCTGGACGACCTCTCGTCCGCACTCGGCGTCGTCGGCACAGTACTCCTCGTCGCCCTGCTCTGGGGCGCGCTCTCGGCGGCGGCGTGGGTCCGGTTCACCTTCACGGGCTTCCTCGCCGTCGCCGCCGCCGCAGGCGTCGCCACCCTCTCCACCGCGCTCGCGCTCGGGTTCGCCCGCGTCGGCGGCCGGGGCACCACCGTCGCGGTCGCCTACCCCTTCGCCACGACCGCCGTCTTCCTCCCACCGGTCGTCGCCGCGTTCTACTCGCCCGCGCTCGGCGAGCTCGTGTTCACCGAGAGCGAGTCGCTCGCCATCTGGTTCCTCGACAACGTCTTCGCCGTCGGCGGCATCAACGAGTACCTCCGCACCGAGTACGACCTCACCGGCGTCGCCTACGTGCTGCTCTGGCTCGGCGTCTCCGTGCCCATCGGCTGGGCGCTCGGCGTGCTCGTGACGCTCGCCAATCTGGTCCGGCCGACCGAGTAGCGGGTTGTCGACGGCGTTGTGGCGTCCGGGAGTACACCTGTCGTAAAGGTTCCACCGTCGTCGCGCGACTGGCGAGACTGCGCGAGTGAAACGAACGCATCGAGCCATTCCGCGCGAGGTCTTCGGGAGCAGAGCGGGACCGAAGGTCCCGCCGGCAGCCGGCGCGGAGCGCCGGCGACGAAGCGACCGAAGGCTTGCAAGAGCTTGCTTTCGCAGTGGATCGGCTGGGGAGGTGTGAGGCTGCGGAGCGGTGGCTGTGTGCGGGAGTGAACGGGGCGACCGGCTCGACGAACCTCGACGACGCGAGGTCCGCAGCGCAGCGAGTTGCAGCCATCGAACCGGTCGGGCTTTCTGGCTGTTCTGACCAACCGACGCAGCATCGAACGACACACCACCGACGATTGCTAGCTCCGCACCGATTATCTATCTCCGGTCCCCACACCCGGGTATGGAACTCGACCAGACGAAGACCGCCGCAGCGTTCATCGCGCTCATCGTCCTCGGGACGGGCGCACTGCTCGCCATGCAGGTGATGCCGACGGATACGACGCTCATGATGGTCACGCCGTCGATGCTCGTCTTCGGGCTCATCTGCCTGGGCATCGGCGTGGCCCACGGCGAGTACCGGGCGACGCACTGACCCGCGACCTCGCCCGCCGAACCGTCGCGAGAGCGGAACGAAACCCATTCCTGCCACCCCGTCGACACGCCACTCATGAGCGACGCAACCGAAGCCACGGGGCCGCCCGTCGACCCCGAACTCGTCGGCCGAGCGTTCGCCGCGCTGTCGGGGCTGCTCGGACTGGCATTCCTCGCGATGCCGGTGACGACCGACCTCGGGTCGCGGCTGGAGCCCGCGGCCGTCGTCCCGGTCGTGTACGGGCTGGCCGTCGCGTTCGGGCTGTGCCTCGTCGCCATCAGCTGGCTGGGGCGGGACGGACGGCGGCCGGTCGCGACGGTCGCGCCGGCGCTGCTCGCGGTCGCACTACTGCTGCTCGGCCCCGGACTGGGCTACCCGCTGGGGGCGTTCAACTGGGCGGGGCTGGTGCTCGCCTCGGTGGTGTTCGGCGGACTCGGGGCGCTCTGGACGCTCGTGTACGGTTAGTGGTCGTCCTCCCGCCACTTGTGCTCGCACTCGGTGCAGATGAAGAAGCGGGTCTCGGACTCGTCGGCCGAGCGGATCTGCTGCATGTACCAGTAGGCCTCGTCGTTCTCGCACTTCGGGCAGTGGGCCTCGGTGGTGGGCAGGCCCTTGTTCTCGGCGTCGGAGACGTCCACGACCTCGGTCTCCTCCTGGCCCTGCGTGGTGATCATCGCCTGTTCGGCCTCGGCGTTGCGGGTCTTCGAGAAGCCACAGCTCCCGCAGACCCACTCGTCGCCCTCCGTCTTCATCATGGAACCGCATTCGTCACAGAACTCCATCGTACCCGTCCGTTCGCCGTCGAACGGACTTAAGCGACCCGCTTGTCCGGTCGCCTGACCAGTTCGACTGCTTCAGACGCCCTCGACGAGGCGCTCGAGCTGTTCCGGCGGGACCGCACCGCGGGCCTGGTGGCCGTCGTGGACGAACGTCGGCACGCCGGTGACGCCCGCTGCCTTCGCGGCGGCGAAGTCCTCGGCGAGCGCGTCGCGGTTCGCGTCGTCCGAGAGTGCCGTCTCGACCACCCCTTCGTCGAGGCCGACCTCCGCCGCCACGTCCACGAGCACGTCCGGGTCGCCGATGTCGCGCCCGTCTCGCCAGAGCGCCGCCAGCAGCGCCTCGTCGAGCGCGCGCCAGGTGTCGTAGGGCTCGCGCTCCTGGACGTACCGCGAGAGCAGCTGCGCCTGCAGGGAGTCGACGTCGCGGGAGACGTCGACGGTCATCTCGACGCCGTACTTCTCGCGGAGGCGCTCGACGCCCTGTCTGGCGCGCTCGTAGTACGCCTCGTCCTTCCCGTCGTCGACGCTCAGGTCGAGCTCGCCGTCGGGGCCGCGCTGAGCGGCTCGGAGGTCGAACGGGCGCCACTCGACCCGCAGCGGCTCCGCGCGGGTGTCCTGGTAGAGCGACAGCGCGTGGCGTCCGAGGTAGCAGAACGGACAGACGTAGTCGGCGTAGACCGTCACGGAATCGACGTGCTCGCGTGTCATAGACCGGACTAGGGGCCCGGCCGTCAAAAACGAGACCCAACCGTGCGTCGTTTGCGGACAACCGCGCCCGGCACCGTGCCCGGGGCGGCGTCACTCCCCGTCGCCGTCGGTCTCGGCGGCGGGCGCGCGGGCCTCGTCGAGTGCCACGCCGACGGACTCCTCGAGCTCGACGACCAGGTCCTCACGGCTGCGGAACGCATCGCTGTCGGTCTCCGAGATGAGTACCCCGAGGTTGGTCTCGTCCTCGGCGAGCACGAGTGTCACGTCCTCGAGGTCGGCCGCCGCGTCGTCACGGAGCACCGGGTATGTGAGGTCGTCGAGCGTCGCCTCGATCTGTGCGTACTCCACGCGCCGTGTCATGTGTGCCCGTTCGACGCCCGCCCTCTTGAGGGTGGTGTCGACCCAGCGGGAGACAGAACGCCCAAATACCGGCTGACCGTACCGACGCGCAATGACCCTCTCGGATGAGGCGCGCGAGCGTCTGGCCGACATCGTCGAGCTCCAGCCGACGAAGAACGCCGAGCTGCAGGAGCGCTGGGGGATGGAGAGCGGGAGCGAGGTCCACAGCTTCCTCGAAGACGAGCTGAAGGAGTACTACTTCCGGGACGACAACAGCCTCATCCGCGCGACCGAGGAGGCCGCCGAACTCGTCGACGTCGAGCCCGGCGTCACCGCGGGCGACGAGCCCGGCGGCACGCCCAGCGCGGTGCGGGTACCCGAACTCCAGGCCGCCATCCTCGACCACCTCGCAGGGCCGGACGAGGACGGACAGAGCGTCGTCAGCGTGCTCCGGACCCTGCGCGAGGAGGCCGACATCGACTCCGACGTGGACGACGTGCGCGACGCGCTCCAGTCGCTCCGGCGCAAGGACGTCGTCGAGGTCGTCTACACGACCGTGCCGACGTTCCGGCTCGCCGTCGCGCGCGACGAGTTCGACGTCACGGTGAACGACTCGTAGCCGTGCCGGGCCCGCGATGACCGTCGTCTGCTGTGGCATCGGTGCCGACACGACCAACGTCGAGCTGCGCGACTCCCGCGTCCCGACGGTCGGCCCCGACGGAGAGTTCGAGTACGTCCCCATCCCGGAGAAGACCCGCGAGACGGGCGAGAGTCGAACGTATGGCGACCGCCCGCTCCGCTACGGCGACGGCACCATGGCCGACCTGCTCGCGAAGCTGGTACCGGACCCCGGCGGCGACGGCGACGAAATCACGGACTCCGACGCAATCGCCGCCTACCCGCCCCACGACGACCCGAACCTCGACGCGCTGACCTACGGCGAGCACCGCCCCGGCTACGTGAACCGGCTCGCCGCACTGGACGCGGACGGGGACGATGCGGTGGGGTTCTACGCCGGACTGGAAGGTTCGGATGGGCGGTTACATCGGTATCTCATCGGCTGGTTCCGCGTCTCGCGGGTGACCGTCGTCGAGGCCGACGACGACCCCGAGACGAAGCGCGAGAAGCTGGCCCGCCACCCCGAGAACGCTCACACGAAGCGCGCCGTCGATGGGCAGCCGTACCGCGACGACCGCCGCGTCGTCCTCCTCGACGGCGACGAGGGCTGGCTGTTCGAGCGCGTCGGCGAACCCATGAGCACGTTTGCGGCGTTCGACGGCGACCGGCGGGGCTACTTCCTCGACGACGAGTTCGTCCGTCGGTTCGCCGTGACGAAGCCCGACCATAATCCTGCTTCTTCGAAACGGGCGGAGAAGGCGGGGATTATCCGGAAGCCCGCCATCGTCTCTGACCTGGACGCCGAGACGTTCCGGCGACGGGCGCTTGAGTGGTGAGTTCGGTCCGTTGGCGACTGGCGTAGTGAACTGCAAGGAAGCCCCGATACTCGGTGGACTCGATGGTGTCGACAACAGCCAGAAAGCCCCGAGGTGCTCGGCTCCCAGGCCTCGCTGTCGCGCGAGAGCAAGCTCTCGCTGGATGTGGACAGAAAGCGGAGCTTTCTGTCTGCTAACCGGAAATCGGAGATTTCCGGTGATGCCAAAAACGCTCCGCGTTTTTGAGCACGCTCCTCGTTCCTGCGGTGCCTGAGCGCTACGCGCTCAGACTAGCGAGAGCTTCGCTCTCGCGTCGCTTGCGTCGGCCGGGTTCGCCGAGCACCTCGCCCCTTTCAATCCCACCCGACAGCACCGCAACCGCCCTCATACCTCCCCAGCCTCCTGCGGTGCTCGTTCCTGCGCTCCTCGTCCCTCGCGCGAGTGTCGGCGAGACACGCTCCCTGCGGTCGCGGTCTCGCCAGCCGCGCGCCAGGCGGTGGAAAATGACGATGCCGACGCGCCGAAACTCACTCCTCCAGCCCGGGCCGCCGTCCCCGCCGCCGACGCGCCAGCAGTCGCTTCGTCGCCGCGCCGGGGCCGCCCTCGATGGGCCAGCCCTTCGTCCGCCAGGCGGGCGGTTCGGGCTCGAAGTCGGGGCAGCGACCGGCGCACTCGCCGGCGGTCTGACAGCGCCCCTTCGCGTCGCACCAGGGCAGCAGCGCGCCGTCCTCACGTGGCTTGAAGTGCCGGCAGTCGGGGCGCATCGTGTCGACGTAGGAGCGCCAGCCGCGGGCGTAGGCGCGCTCGGCGATCTCCCGGCGCTTGTCGGCCTTCCACGCCGGGTCGGCGTACTCGAACCGGGCGGCGGAGGCGTCGAAGTCGTTGCCGTCGGGGCGTTCGAGGATCCGGGTGCCGGGGTCGTCGACGGCCAGCGAGCGCGCGTGCCAGGCGACGCTGGCGTCGGAGGCCGGGGTGCCGTCGCCGTCGCCCACGGCGACGGTGAGGATGCCGGCCTGCACGGGCAGGCTCTCGAACAGGACGGGTTCGACCGAGCCGCCTGTCGCGCGCGTGGCCACCCAGGCTTCGTCGGCGAGCGAGAGCGCCACGTCGTACTCCAGCTGCGAGACGAGCGCGTCTGCGGCGCTGGCGTCGAGGTCCGGCTTGTTCTCGACGGCGACGATGCGCCGGCACCACTCGGGGTACTCCCACTTCCGGCGGACCTCGATGCGGCCGCCGGACTTTCTGGTCTCGACGACGCCACGTTCGGCGGCGGTGTGGATGGCCTCGCGGACGTACCGCCACGGGTAGCCCGGATACGGGAGCGCGTCGCGGTAGTACGTCCAGTTCTCGGGCGCGTGCCGGACGACGTGCAGGAGGTCGGAGTCCAGCGCGTCCAGCCCGAAGTGCGCGCGCTGTCGGAGGTCCTCGGGGTCGCACTCCAGGACGAGGGTGTCCCAGCGCCGGTCCCGGGTACCGAGCTGGCGCGCGACCACGACGACGGAGTCCTCCCTGGCGGGCTCCCACGCGCGCTCGGCCCAGCGACAGACCCGCAGCTCGAACGCGAACTCGGTGTCCTCGCCGGGGAGCATGCTCGCCTCTGTGCGTTCGAGTACCGAAGCCGTTACGGGTCGGCCACGACTGGACGGCGGTCCGACAGATTGAATATCGGCTGGGAAGTTCGAGTGATTCCCATGCATCTGGTCCTCGATTACGGCAACGTCATCGTCCACCACGGCGACGAGCGCGAGCACGCGCACCGCCTCGGCATCGACCCCGACACCGACCCGTACCCCGGCTGGCTCGCCTACTTCGCGTTCCGCGACGGCTTCCTCCAGAGCACTGCCGAGTACGTCGACCTCCTCTCGACGCTCACCGGGGCGTCCGACCAGGCGTGTCGCGAGTACCTCGATGCGACGTGGCTCGACCCCGAGTTCCCGGCGGAACACGCCGCCGTGCTCGAAGCACTCGCGGCCGACCACACGCTCGTCCTCTTCGGCAACATGGTGCACCCCTGGGTCGAGACGGTGCTCTCCGAGCACGGCGTCCTCGACTGTTTCGACGAGCTGGTCGTCTCCTCGGACATCCAGCGGCCGAAACCCCACCCGCGGGGCTACCTCGAGTGCCTGTCCGAGGACGACGAGCCGGTCGCGTTCGTCAGCGACGAGTACAACGAGGACCTCATGATGGGCGAGTGCCTCGGGATGACGTCGGTCTGGGTCGAGAACGACGAGGACGAGACGCCCTACCGCGAGCCCGACGTGACGATCTCGTCGCTCGCCGACCTGCCGGAGATCCTGGCTTCGGACGGTGGGACACTCCGGGGCTAGCTCAGCCCTGCCGGCGTCGCTCGCCGACGAACCCCCGGACCAGCGCGGCCTCGCCCTTCCGGAGCAGCTCCCCGGCGGTGCTCGCCGCACAGCCGAGTTCGGCCGCCACGTCCGCGACGCTGCCCGTTCTCGGCACGTCGTAGTACCCCACCGCGACAGCCGTCGCGAGCGCCTCGCGCTGGCGCGTCGTCACGTCCACCGCGGGCGTCGACCAGCGGCGGAAGTCGGCGACGCGCTCGACGGTCGCGTCGACGTGCTCCTGCAGGTTCGCGTGGAACTCCGCCAGGAACTCGCGCTCCCCGACAGCGTCGACGCGCGCCCGGCCACCCTGCTCGAACGTGACCGGCGGGAGGAAGACCACGCGGGACTCGGCGACGAGGTCGAGCACGGGTGCGCCCAGCTCGTACTCGGTCTGGTGGACGAACGCGTAGGTGCCGCCGTCGCCCGCGACGAGGTCGACCGCGGTGGTGCTCTCGACCGCGTCGAGCAGCGACCGGACCGCGACCGGGGGACCATCGTACCACGCCAGCGTCGTCACGGTGTCCATCGGGCCCCACATCAGCAGGTCGGCTCGAGAGACGCCGGGAGTGTCGTCGAGCCGTCGGTGCATCGGGTGCGCCAGCGACGGCGGGTAGTCGACAGCGAAGGTGACGCGTCGCACGGTCGGACGGTTCCGCGGGCCGACAGTTAAAACGCCGCATCCATGCGGCCCAAGCTCCTCGCCGGTGTGGGAGGAACGTGTTCGTATGAGCCCGTCGCCCGACCTGCAGGACGCGCCACCAGACGACGCTGCCGCCGGAACGGCCGACGCACCGCCGGCCACCGTCGCGGCTGGCACCCCCGACGGTCGCACAATCGCCTACGCAGAGTACGGAGCTGCCGACGGCAACCCCGCGCTGTTCCTCCACGGTACGCCCGGCTCGCGCGTGCTCGGCCGGCTGTACCACGAGCCAGCACGCGAGCGTGGTCTGCGGATCCTGGCCCCCGACCGGCCCGGCTACGGCCGGTCGGACCCGTCGCCCGACGCCGACCTCGCGGCCATCGCGACCGACCTCGTCGCCGTCCTCGACCACGCCGACGTCGAGAGCGCCCCCGTCGTCGGCTTCTCCGGTGGTGCGGCGGTCGCGCTGGCGCTGGCCGGCCGCCACAGCGACCGGGTCGAGGCGCTCCACAGCGTCTCCGGCGTCGCGCCCCCGTCACTCCAGACCGAACAGCCGGCCGTCCAGCGACTGCTCGGCACGCTGGCGAACCGGACGCCACGACTCCTCTCGGGACTGGTCCGCGGACAGGCCTGGGTCGCCGACCGCGGCTCCCCGGCGGTCGTCGTCTCCCAGTACACCGACAGCGAGGGCGCGGCCGCGCTGACCGGAGCCCAGGCCGAGACGGTCCGACGCGACTTCGTCGCCGGCGTCGGCCCACAGCGGGCGGGGTTCGTGCGCGAGACGCGCCTGCTTGGCGAGTCGTGGCCCGTCGGGCCGTCGGCCCTCTCGATGCCGCTGCACTGCTGGCACGGGGAGCGCGACGCGAACGTCCCGCTCGCGGATGCACGCCGGGTCGTAGACGCCGCTCCGTCCGCCGAGCTGACCGTCCTGGACGCGGACCACGCCACCGCCCTGGTGGACAGTCGCGCGGCGCTGCTCGACGCCTGTACCGGGTGAGAGCGAGCCGAGCCAGCGACTGGGCCGTCGCTGATGGGGGTAGAATGGGGAGAGACGATTGCGAGACGGCTCGCGGAGCCGGTGGCGACTAGTCGTCGCCGGTTTTGTTCTCTGCTTCCAGTTCGTCCAGGAACTCGTGGGCGTCCTCGAGGATGTCGCGTGGGCCGTCCTGCGTGACGGTGTTGACCGCCTGCTCGTAGTCCCGCCACTGGAGGTCGCGGTGCTCCGTAGAGAGCTCCGCACTGGCCTCGAACGACCGGGCGATGAACAGGTGGACCGTCTTGTGGATGGTGTTCCCACCCGCCTCGAAGACGTAGTCGTACTCTTCTCTGAATCCGTCGATGAGACGGAAGTCGTGGATGCCTGCTTCCTCTTTCACTTCTCGGATAGCCGTCTGCTGGAGTTCTTCGTCTCCCTCGACACCGCCCTTCGGGAACTCCCAGTCACCAGGGCGGCTCTTTAGCAGTAGGTACTCGCGCCGGCCCCGCGTGTCGCGAAAGAGGATGGCACCTGCGCTCGTAGCTTCGACTGCCATTACCCCTTTGTAAAGGGTCACCAGTTAAGAGAATATCGGACCGGTTGCCGACGCGTCTCAATGGGTTTTTGACCTTCAGCCGCGACCAGTACCAATACGACAATGAGCTTCGTCACACGTCTCACCCTCCAGAGCGGGGACCGAGCCGTCCTCGACAGCGTCGTCGAGGACATCCGCGAGCGCGTCTCCCGCAAAGGTGCCCAGATGAAAGGACCGCACTCCGCCCCACCCGAGCGCCTCCGCGTCCCGAAGTACAAACGCCCGACCACCGACGACGGTACCCAGTTCGACGCCTGGGACTACACCGTCTACCAGCGCGAGGTCGAGATCGTCGGGCACGACGAGCTCGCCCACGACATCGCCGCCGGCTCCCCCTTCCCCGACTCGGTACACGTCGCCGTCGAGGTCGAACAGGTGCGGTCGCAGGGCTCGTAATCCGTTCTCTCTGATTGCTTTTGTCTCGGGACTGTCTCGTCGGGTGAGAACTGTAGGACTGCGAACAGCCAGAACGTCTCTTTATCGAGGAGAATAGCTGGCTCTGACAACAGCCAGAAAGCCCCGAGCGTTTCGACTCCCGCGACTCGCTGTCGTTCGAAAGAGCGCTCCGCGCTCTTTCGTGATGTGACCAGAAATCGTAGATTTCTGGCTGCTAACCGGAACTCTCCGAGTTCCGGTGATGACGAGAGAGCTTCGCTCTCTCGAACCACGCTCCTCGTTCCTGCGGTCCTTGCGTCGTCGGGGTTCGTCGAGACGCTCGCCCCTTTCAGTCCCGCCCACAGCACCGCAACCGCCCTCGAACCTCCCCAACCTCCTGCGATGCTCAGTCGCTAGCGCTCCCTGCGCCTCTCGTCCCTCGCGCGGATGACTCGACGCGCTCGCTGCGCTCGCACAGTCTCGCCAGCCGCGCGCCACCCGGATAATCGGGCGATGTCGCCCGCCAGGGTTGACACCAATCGTAGACCATCGAGGCATCGCGTCCAACGGCACACCCGGAAGCAGACGGCGGCAACTCCGCGGTTAAGTGCCTCGGGCGCGTCGGGCCGGACATGGTAGACCGAGACAGGCTCGTCGCGCTGCGGCGCGAGTTCCACCGGCAGCCGGAGCCGGCGTGGCGCGAGTTCTGGACGACGGCGCGCATCGTCGAGGAACTGGAGGCCATCGGCGTCGACGAGCTGTACGTCGGCCCGGAGGCGCTGAACAGCGACGAACGGATGGCCGTGCCGCCGTCGGCGGAGCTCGAATCGTGGTACGACCGGGCGCTCGACGCCGGGGCTGACGAGGGGGTCCTCCAGCAGCTCCGGGGCGGCCACACCGGTGCGGTCGCGGTCGTCGAACAGGGACCGGGGCCGACGGTCGGCCTGCGCGTGGACATCGACGGCCTCCCGCGCGAGGAGTCCACCGACGACGAACACGTCCCGGCGGCGGAGGGCTTCCGCTCTGAGACCGGCGCGATGCACGCCTGCGGGCACGACGGCCACGCCACCATCGGGCTGGGGGTACTGGAGGCGGTGAAGGAGAGCGACTTCGCGGGCACGCTGAAGGTGTTCTTCCAGCCGGCCGAGGAGCTCGTCGGCGGCGGGAAGGCGATGGCGAAGTCGGGCCACCTCGACGACGTGGACTACCTGTTCGCGCTGCATCTCGGGCTCGACCACCCGACCGGCGAGGTGGTCTGTGGCATCGACGAGTTCCTCGCGGTGAAGCACATCGACGTGCGGTTCACCGGCGAGCCCGCCCACGCCGGCGCGAAGCCCGAGGAGGGCGAGAACGCGGTGCAGGCCGCCGCGGCGGCCGTCCAGAACCTCTACGCCATCCCGCGGCACTCCGACGGGGCGACGCGGGTCAACGTCGGCCACCTCGAGGCCGCGAACGCGACGAACATCGTCGCCGAGGAGGCCACCATGGAGTGCGAGGTCCGCGGCGTGACGACGAAGCTGAAGGACTACATGGACGAGCGCGCCCACCGCGTCATCGAGAACGCGGCGGCGATGCACGGCTGCGAGTCCGAGACGAGCGTCGGCGGGGAGGCTCCCTCCGCCCGCAGCGACGAGGAGCTCGTCGAGCTCGTCGGGGAGATCGCTGGCGGCAACGCCGACGTGGAGCGCGTGGTCGACCGGGACGCCCTCGGCGGCAGCGAGGACGCGACGTTCCTCATGCAGGCGGTCCAGCAGCGCGGCGGCCTCGCAGCGTACGTCTGTATCGGCACCGACCACCCCGGCGGCCACCACACCGCGACGTTCGACGTGGACGAGGACTCCCTGCCGATCGGCGTCGACGTGCTCGCCGGCGCCATCGAGACGGTCGCGGCCGAGCGTCCCTGACAGCGAGCCTTACTTTCCAGTATTCTTTCGCGAAACAGCCTCCGAAAGTATTATTTGATTCCCACTCATTGCACAAAATTAATGTCAGATGACGCTGTTCGAACCGTCGGCCTCTCGACGGCGGTCCTCGTCGGCGGCCTCACGGCCTCGGTCCTCGTGGTCGTGGGTCTCGCGCTGGGGCCCTTTGCCGTGGAACCGGGGATGGAATACGTGGCGGCCTACGGCGCGTGGACGCTCGCCGGCGTCGCGCTGGCCGCGGGCTTCCTGCAGACGTTCGTCACGACCGCGGTGCACCAGCACTACGGCTGGGCGCGCGCGCCCGGCATCCTGCTCCACCTCGCCTGGGCGCTCGCCCTGGGCTACGCGCTCGTCACGGTCGGCGTCCGCATCGTCCCGCTGGTGCTCTGCATCGCCAACGCCTTCGCCACGGTCGGCCTGCTCACCGCGGGCGAGGCGTTCGACACGAGCCGCACGGACACCTCCGAGATGCACGCCACCGACATCGGCACCGGCTACCGCTGAACGGCCATTCTATCCCATGCAGTCGTCCTAATTTTAGGCCGAACCTTTTTGTTTTCATTCAGTCAACCAGTTGGCATGGGAAGACCGACGTACCGGCCGACGACGGTCACGTTCGCGGCGTTCGTCGCGGCCATCGGGGGGTTCTGGACGCTCATCGACAGCGGGCTCCTGCTCGTCATCGGTGCATCGCTCGACTCGCCGGTCGTCGTCGCTGTCGGTGGGTTCATGATCGTGTTCGGGCTGCTCCGGATGCTCGTCGCCGGCGCGCTGTTCCAGATGCGGACCTGGTCGCGGCCGGTCGGAATGTTGCTGTTCGCGCTCGCCGCGACCGTCAACATCTGGGGGATCGTCACGACGGGCGCCGGCGGCAGCGTCCTCGCCTTCGTCGCCAACGGCGGCGCACTCGCGGCGCTGGCGATGAGCGGCGACGCGTTCACGCCCGACGTCGAGCGCGCCGACGTGAGCGACAAGCAGGCGACGAAGATCGGGACCGGGTCGCGGTAGTCAGTACTTCGGCTCCGCGCCGGTCGTCTCGTAGACGGCCTCCATCAGCGTGTCGCGCTTCGACTGCCACATCTCGAACTCGTCGGGGCTGCTCGGGTAGTGCTCGTAGTGGTCCATCAGGTCGTCGGCGCACTGCTTCGTGCGGTAGAACTGGAGGATGTTCCGCCAGTAGCCGAAGCTCTTGACCGCGAGCTTGGCCTTGAACAGCGTGCTCATCTCGGTGCTGCCCTCGTACAGCGCCTCCGCGAGCTTCTCGCCCGGCAGCGACGCGAGCAGGCCCATCAGGTCGTCCACGTCGACCGCGGTCGAGAGGATGTTGTACACGTCGAGCGCGGCGTAGCGCGCGCCGAAGTGGTCCATGACGCGCTCGTTGTACTCCCAGAGCATCGCCTCGCTCACGTCGCCCTGCTCGATGGCCTCGATGGCCTGCTCGCCGGCGTACTTGCCCGCGTAGGCCGCGCCCGCGATGCCGCCACCGGTGGTCGGGTTGACGTGGCCCGCGGCGTCGCCGACGGCCATGTAGCCCGGGGCGACGGCGGAGTCGTACGGTCGTCGCGTCGGGAGCGCCGCGCCGAGCTTGTCCTCGACCTCGGCACCCTGGAACTCCTCGCGGTCGCGGAGGTCCTTCTTGAGGTCGTCGACGAGCTCCATCGGCTCCTCGGTCATCTGGAAGCCGAGCCCGGCGTTGATCTCGGTGTCGGTGCGCGGGAAGTACCAGAGGTAGCCCGCGGCACGCTCGGTCGGCTTGAACACCAGCGCGTCGTCCCACTCGACGGGCTCCTCGACGTGGACGATCTCGCGGTAGGCCGAACAGAACTGCGAGTAGTTGACGTTGGTGTCGAACGTGGCGTCGGAGAAGTCGACCGTGTCCTGCAGCAGCGAGAGCGAGCCCGCGCCGTCGATGACGATGTCGGCCTCGTACTCGACGGGTTCGCCCTTCCTGTTCGCCGTGAGCCCGGTGACGACGCCGTCGTCGTCCTGTGTCACGTCCTGGATGACGGTGTCGTAGTGGAAGGTCGCGCCGGCGTCCTTCGCGCCCTGGATGATGCAGCGGCCGTACTCCCAGCGGTCGATGACGGCCAGCTCGCCCGGCACCGGAATCTCGAGCACCGTGTCCTCCTGGGGGATCTCGAAGCGCCCGTGGTCGACGCCCGTGTTCGTGAACGCCGGTTCGAGCTTCTCCTTCGGGATGGCCTCCGGGAACGCATCCGCGCCCTTGAGTGCGTCCCCGCAGGCGATGTGTCCGGCCTCCTCTGCGTCCTTGCGCTCGACGACGACGACGTCGTAGCCCTCGTGGGCGATGGTCGCCGCCGCGTAGCACCCCGACGTCCCCGCACCGGCGACGACGACGTCGAACTCGTGGCTGGTCATGCTCACCCGTCGAAGCCGCAGGGAAAAAACGTTTTACTCCCGATTGTGTCGTCTTCCCGACCCCAGAAAGTGGATAAAGAGTTTTGTCCGGAACCGCTGTAGCCGAAGCTATGACCGACTACACCGTCGAGTTCGTGGGGACCGGTGAGTCCATCACCGTCTCCGACAAGCAGACGATCCTGAAGCGATGCATCGAGGAGGGCATCGCACAGGAGTACTCCTGCCGGGTCGGGATGTGTCTCGCCTGCTCCGCCGAGATCGTCGAGGGCGACGTGGTCCAGCCCGCCGCGCGCGGGCTCACGGAGGAGGAACGCGAGGGGTTCGCGCTGACCTGCATGGCGCGTCCCGCATCGGACCTCAAGCTCGACCGCGGGAAGTACCCGCCGAGCATCGAGGACGACGCCGCGGTGAGCGCAGAGCCCGGCGCGGCCGCGGACGACGACTAGTCACGCCTCGCCGTCGTCCTCGCGCGCCCGTTCGAGCGACGCCGGTCTGTTCTCGCCGAACCAGAACGACGCGAAGTCCACGAGCGCCCGCTGGTCGACGAGTCGGGTCTCGGCCTCGCCGACCTGCCCGATTGTCACCGCCTCCGGGCACTCCCGCTCGAACGCCGTCCCGACCATCGGGAAGTCCGCGGTGTCGAGCGCCACGTCCTCGAACTCCAGCCAGACGCGCTCGCCGTCGCGGATGGCCGGCCCGCCGCTCGTCTCGCGCTCCTTCGGGAACTCGCCGCGGTACTCCGCGAGGTGACAGGACGTGGCCGTGGCGTAGTCGGTCCCCAGCATGAGCACCGACGCGTCGTCCTCGTACAGCCGTGCCAGCGGCGACTCCTCGCCGAGCGGCTCGTCGTCCGGGTGCGGGTGGACGATCTCCTCGGCGTCGGCCCCCCACCCGGCGAACGAGACGACGGGGTGATCGCTCCGGACGACGCCGGGGTACGACCGGAACGTGTTCGGGATGGCGCCGATCCTGGGACAGGGCGTCGACTCGGGCCGGAACGCCGGCATCGTCTCGCGGATTGTCGGTTCCCACTCGTCCGGCACCGGCGGGTTCTGCCACTCGCCCGGGTCGGAGTAGTCGCCCGTGAACGTCGGCAGCACCAGCGTCCCGTCCGCCGTGACCGTCTCCATCAGCGCGTCGACGACGGCGGCCGGGCCACCGCAGACCCAGCCCAGCGCCGACAGCGAGCTGTGGACGAAGACGGTGTCGCCCGCCGACACCCCGAGCTCACGCAGGTCGGTCGCGATCCGCTCGACGGTGATCGGTTCGTCGCTCATCTCATCCGGCAGCAGGTCGCTCATCTGATAGTCGTGGAGTCTCCCGGCGGCGGGTAAAAGTCTTCAGCAGCCGTGGGAACCGCTCACAGACTACCGCGCCGCGCAGTTGTTCGGCCCGAGCTCGACCTCGAATGCGGTCTCGTCGTCCATGTCGGTACGTCCGAGGTTCGTCTCGATGATGCGCTCGTACTCGTTGGGCTGTGGCGGCAGGTCCGCGAGGACGTAGTCGACGAACTCGTCGCGCGAGAGCGAGAGCGCGTCGACCCGGTCGCGCACCGTCCGGAGCGTTGCGGTGACGGTCCCGTCGTCGGCCCGCGGCGTCTCGTCGTCGCGATGGCCGGGCGCGACGACCGTCGAATCCGGAGCGGTGAGCAGCCGTTCCCGGATGGAGTCGTACAGCTCGCCCGCGAGCTCTGCCGCGCCCTCGTCTCCCTCCTCGAGGTCGGGACGGGCGACGCCGTCGACGAACAGCCCGTCGCCGGTGAACAGCACCCCCTCGGCGACGAGCGTCGTCATCTCGGTGGTGTGCCCTGGGGTCGCGACGGCCTGGATGGTCGTGTCGCCGACCGCCAGCATCTCACCGTCGGCCAGCGGCCGGACGTCGTACGCGAGGCCCCGCTCCCGGGCCCGCTCGGGCAGCACCGGCTCGGCGTCGCTCGCGGCCGCGACGGCCCGCACGCCGGAGACGTGGTCCGCGTGGACGTGCGTGTCGATGGCGTACCTGATGTTCGCGCCGCGTTCGCTCGCGTCGGCGACGTACCGATCGGCAAAGGCCCGTAGCGGGTCGACGACCACCGCTTCCTCGCCGTCGACGATCATGTAGGAGAGACAGCCGCTCGACGGCCGGTCGTACTGGACGACGGTGCCCGTGGCCCCCTCGACCTCGCGGGCGACGAGCAACTGGGCCCAGGCGTCCATCCCGCCGGCGAGGTTCCGAGCGTCGTAGCCGGCGTCGACGAGGAGTCCGGCCGCGTGCGCGCTCGCCTCGCCGTGGCCACAGACCGCGACGATGGGCTCGACGGGGCTCTCGCCCACGAGCGAGTCGACGTCGCCGGTGACCTGCGCCTGGACGAACTTCACGTGGGGTACCTGCATCGCGGTGACGCCGGGGCCGTCGACGTGCCACGCCTCGAACTCGTCGCGGTCGCGGACGTCGAGCAGCGTGAACGGCTCGCCGGACCGGAGCAGCTCGTCGAGCGCGCCGGGAGCCAGCGACGGGGGCGCACCGTCGGTTTCGGATGGGGCACTCATAGGTCCGCGTACGCCCGGTGGGAGGAAAAAACCGTGCGTAGACACGTTGGAACACCGAAACGAGTGGTGTGGGACAACGTTGAAGCCGGCACCGGCCGACACGTCAGCCATGGACGCGACCGCCTTCCGTGAGTCAGTCGAGACCGCGAAAGCGACCGAGCTCGACCGGCTCGGCTCCTCGAAGCTGCTCGTCGCGCTGACCGACGCGGACCTCTCCGAGGACGCGGTGCTCCGCGCGGCCGCCTTCAGCGAGTACCTCGCCCGCGAAACGTTCGAATCGTGGGCCGCCGACGAGCCCGACGACGCGGCCAGCGAGGTGTTCGCCGACGTGGCCGCACAGGAGGCCGCGCACTACGAACGCGTCGTCGACGCCCTCGGCGAGCCGGTCGAACCAGCGGGCGTCGGCCCGATGCACGCCTACCTCCGCGACCGCGACGACACCGTCGAGCGCGCCGCCGCCGGGCTCGTCGGCCGAGGGCTCGTCAGCCTGCGCACCCACCTCCAGATTGTCAGCTTCTTCGTGAACGAGGCCGACGACCGGTCGGCCGACCTGTTCCGCGACCTCCGCAGCGAGACGGAGGACTCCCTGTCGGCCGGGCTCGACGTCCTGGACGCGGTCTGCAAGGACGACGACGACTGGGAGCGCGCCCAGGCCGTCGCCGAGTACGTCGTCCAGCTCGCCTACGACGACTACGCGGACTCGCTGACCGAGATGGGTGTCGACCCGAAACCCATCTGCTGAACCAGCTCGCGGAGGCCGGAACCTTGATTGCCGACGGTGTCGAGTCACGAGGCATGACTTCGAGACGCGTCGCGACGGTTCTCGCGGTGGCTCTTCTGCTGACCGGCGCCGGCTGCATCGGCTTCATCACCGGCGAGGAGGCCCTGACCTACAGCGCCGAACGGGCGACGGTCGCCGACAGCGCGCTCGGCGACGGTGCGACCGGGTACACGGAGACGACCGTCGAACAACGGACCCTGGAACCCGACGGCGAGGAGCTGGGAATCGGGAACCGCTCCATCGTCGTCGAGAACTGGATCGCCCAGTACGAGAAGCAGGACGACTTCATCGACGAGACCGTCGGCGTGTTCGCGGTCGTCTCGACTCACGAGGTCGACGTCATCGGCCAGCCCGCCAACCCCGTCGCCAACATGAGCGAGGACGAGATACTCGACCAGATCACCGGGCAGTACGAGACCCCCTACGGGACGCTCTCGAACGCCGAGCGCACCGACACCCTGCAGGCGACGATGCTCGGCCAGGGGACCGACGTGGCCGTGTTCACCACGACGACGCAGTTCTCCGGCCGCGAGGTCGAGGTCAACATCTACGTCACGATGGTCAAACACGGCGACGACTACGTCATCGCCATCGGTGGCCACCCGACCCAGCTGCCCGACGAGCGCGACAACATCGTCGACCTCATCGAGAACGTCGAGCACGACGACGAGGAGTGAGCAGCGGCGGTCCGCGGAGGAATTCTTACAGCAAGAGCGATACCCGGCCACTGGCTACGTCGCTACCCGAACAAATATCGAGAACGTCCGCACGAGCGCAGCGAGTGCGGTTCACCGGGCGCGAACGCAGTGAGCGCCCGGCCTTTTTCATCCATGTTTTTGCCGCGAGGGTTCGAGCGCAGCGAGAACCCGAGCGGGAAAAAGATGGTCTAGTAGAACTCCCGAACCAGGTCCATCGTCCCGTCGGCGGCGCCGTCGGGGATGTCGGCCATGTTCTCGGTGACGCCGTGGGTCTGGTGGTACGGGACGCTCTCCTCGTCCTGCCAGATGACGCCCATGTACTCCTTGTCGCCCTCGAGGATCTTCTCCTTCGCGGCCTCGTAGTCGCTGGGGTCGTGGTCCTCCTCCTTGAGGTCGACCAGCGAGTCGCGGAAGTAGTCGTACGTGTCGACGTCGTTGAACGTCACGCAGGGCGAGAACACGTTGACGAAGCCGAAGCCGTCGTGCTCGATGGCCTGCTCGATGATCTCGGCGTGGCGGAGCGCGTCGCTGGAGAACGACTGCGCGATGAACGTCGCGCCGGAGGCGAGTGCGAGGGCGAGCGGGTTGACCGGGGGCTGCTGGGGGCCCTCGGGCGTGGTGCTCGTCTCGAAGTCCTCGCGGCTGGTCGGCGAGGCCTGGCCCTTGGTGAGGCCGTAGATGCGGTTGTCCATCACGACGTACGTGATGTCGATGTTCCGCCGGACGGCGTGGACGAAGTGGCCCGCGCCGATGGAGTAGCCGTCGCCGTCGCCGCCCGCGACCATCACTTCGAGGTCGGGGTTGGCGAGCTTGACGCCCGTGCCGACGGGGAGTGCGCGCCCGTGGACGCCGTGGAGCGCGTAGCTGTGCATGTAGGTGCCGATCTTGCCGGAACAGCCGATGCCGGCGACGACGAACGTGTTGTCGGGGTCGTTGCCCGTGTTCGCCAGCGCCTTCATCATGCCGTTCATGGTGCCGAAGTCACCACAGCCCGGACACCAGGTCGGCTGCTTGTCGGACTTGAAGTCGGTGAATCTAACGTCGGAGCTCATTGTGCGTTCGCCTCCATTGCGAGGGTCTCCTCGATGTCGTCAGCCAGCTCGTCCGCCTTGAAGCGGACACCGTTGTACTTGTTGATGCGGTCGACGCGCTGGAGCACGTCGTGCTCGATGAGGTTCGCGAACTGCCCGGTCGCGTTACACTCGACGACGATGACCTCCTCGGCGGCCGCGATCTCCTCGCTCAGGTCGGGGCGGGGGAAGATGTAGGGCACCGAGATGAAGCGCACGTCGACGTCGCGCTCCTCGAGGTAGTCGATGGCCTCGACCATCGCGCCCTCGTTCGAGCCCCAGGAGATGATGAGGTTGTCGGAGTCGGGGTCGCCGAACTCGCGGTAGTCCCAGTCCTCCTGCTCGCGGGCGGTCTCGACCTTGCGGTTCCGCTTGTCGACCTGCTCGATGCGGACGTTCGTGTCCTCGGTCCGCCGGCCGAGCTCGTCGTGCTCGAGGCCGGTGGACATGTGGGCACCGTCGGTGGTGCCGGGGAACGCGCGTGGCGAGACGCCGTCGTCGGTGTTGGCGTGGGCGCGGAAGCGGCCCTCCTCGTCGAGCCACTCGCCGACGGTGTCGTCGTCGACGACCTTGCCGCGTTCGACCTCGACCTTGTCCATGTCGAAGGTCTCGGGCGCGAACGTCTGCTCGGTGACCGCGAGCGCGAGGTCGGCGACGAGGTACACCGGCGTCTGGTACTTCTCGGCGTAGTTGAACGCCTCGACGGTCTTCCAGAAGCACTCGTCGATGCTCGTCGGCGCGACGACGAAGCGCGGAATCTCGCCGTGGCCGCCGTAGAGGGTCATGTTGAGGTCGCCCTGCTCCTGCTTCGTCGGCATCCCGGTCGAGGGACCGGAGCGCATCACGTCGACGATGACCAGCGGCGTCTCGCTGGTCGCGACGAGGCCGAACGTCTCGGTCATCAGGTCGATGCCCGGCCCGGAGGTCGCGGTCATCGAGCGCGCGCCGGCCCGGGCGGCACCGAGGGCCATGTTGATGGCCGACAGCTCGTCCTCGGCCTGGACGACGTGGCCGCCGAACTCGTCGATGCGGCCGGTGAGGTACTCCATCACGTCCGTCGCGGGCGTGATGGGGTAGCCGGCGTAGAAGCGGCAGCCTGCGGCGATGGCGCCCATGCCGATGGCCTCGTCGCCGTTGAGCAGGACGTAGTCGTTGTCCGTCTCGTCGAGGTCGTAGTCGACGTCGAGGTCGTAGTTCTCGGCGACGTACTCCTGGCCGAGCCGTGCGGCCTCCTTGTTGTTCTCGACGATCTTCTCGCCCTTGGAGCCGAAGCGCTTCTCGAGGGCCTCGTCGAGGTTCTCGATGGAGAAGTTGGTAATCTCGCAGGCGGCCCCGAGCGCGACGATGTTGCGCATGATGGCGCCCCCGGCCTCCTCGGCCAGCGACTTCAGGGGGACGTCGACCCCGGTGATGTGGTCGGGGTACTCGGCCTCCCAGGAGCGCTCGCCGTCGTAGATGACGGCCGAGCCCTCGTGGAGCTCGTCGAGGTTCTCGTCGATGGTTCGCTGTGTCAGTGCGACCAGGATGTCCAGTCGGTCGACGACGCTCTGGACCGTCTCGGTCGACGTGCGGATCTTGTAGGCGGTGTAACCGCCACGGATACGCGACGCGAAGTCCTTCGAGGTGAATACGTGCCGTCCAGCCCGTGAGAGGGCCTGGGCGAATATCTTACCGGTGGAGTCGATACCGTCTCCGGCCTCGCCACCGATAGCCCAGTTCAAGTCCTCGGCCATGTTGTGCTGTGGCTACCGAGCGTGGGAGCAAAAGGCTTCTGAAACACCCGACGACGGGCCGAGGACGGTTTTGCCGCGAGCCGGGAGAGGAACGCATTTACGGGTGCCACGGGTACCGCCGACCATGGACGAGAGGGTGGTTACGGTCGCAGCAGTCGAGACGGTCGGACCCGACACCGTCGCGATAGACGTAGAGACACCCGATGGGTTCGAGGCGCTCCCGGGGCAGTTCGTGCTCGTGCGGGCCACGGTCGACGGGGAGGAGCTCTCGCGGTACTACACGCTCTCCTCGCCCGACGTGGACGGCACCTTCGAGCTGACCGTGGGCGTGGACCCGGACGGCGACATCTCCCCGTGGCTGGCCGACCTCGACGCCGGCGCAGAGCTCGCCATCGAGGGACCGTTCGGGAACGTCAAGTACGACGACGAGGGCGACGTGGTCGTCGTCGCGGGCGGCCCGGGCATCGGCCCCGCCGTCGCAATCGCCGAGCGCGCGGTCGACCACGGCCACGACGCGACCGTGCTCTACCAGGACGACGGTCCGGCACACACCGACCGCCTCGACGAACTGGCGGGCGCGGGCGCGTCGGTCCACGTCTTCGACGACGACGCGGACGACGAGCTCGGCGACGCCATCGGCGAGCACGGCGACGACGGCACGGTGTTCGTGTTCGGCTTCGCCGACTTCTGCGAGCTCGCGACCGACGCGCTCGCGGCGGCCGGCCTCGACGCAGACGAGGCCAAGGTCGAGAGCTTCGGTTAGACGGACTCGTCGTAGCAGACGAACTCCACGCGGTTCTCCTCGGGGTCGGAGAAGTAGAGCGACCGCCACGACACCCACTCGTGCGTGGCGAAGTCGAGGTCGACGCCGAGTGATTCGAGCCGCTCGCGTTCGGCCTCGAAGTCGGCGCGGTCGACGGTGAACGCGAAGTGGTCGACCGTCGTCCGTGCGGGTGCTGGCGGTACGTACTCATCGCCGCCGGAGCGGTCGAACAGTGCGAGGATCTGTGTGTGGCCGCCGTGGCCCTCGCGCAGCTCGAAGAACGTGCTCTCGTCGAACCGTTCGAGGACGGAGAGCCCGACCACGTCCCGGTAGAATTCGGTCATCTCGTCGAGGTCGTTCACCCGGAGTGCGAGTTCGCCGAGCTCCTTCACGGCAGTCCCGTCGGTCGTCATGCCACGGTGTACGTCGGCGGTCGACAGCTCCGTTTCGGTCCGGTTCCGTCGGCTCGCGGACGACCGGATTTCGACGCCTATTAGTCCACTCTCCGACTCCCTATCCAGTCCATGCCGCCCGAGCAAGTCAACGTCGAGGAGGTCGACCGCCGGCTCGACCGCCTCCAGGAGCGCTACGTGGAGTTCCCGGTCGTGGAGAAACGGGAGTCGCTCAGCCAGGCACAGTACGAACGGTGGACCGCCGACGTCGACGCCTACGACTACATCGGCGGCGCGTACTGCTGGATCCGCCGCGGCGAGGAGGAGGCCCCTGCCCTCTCGGAGTCGATGCCGGAGGAGGCGGCCGACGACGGGGACCGCGTGCTGCTCATCATGGGCCGCGGCGCGAGCCAGTGGGGCGTCCCCGGTGGCGGCATCGAGGACGGCGAGACCCCGGAGGAGGCCGCCGAGCGCGAGGTCCGCGAGGAGGTCGACATCGACTGTTCGGTCTCGGACGTCCTGTTCGCCGAGCGCGTCATCGGGACCCACGAGGCGACCGGGAGCGAGGTCCACCTCTGCTACACGTTCTTCGAGGCGGCGTACGTCGACGGGGAGATCGCCATCCAGAGCAGCGAGCTCAACGGCGCGTGCTGGTTCCGCGAGCTGCCGGACGACCTCCACCCGGCCATCGAGGACCGCGCACAGGACTGGCCATGAGCGACGCGGACGACAGCGACTCCATCGGTGACCGCATGCGTGCAGACGTCGCCGCCGAACTCGACCGACTTCGCGAGCGCTTCGGCGAGTTCCCCGTCCACGAGGAGACGGTCGAGAACGAGCCCGGCTACTTCGAGTCAGGCGTCGAGCTGGCCCAGGAGGGCTGGCGGGGCGACGCCGGCGCGTTCGTCGTCGACGGTCGGAACCACGCGCTGTTCATCCGCCACGAGGGCGCACCGGACACGTGGGGGCTCCCCGGCGGCGGCCACGAGCCCGGCGAGACGCACGTCGAGACGGCACTGCGTGAGGTGCGCGAGGAGACCGGCATCGAGGCCGCGGCCGTCGACGTGTTTCAGGCCATCCGCAAGCGCATCGTCCACGCGGAGCGGCCGGACCGGACGCTGACGATGCTGACGGTCCACGTCGACGCGCGGCCCGTCGGTGACACCGGCGTCGCGGTCGGCGACGACGAGGTGCTCGAGGCCCGCTGGTTCGCGCCGGAGAACGTGCCGGAGCCGGTGTACGAACCGTTCACGGACCGGGTCGACCGGTGGGCCGACGGGTAGCCCCGGGCCGGACTCAGTGCTGGACGAACTCCACCAGCACGCCGCCGGTGTCTTTGGGATGGAGGAACGCGACCTGATGGCCCCACGCGCCCGGCCGTGGCTCCTCGTCGACGAGCCGCACGTCGTACTCGCGGACTCGTTCGAGTGCGGCGTCGATGTCCTCGGTGGCGAGCCCGACGTGGTGGATGCCCGGGCCGCGGTTCGCGAGGAACCGTGCGATGGCACCGCCCTCCTCGATCGGTTCGAGGAGCTCGAAGTAGCCGTTCCCCACGTCGAGGAAGACGACGTGCATCCCGTCGAACTCCTCCTCGTGGGCGACCTCGAGTCCGAACAGGTCGCCGTACAGCTCCGCCATCCCCATCGCGTCGTCGGTCGCGACGCCAGCGTGATCGAACTGCATACCCGGACCGACACGTCGCACCGACATGAAGGTACAGACTCCGGCCACGGCGTGCCCCTCTCACGGACTGGGAACGGTAGTGTCCATTTATCCCCATACAGAACAATACTCCTGCTATGGAACGCAACGTCGGCTCCACGGACCGTCTCGTCCGCCTCGGCCTCGGCGCAGTACTGCTCGTCGTCGCCATCGTCGTCGGGCTGGGCGTCGTCGGCGTCGGCAGCGGAACCGTCGCCACCGTCGGCGCGCCGCTCGTGCTGGGGGTCGTCGGGCTCGTCCTGCTCGTCACCGGCTACACGCGGACCTGCCCGGCGTACAGCCTGCTCGGCATCCGAACCCTGCGCCGCGGGAACTGACCCGCCGTCCGCCTCGTTTTTCGTACCGGCACACGAAGCCCCGACACACACCACCCACCATGAACCCATCCCAGCTCCGTGACGACATGCCAGTCCTCGACGAGACCATCTACCTGAACACCGGCGCGAGCGGCCCGAGTCCCCGTCGCGTCGTCGACGCGGCCGAGTCGTGGTACGAGTACCACGAGTTCGAGTCGGGTGCGGGGCCGGGGATGTACGAGCCCGCCTTCGACCTGTTCGACGACGCACGCGCGACCGTGGCCGCACACATCGGCACCGACTCCGACAACGTCGCGCTCACCGGGAGCACGACCGACGGCATCAGTCGGCTCCCGCTCGCGATGGACTGGGGTTCGGACGACGTGGTCGTGCGGACCGACGTCGAGCACGCCGCCGGCATCCTCCCCTGGCGACGCCTCCGCGACGAGTACGGCGTCGAGGTGCGCGTCGTCGAGACCGACCGTGGCTGGATCGACCCCGACGACTGGGAGGACGCGGTGCAGGGTGCGACGGTCGCGACGTTCAGCTCGGTCTGCTGGACCTCCGGGGTCCGCGCACCGGTCCGTGAACTCACCGAGCGCGCGCACGACGCCGGCGCCCGCGTCGTCGTCGACGCCGTCCAGTCGCCCGGCCAGCACCCCATCGACGTCGAGGAGTGGGGCGCCGACGCGGTCGCCGCCTCCGGCCACAAGTGGCTGCTCGGGCCGTGGGGCGCGGGCTTCCTCTACGTCGAGCCCGGGTTCGCCGAGACGCTCGCACCGGCACAGCTCGGCTACCGGAACACCGTCGACCCGTACGCCGACCCCTACGAGTACGAGGCGGGCGCACGACGCTTCGAGTTCGGCACCGTCGCGCCCGCCCCGTACGCCGGGCTCCAGACGGCCATCGAGACCATCGAGGAGCTCGGCCTCGCCACCGTCCAGTCCCACGTCGAACGCCTGACCGACCGGCTGAAGGAGGGCCTCGGCGAGGACCGCCTCGTCACGCCCCGGGAGTACCACACCGGGCTGGTCTCGTTCACCGACGACGACCCCGAGGCGACGGTCGAACGGGTGGCCGACCGGGGCATCAAGGTGCGGTCCATCCCGACCACCGGCGTCGTCCGCGCCTCCGTCCACGTGTTCAACACCGCCGACGACGTGGACGCGCTGCTGGCAGCTCTCGGTGAGTGAAACCGACGTTTGACCGAGTTAGGGCCCGGTGAAACCGCGATTTCAGCTTGGCCAGCCGTTTTCTTATCCGGTGACGTACTGTCGGGTATGAAGCGACGAACCCTCCTGAGCTCGCTCGCAGGTATCGGCGCGGTCGGTGTCGCCGGCTGTATCGACGACACCGGCGCCGGCGCCCCCGGCACCGGCGACCCGACGACCGACGAGCCTGGCACGACACCCGGCGACGACGACGGCACCGACACGCCGGACGGGACCGACGACGATGACGACGACGACGGCACGTTCAACCCCGACGAGCAGACCGAGGCCGCCCGCTTCGAGATCGGCTCGCCCGAGGGCGTCGCCTTCGCGAACAACAACAAGCCCGTCCCCGTCCACGTCCGCAACGACGCCGACGAGGAGCGCGACTTCGCGCTGCGCGTGACCCGGCCGACCCCCGGGCCGACCGACGACCTGCAGGTGCGCGACCTCGGCACGACGACGCTCCCGGCCGGCGACTACGCCACGGTCGTGTTCTACGTCCCTGCAGAGTACACCCTCGTCGTCGAGGGAGACGGCCGCACCCTCACCGAGCACCGGCTCGACCACGGCGACTTCGAGTGCAACAGCGGCTTCACGTCCATCACGGTCGCCGCGGACTGGTCGGTCGAGACCGGCGGCATCACCACGTTGATGGCCTGCCCCGACCCGGCAGCCCGGACCATCGGTATCGGCCAGGGCGAGGGGCAGTGCGCCGAGGGCCAGGACCACACAGCGACCGTCACCTACGGCGACGAAGAGGTGACCGTCGAGGGCACGTTCATCACGCCCACGCCCTGCTACTCGGTCGACGTGGCCGAGTCGGGCTACGACAGCGAGTCCGGCGTGTTCGAACTCGTCCTCGAGGCGATGGAGACCGACGCCGACGCCTGTGTCGAGTGCGTCGGGCAGGTCGACTACGAGGCCACCGTCGGCTTCGAGGCCGACTTCCCCGCGCACGTCTCCGTCCTCCACCGGACGAACCAGGGCGACGTCGACGTCGCCCGTGCGACGTGGAACGCGGACTTCCAGCTCGGCGGCGACTGATTACAGCGCGCTGCCGGGGTGGTACTCCCCGAACTCGTCGCGCAGCACGTCGCAGATCTCGCCGACGGTCGCGTACGCCTTCACGCAGTCGACGATGTACGGCATGAGGTTGTCGTCGCTCTGTGCGGCGGCCCGCAGCGCGTCGAGCGTCGCCGCGACGTCCTCGTCGTCGCGCTCCGCTTTCACCGACGCGAGGCGTTCCTTCTGGCGGCGCTCGTCCTCCTCGGTCACCTCCTCTAAGTCCATCTCGGGCTCCTCGTCGACCTGGTACTCGTTGACGCCGACGATGACGCGCTCGCCGTCCTCGATCTCCTCCTGGCGGTCGAAGGCGGTGTCCTGTATCTGCCGCTGGACCCACTGGCTCTGGACGGCCTCGAGCATCCCGCCCTTCTCATCGATGGTCTCGATGAGGTCCATCGCCTCCGCCTCCAGCTCGTCGGTGAGGTTCTCGACGTAGTAGCTGCCCGCGAGCGGGTCGACGGTGTCGGCCGCGCCGGACTCGTGGGCGAGTATCTGCTGGGTGCGCAGCGCGGTCCGCACGGACTCCTCGGTCGGCAGCGCGAGCGCCTCGTCCTTCCCGTTGGTGTGCAGGCTCTGCGTACCGCCGAGGACGGCGGCGAGCGCCTGATAGGCGACCCGGACGATGTTGTTCTCTATCTGCTGGGCCGTGAGGGTCGAGCCGGCGGTCTGGGTGTGGAACTTTAGCTGCTTCGACTTCGGGTTCTCGGGGTCGAAGCGCTCCTCCATCAGCTTCGCCCAGAGCCGGCGGGCGGCGCGGAACTTCGCGACCTCCTCCAGGATGTTGTTGTAGGAGGCGAAGAAGAAGGAGAGCTGTGGCGCGAACTCGTCCACGTCCAGCCCGGCGTCGAGCGCCGTCTCAACGTACTCGATGCCGTCGGCGAGGGTGAACGCGATCTCCTGTGCCGCCGTCGAGCCGGCCTCGCGGATGTGGTAGCCGGAGATGGAGATGGTGTTGAACTTCGGCGTCTCGTCGGCGCAGAACTCGAAGATGTCCGTGATGATGCGCATCGACGGCTCCGGCGGGTAGATGTACGTGTTCCGGGCGATGTACTCCTTCAGCACGTCGTTCTGGATGGTGCCCCGGAGCTCCTCGCGGTCGACGCCCTGCCGGTCGCCGACGGCGATGTACATCGCGAGCAGGACGCTGGCAGGCGCGTTGATGGTCATCGACGTGGAGACCTCGTCGAGTGGGATGCCGTCGAACACCGTCTCCATGTCGGCGAGCGTGTCGATGGCGACGCCCGACTTGCCGACCTCGCCGGCGGCCATCGCGGCGTCGGAGGCGTAGCCCATCTGCGTCGGCAGGTCGAACGCCATCGAGAGCCCGGTCTGGCCCTGGTCGAGCAGGTAGTGGAACCGCTCGTTGGTCTCCTCGGGCGTTCCCATCCCGGCGTACTGGCGCATCGTCCACAGCCGACCCCGGTAGCCCGTGGAGTAGACCCCGCGGGTGTACGGCTCCTGCCCGGGGAAGCCGAGGTCGTCCTCGTAGTCCAGGTCGCCCACGTCGTCGGGCGTGTACAGCCGGTCGACCTCGTGGCCCCCCGTGTCTGTCGTGAACGTCTCCTTGCGTTCGCCGAACCGGTCGACGACCGGCTCGACCTCGTCCGCCTCCCACTCCGACTTCGCAGAGCGGATGGCGTCGAGGTCGTCTTCGTCGAACATTACTCGAAGCCACGACGGCCTCCGCATTAACCTTTGACGAACCGACGGGAACGGGCGAGCGGTGTGTTTTATGTGTGTTCCTCGATAGTTCGGAACGATGCGACGACGTGCCCTCCTCACGACTGTCGCAGCCGGGTCGCTCGCCGGCTGTCTCGGCGCGGCAGAGGTAGCCGAACCCCAGCCCTGCTCGCCCGGTGACCACTCGCTCGGTTCGCTGCCCGACGCCGCCACGACGGACGACCCGCCGGACACCGTTCGGGTGCGCGCGGCCGTGGCGGGTGCTGACTACCGCCTGACGCTGACCGACGGCACCGGCTGGGGACTGCTCTCCCCGAACTCGGAGCACGGGTTCGACGGGGTCGAGCGTGGCGACTGCGTCGCGGCGACCAGCTACCTCGACGACGGTATGACCAGACTCTACGGCGTCCCGACGCTGACGCTCCCGGCGGATGAGACGGTCGAGATCGTCGACGAGGACCCCGCTGGCGACCCGCCGACGGTGCCCTCGCCCCCGGACGCCACCTTCGAGGTACGCTCCGATGGGAGCGAGGCCGTCGTCCTCCAGAACGCTGGCCCGGAGTCGATCACTGCCGAACGGCTGCAGGTCCGGAACGTGACCACCGACGGCGAACTGCTCGACACCGCGCGCTGGTCGGGGTTGACGGAGAAGGCGCCCGACGACCCCGTGACCGTCGGCGACTCGCTCCGGTTCGAGTGGCCCGGCGACGGCGTGCTGTGCTGGCGCGGCGCGGCCGGCTGGTCGGAGCCGCTCACCGACTCGTGGAGCATCGAGTAGCCCCCCGCGACGGTCGGCTCAGATCGCGTCGTCCGGGTCGTGCTGGGCCTGCATCCGCGAGGCCTCCGTCGCGAACCACTCGCGCTCCTCGTCGTCCGCGACGCGCCCGAGGTTCGAGACCGGGACCTCCAGGGCCGCGAGCGTCTCGCGCTGGTCACCGGTGAAGCTCGTCAATGCGCGCTCCTTCCGGTGGTACCACTCGCCGTCCGGCGTCGCGTACGTGAGGATGACGATGTTCAACTCGTCGTCCGAGTAGGTGCGCTCGACGAGCCAGACCCGTCGCGTCTCCACCGTCCCGGTACCCGTGTCCATACGGCACCTACGCCGCCGCGGCGTGTGAGTCTACCGCCGACCGCGGCACTTTTGCTCGTCCGGACCCGACCGTCGGCCATGGACGGCACCGACGACCGTGCGGCGAACGAGGCGCCGGTCGACCCGGACGGCCCCCCGATCCCGGACGACGACGACGAGGTGTCGCGCAAGCAGGCCGCGCTGTTCATCTTGCCGTTCCTCGCGCTCGGGCTCGCGGACGTGGTGCTCCTGCTCGGCTGGGGGCTCGACCCGCTCTGGGGCTTCATGATCCTCCCGCCCATCCTCTTCATCAGCTTCCTCGGCTGGATCGCGTTCAAGTACGGCTTCGTCAGCGACCGCACCGACGACGAGGACGCGGTCGCGAAGTGACCCGTTCGGTCGCCACACGGCACTCGAAACCGGCGCGAGATCGGGCATAAGCGCTTTGTTCGGCCCCCCTGATACTCCGCCTGTAATGTCAACCAGGGACGATGGTGAGGTGCGGAGCGGTGTCGCCCCGGACGAGGTGTTCTGCACCAGTTGTGGCGTCGTCATCAAGGAACACGCGGAGATCTGCCCGGAGTGCGGCGTCCGACAGATAGAGGCCGCACCACCTGTCGACAACCGTGGACACGGCGGCGGTAACCTGCCGGACGCCCGCACGTACGAGCTCCGGAAGATCGCCCGGAAGGACAAGGGTATCGTCGCCCTCGTGGGATTCTTCCTCTCCCCGGCCGGCTACCTGATGGTCGGGAAGACCGGGCTGGCCATCATCAACTTCCTGACGTTCAACTACTTCCTGTTCGGCATCATCATCGTCCCGATACACACGTCGAGCATCATCGGTAACGCCCGGAGTGAACTCCGCCGCCACGGGGAGACCTGGTGAGTCGATGGCCGAGCAGAGACAGAAGGCCGTCGACGAGATGTTCTGTCGCAACTGCGGCGTCCGCATCAAGAAGGCGGCCGAGTTCTGCCCGAACTGCGGCACCGCGAACGAGATGCCGACGGCGCCGCCGCGCCGGTCGCCGAACTCGACGGACAGGGGCACGACCAGCAGATCGTCCCCGGACGATACCACCCGGGTACGGCAGTCGGAACGGTCCGGCCAGTACCAGCCGTCCGTCTCCGAGAACTGGTGGTACGGGGTCGCCGGCGGCACCGCGCTGTGGGCGTTCCTGCTCGTGCTCGTCAGCGTGGCCCCGAACGGGGGCGGTGCCTTCGCCGGCTTCCTCGTGCTGCTCGCCTGGGTCGGGCTCCCCGTCGCGGCCTACTACGACATCAAGTACGTCCGTGCGACCAGCGACTGGCGGCCCAGTCAGGTCCTCTGGGTCGTCCTGCTCGCGGTCTGGATACTGAACGTCGTCGTCGGTGCGGCCTACCTCTACCAGCGCCACGAGAAGGTCGGCACGCCCTGAGACGGCCTACCGCCCCGTATCGTACTTGTACGTCGCCTTCTCCGGGTCGATACCGAAGTCCTCCGGCGTCTCCTCGGGCTCCGGGGTCTCCTCCTCGCCGGCGTCCTTGAACCGCTCGCGGAACCGGCGGGGCATCGTGAACTCGGCGACCCGGAGCCGCATCGGGCGAGCACCGGGCGTCGTCGACTCTCGCTTCTCCGACAGCCGGTCCTGCAGCACGCCCGGCAGGTCGTCGACCTCGATGGCCTCGAAGCCGAACTGCGCGAGGTAGCCACCCTCGTCGGTGAGCGCGTACACCTGCTCGAAGCCGGCGTCGCCCGCGTACTCGACCAGCCGCTCGATGACGTGCGCGCCGACGCCCTGGCCCTGCCAGCCCTCCAGCACGCCGATGCTGGTCAGCTCGCAGACGTCGTCCTCGTCGGGGTCGCGGCGACCGCTCTGTGTACGCTCGCCTTCGCCCGCGGTGTGGACGCGGATGCGCCCGAAGCCGGCCTTCGAGCCGGCCTCCTCGTCGATGGCCACGACGTAATCGCGCGACCGGAACGCCGTGTCGTCCAGTCCCATGGCCTCGATGTGGTCCAGCAACCACACTTCCTCCCTGTTTTTCGCGTCCCGGACGTACATGACCCAAGATAGCAGGCCGAACACAATATGAGTTGTCCCCATCCCGTCTGCCGGTCGTGGCGGCGCCCCGTCTCCGGTCACCCGCCCCGCGGCGTCCACAGGCCGTAGAGGATAGCCGCCATCCCGGCGAGTTCGCTCACCTGTCCGACGCTGTTGACGACGGGGATCGGCAGGTCGAGCACCAGGTAGAGCACGACCGTCACGAGCGCCGGCACGCCGACCACGAGGACGAACCCGGCGGCCACGAACAGCATCGCACGGCTCCCGTTGCGGCGATAGCCGCGGTAGGCGATGTAGCTGATCGCCAGCCCGAGCGCCACGGTGAGGATCTCGCTGAGCTGCCGGGCGAGACTGAGCGTTTCGAGATCGAACGACTGGAGTGGGAGTTCGAGCATCATCACATGTCCTCTACGAGTCGCGTGAACCGGTCGGCCATCCGTTCGCGGCGCGAGACGGTGACCTCGAAGCCGTCCTCGGTGAGGTCGAGTGCCACGCCGTCGAGCTGTGCGCGGTAGACGCTGTAGTTCTTCCCGTCGGTGACCACCTGCACCTCCTCGGCGACCAGGTCGGCCTCGCGGAGCCGGTCGAGCCGCCGGTAGACGGTCGGTTCCGACGTGCCGGTCCGCTCGCTGAGTTCGGCCGCCGAGCGAGCCTGGCCCCTGGTCTCCACGAGTATCTGCCGGGCGGTGTCGTCCGCGAGCAGGTCCGTGAGGGCGGCGATGTCTGGCGGGTCGGACACGACGGGTTGGTCATCTCCGCAGTGCCCAATAACTGTTCGGCCGTCCTCCACGTTTCCCCTGGCTTCAGCCGCTGAAGCCAGCCGGGTGGGACGATGTCCACCCCCTGCGTCTGTCCGGACACGGATGGAGACGGAACCACCACTCGCGACGCGAATCGGACGGATACTCGTCGGTGGCCTCGCCGTGCTGGTGACGGCCCCGACGGGCGTCGGCCCCGCCCTCGGCGGCTGGCTCGCCGGTCGCGGGACGACCGACCCGCTGCGCGGTGGACTCGCCAGCGGCGTCGCCGGCCTCCTCGGCGCGCTCCCGTGGGCTGCCCTCGTCTACCTCGCCAGCGCCGGCGCGTTCGCGCCCGTCGGCTACCACGAGAACGGCGTCCACGTCGGCATCAACACCGCGGCACCCGAGCTGTTGACGCTCTGGCAGGAGCTCGCCGTCACGGGCCTCGTCGCCGGGACGTTCGTCGGGGTCGCGGTGCTGGGCGGCATCGTCGCCGGGCTCTCCACCACGATTCTGGGGGAGCTGCGGGCGGACGTGTCGAGGGTGGGCTGAACGGTCGACTGCGTCACCCCGTCGACCCTCTCCGACGACGGAAGGCCCTTGACGCCCCGCCCCGCAGTCGGAGCCATGGGACTGTTCGACCGCGTCCGTGGCATCTTCGGCGACGACGACCCCGAGCCACAGCCCGCGACCGGGCACGACGACGCCGAGGCCGCACCGGAGCCGACGACCGACCCCGAGGGCCGCGGCCGCGGCGGCGTCAACGAGGCAGCCGAGGGCGAGAAGAGCGGCAGCCACGGCAGCCACTGGGACACCGTGACCACGGGCCAGATGGACGTCATCACGATGGTCCGCGGCGCGGTCGAGTCCGGGATGCCGACCGAGTGGAGCGCGGACGACGGCGAGCGCGTCGTCGGCTACCGCGCCGGTGCCGGACCCGTCTCGACGCTCGTCGTCACCAGCGCCGGCGGCGAGCTCTGGACCGCCTACCCCGTCGCCGAGGGCGTCACCCACGAGCTGACCGTCGAGTCCGTCGTCCCGTGGGCCAACGGCGCGGAGGCACAGGTGACGGGTACCCTCGGCGACGCCACCGTCTCGCTGTTCGCCACCAACTACGTCACCATCGACGAGGCCGTCGAGGGCACCCGCCAGGTCGAGCTCGCCGCGCTCTGCTACGACCTCAACCCGGCCGACGACGAGACGCTCACCGTCGACGACGAGCACGAGTTCTCCACCGCCGGGATGGCCGGTTTCGTCCCGTTCGACGGCGGCGACGTCGACGACTACGTGTTCCAGACCCGCATCGAGTCCGTGACGGAGTCCGAGTTCGGCGACACCACCGTCTACCGCTGCCGCGTCCCCCTGTTCCGGGACGCCCACGGCGAGGACTACGAGATATCGCTCTACGCCGCCGAGCACGTCTGCGACGGCTACGTCCCCGAAGCCGGCGACGACGTGGAGGGCGTGTTCTGGCTGCAGGGCTGGCTGTCCTGACCTCCCGAAGTTCACGGATATTGTAACCCTCCTGCGCGCATCGACGACCGACCAGCCGGCTGACGCGCGGCTTGCGAGCGTGTCGAGCGCCAGCGAGACCGCGAGCCGCACTCGTGCGAGGGATGAGCACCGCACCGCCAGCGAGGAGCGGTCACGAGACGCTCGCGTCTCGTGAGCACACCAGAAATCTTCGATTTCTGGGGACGCAGGAGGCTGGGGAGGCGTGAGGTGCGGTGCGGTGGGACTGAAAGGGGCGAGGGTCTCGGCGAACCCGGCCGACGTGAGGACCGCAGCGGAGCGAGGACCGCAGCGAGGCCCGGGAGCCGAGACCCTCGGGGCTTTCTGGCTGTCAGTGACACCAGCGAGTCCCCCGACAGCCCTAGCAACCACCAGTCACGAACGATACGAATTCAGACTCCGACACGCTAAAGCGCGTCCCCAGAAATGCTCGCGTATGCAGTATCACGAGGCCGCGAGCCTGCTGTTCGACCTCCGTCGCTACGGCGCGAAGCCGGGGACGGAGTCGACGGCGGACCTCCTCGCGACCGTGGGCGACCCCCACGAGGACCTGGCGTGTGTCCAGGTCGCGGGGTCGAACGGCAAGGGCAGCACCACGCGGATGGTCGAGTCGGTCCTGCGCGAGGCCGGACTCACCGTCGGGCTGTACACGTCGCCGCACCTCGAGGACGTGCGCGAGCGGATCCGCGTCGACGGGCGGAAGGTCCCCCGCTCCGAGCTGTGCGAGTTCGTCGAGGCCATCCAGCCGCACGTGGTGGAGCGGGCGGCAGACGGGGAGTCGCCGACGTTCTTCGAGGCGATGACGGCGCTGGCGCTGTGGCACTTCGACCGCGAGGACGTCGACGTCGCCGTGCTGGAGGTCGGCATCGGCGGGAGACTGGACGCCACGAGCGTGGTGGAGCCGGTGGCGAGTGCGGTGACGACCGTCTCGCTGGAGCACACCCAGCTGCTGGGCGACACGGTCGAGGAGATCGCCACGGACAAGGCCCACGTCGCGCCGGCGGGCCGGCCCCTCGTCACGGGCACGACGGGCGACGCGCTGGCGGCGGTCCGCGAGCAGGCGGGCGACGTGCTCACCGTGGGCGACGACGACGCGGACGTGCGGACGAGCTACGGCGGCCGGGAGAACCACGTGGAGGCGGCGGTGTCGGTCGCGGGCGAGGACACGGACGGCACGGAGTGGCGGGTCGACACCCGGATTCCGACGCTGGGCGCGCATCAGGCGACGAACGCGGGCATCGCCTGCGCGCTGTCCCGGCAGGCCGGCGACGAGCTGGGCGCGGCGGTGACCGAGGCGACGCTCGCCCGCGGGCTCCGGAACGCGCACTGGCCGGGGCGGTTCGAGGTGCTCGACGACGCGCCGCTGACGGTCCTCGACGGCGCGCACAACCCGGCGGCCTGCGAGCGCGCCGGCGAGACGCTCGCGGAGTTCGACTACGGCGAGCTGCACGTCGTCTTCGGCGCGATGCACGACAAGGCCCATCGCGAGATGGCGGCGGGGCTCCCCGAGATCGACGCCGTCTACACCTGCGAGCCGGACCTCCAGCGCGCCGAGGACGACGCGGTGCTCGCGCGGGTGTTCGAGGATGCAGGCGTCGCGGCCCCGCAGCCGTGTGGCGCGGTGGATTCGGCGCTCGACCGGGCGCTCGACGCGGCCGGCCCTGAGGACTGCGTGCTCGTGACGGGGTCGCTGTTCACCGTCGCCGAGGGCCGCACGCGCTGGACCCGGGTGCAGGTGCCCACGCGGGTCGAGGACGTCGACGACGCGAGCGAGGTGCTGACGGACGCGGCCGTCACCGACGACGAGATCGCGGCGCTGCGCGCCGACGGCGTCCACCGCGTGCTCCGCACCCGGCTGCAGGGCCGGCAGGCGACGAAGATCCGCGACTCGCTGCTGACCCACGGCGGCGAGTGCGCGGTCTCCGGGCTGGAGACCGAGGGCGAGCGCCTCGACGTGGTGCTGATGGGCACCCTCGCGGAGTTCGCGGCGCTGGCGGACGACATCGAAGACGGTCCCGACGGGCTGGCGCAGTTCGCCCGGGAGCTCCGCGAGACGCTCGACCTCGACAGCGGCACCGGCTCCGACGGAGCCGTCGACTACCCCTGGACCGACGGCACCGCCGTCATGGGCATCCTGAACGTCACCCCCGACTCGTTCCACGACGGTGGCGAGTACGACGCCGTCGAGGACGCGCTCGAACGGGTCCGCGAGATGGTCGACGCTGGCGTCGACATCGTGGACATCGGCGGCGAATCGACACGGCCGGGCGCCGACGCCGTCTCCGTCGAGCAAGAGCGCGACCGCGTCGTCCCCGTCGTCGAGGCGGTCCGCGACGCGGGCATCGAGGTGCCCATCTCGGTGGACACCCGCCGCGCCGAGGTCGCCCGTGCCGCGCTCGACGCGGGCGCCGACATCTGCAACGACGTCTCCGGACTCGGCGACCCCGAGATGCGCTTCGTCGCCGCCGAGTACGACGCGCCGCTGGTCGTGATGCACAGCATCGACACCCCCGTCGACCCCGAGAACGACATCGCCTACGACGACGTGGTGAACGACGTGCTCGACCAGCTCCGCGAGCGCGTCCTGCTGGCCGAGAAGGCCGGCCTCGACCGCGAGCAGATCGTCGTCGACCCCGGGCTGGGCTTCGGGAAGACCGCCGCCGAGTCGTTCGAGCTGCTCGACAGGGTCGACGAGTTCGACGCACTCGGCTGTCCCATCCTCGTCGGTCACTCCCACAAGTCGATGTTCGGGGCCATCGGCCGCGCGGACGGCGAGCGGCTCCCGGCGACGGTCGCCGGGACGGCCATCGCCGCCGACCGCGGGGCCGACGTCATCCGGGTCCACGACGTGCGCGAGAACGTCGACGCGGTCCGGGTCGCCGAGGGTGTACAGGACCCGGAGACGCTGGACGGGTAGCGGGCCGACGCCCGACGGGTCGGCGGGTCGGCGGGTCAGTCGGCCGGCGCGGCGGTCTCGTTCTCCGCGAAGATGATCGGCCGCGAGAGCGCCGCCCCCACCGTCGCCACGATCTCGACGCGCACCTCGTTCGCGAGCAGCGAGAGCGCCCGGTCCTCGTCGAACTCGTCGGTCATCGAGCGACCCCTGTCATCGTCCCCTCTTGCCCGCGTGGCACCCTCAATCTTCGGTCAGAACAGTCCGACGGACTCCATCTCCTCGCGGTAGCATTCGAGATAGCGCTCCAGCACCTCCCGTCGGTCGAACTCGGCGAACCGGTCGTCCACGGTCAGCCGCTCCATGCTCGCGGCCTCGCTGATGGCGTCGGCGAGCTCCTGCTCGCTCGTGGTGCGGAATCCGCGGTCGAACTCGGCGTCCCGCCGGACGAGCAGCTCGTGGGCCGACGAGTCGGCGTGGTACTCCACGATGCCGATGCAGCCACAGGCGAGCGCCCACAGCAGTTCGGTCGCGAACAGGCACTCCTTGGCGGTCTGGGCGAAGACGTGTGCACCCCTGTACACCGCGATGCGCTGCTCGCGGTCGCACTCGCCCAGCCACGTGATGCGGTCGTCGATGCGCAGGTCCCGCGCCTGCTGCTCGTACGCCGCCCGCTCCGGCCCGTCGCCGATGACCACCGCCGACCAGTCCACCTGCCGGAGCTCGGCGAGCCCCAGGAGCAGGGATTCGAGGTTCGCACCCTCGTCCAGCCGGCGGGCGTACACGACGTCGGCGACCTGCCGTGGCTCCACCGACTCCAGCAGGTCGAAGTCGATGCCGTTCGGGATGACCTCGACAGCGTCCTCGCTCGCGCCGTGCTCCCGGGCGTGCGTCTGGACCATCTCCGAGGGCGTGACCACCCGGTCCGACTTCTTCAGCGCCTTCCGGTGGGCCCGCCCGTACTCCGCCACGTCGCCGTACCAGTCCGTCACGAGCGGTGCCCGGGCGACGCGGGCCGCCTTCTTCGCTGCCGACACCTGCTTCGGTGGCCGGCCGGCGGCGTGAACCACCTCCGCGCCGAACTTCCGGACCGCCATCGGGAGCGCGTAGCGGAACTTCCGCTCCGACTCTATGTCGTCGACGAGTCCCCGGTAGATGACGTCCTCGTGCTCCCACTCGGGGATGTCCCCGGTCCACCACTTCGCACAGAACACGCAGACGTCGTGCCCGCGGGCCGCGAGGTCCTCCGCGATGCCCTTGAGCCGTCGATTCGCCTCGCTGTCGACGTGGAGTGCCGTCTCCAGCGCGACGAACGCGACACGCATCGTCTATGCGAAGTAGGCTCCCGGTTCGGTAATAAAGACCCCGGCTCTCCGCCGGTGTGTGGCCACACTCGAGAGTCGGGTCACTCCTCGCAGCTGGTGTCGGCAGAACTCCAGAGCTGCGGTTCGCTCTCGGGGCGCTGGTACAGTAGGTACCGGAGACACCCGGACCCCGACTCCGGCCCGAATCGGTCGGCGCTCACGTGGTACTCGCCGACGACGACGTGGAGCCCGGTGATCGTCGCGAAGTCGCCGGTGTCAGCCTCGACGACCGTCGTCTCGTCCACCGGAATCGTCTCGACCGCGAGTTCGCGGAGTCCGTCGGTCGTCCCGAGCAGCACGTGGTACGCACGTTCCGTCTTGGTGCCGTTGGAGAGCTCGACCGTCACCCGTTCGACCGAGCCCGACTCTCCCAACGCCGAACAGCCGGCGAGGAGCGGGACGGCAGCGGTGCATGCGACCAGAAGGCTGCGGCGGGAGGGCGGCATCGTTCTCGTATTCCCCGCGGTTCGGTACAGGCGTTTCGGTTCGGAAGTAACGAACAGATGTGACCGTAGCCAGCGACGAGAACAGCCAGAGACCCCCGGCTGACCAGCACTCCGATACCGCCACCGCCCACACGGCCAAGACACCCCGCGCCGGCAGGCGCGTGGGTGTCGAGGGGGAGGGCTGGTGCGGTGCGGGGTGGGACTGAAAGGGGCGGCGGGCTACGCGAACCCCGGCGACGCAAGGACCGCAGGTACGAGGACCGCAGCGAGCCGCGGGAGCGTAGCCCGCCGGGGCTTTCTGGCTGTTCCCGTCACCAGCGGTTCCCACGTTTCCTCCTCACCCTACCCCCACGACGAGGCCAACCAAGCCAGACAGAAACCGCACGAACGTTGAGGGCAATTTCTATGACCCGTCCCCGAAAAACACACGGACGACATGGAATCCCTGGAGGACGTATCCGAGGTGGCGTTCGAGCCGTCACAGGAGTTCGTGGAGTCGACGAACGTCTGGCAGTTCATGCAGGCGCACGACATCGCGGACTACGACGAACTCATCGAGCGAACCACGACGGAGGTCGCGGGCGTCGACGAGTCGGGCGTCGACTGGTTCTGGGACGAGCTCGTGGACTACCTGGGCATCGAGTTCTACGAGGACTACGACGCGGTCCGGGACGACAGCGAGGGCCCGCAGTTCACGGACTGGTACCCCGGCGGCGAGATAAACCTCGCGCACAACGTGGTGGACCGCCACGCGGCCGCGGACAACGAGACACGCAACAAGGTCGCGACGATCTGGGAGGGCGAGGACGGCGAGGTGCGCGAGGTCACGTACCACGAGCTGCACCGCCAGTCCAACCAGGTGGCGAACTACCTCGAATCGGTGGGCATCGAGACGGGCGACACGGTCGGGCTGTACATGCCGATGGTGCCCGAGGTCGTCTCCATCCTCTACGGCTGTTTCAAGGTCGGTGCCATCGCGGTGCCCATCTTCTCGGGCTTCGGCGTCGACGCGACGGCGACCCGCATCTCCGACTCGGAGTGCTCGGTCCTCTTCACGGGCGACGGCTTCTACCGCCGCGGCGGCGAGGTCCGGCTGAAGGGCGCGGCCGACGACGCCATCGACGAGGCGGGCCACGTCGAGCACACCGTCGTCTACGAGCGCCTCGGCCTCGTCAGCAGCGAGGAGGAGTCCGTCGAGTGGAAGCGCCGCGACGACACCTGGGCGGAGGCCATCGAGCCCCAGTCCGACGAGTACGACTCGAAGTCCCTCGACTCCAGCCAGGAGTCGATGCTGCTCTACTCCTCGGGGACGACGGGCAAGCCGAAGGGGATCGTCCACACCCACGCCGGCGTCCAGCTGCAGTGCGCGAAGGAGCTCTACTTCGGCTTCGACCTCAAGCCCTCGGACCGGTTCTTCTGGGTGTCCGACATCGGCTGGATGATGGGGCCGTGGACGCTCATCGGCAACCACACGTTCGGCAACACCATCTTCATGTACGAGGGCGCGCCGGACCACCCCGAGCCGGACCGCTTCTGGGAGATGATCGACCGCCACTCGCTCACCCAGTTCGGCATCTCGCCGACGGCCATCCGCGCGCTACGCAAGCACGGCGACGAGTGGGTCGCAAAGCACGACCTCTCCAGCCTGCGCCTGCTCGGCTCGACCGGCGAGCCGTGGGACCCCGAGTCCTGGCAGTGGTTCCTCGAGACGGTCGGCGGCGGGGAGGCACCCATCATCAACATCTCCGGGGGCACCGAGATCTGCGGCTGCTTCCTCATGCCGATGCCCATCAACTCCCTCAAGCCCTGTACGCTGGGCGGGCCGGGCCTGGGCATGGACATCGACATCGTGGACTCCAGCGGCGAGTCCATCAGGGACACCCACGAGCGCGGCTTCCTCGTCGCGCGTGACTCCTGCCCGAGCATGACCAAGAGCCTCTGGTCGGGCGACGAGCGCTACCTCGAGGAGTACTGGTCGTCGTTCCAGGACCCGCCGATGTGGGACCACGGCGACTGGGCCCAGATGGACGAGGACGGCTTCTGGTTCCTCCACGGCCGCGCGGACGACGCGCTCAACGTGGCGGGCCGGAAGGTCGGCCCCGCCGAGGTCGAGGGCGCGCTGATGGACCACCAGGCGGTGAACCAGGCCGCCGCCGTCGGCGCCCCCGACGACACCACCGGCACCGCCGTCGTCACGTACGTCATCCTCGAGGAGGGCTACGACGAGACCGACGAGCTGCGCGAGGAACTCCGCGCGCAGGTCGGCGAGGAGCTCGGCAAGCCGTTCCGGCCGCGCGAGATCCTGTTCGTCGACGAGTTCCCGAAGACCCAGTCCGGGAAGATCATCCGCCGGGCCATCGAGGCGACCTACCAGGGCGAGGAGCTCGGCGACATGAGCAGCATCGAGAACCCCGAGGCGCTGGAGCGGCTGGAGGACGCGCGGTAGCGGGGTCGGCGACCATCCGGAGTCCCCGCGACACGTTCGTTTTTCTCGACCGACGACGTATCATAGGACGTGACTGAGACACCTACCCCAACCGGCCCGGTCCGCACCGCCCTCACCGCCGTCGGGCTGACCGTGCTCGCCATCGTCGTCTCGACGCTCGTCGGCGTCGTCTTCCTCGTGCCGTCGCTCGCGCTCGGCCTCGACGTGGCGACGACGCTCGGACTCCTCCTGCTCACCGCGGCCGGGCAGCTCGGCTTCCTCCTGTTCGGGTTCGTCTACGCCCGACGTCGCGGACTCAGGATTCCGGTCCGCGCCCCGACCGCCCGCGAGGCCGGCTTCGCGCTGGCGGGCACGCTCTTCGCGCTCGTGCTCGCGACCGCGCTGTCGGTCCTGCTCGCCGCGCTCGACCTCGTTCCGGGCTCGGTCATCGAGGAGAGCGGGAGCATCGATCCGAACTTCTTCCTCGGCGTCGCGATCCTGTCGGTGCTCATCGTCGCACCGGCCGAGGAGTACCTGTTCCGGGGCGTGATACAGGGCCGGCTCCGCGAGACGTTCGGGCCGGTCGGGGCGGTCGTCGGCTCCAGTCTCCTGTTCGGGTCGGTCCACCTCACGAACTACACCGGTTCGGTCCCGCAGGTCGTCGCCGGTGCGCTGCTCATCGCCGGAACCGGGGCCGTCCTCGGCGCGCTGTACGAGTGGACCGACAACCTCACCGTTCCCATCGTCACCCACGCGGTCTACAACGTCGTCCTCGCCGGGACGGCCTACCTGACCACGACCGCCGCGTAGCTCAGTCGCCGTCGCGCCGTCGACGCCTGCCGAGCAGGTAGCCCAGCGCGAGCCCGAGGCCGGCTCCGACCGCGAGTTTGCGGCGGTCGTCGAACCGCACGAACCGCGTCCCCTCGTCGGTCACCTCGACCACGCCGACGGGACTGGCCGAGACGCCGCCACCCCCGCCGCTCCCGCTGCCCTCGCCAGCGTCGTCGTCCGCACCCTCCTCGGCCGGGTGCACCGCGCTCCCGGTCCCGCTTCCCGCACCGAAGCCGTAGGCGACCTTCGCGACCGGGATGACCGTCCGGCCGTGGGCCTCGACCGGCTCGCCGTACACAGCGTCGACGGCGGCCGACTCGGTCACCCGGTCCAGCAGCCCCGTGATGATGCCGCCGGCCGACCGCAGCGTCTCGGGGTCCGTGCCAGCGTCGGTCGATGCCTCGCTCTCCGCGGAGTGCTCGCTCATACCTGTATAGACGACGTTCAGCCCGATAAGCTCCGGTCCAAGCTGTTGGGGGCCCAATGCCCTGCGCTACTGCGACGCCGCGACGCGCTCGAAGAACCCCGACGAGACGTCGACACTCGCTCCGTCCGCGACCCCCACGGCGTCCTCGTCGCCGCCGTCGAGTCGGATCGAGGCACCCGCGACCAGCGGCCCGATGACCCCCGCCGCGAGCACCGCCGGCGAGCCGACCTGCCCCCGGACGACCACCGTGTCCTCGGCAGTCAGCCCCAGCTCCTCGACGGCCCACTGCGCTCCCGCAATCAGGTCCGCGTGGGTGTACTGCCGGTCGCCGTCGTCGAGGATCGGGTCCGACGGCGAGGCCGGCTCGGGCGGCATCGTCGGGTTCTCGCTCCAGACCCCGCCCTCCCAGTAGTCGTGCGCCGGGTCCTCGGGGTCCGCGCCGTAGCCCACCGTCGCGGTCCCGGGCGCGATGTCGTACTCCCCGAGCCGGCCCGTCGGCGCGACGAACGCCCGCGCCGCGACCTCCCGCGGCGGGTCGAACGTCGTCACCGCCCCGAGCAGCGACGCCCCGAGGAACGTCAGCACCGGCTGGGCACGCGGCGACGGCACGATCGCGACCTCGGCTCCCGTCCGCACGCCGCGCTTGTGCAGGAGGTTGCCCGTCTTCCACGCCGTCGTCAGGAAGCGCCGGTAGTCGTACCGCTGGGTCGTCGGCCCCTCCGCGAACAGCGCGGGCGCGTCGCTCCGTCGGTCCCGTGCCAGCACGTCTGCGAGCGTCTCCATGCGTCGACGTTGGGTGCAGGTCGGGAAAAGTGCGCGGAGTTCCGGATGTCGGTCACGCGGTCATCGGACCAACCGGGTGGCGCGCGGCTGGCGAGCGTGTCGAACGAAGTGAGACCGTGAGCTATCCGCGCGAGGGACGAGAAGCGCAGCGCCAGCGAGCATCGCAGGAGGCTGGGGAGGTGTGAGGTGCGGTGCGGTGTCTGTCGGGTGGGACTGAAAGGGGCGAGTCGCTGGAGGAAAGCGGACGACGCAAGGACCGGAGCGGAGCGAGGACCGGTCACGAGACGCGGAGCGTCTCGTGAGCACACCGGAAATCTCCGATTTCCGGGGACGCAGCGAGTCCCCCGACTCCAGCGACTCGGGGCTTTCTGGCTGTTCTCGGTTCAGACGTTTCCCACGACAGGCGGGGGTTTCTGGCTGTTCTCGACTCCAGCGAGTCTTCCGACGAAGGCGACTCTCCACTCAGCAACTCATCCAGCAGGAGAACACATTCACGAACAGGTTTTCAGAAGAAGCTCTCGATCTTCTCGAAGAACCCCTTCTTGACCTCGATGTCCTCGCCGCCGGCCTCGGCGAACGCCTCCAGCGCCTCCCGCTGCTCCTCGTTCAGGTCCGACGGGGTGACGACGTGGGCCTGGACGAACAGGTCGCCGTGGCCGCGCCGGCGCAGGTGGGGCATGCCCTTGCCTCGCAGGCGGAAGGTCTCGCCGCTCTGTGTGCCCTCCGGGATCTCGAGTTCGACGCGGCCGCCGAGGGTCTCGATCTCGACGGTGTCGCCGAAGACGGCCTGCGGGAAGGAGACCGGAAGCCGGAAGTAGAGGTCGTCGCCCTCGCGCTCGAACTCCTCGTGGTCGGCGACGCTGACCTCGATGATGAGGTCGCCACGCGGCGCGCCGGGGTCTCCGACGGCACCCTCGCCGCCCATGCGGATGGTCTGGCCGTTCTGGACGCCCGGCGGGATCTCGACCGAGAGGGTGGCCTCCTCCGCGACGACACCGTCGCCGCCGCAGTCGGCGCACTGCTCGTCGTACAGCTCGCCTGCACCCTCGCAGCGACGGCAGGTCTGTGTCTGCTGGACGCGCCCGAGCGGGGTCTGCTGGACGCGGGTGACCCGGCCCTGGCCGTTGCACTCGGGGCAGGTCTCGACGTCGGCGTCGGGCGGGTGCCCCTCGCCCTCGCAGGTGTCGCAGTGGGCGGGCCGGGAGATGGTCACCTGCTTCTCGACGCCCTCGTACACGTCCTCCAGCTCGAGGGTGATCTGCGTGCGGAGGTCGCGACCCGGCTGTGGGCCGCGGTCGCGCGAGCCCTGGCCCTGCCCGCCGCCGAAGAACTGCTCGAAGATGTCGTTGATGCCGCCCATGCCGCCCTGGCCGCCGAAGGGGTCTCCACCGCGACCGCCGCCGAAGCCACCGGCACCGCCGCCTGCACCCTGGTCGAAGCCGCCGCGCTTCTCGGCCTGCTCGAAGCGGTCGTGGCCGAGGCGGTCGTACGCCTGGCGCTTCTGGTCGTCGGTGAGGACCTCCTTCGCCTTCTTCACCTGCTTGAACTTCTCCTCTGCGTCCTCCGCGTCGGACACGTCCGGGTGATACTCGGCGGCCTTCTTCCGGTAGGCCTGCTTGATCTCGTCCTCGGACGCGTCCCTGCCGACACCGAGAACGTCGTAGAAGTCCTCACTCATTGGTTATCACACTGTAGCGGATTGGACCACTTGAAAAGAACGGGTTCGGCTGGCGAGCGTGACCCGCGTGACGACGGGGCTGCCGTCGCCGGGTTCGACTCCCTACTCCTCGTCGTCTTCGGCCGGCTCGTCCTCGACGTCGTCTACGTCCTCGAAGTCGGCGTCGACGAACTCCTCGCCGTCCTCGGCCGCGTCACCGCCGGGTGCCGCACCGCCGGCCGCGCCGCCCGGCCCTGCGCCGGCCGCGCCTGCGCCGCCGTTGGCCGCCGCCGCACCCTCGTACATCTGCTTGCCGATCTCCTGGAGCTCCTTCGAGAGGGACTCCGCAGCGGCCTGGATCTCGTCCTTGCTCGCGTCGTCGTCGGAGATGACCGCCTCGACCTCGTCCATCTCGGCCTCGATGGCCTCGCGGAGGTCGTCGTCGACGGCATCTTCGTTCTCCTCGAGCAGCGTCTCGGCGCGCTGGAGCGTCGCCTCGGCGTTGTTCTTCGCCTCGATGCGCTCGCGGCGCTTGCGGTCCTCCTCGGCGTGCTCCTCGGCGTCCTTCTGCATCTGGTCGATCTCCGCGTCCGAGAGCCCGGCGCCACCCTCGATGGTGATGTCCTCGCGGTTGCCCGAGCCCTTGTCCTCGGCGGAGACGTTGACGATGCCGTTCTCGTCGATGCTGAACGTGACCTCGATCTGCGGCGTTCCGGCCGGCGCCGGCGGGATGCCGGTCAGGTGGAACTCACCGAGCAGCTCGTTGGCCTCGGCCATCTCGCGCTCACCCTGGAACACGCGGACCTGCACCGAGGTCTGGTTGTCCGCGGCCGTGGTGAAGATCTTCGACTCCTCGGTCGGGATGGTCGTGTTCTTCTCGATGAGCCGCTCGAACAGGCCACCCTTGACCTCGATACCGAGCGACAGCGGCGTCACGTCGAGCAGGACGATGTCGTCGACCTCGCCGCCGAGCACGCCACCCTGGATGGCCGCGCCCAGTGCGACGGCCTCGTCGGGGTTGACGTTCTTCTTGGGCTCCTGATCGATGAGCTCGGAGACCTTCTCCTTGACCTGGGGCATCCGCGTGGAGCCACCGACGAGCAGCACCTCGTCGATGTCGTCCTTGTCGTAGCTCGCGTCCTCGAGGGCCTGCTCGGTCGGCTCGACCGTGCGGTCGATGAGGTCGCTGGTGAGGTTCTCGAACTTCGCACGCGTCACCGACTTCTCCAGGTGGATGGGGCCGTCGTCGGTCGCCGTGATGAAGGGGAGGTTGATCTCCGTCTCCTTCCGGCTGGAGAGCTCGATCTTCGCCTCCTCGGCGGCGTCCTTGAGACGCTGGAGCGCCTGACGGTCCTCGCGCAGGTCGATGCCGTGGTCGTTCTCGAACTCGTCGGCGAGCCAGTCGATGATGGCCTCGTCCCAGTCGTCGCCACCGAGGTCGTTGTCACCGTTCGTGGCGACGACCTCGTAGACGCCGCCACCCAGGTCGAGGATGGAGACGTCGAACGTGCCGCCACCGAGGTCGTACACGAGGACGGTCTGGTCGGAGTCGTCGTCGAGCCCGTACGCCATCGCGGCGGCGGTCGGCTCGTTGATGATGCGCTCGACCTCGAAGCCGGCGATCTCGCCCGCGTCCTTGGTCGCCTGGCGCTGGCGGTCGCTGAAGTAGGCGGGCACCGTGATGACGGCCTTCTCGACCTCCTCGCCGAGGTACTCCTCGGCGTCGCGCTTGAGCTTCTGGAGGATCATCGCCGAGATCTCCTCGGGCGTGTAGTCCTCGCCGTCGATCTCGACCGTGTAGTCGTCCTCGCCCATGTGGCGCTTGATGGAGGCGATGGTGCGCTCGGGGTTCTGGATGGCCTGGTTCTTCGCCGGTTTGCCGACGAGTCGTTCGCCGTCGTCGGTGAACGCGACGACGGAGGGCGTCGTCCGGTTCCCCTCGCTGTTGACGATTATCTCCGGGTCACCACCTTCCATCACCGCGAACGCGGAGTTGGTCGTCCCAAGGTCGATTCCGATTATCTTGTTGCTCGCCATGTTGTGGTCTACTAACTCGCTTGAGGTTTTAAAACTTGCTTTACTCGACTATCCAACGAATTAAAGCCGTTACTCGCCGACATACCGCCAGCAGAGCTAATTTTCGCGTTCGTGGAGATTGGCTTTACGCTTGCGGCCACTGACCGCCGTCAGTGTCGGTTGTCACCGGCGGCGGCTTCCTCTCCCTCCGCGGCGTCTTCCTCCTCGACGGGGCCATCCTCGGTGGCCGCCGTCTCCACCGGGTCGTCCGCCCCGTCGTCCGCGGCCGCCTCGGCGTCGTCCGTCTCGACCTCCCCGCCGAGGGCGACCGCCTCCTCCTCGGGCTCGTGGTCGGCACCGTTGCTCACCGTCACCTGGGCGGTCTGGATGACCTTCTCGGCCATCTCGTAGCCCGGCCGGTAGACGTCGACGATGTCTCCCTCGGGGAGTTCGCTGTCGACCCGGACCATCACCTCGTGGCGCTGCGGGTCGACGTCGTCGCCCTCCTCCGGGACGATCTCCTCGACGTTCTCGTCCGCCAGCACGCGGTCGAAGTCGCGTAGCGTCGCCTCGACGCCGTCACGGATGTCCGCGTCCTCGTCCTGCTCCAGCGCGCGGGTGAGGTTGTCCCGGACCGGGAGGAGTCGCTCGACGAGGTCCTCCGTCGCACGGTCGCGGATCTGGTCCTGCTTCTTCTTCGCGCGCTCCTTGTAGTTCTTGAAGTCCGCCTGCTTGCGGACGAGGCGCTGTTTCAGGTCCTCGCGCTCCTCCTCGAGGTCGGCGCGCTCCTCTTCCAGCTCGCCGACACGACGCCGCAGGTCCTCCGCGTCGTCCTTCAGCTCGAACGCGCGCTCGACGAGTGCCGCGACCTCTGCGCCGAGCTCCTCGTCGTGCTGGCTCGCGCGCTCGACGAGGTCCTCGCCGACAGGCGAGCCGACCGACCCGGCCTCCGCGTCAGCCGCCGTGGCCTCCGGGGCCTCGTCCGTCACCGACCCCGCCCCGCCGGACGCCGCGTGCGCGTCCGCCGACGCAGACTCGTCCGCGGACGGTTCGGCGTCGGACTCCGCCGCCGACTCGTCGGGCTGGTCCTCGTCGACCGCCGCGTCGTCGGTGGATTCCTCGGCGTCCTCCGGGGACGACTCCGGTGGCTCGTCTGCGGCTGCAGACCCCTGCTCCGGGGTCGGCTGCTCCGTATCCTCGTCTTCGTCCATGTGCGAAACAAAACCCGTGGGTGAACAAAAGGGTTCAGGTACGCGGCGAAGGTGGCACCACGACAGTCCAGGGCCCAGGGTGGCTCCCGGAACACGTAACTCGGACGGGTGGTAACCACCAGCCCGTGACGGTCTCGCTCCGCTACGAGGACGGCACGCTCCGTGTCGACGGCGACGCACTCGACGGGATACCCGGTGTCGAGTACGACGCCAGGAGCGACACCGGCCGTGCGCCGGCCCACCGCTACGCGGCGCTCCGCGAGTGGCTCCGCCGCCACGACCGCGCCATCGACGATCGCGTGCTCGACCTCAACTCGGTCCCCGACCTCCACTCGAACTACGACCTCCGCGAGTACCAGCAGGACGCGCTCGACGCCTGGAGCGACGGCGGCGGAGCGGACGGCGCGGACGAACCGGCCCCGCTCCCGAACCGCGGCTGCATCGAGCTCCCGACGGGCAGCGGCAAGACGGTCGTCGCCGTCGCCGCCATCGAGCAGCTCCGGACGCCGACGCTCGTCGTCGTCCCGACGCTCGACCTCGTGCACCAGTGGCGGACCGAGCTCGAACGCGAGTTCGACGTGCCCGTCGGCCAGTTCGGCGGCGGCGAGCAGCGCGAAGAGCTGCTGACGGTCTCCACCTACGACTCGGCGTACCTCAAGGCCGAGGACGTCGGCGACCGCTTCGGGCTGGTCGTCTTCGACGAGGTCCACCACCTCGGCGGGGAGGGCTACCGCGACATCGCTCGCCTGCTCGCAGCCCCCGCAAGGATGGGCCTCACCGCGACGTTCGAACGCCCCGACGACGCCCACGAGATCGTCGCGGAGCTCGTCGGGCCGCTCGTCTACCGGCTCTCCGCCGACGACCTCGCCGGCGACCACCTCGCCAGCTACGACGTGAAGCGGCTGACCGTCGAGCTCACCTCGGACGAACGCGAGCGCTACGAGCAACACCAGTCCACGTTCACCGACTACCTCGCCCGCAGCAACATCCGCTTCACCAGCGGGAGCGACTACCAGGAGCTCGTCAAGCGCTCCGGCACGGACCCCGAGGCACGCGAGGCGCTGCTCGCGAAACAGCGCGCGCGCCGCATCATGATGGGCAGCCAGGCGAAGGTCGACGCCCTCGCCGACATCCTCGACGACCACCGCGGCGACCGCGTCATCGTCTTCACCGCCCACAACGAGCTCGCGTACGACATCTCCGAGCGGTTCCTCGTCCCGACCATCACGCACGAGACCGGCACCAGCGAGCGGCGGGAGGTGCTCGAGCGGTTCCGCGACGGCACCTACTCCCGGGTCGTCACCTCGAACGTCCTCGACGAGGGCGTCGACGTGCCGGACGCGAACGTCGCCGTCATCCTCTCCGGCAGCGGGAGCGAACGAGAGTTCACCCAGCGGCTCGGGCGTGTCCTGCGACCGAAAGCCGACGGCGGGCGGGCGCTGCTCTACGAACTCGTCAGCGCCGAGACCGCCGAGGAGCGCGTCGCGAGCCGCCGTCGAGGCTAGCCGACGCGCCGGAATCGCGCCACTCGAAGGAGATGGAGCCGACCCGGTCGAACGTGTACTCGAACCGGCCCGTCTCGCCGGCGGCGAGCCGGACCCGTCGCGCCCGTTCCACTCGCTCGCCGTCCCGCGTCCAGACCGCCACGAGCGTCAGGTCCACCATCGACTCGCGGTTGTTGGCCACGACCGCCGTCACGAGGAACTCGTCGTCGGTCTCGTCGGTCTCCAGTCCGACGGAGAGCCCCCTTCCGAGGTTCGTCGTCGACGTCGCGGTCGTTGGTTCCGAACCGTCCGTCGTCGGCGCCGGTGGCTCGGTCTGGGGCGGTCGCTGGTCCGCGCCGGGCTGGTCGCCGGGGCGGCGGCTGCAGCCCGCGAGCAGCGCGGCCCCGGTGACGAGGCTCCGACAGAGGACACGACGTCGCATCGACCGCGGCTTCGATGGGTCGGTACGAAACCTTTGTGACTCGAGCCGGTGGGGTGCGCTTTTCACCGCCTGCCTCCCATGTACAGACGATGCTGACGAAGGACCTGCTCCGGGTGTCCCGCGCCGGCGGAGGGTACCACCCGCAGTTCGCCGGGCCGGAGCACGAGGCGCTCGCCGCACGGACGCTCGGCGTGTTTCAGGGCCACGTCGGCGAGCGGTGGGGCGACCTGCAGGATGCCCTTGCCGAGCTGGAGGCCGACGCCCCCGACTTCAAGCTCGTGCGGGGGTTCGCGAAGCTCCTCGAACGCGAGACGACGCTGGAGACCCGTGCGCCGGTCGAGCCCGAGCGGGCAAGACGGGCCGCGTTCGCGGCCGCCGAGACGGTCGGCGTCGTCACCACCGCGGAGCGACAGGAGGCGCTCGGGAGGGCTGCCGCCGACCGCGGCGTCACCCCCGACGAGCTCGCCGCGTCGCTGTACGCCGACCGCGAGGACCGGCAGGTGCTCGCGAGCGTCGACGCGCCGTGGTCGCCAGCGGAACTCGTCGCGCAGTACAACCTCTCGCTGGCGCAGACGGCGCTGTTCGACGCGACCGAGGTCCGCGTGCGCTCGTCCGACCCGAAGGCGCTCGTCTCGGCGGTCAAGCGCCTCCGGCTCATGTACGAGATCCACCGGACCGGCGACGGGCGCGAGGTCGTCGTCACCGGCCCCGACGCGCTCTTTCGCCGGTCGAGACGATACGGCACCCGGTTCGCCCGGCTGCTCCGGACCGTCGTGAAGACCGACGACTGGCGACTGTCGGCGACCATCGACGACCGCGGCACCGAGCGCGAGCTGGTGCTCACCGACGACGACCCCGTCCGCGTGCCAGGAACCGGGCCCATCGCCGAGGTCGAGTTCGACAGCGAGGTGGAGCGCGACGTGGCGACGCGCTTCGCGTCGCTCGGGCTGGACTGGGACATCGTCCGCGAGCCCGAGCCGCTCGCGACCGGCAGCCGGGTGATGATCCCGGACTTCGCGTTCGACTGGCTCCCCGGCGACGACGAGTTCCGCGTCTACTTCGAGGTGATGGGCTTCTGGACGCCCGAGTACGTCGCGAAGAAGCTCGCACAGCTCGACGACCTCGAGGACGTGGAGATGCTCGTCGCCGTCGACGAATCGCTCGGCGTTGGCGAGGAGATCGCCGCGATGGACCACCGGGTCGTCACCTACTCGGGGAGCATCCGCGTGAAGGACGTGCGCGACGCGCTCCGGGAGTACGAGGACGATCTGGTGGCGACGGCGGCTGCGGACCTGGCCGACGAGCTGGTGCCGGACGACGACGTGGTGACACTGTCGGCACTCGCCGACCGCCACGGCGTCAGCGAGAGCGCGGTCGAGGGGAAGTCCTTCCCCGAGCACGAGCGAGTCGGACGGACGCTCGTGCGCCCCGCGGTGCTCGACGCGGTGGGCGAGCGCGTCGAGGCCGGGATGGCGCTCGACGAGGCGGCGGCGGTGCTCGACGAGTTCGGGCTGGACGACGCGAGCGCGACGCTCTCGCGGCTGGGCTACCGGGTCGAGTGGGCCGGGCTCGGTGGGGGGACGGTGCGCGAGACCGACGCGGCGGAGTGAGCCGACGACGGTGCGGACGGAGCCGTCGCTGGCATGGGTGGCGAGCAGGCGACACGGTGTCTCGCGCGACGGTGTGTCACACGACCGCCTCGGCCGTCGCGCGTCGCGTGGTCAGGTCACGCCGCGTCTGGCCGCGGCTTCCGGTAAAAAGGGTGGTCGGTTGGTCGACTCAGACCGACCGCTGCCGGCCCTTCGGGACCGTCGACTTCAGCTCGCCGTAGACGTAGAGCCCGACGCCGATGGGCTCGCGCTCGCCGGCGATCTCGTGGGCGGCGATGACGTAGCCCCAGTCGCCGTCGTAGGGGATCTCCTGATCCTCGCCGGCGACGAAGCGTTCGGCCTGCTCCTCGGTGAGGTCGAACACGTTCTTCGAGGCGAGCCGGCCGAACCGCTGGACGGCGTCGGTCGTCGGCTTCCAGTGCTCCTGTCGCGTTCGGAGGAACGTCATCCCGAGACCCTCCACCGAGATGGGGCTGGGTGCGTCGCCCGCGAAGATCCAGATCTTGCCCGCGCCCTTCTCCCAGAACGTGTGGTCGTCGAACGTCTCCGGCGGGATGTCGAACCGGTTCGCCCACCAGTCGAGGACCTCCGCGCGGGTGGCCCGGCCCTCGACCTCGCGCTCGTCCTCGGTGGCGGGGAGGCGGTCGAACCGCTGGCCGTCGTTCTCGCTCATGCCCCCACCTCCAGCTTCGCGGTGAAGAAGCCGCCCGTGTCGTTCTGGTGCGGATAGACGCGCTTCGCCTTCCGCACCTGCGGGTCGAACTCGTCGTCGCGCCACTCGGTGAGACCGTCGTCGTGGTCGAGCGCGAGATCGTAGTCGACGAGACGGCAGTCCTCTTTCTGGAGGACGTGGTCGAGGACGGCCTCGTTCTCCTCGGGCGCGAACGTGCAGGTCGAGTAGACGACGTGGCCGCCGTCGCGGGTGACCTGGATGGCGCGCCGGAGGATGCCCTTCTGGACGCCCGCGATGCCGGCCACGTGGTCCTCGCTCCAGCCGTCGAGCGCGTCCGGGTTCTTCCGGATGGTCCCCTCGCAGGAGCAGGGGGCGTCGACGAGCACGCGGTCGAACTGCGGCCCCTCGCGCTCGCCTTCCTCGGCGAACGGTTTCAGCGAGAAGTTCCGGGCGTCGCGGTTCGTGACCGCGACGTTGGTGACGCCGAGGCGCTCGCAGTTGAACCGCAGTGCAGAGAGCCGCCCGAGGTTGTTGTCGTTCGCGACGAGCGTTCCCTCGTCCTCCATCTCGGCGGCGATCTGGGTCGCCTTGCTCCCCGGGGCGGCGCAGGCGTCGAGGACGCGCTCGCCAGGCTCCGGTGCGAGCACCGTCGCCGGGATGGCCGACACCTCCTCCTGCCCGTGGACCCAGCCGTGGAAGCTCGGCCACGTGGCGCCGGGGGTGTCCGTCTCGACGCGCATCACGTGGGGGTGCCAGCCGGCGCGTTCGTAGCCGACGCCGGCCTCGTCGAACGCGCGCTCGACCTGCTCTGTCGTCGTCTTCAGCGTGTTCACGCGGACCGCCATCGGGAGCGAGCGACGACAGGCGTCGATGAACGCCTCGAAGTCGTCGACGACGTCCCGGTACCGCTCGAATGGCTCCATTTGCCGCGGTTTCGCGGGGGAGCGGTTTGTCGGTTTCGAAGGGCCGGCATCGGGACGACCCCGTGACGGGGGCGAGCTTTTACCTCGCGTCGGTGTGTCGGTTCGACTATGGGACACATCCAGCAGCACGCGGAGATGGACGTCGACGGTTCGATGCTCGTCGAGGGGATGCCCGGCGTCGGTCTCGTCGGGAAGATCGCGACGGACCACCTCGTCGAGGAGTTCGACATGGAGCTGTACGGGACGGTCCACTGCGACAGCCTCGCGCCCATCGGAGTCTACCACGAGGGCGAACGAGGGATCCTCCCGCCGGTCCGGATCTACGCCGCGCCGGACGAGGACCTCGTCGCCCTCCAGAGCGACGTCCCCGTGAACTCGGCCGCAGTCGCCGAGTTCGCGGACTGCCTCGTCGGCTGGCTCGAGGACGAGAACGTCACGCCCATCTTCCTCAGCGGGCTCCCGGCCGAGAAGTCGGGTGTCCCCGAGCTGTTCGGCATCGCGACGGGTGACGCGGGCGGCCTCCTCGACGAACTCGACATCGACCTGCCACCGGAGAACGGCGTCGTCAGCGGACCGACCGGCGCGTTCCTCAACGAGGCCGGCGAGGTCGGCCTCGACGGCGTCGGCCTCGTCGTCCAGTCCAACGAGCGCTTCCCCGACCCGGAGGCTGCCCGGGTCCTCATCGAGCACGGGATCGGTCCGCTGACCGACATCGAGGTCGACATCTCCGAGCTGGTCGACCACGCCGAGGAGATCCGCAAGCAGAAGGAGCAGCTCGCCGAGAAGATGCGCGAGGCGAAGGAGGAGGAGAGCTCGAAGGCACAGCCGCTCCGGATGTACCAGTAACGCAGTCCGAACCGGTGTGGTTCGATACCAAGAGCCACATCAAGAGTTATCCGCAATCGCCCCGCTGGTTGGTGTATGACCGAGTTCTCGAACCGGGTCGAACGGGTCAGTATCAGTGGCATCCGCGAGGTATTCGAGGCGGCCGGCGAGGACGCCATCAACCTCGGCCTCGGACAGCCCGACTTCCCGACGCCCGAGCACGCGCGCTCGGCCGCAGTCGAGGCCATCCAGGAGGGCAAGACCGACGCCTACACCTCGAACAAGGGCACGGAGTCGCTCCGCGAGGCGATCTCGGCGAAGTTCGAGCGCGACCGCGGCCTCGCGGTCGACCCCGAGGACATCATCGCGACGGCCGGCGGGTCGGAGGCGCTGCACCTCGTCATGGAGGCCCACGTCGACCAGGGCGACGAGGTCATCTACCCGGACCCCGGCTTCGTCGCCTACGAGGCGCTCACCCACGTGGCGGGCGGCGAGCCGAAACCGGTCCCGCTGCGGGAGGACCTCACGCTCGACCCGGCGACGGTCGAGGAGCACATCACCGACGACACGGCTGCGTTCATCGTCAACAGCCCCGGCAACCCGACCGGTGCGGTGCAGTCCGAGGCGGACATGCGCGAGTTCGCCCGCATCGCCGAGGAGCACGACGTGCTCTGTGTCTCCGACGAGGTGTACGAGCACATCGTCTTCGACGGTGAACACCACTCGCCGATGGAGTTCACCGACTCGGGCAACGTTGTCGTCGTCTCCGCCTGCTCGAAGACGTACTCGATGACGGGCTGGCGGCTCGGCTGGGTCGCCGGCTCCAACGACCGCATCGAGCGCATGCTCCGCGTCCACCAGTACGTGCAGGCCTGTGCCTCAGCCCCGGCGCAGTACGCCGCCGAGGGGGCCATCGACGGGCCGCAGGACGTCGTCGACGAGATGGTCGCCACGTTCGAGGAGCGGCGCGACCTCGTCGTCGACGGTCTCACCGACATGGGGCTGGAGGTTCCCGAGCCGAAGGGCGCGTTCTACGTCATGCCGAAGGTGCCCGATGGCTGGGTCGACGAGGTGCTCGACCGCGGCGTCGTCGTCGTCCCCGGCGAGGCGTTCGGCGACCACGGCGCGGGCTACGCCCGCCTCTCCTACGCCACCAGCACCGAGGAGCTGGAGGAGGCCCTCGACGTGATGCGGGAGGCGACGAAGGCGGTCCGCTGAGACCGCAGACGGCCAAGGTAGTTCGGGTATCGACGGCGGCGACGGACCACGAAGCCAAACTGTTTAGGTCCGACTCCATTTCCTCGTCCGTCGCGTACGCATCGCCAATGGCAACGAATCTGTCGCGGGACGCCAAGGTCGGTAGCTCCCGGCCCACGGTGCTCGTCGTGGACGACGACGAGGATCTCGCGGACACGTGTCGATACTGGCTGGAGGACGACGATTACCGTGTCAGGACCGCCTACAGCGGTGAGGACGCACTGGATGCCGTCGACGACGAGGTCGACCTCGTCCTGCTCGACCGTCGGATGCCCCGCAAGTCCGGCGACGAGACGCTCGAGGTCTTCCGCGAGGAGGGCTACGAGTTCCCGGTGGCGATGATGACGGCCGTCGCCCCCGACACCGACATCGTCGACATGGCGTTCGACGAGTACCTCGTGAAGCCGGTGGACCGCGACGACGTGGTCGATACCGCCGACGAGCTGCTCGCACGCTCTGACTTCTCCGAGGAGGTCCGCGAGTACTTCGCGCTGGAGGCGACCGAGACGGCGCTCTCGACCCGCGAACGCGAGGCCCTCCGCGACGAGGACGAACTGGTCGAGCTACAGAGCGAGCTCGACGAGACGTACGACGCCAACGAGGAGGCCATCGCCCAGCGAGAACAGCAGCTCGAACGCCTGACGAACGTCAACCGGGTCATCCGGCGCGTTGACCGTGCACTCGTCGACGCCGACACACGGGACGCCATCGACGACGCCGTCTGCGAGGCCGTCGTCGGGACCGAGCCGTACCGCGCCGCACTGGTCGCCGAGTACACCGACCACAGCAGGGGCGTCCGGCTGCGGAAGGCCACCGGTTCGGTCGGCGAGACACCCGACATCGCGGGCAGCGAACTCGCCGACGGCATCGAGTCCGCGGTGGACGACCGCGAGATCAAGCTCCTGACCGACCTCGACGTGGACGTGGGCGGGTTCGCGGACGGCGTCGCACTCGTCACACCGCTCTCCTACCGGGAGAAGTCCTACGGTGCGCTCGTCGTCGGGACGAGGACCGACCACACCGTCAGCGACCACGAGCTCGACGTCTTCGCCGAGCTCGGTGCGCGCATCGGCAACGGTATCACGGCCGTCGAGCAGCGGCGGCTGCTGCTCGCGGACACCGTCGCGGAGCTGGAGTTCCGCCACAGCGACCGGTCGGACCCGCTCGTCCGCATCGCCGCGGAGACCGGCGGCGACCTCTCGCTGCGGGGGATCGCCTCGAACGACGACTCCGGACTGACCTGCTTCGTCGACCTCGTCGGGGGTGAGGGCGAGGACGCACTCGAGCTCGCGGCCGAGTTCGAGGGCATCGAGAACGCCCGTCTCGTCGCCGACGGCGAGGAGTCCCTGTTCGAGCTCACGGTGACCGAGGCCGCCATCGAGACGCTCTCGGCCGTCGGCGCCACCGTCCGGTCCTTCGAGGTCATCGACGGCGAGGGGAGCGTGGTCATCCAGGCGGCACCCGACGCGGACCTGAAGGCCATCGCGAGCGCCGTCCAGACGGCGTACGACGACACGGACCTGGTCTCCAAGCGAGAGGTCGAGCGCTCCGTCCAGTCGACCGAGTCGTTCCGGCAGGGGCTCAGCGACCGCCTGACGGAGCGGCAGCGCGCCGCTCTGGAGACGGCGTTCTCTGCTGGGTACTACGAGTGGCCCCGCGACTCGACCGCCGAGGAGGTCGCCGAGGCGATGGACATCGCCGCACCGACGCTCCACGAGCACCTGCGGGCCGCCGAGCGCAAGCTGCTCGAGTCGTTCGTCGACGAGACGGTCTGAACGGCGTCGACCCGTCTGCCGTCTCGACTCCCGCTCTCTCACGTGCACTCCGGCAGTCCCGTCGGCCACCCGCGGAGTTATTGGCATCCGTGACGAACGATAGCACATGACGTTCTCCCGGCACGGCTCCGGAGTCGTCGCCGACGCCCGCGCGCTCTCCTCGCAGGTCCATCCCGTGTTCATGCTCCCGCCGCTGGCGGCCTCCTGGTTCGGGAGCGTCCTCGCCGGGGAGTTCGACGTGGTCCTCGGCGCGGTCCACATGGTCGCCGTCTTCCTCGCGGTCTACACCGCTCACGTGAAGGACGGCTACGTCGACTTCTACGTGCGCGACGAGGACGACGACCACCCCCTGACCGAGCGCGGCTGTCGCATCGCACTCGGACTCGCCACCGCGGGCTTCTTCGCGTGCCTCGCCGCGCTCTGGCTGCTCGTCGACCCCGTCGCCGCGCTCGTGACGCTGCCCTGCTGGCTCATCGCCTACCACCACGCCCCCCAGCTCGACACGAACCCCGTGACCGCCACGACGGGCTACCCGCTCGGCATCGCGGTCGCCATCGTCGGCGGCTACTACGTCCAGACCGCCGGCTTCGCGGCCGTCCCGGTCGCATTCGCCGTCGTGTTCCTCGTCCTGCTCTCGGGCGTGAAGGTCATCGACGACGCGAAGGACTACGAGTACGACCGTTCCATCCGCAAGCGAACCGTCGCCGTCGTCGTCGGTCGTGAACGCGCACGGACCGTCGCCTTCGGCCTGATGGCGGTCGGGCTCGCCGCCGTACTCGCGTTCGCCGCCGTCAGCGTGTTCCCGCCCTCGGCAGCCGCCGCCGTCCTCGTGTTCGTCCCGGTGGCCGCGTTCGCCCGGCGCGGCACCGACGAGCTGGCGACGATGCTGCTCGTGCGCGGCTGCTACCTGTTCCTCGCGGTGCTGCTGGTCGCGGTGTACTACCAGCCGCTGTCGTGAGTCCGGGGGCGGCCCGTCTGCTCACTGCCGACCGCGCTGGCGCTCCCGGCGCTGCTGGCTCGGTCGGGTCCACGGCGCGCGCCGCCCGAGTACCGCACCGAGCGGGCCGAAGACGGTCGGATACGCCAGCGCGGCGAGCCCGATGGCCAGCCACGGGTTCGGGCCGACCTCCCGCCCGGCGGGCACCTCGATGACCGGCGGTGCCGGCTCGATGGACGCGACGATGAGGAACACCGCCGCGACGAAGCAGTAGCCGACCGCGACGGCCGCCCCCGCCCGGAGCCAACTGGTGTTCTTCGGGCGTCGCTTGGCCGTCCGGTAGCCCGCCACGACCAGCAGTGCCGGCGGCAGCAGGAACAACCCGTAGAGCAGCGGTTCCTCGGCCGCGAGCAGGAGCAACGTGTTCCCGCCGCCCGCGACGACCGAGAACGCTTCGAGTGCGACCCCTTCGGTCGGCACCAGGTGGGCGTTGTAGTACACCCACGCCGAGACGCGCCAGCGCCCGAGCGCCGACGCCGCCAGGCCCGCCTCCCCGGCGAAGCGGCCCCGCAGCAGGAAGAAGAACAGCCCGACGCCGACGAGGAAGGCGAGGCCACCGACGGCACCACCGCGGAGCCAGAGGAACAGCGTCGCCACCGAGTCGACCTCGGTGTCGCGGGCGAGGCGTTCGTCTCGACGGGACATTCATGATCTGTAGCGGGTGACGCCGCTTGAGTGTACTGTTTCCCCCCTCAGCCGTCGGTTCGCCAGCCGCGCGCCGACATCGGTCGAGCCGGCTGGCGCGCGACTCCACTCGACCCCCAGGGGCTCGTCTGCCATTCACGGTCTCAGCGGGTCCACGAGCAGCGGAGCGTCTGTGCTGTTCGAGCCTCACGCGACACCGAACGGCGCGACCGCCGAGGACAGGAACTACTTCGCGGTCGAGACGATCTTCACGACGTCGCCCTCCTCCAGTTCGTAGGAATCGGAGATCTCCCGCGAGCTCCGAGCATCCACCGCATGCAGATACCCGTCACCGATGTCGCTGTGGACCGCGTACGCCAGATCCACGGGCGTCGACCCGCGCGGCAGCAGGAAGGCGTCGGGCAGCACGTTCCCCGACGCATCTGTCCACTTCGAGGCGTCCTGCACGGGATACGCCGTCACGTGGTCGAGCAGGTCGTACACCGCGAAATCGAGCGCGGCCTGCACGCCGGTCCCGCCGTACTCGGTCATGGTGTCTCGCAGACCCTCGAGGAGGTCGCGCTGGGCGTCCGACACCTCGCCGAGGATGGCGAAGGAGTCGTCGCCGGGGTCGTAATCGACGGCACCGGCCTCGCTTCCCTTCCGGAGCGCGAGCTCGCCCTGTGCGGTCGCGGGGATGACGGGCTTGTCGAGGTCGAGCAGGCGCTCGACGTTCTCGGCGGGTGCGACGTCGGCCTTGTTGGCGACGACGACGATGGGTTTCGTCCGCTGGCGCACGTCGCGGGCGAGGGCCTCGCGGTCCTCGTCGGTCCAGGCCATCGGGTCCGAGGGGTAGTCCAGCCCGCGGAGCACCGCCTGCACGTCTGCCTGGCTCGCGCCGAACCCCGTGAGCATGTCTGCGAGCGCCTCGTCGAGGTCGAAATCGGGGGACCGGGACTTGCGCTCGACGGACTCCCAGTTGCGGTCGACGATGCCGGCCAGCCAGAGGTCCATCTCCTCCTCGATGAAGTCCACGTCGTCGAGGGGGTCGTGGCTGCCGGGCTCGACGGGCTCGCCCTTCTCGTCGGTCGCGCCGGAGGCGTCGACGACGTTGATGATGACGTCCGCGTTCGTCAGCTCGTCGAGGAACTGGTTGCCCAGCCCCTTCCCCTCGTGCGCGCCGGGGACGAGGCCGGCGACGTCGAGCAGCTCGACGGGGACGTAGCGCTTGCCGTCGTGGCAGTTGTCGTTCCCGCAGCGCTCGGCGCGGTCGAGACAGGGGCAGTCGGTGCGGACGTGGGTGACGCCCCGGTTCGCGTCGATGGTCGTGAAGGGATAGTTGGCCACGTCGACCTCCGCCCGCGTCGCCGCCGAGTAGAACGTGGACTTGCCCGCGTTGGGCTTGCCCGCCAGCGCGATAGAGAGCATACCGGTCGGCTACTCGCGCCGGGGGAAACTGCCTTTCGGTCGGTGAGACGGACTCACATCAGACCCATGATAGTACGAGACAGGTTGGCACGGACCGAGAGACCGCAACACGAAGCGTCGACAAGCCGAAACGTCCTAAACCCCCAACCGTCGAATAGTTGTACGTATGAAACGACGCGACCTCCTCGCCGCGACCACGGCGACGCTGTCGACGCTCGGTCTCGCCGGCTGTGTCTCCACCCTCGGCACGGGCGGGCCCGCCGGCCAGCCGACCGACCCGACCGAGACCGAGACGACACGCACCGACCCGCGCGCCGCCCCCGAACTGAGCATGGCCATCGAGACCGTCGAGGAGACCTGGCGGAAGGTCGTCCACATGGACGGCGACGAGGTCACCTCCGGCGCGACCGCCTCCGTCGAGGTCCGCGTCGACGGGGAGCGCGTCCCGGTCGTCCCCGACGCCACGTCGACCAGCAGCTTCGCCGGCACGGCCACGCTCGACGAGCGCGAGACGTTCGCCTACTGGGTCGCCGACGAGGACCAGGTGGGCGAGGGTCAGGCCGCCGCCGTCGACTACCCGATCTCCGTCGGGAACAAGGTCTTCTTCGAGGCAGAGGCCGGCCAGACCGTCACCGTCGTCTGGAACGGCGAGTTCGTCGAGCCCGAGGTGCTGCTGGAGACGACCATCGACGAGTAAGCCGCGCTTTCTGAGTCCCCATCTCGATACCCTCGCGTCCGGAAAACAGCGACCGCGCTACTCCACGTCGCGCCGCGCGATGCCCTGCATCGTGATGTTGCCACGGGCGCGCATCGTCCCGTCGACCTCGGCACCCTTCGAGAGCTCCAGGTCCGAGCAGGAGACGTCGCCGAGGACGAGCGCGCCGGGGGCGATGCGGACCTCGCCCTTGCGGGTGGTCACGTCGCCGTGGACGCGGGTGCCCTCGCCGATGTAGATGTCGTGCTTCGCGCGCAGGCTGCCGAAGATGTTGCAGTCCTCGCCGACCGCGATGGACTCGGCGCGGATGTTGCCGTGGAGCCGGCACTCGTCGCCGATGGACGCCGGCGTCGAGACCCGCCAGGCGTCGTCGCTCACCGTCGCGCCGCGCGGGACGATGAGGGGCGCCTCCTCGGGGTCCTCCTCGTCGGCCAGCTCGTTCACGAGATTCTGTGCTGCCTCCTCCTCCCCGAGCAACATCAGCTGCTTGAGGTAGACGAACAGGAAGACGATGGTCGGCATCGGGTTCCGGATGACGATCCAGCCGTTGGCCTCGAAGCCGTCCTCGATGTCCACGTCGTCGCCGACGTCGAGGTCGCCCGAGACCATGAGCTGGCCGCCGATGTGGGTCCGCTCGCCGATGAACGCGTCGCGCCCGACGAGGACGTTCCCGGCCACGTCGGACCACATGTCGAGACGGCAGTCCGCCTCTGCTTCGACGCCACCGCCGATGCGGACCCCCTCGCCCGCGAGGACGTTCCGTCCCCGGATGCCGAACTCGACGGTCGACCGACCGCCCATGAGCACGTCGCCGTCGGTCACGAGGTCGTGCTCCTCCACCGTCGTCCCGTCGGGAATGGAGAGTTCGTCGAGTGGGTCCGTACTCAGCGACACACAGCCATATCGGCTCTACTGGCTCTTAAACCCCGTGTCCGCGTCTGACGGGCGTCAGACGCGCTTCTGTGGGTTTTTAACCGAGCGCCACCACCGTCCGAACATGACGACCCTCTCGTTCGACGACGACGGCTGCGACGTGGTGTACGAAGGCACCGAGTTCCGACTGGAACGCGCGCTCATCGAGGAGGCCACCCAGAAGGACTACCGCGACGTCACCGACCACGAGGTGCTCCAGATGGTCGAGGAGAGCCCCGACCTGCGCGGCGAACCCCGCCGCATCGGCGACATCATCTGAGCTTTCCACCGGACATCCCGACGAACAACCCCCTTACAATCCAAGGATTCCGGCAGCGAACGATGCCACACTTTTACACGGTTCGGTGGGCTATACGGTCTCGCGATGCGCAAACAGGAACTCCTCCACCTACACCAGCTGTTGAGCCTGGTGCGGCGGAATCTTGAGACGGAGGAGTCGGTTCCACCGGACGCGTTCGCCGCCTACGACGCCCTCGGTGTCGGGCCGAACGCGTGCAATCGGAACAAACGAGACCACGAAGTCGCCATCCACCGCCTGCTCGCCGGCATCGAGACCGTCATCGAGGCGCGTACCGGAGACGACCGCGCGGACCCGCCGCTCGTGCACTAGTCCGTCGCCGTCTTCCCCATCACCGTCTACCCCCTCGAGCCGTGGCTGTCCTCATGCGCTCCCGTGGCTGTCCTCATGCGCTCCCGTGGCTGCCGTCCTCGGCAGCGTGCTCGGGTGCAGCGTCGACCGCCAGGTGGAGCCCCACGCAGGCCACGAGACAGCACAGCAGCCCGTACGTCGCCGGCGCGGCGAGCGTCAGCACCGGCTGGAGCACGTCCGACAGCAGATCCCCGACCAGCGGCACCGCACCCGCCGCCGCGACGAACTCCCCACCGGCGTACACCGTCGTCGACAGCGCCGCGCCGACGAGGAACAGCTGCCGGAACCGGCCCGCCGGGAACAGGTACAGCAGCGCGAACAGCGGGAACAGCAGGAGGCCGACGTACACCTGGTACGACGGGAAGCCGAGCAGCATCGCGACGAGCGTGGCGAACCACGCCGTGAGCCGCCGGTCGGGCGTCGAGACGTCCCGGTAGCAGACCGCAAGCGCGGGCAGCAGCACGGCGGCGGCGAAGCCGTACCGGGCCAGGCTCCCCGCGCCGACCAGATGCGAGCCAGCCCGGTGCAGGGTGAGGTACGTCTCGGTCGGTGCGAGCCCACCCGCGAACACCCCGACGCCGGTTCGCTCCGACAGGGCGACCTCGACGTACGTCGCGGCTAGGTCCGGCCCGAACAGCACCGCCCCGAGCAGGTGCAGGCCGAGGCCGACGGCGACCGCCGCGCCGACCCCGCGCCAGGCCCGCCGGCGGAGGAGCCACGCCCCGACGACCACCGGGAACAGCTTCAGGAACGCCGGCAGCGCCAGTGTCGCACCCGCGAGCTCCTCCCGGTCGCGTTCCAGCGCGACGAACCCGACCGCCAGGGCCAGCGCCAGGAACACGTTCACCTGCGAGAAGTACAGCGACGCGCCCCGGTAGCCCGACACCGTGCAGGCCACCGCGAGCAGCGCCACGTCGGTTCGCGCGAGGTCGATGCCCCGCTCGCGGAGGTAACGGACGAGTACCCACGCGAGTGCCAACCCAGCCGCGACGTTCAGCGCCGAGAACGCCACGAGCGCGACCGACCCGGGCACGACTGCGAACGGGACGAAGGCCAGGACGGCGACGGGTGGGTAGAGGAACGTGAGCGTCGGGGCACGGTCCGGCGAGACCTCGTAGACCGGCCCGCCCGAGAGCCACGCTTCGGCCGCCACGCGGTACACCGCGAGGTCGAGCCCGAGGTCACCGGGGCGCTTCAGCCAGAGCGAGCCGAGCATGATGCAGCCGACGACGACCGCCGCCAGCAGCACCAGCCGCGGGGGCGTGCGCCGGTCCATCTCAGTGCCCGCCACCGTCGCCGCGCCCTGATCGCCCCCGTTCGTCGTCCGCCGACCGCCGCTCCCGCGCCGTGTCGAACGACAGCTCGCGCTGCTCCCGGCTCCGGCGCTCCTCGCGGGCGGCCATGGCCTCCGGGTCCGGGTTCACGTCGTCCGTCACCCGGGCCCACGAGTTGTGCACCTTCGCGTGACACCACCGGCAGAGGTAGACCGTGATCTCGTGGCTCACCTCCCGCCCCGCGTCGGCGTAGGAGAGGTGGTGCTCCTCCAGCAGCGGCCGCTCGTCCGGGTCGAGCTGCATCGGCTTGGCCGCCAGCCCACAGCGCGCACACTCCCGGTCCGTCGCGGTCGCCCGGAAGTGCGGGCAGTCGCCCCAGTCCCAGTCTGCGTCCGTCTCGTCGCTGACGACCGGGCAGGCGAACTCGTCGGCCCGGCGCTCACGGGCGAACTCGGGGTCGTGCTGCGGGTGCTCGAACGCGTACCGGCAGGTGCCCTCGCCCGTGAGGTGGTCGCAGAGCGTGGCGTGCTCGTACGGGTCGTCCACCCCCACGGAGGTCCCCGTCGGCGTCTTCTCCATCGGGAGTGGGTTGGGCGGTGTGGGATTTGAAACGTCGGGTTGGCCGACGGCGTGCCCCCGCCCCCGCCCCCGCCGGGAAAACGGCTAAACCGCCTCGACTGCTAGAGGTTACCATGCACGAGAACACGGCAGACCCCTGGAGTGCGACGGCACTCGACGTCCAGCGGCGGCTGTCGGCGCTCCGCGACTCCGGCGAGCAGGGCGCGGTGGCGACGGTGGTCGGCGTCGAGGGCTCGGCGTACCGCCGGCCGGGGGCGAAGATGGTACTGACACCCGAGGGCGACCACCTCGGCGGCATCACCGCGGGCTGTCTGGAGGGGCCGGTCGTCGACCTCGGGAACCGCGTCTTCGAGACGGGCGAGCCGGTCATCGAGACGTTCGACCTGATGGACGACGACGAGTGGGGCCTCGGGCTGGGCTGCAACGGCGTCATCGACGTGCTGGTCGAGCCGGTCGACGACGCCTGGGACCCGGTGCTCGCGGCGCTCGACGACGGCGAGAGCGTCGCCACGGTCACCGCCGTCGGCGGCGACGCCCCGCTCGGTGCGCGCGCCGTCGTCGAGACGGACGGCACGGTCACCGCGCCGTCGGACCGGCCGGGCCTGCCGGACGCGGTCGTCGAGGCCATCCGCGACGAGGCGGTCGACTGCGCAACGACGGGCACCTGGATCGCCCGCACCGTCACGACCGACGCGGGCGACGTGACGGTGTTCGTCGACGGCGTCGAGCCGGCGCCGGAGATGCTCATCTTCGGCGGTCAGCCCGACACCGGACCGGTGTCGAACCTCGCCCGGCACGTCGGCTTCGCGGTGACCGTCGCGACCGCCCGCGGCGGCCACGCCGACCCGGAGCGGTTCCCCGCCGCCGACGAGGTGGTGTCGCTCCGGCCCGCGAACCTGGACGAACACGCCGACGAACGGACCGCCGTGGTGCTGATGAGCCACAACAAGCTCGACGACGAGCTCGCGCTCGCCTCGGTGCTGGAGAGCGACGCCCCGTACGTGGGGCTGATGGGCCCTCGCGAGCGCTTCGAGCAAATCCGCGAGGAGCTCGCCGGTGACGGCGTCGAGTTCACCGAGGACCAGCTGGCCAGGGTCGCCACGCCCGTCGGCCTCGACGTCGGCGGCGGCGAGCCCGTCCAGATCGCCCTCAGCATCGTCAGCGAGGCGCTCGCGGTGCTGAACGGCAGGGAGGGCGGCCGGCTCCGCGACCGCGAGGGGGCCATCCACGGCGAGCGGGAGATCATCGTCGACGACTGAACTGTCGGACTTTCTACAGAATCTCGCGTCCGGAACAACTGACGTTGCTGCGGCCGTAACGTGGGAGCGATGACCAGCGACGCGTCCACGGACGAGACCAGCGAGTTCGCCGGCGAGACGATGCGCGCGATGCAGGTGACCGACGCAGGCGAGTTCGAGCTCGTCGAACGACCGCTCCCAGAACCGGCCCCCGACGAGGTCCGCATCGCGGTCGCGGCCTGCGGCGTCTGTCGCGGCGACGGCCACGTCTGCGAGGGCGGCACCGAGCACGTCGACTACCCCAGAGTTCCGGGCCACGAGTTCGTCGGCCGAATCGACGCCGTCGGCGACCGGGTCACGGACTGGTCGGTCGGCGACCGCGTCGGCGTCGGCTGGCACGGCGGCCACTGCTTCGCCTGCGAGCCCTGTCGCGAGGGCGAGTTCGTTCTCTGTGCGAACAAGCCCGTGACGGGAATGGACCGCGACGGCGGCTACGCCGAGTACGCCACCGCCAGAGCGGAGGCCCTCGCCGCCATCCCAGAGGAGCCCGACGCCGCGACGACCGCGCCGCTGCTCTGTGCCGGGCTGACCTCGTTCAACGCACTCCGGAACGCCGACGTCCGCCCGGGCGACCGCGTCGCCGTCGTCGGCATCGGCGGGCTCGGGCACCTCGCGCTCCAGTACGCCAACGAGGCCGGCTTCGAGACGGTCGCGGTCTCCCGGGGGACCGAGAAGCGCGAGACAGCGCTCGAACTCGGGGCGGCGCACTACGTCGACAGCGAGGCGCGGGACCCCGGCGAGGCACTCACCGAGCTGGGCGGCGCGGACCTCGTGTTCTCGACCGCACCCGCGAGCGAGCCCATCGCCGCCGCGATCGACGGCCTCGGCCCGAACGGCGAGCTCCTCACGGTCGGCATCCCCGACGAGCCGGTCCCCGTCGAGGTCGGCAGCCTCACGTCGACGCGGGGTAGCTTCTCGGGCTGGGCGTCGGGCACCCCCAGCGACGCCGAGGACACCGTCGCCTTCGGCGCGCGCCGGGGCATCGAGACGACCGTCGAGACGTTCGCCCTCGCCGACGCCGAGGCCGCCTACCGCGCGATGGACGCCGGCGACGTGCGCTACCGGGCGGTCGTCGTGCCGTAGCAGGGGGAGTCACTCCTCACAGCTGGCGGCCAGCTCGCGCAGGTCGTCCTCGGTGTCCACGTCGAGGTGGATGCCGGGGTCGTCGACGGCCACGCGCTCGACGGGATGGCTGTCGAACAGCGCCCGGCCGCCGGTGTCGCCCGACACGTCCTGGAGCGCGTCGAAGTGCCGCGCACCGAAGAGGACTGGATTGCCGCGCTGGCCATCGAACGTCGGGACGACGATGTTCGCGTCGGCGTCCCGGCCACGGTTGCGGTACGCCGAGACCAGCGCGTCGACGGTTCCGGGGTCCACACAGGGCATGTCGCCGAGGGCGAAGACGGCCGCGCCGGCGCTCCGTTCCGCGACGGCGCGGGCTCCGCGGGCAACCGTCGTCGCCTGCCCGTCGGCGTAGTCGGGGTTGTGGACCGTCTCGATCTCGTCGGGGAGCGCCGCCGCCACCCGGTCCCGTTCGTCGCCCAGGACCGCGACGACGCCGTCGAGCTCCGCATCGAGCAGCGTCCGCGCGGCGTGGCGAACCAGCGGCTCGCCGTCGAGTTCGGCCAGCAGCTTCTTGCCGTCGCCGAAGCGCGAGCCCGTGCCCGCCGCGAGGAGGACGCCGACGACGGGCCGGTCGGTGGGCACGCTACGGCCTCACTCCAGTTCGACGCCGCTGTCGCCGCGGGACAGGTAGTTCCGGCCGCCGGGCTCGACCTGCAGCTCGTCGTCCTCGACGACGACCTCGCCGCCGACGACCGTGTGGGTCGGGAGGCCGGTCAGCTCCATCCCGTGCATCGTGGAGTAGCGCGGCTCCATCGTGTGGTAGAAGTCGTCGTCGACGACCTTCGACTTCTCCATGTCGACGATGACCATGTCTGCGTCGCTGCCCTCGGCGAGCGCGCCCTTCCGCGGGTAGAGGCCCCAGCGCTTCGCGTTGTTCTCGGCGCAGACCTCGACGAGGCGCTCCATGCTGATGCGGTTCCGGTTGACGCCCTCGCTCATCATCACCGGCAGGAAGTACTCGATGCCGTTGTTGTCGCCGGGGATGGCGTCCCAGATGTCGCCGTGCTTGCCGGTGTCCTTCTCCTTGAACGCGATCTTGTGCGGGCAGTGGTCGGTCCCCATGTACTCGACGGTGCCCTCCCGGAGCCCCTGCCAGAGACGGTCCTTGCTCCACTCGCCCCGGAGCGGGGGCGAGATCTTCCCCCACACACCCAGCTCTTCCTCGTCCTTCGTGTGGGTGAGGAACGCCGGCAGCGTCTCCGCGTGGAGGTTCACGCCCCGCTCCTGGAAGCGCTTGCAGATGTCGACGCCCTCGCCCGTGGACATGTGGACGATGTACGCCCGGGAGTCGGTCAGCTCGGTCAGGTGTCCGATCTGCTCGATCTGCGTGAACTCGCAGATGTTCGGTGCCGACTCCGACCACGCGGGGAGGTCGTTGCGCCCCTCCTCCTGCAACTCCCGACGGCGCTCGTAGGCGATGTCCTCGTTCTCGGCGTGGAACATCACGACGCCCCCCGGGATGTCGGCCACCTGCGACAGCAGGTTGTACACCCGGCCCGCGTCGGAGTGTTCGATGCCCAGCTCGGGCGAGGCGTGCTTGTACCAGTTGAAGAATATCTTGAAGGACCGGATGCCCGCCTCGGCGAGCCCGTCTATCTCCTCGAAGTGGTGGTCCTTGTGGATGATGGCGTGGTACGCGAAGTCGATGTACGAGTTCTCCGCGCCGGCCTCCCGGAAGAACTCCATGTCGGGCAGGTAGGGCTCGGGCTGGAGCAGGAAGTTCACGACGGTCGTGACACCGCCGTGGACCGCGCCCCGTGTCTCCGTCTCGAAGTCGTGCTCGAGGCCCTCGTGGTACTCGAACTCGTAGCGGGACAGCCCCCAGTGGACGTGCGGGTCGATGAAGCCGGGGATGAGGTAGTTCCCCTCGGCGTCGATCGTCCGGTCCGCGTCGGGGAGCGAGGCATCGCCGCCGACAGCCGTTATCGTGCCGTCCGTCGACGCGACGCCGCCGTGGATGGTCCCCGAGGGCGTCACGACGCGAGCGTTGTGGATGCAGAGATCTGCGCGTGCCATGGTACCAAAAGACAAAACCGGGGGACTTAGAGCTATCCCAGGGCTCGGGCCCTCGCGGATCGTCGGGCGGGTCGGACCGTCGGTAGTCGGTAGATACCCCCGCCCGACAGCTGGAGGGACCCAGAGTACTCGATGCTTTCACCCCGAATCACGGCAAGGCTTAAGGCCGAATCGCGAAAAGTACGGTGGTATCTACCATGAGTATAGAGGACACACCCCACTCAGGGGAGCGCCCGACGCGCGAGATATCGGTCACCGTCAACGGCGAGGAGGTGACCCGGGAGGTCGAGCCACGACTGAAGCTCTCCGACTTCCTCCGCAACGAGTGCGACCTCCGGGGGGTCCGCGTCGGCTGCGAGCACGGCGTCTGCGGTGCCTGCACCGTCTCGCTCGACGGGGACACCGTGAAGAGCTGTCTCCTCTACGCGGTCCAGGCCGAGGACCTCGCGGTCGAGACCGTGGAAGGCCTCGCCGAGGACGGCCAGCTCCACCCGGTCCAGGAGGCGTTCCACGAGGAGCACGCGCTCCAGTGTGGCTTCTGCACCAGCGGCTTCGTCATGGCCACGAAGTCCCTGCTGGAGGAGAACCCGGACCCGGACCGCGAGGAGGTGAAGGAGGGGCTCGCCGACAACATCTGCCGCTGCACCGGCTACCAGAACATCTACCGCGCGGTCGACCGCGCCGCCGACAAGCTCTCCGCCGACATCGAGCCGGTCCGGACCGGCGGAGACGACGAGGGGGGTGCGTAGATGTCCGAGTCCGAACCGCAGGCCGGCCACGAGACCGGGGACGAGCTGGAGGACCGGTCGTTCACCGGCCAGAGCGTCCGCCGGTTCGAGGACCGGCGCATCCTCACCGGCGAGGCGGAGTACATCCACGACGTGACGCCGCCGAACTGCCTCGAGATGGCCATCGTCAGGAGCGTCCACGCCCACGCGGACGTCGTCGACGTCGACACGAGCGCCGCCGAGGACCACCCCGACTGCGAGCTCGTGCTCACCATCGAGGACCTCAAGGAGTCGTACAACCCACAGCCCTGCGGCCTCGAGGGGTTCGAGGAGTGGTCGCTCGCGGACGGGACGGCCCGGTTCGTCGGCGAGCCCATCGCCATCGTCGTCGCCGAGGACCGCTACCTCGCCGAGGACATGGCCGACCTCGTCGACGTGGAGTACGAGACGCTCGACCCAGTCGTCGACGGGATGAAAGCCCGCGAGGACGAGGTGCTGGTCCACGAGGAGTACGGGTCGAACGTCGCCGACAACGAGCGCATCAGCTTCGGCGACCCCGAGGGCGCGTTCGAAGACGCCGACCACGTCGTCGAGGGGACCTACGAGTGGGGCCGCGTCTCCGGTGTCCCACTGGAGACCGCGGGCGTCGTCGCGCAGTACGACGAGAACGGCGACAGCTTCCACATCGACTGCAACATCCAGCTGCACACGCTCGTCGACGACACCGTCTACGAGACGCTCGGCCGGCCCGCCGACCGCGTCGAGCTGAACGTCCCCGCCGACGTCGGCGGGAGCTTCGGGACGAAGATCGCCATCCACCGCTACTGCAACCTCGCCGCGATGGCCGCCGAGCAGCTCGGCCAGCCCGTCAAGTTCGTCGAAGACCGCATCGAGAACCTGCAGGGCGGCGACATGCACTGCTCCGAGCGGCGCTACGAGATGCGGCTGGCCTGCGACGACGACGGGACCATGCGCGGGCTGGACGTCTGGTTCGTCGACGACTTCGGCGCGTGGCCGCACTACCCCGTCAACCAGGTGCTGAAGCCGCTGTCGGTTGTGACGAACTCCTACGCCATCGACGACGTCGTCTACGAGTACGACCTCGTGCTGACGAACAAGACCGCACAGACGGCCTACCGTGGCTTCGGCGTCGACCCGCACCAGTACGCGCTGGAGATGCTGGTCGACGACGCCGCGCGCGAACTGGACATCGACCCGACGGAGTTCCGTCGCCGCAACCTCGTCACCCCCGACCAGATGCCGTACCGCATCCCCTCGGGCAACATCTACGACTCCGGCGACTACCCGGCCGCGATGGACCGGATGGACGAGATACTCGACGAGAACGAGCGCTGCGAGGGCGGCCTCCTCGACCCCGAGATCGTCGAACAGCGCCGCGAGGAGGGCTACTACCGGGGCACCCAGTCCGCGGTCGTCATCGAGCCCGGCGTCTCCGGCTCCGACTGGACCGACCGCCAGCGCACGGACGACGAGACCATCGAGAACCGCAAACGCGAGGACGTTGCGGAGCTGCCGGAACACCTTCGCGCGGAGGCCAAACCCGACGGCACGGTCCTCGCGTGGCTCGCCACCGACAGCTCCGGACAGGGCCACCAGACCCTCGTCGCACAGCTCCTGGCGGACGAGCTCGGGCTCCTGCCGAGCGATATCGAGGTCGACTACCTCGACAGCGTCGAGGCCCCGACCGAGTACGGCAGCGCCGCCTCGCGCATGGGCGTCATGCTCTCTGGCGCGAGCGTCGGCGTCGGCCGGAACCTCCGCGACGCCCTCGCCGAGGTCGCGGCGGACCACTGGGGCGTCGAGCGCGAGGCGGTCGCCTACCGCGACGGCCGGGTCGAGCGGAGCGGCACCGACGACGCGCTCTCGCTCGCCGAGCTCGCGGAACTCGACGACGAGGGACGGACCCACGTCAGCTACGACTACCAGCACCCCGCGACCGGCTTCCCGGAGTTCGACGACGCGCTCACCCACAAGTACCCCGTCTATCCGACCGCGGCGTACGCCGTCAACGCGCCCATCGTCGAGGTGGACGTGGAGACCGGCGAGGTCGAGGTGCTGAAGTTCTACACGCTCCGGGACTGCGGGACGATGCTCAACCCGATGATCGTCGAGGGGCAGGCCCACGGCGGCATCGCGCAGGGGCTGGGGGCGGCGCTCATGGAGGAGTTCGGCTACGACCGCGGCTCCGGCCAGCCGCAGGCCATCACGATGTTCGACTACCTGCTCCCGTCGACGAAGAACATGCCCGACATCGAGATGGAGCACACCGTCACCCCGTCGCCGTTCACCGAGACCGGCGCGAAGGGCGTCGGCGAGGGCGGGATGATCGACGCCCCCGCCGCCATCGCCTGCTCCATCAACGACGCGCTCGAACCGCTCGGCGTGACCGCCGACAAGCTGCCGTTCACGGCACATCGTGCGAGGAAGCGCCTGCGCGAGGCCCAGGAGTAGGGAGGAGCCACCCGGGTTCTCACCTTCGCGGCGACAGCACGCGCGTCGCGATGCCGGGACTGAGCAACGAGGTCGGCGGCTCCTCCATCGTCACGACCCGGCCGTAGGCGTCGGCGACGACGCCGTCGTCCTGCGCGGTCCTGACGAGTCGTGCGAGGTACCGGGTGAACAGCGACTCCGGCAGCGACTGCGAGCCCTCGGTCGCGTCGTAGCCGAGGTCCGAGCCGACGGCCATCGACCACGCGACGTCGACCACCTCGCTCGCCCGGTCGAAGAAGCGCGGCCCGAGCCCGTCGAGCCCGCCGTCGGCGAGCGCGTGGTGCAGGACGAGCGCCTCGAGCGCCGCCACCGACATCCCCTGGCCGTAGACGGGGTTGAAGCTCGCGACGGCGTCGCCGAGGACGACCAGCCCGTCGGGGAACCGGTCGAGCTCCTCGTAGTAGCGCCGGCGGTTCGACGGGAACGGGTACCCCTCGACGCCGTCGCCCACCCACTCGCGCTCGTCGAGCAGCCGTGCGAGATGGTCGACCGGCAGGCTGGCGGCGAACTCCCGGAGGCCCTCGGGGTCGGTCGGCGGATCGTCGCCGTGGACGCCCTGGAGCGTGACGAGCCAGCGGTCGCCCTCGACCGGGAACGCCCCGCCACCGCGGGTCCGGGGCGGCGTCGGCGGGACGAAGAACGCACGGCGGTCACCGGCGGGTCGGTCGACGACGGCCGTCGCGTAGCGCACCCCGACGTCGACCTCCTGCTCGGGCGGGCGCTCGTAGCCGTGCTCGGCGAGCCACGTCGGCGTCCGCGAGGTCCGGCCGGTGGCGTCGACGACGAGGTCGGCGGGGAGCGTGGTCGAGGCGTCGTCGCCCCTTTCGCCGTGCTCGCGGGCCGACGCGACGACCACGCCGTCGACCGTCGTCCCGTCGTCGGCCAGCTGGTAGTCGACGAACCGGCACGCCGGGCGGAGCCGGACCCCGTCGACCGCGGCGAGGCAGCGGCGCGTGACGGCCTCGAACAGCGGCCGGCTCGCCGCGTACATCGGCCGTCGTGTCGGCCCGGGCGCGAGGTAGCCGCCGTCCTCGTAGTGGACGAGGTCCTCCGTCCAGTCGAGCACCAGCCCGCCGTTCGAGAGGAGCTCCTCGCCGAACCCCGGGAGGAGGTCCGCGAGTGTCGCCCGCCCGGCCTCGAGCAGCACGTGCGGCTGGTGGCCCTGGGGCACCCCGCGCCGGGTGACCGGGTCGTCGGCGAGCGGGTCGCGGTCGAGCACCGTCACCCGGTCGAACGCGTCCGCGAGAGTCCGCGCCGCGACCAGCCCGGCCATGCTCGCCCCGACGACGACGGCGTGCTCGCCGCAGCGGGAGACGGCCGACTCGTCGTATCGGGGGACGTCCGCCAGCGTCATCTGGTCGTGGCGAGGGTCGGCACCCTGTATAGTGTTCGGGTTTCCGGCTACTGCGTCGCCGCCCCCACCTTCGTCGCCACCGCGACGTAGTTCGTCCCGAGCGCGAACGTCTCGACCAGTTGCACGTCGGCGAACGCCCGCTCCAGTTCCGCGAGAACGTCCTCTTCCCGGTTCCAGTTCCCGATGACCCGGTACCCCGCGTACACCAGCGGGTTCAGCAGTCTGGCGGGCCCCGAGGGCGCCAGCCGGATGTCGTACACGGCGAAGCTGGCGCCCGGGACGAGCGCGTCGTGGACGCCCTCCACGGCGGCCCGCACGTCGGGCATGGTGCTCACGGCGGTCGTCGCCAGCGCGCCGTCGAACCGCTCGGCGGCGACCGGGAGCGCGGTCGCGTCGGCGCGAAGCGTCTCGACGTTCTCCCAGCCGTGCTCCGCGATGCGGTCGCGCGCGCCGTCGAGCATCCCCGGGCTGTAGTCGACGCCGAGGACGGAGCCCTCGGGGCCGACGGCCTCGCGGAGCAGCGCGAAGTTCGCCCCCCGGCCGCAGCCGATGTCGATGACGGCGTCGCCCGGCTCCAGGTCGAGCTGGGCGACGGCGTCGCGTCGCACCTCGACGGTGTCCTGCTCGTAGAACGACCACAGCCGCTCGCGCGAGCTCCAGAAGTCCCACTTGCGACGGCTGCGCTCCACACGACTCCGGTGCTGGCCCGACGGCTTCGTGGTTTCGGCCATACGATAGCTGGGTGCGCTGGTAGTACCGGCGTTCCCCCGATAGCTATCGTTCCTTTATAAGCTACCGTCGAGCACCTCACCGACGGCGTTGGCCTCGGCCCGCCGGAGGAGCTCCGACGCGGTCGAGACGGCACAGTCGAGCTCGTCGGCGACGGCCTCGACGCCGTTCCTGCGTGGCACCTCGTAGTAGCCAAGCTCCCGCGCCGCCCGGAGCGCGTCCTGCTGGCGGGACGAGACGGCCGTATCCTGTGCGGTCACGCCGTCGCTCACCCGCCGGACGTCGACCGTGACCGTCTCGGGGAACGAGTCGAGGACGGCCCTGAGGTCCTCGCCGTGACCGACGAGCGTGAGCGTCATCGTCCGGTCGGCGCGGAACTCGATCGGCGGCACGACGACCACCGTGTCCTGTGCGATGGAGTCCTGCAGCGAGCGTCCCTCCGGCCCGAGCTCCTGTCGCACGTAGACGAAGCAGCCGTCGTCGGTCGGCGTGATGTCGTACTCCAGGACGGCCTCGCGGTCCGCCAGCAGCGCCTCGTATGCGTCGGGCTCGCCGTAGACGAACGAGCTGACCGTCTCGACGCCGTCGACCGACTGGCCGCCGAAGACGACCTCCCGGTCGAGGGCGGACGACTCGCAGAGACCGCGGTGCATCGGCGTGAGCGCCGACTCGGCGTAGCGGAGCACGACGGACATCGACTTCATCGGCCGAGACACGGACCCCGAGGGTCGAAAAGACACCGGCCCGGCGCCGTCGTCACCGGCGCGGTCACTCGTCGGCGTCGAGCTCGATGGCCGGCTCGGCGTCCTCGGCACCCTCCAGCTTCGACTCGGCCGGCTCGCCGGACTCGGCCGTCTCCTGGAGGTCGTCGAAGAAGTTGTTGACGAGCCGGGTCGTGACGCCGCCGAGCGCGCGCTGGCCGAGGCTCGCGATGAGCCCGGACACCTCGGCGCTGGCCTCCCACGTCGCCAGCGTGCCGCCGTCCTCCGTCGGCTGGAGGTCCATGTGCGCGGCCGTCTCGAACGCGTTCCGGCTGGAGTTGCCGACCGCGCTCATCCGGAGCGTCGAGGGCTCCGTCGCCTCGACGACGGTGACGTCCACGTCGAAGGTGGGGCTGACGCTGCCGACCTTCACGGACATCACGGCCTCGAGGTCCGACGGCGAGTTCATCTTCAGCTCCTTCATGCCCGGGGCGCAGTCGGCGATGACGTCGGGGTCGGTGAAGTACGGCCACAGCTCCTCGGGCGGCATGTCGAGCTCGAACTCGCCGTCGAACTCGATCATGCGGCCCCACCTCCTGCTCCGCGGGCCCGGTCGTACGCTGTTTCGAGTGCCCGCCGGCTGTACTCGGCCGCCACGTCCAGCTTGAACTCGCGGTCGGCGTGCATCTCCTCGGACGGGTCGGCGGCCTCGCGGGCGGCCTCGCCCGCCTCGTCGAGCGTCGACTCGGAGAGCGGTTCGCCCTCGACGGCGGCCTCGGCGTCGGGCACGTGCAGCGGGACGTCCGCCGCGTTCGCCAGCGCGAGGCGTGCCTCCTCGATTACGGGCTCGTCGGCGTCCGGGTCGTCGACGCGGACCACCGCCCCGGCCGAGATGGTCGGCCACGTCTGGGCGGCGCGCTTCAGCTCGTCGAACGCCATCCCCGTCCGAACCGGCGGGAACGGCTCTCGTGGGATCGAGACGGACTCGATGAGCTCCTCCTCGGCCATGTCGGTGAACATGTACGCGATGAAGAAGTCCCGCGCGGCGACGGTCCGGGTGTCGTCGGGGCCCCGGAGCGTGATGTCGCCGTCGAGCGCGACCAGCGCGGCCGGATAGTTGCCCGCCGGGTCGGCCTCGCCGAGGCTCCCACCGATGGTGCCCCGGTTGCGGACGCTCGGGCCGGCGATCTGCTCGGCGGCCGCCGGGAGCATCGGGACGTGCTTGCCGAGCTGTGTCGACTGCGCGATGGTCCGGTGTGTCGTGAGCGCGCCGACGCGCACGGCGTCGGCTTCGACCTCGACGAAGTCGAGTTCGTCGACGCGGCTCAGGTCGACGATGTTCGCGGGCGTCGCCAGCCGGTTCGACATCACGATGCCGAGCGACTGGTTACCTGCCATGAACTCTGCCTCCTCCAGCTCGGCCGCGAGGTCGACTGCTTCGGCGGCCGAGGTGGGACGGTGGTACTGGAACTGGGCTGGCTTCATTGTGGCTGTTGTGACTGACCGACACGAGCGGTGTTCGACCAACGATACCCAATAACACGGCAGGAGGGCGTATTAAATCTTGGCGTGTGTGAGCACGCACCTTGCCGCGACCGGCGGCGAACTTTCATTACCCCCGCCCGTGTGGTCCACTGTCATGCTCGACGGCTACGAGATGCACGACCTGACGCAGCCATGGTCACAGGACACGCCCGCGTGGCCCACCTACGACAACCCGAAGATCTGGTACGAGAAGAGCCTGGACACGGAGAAGGTCAACGGCCAGAAGATCGAGTTCATGAACCACACGGGGACCCACCTCGACGGCGAGAAGCACTTCATCGCCCACGGGCGGGACATCGAGTCGATGCCCCTCGACGAGCTCGTGAGCGACGCGGTCGTCGCCGACATCTCCGACAAGGTGGGCGACTACGACGTCTACACCAGCGAGATGATCGAGGACGTCTGCGACGTGCGCGAGGGGGACATCCTGTTCGTCCACACGGGCTACCAGCAGTACGCCTGGCACCGCGAGGAGGCCGACCCGCACGCCTTCTTCTGCAAGCACCCCGGCCCGAACATGGAGTTCGCGGAGTGGTGCCGCGACATGGACATCAACTACCTCATCCTCGACTGTGGGAGCGCGGACCACCCGATGAACACGGTCATCCGCGACGTGCGCCCCGAACTCGCCCGCGAGGCCCGGGAGAAGCACGGCGTCGACGACCTCGACGAGATATTCCCGCCGGAGGGCTACCAGCTCATGCACACCGAGCTGTTCCCCGAGGGCATCGTCCACGTCGAGAACGCACAGGTCCCCGAGGAGCTGCTCGGCGAGCGCTGCCAGATCGGGACGTTCCCGTGGCGCTTCCGGGGCGGCGAGTCCTCGGTCTGTCGCTGTGTCGCCTTCACCGAGGCCTGAGCCAGCCATGCCGACCCAGCAGGCGGTCGTCCTCGACGAGTGGGGCGGCGAGCTCGCGGTCGAGACGGTCGACAGACCCGAGCCCGGGCCCGGCGAGGTCCGGGTCGACGTGCGCGCCTGCGGCGTCACGCGCACCATCGAGAACGCCATCCAGGGTGGGCTATCCGACGACCCCGCCCTCACCCCCCGCGTCCCGGGCCACGAGTTCGCCGGCGTCGTCGAGGCGGTCGGCGACGGCGTCGACCCGGCCCGCGAGGGGGAGCGCGTGCTGGCGTACTTCTACCTGACCTGCAACGCATGCGACGCGTGCCGTCGCGGCGACACCGCCCAGTGTACCGACTTCGGCGGCTGGTTCGGCGTGAACTGCGACGGCGCCTACGCGGAGTCGGCCGTCCTGCCCGCCGAGAACGCGCTCCCGCTGCCCGACGGTGCGAGCTTCGCCGAAGGTGCGGTCGCCGCCGACGGCGTCGCCACGCCCGTCCACGTCTGCGAGCGAGCCGACGTGAGCGACGCCGACACCGTGCTCGTCGTCGGCGGGGCCGGACGCATCGGCTACCACCTCGCGCAGGTCGCCGGGCTCCGGGGCGCACACGTCCTCGCCGCGGATGTGAGCGACGACCGGCTCGCCCACGCGGAGACGGCCGGCGAGCACGTCACCGCGGTCGACGCGCGTCGGGAGGACTTCGCGGACGCGCTCCGCGAGGCGACGCCCCACGGCGACGGCCCGACCGTGGTCGTCGACACCGTCGGTGACCTGGACACCCTGCACGACGCCTGGGACGCGCTGGCGATGGGCGGCCGCGTCGTCTCGCTCACCACCCACCACGACCGGGTGTTCGACGCGCCGATGACGGCGTACGTCGTGAAGGAAGCCTCGTTCATGGGTTCCAGATACGCCACCCGCGACGAGGTGGTGCGGGCCGCGCGGCTCGTCGCCGACGGTCGGGTCGACGCCGATATCGGGGAGTCGCTCTCGCTCGACGACGTGGCCCACTACCACCGCCGGCTCCGGGCCGGCGAGACGAGCGGGATGGGCGTGCTCGAACCGTAACCGGTGGGGAGCTGCCCACCACACCGACCGAACCCTTTTGGGCCAGACCGACACGAGAGGAGGTATGCAGGTCGCCATCGTCTCGGATTCGCACATCCCCGACCGCGAACAGGAGATCCCCGACGAGTTCGAGGAGCGCATCGCCGACGCCGACCACGTGATCCACGCCGGTGACTTCACGAGCACCGACACGCTCGCCCACGTCCGGGAGCTCGCGTCGGAACTCACCGCCGTCCACGGCAACATGGCCGACCCGGACATCGACCTTCCCTCCATCGCGTCCGTCGAACTGGGCGGCGTCACGTTCGTCGTGACCCACGGCACGGTGCGCTCGATGGAGGCGTGGTACGACACCATCGCCGAGACCGCCAGAGAGCACGCAGACGAACCGCGCGTCGGCATCGGCGGGCACACCCACCGGCTCGAGGACGAGGTCCACGACGGCGTGCGCGTGCTGAACCCGGGCTCCGTGACCGGCGCGGACCCGGCGACGGACGCGACGATGCTCACCGCCGAGGTGGCCGACGGCGAGCTCGACGTGACCGTCCACGAGCACTGACGGTCCCCCGACGGCCCGGCGGTCGATTCACTTATCACGACCGCGACACTCCCAGCGTCGTATGCGAACCGGGTCGTCGTCGCGGCTTGCCGTCGCCGCGCTGCTCGCCGGGAACGCTGTCCCGCTGATCGGCGTGCTGGCGTTCGGCTGGAGCGCCCACTCCGTGCTGGTGGTCTACTGGCTGGAGAGCGGCGTCGTCGGCGCGATATCGGTCCTGAAGATCCTCCGTGCCGAGGGCGCGGACGACCCGGACGCGCTGCCGTCGATGCGGTTCAACGAGCGGTCCCTCGCGTCGTTCGTCGGGAGTCCGAACCGCCGGGTCGCGCGCTTCTTCGTCTCGCACTACGGCGGGTTCTGGGCCGTCCACGGCGTGTTCGTGCTGGTGTTCGCCGCCGCGTTCCCGCTGCCGTTCGCGTCGCCGACCGACGTCGCGGTCGCCGCGGTCGGATTCGTCGGCTACCACGCCGTCTCCTACTGGCAGAACTACGTCGCTGGCCGCGAGTTCGAGCGCAACGGCCCGGTGCGGCTGATGGTCGAGCCGTACCGGCGTGTGCTGGTGCTGCACGTGACCATCGTCCTCGGCTTCTTCGCCGTCGCCAGCGCCGGGGCACCCGTCGGTGCGCTCGTCGTCATGGTGCTGGCGAAGACGGTCCTCGACCTCTGGGGGCACTGGCGCGAGCACGACCGGGCGAAGGCCCCCGCTCCGGTGGACGCGTGACCGCGCCGGAACGTCCTTGTCCCTCCCCCGAGCAACGGAGTGCGTGAGCGATGCATCGAGCCGGCGGGGGAGGGGCGACGACGCAGCAGCCGCCGACGCGGCAGCCGCCGAACCCGGTCGCGAGGCCCTCCCACGCCGTGCGATCCTCGTGCTCGGGACCGGCCTGTTCGGCCTCGGGCTCACCGTCGGCGGCTACGGCGCGGTCGTCCCGCTGCTCGTCGCGGATGGCGTGCCGGCCGAGGTGGCGGGCGCGGGCACCAGCGCGTTCCTGCTCGGGCAGGCACTCGCCGTGCTTCCGGCCGACCGGCTCACGCGGCGGTACGCCCCCCGGACGGTCGCCGCCGCCGGGCTCGTCCTCGCTGCCGTCGGCGCGGCGCTGCTCGCGACCACGACCGTCGCGGCCGTGCTGGCCTCCCGTTCCCTCGTCGGCCTCGGACAGGGCGGGGCGTTCGTCGCGGCGATGGTCCACGTCGGCCGGCTGACGACAGGTGACGACACCGCGACGGCACAGGGGCTGCTCGGCGCGGGCTTCACGCTCGGCTTCGCGGTCGGCCTCGCCGCCGGACCGGACGCGATCGCACGGTTCGGGACCGCGCCGCCGGCGGTCGCTTCGGCGGCCGTCGTCGCGTCCGGCGGCCTCGGCGCGCTCGCGCTCGGACGGGCCGACTCGTCGTGGGGCGTCCCGCAGGTCGGGGCCTACCTCCGTGCGCTTCGGGCACCCGTCGCGGCGACGCTCGCGCTCGGCAACGCCGCCACCTTCGGCTTCCTCGTCGTCGCCGGGACGTGGTACGCCGACCTGCTCTCCGGCGCGGCGGTCCCGGCGACGGCGGTGCTGGTCGGCTTCGCGCTCGCGACCGTCGCCGGACGCGCGATCGGCGGCGTGCTCGCGGCCCGCGTCGGCGACGCTGCCACCGTCGGCTGGTCGCTCGTCGGCCAGACCGTCGTCCTCGGCGGGACCGCGACGGCCGTGGCGGCGGAACGCCCCGCGCTGGTCGCCGCCGGCGTCGTGCTGACCGGCCTCGGCTTCGGCGTCCCGTTCGGTCCGCTGTTCGCGCTCGCGTTCACCGAGATCGCACCCGACCCCGGCGTCACGCTCGTCGGGATGCTCGTCGTCGGCAACCTCGCCGCGCTCGTCTACCCGTGGCTCGTCGGCCGCGCGCTGGTCGCGACGGGCACGTTCGCGGTCGGGCTCGGCACGATGGCGGCCACGGTCGGCGCCGTCGCGCTGGTCTGGACGCGCACGGTCGGGCTGGCGCGAGCCTGAGTCGTCATGCCGCCGGTGGGACGAGCCACGGTCCGGCGGTGCCGGCGACACTAACGCTAACTTCCCGGCCCCCGTCACCCTACCCGACACCAGATGCAGTGGCACACCGAGGACGTCGAGACCGTGTTCGAGGAGGTCGACTCGTCGGCCGCCGGGCTCGACCCGGCCGAAGCGGCGCGTCGGCTCGACGAGCACGGACCGAACGAGATACACACCGAGGAGGCTCGCGGCCCGCTCCGGGTGTTCGTCGCGCAGTTCCGCAGCGCGCTCATCTGGGTGCTCATCGCGGCCGCGGCGCTCTCGCTCCTCGTCGGCCACGCCGTCGACGCCGTCCTCATCGGCATCATCCTGCTCGCGAACGGCGTGTTCGGCTTCGTCCAGGAGTACCGCGCGGAGCAGAGCCTGGAGGCCCTGCGGGAGCTTGCCGCGCCCGAGGTCGTGGTCCGCCGCGGCGGCGAGCAGCGGACCGTCCCGGCGACCGAGCTCGTCCCCGGCGACGTGCTCGTCCTCGGCGAGGGCGACGTGGTTCCGGCGGACGCACGCGTCGTCGAGGCCCACTCCATCGAGGTCGACGAGGCCGCGCTCACCGGCGAGAGCGTCCCCGTCTCGAAGTCGACCGGGACGCTTCCCGCGGAGACGCCACTCGCGGAGCGGTCGAACACCGTCTACCGGGGGACGAGCGTCACCAGAGGCCGCGCCGAGGCGGTGGTCGTGGGCACCGGGATGGAGACCGAGATGGGTGCCATCGCGACCGAGCTGCTCACCGCCGAGGAGACCCAGACGCCGCTCCAGCGCAGCCTCGACGCGCTCGGCCGCCGGCTCGGCGTCGGCGTCATCGTGCTCGCGGCCATCGTCATCCCCGTGCTCGTCTACGGCGGCACCTCGTGGGTACAGGCCGGGCTGACCGGCGTCTCGCTCGCGGTCGCCGCCATCCCCGAGGGGCTCCCCGCCATCGTCACGCTGACGCTCGCGCTCGGCGTGCGGAAGATGGCCGACGAGAACGCGCTCGTCCGCACGCTCCCCGCCGTCGAGGCCCTCGGCGCGGTCGAGGTCGTCTGCACCGACAAGACCGGCACGCTCACCGAGGGCGAGATGCGGGTCCAGGCGGGCTGGGTGTACGACGAGACGGTCGCCCTGGGCGACGGGTCGGCCGAGAGCTCGAGCGACACCGACCCCGCCAGCGACGGCGGCGAGGTGCCCGACACCGCCGCGCCGGTGGACGCCGCGGAGACGCGCGACCGCGTGGGGCTCCTGCTGGAGATCGGCGCGCTCTGCAACGACGCGACGACCGAGGACGGCGACCCGACCGAGCGGGCGCTCGTCGCGGCCGCCGCCGACCACGGCATCGACGTCGAGGCGCTCCGGAACGGACGCGAGCGCGTCGACGAGGTGCCGTTCTCGTCCGAGCGGCGGCGGATGGCGACCGTCCACGACGACGTGGTGTACGTCAAGGGTGCGCCGGGAGTCGTCCTGGAACGCTCGTCCAGAGTCCTCACCGACGACGGCCCCGTCGAGCTGGACGAGGCGACGAGAGAGCGCATCAAGGAGCAGGTCGACAGCTTCGCCGACGACGCGCTCCGGGTACTGGGCTTCGCCTACAAGGAGCGGGGCGACGACGGCGACACCGAGGAGAATCTGGTGTTCGTCGGCCTGCAGGGGCTCATGGACCCGCCACGCAGAGAGGTCCGCGACGCCATCGCCGACACCCACCGCGCGGGCATCGACGTGAAGATGATCACCGGCGACAACGCGGTCACGGCGGGCGCGGTCGCCCGGGAGGTCGGCATCGAGTCGGACGTGCTGACCGGGAGCGAGGTCGCCGAGCTCTCCGACGCGGAGCTGCAGGAGCGCGTCGAGGAGATCGACGTGTTCGCCCGCGCCGAGCCCGTCCACAAGGTTCGCATCCTGAAGGCATTGCAGGCGTCGGGCTACTCCGTGGCGATGACCGGCGACGGCGTCAACGACGCGCCGGCGCTGAAGAACGCCGACGTGGGCATCGCGATGGGCGTCCGCGGCACCGACGTGGCCAAGCAGGCCAGCGACATCGTCCTGCTGGACGACAACTACGCGACCATCCGCACCGCCATCAGTCGCGGGCGGAAGATCTTCGACAACGTCTGGAAGTTCGTCGCGTACCTGCTGAGCGCGAACGCCGCCGAGGTCGCGCTCGTGTTCATCGCCTCGCTGTTCGGCTACCTCGTCCTCCCGGCGGTCCAGCTGCTCTGGATCAACCTGCTCACGGACGGCCTGCCCGCGCTCGCGCTCGGCACCGACCCTGCGGGCGACGTGATGGACCGCGAGCCGCGCAGCCGCGATGCCGGCATCATCGACCGCGACATGCTCACGTTCATCGGTGGTGCGGGGGTGACGGTGACGGCCGTCATGCTCGGCCTGCTGGTGTACGTACTCGACGGCGCGGCCAGCGTGACGCCGTACGCGATGACGATGGTGTTCACCGGCTTCGTCGTCTTCGAGTTCCTGAAGCTCTACGTGGTGCGCTGGGCCCGGGACACGCCGCTGGTCTCGAACCGGTGGCTCGCGCTCGCGGTCGCCACGTCGCTCGCGCTCCACCTGTCGGTGCTGTACACGCCGCTCTCGGGGTACTTCGGCACCGTCCCGCTCGGCGTTGGCGACTGGGGGATCCTCGGCGCCGCGCTGCTGATCGGCGTGGGGCCGATGCTCGGCGTCGGCTGGCTGGTGAAGCGCCACACCGGCCACCACACCGACGACGCTGGCGATGCCGACGAGGCCGACCTCAGCCCGGAAGCAGCAGGTTGATTCCGGCGACGACCAGCCCCGCCAGCCCCATCCGGGCCGCCGAGACGTACCAGCGATGCCCCGAGATGGAGCCCATGTACGCGCCGAACGTCGAGAGCACGCCGACGCCGAGCGCGACGCCGACGACGGCGGCCTCTCCCATGCTGAACAACGACCCCTCGAACAGGAACGGCGAGAGCGGGACGAGGACACCGAGCAGCGGGCCGAGCCCACTCGCGACGGCGTGGAACAGGCGTGCGCCGCTCTGTTCGCGCTGGATGCGCGTGTCGTCGAGGTCGGTGAGCATCGCGCGCTCGAGGCGTCTGATCTCCGCGGTCGTCTCGGCGCGCTCGATCTCCCAGACGCTCCAGACGGCGGACGTGGTGAGCCCGACGGCCGCGCCGAGGCCGATCTTCACGACCGTCAGCCCGTCCGGCACACCAGTCAGCACCGCGCCGACGACGATGCCGATGCTCGTGAGCGTCCCGTCGAACCCGTTCGAGATGAAGTACCGGCGGGCGATGGAGCGGACGTCCTCCTTGCCGAGCAGTCGTTGGAGCCGCTTGCGGAGCGATTGCACGGTCAGTCCTGGTACGTCCGGCGGTCCTCGACGACCCGCTCGCCGCAGGCGACCTCGTCCACGGAGTGGACGGTGCCGCCCAGGGTCTCGACCGTCGCCTCGACCACGGCGACGTCGATGGACTCGCCCTCGAAGGTGAGCTTGACGTTCTGGACCTCCTTGTCGAGCTCGACGAGCGACGACGTGACGCCGTCGATGCCCTCGATGTCGGAGAGCTGTTGTGTGAACTCGACGAGCGGTGGCTCGTGCGGCTTCAGGACGTCGACGACGAGACGGCGGACGGGAGCCATACGTCCTCGTTCTGCACCCGGGGAGAAAAACGTGGCTTCGGTTCCGGCCGCACCAACCTTCGGGTCCGGTCGCACTCACTCCGTCGGCTGCACCGGGAGCTCGATGTGCGTCGGGTTGTCCGCCTCGTGGAAGACGGTGTTCTCGGCGACGCGGCGCTCGTCGCCGCCGTACAGCGGGCCGCCGGTGTTGTGGTTCACATCGAAGCGTGGCCAGTTCGACGAGGAGACGTCGAGCCGGATGCGGTGGCCGGCCTCGAACCGGTTCGCGGTGTCGTACGGCTCCATGTAGAACTCGTACACATCGCCGGCTTCGAGCAGGTCGGGCTCGTCGCGGTAGCCCCGGTAGCGCCCCCGGCAGATGGCGTCCGAGAGGTTGAGCGCGTAGCCGTCGGGGTAGTCCTCGCTCGCGGGGTACTCGTCGATGAGCTTCGCGGTGAAGTCCGTGTCGGGGCCGTCCGTCGCGCCGTAGACGCGGACGCGGATGGGGCCGGCGATCTCGACCGGGTCGTCGAGCGGCGGGGTGCGGAACACCTGCACGTCGTCGCGGTCGGCGAGTGGACCGTACGGCTCGCTCGCGCCGAAGGTGCCCTCGTGGGTGCGCTGGTCGTAGCCGCCGCGGCCGGCGAAGTCGATGATGTTCCGGTCGCCGAGCGGGTACGCGCCGACGGGCTCGTCGCGCGGCTCGTAGGTGAGGTACGAGGAGGTGTTGCCGCCGATGGTCGGGACGGGGTCGTCGGGGTCGAACGCGTAGGTCGTCGCCGAGTCGGTGGCCGTCGGGGCCCCGGTCGAGAGACTGCCGTCGCCGTGGGCATAGAACCTCGTCATCTCGGTGCCCGCGGGCGGCCACTCGTCGGCGCTGCGCCACTCGCCGCCGTGGAAGAGGTTCCCCCCGTCAGTCCGGTGGCCGTCGCCGGTGCCCATCAGGAAGTACTCGACGCGCGGGTGGTCCCAGGAGTCCTCGCCGCGGAGGTAGTGGTCGAAGAACCGCTTGCGCGTCTCGCGGTACTTCCGCGTCGCGTTCTCGCCGAAGGCGAGGTCGCCGGCGGTCGGGTGCTCCCACGTCAGCGGCGGGAACAGCAGCTGCTCGCTGTGGTCGTGCCCGCCGGGGAGCCTGGCGAGGTGGGTCCACGGGCCCATCAGCAGGTAGTGGTCCGACTCCTTCCGGTCGGCGAGCCCGACGAAGTTGTCGCAGGTCGCGCCGGTGTAGGAGTCGTACCAGCCGCCGGAGTAGACGGTGGGGACGTCGGCGCTCTCGTCGTAGTGGCGTTCGAAGTTGACGCCGGGATTCTGCCAGAGGTCGTCGCTCGCGCTGCCGGACTCCATGATGTCGAACGCCCACTCCTCGTAGCCGGGGAGGGTGGCGAGCGCCGTCTCCCCGCGTTCGACCGGGCCGTCCTTCAGCACCTCGCGGAAGTCCACGTCGGCGAAGGCCTGCTGGACGTCGGGGTCGGCGAGGCTCTCGTGGGCGAACCCCGCGCCCAGTGTGAAGGCCCATGAGAGCCAGCGCTGCTCGAACGCGCCGTTGTGCCGGAACGTCTTCTCCCGTCCGTTCGCCGCACCCATGTTGACGAACATGGCGCCGAGGCCCTCGGGGTCCTGCGTGGCGAGCGCGCTCTGGACCCACGCGCCGTAGGAGGTGCCGAGGGTGGCGACCTGGCCGTCGCAGTAGTCCTGCGCGGCGAGCCACTCGACGGTGTCCGCGCCGTCCTCGGCCTCGTTGACGTGGATGTAGAACTCGCCCTCGCTGTCGAAGCGCCCGCGCACGTCCTGGATGGCGATGACGTAGCCGCGGGAGGCGTACCACTCGCCGTGGCGGGTGCGCCCGCCGGTCTTGTCGTACGGCGTGCGGTCGAGGATGACCGGTCGCGGCTCGTCGACGGGCTCGTGGGTGTCCGGGTCGGCCGGGCGGTAGATGTCCGTCGCGAGCCCGGTACCGTCCCGCGTCTCGATCATGACGTTCAGGTCGGCGTGGACGGCGTACCGTGGTTCGTCTGTCATACACCCACACACCGCCACGGTCCGCAAATAGCTTGCCCCGATATCGTTCCTGCCGGGCGGGAATCGCGACCCGGTGGGGTGGCGCCGACCCGTGCTGTTCGAGCGTTCGGGGGTAACTGGTTCGGTTCGCAAGCCGCGGAACGGCCGAACTAATCCCGTGATACCACCACTGGTCCCGACCGAACGAGCAATTTCCCCGACGAAACGACGACAGTTTTAATTATGATGTTTTTGATTGAAGGGGTATAGTGTGGCAGGTGGACACGTGACACACTATCGGAGGCACGCATGAGTAACGAAGATAACACGGATGACTTCGACGACGTCGACGAACCGCCGATACCGGAGGAGGCACGCGCCGCCGCGGGTGGGGCGGAACAGTCCGACTTCGTCGAGTACGGAATCGACGACAAACCACCCCTGGGAGAGTCGATCTTCCTCGGGTTGCAACACTATCTGACCATGGTCGGCGCGACAATCGCCATCCCGCTGGTGCTCGCGGGGGCGATGGGGATGCCGGCGGACGTGACTGCGAAGCTCATCGGGACCTTCTTCGTGGTGTCCGGCGTCGCGACCCTGGCACAGACCACACTCGGAAACCGCTACCCGCTCGTGCAGGGCGGGACGTTCTCGATGCTCGCTCCCGCACTCGCCATCATCGGCGTCATCGCCAGCAACGGCGGTGGCTGGGAGACCATGATACTGGAGCTACAGGGGGCGGTCATCGTCGCCGGGGTGTTCGAGATATTCATCGGCTACCTCGGCATCATGGGCTGGCTCAAGCGACACATGGGCCCCATCGTCATCGCCCCGGTCATCGCGCTCATCGGGCTGGCGCTGTTCAGCGTCCCGCAGATCACCTCGGCGACGCAGAACTGGTGGCTGCTCGGCCTGACCGTGCTGCTCATCGTCGCGTTCTCGCAGTACCTCAACGACTACAACAGGGCCTTCCGGCTGTTCCCGGTCCTGCTCGCGCTCGTCGCGGCGTGGCTCGTCGCGGCGGTGCTCTCGTTCACGGGCATCTACGCGGCCGGTACGTCGGGCTACATCAACTTCGACACGGTGGCCAACGCCGAGCCCATCCTCGCCATCTACCCGCTCCAGTGGGGGATGCCGCAGTTCACGGGCTCGTTCATCATCGGCATGATCGCCGGGATGCTCGCGTCGGTCATCGAGAGCTTCGGTGACTACCACTCCGTCGCCCGCATGGCGGGCAAGGGTGCACCGAACGCACAGCGCGTCAACCACGGCATCGGCATGGAGGGCATCGGCAACGCGTTCGCCGGCATCATGGGAACCGGGAACGGCTCGACCTCGTACACGGAGAACGTCGGCGCCATCGGCATCACCGGCGTCGCCTCCCGGTACGTCGTCCAGATCGGTGCCGTCGTCATGCTCATCGTCGGCTTCATCGGCTACTTCGGCCAGCTGGTCGCGACCATCCCGAACCCCATCGTCGGGGGGCTGTTCCTGGCGATGTTCGGGCAGATCGCGGCGGTCGGCCTCTCGCAGCTGAAGTTCGTCGACCTCGACAAGAACCGGAACGTGTTCATCATCGGCATCGCTCTGTTCGCCGGCCTCGCCATCCCGGCGTACATGGGTAACGTCGGTGGTGCCGGCGCGTTCCAGACCGGGCTGGCGGGCGAGTTCCCGTTCAGCCTGCTCGAGGGCGTCGAGGTGGCCGGCGTCTCGCCGCTCGGCATCATCGCGACGACCACGTTCGTCATCGGCAGCACCGGCATGGCCGTCGGTGGCATCGTCGCGTTCGTCCTCGACAACACCATCCCCGGCACCCGCGAGGAGCGCGGGCTGACGACCTGGGAGGACATCACCGAGGACGCGGACGACTTCAAGCCGTTCTGGGAGCGCATGGGCGACGGCGACGACGAGCGCCCCGCACCCGGCGGCGACTGACCGCGAACGCGTTCGCACAGCCACACCCCTTCTTTCGACGCTCCACCGTGAGCAGCAGCCACAGCCCCCACCGCAACAGTCACGGGGCTGGGGGTCGCGAGAGGGGAACGTGCAACCGTCGAAGCTAACGGCGGACCTCGAGTACAGGGGCCAGCTGCGCGACGGCGGCTGGGTCGGCGTCACCCCGGAGAGCCTCGCCGTCGTCCACCGGAACGAGGACCCGGTGTACGTCGAGTTCGAGCAGGTCGAGACCATCCGGGTCGAGGGGCTCGACTGGTTCCTCGTCATCATGAGCCTCGCACTCGTCGGCTTCGGGCTCTTCTCCATCCCGCGGAACCTGCTGGCCGGGCTCGGCTTCTGCGTCGCCGGCGGCGTCAGCCTCTACATCACCTACGGACGCCGCGACCGGGTCCGCATCTCGGGCGAGGGCGAGAGCGACGACCTCACCATCTACCCCGAGGACGTCGAGGCGCTCAAGGCCGCGCTGGACCCGTACGTCGAGGGCTCGGCCGGCTGGAACCGGACGAGCTGAAGGGACCGAGCAACTGCGCCAACTGTTAACACGGACGGGCGCGAACCCGCCGTCATGACCGACGACCTCCCGTCACGCGACCGCGCTGTCGAGCACGTGCTCTCGCTGGCCGCCGACGCGATGGGCGCCCGCGCGACCGAGGCCGTCACCGCCGACGCCGTCGCCGGCCGGACCCTCGCCGAGACCGTCGTCGCGCCCGCCGACGTGCCGCCGCAGGACTACGCGACGATGGACGGCTTCGCGTTCGACGCGGCGGAGGACTACACGCTCGCCGTGGTCTGCACGGTGACGCCCGACGACGACCCACCGGAACTCGGGGCCGGCGAAGCGGTCCGCATCGCCACCGGTGCACCGCTGCCCGAACGCGCGACCGCCGTCGTCAAGCGCGAGGACGCGACCCTGACGGACGGGGAACTCCGCGGTCCCGAACTCCAGCCCGGCACGCACGTCTACGAGCGGGGGAGCACCGTCGCGGCGGGCGAACGGGTGTTCGCTGCAGGGGAACGGCTCTCCCCGAAGGACGCCGTGCTGCTGGACGACCTCGGCGTCGAGACCGTGTCGGTCCGCGAGCGCGCGAGCGTCGGCGTCGTCGCCACCGGCACGGAGATCCACGAAGGAACCCAACCCGACCGCGACTCGAACATGCTCCTCGGGCTCGCGCGTTCGTGGGGCCACGACGCCGTCCACGCCGGCACCACCCCAGACGAGTACGACGAAGTTCGGGACCTGCTCGCCGACGCGGCGGCCGCCCACGACGTCGTCGTCTCGACGGGCGGCACGAGCGTCGGCCACGGCGACCACGTCGTCGACGCGCTGGCCGACCTCGGCGAGCTGGTCGTCCACGGCGTCGCCCTCCGGCCCGGCAAGCCCGTCACCGTCGCCCACCTGCCCGACGACGACGCCGTCGCGGTCGCCCTGCCCGGCAAGCCGGTCGCCGCCCACACCGCCGCCTGCCTCGTCGCGCGGCCGCTGTTCACCGGCGCCGCGGCGCTCCCGACGCTCTCGGCGACGGCGACCGTCGACCTCGACCTCCCAGAGAGCGACGCCATCGGCGGCGCGGACGTCGAGTACGCCGTCCCGGTCCAGCTGAACGCCGGCCGGGCGACGCCGCTCGGCCACCCCGATTCCGGGCTCTCGATCTACGACCGGACGTTCGACCCGAGCGTGCTGGCGTCGTCCACGCGGGCGACCAGGGCGGACGGACTGGTGCTCACGCAGGCGGGATTCGCGGCGGACGAGACGGTCGCCGTGGTGCCGTACGCGGCGCTGGAGTAACGGCGACGAGGACCGTGACGGAAGCGTGTCGGCTATCAGTACGTGCGACCTGGCGGCGTCGACGGCGGGCGACAGTCCGCGAGGGCACTCTGCGCCTCCTCGATGACCCACGCCAGACTGTCGCCGAACCGCTGGACGTGCGTGAACTTCAGCTCGTGTGGAGAGGCCGCCAGCTCCTCGGGCGTGAAGAACCGGGCGTCGGTCGCGTCGGACGCTGCCTCGACGGTGCCCGTGGTGTCCGCCCGGTGGACGGCGTAGTCGATGCCGACCATGTACTGCTCGTCGGCGGGCTCGCCCGCCTCGTCGAAGAAGTAGACGAGGTCGGCGGGGTCGACGGCGAGCCCGGTCTCCTCCTCCAGTTCCCGGGCGACACCCTCCCGCGGCGTCTCGCCGAGCTCGATGCGGCCCGAGGGTAGCTTCCACTCCCCCGGCGACCGGAAGTCCTCGACGAGCAGGACCGAATCGCCGTCGATGACCGCCACGCTCCCGCCCGGCGTCGGGTTGTAGAACACGTAGTCCTCGCACGACTCGCAGCGGTAGACCATCGCCGTGTCGGCGGCGTCGCTCACCATCGGCGAATCGACGGGCTCGACGGCTGTGCCGCAGTAGGGGCAGTGCGTTGGTGGCTGGTTCATCGCTAGCATGGAGCAGGCGTGGCGGATATGTAACTCTGCCGTCGAATCGTTCGTGATGAATTCGGCTGTTCTGAGGGTTGTTCGTACTCGCTGTTGTGGGATTCACTGGAACTGCGAACGCCCAGAAAGCCCCTTCATCAACGCGAGTCATTGGAACTGCGAACGCCCAGAAAGCCCCTTCATCAACGCGAGTCATTGGAACTGCGAACGCCCAGAAAGCCCCTGCTGGCTCGACTCCCGCGGCTCGCTGCGGTCCTCGTTCCTGCGGTCCTTGCGTCGCCGGGGTTCGTCGAGCCAGCAGCCCCTTTCAGTCCCGCCCACGGCACAGCACCGCACCTCACACCTCCCCAGCCTCTTGCGCTCCTCAGTCGCTAGCGTCCCCGGAAATCGGAGATTTCCGGTGGGCCCACGAGACGCGAGCGTCTCGTGACCGCTCCCTGCGGTGCTCATCCCTCGCGCGGGCGTCCACTCGCCGCCTCGCGGTGCTCGGCGACGAGTGGGGCCGCGCGCCACCCGGCTGGTTCGGGGACGTCGATACCGGCTGCCGACCCCGTGCGTACGAACCTTTTTGCGCGCGCCGCCCGGGAATTGGTAGCATGAATACTGACGGCCAGATACTCGACGGCATCACCGTGGTCGACCTCACGACGTTCGTCACGGGCGGGTTCGCGTCGCTGATGCTCGCCAACCAGGGCGCGGAGGTCATCAAGGTCGAGCGCCCGGGTGTCGGCGACGACAACCGCCACTCCGGCCCACCGTTCATCGACGGCGAGTCGCCGTACTTCTGGACCATCAACTACGACAAGCGCAGCGTCGAGCTGAACCTCAAGCACGAGGAGGGCCTGGCCGCGCTGTACGACATCGTCGCCGAGGCGGACGTGTTCGTCCAGAACTACCGGCCCGGCACCGCCGCGAAGCTCCACGTCGACGAGGAGTCGATCCGCGAGGTGAACGACGACGTGGTGTACTGCGCCATCTCGGCGTTCGGCCAGACCGGGCCATGGAGCCAGCGCCCGGGCTACGACCTGCTCGTGCAGGGGATGAGCGGCATCATGAGCGTCACCGGCGAGCCCGACGGCCGACCCGTGAAGGTGGGGCTCCCACAGACCGACCTCATCACCGCGATGTGGGCGGCGTTCGGCATCGTGACGGCACTGTACCGGCGCGAGGTGACCGGCGAGGGCGAGTACATCGACCTCGCGATGCTCGACGCGACGCTGCCCTGGCTGACGAAGCAGGCCGGGAAGGTGTTCGCCGGCGAGCGGCCCGAGCGCATGGGCACGAAGGACCCGGTGCTCGCGCCGTACCAGACGTTCGAGACGGCCGACGGGCACCTCAACGTCGCCTGCCTGAACCAGAAGCTCTGGCGGGGGCTCTGCGACGCCATCGAGCGCCCCAAGCTCGCCGACGACGAGCGGTTCGAGACGAACGCGGACCGCGTCGAGCACATGGACGAGCTCGAGGCCGAACTCGCGCCGTCGTTCGCCGAGCGGACCACCGACGAGTGGATGGACGTGCTGGTCGAGGAGGCCGGTATCCCCGCCGGGCCGGTGAACGAGCCCGAGGACGCGCTCTACAACGAACAGACCGAGGCGCGGGGCGTGATGACAGAGCTCTCGGACGGCGAGCGGACGGTGCCGGTCGTCGAGCACCCGCTGAACTACGGGCGCTCGGAGAGCGGCTTCGACCACCTCCCCCCGAAGCTCGGCGAGCACACCCGCGAGGTGCTCCGGGAGGTCGGCTACGGGGCGGACGAACTCGACGAACTCGCAGCTGCGGGCGCGTTCGGCGACCCCGAGTAGTACGCCCGACCCACAGTTCCGTCACGAGTAATAAAAACAACTAGCATTGTGTTCGGTATGAAAACATATTTGTCGGCCGGCACTCGACTACGACCGTATGGAGTTCGATATCCGGAAGCGACCCAGTAACGCGATACTGCAGGTCACGATGGAGCGGGGGGAGACGATCAAGGCGAAGACCGGCGCGATGGTCAGCCGGAGCGACACGATGGACACCGAGGCCAACGTCGGCGGCGACGGCGGCATCGGTGGCATGGTCAAGAGCGCAGTCAGCAGCAGCAAGGACCTCGTCACGAACGAGTTCACGGCGCGTGAGTCCGGCGCGAACGTCGTGCTCGCGCCCGACCACCCCGGCGACATCGTCGCGTTCGACCTCGGCGAGACCGGGCGCATCAAGTCCCAGTCCGGCTCGACGCTCGCGTGGGGGCCGAACGTGAACAAGTCCTCGGCGATGAACGAGGCGGGGAACCTGTTCTCCTCGGGTCAGCTGAAGGTGCTCGCGCTCGACGGCACCGGGATGGCGTTCCTCTCGGCGTACGGCTCGGTGTACGAGGTCGACGTCTCGCCGGGCGAGCCGGCCATCGTCGACGAGGACCACCTCGTCGCATGGACCGACGGCCTGAACCTCGACCGGCAGAAGGACGGCGGCATCAAGTCCACGATGCTCGGCGGCGAGGGCTACGTCTCGAAGTTCTCCGGCGACGGCCGCGTCTGGCTCCAGACGCGCGACCCCATCGTCTTCCAGAGCATGGGCGGCGGCGGCGAGGGTGACGGCGACGAGGGTGGCCCGAGCGTCTCCGACTTCATCTGACGCCGCCGCTGCCGACAACCGACCGCGTTCTTTCACACTACCTGTCCGAGTACCGACCGCTTTCTCGCCGGTAGGGTACTCCTGCGGAGTTTCCACGAAACCACCAGCGAGCGGCGCCCTGTGGCACGGTTGCGGGTCACACGACGTACTTAGCGTCCGGTTATATGACCATCACAGTGGTGCGTAGAGGAAATGAGTGCGAGTGCCACGGGAGCCCCGGAAGACCGTTCAGAACTCCCGGATTCGGGGTTCTGGGCGGTCCGGTTTGGGTTGTTCCCGGTGGGAGGACGACCGCGACCGACGGGAGCCACCACGGCTGCCGGTCGGCTCGACCGAGCTGGACTCCGTGACGGACGCCGACAGCCCCTCGACGTCCGCTTCCAGGGGCGCCCCCCGGCGAGGGCGTCTGGATGAGCGACTGTTCGTCCTGTCCCTCCTGGGCACTCGTCGCCGGACTCGTCGCCGCCGTCGTCATCGGCGGTGGGGTGCTCGCACAGCCGGTCATCGCCAACGATGGCCTCGGCGGGCTGGGCAACAGCTTCGGCGGGACCGACGCCGCCACGACCCTCGCGCCGGAGGCCGCCTGCGAGATCTCACAGCAGTACCCCGAACCGGGCGAGCCGATGAGCATCTACGCGTTCGACTCCCGGAACGCCGACAGCTACCGGTACGACCTCGACGGCGACGGCTCCCCCGACACGCCGTTCACCGAGGACGCCCTCTACACGACGAACTACTCCGAAGGGACGTACCAGCCGGTCGTCTACGCGTACAACGCCACGGACGAGACCTCGGACACGGCCACGTGTCCCGAGTTCACCGTCGCGCCGAACACGCCGCCAACGCCGCAGCTGACCTACGACCCGTCGAACCCCGTCGTCGGCGGGACGGTGCAGTTCGACGCGACAGCGAGCACCGACGACGACGGCGAGATCTACTACCTGCGGTGGGACTTCGGCGCCGACGGTAGCTACGAGGTGAACGAGTCGGTCGAACTCGGCATCGACGGCCGGGAGAACCGCACCTACACCACCGCGGGCCCGAAGGCGGTACGGATAACGGTCGAGGACGACGACGGCGATAGCGCGAGCACGACCGTCGAGTTCACCGTCGACGCCGAAAACACGGCCCCGACCGCGTCGTTCGACGTCTCCCCACAGCCCGCGGTCGCCGGCGACCCGGCACGGCTCGACGCCTCCGCCTCCAGCGACCCCGACGGCAGCATCGCCGAGTACCGCTGGGACTGGAACGGCGACGGCACCGTCGACGAGACCACGAACTACGCCGTCGTCGACCATCCGTACGCCTACGACTCGACCGGTCCGGGCTACGCGGTCACCCGGCTCACGGTCGTCGACGACGACGGCCAGACTGGGTCGACGACGCGCGACGTGAGCATCGTCGAGTCCGCGCCGGTCGCCGACTGCACCGTCTCGCCGTCGGCCGTCGAACCCGGCGGCTCGGTCACCATCGACGCCTCTGGCTCCGCGAACGCTGCCGAGTACCAGTACGACACCGGCGGGGGCTTCGGCGACTACACCACACAGAGCCAGCGGACCGTCGACTACGTCGAGGAAGGCACCTACGACGTCCGGGTCCGAGTGTGGGGCAGCAACGCCGAGCGCAGCGACACCGCCGACTGCGGCACCGTCACGGTCGCCACCGACAACGTCCCGCCGACCGCGTCGTTCACCCACTCGCCCGCCGGGCCAGGCGTCGGCGAGACCGTGACGTTCGACGCCTCCGGCTCCAGCGACCCCGACGGCAGCATCGCGACGTACCGCTGGGACTGGGACGCCGACGGCACCATCGACAGCAACACCGTGACCCCGACGACGACCCACACCTTCACCAGTGATGGGGCGCACGCGGTGCGACTGGTCGTCGTCGACGACGACGGCGCCACGGCACGGGCGTTCGGCGCGGTCGACGTGACGCGGGAACCCGGGCCAGTCGCCCGGTGTTCGGTCTCCGCACGCGAGGTGGTCGTCGGCGAGGAGGTCATCATCTCCGCCGAGCGCTCCGAACGGGGCGACGACTACCAGTTCGACACCGGCACCGGCGAGTTCGGCGACTACCGCGCCGAGCCGACCCGCACCACCAGCTACGGCGAGCCGGGCACCTACTCGCCGCGTGTCAGGGTGCTCGCGTACCCGAGCGAGCGCTCCTCGGTCGTCGACTGCCCGACGGTCGACGTCACCACGGAGAACGTCCCGCCGACCGCCGCGTTCGCGCCCTCGTCGTTCGTCGTCGACGCCGGGGACACGGTCACGTTCGACGCCTCGAACGCGACCGACGCCGACGGACGGGTCGTCGAGTACCGCTGGGACTTCGACGGCGACGGCACCACCGACGCGGTGACCGCCGGCCCGACCACGGACCACACCTACGACGACACCGCGAACATCTCGCCGATGCTCGAGGTCGTCGACGACGACGGCGCGACGGACCGCATCTCGCTACCGCTCGACCCCGCTGTCCCGCCGGGAGACGAACCCGGCGGCGACGACGACGAGGGATTCCTCGTGCCGCCATGGTGGGTCATCCCCGGGGCCGGCGTCGGCGCCGGCGGCGGCTACCTGCTCTGTCGCAGCCGGTCGACGCCCGCCCCGCCCGTCGGCGGCGGCTCGCCCGACGGCGACATCGACATCCCCGCACACATCCCCGGCCGGAGCGGGGGCTCGAAGGGCGGCATCGACGACTTCGCCACCGGGACGTTCGAGACGCCGCCCGGCGGCGGCACCGTCGCGGTGACCGATCTCGACTTCGAACCCGACCTCGTCCTCTTCACCGCGACGAACAACGTCGGTCGCACCGGCGACGACACCGTCCGCACCGACGGCTGGACGTACGGCACGCTCTCGCGGGCGGACGACGGCACCCTGACCCAGAACGTCGTCGGCGTCGCCAACGACGCCCGACGGACCGGCAGTGCGGTCGGCTCCGGCCGCGACGGGCTCGTGCTCGACCTGCTCGTCCACGACGACGGCAGCGCCGGCGCGCTCGCCGGCAGCGTCACGAAGACCACCAGCGGCGGGTTCGAGATGTCCTTCGACGGCTCGTCGCTTCCGGCAGGCAGCCACGACGACAGCTTCACCGTCATGTTCCGGGCGTTCCGGACCGACAGCGATGCCAGGGTCGAGACGGGGCACTTCCTCACCCCGGCGACCGCCGGCGTCCAGTCCGTCCAGCTCGGCCTCGACGCCAGCTTCGTCTCGCTCACGTCGGTCAACGCCGTCCACGGGATCGACACCGCCTCCGCGACCGACGGCGCCATCGGCGTCTCCCACGGCGAGGCCGTCAAGACGGCCAACGACGCGGTCCAGCAGCACGTCGCCAACAGCACGCTCGTCCCCGAGACGGTCGTCCGCAACGCCTACGGCGGCTACCAGGACCGCGCGCTCCACCTCATGCACGGCCGCGGCGACGAGTTCGGTGCACACACCACCGGCCGCGTCACGAAGCTCGGCGAGACGATGGAGCTCACCTACGACGAGGTCACGGACACCGGGCAGGGCGGCCACCTCGTCACCTACGTCGCGGTCGAGGCCGACGACCATCGAACGCCCGAGATCGGCCAGTTCCGCGTCCCCGCGCCCGACGCCGACTACCCGACTCGCGTCGACGTGGGCTTCGACCCCGCGATGGTCGAGTTCACCACCTGCAACCTCGACGCGCTCGGCACCGACCAGGTCGTCGCCGACCACGCCTTCGGCTTCGGCTGGTCCCACGGCGTCGCCATGCCCGCCGCCGACGGCAGCGTCTCCCACCACCTGCTCCATGGCTCGCTCGCCGCCGACGACGTGTTCGGCCGGGTGCTCCCGCCAGTCGCTCCAGGTGCCGAGGGAGAGGGCGCAGCCACCGACGGCGGCGTCGAACTCGGCTCGCGCACCGAGGGCCAGCCATCGGCGGCACGCGTGCTCGCCCTCGGCGACGACGGCACCGTGACCGGCCGCGACGACGTCGTGGTGTCCGGTGTCACGAACACCGGCTTCGAGGTCGAGACGCGCAGCGTCAGTACCGGACGACGGAACACCGACAGCGAGGTCAGACCGGTCGTGTTCTACCGGGCCTGGCCGAAACGAGGTGAGCTATGACAACGATACGACGACCACAGGGTCCGAATCCAGGGGATGAACGAGTGGGTGGCCGACGATGACCGAGAGTGCCGAGTGGCTGATTGATACAGACACCGGGAAGTTCTCCTTCGAAATTGGAGACTCACAGATCGGTGACACCGACCGAATCGAACAGGCCCGGAAGCTCGCGCGGGAGTACAAAGTCCAGGTCCAACGATTTCAGGCGTGGGCGTCGGGAGAGACCGATCTCATCATGGACAAAAGCGTCGACAGTGACATCGCCGAGCGATACGAGGAGGCGCTCGGTGACCTGCAGGGCCAGAGCCGGGTCGGTGCAATGCGTCTCTACGAACAGATCGAACAGTTGATTCAGTCGTCCCGCTCGGACGAGTCGAACCTGGACCCGAACGATCTCGGAACAGAACTCGGGATATCGGGAGACCTGACCGGTGGGACGCTGCTGAAGTCGGACATACTCGGCTACGACATCACATTGGGGAAGGAAGGAGAGGACTTCCACAACAAAATATGTCACGCGGAGGCGATCCATCAGAACAAGGAGGCAATCCTGGACGCGGACGGCTCACAGTTCCAGATGTTCGGTCGTCTCGTCGAGGTGATGCGGGCAAACTACGAGCACAAGGCGTTACACCTCGTCGCACTCATGGCGTCCGGCTCCCCGGACGGCTTCGTCATGCAGCTGGGCAACTACTACGACTACACGACCGATTTCTCGGACGAGAACGGATTCCTTCGGCAGTTCGCCGGAAAGAAGTACTGGGAACAGCTCAGGCTCATCAACGAACTGACCTCGCTGTTCTCGTTCAGCAACATCGGTACACAGTTCCTCGCGGACCAGGCGTCGACCACGACGCTAGCGGAGAAGGTGTCCGAAACGGTCACTCCGGGCGGATCGGCCCGACGTAATCGGGCCATATTCCCCCTCGAGAACGTATTCTACCCACCGCTCTACGGAAGTTTGGACGAGAACGACTTCGTGAACATCCGTGTGCCCTCGCTCGGTGGCAAGCCGTTCTCCGGTTCGGATGCCCGTGCGCAGAAACGGAACGCGATTTTCCACGGTCGGAGCAAGGGGTTCCGGTTGAAAGCTGTGAACGACGCCGGGACCAACAGCAGCGTCCAGGGAATCAGCGAAACGCTCGCCAACCTGGCCGGTATCTTCCTTCCGGGAATTAAACACTACATCCGAACAGCAGGGACGACCGCCGAGGCGAATCGCGGACAGCAGATGCTTCTCATGGTCTACCGGAAGTTCACAGCATCGGACAAGTACAGCCAGAACCACATCCCCGGTCCCGAGTGGCAACAACACATCTCCCTCATCGACCGGAAACTGTACAAGGACAGCAATGGGAACGATATCGACCCCGGTGACCTAGCGGACAGCGCATGGAGCGAGCAGGACACGATTGCTCTCGTCTACAAGATCGAGAAGACGGTCCGGAAGACGCACGTCAACGCCGATATCGAGAACAAGTGGACGGGCGGGTTCACGCTGATCGAGAACGTCTACAAAGTCGGTCTCTATGGGTACGCCTGGTACAACGGGGACCCGCAAGGATTCAAATCGGCGCGAGGGTTCATGGGGCTCGCGACCGACACCCTGTTCATCGCTGCGAACTTCACGGAGAGCAAGCACTTCCTCGATTGGGTCGACTCGTTCGCAGCCAAGTTCGGTAAGGCCGGTACGGTCAACAAGTTCCTCGATTCGAAAGTTGCGAAATTCTGCACGTGGGCGGACAAAGTCGGCTGGAAGGTGGGACTGTTCGGCGTCCTGCTCAGTGCATGGGACGTGATCGGGGAGATCGATTCCGCCGATTACGACGCTGCAGCGGCACTCGGGGCATCCACTCTGGGAACCTTGCTGTGGGTCGGACTCAGCGTCGAGGTATCGGCGAGTACCGCGTCTGCCCTCCCGTTCGTTGCGAGTGCGGCAGCCGAAGGCGGGACGATAGCGTCGGTAATCGGCGCGACGGCATCGATGGCCGTCACGGTCGTCGCGGGCGTGCTCATCATCGGCGGGACCATCGCGTACGTCTACTACAACGACCCACCGGTGGTCGACTGGGTGAAGACAACCTACTTCGGTAGACTGTGGGGAGATAACGACTTCGAGGACCCCGGTTCCGACACGTTCCTGTACGAAGATGACGGTGAAGTCAACTGGAACCGTCAGCTCTCGACGCTCCGCGAACTGATCACCGGTGATCAGTTCACCATCACCAAATGTCGATACAAGGACGGCTACATGCTCGTAGAGTTCGAACCCAACTCGTCGTTCATCCGGGTGAACAACGGGGACGTTCTCTACGTAACGAGCTGGATAACGGGATCGAACAGCATACAGGACCGGGACGAGAAGTGGAATGGAATCGTCCACCGGCTCGAACTCAATACGAAGAACGTCGCGACACACGGCAACTGGATCGAGGACCCGAACGACGACCTCCCAATACAGAAGTTCGGAGAGTACGACTTCGGCATCAAGCTGTTCTCCTTCAAGCAGCTCTCGACCGACGGTTCGGGCAATTTCCTGGCAGGAAGACAACGGCTGTGGATGCAGGTGCATCCGACCGCCATGGAGACAGACGCGAGGTACGGACTGGTCGGTATCGACACGGACACACTGTCCCACTCCGGGGACGGCGGTGCACCTGAGTCGTACGTCGAACTGATTCACGTGCCCTCCGACATGGAATCCCGAATATCGCTCCTGAAACACCGGAAGCGGTTCTACCTGAACGAGGATTACGGCCTCAAAGGGTTCAGTGGGACGACGAGAGCGCGACGGCTGATCAACTACTACGGTGGGCTCGGGACGCCGAGCGACATCAGCGGCGAGCTGGCGAACTTCGACTTCTCGTAAACCATGGCATCTGAAACAGACACCAAAGAGCAGGTCGTCCGGGAACTCGGCGCGTTCCTCGAACCGGTCGTCGAGGCAGGCAACGGCGGTCCGTCCGCGATTTTCAGGTTGCTGCGAGACGCAGGCGTCGGGGAGGAGCTACAGCTCGGCGAGGTCGAGAAACTGGTCTCCATCGTCGGCGACGAACTCGCGGACCCGCTCACGACGGTGCACCAGAGTGTCCTCGTCGACGAGGCAGAACTGAGCGACGTTCCAACGGTCATCGAAGCCGTCGTCGAGATACACGGCGGCATCTCGAAGATAGACGACCTCTCGTTCGAGTCGCCGGAGCTCGACGAGGTCGGCAGCGGAATCCTCGACTATCTCGTCGAGGAGTACTTCGAGTCTGAGCACTACCTCTCGTACAACGTCCTCGTTGTGCTGGGCGTCCTCGGGCAGCCACGGTCGAGTGGCGCTGCCGAGTTCCGACCCGGGAAGCTCGTCGACCTGTTCAACGAGCCGGGCGGGACGATGCTCGATACGTACACCGACGAGGACGCTGGCGGCGCACTCGACTACGACCTCATCTCCTTCGGCCTCGGTGAGCTGTTCTCGGCCCTCGACATCGTTGCGTTGCCCGAACCTATCGACCGCGAGGCCGCGCAGGCGCTCTCGACGGAGATCCCGAGTTCGCTCACGAACGACCAGAACGCACACCGCGTCGCACAGTACAGACAGTACAGGTTCCCGCTCGTCCAGGGTGGCGGGTTCGCGTTCGGCGTGAACCTCATTCCGGTGCCAAGTGTCGAGCCGAGCACATCCCCACCGGAGTACGAAGGAATCGACGGGTTCGCGTTGCAGCCGTACGGGAAGTTCGAGGACGGCTGGTCGGGGAGCTTCGGGGAGAACGACCAGTGGACGTTCTCGACGACACTCTCCATCTCGGAGAGCGACTGGGTGCTCGGTGCCCTGCTCCAGTCAGGGCAGATCGAGACGAAGGCACTCTCGAAGGACGGAAGTACGCTTCCGTCGCTCAAGGCGCGTGGCGAGGTTGCACGTGCGACGGGGCAGTCGGGGAGCGACAAGCCACTCGTCGGCTCCTCGGACGGAACGAACCTGACCGCGACTGAACTCGGAATCGCCGGAATGGTCGGACTCGAAGACGACGAGTTCGTTGCGGGGGTCGAGTTACCGAGCAGCTTCCGGCTCGTCATCAAACCGAGTGGCGGGTTCTTAGAGCAGGTGTTCCCCGAGAGCATCACCAGCGAGTTCGACCTGACGGCAGGGTGGTCGAACACGAAAGGGCTCTACTTCGAAGGGGGAGTCAGCCTCGAAATCCCCATCCCGCTCCACGAGCAGCTCGGTCCGCTCACCATCAAAGAGATCTTCATCTCGCTCGCTGCGGACACCGAGACCGGCGAGATAACCGTCCAGGCAGCCGCCTCTGCGTCGGTCGAACTCGGCCCGCTCGTCGGCACGGTCACCCGGATCGGACTCGAGACGGACCTGTCGTTCCCCGAGAACCGGGACGGCAACATGGGCGTCGTCGACCTCGAACTCGGCTTCAAGCCCCCCGAGGGCGTCGGGCTGGACATCGCGGCTGGACCTGTCACGGGTGGCGGCTACCTCGCGTTCGACCCGGAGAACGAGCGCTACGCGGGGACCGGCCAGCTCACGGTTCCGAGCGGGCTGAGCATCTCCGTCGTCGGGCTCATAACCACGGAGCTGCCGGACGGCTCGGATGGCTTCTCGATGATGCTCGTCATCGCCGGCGAGTTCGACGCGGTCCAGCTCGGCTTCGGCTTCACGCTGAGCGGGGTCGGCGGCATGCTCGGCATCAACCGGAAGTTCCGCAAGCAGCCGCTGCAGGACATCGTCAGGCAGGGCAACCTCGACAGCGTGCTGTTCCCGGAGGACGTCGTCGAGAACGCCCAGCGCATCATCTCCGACGTGCGGGCGATCTTCCCGCCGACGCGCGGGAGCCACGTGTTCGGCCCGATGCTGAAGATCGGGTGGGGGACGCCGACCATCATCGCGGCGTCGGTCGGCGTCGTGCTGGAGATCCCGAGCTTCCGCATCGCCATCCTCGGGAACATCGAGATGGCGCTGCCGAGCCTGGAGGTCGAGCGCCCGGAGGGGATGCCCGAGGAGGTGCCGTTCCCGCCCATCCAGGTGAACCTGGACGTGGTCGGCATCATCGACATCCCCGGGAAGTCGCTCTCGCTGGACGCGTCGCTGTACGACTCGCGCATCATGCAGTGGACGATGGCGGGCGACATGGCGCTGCGGTCGTCGTGGGGCGAGCGGTCGCGGTTCCTGCTCTCCATCGGCGGCTTCAATCCGCGGTACGAACCCCCGGGTGGCTTCCCGAAGCTGGACCGCGTGACGGTGAGTCTGGACGTGCCGGGCGGCCAGCCGGTCATCGACTTCACGGGCTACCTGGCGGTCTCGTCGAACACCTTCCAGGTCGGCGCGCAGGTCAACGCGGAGCTGGAGGTCGGCCCGTTGTACGTCTACGGCGGGCTGGGCTTCGACGCGCTGTTCCGGTTCGACCCGTTCTCCTTCATCTTCGACTTCTTCGCCCACTTCGGGGTGGAGTTCAGATCCTTCGAGCTGTCCGTCGGCGTCGACGGCACCATCTCGGGCCCGTCGCCGTTCCACATCCGCGGGACGGTCCACGTCTCGGTCGGGCCGTTCGACGTCTCCGCGGACATCGACGTCACGCTCGGCAAGGATGCCAAGACGAAACAGCTCCCCACGGCGGAGGTGCTGCCCGAGCTGGTCGCGGCGCTGAACGAGCCGAAGAACTGGGACGCACAGCTCCCCGGCGACGGGAACGGCGTGGCGACGCTCCGCAGCGCGAAGAGCGCGGCGGCCCGCGAGCAGGCGAAGGCGGCCGCACAGGGCGGGGCGGGCGACGCACCGTCGCCGGTCATCGCGCACCCGCTGGGGACGCTGACGGTGAGGCAGACCGTCGTCCCGTTCAACTACGCCATCGAGAAGTTCGGCGAGGCACGCCCGACGACGTACGACGAGTTCCGCATCGCGGGCGTGACCGTCGGCGGGGTCGCCGACCACGAACGGGAGGCCGTCGAGGACGAGTTCGCGCCCGCCGCCTTCCGGAAGATGGACGACGCGGAGAAGCTGAAGACGGACGACTTCGTCGACCTCGAGGCGGGGACGACCGCGGGCGACGTGGGGATGGTCGTCGGTGGCGAGGGGAACGCTGCCGACGCGACCGCGGCCGCGTTCACCTACGAGGAGACGGTGTACGACGAGACGCACGACAACCGCGGGGCGCCGCTGGCCGAGTTCGAGGCCGCGACGGCAGGGGTCGGCCACACCGCGTTCACGGCACACGAGCTCTCGAAGGGCAAGCGCGGCGTCCAGCCCGAGGACGAGGGGCTGTTCGGCGTGAGCGAGGGCGACGACGACGGCGGCCTGTTCGGCGTCGGTGGCGAGGACTTCGTCGTCGTCGAGGTGGACACGCTCACGCCGGTCGTCGCGGACTTCGAGCAGTACGGTGGCGACGAGGACGACGAGGACGACGGCTCGCAGGGCTTCGTCTCCATCGCCGACAGCGCGGTCGCCGAGCAGGTCCGGCCGGGGCTGCACGTCGGCACCTCGAAGGGGCGCGCACAGGTCGAGCTGAAGCGGTACGCGAACGAGTCGGGCGTGGACGAGCGCGACCTCCAGGTCGTGCGAACCACCAGCCTGGAGGACGACGAATGAAGGGACACACCCACAGCACGAACGGGACGGGCGGAGGACTGGACACGACGGCGGCGCGGCGACACGTCCCCGCGCGACGGCCGGTCACGGCACGACGCGCCGCCGACGGCGACGGAGGTGTCGGCGATGGCGAGTGACCCGACCGCCGGCGCCAGCTTCCGGTTCCTCCCGCTCGTCCGACGTGGGTTCCGACCGGAGACGCCGTTCCGGCGCGACCGCTCCGCCGCAGCCATCCCGGGACCGATGCAGGTCGGCGTCGAGCTGACGCTCGCGGCGCGGGAGCAGGACAGCGGGACGTGGGACCAGGAGCCGGAACCCATCGCCGAGGGCGACCTCGAGCGGCCGACCCAGGACATCCGGATGTACGGTCCCGGCGACGTGATCGGCATCGACGAGGCGCAGGTGAGCCGGCTGGAGCCGGAGCCCGACAGCAACAGCTTCCCGGCGAACCTGTTCCCACTCGTCGAGTTCTCGCAGGCCGACCTCCCGTGGCTGTTCAGTCCCGAGCGCGCGGACCTCTCGCGGTCGGGCAGGTCGCGGAACCGCCCGTGGCTCACCCTCGTGGTCGTCCCGAAGGACGCGAAGGGCGTCAGCGTCGACGCCGGCGGGACGAGGCCGCTTCCGGTGCTCTCGACGCCGACGAGCGAGCTCCCCCCACTCTCGCAGTCCTGGGCGTGGGCCCACGCGCAGGTCGTCGGCGACGACACCGCGGCGGGCGAGGTGGTTCGGAACAGCCCCGAGCGCGCGGTCTCGCGGCTGGTCTGCCCGCGAAACCTCGACGAGAACCGGCGGTACGTCGCGGCGGTCGTCCCGACGTTCGAGCCCGGACGGCGAGCCGGGCTCGGCAGGGCACCGTACCGCGACACGCCGGGCGGCGGTACGGACGGTGACGCCACCGCGAACGGAGAGGGCGGTGGCGACGACGGCGACGAGGGCGACGAGACGAAGCCCATCGCGTTCTCGTGGACGGACGACGACGGCACGGTCGAGCTCCCGATGTACCTGCACTGGGAGTTCACGAGCGGTGCGGGCGACTTCGAGGAGCTGGCGAGCCGGCTCTCCCCCGTCCGGCTCTCCGAGGAGGACGTGGGCAGGCGAGCGGTCGACGTGCGCGACCCCGGCCCGGACCGCATCGGCCACCACGAGTCGATCTACCAGACAGGCGCGCTGAAGGCCCCGAGCCTCGACGTGCCGCCGTTCCCGAACCGTACCGAGCTGGTCCGGCTGCTGAACCAGCCGTACGCGCTGGCGAAGCAACAGCAGGCGAACCCCGGGGAGGACCTCCCGGTCGTGGGCGCGCCGCTGTACGGGCAGTGGCACGCCGACGAGACGCACATCGACCCGATGGCGACCGACTGGGTCACCGAGCTGAACGCGACGCTCCAGTACCGCATCGCCGCCGGGCTGGGCGCCGAGGTCGTCCGCGAGAACCAGGAGGACTACGCCGCCCGGGCCTGGGACCAGGTCGGCGAGCTGGCGACCGTCAACCGGAAGCTCGCCGGCGGACAGCTCGCCCGCGCCGCGAGCACGCACATCCACGACCGGCTGGTCGGCACCGTCGGGCTGGCGGGCGAGAAGAACGCGGCGCGTCTGCTGCAGTTCACGCAGCCGCTGCATCGCACGGTGGGGACGACCGGCAGCGACGGGACCGTCGACGCGCTGCGCTCGTTCACCGCCGAGTTCGACGACATGGTGGACTTCCCGTCGACGGTGCTCTCGCCGACGTTCCGACGGCTCTCGCGGCCGACCGGACCGCTGGTCCGGAACGCCGACATGTCGGTCGGGGACGGGCTGACGGCCAGCTCGATGGCCGCCGACTTCGAGGCCAAGAACGTCCAGCCCGCCGACCTGAAGAGCGGGCTCCGGCAGCGCGTGGCGACGCTCGACGACCTCGTCGGTACCGAGGCGGTCCCCGGACTCGGCGGGGGCGGCATCGCCGACGGTCAGTTCGTCGACGTCGGCCCCGTCCTCGGGGACGACCCGTGGGTCGGCGGCTGGGGTGGCGGCGACGGTGGTGGCTGGGGTGGCGACCTGGGTGGCGGCATCGGCCCGGTCGTCGACGGGACCCGGGTCACGCAGCCGGGCGCGGACCGGGGCGGAACCCAGTGGCAGGCGATGTCCGGCACGATGGCGGGGCCGGGACCCGCCGAGGTGCCACCGACAGCGCCTGACGACGGCATCGCGCTGCCCGGCGAGTCGCGCCACGTCCCCGCGCAGTTCCCGACGGGCGTCGACGTGGTCACGCCCGAGCTCGCCCGGGTCGCACGGCTCGGGACGTGGGCGGGCGACCTGCCGGACGTGGACCTCACGCGCATCGACCTCTCGACCGTGACGCCGGCGACGCCACGGGCGTTCGCGGTGCGGAAGGTCGACGTGCAGGTCGGCAGCAGCATCGACCACGCGGCGACCGCGATGGTCGCCATCCGGTCGCTCTCGGTCCGGCTGGACCCGGCCGACGGACGGACGAGTGCGCCGGCACCGACGACCGTGGCCGCCCACGCGGACGCTGTCGAGACGAACACGTTCGACGCGCTGGTGCGCAGCTTCGACAACCTGCTGAGCACGGCCCCCGACGCGACGCCGACTCAGATCGCGGACGACCGCGAGACGTTCGTCCAGTCGTTGCGCACGGACCACCGGGCGGCGGTCGACGCGCTGAGCGAGGTCGTCACCGCGCTGGAGGAGCGGGGCCTGGACCCTTCCCAGCCCGACCTCGGCTCGGGTGACGTCGACCCCGCGACGCCGGCGGCCGGGTCGGACGCGGTCGAGGTCGCCGACCTGGTCGCCCGCGTCGACCACGCCGCCCGCGAGATGCAGGCGGTACTCGACCGGCTCCAGCGGCTCCGTACCTCGCTCCGTGTCGGCCCGGAGATGCTCCAGACGCCGGCGGCCCGCGAGGGCGCGCTCCAGTTCGGCCGGACGTACGACCGCACCCAGCCCGAGCAGATCCTGGACCACGTCGACCCCGACATCACCGTCACCGAGACCGTCCTGTCGGGGGTGACCGCCGCGGGCGAGCTCGCCGACGAGCTGTCGACGCGGCCGGACCCCATCGAGCCGGTTCGCTGGGCCCCGTCGTTCCCCGACCCGATGGCCGACGCGCTCGAGTCGCTCTCGCAAGAGTACCTCATGCCCGGCGTCGCGGACGTCCCCCGGGACTCCGTCGGCGCGCTCTCGACCGACCCGGCGTTCGTCGAATCGTTCCTCGCGGGGGCAAACCACGAGTTCGCCCGCGAACTGCTCTGGCGGCGCTTCCCGACCGACCGGAAGGGGACGTACTTCGACACGTTCTGGGACAAGGCGCACAACCCGCTCTCGACGGCGGACGACCGCCCGGACATCGCGAAGCTGCACCGATGGGGGAACGAACTCGGCGGCAACCAGCACGACTCCGGCCGGCAGGGGACCCCGGTCGGCGACTGGAAGGCGGACGCGACGACGGAGGGCGAGCCCGAGGGCCGCGTCGTGCTGGTCATCCGGGGCGAGCTGCTCCGGCGGTTCCCCGATACGAGCGTCTACATGGTGCGGTCCTACCCGGACGATGCGAGCCACGCAGACGAGGCCGAGGGCGACCGCGCTGGCCGGTCGCCGATGCTCGGCGAGGTCGGCAACGTCACCCCGGAGACGGTCCGGAACGGCGAGGTCACGGACGTGAAGTTCCCCATCTTCCAGGGGAAGCTCGACCCCGACATCCGGTTCCTCGGCTTCGACCTCTCGCCGAGCGACGCGGTCGGCGACCCCGACGATGGCGAGCCCGGCTGGTTCTTCGTCTTCGAGGAGCCGATGGGCGAGACGCGCTTCGGGCTGGACAACGGGACCGAAACCGACCGCGGCACCGTCCCCAACGGCGTGACGGCACCGGCCGCCCCGCGCAGCGACGGGACGCCGCTGGACACCGGCGCGCTGACCGGGGAGGGTGGCTCGACGCCCTGGAACGCGCTCTCGTGGAACCACCTGGTCCCCGGCGATGCCGGCTCCCGCGACGTCGACGAGCTCGTCACGTACGTCGACCTCTGGGACAGCCCGCCAGGGGCCAGCGGGAACGAGGACAGCACCTGGCGCGTGACGGACGGGCAGGTGAGCAACTGGACGACGAACCACACCGAACTGGTCGAGCAGTACCCCGAGCTCGCCAACGCGCGGGCCGAGTGGGGACGCAACAGCGCCCACATGGCCCGCATCACGTGGCAGCGACCCGTCCGCGTGGCCATCCACGCCGACGACCTGCTTTCGGCGGAGGTGGCCGACCGGTGACCCGGACGGCCGACGCTCGGCGGGCGAGCACGACGACGACCGACGGACAGCGACCGACTCCGACTTTCATGCACCAACGACAGACGACGACGGCGGCGCGGCGTAGCTCCGGACAGACTGCGGTCGACGGAGGTGCGCGATGAGCAGCGCGAGCGTCGACGACGTGCGCGAGACCCTCCGGACCGCCGAGGACGAGCTGACGCGGGCGAGCCACCTCCTCTCGACGGTGACCGAGTTCGCGGAGGCACGCAAGCACGGCGGCGACGCGGACCCGACGCCGGTCGAACGGGCCGCGACCCGGTTCCTCCAGCCCGGGCCCGGTCCGAACTACACGGTCGCGGTGCGGCGCTCGGAGCTGGCCTACCTCGGCGAGCCGTTGCTCGATGACGGGACACAGGACTTCTTCGCCGCGGCCCGGGCGTACGCGTCCGCCGCGAACCGGACCGGCTCGGGGGACGACTCCGTCCCGGCGTTCGTCGACGACCTCGAACGGTTCGTGACGGGCGCGAGCGACCACGCCCCCGCCGCCGAGACGTTCGCGTCGCTCGCCGCGGCCGACGACCGCGCGATGGCGGGCCACCTCCGGGCCGTCGTCCAGCGGCTCGTGACCGCGGCGCGGGCGAAGCGCGACGCCACCGAGGACCGGCTCAACGACCAGTACCGGGAGGAAGACGACGGGAGCCACACGCGGACGAGCACCGGACGGGTACAGCAGTTCCTCGACTCCGTCGACGACACCGTCGCGACACTGTCGGACGAGCCCATCGCGCTCCTGCCGGTCCGGCTGGAGACGCGGTTCGTCGGCGACGATCTGCTCGTGCGGGTGTACCCCGACCGCATCCACGAGGACAGCCACGAGTCACAGCTCACCGACGCCGAGCGCAGGTGGGGCCAGAACTTCTGGACGTACGTCTGGTACGCGACCGCCGAGACGGCCGTCCCACGGAACCTCGCGACGAACCTGCCGACGGAGCGCCACGACGAGCTGGTGACGATGCTCGTCGAGCTCACCGACGGCGGCTACCCCGACGACCCGACCGGGCGCAAGCGCGCCATCCGCAGCCGGGCGTGGGGCCAGCTCGTCGAGCGGTTCGGCCGCGAGCGGGCGAAGTACGTCGTCCACGCGCTCCGGCCGGACGTCGACGGCGCGCACGACTGGACGACCCTGCTCGACGGCACCGAAACGGTCGCGAGCCTCGGCGCGCTCGCGTTCCCGGAGCCGGACGGCCGGCCGGGCTCGTGGACACGCGCGCCGGTCGCGCGGCTGCTGCCCGACGAGTGGCTCGTCTACGGCGTCTGGACGGCCGACGACGACTACGACGGCGAGGGCGACACCCGCGAGCCGTTCCTCGTCCACGGCGGTGCGATCCGCGAGCCCCTCCGCGTCGGGCCCGACCCCGACCCGATGGCCGTCGCGATGCAGGCGGTCGGCGACACGCCCGAGGGCACACGCACGGAGGAGGGCGTCGACTGGCTCGTCGACTTCGCGGCCGCCGAACGCGCCGGCATGGCGCTGCGCATCACGCCCGAGGACGTCCACCCCGGCGGCGACCGGCCCCTCGACGAGGGCTGGTTCGAACAGCTCGTCGTCACCGGCGTCAAGGCGACGATGGACGCCGACGAGTCCGCCCGCGAGCTCCGCGACCTCCTCGCCGCACAGGCGTACACCAACGGCCTCTCGCTCGTCCCGCAGGGGACGCCGACGAACAACGCCGACCGGCCCTCGGGCTACCACTCCAGCGAGGACCCCGAGGACACCGTCGACGTGGACGCCGGCGCGCCGCTCGTCGAGCACGGCGACATGACCGACGGCGACCTGCTCGCCCGCGCGCTGGCCGTCGACCCGTCCTCGCTCGGCGACGACGACCACGTGTTCGCGCACGTCGCCGACGCCGACGCGACCGACCAGCTCGACGCCTGGCACGCCAACGCCGCGCTCTGGTCCGGCACGCTCGGCTACTATCTCCAGACCATGCTCCGACCCAACCGCTTCGACGACTCCGTCGCGACGCCACCGCTGTTCGACCAGCTCGACCAGGAGGACCACCCCAGCAGGGCCGAGTGGCTCGCCGGCGACGACCCGGCGGGCTGGTACGAGGCCTACCGCCGGCACTTCGTCGAGTACGTCCGCGCCGGCGGGCCGCTCCCGACCATCCGTGCCGGTCGACAGCCGTACGGCTTCCTCCCGACCACGGTCTCCGACCCGGAGAGCGAGAGACGGCTCTGGGCCGGCGGGGGCGGGGCCCTCGACAGCGTCGGGACGGACGACGACCACGTGAGCGTCGGCGGTGGCGTGAGCATCGCGGACGCGGCCGACGACGGGACCGGCTGGTCCGTCGACGATATCCGCATCGGCGGATCGGGCGGGGACGCCGGCGACGAGGCGGCCGACGGGACCGCCCTGCGCGGGAACGACCCCGCCTACGACTTCACGACCGGTTCCGAGGAGGAGTTCCGGCGGACCTACCGCCCCGAGGACGCGAAGGACGAGATTCCCGACGCGGAGCTCGCGCGGACGTTCGAGCCCGCCGAGACGCGACGCGTGTTCTCCGCCGCGGAGATGGCGACGCACTACTCGCCGGACGAGTCGTCGAACGTGCTCTCGACCGACGAGCTGAACGCGAACTACTCGCGCGAGGAGCTGGCCGCGTCGTCGGTCGAGACCGACGCGGACGGCCGCGCGATCGACACGGAGGGTGGTGGCGGTCGGCGCGGGAGTCGGCCACGTGACGACGACGAGGACGACGGGGGGATATTCCGATGAGCTCCGACGACGACGGGACCGACCGCACCCCGTTCGGTATCGGCGTCCGCGACGGCGAGCTCGTCGGCACGCCCGACGACCCCGGCCACCTCGACCGGTGGCTGACCCTGTTCAGGGGTAGCTGGGCCGACGGCGCGACGCGGCCGAACACCACGTCCTCACCGGGTGTGCCTCACGTCGGGCGGTCCGGGACGACGACCGAGCTGAGCCAGATCCTCTCGATGACCGCGACGGCGAACGGCTACCAGCACCGGCGCTACCTCGCCGGGGACGGCTCGCTCGGGAACCTGCTCTCCCTCGACACGCCCGGACAGAACCGGCGAGACCACGAGAGCGACGCGAAGCCGTCCTCGTTCGCCGTCGACGTGGTCGACACCTACGACGACACCGTCCTCGACGCACTGGTCGGCGGCACCGACGACGAGGTGGCGTCGGTGGTCGAGCGGACGATGACCAACTTCCGACTGCTGGAGTGGCACTGGAACCCGGCGACGGGGACGTTCCAGCGACCGACCGAGGACGACTCGACCGAGTCGGCCGGCTGGAGGGACGAGGTCGTCCTCGGCACCAGACGCTCGGCGGCGCTCCAGCAGCAACGCGGCCAGCTCAGGACGGCCGTCGAGAACGCGCTGACCGGCGACCTCGCCGACGTGAGCGCGCTCGACGTCCACGTCATGAACCTCCTCTTCCAGGATATCGACAACGAGGACGACGTGCTCCCCGTCGTCGACGCGAGCGTGCAGGACCACCTGCGCGCCCTCCTGTCCGAGGAGTACGACACCGTCCGGAAGATGGGCTCGCGGCTGGTGTACGACGACGACGGACAGGTGTCGAACGAGTTCAAGAAGGACGTCTACCTCGAACTCGACGAGATCGTCCGGGCCCCCGACTACGTACCGGAGGAGACTCGGGACGACGTCGAGCGGGAGCGACCCAGCCAGGAGGAGGTGGAGCGAGCGAGGGGGATCGAAGATGGCCCCCCGGGCGGCGGCGGGACGCTGGGGCCGGGAGCTGGGACGACCCAGCCGCCCGTCGACGGCACCGGCGGCGGCTCCCAGGGCGGCGGTATCGACGGCGGTGACCCCCAGGGCGGCGGTGTCGACGGCCCCCAGGGTGGTGCCGTCGACCCGCCGCAGGACGGGGGGTCACTGGGCGACACACCTCGCGGGATGTCGCAGGTCGAGAGAGCACGGAGGGCGGCCCGGAACAACGAGCTCAAACAGGTGCTCGCGCGGTTCACGCGCCCGCACGTCGACGACGACGGGGACCAGCTCGACCTGTTCACCGAGCACGCGACCCTGTCGAACATCGGTGACCCGTCGTACTCGCTGCTCGACGGCGACCGACCGCTGGCGAACTTCGAGCCCGGGACGGCGACCTACACACTCGGGATGACGCCCGACTGGCTCGCACAGCAGCAGCTGCAGTTCCAGTACCAGCGCGTCGGCGTCGACATGTTCTACCCGATGCGACAGCGACGCGGCCGCTTCGAGAAGCTCTCGGTCCTGCACGAACTCGGGCAGGACCCGCGCTACGAGCACAACCCGGCCGTGCTCGGGTCGGTCGCACACCACCTGTTCCGGTTCAGCCTCATGCGGGCCCGCCACTCGGCGGCGCTGCGACGGTCCTTCATCGAGGGGAACGTCCCGCTCCCCGGTGCGTCGGACGTCTACGGGGACCAGTTCGTCGACGTGCGTTCCACCGACCCGACCGACGGCCGGCAGTCGCTGAACGACTTCCTCGACCGACAGACGTACCGGAACCTGTTCTCGGTGGACGACACCGGGTTCGAACCGGAGACGCCGTTCGACCTGGGGAGCGTCACGGCCGATACGGACCCCCGGCTCGCACAGGTCGGCCACAGCCTGCGCTACCTCCAGTCGCGCGACGACGACACCATCGACCGGCTGGTCCGGGGGACGCTCGACCTCGCCAGCCACCGCTTCGACGCGTGGGAGACCTCGCTGGCGACGCGTCGGCTCGCCGACCACCGCCACGACCAGGACAACTGGTACCAGCCGAAACCGGTCACGTACCGGAACGACGCCGGCGAGAACGTCTGGCGGGACACCGACGCGTACGTGCCACCGGGCGAGTTCCCCGCGTGGCCGCCGGGGTCGGGGATCACCACGGTCGGTGCCGCCGAGGACGCCGCCAAGGACACCGACGACGGGAGCCAGACCGGGACGGCCATGGCCGAGGCGTCGCTCTCGGAGTCGACCACCGAGTCGATGGCGGACGCCCTGCCGGGCGGCAACGACCTCGTGAACGACCCGACCACCGAGCGCGTCTCGCCGTCGGTGCCGCTGCCGGAGAGTTCGGCGGGCATCCACGTCGGCGCGTGGGGCTACGTCGAGGACCTCCACCCGGACGAGTCCGACGACACCGGCGAGTTCCTGCACGCGCCGTCGCTCGAGCAGGCGACGACCGCGGCCGTCCTCCGGGGCGGCCACCGGGCGTTCGAGAACGAGGACGAGGGCCACCTCTCGGCGGTCGACCTCTCGGCCGACCGGGCCCGCATCGCGAAGCAGCTGCTCGATGGCGTGCGCGAGGGGCAGCCCCTCGGCGCCCTGCTGGGCTACCGGTTCGAGCGCGGCCTCCACGAGGCCGGCCAGCAGCAGTACATCCAGGAGTTCCGCCGGGCGTACCCGACGTTCACCGGCACGCTCGGCGGCCCGGCGTCGTCGGCCGAGGCGGCCCGGAGCGACGTGGTCGACGGCTACAAGCTCTACCGGTCGCTGACGTTCGACGATTCGACACACACGGTCGACCCGCGACCGCCCCGTCGGCCCGAGGCCGAGGCTCGCCCCGACGTCGACGCCTACGCCGACCTGCAGGGGGAGCACGGGCTGCCCGACCTGACGAGCACCGACGGGGACGCGGTGCTGGGCGCGCTCTGGCACCTGTTCGAGGCGGTCGACGCCGTCCGCGACGTGCTCACCGCCGAGAGCGTCCACCAGTTCACGCAGGGGAACTACTCGCGGGCGACAGGGTCGCTGGAGGCGCTCGCGAACGGCGGCACCGTCCCGGAGCCGCAGGTGCTCGACACGCCGAGAACCTCGGTGGGGCTGACCCACCGCCTGCTCGTCACGTTCGGCGACGCCGACGGCGCGACGACGCCGGCCGCGTGGACCGACGACACCGCGTTCACGCACCCCGAAGTACCCGCCGTCGGTCCGGGCGACGGCCCCGCCGACGAGACCGAACCGGCCGTGCCGGCCGTCGACGCCGACGGGGCGTTCCCGCTCCAGACCCGGCCCGGGGCCGAACCGAACCTCGACGCCTGGGTCGGCGAGCTGCTGCCCGACCCGGCAGACGTGGGCTGTGCGGCGTCGTACCGCTGGACGGCGGAGCGCGAGTTCGCCGCCGGCTCGTTCCGCACGCCGGCGACGGACGGGCGCGTCTCTGTCACGGACGTCGGATTCGAGCCCGACGTGGTGGTGTTCACCGCGTCCGTGGCGGCCGAGGGGCCGGGCGAGAAGGCGGCGCAGGACGAGGACACCACCCCCACCGTCCACGGCTGGGGGCACGGCTCGGCGAAGCGCGAGACCGACGGTACCATCACCCAGCAGTCGGTCTCAGCGGTGTACGACACCGACGCCGGGACCACCATCGGGACGGCCGACACCGACGACGCGCTCCACGTCGCCTTCGCGGGCGATGGAGACGTCTCGGTGCGGGGCACCGTGAGCGAGACGACGACGGACGGTTTCGAGTTCGACGTACGCCTGTATGGCACCGACCGCGCCGTCTCGGTCGACTACCTCGCGCTGTCGGTCACCGACCCCGGACTCGTCTCCGTCGGTCACCTCGAGACCCAGTCCGGGAGCAGTACCGTCCCGCTCGGCGTCGACGCCGACTCGGTCGTCCTCACCGCGACGGACGGTGTCGACGCGAGCGCGCTCGGGACCCAGGGCGCGACCACCGCCGCGACCGGCGGCTCTGTCGGGCTCTCCTACGGGCAGGCGACCACCGGGGGGAACGGCCTCACCCAGCACGCGCTCTCGCTCTCGCAGGACCCCTCGGGGAGCACGGCACCGGCGGGGACCGCCCGCGAGGACCGCGTCGTCCACCTCGACGGCGACTGGTCGATCTCGTGTACGGGTCTCGGCACCGACCTCCAGCTGAACGCGGTCTCGACGGGGAGTGCACCCCGGCCGGTCACCTACGTCGCGATGGCGTCGCCACCGGACGAGCCGACGCCCGAGGTGGGCGTGCTCGCCGACGGCGAGAACACGCTCGCCGGCGACGGTCGCCCGGGAGCCATCGAGTTCGTCGCGCTCCCCGGCGTCACCGACACCGACATGAAGGCCGGGACGGGCGTCTCGCTGCCCGACGCGACGGTGGGGATGGGCCACGGCGTGACGACCGGCGTCGGCCGCCAGCGGGCGATGGCCGACACGGTGACCGACGGCGCCGTCGCCGCGCCGACCGCCACCGGCTCGGTCGTCGACGTCCCGACGGGCGCGACCACGAGCGTCACGGTCGAGCTGACAGCCGTCCGTGACGGCGGCTTCACCGTCTCGTTCGCCGAGGGCACGCCGACGGACTGTCTGGTCTGCTACCGCGTCTGGCCGGCCCAGCCCGTCGAGCGCGAGTTCGTCGCGGACACGACGCTCACCTTCGACGAACTGCTGCTGTCGCCGCTGGACGCGGTGGCGTTCTCGAAGGCGGGCGAGGACCAGAGCCAGACCCAGCTGGAGCAGCGCCTCGCGTACTACCTCCTGCGGAACCGCGAGACGAAGCCGACGACCGCCGACGCCGGCCACCCGCCGATTCCGGCCGACGCGACGGTCGACCTGCGATTCCGCGAGGACGGCGGGGCCCGGATCAGCGCCGCCGACTGCCTCGAACTCGTCCGCACGGTCCGGGGGACGCTCGCCGACGGGCGACCGGCGACGGCGGACGACCTCGCGCACCCGGCCGAGCAGACCGGGCCGGGCTACGACGAGCACACGTTCGCAGCACTGCACGGTCGCGCCGACGCGGCGACCGCCGCGCTCGCGGACGTGACCGCGCTCGTCGACAACCGCCGCGAGCTGCTCGACCCCGACGTGGACCCGACCGAGGCGAAGGAGACGCCAGAATCCGAGCGCGACGAGCCGACCGTGACCGAACAGGTCGACGACGTGCAGGACGCCGTCTCCGAGTTCCGGGCACAGGTCCCGGTCTCGGGCGTCGCGGAGGCCTGCAGCCTGGTCGACGGAGAGACCGACGACGACGGCGACCTGTTGACGAGCGAGCTCGAACGGCTGCTCGAGGCCCTGCCGGCCGGACCGACCGACCCGAAGCACGTCGACGAGGAGCTGACCGTACAGGCCCTCGCCGGCCGGACGCTCCGCTGCGAGACCGACAGCCCGGAGGCGACGCTCGACGTGACCGTCCTCGGCGACACCGGGGCGGACGAGGTGGCGACCGGACTCCCCGTCCAGTTCGTCGAATCGCGTACCGTCCGGACCGACGCCGACGGCGCGTTCACCGTCGACCTCGACTGTCACGACTGCACGCCCGGCGCGCCGTTCCTCGTCGTCGCGAGTGCTGGCGACTCCGTCGTCTACAGCGAACGCGGGCGGGTCGTCGAACCGCGCAGCGCCCACGTCGTCGACCCCGACACCGGCGGCGACACGAACCGCGACCTGACCGGGACGGCGCGGGTCCCCACCGACACCGAGACGCCCATCACCGTCACCGTGACCAGCGTGCAGGCCGGCGACGAGGCGACCGCGTTCGACACGACCGTCTCGACGACGACGGACGACGAGGGCCGCTTCGGCATCACCGTCGACGCGACCGAGGTCGCCGCCGGCACGGCGTTCACCGTCACCGCGACCGACGGCGACGGCGACACCGTCTACGAGGCCGACGGGCACGTCCGGAACCCGGCGTACGACGTGGACCTGCGGGAGCTGTTCGAGGGCATGACCCTGCTCCCGACGCTGTGCTGGCTCGGCTCGACCCGGCCCGCACTCGACCCCGACGCCCACGACTCGCCCGCCGACGTGCTCCAGTCGCGGCTGTCCGAGGACACCGACTGGCCGGCCATCGCAGCCGAGGCGAACCTCGTCGGGGACTGGAAGGCCGACGTGGCCGCGCACTCGACCGGGAACGCACCCGTCCGGCCCGCGCTCGACGTCTCCGACGACGACGTGGCGGCCCTCGCCGCGCTGACCGACCTGTCGACGCTCGACCTCCGGCGTCTGGCGGACACCATCGCGACCGCCGTCGAACCGCTCGCCGCGACCGGGCTGGTCGACGCCGTGGACGTGACCGGCGGCGAGGACCGCGTCGACGACGCGCGGTTCTGGCCGACGGCCGACCACGACCGGCTGGCGCGGGTGCGGACCGCGCTCGCCCAGCTGCTCCGGAACCCCGCGGGGCGCGACCGCGACGAGGAGCTCCAGCGCTTCGCCGCCGAGTTCGTCGCCAGCGTCGAGCGCGTCGAGTCGCGGACCGCCCGGAAGTCGGTCGTTCACCTGCTCGTGCTGTTCGAGGAGTCGGCCTGGGCGGCCACCGCGTTCGACGGGGCCGTCGACGACCCCGCGGCGTTCCTCGAACGGCTCCGGCGGTTCGTCCACTACCCCGAGGCGGCCACCGACGGCGACCGCGCGTCGCTGGAGGCCGACCTCGCCGCGCTGGCGGCGTACTACCGCGACCTCGACGACCTGCGGGGGTACCGGGAGACCGTCCAGCGGGCGAAGGCACTCCGCGACGTGCTGGACGAGGACAGGGTCGAACGGGCGATGCGGTCCCGGGACCACGACATCGCCGTCGACACGACTGACCGCATCATCGCCCTGCTCGACGAGCTGCCGGACTGCCGGAGCGGGACCGCCGCTGAACAGCTGTTCGAGCGGATCGAGGAGCCACTCGGCGAGCTCGCGGACGTGGACCACGTCGAGCCGACAGAGCGCGCGTTCGAGCCGATGGCCGACGCCATCGAGTCGCTCCGCGAGGCGGTCGACGACACGAACCCGTGGGCGCGCTTCGAGCAGCTCGACGAACGGTTCGAGGACGTCGAGGCCGAACTCGGCGTCGACGGCCGGGCGTCCGGCGACGCGACGCCGTCGACGGAGTTCGTCGCGGTCTGTGGCGCGCTCCGGACCGCCATCGAGCGGTACGAGGAGCACGCCGGGACGCCAGGGATCGAGCCCGTCTTCCGCCCGACTGATGCCCGGAACAGCTTCGACGGCTGGTGGGACTCGACCGCCAGCTCGCTCAAGACCGAGGTCGACGCCAGGGTCGGCCCGCTCGTGGCCGTCGCCCGTTCGACCCGGCTGGACGAGGTGTTCCGGCGCTGCGTGCTGGAGACGCTCCGCATCCCGCTGCTCCGGGCGTCGTACTTCGGCGTCTACGCGAGCACGCCCCGGTCTGCGACCGGCGGGACCCCAGAGGACGAGCGGACGCTCCTCGCGCAGGCACAGGGCGTCTCGGACCGGCTGCACGCCCGGCTCGACGAGGCCGGCGAGCACGCCGCCGCCGTCACCTCGCTGGTTCCGGGTGCCACAGACGCCGCGGCCGCGGCGTCGACGCTCTCGGGCGGATCCGCCGACCCGGCGACCGTCACGAAGGCGGCCGAGCACGAGCTGGACCGGCTGACCGCGCTGTTCGGCGAGGGCTTCGTCGTGCTGCCGCCGTTGTCGCCGCCGAACCAGGCGGAGCTGTCGAAGACGTTCGCGGCGACCCACACCGACGAGCTGCTGTCGGCCGCCGCGCCGATGGAGACCGAGTCGTGGCTCCAGCGGGCCGCCCGGGTCCGCGACCGCCCCGCGAACCTGCAGCAGACGTTCTCCTACGCCGAGATGGTGTCGGGCCGGCTGCTTCGCGACGACCTCCGCGTGGGCCAGCTCCCGTTCCGCGAGACCGACGACTGGGTGGGTATCGACGGGCTGGACGAGACGCCCGACCGAGGGCAGGTGTCGATGGTGACCACGTTCCCGACGCGGTACCACGCGGACCATCCCGTCGCCCCGAGCCCGGGCGACGCGGACGGCACGCCCGGCGCACAGGTCGCCGGCTTCCTCGTCGACGACTGGCGCGAGGCCGTCCCGAAGACCGAGGAGAAGACCGGCGTCGCCGTCAACTACGACGACCCGAGCACCGAACCGCCCCAGTCGGTCCTGCTCGCGGTCCCGCCGGCCGACGGCGGCGACTCGCCGTGGTCCGAGGACGTGCTGCTGCGGACCATCCTCGAGAGCGTCGACCTCGCCAAGCTGCGCGGCGTCGACCTCGACGTCGTCGGGAAACCGCGGTCCGACCCGAGTCAGCGTGTGCTCGGCCAGCTGCTCCCGGGGCTCACACTGCCGCACAACACCCGGGACGTGCCGGACACGCCGTCGGTCGACTTCGACCTCGACCGCGGGCTGAGAGACGACCTGCCCGGCTCTGACGGGGGTGAGGACGCATGAGTGGCGAGGAGTTCCAGCCCGTCGTCACGACCGAGACCGCCACCCTGCTCGACATCGAGGCCTGGACCGACTCGGAGACGTTCTGGACGCGCCTCGAACCCCGGACGCGCGACATCGAGATCGAGCGCCCGCTGCGCGCCGAGGTGCACGACCCGGCGTGGCTGCTCTGCCGCCAGTGGCAGGTCGGCGAGTTCCAGGGCGAGGACGCCGGCTCGCCGGTCACCGCGGCGGTCTCGTACGCCCGGGACTACCTGAGCCGGTACGAGCTCGGCGGCATCGACTACTCCGAGCTGCTCCCCGGTCCGGGCGGCTCCGACCTGCCCATCACGCCACCGCCGGCGCTCGGCGGCGCAGGGAACGTCCCCGTTGCGGACGAACGGAACCAGCTGGACGCGGTCGCTGCCGCGCTGGGCGACCACCTCGCCGCACAGCAGTCCGGCGGGGGCGAGCCCGCGGACGCACAGACCGCCTTCGAGACGTACCTCCAGCCGGGGAGCGGCCAGACCCCGTCGCAACGACGGCAGGCGCTCGGCTACCTGACGCTGCCGGTACCCGACGACGACGGCACCGAGTCGACGTTCACCGACCGGGCGCTGGACTACCTCGCGGACCAGCCGAACGCGGAGACGCAGGTCGGCGGCGACAGCGTCGACCAGCTCGTCGCCGAGCTCGTCGACTACGCCGAGGGGTCGGCGAGCTGGCAGGCCGCCGAGACGACGTTCGCGGTGCTCCTGCAGGTCGGCGGGCAGGCGACGACCCGGCACCTCGTCGAGGTCCTCGCCATCGCACGGGCCGTGCTGCAGGACTACGACACCGCACAGTCCGGCGGCACGGGCGGGTCGGGCGGGAGCGAGTCGCCCGACCGGACCGTCGCCGGCAACGGCCAGCCGTACGAGGGCGAGCCGCTGGAGGTGCTGGCAGAGCGCGAGCCGGTGACGACCGGGCTGACGGGCGCGGACGTACCGCCCGCGCGGCTCCGGGCCGACGCCGGACAGACGTACCTGCGCTTCCTCGCCAGGGAGGACGTGGCGCCGGCCGACGGCTCCTACGGCGCGGCCGACCTCGTCGCCCCGGACGCGGGCGACCCCGAACGCTTCCTGCTCGACGAGCCCGACGACGCGCTCGGCCCGGACGACCGCCGCTTCGTCTCGCTCACCGACGGACGAGCCGTCGATGGTCACGCCGTCTACGCCGCGCTCGTCGCCGGGGTGCCGGGTATCCGCGGCGCCGCCGGCTGGGAGGCCCCGTCGTGGCCCGGCTCGGCCGACGGGCTCCCGGTGCCCCAGGGCGAGTCGCTCTCGGACGGGCTCAAGCGCGCCGCGACGGGGTTTGTCGACTGGTACGCCGACCTCTACGAGGAGCCCGAGTCGGGCGCGAACCCGGCGTGGCAGGACGACCGACAGGAGCACCAGTTCTCCGTCGCGACCGGCCCCGCCGGCGGCGAGACGGTGCTCAAGGCCGAGGAGTACCCCGGTGGCCACCTCGACTGGTACTCCTTCTCGGTCGCGACAGGCCCGCTCGACTCGCTCTCGCCGCCGGCCGCGGCGGCGTCCGACCGGACGCTCACCGAAGCGGGCACCAGGGACGTGACGCTCGGCAAGCTGCGCTACCGGGGGATGCCCGCCTCTCGCTGGTGGGAGTTCGAGGACGCGGCCGTCAACCTCGACGACATCCCGGCGGGGCCGGAGGAGCTGTCGAAGCTGCTCCTGCTCGACTTCAGCCTCGTTCACGGCGACGACTGGTTCATCTTCCCGCTGACGACCCCCATCGGGACGCTGACCCGCATCACCGACATGACGGTGACGGATACGTTCGGGCAGACGACCGAGGTCGAGCCGGTGACGAAGTCGACCGACCGGTGGAACGCGTTCACGTTCACCGACCTGCCCGAGGACGTGACCGAGGACGGCGAGCCCGGGCTGTTCCTGCCGCCGACGCTCGCCGAGAGCCAGACGAGCGACGCCGTCGAGCGCGTCTCCTTCGCCCGCGACGAGATGGCGAACCTGGCGTTCGCCGTCGAGGAGCGCGTCGAGAGCCCGGTCGGCTCGCTCCTGGAGCGCGAGGAGTTCGTCGAGCCCGACCTCGCCATCGACCGGGTCGTCGCCGGCCCCGACGAGGGAGACGAGCGGCTCGTCTGCCGGAACGTCGGCGACGCGCCGCTCGACGTCACCGGCTGGACCGTCGAGGTCACGGTCGGGACGACGACCGTCGGCCAGCCGACCGACGAGCTGTACGAGTTCACCGCGCCCGACGACGGCGACCCCAGGGTACTCGACGCCGACGAGACGGTGACCATCCACACCGGGGAGGCCCCCGAGGGCGTGCCACCGGACGGCCACGTCTACCTCGGCGGGCTGGAGGACCATCCGAACCTCTCCGCACCGGTCTGGGGGAGCTCGGTCGGCAGCGTCGTCGTCCGGCGGGCGGGCGACGGATCGCCCGACGAGCGGTTCGTCGCCCGGGACGTGGTCGCGCACACGCCGGTCGACCTGCCCGAGTACGAGCTGGCGAGCTCGGTGCCCGACCACTACTTCGCGATGCAGCCGGTGCGGCCGAAGACCGGGCCGGAGCCCGACCCGCAGAACCCCGACCCGCTGGACCCGGACCCGACCGACCCGGACAGCTACCGGCTCGCGCTCGCGCTGCTGCTCGACGCCGACTCGATGGGCGACCCGCTCCAGCGGCTCCCGATGCCGCGTGGGCGGATCCTCGACACCGACGACCCCCTGCGGCTCCACGAGGAGGAGGTCACCCGTGCCGGCCGCGACGTGGAGCGCCACTACCAGCTCGCGCGCTGGACCGACGGGAGCACCCACCTCTGGTCCAGCCGGCGCGTCTCCACCGGCGCCGGCGAGATCGCCAGTCGGCTGCGCTACGACGACGTCGTCGAGCCCGACGAGCAGGACCTCTCGGCGGGCTCGGGGGGTGACACGAGATGACTAGCGTCGGGATACTTGCCGGTCTGACGCCCTCTCTCGACTCGATGCTACTCGTGGGGCTCATCCAGGGACTGGTGCTGCAGGGACTCCCGCCGGAGGCGGCGCAGGCGGTCGAGGACGTGCTCGCGACGATGACGCCGCGGAACGCGGCCGTCTACGGCGCGGGCGGACTGTTGAGCATCGGGACCGTCCGCTGGCTCGTCAAGCGTCGGGCCGGCGGGACGCTGAAGGACGCCGCGGCCGGGACGACCGTGGACACCGGCGGCGGGGCGGCGAGCAAGGGTGCGGTGTCGACGACGACCACGACACGCGCCAGCGCATCGAAGCACAACGTCGCGTTCACCCTGCCGTCGGCCGTGCCCATCTCGAAGGGTGTCCGGCAGGTCACCCATCACGAGATCCACGCGCTGGAGCTCGGGTTCGTCGTCGGGGTCGCGATGACCTGGCTCTACGTCGAGGGGCGCACCGAGATCGTCACCGGCGTCGTCGTCGCGTTCGTCGCCGGCAGCCTCGGCTACAAGCGCTACAGCAGCAAGGCGTTCAAGACCATCCGGTACGAGCCGTGGTACGCCCTGACGGCGCTCGCCGGCGGGGCCGCACTGGGCTTCGCCCTGTTCGTCATGGAGCCCGGCCTGCTCTCCCAGCTCGGCGTGTCGGTCTGAGTCGCCGGCGTCGCAGTCGGTCCTCAGTTCTCCAGCAGCTCGTCCAGCAGGTCCCGGACCACGTCGAACTCCGCCTCCGAGATACCGTGCTCCAGCCCCGGGTAGATGCGCTCGGTCACGTCGCCGTCGAGCGCCCGGAACCGGTCGGCGGTCGCCCGGACGCGCTCGACCGGAACGTACTCGTCGGCGTCGCCGGAGCCGACGAAGACGGGTGTGCCCGCGAGCGAGCCGTCCGGATCGGGGAGCTGCCGGTCGTCGGGGCCGACGAAGCCACCCGAGAGGACGACCACGCCACCGAGGCGACGGGGGCGCCGGCAGAGCAGCTCCGTGACGACGGCCGCGCCCTGCGAGAAGCCGAACAGCACCGTCCGTTCGGGCGGGATGCCAGCCTCCTCGGTCTGCGCCAGCGCGCGCTCGACCGCCCGGACCGCCGAGGTGAGGTGCGGCTCGTTGCGCCCGGGGTCGGCCCGGGCGTCGTACGGGAACCAGCGGCTCCGGGACGCCTGCGGCGCGAAGAAGGCGACGCCGTGGCGGTAGAACGACTGGGCGAGGTTGACGACGCCGTCGGCCGTCGCCCCGCGCCCGTGGACGAGCACGACCGCGACCGCGGCCGCCATGCTCGGTGCGCCGGCGGTGACGACCGGCTGGTCGGCGTGGGGGTCGGGGCCCTCGTCGCCATCGCCGACTCCGACTCCGTCCCCCGCAGCCTCGTCGTCTTCGGTCACAGGTCAGTCCAGCCCCGGCACGGAGAGCGGCGGGAGCTGCGACTCGATGAGCTCGCGGTCCTCCTCGAACCAGTCGGGCAGGACGAGCGACTCGCCGAGCGTCTCGATGTCTTCGTCGACCGTGAGGCCGGGGGTCTCGGTCGCCAGCTCGAACAGGACGCCGCCGGGCTCGCGGACGTACAGCGAGTGGAAGTAGTTGCGGTCCCGCACCCGCGAGACGTCGAAGTCGCGCTCGCGGAACAGCGAGTGCCACTCGTACAGCTCGTCGACGCTCTCGACGCGGACCGCGACGTGCTGGACGGTGCCGATGCCCTCGCGGCCGTAGTCTGCTGGCCGGTCGAGCACGTCGACGACGGTGGCGTGGTCGCCGTCGGCGCGGTAGCGGACGCGGGTCGCGTCGGAGCCTGCATCGGCGGCGTCGCCATCGCCGCCGTCGTCGGCCGGTTCGTGCTCCTCGCCGACCATGTCGAAGCCGAGCGTGTCGAGCATCCCGGCGGTCGCGTACGGGTTCGCCGACAGCGCGGTGACGCCGTGGACGCCGCGGATGGCGTGGTCCGCGGGCACGGCGCCGTCGGTCCACGGGTCGACCGGGCTGTCCGTCTCGACGAGTTCGATTCGGGTGTCCGCCGGGTCGGTGAACCGGAGCAGGCGCTCGTCGAAGCGCTCGACGGGTCCCGAGCACTCGACGTCGTGGTCGTCGAGGTGCTCGGCCCAGAAGTCGAGCGAGCCCGGCGGGACCGCGAAGCCGACCGACTCCCACTGGGGCTTGCCGAGTCTCGCGGGCACGTCGTTCGGGTACGGGAAGCAGGTGAGGACGGTGCCCGGCTCCGCGGTCCGGTTGCCGTAGTAGAGGTGGTAGGCGAGCATGTTCTCGTAGTTCACCGTCCGCTTGACCAGCCGGAGACCGAGGACGCCGACGTGGAACTCGACGTTCGCCTGGGGGTCGCCGACGATGGCGGTCACGTGGTGGATGCCGGGCGAGTCTGTGAGCATCGCGATGGTATCGGTTCGTCGGCCGGCCAGATGTAGGTAGCGTCCGGTGTGGCACCGCTGGCCACGGCCGCGAGACCACGACCCCTTCACGACCGACGTCGGGTTCGAGCTGAAGACCGACGGGCTGGTGTTCGTCGCCCACCTCGGCGGGTGAGTCAGTTCGCCGGCGCGTCGTCGACCTGCGGGTTCAGCGAGCCGGTGTGGCTGTAGACGCCGACGAGGAGGACGACGCCTGCGGCGAGCGGGAGCACCGCGCAGGTCGCGTACACCGGCACGAAGCCGAACGTGTTCACCGCCGGCAGGCCGACGAGCGGGCCGAGCCCGCCGCCGACGTCCCCGAGGACGTTGTTCGTCCCCGTCGCGCGGCCCATCCGGTCGCCCGGCGTGAGGTCCGCCAGCAGGGCGAGCAGCGGGCCGCCGACGCCGCCCTGTCCGGCGCCGATGAGCAGGCAGCCAACCAGCAGCCCCTGGGCGGAGTCCGCGACCGAGAGCACGAGGAAGCCCGCACAGGCGGCCACGAGGAAGACGAGAACGATGGGCACCCGTGCCCCGACGCGGTCGCTCAGGCTCCCACCGACGAGCATGAACACCGAGCCGGCGAGCACCGTGCCCGCCATCAGGAAGCCCGAGGTGCCCTGTGCGGTGTAGCCGAGGACGGCGATGTTGCGCTCGCCGAGGTAGACGACGAGCGTCGAGAACAGCACGCCGACGTAGGAGAAGTACAGCCCGAAGTTGACGAGTCCGGCGGTGAGCGCCGGGACGCTCCGGTCGATCTCCCAGGGCTTCACCGAGGACGAGACCTCGCTCGCGTGGGTCTCCGGGACGATGGCGTAGGCGAGCCCGCTGGCGACGAGCGCGAACGCCGCCGCGACTGAGAACGCGAGAGGGATGCTGTAGAGGTCGCTGACGACGCCGCCGAGGACGAGCCCGGCCGGGAAGCCGAACGTGATGCCCGCGCGGACGAACCCCATGCTGGTCCCCCGTGACTTGGCCTCGCTCACGTCCGCCGTGATGGTGTACGCCGTCGCGAACACGAGTGCGCTGCCGAGCCCCCAGGCGACTCTCGCGAGCAGGAACCACGCCTCGGGGGCCGCCGCCTCGATGGCGACGTTGTAGCCGAGCGTCGCCACCCCCTCGATGGCCAGTCCGGCGATGAACGGCTTTCTGGTGCCGATCCGGTCGACCAGCGCCCCCGCGGGTGCGTTGGCGAACAGCCGGACGAACCGGTTCGCGCTCAGGATGAGCCCGACCATGAACGACGAGATGCCGAGCACCGCGCCGAGGTTCGGCAGGATGGGGAAGACGACGCCGCCGCCGAAGCCGACGAAGAAGGTGCAGGCGATGACGGCGGCGACGACGGCGCGCGGTCGGGTGGCCCGCATATGCCTCTGACGTGTACCGGGTGGCACAACTGTCCGTCGGTCCCGGCGAGGCGGGGGGACGGGGGTCCGCTACGACCCGTCCCCGCGTCCCCGAACACCCTCGAGGGAGCCGAAGAAGCCGTAGTAGGCGACGACGCCGCCGGCCAGCGCCAGGTGGTAGGCCCACCGCGGGCTGCCGAGGCCGCGGAACAGCGCGGTCACGACGGCGACCCAGACGACGGCGAACGCGAGGTCGACGGCCATCCCGGAGCGGTGCTCGCGCACGTGGTCGGCGAGGGCGGCGGTGTCGACCATCTCAGTCGCCCTCCCCGTGCTCGTCGACGACCATGACGGGGCGATGCGTCGAGCGCAGCACGTTCTCGGTCACGCTGCCGAGGAGCACCCGCCGGACGCCAGAGCGTCCGTGGCTGCCCATCACGACGAGGTCGACGTCGTGGTCCTCGGCGAAGTCGGCGATGACCCGGTGGGGCTGGCCCGCCCGGAAGTGCGCGGTCACGTCGACGCCGCGTTTGCGGCCGGCCTCGACGACGTGGTCGGTCGCCGCACGGGCGCGCTCCTCCAGTTCGTTCATCTCGCCGAACCGGCCCGACCGGACGCGGTCGACCTGTTCGGTGCCGAGGCTCAGCTCGAGGGCGTCGGTGTCCACGACGTACAGCGTGTCGACCGCGGAGTCGAACTGCTCGGCGATGGCGAGCGCTCGGTCGACGGCGAGTTCGGCGGTCGGGCTGCCGTCCGTGGGGATGAGTATCCTGTCGTACATGGTCAGTCCTCCGTGGGTTCGGTCGTCCCGTCGGCAGCGTCGCCGGCGTCGGCCTCGACGGCGGTCCCGCCGTCGGTCACCGCGTCGGTGCCGCCGTCGGTGGCGGCGACCTCCTCGGCGCTCTGCTGCTGGCCCATCGGTTCGGGGCTGTGGCACTGCCGGACGATGCGCTTTATCTCCTCGTCGGGTTCGGCGGTCGCCATCGAGACGAGGATGGTGACGGCGAAGACGACGGGCGTACCCGCCAGCGCGGCCCCGATGGCCGGGAAGACGTCGGCGTAGAGGGGCACGATGGCACCGCTCTCGCCGGCGGCGTCGGCGAGGAAGCCGACGTACGCCGGGAGCACCTCGTTGACGATGGCCGCGAACCAGATGAGCAGGCCGGTGGTCATGCCGGCGAGCGCGCCCTGCCGGTTGGCGTTCTCCCACCAGAGTCCGAGGAAGAACATCGGGAACAGAACGAGTCCGGCGAGGCTGAACGCGTAGGCGACGAGCTCGCCGACGAGCGCGGGCGGGTCCAGCGCGACGAGCGTGACGATGGCGCCGAGCCCGATGATGGTCGCGCGCCCGACCAGGAGCTGCTGGCGCTGGCTCGCGTCGGGGTTGACGATGTTCGTGTAGATGTCGTGGGCGGCCGCGGACGAGGCGGCGATGAACAGTCCCGCGGTCGTCGCGATGGCGGCCGCGATGCCACCGGCGGCGACGAGGCCGACGAACCACGTCGGCAGGTTCGCGAGCTGGCTGGCGATGACGACGATGACGTCGCCCTCCGCGCCGGACATCCCGTTCGCGCCGTACACCTCCCCGACGTTCTCGGCGTAGAGGTCGGTGCCGAAGGCGGCGAACGCCGGCGCCGAGAGGTAGAGCAGGCAGATGAAGAACAGGCCCCAGACCGTCGACCAGCGCGCGGTGCGCTCGCTCTCGACGGTGTAGAACCTGACGAGCACGTGCGGGAGCCCGCAGGTGCCGACGATGAGCGAGAACGCGGTCGCGACCCAGATGTAGACGCCGCCGGTCGCGAACGGCTCGGTGAACTCCGAATCGAGCTGGGAGAGCAGCGCGCCGTACTCGATCTGCGGGGCGACCGTGGAGTAGCCCTGCGTCCAGCCGACGGCGTAGAGACCGGCGAGGAACGCGACGATGAGGATGACGTACTGCACCGCCATGTTCTTCGTCGCCCCGAGCATGCCGGAGAGGGCGAGGTAGCCGACCGTGATGCCCATCAGCAGGACGACCATGGTGACGTAGTCACCCCCGAAGACGTAGATGCCGACGAGCCCCATCCCGCGGGCCTGCCCGACCGAGTAGACGAAGCCGATGAGGATGGTCGTCAGCGCGGCGATGGCGCGGGCGGCGTCGGAGTCGAAGCGGTCGCCGACGAAGTCCGGGGCGGTGTACTTCCCGAACCGGCGCATCTGTGCGGCCAGGAAGATGAGCAGGATGAAGTAGCCCGTCGACCAGCCGACGACGAACGCCAGCCCGTAGTAGCCAGAGAGGGCGATGAGCGCCGCCATGCCGAGGTACGACGCGGCCGACATCCAGTTCGCGCCGATGGCCATCCCGTTCTCGACGTTGCCGATGGAGCGCCCGGCGACCCAGAGGTCCTCCGTGTCGGCGACGCGGAAGGCGTAGCCGATGCCGAGGAACAGCAGGAGCATCGCCGACACCATGATGGCCGGCACGAGCTTGAACGATGCGTTGAGCGCGTCCGGCAGGAGCTGCAGCGGCCCGACCGCCGCCGGTCCAGCAGCGAGCGTCATTGCTCGACCCCGCCGTCTGTCGCGGCGACGGCCTCGCTCTCGGTGTCGGTCTCACCGCCGGTCGAGTGGTCGATGCCGTACTTCGCGTCGAGCCTGTCGCGCTGCCGTGCGTAGACGAACGAGAGGGCGAGTGCGCCGCCCGGGGCGCCGATGGCCGTCAGCAGGTAGTGCAGCGGGAAGCCGAGGACCGTGATGCTCGTCATCAGGTCGGTCGCGAGGTACGTCGCGAGCACCGGCCCGAAGACGAACAGCGCCCAGGCGACGAACATCGTCCAGATGATCTTGAGGTGGTCGCGCATGAACGGCGTCGCGGGTTTGAACATGTGAACCTCCGCGTCGAGGTAGTCGGTGGTGTCGTGGCCGCCGTCGGTCTCGACGGGTGCGTGCTGGTCCGAATCGTGCGTGTCGGTGTCTGCCATATGTCGTGTCGTGGTGGTGTGTCGTGCGGTCGTGTGCGGTACAACAGCAGCTCGTGCGTGTGCCGGTTGCCGCGCCCGCGGTCAGTCGTCGGCCACGCTCGCGGCGATGTCGTCGACGATGTCGGGGTTCCGCAGCGTGGAGGTGTCGCCGAGCGCCTCCCCGTTCGCGATGTCCTCCAGGAGCCTGCGCATGATCTTGCCGGAGCGCGTCTTCGGCAGCTCCGGCGTGAAGACGACGGCCTCGGGGCGAGCGATTGGGCCGATGGCCTCCTCGACGCCCTCGACGATGGCCGCCCGCAGCTCCTCGTCGCCGTCGTGGCCGTCCTCGGTGATGACGTAGGCGTAGACGGCCTCGCCCTTCAGCTCGTGGTCGGCGCCGACGACGGCGGCCTCGGCGACGCCCGGCACGCCGACGATGGCCGACTCGATCTCCATCGTGCCCAGGCGGTGGCCGGAGACGTTGACGACGTCGTCGACCCGGCCGAGGACGGTGATGTAGCCGTCCTCGTCGACCTTCGCGCCGTCCTCCGGGAAGTACACCCAGTCGGCCGGGTCGTCGCTGTCGGTGTCAGAGTACTCCGCCCAGTACTCGGAGACGAACCGCTCGTCGTTGTTGTACAGCGTGCGGAGCATCCCCGGCCACGGTCTGTTGACGGTGAGGTAGCCCGCCTGTCCCTCGTCGACGGGGTCGCCGTTCACGTCGACGATGCGGACGTCCAGCCCCGGGAGCGGCGGCCCGGCGGACCCGGGCTTCATCTCGCCGACTCCGGGCAGGGTGGTCACCATCATGCCGCCGGTCTCGGTCTGCCACCAGGTGTCGACGACCGGGCAGGACTCGTCGCCGATGTGCGTGTAGTACCACTTCCACGCCCGGGGATTGATGGGTTCGCCGACGGTGCCGAGCAGCCGCAAGCTCGACAGGTCGTGGCGGTCCGGGTACTCGCTGCCCCACTTCATGAACGCCCGGATGGCCGTCGGCGCGGTGTAGAGCTGGGTGCAGTCGAACTCGTCGACGATCTCCCAGAGGCGGTCCTTCCCGGGGTAGTCGGGCGTCCCCTCGTACATGACCGAGGTGGTCCCGAGCGAGAGCGGGCCGTAGACGATGTAGCTGTGCCCGGTGATCCAGCCGATGTCGGCAGAGCACCAGTACGTGTCCTCCGGCTTGATGTCGAGGACGGACTGGCTCGTCCAGGTCACCCACGAGAGGTAGCCGCCGGTCGTGTGCTTCACCCCCTTCGGCTGGCCCGTCGTCCCCGAGGTGTACATCAGGAACAGCATGTCCTCGGCGTCACGGGACACCGGCTCGACGGTCGCGCCCTCGTTGGCCGCGACGAGGTCGGCGTACGCGTGGTCGCGCTCGTTCGTCGGGTGGTCGTAGGTGTCGCCGAGGCGGTCGACGACGACCGTCTCCGCGTCGTGCTCGACGCCCGCCAGCCCGTCGTCGGCCTTGGCCTTGTGCTCCAGCGCGTCGCCGCGGCGGTAGTAGCCGTCGCAGGTGACGAGGTACTCGGAGTCGGCGGCGTTCATCCGGGTCGCCAGCGCGTCCGCCGAGAAGCCGGCGAAGACGACCGAATGCGGCGCGCCGATGCGGGCGCAGGCGAGCATCGCGATGGGCAGCTCCGGCACCATCGGCATGTACATGGTGACGACGTCGTCCTCCTCGACGCCGAGGTCGCGCAGGCCGGCCGCGAACTCGTTCACCTCGCGGTGGAGTTCGGCGTAGGTGTACGTACGGTTCGCCTCGCCCGTGGGCTCGCCGACCCACTCGATGGCCACCTCGTCGCCTCGCTCGTCGAGGTGCCGGTCGAGCGCGTTGTACGAGGCGTTCAGTTCGCCGCCCGTGAACCACTCGAAGAAGGGCGGGTTCGAGTCGTCGAGCACCTGGTCGTAGGGCTCGTTCCAGTCGAGCAGGTCGGCCGCGGCCTCCCAGCAGTCGGGCCAGTTCGCCTCGAACTCGTCGTAGATCGCCGGGTCCGAGACGTTGGCCTGCTCGACGAACGATTCCGGTGGCTGGAACACTGCCGTCTCCTCGAGCCGCGCCTCGAGGTCGACGTCGGGGTCGTCCGACATATGCCATCAGCCACCATCCCACGTAAAAAGCGGGGTCGCTAATCGGGTCGGCACGCCGCCCCCACGTCCCGAAACGGGGATCGCCGGAGGTCTCGGCGTCTCAAACGCCCGTTCGGTTGCAGCGCGTTTCTCGGTCGGCCGTCACCGATGGTTGCGGCTCACCGACGGTCGTCTCTAGACAGTTAGCCGCCGGTCGCGTTCCCCGGCACCGGCCGCGGCTCAGCCCTCGAAGAACGCGTCGAGCAGCTTCGACTGGGCCACCCGCAGGTGGTTGTGCAGGGTCGGCGAGGCCACGTCGAGCGAGTCCGCCAGCTCCTCGGCGGTCGACTCCCGGGGCCACTGGAAGTAGCCACCGTGGTAGGCGGCACGGAGGACCGCGGCCTGCCGTTCGGTGAGGTCGTCCCGCAGCGACGCCGAGAAGCCCGCACCGGGGTCGACCGTGCGCTCGACGGTCTCCTTCGCGGCGAGGCTCGACGCGGGGTACTGCTCGGACAGTCCGTCGACTACCGCCCGCACGTCGGCGTCGGTCGCGACCGTGGCGACGAGCGACCCGACGCCGTCCTCGGCGACGTAGGACTCGACGCGGGCGTCGAACCCGACGAGCCGCAGCGCCGGTGAGGCCGACAGCGCGAGCTCGAGGACGGGGCCGTCGGCGTCGTCGTCGACGTAGCGCACCCGTTCGACCCGCTCGTCGTCGGCGAGGGAGTCCGAGACGGCGTCGGGCGTCGTCCCTGCGACGACGGCGTACAGGACCAGCCCGGGGCCACCTGGGACGACACCGGTGACCTCGACGCGCTCGGCCGGGCCCGCCGAGAGGTCGACGACCACCGCCTCGGTGTCGCGCACCGTGAACCGGAGCTCGGTGACCACGTCGGCGACCAGTCGGCGACGGCGACGGAGCGCGTCGAGCGCCCGACCGGCGAGTCCGCCGACGGCGACGAGGGCGTCCGTCTCGGCGTCGGTGACGGGACCGGCGACGCCCACGCCGAGCACGCGGTCCGCGCCCTCGGTCGCGCCGAAGGGCAGGCAGACCGCGACGTCGTCGCCGGCGAGGTCGAGGACGCGACTGCTGCCAGAACGCAGAACGTCGTCGAGGTCGTCCGCGTGGTCCGCGAGGAGCGTGTCGACGACGGCCCCATCGAAGCCGGCGTGGGCCCGCCGCTCCAGCCCGTCGTCGATCCCGCGTGCGACCCAGGCCGACCCGTAGCCCTCGACGGCCACGAGACGGTCGCAGAGGCGTCTGTACAGCTCGTCGGTCGTCGTCGCGTCGGCGAACGCCTCCCCGAGCGTCGCGAGGAGGGAGAGCGCGTCGCGCGACCGGGTCGACAGCTCGCCGTCGGTCGGTCCGTCCGCAGCGAGCGACGCCGCGAGCTCGACGCCCGAGGGCTCGTCGAGGTACGGCGCGAGTCCGGCGACGCTGTCGAAGCCGGCCGCCGCGGCGACGACCCTCGGGTCGACGCCCCCCTGGAGGTGCCGCAGCACGAACTGCTCGCGAAGGTCGCGGCTCGACACGTCGGCGAAGTGGGGCTCGCCGGTCGCGTCGGCCGCGCGGTCGGCCACCTCGCGGACGAGCATCTGCACACGGCGGGTCGACACGTCGACGACGGGAGCGTCCGGGGCGCAGTCGGTCGCATCGGCGTACAGCCGGAGGTCGTGCTCCACGTCGGCGGGCAGGAACGCGGTACGGTCCGGGAGGTCGAGCAGGAACGCGTCGTCGACCGGCACGACCGAGTCGGGCGTCACCTGCGTCACCTCGGCCGGGCGGAGGCCGGCCTCCCCACAGAGCCGGCAGACGAGGTCCTCGCGGTGGCTCTCGGTGTAGCGCCGGAGGCGGTCGTAGCCCGCGTCGCTGAACGGCCGACCCATCTGTTTCGTGCTTCTACAGCCAGCGAAATAGTTCTACCGCCAGCAGCCTCGTGGTCGTCGTCGATAGAGTGTCGCGAGCCGCTCGAAGGCCTATCATCTCCGACCAGCTGTTTCGCTTCTCTGTCGGCCACGAACTCCTGTCGTCGGTCCGAGACGAGCTAGTCGTGCTGGCGCGCCTCCAGCTCGCCGACGACCTCCGGGTTGCGCAGCGCGCTCGTGTCGCCGTAGTCCTCGCCGTTGGCGATGTCGCCGAGCAGGCGTCGCATGATCTTCCCGGAACGCGTCTTCGGCAGGTCGGGCGTGAACACGACCTCGTCCGGCGTCGACCCCGCGCCGATGGCCGCCGAGACGGCCGCGTCGACGTCGTCGCGCGAGACGGCCGCGCCGGCGGGGCCGTCCTCGGTGGTGACGTAGGCGACGATGGCCGTCCCGATGTCGGGGTCGTCCCGGCCGATGACCGCCGCCTCGGCGACGCCGTCGACCTCGACGACCGCGTGCTCTATCTCGGCGGTGCTGAACCGGCGGCCCCCGACGTTCAGCACGTCGTCGACCCGACCGAGCACGGTGACGTAGCCGTCGTCGTCGACGACCGCCTCGTCGCCGACGCGGTAGCGCCACCGCTCGGGTCCGTCCGCGACGGCGCCCCACTCGCTGGCGGTCGCGAGCTCGCGCGCCATCGCGGGCCACGGGCGGTCGACCGAGAGCCAGCCCCGCTCGCCCGGGGGACAGACCGCGTCGGCGTCGTCGCGGACGGTCACCTCGATGCCTGCCAGCGGGCGGCCGACCGAGCCGGGCTTCATCGCGTCGACGCCCGGAAGCGTGGTCAGGAGGACCGCGCCCGTCTCGGTCTGCCACCAGGTGTCGACCACGGGACAGTCGCCGCCGCCGACGTGCTCGTGGTACCAGTGCCAGGTCTCCGCGTCGAGCGGTTCACCGACGCTCCCGAGCAGCCGGAGGCTGGAGCGGTCGTGGGCCGCCGGGTACCCGGTCCCCCACTTCATGAACGAGCGCACGACGGTCGGCGCGGTGTAGAGGACGTTCACGTCGTTCCTGGCGACGACCGCCCACGGCCGGTCGCGGTCGGCCGCGTCCGGACTGCCCTCGCTCAGGACCGTCGTCGCACCGAGCGACAGCGGCCCGTAGACGACGTAGCTGTGGCCGGTGATCCAGCCCAGGTCCGCGGTGCTCCAGATCGTCGTCTCCGGGTCGACGTCGAGGACGCGCTCGCTCGTCCAGACGACCTGTGCCAGGTAGCCGCCGGTGGTGTGGGTGACGCTCTTGGGCTCGCCCGTCGTGCCCGAGGTGTACATCCGGAACAGCGGCGCGGCGGCCTCGCGTGGCACCGGCTCGACGGTCGCCCCCTCGTTCGCCGCGACGATCTCGTCGTAGCGGGTTGTGTCCTCGTCCCCGCTGCGGTCCCCGCCGGCGGCGAGCCGGTCCACGACGACCGTCGCGTCGAGGTCGTACGGGAGCGCCATCCGCGCGTTGTCGGCCCGGCGGCGCTGGTTCACCGCCTCGCCCCGGCGGTAGTAGCCGTCGCAGGTGACGAGGTAGCGCGACCCCGCACGCTCCATCCGGGTCGCGAGCGCGTCCGCCGAGAAACCCGCGAACACGACGTTGTGGACCGCGCCGATGCGTGCGCAGGCGAGCATCACCGCGACGGCCTCCGGAATCGAGGGGAGGTAGGTCGTCACCACGTCGTCCGCCGCGACGCCGAGCTCGCGCAGGCCGGCGGCGACGGCGTTCACCTCGTCGAACAGCTCGTGGTACGTGTACGTGACGTGCTCGTCGAGGTGACCCTCCCAGACGATGGCGGTCTCGTCGCCCCGTTCGTCGAGGTGGCGGTCCAGACAGTTCGCGCAGGCGTTCAGCTCGCCGCCCGCGAACCAGCGGAACGGCGGCCTGCCGTCTGCCGACTCGAGGACGGTGTCGTACGGGCGGTGCCAGTCGAGCCGGTCGGCCGCCGCCGCCCAGCAGTCCGGCCACGGCTCCTCGAACGACGCCTCGCTCGACCCGACGTTCGCCTGTGCCACGAACGACGGTGAGGGCTCCACCACGTCGCCCGACGGCGGTCCGTCCGACCCGGTCATCGCTTGGACATACGGGTTCGGCCGCATAAGCGTTCGGCTCTCACGTGTTCGGGGCCGGGAGAACACGGTCGCCCGGGTCGCTCGTCGGCGGTCGACCCGCGGCTCGCACTCACTCGATCAGCCTCGAATGCGGCGCCGGCAGCAGCACGTCCGTCCCCGGGTGGGCCGTGCGCCACTCGCCCCAGGTCGACAGGATCGACGCGCGGATCGCCAGCTGCGTATCGGTGTGGGGCCCGCAGATGGCCGTCGCGAGCAGCTGGCTCCAGTAGCTCTCCGTCTCGACGTCGTACAGCACGAGGTTCGCGGTGTTCCGGACCGACTCGTCCTCGCCCGGGAGCCCGCGGCTCCCGGCCACGAACACGTCGCCGCCCTGCTCCATCGACCGGGTGTAGATCTCCGGCGGCACCCAGAGCTGCCCGGAGGCGTCGAACGTCAGCGTCTCGCCGTCGACGACACGGGAGGCCACCATCCCGCTCCGACAGAGCGGGCAGTACGTCACGAGTATCGGACCGCCGAACTCGTCGTTGACGACCTCGTGTCGCCAGAACGCGTCGATCGGGTAGGCCCGCGCCGCACCGTCCGCGACGACGCCCACGACAGTGCGCTCGTCGTCGAGCGTCGGCTCGCCGTAGACGAACTCGTTGTCCGGCTCGACCGCGCTCCAGTCCGACGCGAACGCCGGCTCGACGATGGCGCGGATGCCGGAGACGATGGGTGCGCTGCAGATCGTCGACGGGTTCCCGTTCGCCGCCAGCGAGCCCGGGTCGACCGGCGTGCTCGGACGGCGCGTCGGCTCCGTCGCACCGTCGCTGCCTCCGTCACCGCCGACGGACCTCGCGGTACAGCCGGCGAGCCCACCGAGGCCCGCGGCGGCGGTCGCGGCGAGGAGTCGCCGTCGGCTGGTCGTCCGTTGCACGGCGAGACCGTAGGCACGAGGCCGGCATAATCCCCCTGCGGTCGTGCGACTCCCTCTCACGACCGGCGCAAGGCTATTGAGCAGTGCGCCGTCTACTTCCGCGTATGCATCCCTCTCGTCGGTCGGTCCTCCGGGCCGGCGGCCTCGGTCTGGCGACCGGGCTGGCCGGCTGCCTCGGCTCGCTCCGTCCCGGCGGCGGGACGAGCGACGGCCTCGCCCTCGAGTCGGTCGAGGTCGGCGGCTCCCCCGGCGGCGCGGTCGTCGTCCAGCCACGGGGCGGCCCCGTCGTGCTCGACTTCTTCGCGACGTGGTGTGCGCCGTGCAAGCCACAGATGGACGAGCTGCGCGCGGTGCACGAGCGGTTCCCGGACCTCGCGATGCGCTCGATCACGACCGAGTCGGACCAGGACGCCGTCCGGTCGTTCTGGCGCGAGCACGACGGCACCTGGCCGGTGCTGCTCGACCCCGAGCTGGCAGCCTCGAGCACCTACGACCCGCGCGGGTTCCCGACGGTGTTCGTGTTCGACGCCGACGGCGAGCAGGTGTGGACCCACACCGGCCTCGCTCGCTCGCAGGACATCGTCGCCGCCATCGAGCGTGCCCGGTCGTGATCGGGCCCTCGCAGCTCTCCTTCGCGTTCAGCGCCGGGGTGTTCACCTTCCTCGCCCCGTGTGCGTACCCCCTGCTGCCCGGCTACGTCGCGTACTTCCTCGGCGAGGGCGACGGGTCGGACGACGACGGGGTCGTCCCGCTCGGTCACCGGCTGCGCCGCGCCGTCCTCGTCGCCGGCGTCACGAGCCTGGGGTTCTTCCTCGTCTACGCCGTCCTCGCCGGGCTCGCGGCCGCCGTCGGGGCCAGCGCGCTCGCGAACGTGAGCGCACTCGAACTCGTCGTCGGCGTGTTGCTGATCGTCCTCGGGGTTGGGATGGCGAGCGGGCGGTTCCAGCCCTCGGCGCACCTCCCGCTCCCCGAACGGCGTCGCTCCGTCGGCGGGTTCTTCGCCTTCGGCGTCGTCTACGCCGCGGCGGCAGCGGGCTGTACCGCGCCGCTGTTCGTCGCCATCGCCGGCGTCGCCCTGAACGCCGGTGCGACCGGCGCGGTGCTCCTGTTCGGCGCGTACGCCGCCGGCATGAGCCTGCTGATGCTCGCGGTGACGCTGCTGGCCGCGCTCGGACGGGAGACCGTCCTCCGACGACTCTCGGCGTCGACCGGACGGCTCACCCGCATCGCGGGGGTCGTCCTCGTCGTCGCGGGGAGCGTCCAGCTCTACTACTACCTCTACGTGTTCGACGGGCTCGCGACGCTCGGGCTGTAGACACCGGCGGACCGCCCCCACCCACGACCGTCAGAGCTCGTGGTTCCGCTCGACGACGAGGTCCGACTGCACGTCGATGCTCGCGTCGTAACTCACGTTGCCGGAGACGACGCCCGACGAGCACTCCTTGATGGTCAGGCTCCCGCCGCCCCCGCTGCAGTCGAACAGGTTGTCGCGGACGAGGAGCCGCTCCGCGCTGGCGAGCAGGCCGACGTCGTGCGGGATGCGCTCGAACGTGTTGTGCTCGACGACGAGCGTCCGGAGCTTCCGGCCGGTCTCCCGGAACCAGGTGAGCGCGTTGGGGCCGCCCCCCTCGAAGTGGTTGTTCCGGATGCGGACGCTCCCGAGGGACTCGTCGGAGCTGAAGAGGACGTGCGCGGAGGTCTCGCCGGCGTCGATGTCCGGCAGGATGAACGTGTTGTCAGAGATGGTGACCGAGTCGACGGTGGTGTCCGCGAACTCGACCTGGCCGGAGGCGATGTCGGGCAGGTAGTTGTCGACGAACACGTTACCCGTGATGACGATGTTGCCGCCCGACCGGTCGGCGTCGTCGATCTTGATGCCGTGGCCGTTCCCCTCGAAGTGGTTGTTGGCGATGACGGCGTCGGTGGCGGCGAGGTCGAACACGTCGCCCGTCTCCTTCGCGTTGTTCAGGAACGTCGAGTTGACGATGCGGAGGTGCGGCGCGGACGTGTGGTAGCCGTGGCGGTCGCTGTCGCGGACGATGCAGTTGTCGATGGTGACGTGGTCGGCGTCGTTGTCCTCGCCGATGCCGTAGCCGCCGTCGCCGTCGACGCTCTTCCCGCCGAAGACGACGCAGTCGCGGAACGTGACGTGGCTGACGTTCGCCCGGACGTCGGCCGTTCTGGTCCGGCTCGTCCGTGCGTCCTTGTTGCCGTCGAGGACGAGCCCCTGGATGGTGACGTGCTCGGTCGAGCCGTCGCCGGGCTCGATGGCGAAGTCGGTCTGGGACTCGCCGTCGTCTCGCGGGTGGTCCTGGAACGTCAGCCGGGCGAAGTCCGACCTGACCTCTGTGTAGCTGCTGGTCAGGTCCAGCTGCCGGTCCGGCGTGTACTCCGCGCGACGGATGAACACCCGGCCGCCGGTCACGGAACCGGCCGCCAGCGCGTCGAACGTCTCCTGCAGGACGCGGCCGTCGTCAGCGCCGGCCGAACCACTGTATTCGACCGCGAGCGTCTGGCCGTTGTACGCCCGTATCTCGCCGTCCTCCTTGGTGACGACGTAGGCGGCGGGGATCAGTCCGGAGCCGTCGGCGACCGGCTCCTGCTCTTCGGGGCCCTCCGTCGTCGTCTCGGACTGGTCGGTCGTCTGCGTGGTCGCGGTGCTGGTCGGGTCGGCCGTCTCGGTCGCCGTCTCCGGGTCGCCGCTCCCGGAGCAGCCGGCGATGCTGCCCATGCCGATGGTCGCGCCGGCACCCAGCAGCCGGCGTCGTGTCACGTCTCTGGCCATGCGCTGACGTATCACGTCGGGAACATAGCTGTTTTCGCCGTCCCAGGAACGTTCTTGCCGCCGGGCACCGAGACGGTGAACATGACACGCCTCGCGCTCATCGCCCACGACGACGAGAAGCCGGAGATGCTCGACTTCGCCGAGACCCACCGGGAGTACCTCGAGACCATCGACATCGTGACGACGGGGACGACCGGCGAGCGCATCCAGGAGACGGTCGGCATCGAGGTCGAACGCAAGGCCTCCGGGCCGATGGGGGGCGACCTCCAGATCGGTGCCGAGGTCGTCGACGAGCGCCTCGACGGCATCGTCTTCCTGCGCGACCCGCTGACGGCCCAGCCCCACGAGCCCGACATCTCCGCGCTGTTGCGCATCTGCGACGTCCACGACACGCCGCTGGCGACGACCCGCTCCGGTGCGGAGTACCTGCTCGCCGGCGTCGCGGCCGCGGACGGCACCGACCTCGACGGCTGAGCCCGACGTCGGGTCCGTGGCTTTCTGTGTAGGCCGGACATTGAACCGGCTCGCAGCCGTCTCTCCTATCCATGAGTGACGAAGAGCATGGCATCGACATCGAGGAGGATACCGAGCTGGAGACGGCCGACGACGCCGACGAGGACGCCCGCGAGGAGGCCGAAGCCGAGGCACGCGAGGAGGAGCGTCGGGCGGAGGAACGACAGAAGGAACACGACATCGAGCAGGAGTCCGAACTCCGCGAGAAGGAGGCGAGCGAGCAGGAGAACCCCGACAACCACCGTGATGGGGAGCCGTTCCAGTCGTAGCGGGCGGGTCGTATCGGGCGGTAACCACGCTGTCCGCGGTCGTCGACCCCAACCACAATCATGAACGCATCCACAGTCGCCATCGCAGCTGGTCTCGGTCTGTTCGTACTCCCGATCCCCGGTACCTTCATCACCGGTGCACTGGTCATGCTGGCCGGCGGTCTCGCGCGCTGGCTCGGGTCCTGACGCCCGCGCCGCGACACGCTCCCGGATTTTTGTAGCAGCACGTCGAAGTTGCACCCGTGCAGGAGCGGCGCGACCGGCCGGTCACGCGGCGGACGCTCCTCGCGGGAGCGTGGACGCTCGTGGCGGGCTGTGTCGGTCTCGACGGGTCGTCGCCAGGGCAGTAGAACCCCGCACGCGGGGAGGTGACCCAGATGACAGCACTCGAACTCACGAGCCCAGCGTTCGACGACGGCGAACAGATACCTCGGAAGTACGGCTACCGGGCCGAGAACGTGAACCCGCCGCTGTCCATCGCCGGCGTGCCCGACGAGGCCGCCTCGCTCGCGCTGGTGATGGACGACCCCGACGCCGTCGAGCCGGCGGGGAAGGTGTGGGACCACTGGGTGGTCTGGAACGTCCCGCCGGACCGCCGGGAGATCCCCGAGGACTGGACACCGAGCGACGCGATGGAGGGGACCAACGACTACGGCGAGGTCGGCTACGGCGGCCCGAACCCGCCGGACCGCGAGCACCGCTACCGCTTCAAGCTGTTCGCGCTCGATTCGACACTCCAGCTGGAGCCCGACACGGATGCGGACACGCTCGGAGAGGCGATGGCGGGCCACATCGTCGGGCGGACCCAGCTCGAGGGCACCTACCCCGTCTGAGCACGGTCACCGTCGTCTCCGCGGTCGCTGCTGGGGAGGCTGCCAGATACTGGTAGTTATCCGACGGTAACCGAAAGAAAATTATCGAGAGAGACATGTGAACCAGATTATGTCTAAAGCGTTCCAGAGCGACGGGGTGCGCGGGATGGTCGGTGACGAATCGGCGGACGGGGACGACCGGGGAACGTCGGCCGCCGAGTCGTTCGGGGACAAGATCGGGATTCCGGCGGGGCTGCTCGCGTTCTACATCCTCTTCGTCGGCCCGGAGCGGATCTTCCGGCTCTCCTCGGCTGCGGGCGACCTGCTCACGATGCGAACCGGGCAGGGGAACGACCCGCTCGTCGTCATGGCGGGGGCGGTGCTCGTCTCGGGCCTCGTCGCGGGAGTCACGTTCCCCCTCGTCGCCGAGGAACTGACCGAGAAGTACAGGAGCGACCTCGCGATGGGCGTGCTGACGCCGTCGGTCGTGGTCGTCCTGCTCGTCCTCCTGGTCGCGCTGCTCGAACCCATCGGCAACGCCCTGCTAACCGGCGACCTGCTGCTGGCGGCGACCATCCTCGTGGCGGAGATCATCGGCATCGTCATCGCGATCGGCTCGACCGTCGGCATCATCGCCGCTGCGGTCATCTTCGGGGTGTACTTCGGCATCCCGTCCTACATCGGCGTCTTCGTCGGCAGTCTCGTCGGCCGGCTCGGTCGCCGCGTCGGCGGGAACGAGAACCGGTGACCGCGGCGCGCGAGGACCCCCGTCAGCGGGTAACACTTACCCCCGTCCTGTCTGAACGTCGATCCATGCCAATCGTCAACGACGACGACCTGGAGTGGACGACGGTCGGCGACGGCGAGGACGCCCTCCGCCGCAAGAAGCTGGCCGAGCCGGCCGGCGGCGAGTCGCTGGGCTGTAGTCTGTACGAACTGCCCGCCGGCGGCAAGTCGTGGCCGTACCACTACCACACCGGGAACGAGGAGGCGATGTACGTCCTCGACGGCACGTGTACGCTCCGGCTCGACGGGGAGATGGTCCCGCTCGATGCGGGCGACTACGTGGCGCTGCCGGCGGACGAGCGCGGCGCCCACAGGGTGGTCAACGACTCCGACGGGCCGGTCCGGTACCTCGCGATGTCGACCATGGAAGAGCCGGACGTGACGGTGTACCCCGACTCCGAGAAGATCGGCGTGTTCGCCGGCTCGCCGCCGGGCGGGTCCGGCGAGCGCAGCGTCCACGGCTACTACCGCATCGACGACGACGTCGACTACTGGGAGGGCGAGGAGTCCTAGTCCCACTCGAACTCGAGCCCGGAGCAGTTCGGTCGGTCCGCCAGTTCGGGACAGCCCTCGCAGTCGTCGAGCGCGGTCAGGCCCTTGTAGCCCACGTAGGGCACCAGGAAGCCGACGAACAGGACCGCCCCCACGAGCCGGTCAGCCGGCCGGAAGATGACGGGCAGGGCCGCGACGGCGAGCCCCACCGCCAGCAGTGCCTTCGTGAGCATCCGCCAGCGGATGCGCCGCACGTCGAACAGCGCCTTCGAGACGAGCAGCGGCGCTGCCAGTGCACCCGCGACGGCGTACAGCACCACCGTCGGGACGGCGAACAGGCCGGGGACCGCGAGGTGCAGCAGCGACAGAAGCGAGAGGGAGACGAGCCCGACCGGGTAGACGACGAAACAGCCCAGGCAGAGCTGTGCACCGTAGAGCTCGAACGTGTGATGCGAGTAGTACGCACAGGACGGGTGGTGTGCGAGCACGATGGGCTTGCGCCGCCAGACGTACCGCACGAGCCGTTCGAGTGGGTTGTACATTGACTGCGTATCCGTTACTGACCGGGATGGCGACCGACAAAAAACTACGCCGGGCCGAAACCCTCAGAACTCCTCGGTCTCGTCCTCGTGGTCGTGTTCGTGGCCCATGTCACCGGCGTCCTCGAGGTTCTCACCACAGTTCGGACAGGTGTTGGCACCCATCCGGACGGCCTCTCGGCACTCGGGACAGACCCACATCTCCTGCTTGTTGCTGATGTAGTAGTATATGCCAACCGGCAGGCAGAGGAACAGTCCCACGATCAGCCCGGCCATGCTTCCGTCGAATTCGGATGTCGTCTCCATACACGGTCCAAATCAAAGACCGCTCACTTAAATGTGTCGTCGATGAAACCTTTCCACGACACCACGGAGGATGCTAATTTCCAGCGGTCAGTTCGCCGCGGTCTGGTTGATGCCGGACTGGATCCAGTACCAGGACAGTACGCCGAAGACGAGGAACAGGATGAACAGGATCTCCTTGTCCTGATCCGTGACGGCCTCGGCGGCGTCGGCGACCTGCCAGGCGCAGACGAAGTTCAGCACCGGGATGACACCGAAGATGGGGGTCAGGCTCTTGTCGGTCGCCGCATCCAGCTGTTTGGCCGTGCTGTAGAACCAGTACAGCGGGTAGAGTCCCAGCGTGACGACCGTCAGGCCGACCTGCATACCGAGTGACTTCTGTTCGAGCGCCGATGGGTTCGTGAGTTGGGCAGTTCCGGATATACAGGCGGAAAAGTCAGGTGATAATACATAAATGTTCGGGCAGCGACGCCCCCGACTCGTCGACGACTGCGCTCCCGCCACCGTGTACGTTTACAAGCACCTCACGAGTAGCGACAGACGGATGGAGGGCGTGCTCTGGTACGTGCTGGCGAGTTCTCGCGGCGGGCCGTCACGGGTCCGTATCGTGCGCGCCATCGACGAGCGCCCGCGCAACGCCAACCAGCTCGCGACCGAGCTCGACCTCGACTACACCACGGTCCGCCACCACCTCGACGTGCTCGTTGAGAACAACGTGGTCGACCGGAGCGGCGACGAGTACGCGGCGGTGTACACGTTCACCGACGCATCGCGGGCGAACTGGGACACCGTCGAGGAGATACTGGCGACGGTGGAGGACGACTGAGTATGGACGAAATTTGGACAACACGGATAACGGTCGGCACACGAGAGGTGAACGATGACGGTCTGGCTTGAGGTGGCCCTGGCCGCCGCCGGGATCAACGTGCTGCTGTTGCTCGCACTGGGGTCGGTGTGGCTCCAGGGCTACCGACAGCACGGTGCCCAGCACACGCTCGGGCTGCTGGTGTTCGCCGGCTTCCTCCTCGTCGAGAACCTGCTCTGGGTGTACTTCTACCTGCTCCACCCGGCGTTCATCGGCTGGTTCGAGGCGACCACCACCGAGGTGCAGGTGGGCATGACGATGCTCTGTGGGCTGGAGCTCGTCGCCCTGCTGTTCCTCGTTCGCATCACCTGGTGGTGACGGCTGTCGGGCGGTGACCGGGAGCCGCTCCGACCGGCCCCCGGCGTCACGGTGCCCGCGCTCCCGATGTCGGACGAATTTGGGACGGAGTTCGGACAATCCTCTTTAGCTGCTGTGTCGACGGTCCTCGTATGGTACGCACACGACGGGCCCTGCTCGGTGCGGTCGCGGGAACGCTCGCACTCGCCGGCTGCCTCGGCGACGGCGACGGCGGCGGTGGCGGGACGACCGCGGACCAGACGACGACCGCCCCGGCGACGACGGAGATGGTCACCGAGACCACCTCGCCCGCGACCACGACGGCCGGTGGCGACGCCACGGTGGCCGTCCGCAGCCACCCCGATCTCGGCGACGTCCTCGTCGGTCCGGACGGCCTGACGCTGTACATGTTCGACCAGGACGAGCGTGGTGCGGGCGCGAGCAGCTGCACCGGTGGCTGTGCAGACGCGTGGCCCCCGCTGACGGTCGACGGCGAGGCGATGGCCGGCGCGGGCGTCTCGGCGACCCTCTCGACGTTCGACCGCGGTGATGGCTCGACACAGGTCGCCGCGAACGGCTGGCCCCTGTACTACTACGCGAGCGACACCGACCCCGGCGACGCCACAGGACAGGGTGTGAACGACGTGTGGTGGGTGCTCGCGCCCGACGGCTCCCCCGTCCGGCCGTCCGGGACGACGACCGGTGGTGGTGGCGGTGGAGGCGGTGGTGGCAGCCCCTACTGACCCGCGACTCGGCCCACCGACCGCTCGAGACCGACTGGACCCGGCTCGAACCCCTCTCTCCGACGTATTCGGCCGGTAGAACCATTCTACACCGTCGTTCTCCCACTCAGACCGAACGCGGAAGCCTTATCGGTCTCCCGCTCGTGAGTTCAGTTGCAATGGCGAAAGGCAAGGTTGATTTCTTCAACGACACTGGCGGCTACGGTTTCATCGACACTGAGGACGCGGACGAGGACGTTTTCTTCCACATGGAGGACGTTGGCGGACCGGACCTCGAAGAGGGACAGGAGATCGAATTCGAGATCGAGGACGCCCCGAAGGGCCCGCGCGCGAAGAACGTAACCCGTCTCTGAGCGTCGGTTCCTAACGGACCCACGATCTGATTCACGCTCGCGCCACCTTCGGCGCGAGCTCACACCAACACCGCGAGCAGCGCTGCTGCTCGTCCGTTCTTTGAACGGCTACCTGCCTCGGAGTGACGACGACGCCCAGACAACCGGGGGCGGTGCGTCCACGAACGGCCAGTTCCGAGTCCAGACCCCCTACCGATTAGAACAGGCAGGTAGTTCTATACCACAGAACTACACGAATCGGTGCTATTATAGGAATATAAGTGTCCAAACTTGCGCTATTGGGCAAGATTTTAATACACCACCACCTACCTGAGAGTGCAGCGGTGACCCGCTGTGCGCTGGAGTGCACCTGTCGACACGAGTCTACAGGGTCTCCGTGTGCTGCCGTCACTCATGCTCTGACGGCGGCCGTGAGTGGCTGCACGGCCGCCGTCCCCGTGTCCTACACATCGGCGAGCGACCGCCGTGTTCGTCCTCGCAGCTGACCACCGATACTGTGTGATACACACTCGCCCGTGAGACCCAGTATCATTACGTATGGAAGGTAGTATTAGGTATTTTCACCGCATGGGGCATAACTTTATATTCGATGCAGACATCCATCGAGATACGATGAGCACCCAACGTGCTGCCCTCAGACGCACCGCAGAACCGATCCCCGGCGAACTGAACTCGCCGACCGCGAAGCTGGTCTACCTCTATCTCGATACCACCGGCCGGTCCACCGTCGACGAGATGCAGCAGTCGCTGAACGTCCCGAAGCTCGCGCTCTTCTCGGTCCTGGGCTCGCTCTCCGAGTCCGGCCTGGTCGAGTGCGACGGTGACTGCTACGCCGCCAGCTGAGGCCACCCACACCCCGCTGACGCGACTCCGCTTCGAAGCCTTTATTCGCGCGCTCGGCCTCAGTTGCCCGTAATAACCATGTCCGACAAACCGGCGTCGATGTACCGGGAGATCTCCAAGCCCGCGTACACCCGACGCGAGTACATCACCGGTATCCCCGGCTCGAAGATCGCACAGCACAAGATGGGCGACACCGCGAGCGACCCCGACGACTGGCCGGTCCAGATCAGCCTCGTGCTCGAGGAGGAGTGCCAGCTGCGTCACGGCTCGCTGGAGGCCTCGCGCCTCTCGGCGAACCGTCACCTCATCAAGACCCTCGGCGAGGGCAACTACTACATGATCCTGCGCAAGTTCCCGCACCACGTCATCCGCGAGAACAAGCAGGCGACCGGCGCGGGTGCCGACCGTGTTTCGGACGGTATGCGCCAGGCCTTCGGCAAGATCGTCGGTACAGCAGCACGAGTTCAGAAGGGCGAGCGCCTGTTCACCTGCTGGTGCACCGTCGACCAGGCCCCCGAGGTCAAGGACGCCTTCCGCCGCGCCTACAACAAGATCTCCCCGCCGTGTCGCGTCGTCGTCGAGCGTGGCGAGGAGAAGCTCATCGCGTAGGCTTTTCTTCCCGGGGTCGAACCCACTCGCATGGTCGACCTCGCAGTCGTCAACCGCGCCGAGACGTTCGAGCGGATGCGCGCGCCGCTCGCCGAGCGCGGGATCTCCGTCCACCACGTCCAGGTGAAAGAGCGCACGCTCGCGCTCTCGCCCGATGCAGCACCGTTCTCCCGCGGACAGTTCGACGCCGGCTTCGTCTATCCCGGCCGGATGATGGAGGGTGGCGTCGCCGACGCGCTGCTCGACGTGCCCTGGCTCAACGGCCGCGACGCGGTGCTCACCTCGCGGAACAAGGCCGCAGTCCTCGCACGACTCGAGCGTGCCGGGATTTCCGTCCCTCGGTCGGTGTACGTCTCGAACCCGGCCGACGAGTCTGCCGTCGCGGAGGCCGTCGAATCGCTCGACCCACCCGTGGTCCTCAAGCCGAACTCCACGACCCGGGGCATCGGTGTCGCGAAGGTACCCGACCTCGACTCGGTGCTCGGGGTCACGGACTACCTGAACCTCGTCCACGACTTCCGGGCCACGGGCGACCGCTCCTACCTCGTCCAGGAGTTCGTCCCCGAGGCGCGTGACTACCGGGTGATGGTGCTCGACGGCGAGTACGTCGGCGCGGTCGAACGCCGGCTCTCCGAGGCCGACCGCGAGGCCGGGCGCTGGAAGCACAACGTCCACCGCGGGGCCGAGGCGACGCCGGTCGACCTCGACGCCGAGTACCGGCGGCTCGCAGAACGTGTCGCCGACGAGCTCGGGGTTCGATTCCTCGGCGTCGACCTGCTCGTCGGGCCGGACGGCGTCGTCGTCAACGAGACGAACGCCCGCCCGACCATCGACGACGCGGGGAAGTACGAGGACGGCTTCTGGGACCGGCTCGCCGACGCGATCCGGGAGACGGCCGGCGCGTAGCCGCGGCTCGCGGCGTGAAAAGTGGGGGAAGTGGGGGTCGCTACTTCAGGTCGATGCCCGCGGAGGTGTCCAGTCGCTCGAAGACGACCTCGAGGACGCCGTTGTTGTAGGTCGCTGTCGCGTTGTGCTCGTCGACCCTGCTGGGGAGTTCGACGCGCTCGTGGTACTGTCGGTGCTCGCTCTCGGCACCGATGGTGAGTGCCTCGCCGTCGCACTCCAGCTTGATGTTCTCTTTCTCGACACCAGGAAGATCCGCCACCACACGGATCTCGTCGTCGGTCTCGTGGATGTCGACGTGCGTGTCCGAGCCGAAGCCTGCGTCGCCCTCGAACTGCATGTCGACCGACCGATCGCCCATCATCTCGTTCATCATCCGCTCGATCTCCTTGAAGAAGTCGTCGAACGGCTCGTCACGGTCGTCACGACGCATGGGACAGCCTTGCAGCCGTCGGGTCAAAAGCCTTCTGTCCCGGTCAACTTCACCGAAAACTTCGAAAACAGCCGGCGCGGGCGCCGGTGCTACAGCCCCATCCCCATGGCCTCGTTCGTCGTCTCGATGCTCTCCGCGGCGTCGCTCTCGCCGAGGATGGCCCGCACCGCGTCGACGTTCTCCGGCACCACGTCGGACTCCTGGTGGATGGCCTGGAACAGGTACAGGTCGTTGTCCTCCATCGTGACCGACTCGCCCCAGATGCAGTTCTCCCAGATGTCGGCGCGGGGCCGGCCCACGTCCTGTGCGTACTCCTTGAGCTTGCCCGCGCCGTCGATGGCCATGTGCTCGTCGATGACGAACGTGCGCGACTGGGATTCGAGCAGCTCGCGGACCTCCTCGGCGTCGGGTTCGGCTTCGAGCTCGACGTTGACGCTGTGGGTGTGCATCAGCGTCGCGGGCACCTTCAGCCCGAGCGTGTCGATGGCGAGGTCGGGGAAGATGGTGTTCACGTCGGGGCCGTGGTGGCTCGGCAGGCTGACCGGGTTCGGCAGGATGTCGTTTATCGGTCCGCGACCGGTCTGGGCAGGGTCGCCGCCGCGGCGAACCAGCGTCGCGCGCACCTTCTCGATGCCGTACTCCTCCTGCAGGGGCGCGACGAGGCGGGAGAGCCCGGTCGTGTTGCAGGAGACGACGCGGGCGACGTCCGCGCCGGTCGTCTCGTCGTAGTTCGCGCGGGCGTTGAAGCTCACGTCGGCGGCGTCGGCGTCCTCGCCGCCCTGGAGGAGCGCGGGCGTGTCGTGCTCGCGGTACATGGAGACGTTGTCCGCGCCGATGCCCGAGGGGCAGGCGTCGACGACCACGTCGGCGGCCGCGACGAGCTCGTCGACCGTTCCGGCGAGCTCGATGTCGGCGTCGTCGAACAGCGGGATGCGGTCCTCGATGGCGGCGTACAGCGGGTAGCCCTTGTCGACGGCCGTCTCGGCCTCGAAGTTCGGGCGCGTCTTCGCGACGCCGACGACCTCCATATCTGGCTGGGCGCGCACGGCGTCCGCGACGCGCTTGCCGATGGTACCGTAGCCGTTGATGGCCACCTGGATCATACCCGAACCTCGATAGCCCCGCGAGATAATCGTTTCGAGGCTCCTCCCTACTTCGGCGGCGAGTAAGTCCTCCCGCGGCGACGCCACGGCCCGGTGCCGTCCGACGCTAATCGGTCGTTAGGTGGGGAGTACTGATTTCCTTGATAGGTGTAACAGTTCATTTCTGCCGATATACGATGAAAGAACTTTTGTCGAGCGTCGTCGTACCCGGAATCGACCATGCTCTCCGCGGGACTGTTCGTCGCCGGGCTGGTGCTGTTCGTCGGCGGCGTGAGTGCCATCCGGACCACGCCCGGCGGCACCGAGCCCGCGGACACCTTCCTCACCGGGCGCGCCCGCCGCCACCACCGCGACGGCCCGATGGACTACGTGCAGGTCGACGGTGCCGTCCTCGGCGTCATCGGGCTGCTCGTCATGCTCGGGACGACACTCCTGTGACCGCAGACGGCAAGCCCTAACACGGCTCCCGCCGACCGGTCGGGTATGACCGACCTCCGCGAACCAGCCGAGACCGCCGTCCGACAGTGTCTGAACCTCGCCAGCGACGAGTCCTGCGTCGTCGTCACCGACGACAAGCGCCGCCCCATCGGCGAGGCGCTGTACGAGGTCGCCAGCGAGATCACCGACGACGCGACCCTCTGTTGCTACCCGCCGGGGAACCAGCACGGCGAGGAGCCACCCGAACCGGTCGCGGCGGCGATGGCCGCCAGCGACGTGTTCCTCGCGCCGACGACGAAGAGCATCAGCCACACCCGCGCCCGCGGCGACGCCTGCGACGCCGGCGCTCGGGGGTCGACCCTCCCCGGCATCACCGAGGAGGTGTTCCTGACCGGGCTCGACGCCGACTACGCGAACATCGCAGCCGAGTGCGAGGCGATGCTCGAACAGGTCGAAGACGCCGACGAGATCCGCGTCACCACCGAGCTCGGCACCGACATCACGTTCGAGCCGGGCGACCGCGAGTGGCGCTCGGACACCGGCATGGTCCACGAGCCCGGCGAGTTCTCCAACCTCCCCGCCGGCGAGGTGTTCGTCTCGCCCGAGAACGCGAACGGCGTCTACGTCGTCGACGGCACCATCGACCCCCACGGCCTGCTCGACGAGGGCGAGACGGTGACCATCGAGGTCGAGGACGGCTACGTCACCGCCACCGACTCCGACGAGATCGACTCGATGCTCGAGACCGCCGCCGAGGAGGTCGGGCAAGACGCCTACAACCTCGCCGAACTCGGCATCGGCACCAACGTCGCCGTCACCGAACTCGTCGGGAGCGTCCTCCTCGACGAGAAGGCCGGCGGCACCGTCCACATCGCCTTCGGCGACGACGCCGGCATCGGCGGCGACACCAGCGCGCCCCTCCACCAGGACGGCATCATCCGCGACCCGACAGTGTACGCCGACGGGGAGGAAATCGAACTGCCGACCGTGGAGTGACCCCGACGACGTGACAGTTCTGCCGACTTTTCACCACCGGCGTGCGCTGGCGAGCGTGTCGAACGAAGTGAGACCGCGAGCCGCCAGCGCGCGAGGGATGAGAAGCGCAGGGAGCGTGCGACCGAGCATCGGTCACGAAACGCTCGCGTTTCGTGAGCCCGCCAGAAATCTCTGATTTCCGGAGATGCAAGCGGGTGTGGAGGCCTGAGGGCGGTTGCGGTCGCGGTCGGGGTGGGACTGAAAGGGGCGACTCTCTCGGCGACCCCCGACGAAACAAGGACCGCAACGGAGTGAGGACCGCAGAGAGTCGTGGGAGCCGAGAGAGTCGGGGCTTTCTGGCTGGGGTCGTCTCCAGCGGTTCACACGACTGACGAAGCCGATCCACGGTCCACAGGTGCTTCAAATCGGAGCACGCCAGTCGTCCACAATTCTCAGTTCGACGGCCAAAGCTAGTAGTAGCAAGTCCGCGAATCACCGGCCATGGAGCGAATCAACCCAGCGACCGGTGAGCACGTCGAGACGGTCGCAGAGCACGACGACGCGGCGGTCGAGGAGCGGCTCGCGACGGCGGCGGACACGTACGAGTCCTGGCGCGAGGTGCCGATGAACGAGCGGCGGCAGCTGCTGGAGGAGGCGGCGGACGTCCTCCGGGAGAACGAGGACCGGTACGCGGAGCTGATGACGGTTGAGATGGGGAAACCCATCTCGCAGGCGAAGGGCGAGGTCCGCAAGTGCGCGTGGGTCTGCGAGCACTACGCGGAGAAGGCCCCGGAGTACCTGCAGGACGAGGTCATCGGCGGGGCGTCGCACGCGAAGACGTACGTGCGCCACGAGCCCATCGGGCCGGTGCTGGCGGTGATGCCGTGGAACTTCCCGTTCTGGCAGGTGTTCCGGTTCGCCGCGCCGAGCCTGGCGGCGGGCAACGTCGGCCTGCTGAAACACGCCTCGAACGTGCCGGAGTGTGCGCTGGCCATCGAGGAGGTGTTCCGCGAGGCGGGCTTCCCGGAGGGCGCGTTCCAGACGCTGCTCGTGGGGGGCTCGAAGGCGAACGACGTCATCCGCGACGACCGGGTGCGGGCGGTGACGCTGACCGGGAGCGAGTTCGCGGGCAAGCAGGTCGCGAAGACGGCGGGCGAGGAGCTGAAGAAGACGGTGCTGGAGCTCGGCGGCTCGGACCCGTTCGTGGTGCTCGACGACGCGAACCTCGACGAGGCCGTGGAGACGGCGGCGATGGCCCGGCTCCAGAACAGCGGGCAGTCCTGCATCGCGGCGAAGCGGTTCATCGTCCACGACGACGTGTACGACGAGTTCGTCGAGGCGTTCGTCGACGAGATGGACTCGTGGACGGTCGGTGACCCGATGGAGGAGTCGACGGAGGTCGGCCCGCAGGCCCGCGAGGACCTGATGGAGGACCTGCACGACCAGGTCGAGCGCAGCCTCGCGGACGGTGCCGAGTGCCTGCTCGGCGGCGAGCCGCTCGAGGGCGACGGCTACTACTACCCCCCGACGGTGCTGGCCGACCTCGAACCCGACATGGCGGTCGCCTGCGAGGAGACGTTCGGCCCGGTCGCCGCGGTGTTCCGCGTCGAGAGCGAGGACGAGGCCGTCGAGATTGCGAACGACTCGCCGTACGGCCTGGGGGCGTCGGTGTGGACCGACGACCTCGACCGCGGCGAGCGCGTCGCCCACCGCATCGAGGCGGGTGCGACGTTCGTCAACGAGATGACGAAGTCCGACCCGCGCCTGCCGTTCGGCGGCGTCGGCATCTCGGGCTACGGCCGCGAGCTGGCGGCCGACGGCATCCGCGAGTTCGTCAACCGGAAGACGGTGTGGGTGCAGGCGGCGGACGACGAGTAGGGAGCCGCGACGACGCTTCGGCAGGGCTAAATCGCCGGGGCGTCACGCCCGGGACATGAGCAGGCAAGAGCAGTTCGACCGCGCGAAGTGGCACCTCGCGGGCGTCATCGTCGCCTTCGTCGTGCTGGTGGTCGTGGTCGTCGCGACCGGCGCATCGGTGCCCGTGCTGGGGCTGGACGCCCCCTCGACGCGGTTCGCGGCCATCGGCGCGTTCCTCGCCGCCGTCGGCGGTGTGTACACGGTCCACGCGAAGATCGTGACCATCTGGCTGACCGCCCGGACGCAGGGTATCGACGACCTCGAAGCGGTCGAGGTGACCGACGAGGACGTGTCACAGCGCCGCAACGGTGCGCTGCTGATGTTCGTCGGCGGGCTGGTCGTCCTCCTCGTCGGGTTCCTGTAGCGGCCCGTTATCGACCGTCGATTTATGCCGCCACCGCCCCCAGCCATGGGTATGAACGTCGTCACGCTGCTGCCCTCCGCCACGGAGGTCGTCTTCGCGCTCGGGGTCGAGCCCGTCGGGGTGTCCCACGAGTGCGACCACCCGCCCGCCGCGGCCGACCTGCCGGCCGTCGAGTACAGCCGGGTCGACGCCGACGCGTCGACCGCCGAGATCGACCGACAGGTGCAGGAGGCCGAGGCCGCGGGCGGCGTCTACGGCATCGACGTCGACCTGCTGGACGAGCTGGACCCGGACCTCGTCGTCACGCAGGGCGTCTGCGACGTCTGTGCGGTCGACGAGGTGCTCGTCCACGACGCCGTCGAGCGCATCGACGCCAACCCCGCGGTGCTGACGACCGACCCCCACAGCGTCGGCGACGTGTTCGACGACATCCGGCACGTGGGCGCGGCGCTCGACCGCGAGGCTGCAGCGGCGGACCTGGTGGCATCGCTCGAAGAACGCGTGGCGGCGGTCCTCGAACGTGCGGCCGACTGCGAGCGCAGGCGCGTGGCGGTGCTCGACTGGACCGACCCCGTGATGGTCGCGGGCCACTGGGTGCCCGAACTCGTCGAGGCCGCGAACTGCGAGTACGGGATGGCCGACGTCCGCGACCCCTCCACGCCGCGGGAGTGGGCCGACCTGCGCGAGTACGACCCCGAGGCGCTGGTCGTCGCCCCCTGTGGCTACGACCTGGAACAGACCCGCGCGAACCTGTCGGACCTGACCGACCGGCCGGGCTGGGACGAGCTGACCGCCGTCGAGGACGGCGACGTGTGGGCCATCGACGGCAACCACTTCCTGAACCGGCCGGGGCCGCGCGTGGTGGACTCGCTGGAGCACCTCGCGGGCGTGCTCCACGAGGAGTTCGAGACGCCGTCGCGCGAGGTGGCCGCGCCGCTGTCGGAACTGGCGGCTGCGCGCTGAGGAGCCAGCCGGTCGCAGTCCGGTGACAACCCGGACCGGACGTGGCGGGCATCCCGCGGGTGAACCAGCGCCACGTCTCGGTGGTCCGTAACCAACGCCACCCCGCCTGTGTCAAAATTTAACAGCCCACACGACATGTGATGGTCCATGGACGACGAGACGGGGCGAGAGGCGACATCGGGGGAGCGACCGGGCGAAGACGTGGCGCTACCGCCGAAGGCGGTGCTGACGCTGGACCACGTCTTCGACGCCCTCGGGCACCCACGGCGGCGGTACATCTGCTACACGCTGCCGGCCGAGGACGAGTGGACGCTGACCGATCTCGCGACGAAGCTCGCCGCCTGGGAGCACGACGTGGCAGAGGTCGAGGTCACCCCGGAGCAGCGCGACCGCGTCTACGTCTCGCTGTACCACGCACACATCCCGAAGCTGGTCGACGACGGCATCGTCACGTTAGACGAGGTGACCGAGACCGTCGAGCCGGCCGAGAACGCAGCGCAGGTGCTGCAGGCACTGGCCGGCATCGGGAGCAGCGTCGACGCGGCACAGGAGGAACACGCACGGGGTGAGATAGATGCCGAGGAAGACTGACGGCCCGGAGGAACCGACGGTCGCGGAGGACCCATCCGTCGATGGCGGGACGGAGTGGAGGGAGGTCGCACAGCGACACTACGACCGCGACACGGACGCGGAGCTGACGACGGCCATCGTGTACGCCATCGCCGACGCGATGGACGTCGAACCGCGCACGGTGCGCTCGCCGCCGCTGTACGACTGCGTCGACGCCGCCGCGCTCGACGAGGCGTTCTTCGGCCCCAGCGTGGGCGACAGCCGCCGGAACAGCGTCGGGAGCGTCGAGTTCGAGTACCGACGGTACCGCGTCACGGTCCGGAGCGACGGCTGGATACAGGTGGCCGAGCCGGTCGAGCAGACCGGGGTGTAGCGGCGCGTCCCGTCGCTCCGGCTCCACGACCGAGGCCACACCGACCGGCAGCACCGGGAGTTACGACCCTCCCCTCCCAACTTCCACGCGATGACACGACGCGCGGCCATCGTCGACCTCGACGGGACCGTCTGGCGCGGCGAGGCGGTGATTCCGGGTGCGGCCGAGGGCATCGCCACCCTCCGCGGGGCCGGCCTCGCCATCCAGTTCGTCACGAACAGCACGAGCGTCGACCGCGAGGCGTTCCCCGGGACGCTCGAAGCCATGGGCATCCCGGGCGACGTCGGCGGCCTCTCGACGGCGGCGTCGGCGACCGCGACCTACCTCGCCGAGCACCACCCGGACGCCGACGTGTACGTCGTCGGCTCCGACGTGCTCTACGACGAGGTACGAGCAGCTGGACTCACCATCGTCTCCGACCCTGACCCGTCGTCGCGACCGCGTGATGTCGCACCGGCCGACGTCGTCGCCGCCGGGAAGGCCTACGACATCGACTTCGACCTGCTCACAGAGACGCTCTGGGCGTTCGACCAGGGCACGCTGTTCGTCGCGACCAACACCGACCGGACGTTCCCGACCGAGGCGGGGCTCAAACCCGGCGCGGGCTGCACCGTCGGCGCCATCGAGGGCATGACCGGCCGCGACCCGCTCGTCGTCGGCAAGCCCTCGGAGCACATGGCCGACGCCGTCACCGAGCGGCTGGGCGTCGCCCCCGGCGAGTGCCTCGTCGTCGGCGACAACCTCCACACGGACATCCTGATGGGCGAACGCGCCGGGATGGAGACGGCGCTCGTGCTCACCGGCACCACCCGGCGCGAGGAGATCGGCGGTGCGGGCGTCGAACCCGACCACGTCATCGACTCGCTCGGCGACGTGGGCGAGCTGCTCTGAGCTACTGCTTGTGCGTGAAGATGACCGCTTGGTCGTCGACGGTGCCGACACAGAGGTCGAGCTGCATCGTCAGGTCGAGGCTCGTCGGGTTCTCCTTGCAGACCACGAGGTCGTCGAAGGGCTCCTCGCAGGCCGGACAGGCGACCGCGACCGTGTTCTGGTAGCTCTTCACCGACCGGTTCTCCTCGCGCAGCGTCAGCGACGCCACGAGCTCGTCGAAGTCGACATCCTCCATACGGCTCCCTACCGAGCGACGGCACATAAAATCAGACGCGTTGCCAGTCGGACCGAGCCGGCTCAGTAGCCGAGGTCGTCGCGCACGAGCACGACCGTCGTCCGGCCCGCCTCGGTCTCCTGCCGGTAGATGAGCTGCTTGGCGACGACCGAGCCGGCGCCGTAGGCGTCCTGTGCGCGGGCGTCCTCCAGCGGGAAGACGAACTCCTCGAGCCTGTCGAGGGCGGCGTCGAGGTCGTCGACGATCTTGTTCACGCCGGAGACGAGCAGCAGGTTCCCGGCGGCGAACGGGTACGCGCCGATGCGGCTGCCCGAGGCGTCGGCGGCGACGAGCTCGCCGGTCTCCGCGATGGCGTTGACGCTGCCGAGGAAGTAGTCGGCGGTCTGGGCCTCGCGCCGGAACTGCTGGCGCTCCGCGTCGTCGTCTATCTCCCAGACCTGCCCGGCGAGGTTCTCCCAGCCGTGGTCGTCGCCGTTCAGGTACTCCACGAAGCCGATCTCCTCGAGCGTCGTCGAGTGGCCGTTCATCACCGACGCATCGGACGGGATGGCGTCGACGAGCACGTCGAGGGCCTCCTCGGCCGTATCGACGACGACGACGTCGAAGCCACGTGTTTCGAGGTTCTCGACCGTCTCTTCGATTGTCTCCTCGTCGGGGAGCTGGTCGTACGATTCGTCCGCAGATACCGTCGTGAGATACTCCGCTTTCTCGGACATGATGAGGTGTGGGTCTCGCGGCGATGGGTGTCGCCGCGCGTCGACTCACACTCGGGCCGCGACGCCCATAACTGCTCTCGGACGCCGGTGTAAGCAGGTTACAGCGGTGTTACGACACGTGTTCACGCGGGCCCCGACTCCCCCGTTCAGGCCTCGCTCTCTCCGCCCGACTCGACGAACCGGACCATCCGGTCGGTCTCGACGAAGCCGTCGGCCAGCGTCGCGACCTGCTCGCCGTCGCGGAAGAGGACGAACGTCGGCGTGCTCCGCACCTCGAACCGGTCGAGCAGCGTCATGTCGTCGCCGGGATTCGCCATCGCGACCGCCGCGTCGGTGACCCGGGCGACGGTACCGATGACCGGCTCCATCGCCTGACACTTGCCACAGCCCTTGGTGTACAGTTCGAGGAGGACCAGCGGTTCGTCGGCGAGGAGGTCGTCGAGTTCGTCCGCGTCGGCGAGCCGGACGGGTTTGCCGTCGCTTCGTGTGCTCATACCGCCAGTACCCGGTCGAGCAACGTAACGGCACCGCCGGTGGGTGCGGCCTGCGCATCACCGCCAGGGGGCACATCGACCGGGACTCACCGACTGGCCAGCACGGCCGTCGCGAGGTCGTCCCACGCGTCGGCCGCCCCCGGCACCGTATCCGCCAGCGAGAGGAAGCCGTGTGGTGCGTCCGGATAGTGGAGATGCTCGACCGACACCCCCGCATCGTCGAGCGCGTCGGCGTACCGCGCGCCGTCGTCCCGAAGGGGGTCCACTCCGGCGGTGACGACGACCGTCGGCGGCGAGTCGGCGAACGGCCGCGCCTCCCCGCCCACGGTCGAGAGCGGCGAGAGCCGCGGGTCGTCGACCGGTATCGCGCCGTCGTCGCGGTACAGCCGCCAGAACCAGTCGAGGTCGGCACGGGTGAGCAGGGGCGCGTCGGCGTGCTCCTCGTGGGAGGCCGAGCCGAGCGTCGGGTCGACCATCGGGTAGAACAGCACCGCGAGCGAGACGGACACCTCGGCCCGCCGGGCGGCCAGCGCGGCCAGGTTCGCGCCCGCACTGGAGCCCGCGACGCCGACCCGACCCGGGTCGACGCCGAGCTCGTCTGCCGACCCGACCGTCCACTCGACCACCACCGTCACGTCGTCCAGGCCCGCCGGACACGGGTGCTCGGGAGCGAGCCGGTAGTCGACCGAGACGACCACGCTGCCGGTGTTCGCCGCCAACCGACGGGCGAGGTCGTCCGCCGAGTCGAGGGTGCCGAGGACGAACCCGCCGCCGTGGGCGAACACCAGCGCGGGTGCCGGCTCCTCGAGGCCGGACGGTCGGTACACGCGAATCGGAATCGAGCCATCCCCGTCGAGACGGGCGACCGTCAGTTCGGTCGTCTCGGCCGGGCCGCCGCTCCCCCGCGAGAACAGCTCCGCCTCCAGCTCTCGTGCGCCCTCGACGCCGAGTTCGTGCCACTCGGGAACGTCGGGGAAGTCGTCGATAGCGCGTTCGTACGCGGGGTCGAGCTCGGTCACTGCGACGACGTACGCGTCGCCGTGCGTTAATCGTCCGGGTTCCGGCCACCCGCAGCCGGGCCTTTATCAGCGATGCCGGGGCCAGACGTGGCGTGACATGAGCCCCACCGCACACGGGCCAGCGGGTGCGCGACGCGTCCGTGTGCGACGACACCGCCGGTGAGTCCCCCGCCACGGCGGCTCACGCGTCGCCTGCTCGCCACACCACCGCCAGCGACGGCGCCCGGCGGCAGTTTTATCGCAGATACTGCCTTGTTTCCAGCTAGCTTGGCATGTCTCTGGGCATCACGACCGACGATGACGACGTTCACCGGGTGCTCGACGTCGACGGATCGCTCGTCGACGGGGCGTCCATCCCGCTCTCCGACGGCGAGCTCCGGGACCTGTACGAGGACCTCAAACTCGCCCGCCGGTTCGACCGCAAGGCCGTCTCGCTCCAGCGGCAGGGCCGGATGGGAACCTACCCACCCATCTACGGACAGGAGGGCGCACAGGTCGCGAGCGTCCACGCGCTCGACGACGAGGACTGGCTGTTCCCCTCCTATCGGGAGAACGGCGCGATGCTGGCCCGGGGCGCGCCCATGGCGGCGAACCTCGAGTACTGGATGGGCTCCGAGTCGGGCAACGCGAGCCTCGCCGACCGGAACGTGTTCCCGGTCGCGAACCCCATCGCGACGCAGGTCCCGCACGCCGTCGGCCACGGCTGGGCCTCCCGCCTCGACGGCGACACGCGCGTCTCGCTCGTCCACTTCGGCGACGGCGCGACGAGCGAGGGCGACTTCCACGAGGGGATGAACTTCGCGGGCGTGTTCGACGCCCCCGTCGTCTTCTTCTGCAACAACAACCAGTGGGCCATCTCGGTGCCCAGGGAACGGCAGACCGCCAGCGAGACCATCGCCCAGAAGGCCACCGCCTACGGCTTCGACGGCGTCCGCGTCGACGGGATGGACCCGCTCGCGGTGTACGAGGTGACCCGGGACGCCGTCGACGGGGCACGCGACCCACTCGACGGCGAGACGCGCCCGACGCTCATCGAGGCCATCCAGTACCGTCTCGGCGCGCACTCGACCTCCGACGATCCCGGCGTCTACCGCGACGAGGAGCGCACCGAGGAGTGGAAACGGTACGATCCCGTGCCGCGGCTGGAGTCGTTCATGCTGGAGAGCGGCCGCATCGACGAGGCGGGCGTCGACGCCGTCGAGGCCGACATCGACGAACGCATCGAGGCGGCTGTACGGGAGGCCGAGTCGTTCGAGCCGGACCCGGACAACATCTTCGAACACACCTACGCCGGGCGGCCGCCGAAGCTCGATCGCCAGCGCGAGCATCTCCGCCAGCTGCGCGAGCAGTTCGGCGACGACGAGCTGCTGGAGGATTAGAAGGGGTCAGTCGTCTGCGGCGGTCGCTTCAGCCTCGTCCTCGCCTGCGGGCTCGTACTTCTTGAACGCTTCAGCGACCAACAGTGGCGTGACGAGCGTCGCCTCGGCCTTCACCTCGACGTGGTTCGTCACCTCCTCCTTGATCTTGCCCCACGAGACGGCCTCGTCCGGCGGCGCACCGGAGAGCGAGCCGTCGCCCTCGACGCCGGTCGAGATGTAGACCGCGTAGTCCGCGCCGCCGCGGAACAGGTTCGTCATGATGGCGTGGTGCTTCGGGAGCCCGCCCCCGATGACGATGAGGCCGGTCTTGTCCGCGAGCAGGCCCTCCTCGATGAGGTCGTCGTAGTCCTGGAGGATCTCGATGCCCACGTCGGAGTCGTAGCCCTGCTTGTAGTAGTAGAGGAAGTTGCCGACCTCGGCGTCGGTGAGCGCGGGGCAGAAGATGGGGATGTCGTTGTCGGCGGCGTTCGCGAGGATCGAGTCGTCGTCGTCGATGGTCGCGCCGAGCTCGCGGGAGAACTCGACCGGCGTGCGGACCTTCTCCTCGGCGAAGAACTCGGGGAAGAAGTCGTTGAGGTACTCCTCCAGCCAGACGTAGCGGTCCGAGGGGACGAAGATGTTGCCGAGCCGGTTGATGCCGCGCTCGCGCATCTTGGCCTCGTCGACGTCCCACTCGCCCATCTTGAACGGCTTCTCGGTCTTGATGACGTCCTCGGTGATGGAGCCGGAGGTGGTTATCATCACGTCGACGAGGTCCTCGCGGGCGAGGTACGCGAGCGTCTCGCGCAGGCCCGAGGAGACGATGTTCGAGGTGTAGGTGCAGTAGATCGTCGCGCCGTCGTCGCGCATCCGCTTCACGATGTCGATGGCCTCGGCGAGGTGGGTCGCCTGGAAGCCCGTCGTCTCGTAGCTCGCCAGCAGCTCGGCGAGGTCGAACTCGCCGGTGAAGTCGTACCCACGGACGTCGGGTGTCGTGAGCTCCTCCTCGGAGCCCGGGATGACGTTCTCCTTGGTGTCGTCGTCGGTCATGGCCGGAAAATCGTCCCCGACAGATAAGAGCGTTACACTTGTAGGTGACCCATGAACGTCGCTATCGTGCTGTACGACGGGTTCGACGAGCTGGACGCCATCGGCCCCTACGAGGTGTTCCAGACTGCCGGCGACCTCGGCTGCGAGATGGAGGCGTCGCTCGTAACAGTCCGCGAGCCGACGACCGTGACCGCCAGCCACGGGCTCCGCGTGGAGCCCGACGCCGCGCTCGAGGACGTGGACCCCGACCTGATCCTCGTCCCCGGTGGGGGCTGGAGCGACCGCGACGCCCCCGGCGCGCGCCGGGAGTTCGACGACGGCACCATCCCCGACGTGCTCCGCACGCTCGCGCCGACGACACAGCTTGCGAGCGTCTGCACCGGTGCGATGCTGCTCGCGGCCGCCGGGGTGCTGACGAACCGCCCGGCGACGACCCACCACAGCGCGATGGACGACCTCTCGGTGTTCGCCGACGTACGCGAGGAGCGCATCGTCGACGACGGCGACGTGCTCACCTGTGGCGGCATCACGTCGGGGCTCGACCTGGCGCTCTACATCGTCCGCCGGGAGTGCGGCGACGAACTGGGCGACGCCGTCGCGACCGAGATGGAGTACGTCCCGCGGGTGTAGCGCCGACGGTCAGGGGTCGACAGCAGTGGCATCGGTACCGAAGTCCGTCATCGCGCCGTAGCCCTCGGTGTACCACGTCGCGCCGAGGAAGGCGACGACGCCGGTCAGCGCGAACCCGCCGCCGGTGAGGAACACCCAGTGCATCCCCGGGCCGGTCATGAGGAAGCCGCCGAGCATCGGTGCGAGCACGCTGCCGGGTCGCCAGACCAGCTCTCGCACCCCGAAGCTGGAGGCGACGCCCTTGCCGTCGCTGCCCTCGTCGGCGAACAGCGCCATGCTCGCCGGCTCGCGGAAGGAGTCGGCCACGCCGAGCAGCATGTTGAGGCCGACGACGACGGGGAACGCCGCCGAGAGCGTCCCGACGACGGGGTACGAGCCCGGGAGTCCGAGCCAGTCGCCGAGGAACGGCGAGAACGGGACGAGCACGGCGACGGTCGCGTACATCGCGCCGCCGAAGAAGACGAAGAACGAGCGGTTGAACCGGTCCGAGAGCCGGCCGGTGTGGGGCTGGAGCAGCATGTTCGTCGCCTTCTCGCTCGTGAGCACGATGCCGACGGCGAACACGGACTCGTAGCCGAGCCCGCCCTGTGCGACCGTGACGCCGGCGTAGATGGGGACCCACGTCCGGACGAGCGTGACCGCGAAGGCGTACTGCGCGCGGAAGCTGGTCAGCGTGAGGATGCGCTCGTTCAGCGCGAGGTCGGAGAAGGGAAAGCCCTCGATGCGCGTCTCGTCGGGTTCGAGGTCGAGCCAGAGCCACACCGACACGACCGCGAGCAGCACGACGATGGTGGTGTAGATAGGCGTGAAACCGAACGCGTCGTAGACGACACCCGCGGAGAGGCCGCCGACGATGGCCGCGGCGAACCGGGCCGCGTTGGCGGTGCCGATGCGGGTCGCGCGCTCGTCGTAGGCGGAGCGCTCGCCGACGAGCGAGAGCGTCATCAGGCCGGAGCCGGTGACGGCGATGCCCTGAACCGCCCGGGCGGCGATGAACGAGAGGCTCGCCCCGTCGAACAGCGCGATGGCGCCGAAGCCGGCGTAGGCGACGAGGCCGACGAGCAGGCTCGCGACGAGCACCGTGCGCTTGTCGTAGCGGTCGCCCGCCCACGCCAGCGGGACGACAGAGACGGTCTGTGCCAGCGTGAACCCGGTCGTGAACAGGCCGATCACCAGCCCGGACGGCTGGAACAGCCTGATGTAGGTCGGGAGCAGGGTCGCCAGCGTGACGAAGCCGAAGCCGGTGGCGAACCGGGCGAGGTAGAGCGCGTAGAACTGCCTGGCGTCGTCGGACACGACCGGGACTCGGGAGGACGCCCGTGAAACCGTTTCGATTCAGAACGTCTCCTCGAGCAGGGAGCCGACGGCCCGCCGGAGGCGCTCGGAGGCTGCCTGCCGTGAGATGTCGAGCTCGTCGGCGAGGTCGCCGAGGGTCATCTCCCGCGGGACCGCGAAGTAGCCGCCCTCGTTCGCCAGCCGGAGCGCCTCGGCCTGGCCATCCGTGAGGCTGCGCGGGGCCGGTGTATCCGACCCGGGGACCCGGTAGATGCGTTCGAGCTCGAACGCGATACCGACCTCCTGGCAGTAGTCGAAGAAGGCGGTGAGCACGGTCCGGTCCGGGCCCTGGACGCGGTAGCGCCAGTCACCGTCGTCGCTGGTGACGTCGAGGACGCGGAAGCCGAGGTCGCCGAGGACGCCCGAGACGCGCAGGCCGTCGACGATTCGGACCCGGTAGACCCGGTGGTCCGCGGTCGCCGTCAGGGCGGTCGGGTCGGCGACTGTCGGGTCCTCCCGGAGCGCCTCTTCGAGCTGTGCGGCCCCGTCCCCCGTGGCTGTGAGGAACACCATCCAGTCACCGTCGACGGTCGGTGCCTGTGCGGTCAGCTGTACGCTCAGGTCGGGGTGGGCGGCGATGGTGTTGTCGAGGAGGAACCGGTCGTGCGACAGGCGGAGCTCCGCGACGGTCTCCATCCCGTCCGGTCCGCCGGCGTCGGGTGACACAACTTGTCACATGAGCAGACGGAGAGGGGGACTATCGGTCTTCCGGAGGCGTCGTGGTCTCAGTTCGGCGTCGCGAGACGATCCTCGAGCACCGCGAACCCGCGCTCGAGGTCGGCCACGAGGTCCTCGACGTGTTCGACGCCGACGGAGACGCGGATGAGCGTGTCGGTGATGCCGAGCGCCTCGCGCTCCTCGCGCGGGACCGGCTCGTGGGTCATCGCAGCGGGGTGCTCGACGAGGGACTCGACACCGCCGAGCGAGACGGCGAGGGTGAACGTCTCGAGCTGCTCGAGGAACGCCTTCGCGTCCTCGAGGCCGCCGACGAGTTCGAAGCTGAGGACGCCGCCGTAGCCCGCCATCTGCTCGCTCGCGAGCTCGTGCTGCGGGTGGCTCGGGAGCCCGGGGTAGTAGACGGAATCGACGAGCTCGTGCTCCTCAAGGTACTCCGCGATGACGGTGGCGTTGGCCTCGTGCTGGCGCATCCGCATCGGGAGCGTCTTCGTCCCGCGGAGGACGAGGTAGCTGTCGAACGGCGAGAGCATGTCCCCGATACCGACCTGCTGGAGGAACACGACCTCGTCGGCGATGGCGTCGTCGTTCGTGACGACGGCACCCCCGATGGAGTCGGAGTGACCGTTGATGAACTTCGTCGTGGAGTGGGCGACGAGGTCCGCACCGAGCTCGAGCGGCGCCTGGAAGTACGGGCTCATGAACGTGTTGTCGACGCCGAACACCGCGTCGTGGGCGTCGGCGAGCTCGGCGATGGCCCCGAGGTTACAGAGCTTCATGCGGGGGTTCGTCGGGGTCTCCATCCAGACGAGTGCGGTCTCGTCGGTCATCGCCGCCCGGACGTTGTCGGTGTCGGTCGCGTCGACGAACGAGACGTCGACGTTGAGCCGTTTCTGGAACACGTTCTCGAACATCCGGCGGGTGCCGGCGTACAGGTCGTCGAAGGCGACGACGTGGTCGCCCGGCTCGACGACCGCGAGGACGCTCGTGAAGATGGCCGCGGTGCCCGAGGAGAACGCGTAGGCGTGCTCGCCGCCCTCGAGCGCCGCGAGGCGCTCCTCGAGCGCGTGTCGCGTCGGGTTCGAGAGGCGTGAGTAGAGGAACTCGCCCTTCGACGGATCGACGTCCTCGAGGCTCAGCTCCGTGTCCAGCCCCGGGAGTGCGAACGTCGAGGAGAGGTGGATCGGCGAGACCACGTCCCCGACGTCGGGCGCGCCGGGGGTCGCCTCCTCGCCGTGTGCGACTGCGAGCGTCTCGAACCGCTTCGGTGACCGTTCGTCGTCCATGCTTCACGAAAACGAGACGCCCGGGCTAATAACTTACCAATCCTTAGTAATTTGTCCGCAGGGATTTATTCCTCCGAGGTATCCCCACCGTCACTCGCGGATGTGGAGGGAGTACGCGATGCACGACAGGCCGACCAGCTGCAGGACCCGCACCCCGAGCCGGAAGTAGTCCATCCTCGACTTGCGGAAGCCGCGCCCGACGTGACCCCGGTCGACCGAGTCGCTGCCGGTCCGCCGAGGGGTCGTGTACAGCAGGTCGTGCCAGAGCGGGTGGTCCGTGTCGACGGGTCGGACCCAGCGTCGGTAGACGGGGTCGTCCGCCGGGGGACGTCGACGCGTCCGGAGCGTATCCCCTGTCCCAGCGGTGGCGTCGTCGTGGTACAGCCCGACAACGACGTGGTGGCGACCGTCGCCAGCGCTCCAGCAACGTCGGTGCTCGCCACGTTCACGACCGCCGCCTGCGCGGTCCCGTCACGGGCCGGTCCAGTGACTGACCCGGTCGCGCAGTACGAGCAACGACGGCAGGACCGTGAGGCAGCTGACGAACGCGAAGACGATGCTCAGCCCGGTGACGAGGCCGAAGCGGTGGAGCGGCGGGGAGAGCGCCAGGGCGAGCACCCCGAACCCTGCCGCCGTCGTCGCCGCGCTGCCGAGCAACGCACCACCGGTCCCCGTGGCGGCCGTCGCCAGCGTCGAACCGAGCGAGGGCTGCCGCTCGCGCTCCTCGACGAACCGCTCCGTGAGGTGGATGCTGTAGTCGACCCCGAGGCCGATCGCCAGCCCGGTGATGACCACCGTCTCGCTGTTGAACGGGATGTCGAGGAGCGCCATCGCCCCGAGGAGCCACGCGAGCGCCACGATGACGGGCAGCACCACGACGAACGCGAGCCCCGGTGTGCGGTGTCGCCACCAGTACAGGCCGAGGAGGAACGTCAGGATGACACCCAGCGTCACGACGAACCCCTGGGCGAGCGTCTTGAACAGCGCGCTCTGGACGACCGCCGTGATGACGGGGGCGCCCGTCGCGACGGCCGTGACAGGTGCCGTCGCCTCGACACCGTCTGCGATCCGACGTCCGTCGCGGGCGACAGACTGGGACGAGACGTCGCCCCGGACGCCGACGGTCATCCGGGCAGACGAGTACGAGCCGTCCGCCGTTCGGTGGAGGACCGACGACGCCTGTTCGGGGGCGGCGGCGTAGACGAGGTCGTAGATCTCGCCGACGTCGCTGTCCGGCAGTCCGTCGCCGTCGGAGTCGCGGTCCGCTACCGCCGCGGCGACCGTCTCGTTCCGCGCGGCGACCGCCCGCACGACCGACGCCGGACTCTCGACCGCGGGAGTGCCGTCCGGTTCCAACGTGACCGTCGTGTACCGACCACCCCGCAGGGAGCCGCCGTCGGTCGCCTCCAGCACCGATGGCTCCGTGAGGTTCCCGTGCAGCAGAACCTGCACCGTCGACCCCTCACCACGCTGGCGGAAGTTCTCGCTCAGGTACGAGAGGTCCTCACGGACGTCGTACTCGGCGGGGGCGAACGGTTCCGGGAGCGACTCCATCCACTCGGGGGCGTCCTCCGGGAGGAAGTCGGCCTGGTTGAACTCCGTGTCCAGCGCCGTCGCCCCGTAGGCACCGCCGGCAGCCATGAGCAGGGCGACGGCGAGGACGACCGCGGGCAGCCGTCGCGAGAGCGCCGCACTGCCGGAGAGGAGCCGGTTGACCGGTCCCGAGTCGACCCCGAACGCGCGCTGCTCGCGGTCCCGTCCGAGCCGGACGAGTAACCGTTCGACCTCGACCTTGACGGCCGGCACCAGCGCGGCGAAGACGACGAACATCGCGACGATGCCCGCGGCGCTCAGGAGGGCGAAGTCCTGGATCGAGGCGAGCGGGCTCCCGTAGTTCGAGAGGAAGCCGACCCCGGTGGTGAACGCGGCCGTGGCCAGCGTCCCGACGACGCCGCCGATTCCGACACGCATCGCGCCGGCGGGGTCCGGGACGCCCCCGTCCGCAGTCGCGCCGTCTCCCGCTGCCGTTCGGGCTTCGCGGTAGCGCATGACGACGTGCAGCGAGTAGTCGATGCTCAGTCCGACGAGGAGGAACGGGACCGCGATGAGGATCGAACTGGACGGGATGCCGAGCCAGCCCTGCACGCCCTGGAGCCAGACCAGGACGACGCCGACCCCGAACAGCCCGACGAGCACGTCGACCACGTCGCGGTAGGCGAGGCCGAGGGCCAGGAGGAGGAGCACCAGCGCGGCGGGGGCGATGACGAGGAAGCTGTCGCCGATGGCTCGCGAGGAGGCCTCGTCGACGATCCCCTGACCGAAGACGAAGCCGTCCTCGAAGCGCTCCTCGACGAGCGAGTCGATGGCGACCTGTGCGGCGTACGCCCTCTCCGGTGTCCCGTCCGACACCTCGGGCGACTGGAACACGAACGTCACCCTCGCGTCCGCGCGTGTCGTCCCCGGGTCGTAGTCGGTCGGCAGGAACGACGTCGGCTCGCGCCCCGCAGTCGGCGTGTCCGGGTCGAGCACGCGCGCGACGAGCGTCTCGACCTCGCCGGGTGACCGGGACTCGAGGGCCGCGATCTGCTGGTCGAGTGTCGGTTCGGACGGCTCCCCGGTTCGGTCGGTTCCGTTGGACGTCCGCCGGTCCTCGACGTAGGCCGCGGTCGCCACGACGTTCTCGATGCCGACGACGCCCGCCTCGGTACGGAGCGTCGGTCCGACGGAGTCGTTCTCCCGTATCGACCGCTGCAGGCGAAGGCTCTGCAGCAGGGAGTCACGGGTGAGTACGTTCTCGTCCCTGACGACGACCTGCGTGACCAGCGCGTCGTCGTCGCCGTAGGTTGATCGGATCTCGTCCAGGGCGGCCTGTTCGGCCGAATCGACCCCCGTCGCGCCGGTGTCGTCGGCCCCGTCGGTTCCGAACGCCGCGCCGGCGCCGACGAGCACGGTTGCCACGACAAGCAGGAGGACCACGAGTTTGCTCCGCGAGACGAGCGCGTCGGCGTACCGACGCGAGAGACCGCGGCTCATCGATCACACCCCCCGCCGAGCGGCGGGCGACGATACACTGGACGGCCGACCGGTACGGTGGAACGACACATCGACCGACTATCCGAGTGGGGGCGATAAGGAACGATGGAGGGCTCCCAGAACGTGGGAGAACCAGCCCGGTGGCGAGGCACGGGCCGGCAGCTGACCGTGGCTGCCCGAAAAGCGCTCGACGGAGAGCAAGAAGGTGCCGGCCTACTGGCCGTAGAGGCCGTAGATCATGATCAGGAATCCGCCACACGCGACGAGGCTCTCGTAGAGCATGCCCTGGAGGCTCGGAATCCCGAAGACGTGGTGGAGCACGCCCACGAAGAAGGTCCCGAGCGTTATCACCACCAGCCCGGCCGCGAAGTACTGGAGCCCGTCGAGCCTGGTCCGGAGGTACGCCCGGTAGGCCATGAGCGAGACGACACCACCGAGCACCAGAGCAGTGACCTTGACGATGCCGAGGACGAGGACGAGCTGGTCCGTCATGACTCCCTCCGCATCTCGGACCAGAACGACGCCATCCGGTCCTCCGGCTCCTCGGTCGGTCGGTCGACGGTGAGCGAGAACTCGTCGTTCTCGTCGATCCGGACCGAGATCTCCGTGAAGTCCCGCTCGTACAACGTCGCGTTCGGACCGTCGCGGCGAACCTCGGTGTACTCCCTGACCAGCCCCGCATCACGGAGCCGTTCGAGCTTCCGATACGCGGTCGAGTTCGCCAGCCCGCACTCGTCACAGAGGTCCGACGCGGACTTCGGCTCCCGCAGTGCGCGGAGTATCGCCCGACACTTCTCGTCCTCGAGCGACTGCAGCACGGCCGGAACGGGCGGTTCCTCGTCGCTCGCGGAATCCGTGTCCATCTCTGTCGCTTTCGACGTCGGGTTCGACCGCGTCGGGATCAACGAGAGCCGCCTGTGTGGGAGATAGTCCTCTGGCATCCGGGGTGGAGAGTCGTACGCTGGTCGTCGCTACGCGATGCTTCGTGGGTCTCGCTTGTCGCCCCGGTCCTAAAGCGGTGCCGGGTTGTCCCAGCCCGTGGGACTGGCGTGTCGGCCGGCAACGACCAGCGACCGCGTCGGGACCCGGACCGACCGAGGCTCGGACGGCAACTGTTCGCGCAGGGGATGCACTTGATATCGTGTTATGTAGTTTATCGCCTCGATGCATGGGAATCCTCCCGATGCCTCGAACACGGAGAAACGGCCGCCTCAGTCGCTGTGAGCGCGTACCGACTCGAACTCGCCGGCCTCGATTGCCGCAACGACATCCGCTTCGTCGATCTCCGGCACCTGTGCCGGGTACTTCCGGGCGAAGTAGCCGACGATGTTCCCCACGTCGCGCGCGAGGAACTCGGCGGCGTTCTCGTGGTCGCTCTCGACCGCCTGGGGCCAGTCGAACACCGTGACGCCGCCCTCGTCGACGAACACGTTGTACTCGCTCATGTCCGCGTGGACGAACCCCCGCCGGTACGCCTCGGCCATCTCCGCGAGAACCAGGTCGAGCACGCCGACGACCTGGGAAGCGTCTAGCTTCGCCCGGGAGAGCTCGACACCCTCCATCTTCTCCATCACGATGGCGTGGCGGTTCTGGTCGATGGGCCTGGGGACGGAGACGTCTGGGTAGAGCTCCTCGAGTCGCTCGTACTCGCGCTCGGCGGCCTTGCGCGCGGTGTAGAGCCAGGAGACGTGCTCGCGGTCGGAGGTGTAGTCGCGCTCTTTCATCACCTCCCGGAAGTTGGTGAACCCCTCCCGATGGTACTTCAGTGCCATCGGTCGATAGGACTGCACCTCGTACACGTCGGACTCCTTGCCGACGCCCAGCGAGGAGCCGAAGCCGGTGACGCTGTCGCGCTCCGCGAAGGTGTGCAGCGCGAGCGCGTCGTACCCTTCGAACTGGAGCTTGTAGCCCTCGTACTGGATGGTCTTTCGCTCCAGCAATCCACGGTCGAGACAGCGGTCGAGCCGATAGTCGACCTCCTCGGCGGTGAGACGGGAGAACTTCGGGATCTTCGAGCGCTGAACCCACTCGGAGAAGCGCATCCCCTGCTCGACGCCCGAGAGGAGGTGGAAGTCCTCGGGCTCCAGCTCGGCGACGAGCGGGGCGACGTTCTGTACCATGGCGACCCGTAACCGGTCGGGAGGTAAAAGCCCGATGTGTCCCCTGCCGCCCACACGATAAACCATATACTGCGATAGCAAATCGGTGATTCGCGGGGGACGGTCGCTCAGTGTGCGGTGTCGAAACGTCGTCCGAGGTACCGTGCTCGCGACGACGGGGGAGATGGGGGGAACCCAGAACCCTGCCAAGAAAACCCTCTGAGCAGGGGAGACCGATCCAGACGGTCTGTTCCCCGACTCAGTCGACGCGCTACGGTGCGCCGATGCCCCGCATCTCCCGGGGACGAGTGACACCGTGAACTCCAGACCAGTCCGGTTGCGTAGTCCACCCAGTTATGCCGGGGGTGGGTGACGAGAACGAGACCTGTGGGGACTCACGAACCCGAGTCACTGTCGAAGCGACGTGCGACCCCGGGCTGGCGGTCGACGGAACCGTAGCCCCCCAGCCAGCGGTTCGGTGGCAGGTCGACCGAAACGTGATTCGCCTCCCGGGCGTCGCGTGGATGTCGTTGCACCGTGATGTCGGTGCAATCCCCCCGCACCGGTCGCGGCGGTGGGCGGAGTCCTCATGCGAGTGCGGTCCTGCCCTCGCCGAGGCCGCCCCGTAGCGACCGGCTACTCCCCCATGCAGATGGATAGCCGGTAGCGGTGTGCAACCGGTCGTCACTGTCTGCACCTTCGGGTAGGAAGCATGCCATAGATTGGTTTGCCATTGTCTGGTCAACCCTTTTATACGGCGGGCAGGGCCATGACCACGCAGGGTCAGAAGTTGTCGGCCGAGGAGAGCAGCACGTTCTCGAGGATCTTCTCGTTGGCACCACGGACGCGAGCCGACACGGCCTGCTGAGAGATGTCGAGTTCCGCGGCCAGTTCGGCCAGCGAGACCTCCTTCGGCGTCGCGAAGTAGCCCCGCCTGACCGCGAGGACGATGGCCTCGCGCTGCTCGGGCGTGAGGTCGAACTCGTGGCCGATGTCGGCGTCCTTCGTCAGTGTGAACAGCCGGTCGATGGTGATGGTGATGTCGTTCTCCTGGCAGTAGTTGTGGAACCGCGCGACGGTGTCGTGGTTGGGGAACCGGAGGCGGAACAGCCACTCGTGGTTGCCACGGGCCTGCAGGATGGTGCCACCGGTCTCGGAGATCCCGTCGATGATGCCGCTGTGCGGGTCCGTCCACTCGATGCGGTAGAGGACGGAGTCCCCGACGCGGTCGAGGACGGTGAACTCCGCGATGCTGGGCTCCTCGAACAGCCGCTCTTCGAGTTCGTCGAAGCACTCCCCGATGGCCCAGAAGAACGGGAGTGCCTCGTTGCCCGTCGGGACGATGCGCTCGATCTCCGCCCGCAGCCCGTCCACGCTGGCGACGACACGGCCGAGCGTGAACTGGTCCGGGTCGACGCGGAACTCGACGATGACACTCATCTCGTGCTACCCATGCACGCTACTAGCGTGGGTCGGTCTTAGCCCTTCCCCGCGGAATCGCGCCGTCACGGCCTCGATCGTGTCGTTCCGGTGGTCGCGACGGCCCGTCGCGGCCGCCACTCGTGACCGATGTCCCGCATCAACAGCGCGTTGTCGAAGCTGACGGCGTCGTCCGGGAACTGCTCGAAGAAGCTCGCGTGCACGGAGTCGACCGAGAGCGGCTCGACGTGCCACTCGTCGGTCGCGAGCTCGACGCCCTCGAGCCGGTCGCCCGCTGGGGCCGGGCAGTAGCCGACCGCACCGCACTCGTGGTACGCCGAGGCGGCCGACACGTCGGCGAAGACGCTCCCCTCGGGTAGCCCGGTGGTCTCCGTGGCGTCGACCCGGACGGTGACGTCGTGGTCCGGATTGGTCATCCGGAGCTGGTAGCGACCGTCGCCCTCGCTGACCGCGAAGTCGGCGTGGTAGTGCCGGCCGAAGCTCCGCGAGCCGAAGACGCTGTTGAGCCGCGAGGAGGTGTCCCGACGCGGGACGTACACGCCCGAGCGCGTCTCCCCGTCGTCGTCGTCCCATTCGACGCCGATCCGGTGAGCCGCGTTCTCGGAGGTGACGCCGACGACGGCCGGCAGTCCCCGCGGGCGCATCGCCGTCAGGCGGATGCAGCAGATGCCACCGATGGCACGCTCGCCCGCCGGCCCGTCGACGGTCCGGGGACGGAATCGGTCGGGGAGCACCGGGTCCAGTACGTCGGGGTCGACCGCGAAGTTGACGAGGATACGGCGGTCGATGACGCCCCGGAACGTCGGTACCCAGCGCATGTCTCGTGCTGCGACCGGCAGCGTCAAACACCTTTGGGAAGCCAGGTGTCCGCGCCCGACCAAACCAGGTAGGCCGGACAGCCAAGCCGGTCCATCCGAACTGGAGGATACGGAGGAACCACCGATGTCAAAGACACAGTCAGGTTCGGACTACAGCGCACTGTTCCAGAAGGTGACCGGCGAGACGGAGTTCGTCGACGAGCAGGACGAGAGTGCGGCGGAGAGCAACCGTGAGGTCGACGACGAGCTCGAGTCGTACGTCGAGCGGACCGCCCGCGACGACGGGTTGGACGAGGCCGTCGAGGCGCCCGACACCGACGCCGGCTAGCATCCGGTCGCGTGGGGTGTCACGCAACGCCTTTGGCCTGACCCCACGAACCCGCAGGTATGACTGCGGACAGGGAGTGGCGACTGGTACGCGAGGAGTCCCGGGACGGCCCGACGAACATGGCACTGGACGAGGTTGCGGCGGCGTCGGCCACGACCGACGGCGTCCGCACCCTCCGCGTCTACCGGTGGGATCCCAGCTGTCTCTCGATGGGCTACCAGCAGGCCGCAGACAGCGTCGACTGGGCGTTCTGCGAGCGCGAGGGCATCGACGTGACCCGCCGGCAGACCGGCGGCGGCGGCATCTACCACGACAGCCACGCCGACGTCTCCTACAGCATCATCGCCCCCGCCGACGAGCTGCCGGGGTCGCTCATGGACTGCTACGAGCTGCTCTGTGAACCCGTCCTCGACGCCATCCGGGCCGTCGGTGTCGACGCCGACTTCGCCGACGAGGAGTACCCCAAGATCCACCAGCCGGCGTGCTATCTCCGGGGCATCCATCCCGCTCACGACGTGCTCGCCGACGGCGGCGACGAGCCCCGGAAGCTCTCCGGGAACGCCCAGTACCGACAGCGCGACGCCGTCATCCAGCACGGCTCCATCTCCTTCGACCTCGCACCCGACCGCCACCTCGGCGTGTTCGCCGACCACGACGTGACCCCCGCGCAGTTCCGCGAGCGCGTCACCGGGGTCCGCCAGCAGGCCGGCGTCGACCGCGAGACCTTCGTCGCCGCCCTGGAGGACTCGCTGGCGGACTGGGCAGGTGCGGACGAGGGGTCGTGGACCGACGGCGAACTCGACGCCGCCCGGGAGCTGGTCGAATCGAAGTACGACGCCGACGCGTGGGTGCGCGACCGGGACGATTCGCGCTAGCTCGTTCTCGTTCGAGGGTACGTGTTTTGTGAACTTGGGCTCCCTTCGGCTGTCGACCAGCCGGGTGGCGCGCGGACTGGCGAGCGTGCCGAAGGCCGCTCGCCTCACTCGTGCGAGGGATGAGGAGCGCAGGGAGCGCTAGCGACCGAGCACCGCAATCGGCTGGGGAGGCGTGAGGTGCGGTGCGGTCGCTGCGGGAGGACTGAAAGGGGCTGCTCGCTCGACAGGCGAAACGACGAAAGGACCGCAGCGGAGCGAGGACCGCAGCGAGTTGCAGCCGTCGAGCGAGCAGGGGCTTTCTGGCTGTTCTAGGACGAGCAGTTCACACGTCGTACCACCGTCAGACCGCAATCCGGGACATTCGGACATTCAGCGCAGTCACCCACGACGCGACATCCAACTCCCACGGTCGGTCGCTTCCGAAGCCACTTTGCCCCCCTACCCCCACCCCAGAATATGGTCAAGGTAGGCGCACACGTCTCCATCGCAGGCGGTGTCGACAACGCCGTCGGGAACCAGCTCGAGATCGGCGGCAACTGCGGACAGATCTTCACGCACTCCCCACAGGTGTGGGACCACGGCAGCATCGAGGACGAGGAGGCCGCGGCCTTCCGCGAGGGGACCGCGAAGTCCCTGGAGGGCCCGTGGGTCATCCACGCCTCGTACCTGGTGAACCTCTGCACGCCCAAGGACGGCCTGCGCGAGAAGTCCATCGACTCCATGCAGCAGGAGGTCGACGCCGCCGCCGAACTGGACATCGACTACGTGAACGTCCACCTCGGGGCCCACACCGGCGCGGGCGTCGAGGGGGGCATCGCGAACGCCGCGAGCGCGCTCGACGAGCTCGACGTGCCGGACGGCGTCACCGTGCTCGTCGAATCCGACGCGGGCTCCGGCACCAAGCTCGGCGGCGACTTCGAGCACCTCGCGAGCGTCCTCGACCAGTGCAGCCACGACCTCGAGGTCTGTCTGGACACCGCCCATATGTTCGCGGCGGGCTACGACCTCTCCACGCCCGAGGCCGTCGACGAGACGATGGCCGAGTTCGACGACGTCGTCGGCGCGGAGAAGCTCGCCTGCGTCCACCTCAACGACTCCAAGCACGACTGTGGCACCAACAAGGACGAGCACGCCCACATCGGCGACGGCTACATCGGCGACGACGGCATGCACGCGTTCGTCAACCACGAGCTCGTCCGCGACCAGCCGCTCGTGCTGGAGACCCCCACCGAGGACGGCCGCAGCTTCGCCTGGAACGTCGACAAGGTCCGGGAGCTCCGGGACGACGTCTGAACCGGGGGTTTCCGGTCGATTTCTGCGGCACCTGTTGCAGTGGAACCCGTCGGCAAGTCGTGTCTGTGATGGCCTACTCTGGAATCTCGAATAGCCAGACGGCCCCACCACCGACGAGAGCAACCGATTCCCACAACAGCCAGAAAGCCCCGGCGGGCTACGCTCCCGCGACTTGCTGCGCTCCTCGTTCCTGCGGTGCTTGCTGCGTCGGGGTTCGCGTAGCCCGCCGCCCCTTTCAGTCCCGCCCCGCACAGCACCGCACCTCACGCCTCCCCAGCCTCCTGCGGTGCTCGCTGCTCCACGGCTCGCTGGCGCTCGCCGTTCCGCGTGGAGACGCTCGCTGGCGCTCGCGTCTCCCACCCGCTGCGCTCCTCATCCCTCGCACGAGCGTCGGCTCGCGGCCTCGCTCTCGCTCGGCACGCTCGCCAGACCGCGCGCCACCCGGTTGGTTCGAGGACATCGCCAGCCCACCCCCGAACCGCTTCCAATCGCTTTTGAGCCGTGGCGACCAACGGCGGGTCGTGCGACGATTCGACGCGGAGTACCTCGAACACACCCGCAGCGGGATGTGGGCGGACTCGCGCGCGGCGCTCGACCCGCTGGAACTCGGGAGCGCCGACAGCGTGCTCGACGTTGGCTGTGGCACGGGCGAGTTCTCGCGGGTGCTCGCCGAGGAGACCGACGGGCAGGTGGTGGGCTGCGACGCCGACCCCGAACTGCTGGCGGTAGCGGGCGAGTTCGTCCCGGTCGTGGCTGGCGACGCGACGCGGCTCCCGTTCCGCGACGGGGCGTTCGACGTGGTGACCTGCCAGGCGCTGCTGGTGAACCTGCCCGACCCGGCAGTCGCGGTGGAGGAGTTCGCCCGGGTCGCGGCCGACCGGGTGGCCGTCGTCGAGCCGGACAACGCGGCTGTCACGGTGGACTCGACGGTCGAGCGCGAGGCCGGGCTGGCGCGGGCGGCGCGGGCGGCCTACATCGCCGGCAGCGACGTGGACCCGGCGCTCGGTAGCGACGCGGCCGGGCTCCTGCGCGAGGCCGGCCTGGTCGACGTCGAGATGCGCCGGTACGAGCACACCCGGACGGTTGCGCCGCCGTACGACGAGGCCGACCTGCAGGCGGTCGCGAAGAAGGCCAGCGGCGCGGGGCTGGCCAGCGACGAGGCGAGCCTGCGGGCGACCCTGTCCGACGCCGAGTACGACGACCTCCGGGAGTCCTGGCGCGAGATGGGCCGCGAGGCCGCCGCGCAGGCCGCCGACGGCGACTACCGGCGGGTCGAGACGGTGCCGTTCTACGTGACGACCGGGCGGGTGGGCGACGGGGACTGACCGCCGACCCCGTGCCGCACCGGCCAGCCAGACGCCGCGGGACTTTTGCTCGCTGCGGGAGCAATGTCGGCCATGAACGACGACACGACGGGGACCGTGGAATCGGCCGACGTGCGCGATGTCTCCGACGCCTTCGCCGTGCTGGGCGACGAGACTCGCGTCGCCGTCCTCGAGGCGCTCGTCGAGGCCAGACGCGAGGGGCCCGAACAGCGCGCCCTGACGTTCTCCGAGCTCCGCGAGCGCACCGGCGTCACCGACTCCGGCCGGTTCAACTATCACCTCGGGAAGCTCCGCGGGCGGTTCGTCGAGGAGACCGACGAGGGCTACGTGCTCACCTACGCGGGGCGCGAGGTCGTCGGTGCCATCCTCGGCGGCACGTACGACACGGACGTCCAGCTCGAACCGGAGCCTCTCGACGACCCGTGCCCGATGTGCGACACCGAACTCGTCGCCCGGTTCGACGACGGCGACCTCGACGTCACCTGCGAGAACGACCACACGGTCCTTCGGACGTCCGTCACGCCCGGTGCAGCCACCGACCGGTCGATGCACGAGCTCCTCTCGCTCGCCACGCGACGGACGTACGCCCGCATCGAGTTGCTCGCCGGCGGCATCTGTCCGGAGTGCTCGGGCAGGGTCGACCGTGAGATCGGCGAACCCGATGTCGACGTCCAGGTCGAGTACAGCTACGAGACGTCGTGCGAACGCTGTGGCGCGTTCACGCGCTCGTCCGCCGGCGCCGCGGTGCTCCGCGATCAGACCTTCATCGCGTTCTGCGACGCCCACGACATCGACATCGCCGACCGGCTCCCGTGGACGCTCCCGTTCCTCACCGACGGCGAGACCGTGCAGACGGGCGAGGACCCGCCACGCTATCGCGTCCGCGTCGAGGCCGACGACGAACGGCTCGACCTCACCCTCGACGAGCGTGGCGTCGTCGTCGACACCGAACGAACCACCAGCTGAACGACAGAACGTCTCTTCTGGAAACCGTTAACAACCGGACGCGAGTCCACTGGAACATGGACTCACGAATCCGAGAACACGCAGAGATCATCGTCGAACACTCCACGCAGGTCGAGGCGGACGACAACGTCATCGTCAGCGCCCCGCCGGTCGCGGAGGACCTGGTCGCCGCCATCGCCGAGAAGCTCGGCGAGAAGGGCGCGAACCCGACCTACACGATGAACAGTTCGCGTGCGAACCGGGCGTTCATGCGCGCCTCGGACCCCGAGGACTTCACCCTGCCCGAGCACAAGCTCGCGGAGATGGAGGAGGCCGACGTGGTCATCATCGTCCGTGGCGACGAGAACACGAACGAGGCGGGCGACGTGGCCCCCGAGACACGCTCCGCGCTGGCCCAGGCCTGGAAGCCGGTCCAGGTGGAGCGCATGGGCAAGCGCTGGGTCGGCACCCAGTACCCCGCGCCGGGCAACGCACAGGACGCCGAGATGAGCACCGCCGCCTACGAGGAGTTCCTCTACGATGCCGTCAACAAGGACTGGGAGGAACAGCGCGAGTTCCAGGAGCACATGGTCGAGATCCTCGACCCCGCCGACGAGGTCCACATCAAGAGCGGCGAGACGACCGACATCCGGATGAGCGTCGACGGCATGGTCACCGCGAACGACTACGCCGAGCTCAACCTGCCCGGCGGCGAGGTGTACACCGCGCCCGTGCCAGATTCGGTGGAGGGCGAGGTGCTGTTCGACAAACCGCTGATGGCACAGGGCCGCGAGATCGAGGGTGCCTGGCTCGCGTTCGAGGACGGCGAGGTCGTCGAGCACGCCGCCGAGAAGAACGAGGAGGTGCTCGGTGCCGTGCTCGATACGGACGACGGCGCACGCCGGCTGGGCGAGCTCGGCATCGGCATGAACCGCGACATCGACCGGTTCACCTACAACGTGCTGTTCGACGAGAAGATGGGCGACACCATCCACCTGGCCATCGGGCAGGCCATCGAGCACACCGTGCCCGACGGCCAGCCGTTCAACGAGAGCGCGATGCACATGGACATGATCGTCGACATGAGCGAGGACTCGTTCATCGAGGTCGACGGTGAAGTGGTGCAGCGCGACGGGACGTTCGTGTTCGAGGACGGGTTCGAGGAATAAGGCGGTTCCGAGCGCCAGCGAGGAACCGCCAACATCCGAACGGCGAGCGCCAGCGAGCCGTGAGGAGTAGGGAGACGCCGAGCGCCAGCGAGGCGTCTCCGACATGCGAGCGGGGAGCAATGCGACCCGCGAGCAGGAGCGAAGTTCTTAGCTGGCGCTCAGAACCTCGAACCGCAACGGCGAGCGCAGCGAACCGTGGCGCAGTAGGGCGGTTCCGAGCGAAAGCCGACAGCAGTCGGCGCGAGTTGCCCTGCTGCGACAGCTTACCAACGTACAGCGATAATTTATTCGTTCTGTTCAGTCCTGGCAGGAATATTTAATAGTGGACAGACAATTGCGTTTCATACTCACGGATTCGATTACAGATGACTGATACGAACGCACACGTCTCCGGTGTTTCGACACACGCGGACGGGAACCCCCGGCGCTGGCTCCCCCTGCTCGGCGGCGTCGGGTTCCTGGTCGGCGCAGTACAGGGAGCCGAGGTCGCGCTCAGTACGTATCCGGGGGTCCTCACGGGAGCACTCTCGTCCCAGCAGCTGGGCCTCCTGCTGGCACTGATGAACCCGTTCCTGCTGCTGGCCGTCGGCTACCTCTGGGCGACGGACGTCGCAGTGGAGTCCGAGTATCAGCACGCGCTCGTCGCCGTCACGGCGTCACATCTCCTCGGATTCGGGCTGGCCGTGCTTCCCCGGTTTCTGTTCCCCGAGCAGGCAGCCTACGGGTGGCCACTCGGAATCGCCGGCTTCGGCATCGTCGAGGTGCTGCCGATACTCGCCACACCGTTCGTCCTGCTCGGCGGTGCGTCTGTCGCGTCCGTCCGGCGTCGCGTGTCGGAACGGTCCGTCCGGGAGTCCGGCGCGGATTCGACGCTGACGCTCCGATGGGCGATTGGACTCGGTGTGGCAGGCCTCCTCGCCGGTCTGGCGCGGTGGCATGTCACCGGGTTCGGGCTCGTCTTCCTGCTCGACCTGCAGACGGACCCCGCGTTGCTGCGACTGCTGACCGCCACCGCCTTCCCGCTGAGCTTCGTCCTCAACTGGGTACTGCTGTTCGGTCTCGGCCACGTCTGGGGTCGGGAGCACGACCCGGCGAGCGAGTGGCGGTCGGTGTTCGGAATCGTACTCATTGCCACCGTGTTCGGGTACGTCTCCCTCTACCTCGGCCAGGTGCTGGTGGCATCGCCCGAACCCGGCTACCTCGTCGACCCGGAAGGGGTCCTCTACCACCTCGTCCAGACGGCTTCGTGCGTCGCCACACCCTGTGTCGTCCTCGCCGGTGCGATGGCCGGGGGGGCCGGAGCCGAACAGTCTGTGTAGTCGCACAGAAACGAATTTCTGCGAGCCGTTTTGTGGCCCCCGGCACAGCCACAGTGCATGGATCCCCGCATCAGGGAGCACGCCCGCATCGTCGTCGACCACTGTCTGGACGTCCAGCCCGGCGACCGGGTGCTCGTCGACGCAAAACCCGCAGTCGAGGAGTTCGTCGTGGCGCTGTACGAGGAGCTCGGCAAGCGCGACGCCATCCCGATGCGCATCGGGGCGAGCCCCCGGGCGTCACGAGCCTACCTCCGCGAGTTCGACCCCGAGGCGGCTGCGCTGAAGGACCAGAAGCTGGCGGCGCTCGAGGCGGCGGACAAGCTCGTCATGGCCTGGGGGATGGAGAACACCCGCGAGACGGTCGACGTGGCCGACGAGGTGTCGAACGCGCTTGGCGAGGCGAATCAGCAGATCATGGAAGCGCACCTCGACATGGACTGGGTCGGGACGATGCACCCGATGCCGGGCAACGCCCAGGCGGCCGAGATGAGCACCGACGCCTACGAGGCGTTCGTCTACGACGCCATCGAGAAGGACTGGGACGAGCAGCGGAGATTCCAGCAGCAGCTGGTGGACATCCTCGACCCCGCCGACGAGGTCCGCATCGTCAGTGGTGAGACGACCGACATCAGGATGAGCGTCGGCGGGATGGACGCCGGGAACGACTACGCGAAGCGCAACTTGCCCGGCGGGGAGGCGTACACCGTGCCGGTGCCGGACTCGGTCGAGGGAGAGGTGCTGTTCGACCTGCCCGTCGTCACCCGCGGCGAGGAGCTGGCGGACGTGTGGCTCCGGTTCGAGTCGGGCGAGGTCGTCGAGTTCGAGGCCGACTCCGGCGAGGGGACGCTGGAGTCCATCCTGAACCGGGACCAGGGCTCGCGACGGCTGGGCGAGCTCGGCATCGGCATGAACCGCGACATCGACCAGCTCACGAACCACATGCTGTTCGACGAGAAGATGGGCGACACCGTCCACCTCGCGCTCGGCCGCTGTCTCGACGAGGTGGTGCCCGAGGGGATGACGGGCAACGAGAGCTCGCTCCACGTCGACCTGCTCGTGGACATGAGCGAGGACTCGTTCATCGAGGTCGACGGCGAGGTGGTCCAGCGTAACGGGGTCTTCAGATTCGAGGAGGGCTTCGACCACTGACCAGCCGACAAACCATCAGCCACTATACAGAATTCCTCTTCTGAAAATCATTATCTCCCGTGCGGGACAGGCTCCGGTATGGACGAGAGAGTCCGCGAACACGCACGCATCATCGTCGACCACTCCATCGACCTGCAGGCAGGCGACGAGGTCCTCCTCTCCGGCGGCGAACTCGCCGAGGACCTCCTGATCGCCCTCCACGAGGAGATCGGCAAGCGAGGGGCCTTCCCCGTCGTCTGGAGTCGCCCGTCGCGGGCCCACCGGGCGTTCATGCACGCGATGGACCCCGAGAACTACGACGACGTGCCGGACACGCTCGCAGCGATGGTCGAACACGTCGACGCCACGGTCGGCATCCGCGCGGCGAAGAACACCCACGAGCAGGGAGACATCCCGCCGGAGAAGAACACCGCGATGGCGACGCTGTTCCAGCCCATCCAGTCCCAGATGATGCAGAAACGGTGGGTCGGCACCCAGTACCCCGCGCCGGGCAACGCACAGGACGCCGAGATGAGCACCGAGGCCTACGAGGAGTTCGTCTGGGGCGCCATCAACAAGGACTGGGAGGAACAGCGCGAGTTCCAGCAGCCGATGGCGGACAAACTCGACGAGGGCAGCGAGGTCCACATCGTGAGCGGCGACACGACGGACATCGTGATGAGCATCGAGGGCACCGTCGGGAAGAACGACCACGGCGAGAACAACCTGCCGGGCGGCGAGGTGTTCACCGCGCCGGTCCCCGATTCGGTCGAGGGCGAGGTGCTGTTCGACATGCCGCTGATGGCCCACGGGCGGGAGGTGCAGGACGTCCACCTCACCTTCGAGGACGGCGAGGTCGTCGACTTCAGCGCCGGGAAGAACGAGGAGGTGCTGGCCGCCGTGCTGGACACCGACGAGGGTGCAAAGCGCATCGGCGAACTGGGAATCGGCATGAACCGCGACATCGACCGGTTCACGTACAACATGCTGTTCGACGAGAAGATGGGCGACACCGTCCACATGGCGCTGGGGCGGGCCTACGAGGAGAACGTCCCCGAGGACTGCGACGTCGAGCGCAACGACTCGGCCATCCACATGGACATGATCGTCGACATGAGCGAGGACTCGAGCATCACCATCGACGGCGAGCTCGTGCAGAAAGACGGCACGTTCTGGTTCGAGGAGTAGGGAGACGGCGAGCGCCAGCGAGACGTCTCAGAAGTGCGAGCGGGGAGGAACGACCCGCGAGCAGTAGCGAGGTTCCGAGCGCCAGCGAAGAACCTCGTACCGGAACGGCGAGCGAAGCGAGGCGTGGAGGAGTAGGGAGACGGCGAGCGCCAGCGAGACGTCTCAGAAGTGCGAGCGGGGAGGAACGACCCGCGAGCAGTAGCGAGGTTACACCACGTCGCCCCGAACCGTCGCCCCGTCCTGCTGCTCGCGCCACTCGTGCAGCTCCGCAGCCCCTTCCTGGGCCTGTTCCTCCTCCAGCCCGAGCATCTCGAGCGCCCGGGAGAGCGTCGGCAGTGCGAGTTCGGACGCCCGGAGCTTGCGCATCGCCTCGTCGCTGCGCTGACCGTCGACCCAGAGGCAGACGCCGCGGGGGTCGAGCAGGGTGGACCAGTCCTCGCGGCGCTTCGCCCCGGCAAGGCGCTGGGTGACGTTGTCCTCGAAGCTGGCGTTGCACACCTCGAGGTGGACGGGTTCGTCCTCGTCGGGGAGCAGGTGCGCGCCCAGGCACTTCTCGGGGGCTGCGTGGCCGTTGGCGTTCGCGCGGAGGTACTCCGGGTGCTCGTCGGCCCACTCGGTGCGGACGGTGTGGCCGACGCCCTGGACGCCGTACTCGGCCTCGAACTCGTCGGCGCGGGTGGCGTCGCCGCCGAGCAGGATGTCCTTGGTGAGGTAGACGTCGAGGCGGTCGACGGGGTCCAGCCCGAGCGCAACGTCGCCGTACACCCAGACCTCGCGGACGGGCACGGGCATCTGCTCGTGCTCGATGGTGTCGAGGATGGACGCGACGCGGTCCAGCGCGTCGTCACGTGGGAGGCTCATACCGGCGGTTACTCGTCGGAGGTGGATAACGGCCTCGCTCCGTCGACGGGCGTCTCGGCCACGCTGGCAGCGGTGCCCCCGTCGGCACGGGGAAATCGGAGGGTGACGGTCGTACCGTCGTCGACCGCGAACTCGAGGTCGCCCCGGACCGAGCGGACGACCCAGATGACGAGCCAGAGCCCGACGCCGCTGCCGTGTTCGAGCGCGGTCTCCCGGCGGTTCCGCAGCGGGTCGAGCTCGTCCATCGGGATGCCCGGGCCGTCGTCGCGTACCTGCACGTGGACGGCATCGGGCGCTGCCGTCGCCGTGACCGTGATCGTAGGGTCGTCGTCGCAGTGCTCGACGCTGTTCTCCACCAGCTCGGTGAACACGACCTCGAACGCGTCGCCAGCCCGAATCGGCGGGAGGTCGCCGATGTCGGTGTCGACACTCACCTCGGGCGTCGTGTGCCGGACGGTGTCGACCGTCTCCTCGATGACCGCGGCCGGGTCGACGAGCCGTCGCTCGTCGGTCCTGAGTTCTGTGGTGACGCGCTGGAGCTTGTCGCTGCGCTCGACGACCTTCTCGACCCGTTCCTCGATGGCGTCGACGTACTCCGCGACGGGTGCGTCGGCAGGCGTCTCGTACGTGGCCGTGTCGCCCGCGTCCTCGGCGGCGGCCTCCGAGAGCAGGCCAGCGTAGCCCTGGACGACTGTCATGTCGTTGCGGAGGTTGTGCCGGAGGAGCCGGCGCATCACGTCGGTCTGTTGCTCGCGGCGCTTGCGTTCGGTGACGTCCCGGGAGTTGACGATGATGCCGTCGACGACCGGATCGTCGGTCCGGTTGCGAGCACGGGCCTCCAGCCAGCGCCAGGAGCCGTCGGCGTGCCGGAAGCGGAACTCGAGCGTGGCCTCCGAGCCCGGCTCGGCGAGCTGGCCGGCGAGCGACTCCGTGAGCTGCCCGCGGTCGTCCGGGTGGACGTACTCGATCGCGGAGTCGCCGACGAGGGTGGACTGGTCGTAGCCGAGCACCTCCTCGACCGACGGCGTCTCGTAGGTTATCTCACCGCGCTCGTCGATGACGGTGATGATGTCGAGCGACCGGTCGAGCAGCGTCTGGTAGCGCTCCTCCGTCTGTTTGCGCCCGGTGACGTCCCGGAGGGTGACGACCCGCCCCGTGACGGTGCCGTACCCACGGTCGAGTTCGGACGTCTGCAGGTCGTAGTGCCTGGTCTCGCCGTCGCGTTCGAGCGCGAGCATACGCGTCCCGTCTCCGAGCGCGCCGGCCAGCGACGGTGCCACCGCCGCCAGCGGCTCGCCGAGCCCACCCGGCGTGGAGATGTCGAACACGTCCGCGGCGGCCGGGTTCGCGTCGACCACCCGGTTCGACTCGTTGAGGACGACGATGGCGTCCGGGAGCGTGGCGATGAGCTCGTCGCGGGCGAGCTCCCGCGTCGCCGGCGACACGTCGAGCAGGCGCTGAGAGCGGATGGCCAGGAGCAGGAGCAGGCTACAGACGGCGAAGGCCATGTTCGTCGGGTCGAGTCCGGGCGGAGTGACGCCGGAGATGTAGGCGAGGTTCGCGACGAGGACGACGGTGACTCCGGCGACGAACGCGGTGCCCTGCACGAGGTACACCCCGCGAGAGAGCAGCGACGTGCGCACGATGAGTGCGACACCGACGCCGATGACGATGTAGGAGTAGGCGACGTGTGCGAAGAACGCTGGGCCGAGCGACTCGGTGATGATCCAGTAGCCGCCAGCGGCGAGGCGACGGCCGGTCTCCGGTCTGACGAGTCCGTGCCCCGCCGTCCAGACGAGCAGGGAGAGGACGACGGGCTCGACGGCCAGCGAACCGAGCAGTCGTCGGTCCACCCCGTCGAGCCGGCCGGTGTACTCCAGCGCGAGCAGCAGGAACGCCGGGGGGACCAGCGTCGAGGCCGTGATCTCGACGTTCGTCCACAGCGTCTTCGCCGCCGTCCCCGTCGTGCTGACGTTGCCGATCTCTCCGACGGTCCAGACCGCCGTCGCCACCGCGAACACCGCGAGCGGGGCACCGCCCGGTGCGTCGCGGTTCCGGGCCGCGAACACGGCGACCGTTACCGAGAGCACGAGCGAGCAGACGAGCGGCAGGTGGTACGGCGTCAGCTGCAGCGCCATCGCTCACCACCGTCGATGGCCTCGTCGGCCGTACGCGCCGCTGACGGTCGCTCGGGCAGCGACGACAGCCGTGGGGAACGAGGTTCGGTGATCGTCGGAACTGAGGTCCAGACACCCAAGAAGGTTGTTGCCGGTCAGTCCCGGCCGACGTACACCGTCTTCTCGACGGTCGCGTGCGTCGTCCCGTCGGCGGCGACGACGTCGACCTCGTACTCGCGGTCGAGGCTCTCCTCGTCGGCCAGCCGTTCCCGGATGGTCGCCAGCTCCTCGTCGGACACCCGGAACCGCGCGTACAGGTCCTCGGTTCCGGGCCGTCTGAACTGCACCGACGCCGACTTGTCCCACACCGTGTACTCGTCGGGCAGCGCCTGGATGAGCATCATCGCGTAGATGGGGTCGCACGCACCGTAGATGCTCCCGCCGAACGTCGTCCCCATGTAGTTCCGCGTCCGCAGGTTCCGGGGGATCTCGACCCTGACCTCCTGCCAGTCCTCCGCGATGTACCGGACCCGTCCGCCCGTGCCCCGGTAGGACGGCCACAGGTTGAACCCGAGCCGCTGCAGCCGGGTGCGCCACGATTCGCTCATTGCTACTGGTGCACGGTGGTCGGGGTTGTGAGTGCTGTGGAACCCGTGACGCGTCGTTCCGGGTTTTCGTGCTCGTTTGCACTGCCTTGCGGGAGCGAGAACATCAAGAACGCTCATTCATCGATGTGAGTGTCTGGAACCGCTAACGGCCAGAAAGCCCCGAGGCTCTCGACTCCCGGGACTCGCTGCGTTGTCAGACCGCTCCGCGTTCTGACTGCTTGCCGGGCGTAGTCCGGCAACGTGGCCAGAAATCTTCGATTTCTGGCTGCTGACCGGAACTCGTAGAGTTCCGGTAACGTCCCCGGAAATCGAAGATTTCCGGTGTGCTCACGAGACGCTCCGCGTCTCGTGACCGCTTCTCGCTTCGCTCCGATGCTCGTCCCTCGCGCGGAATGGCTCGCGGCCTTCGGCACGCTCGCCAGCGCGCGCCAGATTTGTCGCGTAAACACGCAGAATCGAGCACCTCACCCGTCGCAGGTCGTACTGCCGACGATGGTCCCCTGCGGGCCGACGAGGGTGACGCGACCGTCGGGGCAGAGCTGGTCGTCGCGGTTCGCGCCCCGGACGAACTTCGGGGGGTCTGAGCGGTCCATGCCCTCGAGGACGCTCGTCGACTCGACGGCGACCCAGCTGCCGGGTTCGAGCGTGAGGCGGTCGAACTCGTAGACGACGCCATCGTCGTACTCCAGCAGGTAGCCGCGCATCGGCACGTCGGTCGAGCCGTCGTTGTGGACGTAGACGCGCTCGCCGTTCTCGCCCGGGCGTTCGATGTCGAGGCGGAGCTCGGCGCCGGGCGGATGGGTACCGGGGGCCTCGACGGTGTCGAACGTGCTGAGACAGCCACCGAGGCTCGCGACGACGGCGGTCAGGACGGCACGGCGTGACGCCGGATGCATGGCACCGGCTTGCAGGGGAGGGCACAAATACGTGTCCGAGACGGTGGCGGGGGCCGGACCGCAGAAACCGGGAACAGCGGGCCACCGGTTCTGGGACGTTTATGCCGCGCCGGTTCGACGCCCGTGGTATGCAACCACGGGTCACGAACGAGGGCGGCGAGTCCGACCTCGTCTTCGTCCTCGGCTGGGGGAACCGGCACGAGCACGAGAACGTCGACTGGCTGGTCGAGCAGTTCGCGGACGCCGGCTACCGGGTCCACGCGCTCCAGATCCCCGTGTTCCCGGACGACTTCTATGCGGACTACGTCGAGCCGGTGCGGTCGTACGTCGCGAGCCTCGACGAGTACCGGCTCGCGGGCCACAGCACGGGCGGGCTCATCGCGGCGTACCTCGACGGTGCCGAGACGACGACATACCTCAGCCCGTGGTGGGACTTCCCGCCGGAGTCGAAGGGCGTGCTGTTCTCGCTCGTCTCGACGCTCGGGCTCGACGCGAAGTTCATCCCCTCCGGCGTCGACGACCGGCGCGCCATCGGGGAGCTGACGACAGACCGCCAGCTGGCCGACATCCCCGACAAGGTGTCGCCCCGGTTCATCCGGGAGGCGAGCCGCGGGCACGATGACCGTCCGACCGTCGACGAGGATTCCGTGGTGTTCTGCTCGCTCCGCGACCAGATCGTCAGCGTGCGAACCATCGGCGAGGCCGTCGACGCCCGCCAGGTTCGGCTCTACGACGGCGGCCACGAGCTGTTCTCCTCGCGCCGTCGCGACGAGTACGTGGACGACGTGCTGGCGGCGGTGGACGGTGGGCCGGACACCACCTGAGCGACAGCGAAACCCGTATCCCGCCGGACGAGGTAGGACCTGCCGATGACCGACTGCACCAGGTGCGGCCGAGAGGCCGTCATGCACGCCGCCTACTCCGGCGCGCACCTCTGCGAGTCCCACTTCTGCGAGTCCGTCGAGAAGCGGGTGCGAAAGCGCGTCCGCGAGGACGGCCTGGTGCCCCGAGACGCGACACCCGACGACCCCGAGACGTGGGTCATCGGGCTCTCCGGCGGGAAGGACAGCGTCGTCCTCACCCACATCCTCGACGAGACGTTCGCGGAGGACCCCCGCATCGAGCTCGTCGCGCTGACCATCCACGAGGGCATCGAGGGCTACCGCGACGAGAGCGTCGACGCCTGCGTCGAGCTCGCCGCCGACCTCGACATGCGGCACGAACTCGTCACCTACGAGGAGGAGTTCGGCGTCCGCATGGACGACGTTGTCGAGGACGACCCCGAGAACATGGCCGCCTGCGCGTACTGCGGCGTCTTCCGGCGCGACCTGCTGGAGCGCTACGCCGACGAGTTCGGCGCGGACAAGCTGCTGACCGGCCACAACCTCGACGACGAGGCTCAGACGGCGATGATGAACTTCCTGGAGGGCGACGTCGCCCAGATGGCCAAGCACTTCGACGCCTCCATCGGGGGGTTCGACGGCGAGGACGCCCGCAGCGAGCAGGACGAGTTCGTCCCCCGCGCGAAGCCACTGCGTGACGTGCCCGAGAAGGAGGTCGCGCTCTACTGCCACCTCAGGGACCTGCCCGCACACATCACCGAGTGCCCGCACTCGAGCGAGGCCTACCGCGGGGAGATCCAGCAGCTGCTGTACGAGCTGGAGGAGAACCACCCCGGCACCCGCCACTCCATCATGGCCGGCTACGAGGAGCTCGCGGGCGTGCTCGCGGACCGGTACGACGAGGACGGCGACGGCCCCGACCTGCACGAGTGCGAGGACTGTGGCGCGACGACGACGCGCGACCGCTGCCGGAAGTGCTCGCTGCTCGACTCGCTCGAGGTCGCCTGAAACCGCTGTTCTCGCGACTCCCGCCCGTGCGACCCAGGGGGCGCGTCGGTGTGTAAGACACGCACCCCGAAACCGATTTCCGACGCGCCCCGAAACGCCGACCATGGGACTGCTGGACACGCTACGGAGCCTGCTGCGGTCGTCGTCGTCGGACGACTCCATCGAGGACCCCGCCGAGCGTGCGACCCCGGCGTCCGACCCCGACCGGATGTACGCCACCGCACCGTCGGACGACGGCGACGAACCCGACCTCGACCCCATCGGGACCGACCGCCCGTCCGACCCGCCCGAGCTGTTCGCCCACGAGGCCGAGGACTGTGCCGACTTCTGGGGCGACTACGACCTCGACTTCACGACCGACTCGCTGTCGCGGCTCGACGACGCGGTCGACGAGCGGTTCGAGTCGCGACGGTTCGTCGGCGTCGAACCCGACGCCTCGGGCAGCCCCGACGCACGGGCGTTCGAGCGCGTCGTCAGCTCCTTCGGCAGCTACTGCGGCGAGACGCTCGTCCGCGACGCTGGCTGGGAGTGGACAGAGTCTGGCGACTGGGTCGTCACCGACGGGTCGGAGACGGTCGACCCGTTCGCCGTCGCGACAGACGCGTTCCGCTCCGAGACGGCGTTTACGTCCGTGCTGGACTGATTTCGGCCGGCACTACCGCTCGCCGGTCGGGTCGAAAGAATGGTGCGGATACCGAGTCAGCGGATGACGTCGAGGCCGTTGTTCTGCTCGATCTCCTCCTGGCCGCCGTCGCCCCAGGTGCTCCCGGAGCTCGAGCCGCCGTTCAGCGACTGGTTGCCGCCGTTCTGGACCGGCTGTCCGCCGGGCTGGGCTTCGAACTCGGCTTCGTCGACACCGTCGATCGCCTGGCGGGACTTGTTGGCCTGCTTCTGCGTACTCGGGCCGAGCACCTGCGCGCTCTGGACGCCGGTCATGATGGCCATGACGCGGACCTTGCCCTTGTAGTTCTCCTGGATGCGTGCGCCCCAGATGACGTTCGCACTGGCCTCCAGCCGCTCGGTGATGTTGTTCGCGATGCCCTCGGCCTCCTTCAGCGTGAGGTCGGGGCCACCCGTGATGTGGACGAGACCACCGGATGCACCACGGTAGTCCACGTCCAGCAGCGGGTGGTTCATCGCGTCGTTCACAACCTCGCGGGTCTTGTTCTTGTCCTGTGTCTCGCCGACGAGCATCACCGCGACGCCACCCTGGTTCATGATAGAGGTCATGTCGGCGTAATCCAGGTTGATGAGGCTGGGCTGGGTGATGGTCTCCGAGATGCCCTTGACGGTCTCTGCGATGATCTGGTCCATGACCGAGAACGCCTTGCCGATGGGCAGGTTCGGGACGTAGTCGAGCAGCCGGTTGTTGTCCAGCACGATGATGGAGTCGGCCTCGTCGCGGAGCTTCTCAAGCCCCTCCTCGGCCTTCACCGTGCGGGCGCGCTCGACGTTGAACGGCGTCGACACCATGCCGACGACGATCGCACCCTGCTCCTTCGCGATGCTGGAGACGACGGGCGCGGCACCGGTACCGGTGCCGCCACCCATGCCGGCGGTCACGAACACGAGGTCCGCGTCGCCGAGTACCTCCTTGATCGTTCCCTGCGCCATCTCGGTCGCGCGCTCGCCCATCGAGGGGTCGCCACCCGCGCCGAGCCCGTTGGTGAGGGACTTGCCGACCAGGATCTTCGTGTCGGCCTCGATCATCTTGAGGTGCTGCTTGTCGGTGTTGATGGCGACCGTGTCGGCACCGTCGACACCGATGTTGTACAGTCGGTTGACGGTGTTGTTGCCGGCGCCACCGCAGCCGACGATAACGATGCGCGGATCGCCGAACTCGTCACCTGTCGTGTCGGCCTGCTGTTTCTGCTCTCGTTCCTCGTGTTCGAGGGCTTCTTGGACGATATCCTGCATCGTTAGACCTTGGCCCAGGTTCGCTGGGACTTTTCGTTCGAGCGGTCGTTCTGCTCGTTGAGCATCTCACGGACTGCCGACCGGATCGCTTCGCTCCGGTTCGGGTACTCGCCCGTCTCGACCATCTGTTCAACCTCCTCGATCTGCTGCTTCGGTATTCGCAGTGTCACACGCTCCATGGTTCTGATTCCCCTTTGGGTAAGACGTTCCGCGTGGGATACTTTCGCACGCGTTTCGTCTTACACACCGAAATCGTACGCGGGAGCCCCGTATTCTCCCGAATCCCCGGTGTGTAAGACAACCGTCTTACGCGATTGTATGCACTGTGTCATACATAATAAAGGTACCGCCTATTTCAATGTCCGAGCCGTCGTCATGTGTGACGACACCTCGGATTTGTCCTACGCCGAGTCCAACACGTCCGCCGCAGGCGTCCGACGCCCGCAGCTCGGGCAGAACGCCCAGTCCGACCTGATCTCGTCGCCGCAATCACAGAAGACCCGACGTGAGGCCTTCTCCCCGCAGTTGGGGCAGTACACGTGGTCGCCGTCGAGCGACTCGCCGCACTGTCCACAGCTCGTGTCGACAGCCGCAGGCTCGGGCGTCGCGGCCGGTTCGTCGGATGCCGACGCGCGCTCCGGGGTCGCGCCCTCGAACCGGAGGTTCACGTTTACGTCCTGCTCCCGCGTCCGCATCCGATTCGCGATCCGCTCGTCGACGATCTCCGTCACGCGGTCGGCGAGGAACCCGTCGAGCGTGTCGGCCGGCTGGCCGGCCGGCCCCGTCGACGGCTCCGCGATCTCCCCGTCGAGGTACGCACGGAGCGCCTCTCGGACGAGCTGGCTCTTCGACTCCTCGCGCGCCTCCAGGCGCTCGACCAGCTCGTCGTCCGCACGCACGGTAATCTTACTCATACCCGCTTCGCCCACAATTCTGTGCGCCAACTATTTCAATCTACCTGCTGTGTCTGACACCGGTCGTACTACACGCCGACCAGCCGGCCGACGGAGCGCGAATGATAACCCTTAAATTGTACTCGGCGACTACGTGAGAGTGCGCCCGCCCTTAGCTCAGACTGGTAGAGCAGTCGACTGTAGATCGACTTGTCCCCCGTTCAAATCGGGGAGGGCGGACTCGAAATTAAGGAGAGGGCGCCGCCCTCTGTCGGGTTCACCGCCCGTCTTCTCCCGTGTTCTCAGAGTAGAGCGATAGCGCCGTTTACGGGGTGGTCTGCGTGCCAGAGGACGCCCCCGGAGACACCATCATCTGGCTCCGCGACGGGGCGGCGCCAGTTCGACGAGCCGCGGGCCCGCTCCAGGCGCGGCGGGCACAAGGTGTCGCAGTCTTCAGTCGCGGTGGCCGCCGGTAACCACGACTGGGCGGTCCGTCCCGAGGAGGACGGACTGCGAGATGCTCCCGAAGAGCACCTTCTCGGCAGGTGATCGCTTCCGCCCGCCGAGCACGATCAGGTCGACGTCTTCGCTGTCGGCGAGGTCGATGACGTCCCTGGCGGTGTCACCGCTGTCCTCGCGTGTCTTGACGTCGATGCCGTGTTCCTCGAGGTACTCGCTCGCCCGTCGAACGGAGTCGATCCGTTGTGGCGTGCCGAAGCGCTTGAGTTCGTCCGGCAGTTCGTCGGCCTCGCCGTGGAACACGAACAGCAGTATGGCTTCGACTGCCTCCGCCGCGTGGGGGAGCGATGCGACGAACTTCGCCTGGGTGAGTGCTCTGTCCTCGTTCGTGTCGACCGGCACCAGAACCCGATACATACGTGTACAATCGCTCTCTCGGGCAATATATCATCTGAAAACTGTCACTTCGACTGGACGACGTGCCGTGACGTGGCTCCGGGTGTCCCGACGACGAGGGCGAGCGACACCGCCCCGGGACCCATCGGAAGGGTCAGACGAGTCGTGCGACCGCGACACCGAGACCGGCGACGAGCGCGGCCATCGAGGCCTGGAGTGCGACGCCGAGGAGCGCGCCACCGCCGACCAGCGAGAGCGTCGCGGCGACTGCGAACACCAGCGCGACCGCGAGATGGAACGCGAGCGTCAGCGTCGGAACGTTCCAGCCGACGTCGATGCCGAGTGGCGCCGCCATGTCCCGTCCTTGGCGCTCCGGGGACAAAAGCGAGCGCCCCCGGGCCACCCGCAGGAGTTAGGCGGGTGGCACTCCACGGACCGCGTATGACGGAGCTGATCGACGTCGAGACGGTCCACGACGAGCGCTCGTGGCTGTTCACCGTGCGGGACCCCTACGGCGAGCCCGAGGAGGTCATCCTCGTCCCCTGCGAGGACGGGGTCGAGGCGTGGGTGAACCGGTGTACACACGAGGCACAGAAGCTCGACCGCGGGTTCGGTGCGGCGATGCGTGACGGCCAGATCGTCTGCCCGAAGCACGGTTCGATGTTCGACAGCTGCTCGGGCCACTGCGACAACGGCGAGGCGGCGGAGACGACGCTCGTCGGCGTGGACGTGACCATCGAGGACGGGACGGTGTACCTCGACGACGCGACCTACGAGTTCAGCCACGAGGGCGGCGTGGACGACGACGGCGACGACGATGACGACGACATGCCGAGTTCGACCTCGCACATCGGCCTGTAGGGCGGCAGGACCACACGGCACGCCGGGACCGCGTCGTTCAAGTAGAATTGCGCTAGTCTCAGGGTAGTGGCAGTCTCGTTCGACCTGTTCGGGACGCTGGTCGAACGCGTCGATGCGGGCGAGGATGACCCGGCGGCGCGTGTCGCGGCCGAGCTGACGGCCCGCGACGTGGCGGTCCCGGACGACTGGGCGGCGGCCTACCGCGAGAGACACATCGACGCGCCGGAGGGAGCGGAGGTTCCGCTCCCGGCGCACGTCTCCGCGGCCCTCGCGAGCCGTGGCGTCGACGCACCTGGCAACGCGGCCCGCCGGGCGGTCGTCGCCGCCTTCGACCCGGAGATCCGCACCCGCGACGGTGCGGTCGACGCGGTCGCGGCCGCTCGCAGTGAGGGACCGGTCGCCCTCTGCTCGAACTGTTCGGTGCCGGAGCTGGTCGGCCGGACGCTCGTCCGGTCGGCGCTCTCCCGGGACGACTTCGACGCCGTCGTCAGCAGCGTCGGCTGCGGGTGGCGCAAGCCCGCCGCGCAGCTGTTCGAGACGACGGCGGCCCGCCTCGAGGTCGCGCCCGCAGACCTGGTCCACATCGGTGACGACCCCCGGACCGACGGCGGTATCGAGGCACTGGACGGGCGGTTCGTCGACGTGGCCGACGTCCCCCTGACCGAGCTCCCCGGCGAACTGGGGTGGGAGCGGTGACGACGCGGACACTGCGTGGCGGGTGGCCGACGGACCGCGGGGCGCGAGCGAGGTGGTCGCCGTGCCGGTGACCGCGACCGTGGCGGTCGTCCTCGCGGTCGCGCTCGACGTGCTCGTCGGGGAACCGCCGAACCGGTTCCACCCGGTAGCGTGGTTCGGCCGGCTCGTCGCGCCCGTCGACCGGGAGTGGGACCGGCCACGGCTCGTGGGCGTGCTCGCGGCGCTCTTGCTCCCGCTGCTTGCGGCAGGCACGGTCTTCGGCTCCGTCTGGCTGGCGGCACGGGTCGACCCCTGGGCGGGCGCGGTCGTCGCCGGCGTCGCGCTGGCGGCCACGACGAGCCTCCGGATGCTCGTCACGGCGGCGCTTCGCGTGGTCGACCTCTCCACGGCGGACGTCGCGGCGGCGCGGGAGTCGCTCCTCGCGCTCGCGGGACGGGACGCCAGCGAGCTCTCCCCCGGCCTGCTGCGGAGTGCGGCCGTCGAGAGCGCAGCGGAGAACCTCGCGGACGGCTTCGTCGCCCCGCTCGCCGCCTTCGCGGTCGTCGTCCCGCTCGCATCGCTGGTCGCTCCCGACCCGATCTCGCTCGCGCTGGCTGCCGGGGCGGCGGCCTGGGTCAAGGCGGTGAACACGCTGGACTCGATGCTGGGGTACCGCTCGAAGCCGGTGGGCGGGCCGAGCGCGCGCCTCGACGACGTCGTGATGTGGCTCCCCGCTCGGATCTCCGCGCTGCTGCTCGCGCAGGTCGCGGGGCGGCCGCGTGCGGTGCTCCGGGCCCGACGGTGGCTCCGCGAGGTGCCGTCGCCGAACTCGGGCTGGCCGATGGGCACCGTCGCGGCTGCACTGGAGGTCAGACTGGAGAAACCGGGCGTCTACGTGCTCAACGCCGGGGCGTCGCTCCCGTCGACGCGGACGGCCCGGCGCGGTGTCCTGCAGGTCGCCTCGTCGGGCGTCGTCGCGACGGTCCTCGCGGGGGTGGTCGCGTGGCTCTGAGCGCACTCCGGGGCGCGGTCGGCTTCCTCACGCGGTTCCCCGTCGGCCACGACGAACGCGCCTGGGATGCCTTCACGTCCTCGCCCGCCGCAGCCGTCCCCGTCGGCTACCTCGTCGGCGCGTGCGTCGCCGTCCCGTTCGTCGCGGCCGGGAGCGCACCCGTCACCGTGCCCGCGGCTGTCGTCGCCTTCGCGTACCTCGGCGGGACCTACGGTCTCACCGGCATCACCCACCTCGACGGCGTCGCGGACTGCGGCGACGCGGCCGTCGTCCACGGCGACCCCGAGCGCCGACGCGAGGTACTGAAGGACACGACGATCGGCGTCGGCGCGGTCGCGGCCGTCGCGCTCGTCGTCGCCGGGGTCGCGCTCGGCGCCGTCGCGGTCGCCGGGCTCGATGTCGGGCAGGCGGTCGCCGTCGTCGTCGCCAGCGAGGTCGGCGCGAAGGCCGCGATGGCGACGCTCGCCGCGGTCGCGGACCCCCCGCACGAGGGGCTCGGGAGCGCGCTCGCCGATGGGTCCGGGTGGGTCGGTGTCGTCACCGCAGTCGCGCTCGCGCTGCCGGTGGCGGGGCTGGGCTGGTGGGCCGGCAGGGGTGCTCTCGGGCTCCTCGTCGCTGCCCTGCCCGTCGCCGCCGCGCTCGTCGTCGCCGGAGTCGCGACCGGCTGGGCGCGCGGGCGGCTCGGCGGCGTCTCCGGCGACGTGTTCGGGGCGACGAACGAGCTCGCCCGGGTCGTCGGGCTCCACGTGGGGGTGATCGCGTGGACGCTCTCGTGATGTGCGGTGGCGAGGGCAGCCGGTTCGGGGGCGACGTGGAGAAACCGCTGTACCGGGTCGACGGCGTCCCGATGGTCGACCGGGTCTGCGACGCGCTCGCGGCCAGCCGGGTCGAGGAGGTGTACGCGGCCGTCTCGCGGAACGCACCCGGAACCCGGACCCACCTCGCTTCCCGGCCCGACGTGACGATCGTCGAGACGCCCGGCGACGGGTACGTGGCGGACCTCGGCGTGGCCATCGACGCCGCCGGTGGGGAGCCACTGGTGACCGTCGCCGCCGACCTGCCGCTGCTCGCGGCGGACCCGGTGGACCGTGCGCTCGACGTCGCGACGACGGCCGCCGACGAGGCCGCCAGCGATAGCCCGGCGCACAGCCTCGCCGTTGTCGTCCCCGCCGCGCTGAAGGAGCAGCTGGGCGTCAGCGTCGACGCCGCGACGGACGGCCTCGCACCCACGGGACTCAACGTGGTCGGACCCGAAGCCGCCGACGAGACGCTCGTGAGCTTCGACGCCAGACTCGCCGTGAACGTGAACAGAGCCACCGACGCCGCCGTCGCCGAGGCGCTCGCCGGGGAGGTGGACAGCCGTGACGCGTGAGCCGGGGGTGACCCGACGTGGACCGTGAGTCCGTCCGGGACGCCGACCGGGTGCCCCACGGCGGCACGACCGACCGGGACGTGCTCGACCTGAGCGCGAACACGAACCCGCGCTCGCCACCCGGTACGACCGCCGTCTACGACGCGGCGCTGGCCGAGTCACGACGCTACCCGGACGACGACTACCCGGCGTTCCGCGAAGCCGCGGCGGCGGTCGTCGACGTGGCTCCCGAGCAGGTGGTGCCGACCCCGGGCGGGCTGGCGGCGATCAGGCTCGCGCTCGCGACCGCCGTCGACCCGGGCGACCGCGTCGCCGTCCCGTCCCCGAGCTTCGGCGAGTACGCCCGCGAGGTACGCCTGCAGGGCGGCACCCCCGAGTTCCTGCCGGTCGACGGGGTACTCGACGTCGACCCCGCCGACTACGCCGTCGTCGTGGTCTGCACGCCGAACAACCCGACCGGCGCCCTCCCCGACCGTTCCGAACTCGTCGCGCTCGCGGACCGCTGTACGGACGCCGGCACGCGCCTGCTCGCCGACGAGGCGTTCCTCGGGTACACAGAGCAGGCGTCGCTCGCGGGACATCCGGCCGTCGTCGTCGCACGCTCGCTGACGAAGCTGTACGGACTCCCGGGACTCCGCGCTGGCTACGCCGTCGCGACCGGTGCAGCGCTCGATGACCTGACGACGGCACGCCGCGCGTGGAACCTCGGTGCGCCCGCGGCCGCCGTCGGCGCCCACTGCCTGCGCCAGGACGAGTTCGTCCGCGAGACACGAGCGACGGTCCGACGGGAGCGCCGCCGACTCCGCGACGGACTGGAACCCGCGTTCGACGTCCACCCCTCGGCCGCACCGTACCTCCTGCTGGACTGCGGCGACCGGGACGTGGACGCGCTGCTCGCGAGCGCTCGCGAGCGGGGGGTGGTCCTCCGGGACGCCCGGACGTTCCGCGGGCTCGACGCACACGTCAGGGTCGCGGTGAAGGACGCCGCGGCGACCGACCGAACGCTGGAGGTGTTGGATGTTCACGACGACCACGCGTGACGGGGTGGTCCGCCTCGGTGCGCCCGACATGCCGTGGCTCTCGACGGGCTGGCAGGGCGGGCGTCGGGTCGCCGACGCGGCCTACAGCGTCACCGTCCCCGAGGACTGGCGCTGTGACGACGTCGAGGGGTTCGTCGGCGACCGGGTGGCGTCCGCGGGCTTCGACGCCGGCGAGATCCACGACGGCGCACCGGTGCTCCTGACCGGCGTCGCTGCCAGGCACGCCCGCGGTGCGCGTCTCGGCCCGGTCGTCGCCGTCGCCACGGCCGGCGTCTCGAACCCCGCCGAGCTGCCGATGGACCCGCCCGGCGGCGAGCTCCCGGACGGCGAACTCGTCCCCGGCACGGTCAACGTCGTCGTCGGGACGACCCGCAAACTGGCCGACGGCGCGCTCGCGAACCTCGTCGCGGTCGCCGCCGAGGCGAAGGCCGCGACGCTGCTCGATGCCGTCGGGGTCCCGGGCACCACGAGCGACGCGGTCGTCGTCGCCAGCGACCCCGACGGCGAGCCCGCGACCTTCTCCGGGAGTGCCACGCGCGTCGGCGCGGCCGCTCGCGCGTGCGTCCGCGAATCAGTGTCGAATGCGCTAGCCGCGAGATACGACGAGACGGAGCCGCCGACAGGTGTCGAGGACGCACGCTACGGCGTCAGCACCGACGCCCGGGCGGACGTCTTCGAACTGTAGTCGGCGTCACCAGAGGTCAGGCCTGCTCGGTCGCCGGCTCGTCCTCGTTGTCGGACTCCTCGGCGACCGTCGCGTCGACGATCGCGGTTTCTGACAGGCCGGCTGCCAGCCCGCCGTCACCGCTGACTGCCTCCCGCGCGTCCGCGTCGTCGAGCAGTTCGTCCAGCCGGGAGGGGATGCTGGAGCGGTCCAGGGCCTCCTCCTCGCGGTGGAGCTGCTCTACCTTGCGCTCGAACGTCGCACCGGATATCTTCCCCTCCACGTAGTCCTCCTTGACCTGTGCGAGCTTCTCTTCGGCCGTCGGCTCGGGCGGTGCGAGCCAGCCCGAGAGGTCCGCCGCCCGCGCCGCCGGGACGTAGTACTCGACGGTCGCGGCGGCCCGCGAGAGGCGCTCGCTCTCCAGCCTCGGCGACGGGAGAGAGATGCGACTCGCCAGCGTGATGACGAGCCAGAGCAACAGCCCGCCCGAGAGGAGGACGAGGAGCACGGACGCCAGCAGCCACGGCGCGACGGCTCCGACGACCGCCGCGAGCAGGGGCTGGCTGCCGGGCGCGAGCAGCGCGAGCAGGCCCTGGAGCAGGCCCCAGACCGTCGTGCCGACGAGGGCGAACAGGCTCAGCACCAGCCCGATGGTGAGCGCCTTGACCTTGGTGCCGCCGAAGCGTCCCATTGGAGAAGGGTATGCCGTCGTAACACTTCAACTGGGCGGTGCCAGCGTCACGCGACGGTTCCAGCGCGGTCAGTCGTCGGCCTCGTACTCGCGCTTCAGCTCGCGGAGGGCGGCCGCCAGTTCGTCCTCGTTGGGGTCCGGCTCGTGCTCGCTCAGCACGTCGTGCACGTCGATGGCCGCACCCAGCGAGTCGAGCTCTCGAACCAGGTCGTCGATCTCGGGGCTGTAGATGTCCCGCCCGTGGGTCACGATGTCGGTGTAGGGGCTGTCGCCCGGTTTGCCGTTCGGCATTGTATTTGCACGAACTCGACGAGGGAATAAAACTGTGGCCGCTTCTCGGTCGTGCCTGAAATCGCGCGAGACGGTCACCCTCACTCCCTGCGGTCGCTCGGCCGCTGCGACTCGCTGACTTTACGCACTCCTTCGCTAGCGCTCAATCGTGTCTAAAGCACCGCTGGCCGGTCAGGACCATCGTCATCCCGAGCTCGTCGCAGGCCTCGATGACCTTGTCGTCGTTCTTCGAGCCGCCCGGCTGGATGACGGCCTCGACGCCGGCCTCGGCAGCCTTCTCGACGGCGTCCGGGAACGGGAAGAACGCGTCCGAGCCCATCACGGCGCCCTCGGCGGACTTGCCCTCGGCGTCGCGCTCGGCCTTCATCGCGGCGATCTCGACCGCGTCGACGCGGGAGACCTGGCCGACCCCGAGGCCGACCGTCTCCGTGTCCTTCGCGAACACGATGCCGTTGGACTTCACGTGCTTCTGGACCTTCCAGGCGAACAGCATCGACTCCAGCTCTGCCTCGGTGGGCTCGCGTTCCGTGACGACCTCGAGGTCGCGACGGGTGACGGGTTCGAGGTCGCGCTCCTGGACGAGCGTGCCGCCGACGAGGTCCTTGCTGGTCATCGGCTCCGAACGGTCGCGGAGGTCGGCCGGTTCGCAGCCCAGGTCGAGCACGCGGAGGTTCTTCTTCTCGGTCAGGATGTCGAGCGCGTCGTCGGTGTAGCCGGGCGCGACGACGACCTCCTTGAACGAGTCGATGATGAGTTCGGCCGTGTCGGCGTCGCACTCGCGGTTGAGGGCGACGATGCCGCCGAAGGCCGACTTCGCGTCGGTCGCGAGCGCGTCGGCGTAGGCGTCGGCGAGCGTGTCGGCCGTGGCGCACCCGGCGGGGTTGGTGTGCTTGATGACGGCGGCAGCGGGCTCGTCGAACTCCTTGATGAGGTTCAGCGCGCCGTCGGCGTCGTTGTAGTTGTTGTAGCTGAGCGCCTTCGCGCCCTCGTTCAGCTGGTCGGCGTGGACGACACTGGGCTCCTCGCAGGTCGTGTCGGCGTAGAGCGCGGCGTCCTGGTGGGGGTTCTCTCCGTAGCGCAGGTCGGCCTGGCGGTCGCCGGTGACGACGCGGCGTGCCGGGAGGGGGCCGCTCTCGTCGCCCTCGACGGAGACCGTGTTCGATTCGCCGTCGACCGTCGCGCGGTCCTCGGCGAACCACTTCACGGCGCGCGGGTACGCCTTGAACTCGCCCTCGTAGAGCACGCGCTCCTTGAGCGAGTCGCGGTCGTCGCCCTCGTAGACCGGGACGGGCTCCTGCGTGACGATGGGGCCGCCGTCGACCTCGCTCTCGACGACCGCGCCGTCGTCGTCGGTGGCGTCGGTGACGACGTGGACGGTGCAGCCGACGGTCTTGACGCCCGCGTCGAGCGCGTCGCCCCAGGCGTCCATGCCGGGGAACGAGGGCAGGAGGCTCGGGTGGACGTTCAGCGTCGTCGGGGTCTCGTCGAGGAACGTGTCGCTGAGGATGCGCATGTAGCCGTCGAGGCAGACGAGGTCGAACTCGTGGGCGTCGAGGGCGTCGAGCACCCGTCGCTCGTGGTCGCGTCGGGACTCGTCGTCGCCCAGCGGGACGACCTCCGTGGGGATGCCGCGCTCCGCTGCGGCGTCGAGCACCGGTGCGTCCGCATCGGTCGCGAGCACGACCGCGAGGTCGGCGCCGCCCGGTTCGAGGTCGTCGATGTGCAGCAGGTTCCGGCCGCGGTTGCCGGCGAGGCCAGCGATGCGTGTCATACCTGAACTGGGTCCGCCCCGGGCAAAAGTAGTTGCGGTCCAGAGCGCGATTCTATGCACCCACCAACCAGTCTCGGCGTCAAATCCCACCATGAATATACATAAACGTGCATAGAAACGTGCCGTCCCCCGGCGCACATCCGACACGCTTTTTCCGGGTCGGAGAGCAGAGTGGCGTATGCCCGACCCCCTCGACGCCGTCTCGCCGCTGGACGGTCGCTACGCCGGTCGCACACGCCCGCTCGCGCCGTACGCCAGCGAGTCCGCGCTCCTGCGCGCTCGCGTGCAGGTCGAAGTCGAGTACCTGCTCGCACTCGCCGACCTCGATGCCACGCCCCTGACCATCGACGACGAGCAGCGTGCCGAACTTCGCGCGCTCTACGAGGACTGGGACGGCGAGGACGCCCAGCTCGTCAAGACCATCGAGACGGAGGGGTACGAGGACCTCTCGGCGACGAACCACGACGTGAAGGCCGTCGAGTACTTCCTCCGCCTCAATCTGCCCGCGGACCTCGATGCCGCGCAGTGGATCCACTTCGGCCTGACCAGCGAGGACGTGAACAACCTCGCCCACCGGCTGCTGGTGCGGGGCGCCGTCGAGGACGTGCTCCTGCCCGAGCTCGAGGCCGTCCGCGAGACGCTCACCGAGATGGCCCGCGAGTACCGCGACGTGCCGATGCTCGCACACACCCACGGCCAGCCCGCCACGCCGACGACGTTCGGCAAGGAGTTCGCCGTCTACGCCGCACGACTCGGACGGTCGGAAGCCCGAATCCGGGCCGCCACGGAGGACATCGCGGGCAAGCTCGGTGGGGCCTCCGGCACGCTCGCAGCGCACGTCGCCGCCTACCCCGACGTGGACTGGCGCGCGTTCAGTCGCGAGTTCGTCACCGCCCTCGGCTTCGAGCACGAGCCGCTGACCACACAGGTCAACCCCTGCGACGACCTCGCCGCCGTCTTCGATGCGGTCCGGGGCGCGAACAACGTCCTCGTCGACCTCGACCGCGACGCCTGGCTCTACGTCTCCAAGCGCTACCTCGGTCAGGAGGCTACCGAGGGCGAGACCGGCTCGTCGACGATGCCCCACAAGGTCAACCCCATCGACTTCGAGAACAGCGAGGGCAACCTCTCGAAGGCGAACTCCGACCTCACGTTCCTCGCGGACTACGTCACCACCTCGCGGCTCCAGCGCGACCTCTCGGACTCGACGGTCAAGCGCAACATCGGCGCGGCGTTCGCCCACTGCCTCGTCGCCTACAAGAAGACCCGGAGCGGGCTCGCGAAGGTCGTCCCCAACGAGCAGGTCGCTCGCGATGACCTCGAGTCGACCCCCGAGGTCATCGGCGAGGCCGTCCAGACCATCCTCCGGCGCGAGGGCGACACCGCGGCCTACGAGCGCGTCAAGGAGCTCACCCGGGGCAAGCGCGTCACCATCGCGGACTTCCACGACCTGTTCGACGACCTAGCCGTGGACGAGGACGTGCGCGAGGAGCTGAAGGCGCTCACGCCCGCCGGCTACGTCGGCGTGGGGAGCGAGCTGGTCGACGAGCTGGAGTGAGGCAGAGTCACACACCCCCACAAAACCTTTGATAGCGGTTCTCGACGGTTCGGGCAACGATGAGTTACTGAACTCGCCCGGCCGTCGAGTCCGTCTCGCCGACTATCGCGTAGTCCAGAGTCGACTCGACGCCGGTTCCCGCCGACCGTGACGTGCCGCTAGCGTCAGCATCGGCGGTTCTCCTCGACAGTCGCGCCAGCAGCCAGCCGACCGGCCGTTCCGTCGACTGGCACCGTTCCACACCGACCCGCAGCGACCAGCCAGCCATGCACGCATCGACACGCGACAGATCACCCGACGACGGATGCATCGCCCCGACGACCACGCACAGCAGACAGCTACGTACCACGGAGACACACGACCCATGAACGACGACAGAACCGTAGACAGCGAGACGATCCAGCGGATGGTACAGCACGTCGAACCGAACTGGCGAGTCGCGGCGGCCACACCCGCGACGGCGGGCCAGCACATCGTCTACCTGCTCACCGTCGAGACCCCAGCCGGGACTCGCGACTGCGTCCTCAAGGCGACGCCCGACGGGAAACCCGCGACCTGCGACGTGGAGGCGCGGATGCTCGCCATCGTGGCCGAGCACACGACCGTCCCGGTCCCCGCGATGTTCGGCGCCGTCGACGAGCACGAGACGCTCCCCGCGCCGTTCTTCCTCTCGTCGCGGGAGCCCGGCGCGGACTCCGACCGGACCGGACTGGGCGACCTGTCCGGCGATCGGGTCGACGCGCTCGCGCGCTCGTCGGGCCGCCAGCTCGCCAGCCTCCACGCGATGGCTGCCGTCGACGGTTACGGCTACGTCGACGTCGAGTACGACGAACCGCTCTCGGGCGGCCGCCCCAGTGCGGACACCGACCAGCTCGTCGTCACGGACGGCGCCGACGACTGGATCGACTGCCTCCGGGCGTCGGTCGAGGGCGTCGTCGGCGGACTTGAGGAGACACGCTTCGCCGACCTCCAGACGGTGGTCGCGCCGGCGGTCGAGGCCGCCATCGAGACCGTCGAGGACCCCGACGACCCGGCCGTCTGTCGCATCGACCACTCGCTCGACAACGTGCTCGTCGACCGGGAAACGGGCGCAGTGACGAGCTTCCTCGACTGGGAGTTCCAGTTCGCCGGGACGCCCGCGTACGACCTCGCGTTCGTCGAGCGCAGTCTGGCCGGCGGCACCTGGTCGTTCACGCCCGACGCGCCCGACCAGCACGAGCGCATCCGGGCCGCCCTCCTCGACGGCTACCGCGAAGCCGGCTCCGACGTGGCCGCCGACCGCTTCGAGTCGAACCGCGACGCCTACGCGCTGCTCGTCGACTGCCACGAGCTGTTCAACTTCGACGCCGCACTCGACGTGTTCGACGTGGGCGTGCCCGACCGCGAGGCGGCCGCCGACCGGCTTCGGGCAACCGTCCGCGAACGCTGCGCCCGGTGGGAGACGTAACGCCTACGCCGTCAGTCCCTTCGCCACCGCCCGGATGACGAGGTCCCGGGTCTCCCGGTAGCGGTCCTGTCCGATGTCCTCCTGGTGCAGGGTCAGGAACGACACCGACCGGATGGCGTTCGCGACCACGACGGGGCTCGGGCCCTCGACCTCGCCGGCCGCGTACCACGCCTCGACGTACGGCAGGAAGTACGCGAGGCTCTGCTCGCGGTCCTCGTGCAGCTCCGCCTCGGTGTGATGCTCGCGGAGCCGGTCCAGCTCGTCGGTGTCCATCACCAGCTGTCGCAGCAGGGGGTTCGTCTCGATCTCGTCCATGAGGCCGGTGAGGAACCCGACGATGGCGTCCTCGGGGTCGTCGTGCTCCTCGAACGGGGCGAGCATCCGGGGCAACAGCTCCTCGCCTTCGCGGTCGAGAATCTCGAGGTAGAGCGCCTCCTTCGAGTCGAAGAACTGGTAGAAGGTGCTCGGCGCGATGCCCACCGGGTCGGTGAGCTCCGCGATGGTCGTCTTCGAGAGGCCGTACCGGCTGAAGAGGCCCCGACCCTCGGCGACGAGCTGCTCCCGGATGCGTTCCCGTTCGCTGTCGCTGAACCCGCCGCTCATGCGAGGTCCTTCCGCCGGAACAGTTCACGGCTCACCAGCACGAGCACCACGGTCGCACCGAGCAGGATGCCGGCGCCCTGGAGGTCCCAGGTGCTCCGCACCAGGATCGCGGCGGGGTCGTAGTACCGCGTCGGCGAGAGCGCACCGAGCCACGCGAAGTCGGTCCCCGAGGTGACGGAATCGACGAGGAACAGCCCGAAGACGACACCCATGCCGGCGCGCTGGGCGATGCTCGCACGGTCGAACGCGACCGACGCGAGGAGCCCGACGGACGCCGCGGCGAGCAGGTACGGGATCGACAGCGCGTGCACCATCACGAGGTCGGCGACCGAGATGGACTCGTCGATGGACAGCACGCCGACGTAGACGATGACGGGCATCGCCAGGTTCACCAGGAGCACCGGGACGAGCATCGAGGCGAACTTCTCCAGCAGCACGCGCGACCGGGTGACCGGCAGCGAGAGCGTCATGTCCATCCGGCCGTGCTCCACGTCGTCGGCGACGAGCGACGCCGCGCTGTAGGCGACGTACAGCCCGAGCAGGATGACCCAGCCGAACGCGTACAGCTCCGCCGCGAGGAACCCCTCGATGGTGCTCAGCGACTCCACGCCGAACGCCTCCCGGAGCGCCGGTGGCCACGCCTCGACGTACTCGTCCAGGTTCACCTCGCCCGTGATGGTCGGGAACATGTAGACGTACAGTGCGGTCATCAGCCCGAGGCCGACGGTCAGCGCGCCCGCGCCCTTGATCCGGCGACGGCCGTGGTACCACGCGAACTCGAACATCAGGCCGTCACCTCCTCGTCGTCGTAGAAGCGCATGAAGACCTCCTCCAGCGGTGCCTCCTCCACGTCGAGTTCGAGCACGTCGAAGTCGTCCGCGAAGTCGACGAGCGCGTTGAGGTCGCCGGTGAACGTGAAGGTGAGCTCCGTGCCCGTCGCCGCGACGGTGCCGCCACCGCCTGCTGCCGCCCCCGCGGCGACGCCGTCGAGGGGCTGGACGGAGACGTCGTGCACGCCGTCGAGCGCGACGTCCGTCGCCGCCACGTCGCTGGCGACGGCGAGACGGACGAACTTCCCGCTACGGTCGAGCAGGTCGCCGACGCGCTCGACCGTGACGATGCGCCCGTCGCGGATGATGCCGACCCGGTCGCAGACCCGCCGCACCTCGCTCAGGACGTGCGAGGAGAGGAACACGGTCGTCCCGTTCGCCGTCTCGTCGCGGATGAACTCGTTGAACCGCTGCTGGACGAGCGGGTCGAGCCCCGCGGTCGGTTCGTCCATCACGACGAGGTCGGGGTCGTGCATGAACGCCTGCACGAGTCCGAGCTTCTGCTTCTGGCCGGTCGAGTAGCTGCGGATCTTCCGTTCGACGGGCACGTCGAACAGGTCGAGCAGTTCCGCCCGCCGTGCGTCGCCCTTGACCGACGCGTGGAGGTCGAGTATCTCCGTCCCGGTCGCCGTCTCGTCGAAGCCGGGGTTCGACGGGAGGTAGCCGACGTCCGCCTTCGCCTCGACCAGCGCGGCCTCGTCACGAACGTCCGCACCGAGCATCGTCGCCGTCCCCGCGGTCGGGGACTGGAAGCCCATCAGGGTCCGAATCGTCGTCGTCTTGCCCGCACCGTTCGGCCCCAGATAGCCGAACGTCTCGCCCTCGGCGACCTCGAACGATACCGCGTCGTTGGCGAGGACCTCGCCGTACTCCTTCGTCAGCCCGTCCACCGTGATGGCGCTCATTACTCGGACGTTCGATACGTGAACCCATAAATATTCTGTTCGAATATTTTCGAGCATCTATACAGCCTCTACTCCCTCTTTCCAGATCTGAAGAACAGTACGACAGTCTGTCTCGCCTCGAATAGTTCCCGAACGGCGATCGTCGTTCGCGGACGAGCGTTCAAGTACCGGGACGAGGCCAGGGTAGGCGTGAACTGAACACCGCCGTACCGTGGCCCGGGCGGGAGCGTGGCACACCCGGTACGGAGGAACGCAGGTGCCGCCTGTTCGCCACGCCGCTGAGCGGCCGCGCCGTCAACCCACCAGCGCGTCCACCGCCCCGGTCACCACCGCAGCCGCCTCCTCGACGGCGTCGACGGTGACGTACTCCCGTGGCGCGTGCGCGACTGCCCCCTCGTCGTCGGCCAACACCCCCGGACCGAAGACCACCGTCGGCGCGTGCTCGGCGAAGTACGACGCCTCCGTCGCGGCGGTGAAGGGTCGCACCTCGCCAGCGCCAGCCGCGCGCATCGCGCCGACCACCGCGGCGTCCTCGTCGGTCGCCCACGGGCCGAGGAACGGCGTCTCGCGGTCGGTGAACGCGAACTCGACCCCCACGTCGGCGGGCACCACGTCGCGGAGGTGGTCGAGCAGTGCCGCCCGGAAGCCGTCGGCCGTCTCCGGCGGGACCGACCGCCGGTCCAGCACCAGCCGTGCCGCAGCAGGCACCTGGTTCGTCGCCGACCCGCCCTCGACCGTCGTCGGTGTCAGGGTCGCCCCGCCGAGCTGCGGGTGTGTCCCGGGCGCGTCGTCCCGCTCGTCGAACGTCGCCAGCGCGTCGAGGACGGGTGCGAGCGCGCTCACAGCGTTGACTCCGGAGTGGGGTTCGGCAGCGTGGGCGTTCTCGCCCGAGAGGGTGACGGTGCCCTGGAACCGGCCCTTCGCTGCGGTGCAGACGTCCAGATTCGTCGGCTCGCCGACGACGAACGCGTCGGCGTCGGCGATCGCCGGCACCGGCTCGCCGTCGTTTCCGGTGACGAGGTGGTGCGCGCCGGTCGACAGCACCTCCTCGTCCGGTGTCACCGCGAGCGTCACCCGGCCGTCGTCGGGCTCGATGGAGAGAAAGGCCGCGAGCAGCGCCGCCAGGGGTCCCTTCGCGTCGCAGGAGCCACGTCCCCGGATGACGCCCGCGTCGGCGTCGTACTCGTAGGGGACGTGCGGCGGGACCGTGTCGATGTGCGTGTTCAGGACGACGTGCGGGTGCCCCGAGCCGCGTGTCGCCAGTGTGTTGCCGGCGTCGTCGACCGTCGCGTCGACGCCGTGTGTCGCCAGCTCGTCCACGAGGAGCGTCCGCATCTCGGAGACGTCCTCGTGGGACGCGACCGGCACCGCCCGCTGCAGGAACTCGACCGGGTCGAACCCGTCCATCAGTCGGCGGTCGGCGGCGTCACCGGCACCTCGCCGTCGAACTCGTGCGCGACGGGGCCGTAGAGGACAGCCGGTCCGTCGTCGGGGACCTCGACGCGGAGGTCGCCACCCGGCGGGGAGACGGTGACGACGTCGTCCTCGCAGCGCCCGAGGTGGGCGGCGACGGCGGCGATGGCGACCGCGCCGGTGCCACAGGAGAGGGTCTCGCCCTCGACGCCGCGCTCGAAGGTGCGCTGGTCGTAGCCGCCGTCGTCCCGCGGTGCGGCAAACGTGACGTTCGCGCCCTCGGGAAAGACGTCGTGGTGCCGGATGGGCGGCGCGTCGGCCGCGAGGTCGACCCCATCGACGTCGTCGACGAAGATGACGGCGTGCGGGACGCCCGTGTTGATGCCGGTGACGGCGTAGCCCTCCAGCTGGCCCTCGACGAGCGGCTCGTCGCGGTCCAGCGGGACGACCTCCGGTGCGAAGGAGGGCTCGCCCATCTCGATGGCGACGAGCTCCTCGCCGTTGGGGAGGGTGGCCTGCCGTGCGTGGCGGGTGCCGGCCTGCGTGTCGATCATGACCTCGCTCGCGCCGGTGCGGGCCATCGCCCACTCGGCGGCGACGCGTGCGCCGTTGCCGCACATCTCGGCGGTCGAGCCGTCGGGCTGGACGAGGGTCATGACGACCCGGGGCGGGCTGTACTTGTCCTCCAGTGCGAGGAACAGCACGCCGTCAGCGCCTGCCCGCTCGCCGTCGCCAGCGATGCCGTCGGTGCGGTCGCAGTGGTGCGCCGCGAACGCGCCCCGGTCAGGGACGTACTCGTCCGCGTCGACGACGATGAAGTCGTTGCCGGTGCCGTTGTACTTGCCGTATCGTACGTGTCGTTGTGAGATGCTCATTCTGGTACCTCCGGTCTCGTGACGTCGGCGAGCGTCTCGCGCCGTCGCGCGAGCGTCGCCGTCCCCGCCGCGACGGAGACCGTGGCTGGTCGCGGGCGGGAGTTGTAGTGGCTCGCCATCTCGTAGCCGTACGCGCCGGCGTTGCCGACGGCGAGCGTGTCGCCGCGCTCCGGGGCGGGGAGCGGGCGGTCCGTACAGAACGTGTCCGAACTCTCGCAGATGGGGCCGGCGACGGTCTGGGCGACCGTCTCGCGGTCCGCTCCGGAGAGATTCCGAATCGCGTGGTACGCGCCGTACATCGCCGGGCGCGCGAGCGTCGTCATGCCGGCGTCGACGCCGGTGACGACGGTGTCGGGCGTCTCCTTCACGGTGTTGACCGTGGTCAGGAGCACGCCCGCGTCGGCCACCACGTAGCGGCCGGGCTCGACTCTGAGCGTGGCCTCGACGTCACCCAGGGCGTCGCGGGTGGCTGCGGCGACGGCGTCGAGGTCGAGCGGCTGGGCGTCCTCGTGGTAGGGGACGCCGAAGCCGCCGCCAACGTCGACGAACTCCAGGTCGACGGGCGCCCCGCGGACGAGGTCGCCCATCCGACCGACGAGTTCGCGGTGGGCCGCGAGGTCCTCGGCGTCGGTGATGCCCGAGCCGGCGTGGGCGTGGATGCCGACCACGTCGAAGCCGTCGGCGTCGGCGGCGGCGAGCGCGTCGACCGCGCGGTCGTAGGGCACGCCGAAGGTGGCGTCGCCGCCGGTGCGGACCTTCTCGTGGTGGCCCGCGCCGACGCCGGGCGTGACCCGCAGGCAGAGGCGGCCGTCGTAGCCGCGCTCGGCGAGCCGGTCGAGCGTGTCGAGCGCGCCGACCGTGACGGTCAGCTCGGGGTGCTCGCGCCAGCGGTCGACGACGAGGTCGAGGTCGCGCGCCGGCGGGTTGACCGCGGTGTACTGCACCCGTTCGGCGGGAACACCTGCGTCGAGTGCCCGGAGCACCTCGCCGGCGCTGGCGCACTCGACGCCCGCGCCCTCGTCGGCGAGCGCGGCGAGCGCCCGGCCGAGCGCGTTGGCCTTCGCGGCGTAGTAGACGTCCGCGTCGGGGAACGCAGCCGCGAGCCGGCGGTAGTTCTCCCGCACGCGGTCGATGTCGAGGACGTACAGCGGGCCGCCGAAGTCGGCGACGAGGTCGCACAGGACACCGGCATCCCAGTCGTCGAGCCGGCGGATGTCGGGACCGCCGTCGGCCGCGGGGCCGTCGAACGGTGCGCCAGCGGCGGCGCTGTCGGGGGCGTCGCCGTCGCCTGCGTCGCGGTCGTCCCGCGCGACCTCGCCGTTCATTCGCGCAGCACCTCCTCGCGCTGGGTCGCCTCGAGCGTCTCCGCCTCCAGTCCGGTGGCGACGACGGCCGGCTTGTACGCACCGCCGTCGATGAGGTCGTGGTCGCCCAGCGAGGACTCGACGAACCGCTGGAACGCCCGGCGCTCCGGCGGGAGCTCGCCGTACAGGATCTCGTCCTCGACGAGGTCGTAGACGGGGATTCTGGGCGTGAGCAGCGTGTTCTCGCCCACGACCGAGTTCTCGCCGACGACGAAGCCCGAGGTGACCCGGCAGCCAGCGCCGAGCGAGACGCCGTCCTCGACGACTACCGGTGCGCCCTCGACGGGTTCGAGGACGCCGCCGATGAGCGTGTTCGCGCCGAGCTTGACGTCGGCGCCGATCTGCGCGCAGGAGCCGACGGTGTCACAGGAGTCGACGAGCGTGCCGTCGCCGACGTGCGCGCCGATGTTGACGAAGCTCGGGCTCATCAGGATGCAGTCAGCGCCGATGTGCGCGCCCGCCCGGACGACCGTGCCGTCGGGCGTGTTCCGGCTGCCGCGCGCGCCGAGGTCGCTGGTGTCCTGCAGCGGGAGTACGTCGTTGTAGGTGACGCCGCCGTAGTCGTACGCCGAGATGTCGTGGCAGACGAAGGTGAGCAGGACGCCCTGCTTCACCCACGCGTTGGCCCGCCACTCGCCGTCGCGCTTCTCGGCGGCCCGGGCCTCGCCGGACTCGAGTGCGTCGAGCAGCGCGTGGAGCACGTCGTGGGTCTCGGTCGCGTCGGCGTCGAGGTCGCCGGCCTCGTGCTGCGCCCAGAGGTCCTGGATGTCGGACTGGAGGCTCATGCGGCCACCTCCGTCCCGTCGGTGGTCATTCCGAGGACCTGGGCGAAGCTGTACTGCCCGGCGTCGCGCCCGGCCAGCCACGCGGCGGCGTCGAGCGCGCCCTCGGCGAACACCCGGCGCGACTCGGCTCGGTGGGTGAGTCGCAGTTCCTCGCGACCGCCGGCGAGCCAGACCTCGTGCATACCGGTCACGTCGCCCGCGCGGACGGCGTGGACGCCGATCTCGTCCTCGGTCCGGGGTGCCTCGCCCTCGCGGCCGTGGACGCGCGGCGAGTCGCCACGGGCGCCGTCGACGGCGTCGAGCAGCGAGAGCGCGGTGCCGGAGGGGGCGTCGGTCTTGCCGTTGTGGTGGGCCTCGACGAGCTCCACGTCGTAGTCCGCGAGCGCGGCGGCTGCGTCTCCGACGAGTCGAGCGAGGACGGCGACGCCCTTCGAGAAGTTCGGCGCGTGGAGCACCGGAACGGACTCGGCCGCGTCGGCCAGTTCGGCCCGGTGGTCGTCGGTCAGCCCGGTGGTGCCCGTCACGAGCGCGACGCCCGCGTCGGCGCAGGCGGCGGCGTAGTCGGCGAGGGCGTCCGGCGCGGTGAAGTCGACGAGTGCGTCGACCTCGTGCTCGGCGAGTGCGGCGGCGAGGTCGGCGTCGGCGACGACGTCGGTGTCCTCGCCGACCGCGTCCGCGTCGACGGATTCGGGGTCGGAGGCGGCGACCAGCACCACGCCGTCGGCGCGGTCGGCCGCGGCGGCGAGCACCTCGCCGCCCATCCGTCCTGACGCGCCCGTGACGGCCAGTCGCATCAGTTGCCCACCTCCGCGATCTCGGCGTCGTCGGCCGTGCCGTCCTCGAGCGCCGCGAGGCGGTCGGCGAGCGACTCGACGTACTCCTCGGAGAGGCGGGTCAGCGGCAGGCGCAGGTGCGGGGGGGCGTGGCCCCGGATGTGCAGCGCCTCCTTCACCGGGATGGGGTTGGTCTCGACGAACAGTTCGCGCGTGAGCGGGCCGAGTTCGTGATGGATGTCCCGGGCGCGCTCGTAGTCGCCGGCCAGCGCCGCACCGACCATCGCGCAGGTGCGCTCGGGCTCGACGTTGGCGACCACCGAGATGGTGCCGACGCCGCCGACCGAGCAGATGGGCAGCGTCAGACCGTCGTCACCCGAGAGGACGGCGAACTCCTCGTCGCGGGTGCGTTCGGCGATCTCGCTGATGTCGCCGAGGTCGCCGCTGGCGGCCTTGAAGCCCGCGACGTTCTCGTGGGCGGCGAGCTCGACGACGGTGTCGGGGGTGAGCCCCTGCCCCGTGCGCGAGGGGACGTCGTAGACGATCTGGGGGACGTCGACCGCGTCGGCGATGGTGCGGTAGTGCTCGACCAGCCCGTGCTGCTCGGGCCTGTTGTAGTACGGCGAGATGAGCAGGAGCGCGTCGGCGCCGGCCTCGACGGACCGGCGCGACAGCGAGAGCGCCTCGGCGGTGTTGTTGCTGCCGGAGCCCGCGATGACGGGCACGTCGGAGACGGTGTCGGCGACGGCCGCGACCACGTCGACGTGCTCGTCGTGGCTGAGGGTCGCGGACTCGCCGGTCGAGCCGACGGGCACGATGCCGTCGACGCCTGCGGTCTCGAGGCGTTCGACGTTCGCGCGGAGTGTGTCGTAGTCGATGCTGCCGTCGTCGTGGAACGGTGTCGTGATGGCGGGGTAGACGCCACTGAGTTCGATTGTCGTCATTTCGTTCGGGTTTCGTCGGGAGTCGTCGGTCGTCACACGGTTCAGAAATCGAGTGCACCCGGGACGGGGTCGCCACGCCCGCACCGAGCACTTACCGTGTATAGAATTTCCCTGTAAAGCCGAAACCGAACGCGCCGCTCATCTCGGGTCGAACCCGGCGTAGAGCGGCGACGGTCATCACATGGTTCACGGAGCGCTACCAGTATAACGCTTGTGCTGACCGGCAGAACCTGTCGCGGGTCGAAACGAGTGCCATGGGTCGGGGTGACGTGGCGGTAGTTCACACCGTACCGTGGACCCGTATCACGTTTGGACGATATTTAAGGGGGACGCGCCGTTACCGGCGGCTATGCAACACACAGGTCTCAAGCTCAGGATGGCGTTCGTCGGGACCATCCTGTTCGGCTTCTACTCGGCGCTGGCGCTCGTCGCCCTCAGCATCTTCGGCACGGGCGTCTGGCCGTTCGTCGCCGTCGGGACGCTGCTGTTCGTCGGCGTCCAGTACAAGATCGGCAAGTGGGCCGCGCTCCGGAGCGTCGGCGCACAGGACATGCCCGAAGACGAGTTCCGCGAGATACACCGCATGGTCGAGGACCTCTCCGAGGACATGGACATCGAGAAGCCGAAGCTCAAGCTCGCCCGGATGGGCGTCCCCAACGCCTTCGCCACCGGCCGGAAGGGCGCGGGCGTCGTCGTCGTCTCCACCGAGCTCCTCCAGGTGCTCGAACCCGACGAGGTCGAGGCCGTCCTCGCCCACGAGCTCGCGCACATCAAGAACCGCGACGTCGTGACGATGGTCGTCGGGCAGTCCATCGCCGCGATGATCGGCATGGCCGTCCAGTGGGTCGTCATCCTCGCCGGCGACAACGCCATCGTCGACTGGATCCTCGGCTGGATCGCCGGCATGGTCGCCCAGATGCTCGTCATGGTGTTCGTGCTCGCCATCTCGCGCTACCGCGAGTACGTCGCCGACGCCGACGCCCGGCGCTACGTCGGCAGCGGCGACCCGCTCGCCCGCGCGCTCCAGAAGATCCAGGTCTCCAGCGAGAACGTCGAGGACACCGCCATCGACAACAGCACCGCCGCGCTCTGCATCTTCGACGGCGACAAGAGCCTCCTCCGGCGGGTTCTCGCGACCCACCCGCCCGTCGAGAAGCGCATCGAACGGCTGCAGAGCTGAACGCGGCTTTTCTGCTGTTTTTCGCCGCCCGATCAGCCGTTCGTGACGCGCTCAAACCGCCCAGAGTTCACATCCGTTGTAAACTTTCCACCACCGGCGCGCGGCTGGCGAGCGTGCCGAGCGCAAGCGAGGTCTCCGCGAGCTTGCGAGCGGAGGGCAGCGAGACGACGGAGGAGTCTCGCCAGGCCGCGAGCCATCCGTGCGAGGGATGAGCGAGGGAGCCTGCGACCGAGCGAAGAGGCTGGGGAGGCGTGAGGTGCGGTCCGGTCGCGGGGTGGGACTGAAAGGGGCGGCGGGCTACGCGAACCTGGACGAAGTAAGCACCGGAGCGGAGCGAGGAGCGCAGCGAGTCCCGGGCGCGTAGCCCGCCGGGGCTTTCTGGCTGTTCGAAGTCGAGTCTCTTCACATGGTCGACGGAACTTTCTGGCTGTTCGCAGCTCAAGCGAGTTCCACGGCAGCTAGAGAACAGTTCCCGAAATCAGATCGACGCGAAAACAGCTACTCGAATCGCGCGAACGTCAGGTAGCCGGTGTGACCGACCCCTCTCGTAGAAGGCCGCGACCCCCTGTCGTCGAACTGCATCTCGCGCTGGATGGTCTCGTAGGTGGTCACACCCGACAGGCCGGCCTCCCGTGCGGCCTCGGCGGCGGCCCGCGTCTGCTCGACGAACGGGGAGTAGACGGCGACGAAACCGCCGCTGTTCAGCAGGCCGGGGGCACGCTCGACGACGTCGGCGGCGTCGCCGGTGTCGAGCGTGATCACGTCGAAGTTGCCGAGGTCGTCGAGGTGCGGGCGGACGTCGCCGCTGCGGACGTCGACGCGGTCGTCGACGCCGGCGAGGCGCATGTTCTCGCGGGCGACGTCGGCGAACTCGTCGTTGCGCTCGAACGTGACGACGTGGGCGCCGGCGCGGGCGAGGTAGGCGGCGAGGACGCCGGTCCCCGTGCCGGCGTCGAGGACGCGGTCGCCCTCGCCGACGCCGGTCTCGCCCATGACGAGTCCGATGTCGCGGGGCATCATCGGCGCGCCGGTGCGCTCGAAGTGGCTGAAGAGGTCGGGGCCACGGAGTGCGCGGACGGTGAACGGCTCGCCGAGATGCGTCTCCAGCGTGGTGCCGGGCTCCGGGTCCTCGGGGACCTCCAGCACGCCGAGGTCGGTCTGGAGTTCGTCGCCCGGCGCGACGAGGTACTCGCGGTCGTCGTGGACGAGGACGACGCTCACTCTAGCTGGCTGACCGCGGCGGCGAGGTCGCCGTCGTTGGCCTCGAGCGCGGCGCGCGCGTCGTCCTCGCTGGCGCCGGTGCGCGCGACGACGATGTCGATGTCGTCCTGCGGGATGCCGCCGTCGTCGCCGTCGTCGGCGTCACCGCCGTCGTCGGCGGACTCGAGCTCGCCGTGGGCCTGCTCCGAGGGCTCGCCGACGATCTGGTAGGTCTCCTGGCCGCGGGCGTCCATCTTCGTGACCTCGGCGCCCTCGAAGACGAGGTCGTGGTCCGCCGTACGGATGATGACCTCCTCTGCGTCGATCTCTGTGACGTCGATCCCCATCTGCTTCATCATCTGCTTCATCTTGCGGGGGTTGAGCCCGCCGCCTCCTCCGAACATACCCGGAACCACTGCACGTATCGGCAAAAACATGACGAACTACCGGGAGGCGCGGCGGTGGACGACGCCGATGGCGGCCACCGGTACGGGCGGCCACCGGTACGGGGGGTCACCCCGCCGGCGTCCCCGTGGCGTGGTCAGTCGCCCGCGCCACTCCGGACCGTGACGGCCATCCCGCTGTCGAAGTCCAGCATCGAGCCCGCGTCGAGCTCGGCCCGGCCGACGGCGAGCAGGTGACCCTCGTGATGGACGACGCAGACCTCGTCGCCGGGGCGGACCGCGGGGTCGACCTCGCGGACGAACTTCGCGAACACGTTCTTGCCCTCGCGGACGAACGGCTCGCTGTCGTCGCCGACGACCACCCGCGCGGTGGGGTGGTCGAGGGCGTCGTGCAGCCGGCGGCCGCCGGCGAGCCCGAGCGTGAACCGGCCGTCGATGCCGTGGCTCACCAGCCGGCCCTCGTCGGCGATGACCTGCTCGGGGCGGCCCGAACTCGTGCGCCGGACCTCCAGGTCGTCGGTGGCGGGGAACAGCGCGGCGCCGGCGTCGGCCCCGAACTGGTAGTCCGCGAGCGTCCGCAGGTCGGGGACGTCGTGGTCCTCGTCGCTCATACCCCGGCGTTGCGCGGCCGCGGATAAACGCGTGTCGGACCGGTCCTGTGTCGGCGCGACCGGCGACGGCGACACCCGAGAGATTCGTCATCGTGGACCATGGGTGCTGCTACCATTCTTCGAAGCTGAGGCGGAGAGAAACATATATGCAGGCGCTCTCCCAGTCACTACACGAAATGAACACGACCAAGATCGCGCTCGGGGCGGTGCTCCTGTTCCTGAGCTCGGCCATCCTGCTGCTGCTCGGTACCCCCGGGAGCTCCATCCCGGTGCTCGCTGGCGGTGCTGCCTCGCTCGCGATGGCGGCCGGCGCGCTGCTCGTCGGCACGTCCGAGGGCGGTCGCCCCGTCTGAACGGGCGATTCTTCTCCGGTCCGCAGACTCAGAGTAGAAACGTCTCCGGCCGCTCCGAGAGGTCGATGAACCGGTCGGTGGCCTCGACGAGCTCGTCCGCCGTCGAGCTCTCGAAGCCCATCACCTCGACGCGCACCCCTTCGTGGCGCAGGTGCGAGCAGAGCCGCGAGAAGTCGCCGTCACCCGTACAGAGGATCATCGTGTCGACCTTCTTCGCGAGCGTCACCGCGTCGAGACTCAACCCCACGTCCCAGTCGGCCTTCTTCGAGCCGTCCGAGAACGTCTTGATGTCCTTGATCTTCGGCTCGAAGCCGATGTCCTCCAGCGCCTCGAAGAAGCTCTCCTCCTCGGGTGAGTCCGCCCGGATGACGTAGGCGATGGCCCGCGTGAGCTCGCGGCCCTGGACGCCCTTCTCCAGCAGGGCGGAGTAGTCGATGTTGCGCGTGTAGATGCTCTGGGCCGTGTGGTAGAGGTTCTGCGCGTCCACGAGCATGGCGACGCGCTGGCCCGGATGGATCTCGGTCATGGCTGACTCTCGTGTCCACTCCCTGAAAGCCCTTTACCTCGGTGTCCGGGGTGCCCGACGGCGGGGCCCGCGACAGCAACCCCTTTGCCCGCTGTCCACGACAGCCAACTCGTGCCCTCGACGATACTGGTGGCCGGCACCGCGAGCCACGTCGGCAAGTCGACCGTCGCGGCGGGGCTCTGCCGGCTCCTCGCGGACCGGGGCGTCAGCGTGGCGCCGTTCAAGGCCCAGAACATGTCGAACAACGCGCGGGCGGTCCCGGCACCGCACGCCGACGAGCCGTGGGGCGAGGTCGGCGTCTCGCAGTACGTCCAGGCCCGGGCAGCCCGCGTCGAGCCGACGACGGACCACAATCCGGTGCTGTTGAAACCGAGCTGCGACGGCGCGTCACAGCTCGTCGTCGACGGCCGCGCGGTCGGGACCTTCGAGGCGGGCTCGTACTACGACGAGCACTGGGAGCAGGCGCGGGCGGCGGCGGAGCAGGCCCACGGGAGACTCGCAGCCGAGCACGACGTGGTCGTCGCCGAAGGAGCGGGCAGCATCGCGGAGATCAACCTCCACGACCGCGACCTCGCGAACGTCGAGACGGCCCGCTTCGCCGACGCGAGCGTCCTGCTCGTCGCGGACATCGAGCGCGGCGGCGTGTTCGCGTCGCTCGTCGGCACCCTCGAACTGGTGCCCGACGACGTGCGCGAGCGGGTGGTGGGCGCGGTGGTGACGAAGTTCCGCGGCGACGCGTCCATCCTCGAACCCGGGTTGCGGGAGTTCGAGGCCCGGACCGACGTCCCGGTACTCGGCGTCGTCCCGTACGACGACCCGGGGCTCCCCGAGGAGGACAGCGTCGCGCTCCCGCCGGTCGGAGAACGGCGAGTCGTGGGCCGGGACGACCACGCCGACCACGACACCGACGGCCACGACGACCTCGCTCGAATCGGCGTCGTCCGGCTGCCCCACGCGTCGAACGTCACCGACGTCGAACCCCTCGCCCGCGGACCCGGCGTCCGGCTGGTGTACGTCCCGGCCGGCGACGACCTGCGAGACCTCGACGCCGTCGTCCTCCCGGGGACGAAGAACACCGTCGACGACCTGCTGACCTGCCGCGAGGCCGGACTCGGCGACGCCCTCGCCGACTTCGACGGCCCCGTCGTCGGCCTCTGTGGCGGCTACCAGCTCCTCGGCGAGCGCATCGAGGGCGCGAGCGTCGAGGGCCGCGGCGAGTCCGTCGGCGCGGGCGAGGCCGATTCGGTGCCCGGCTTCGGCCTGCTCCCGGTCGTCACGCGCTTCGACCACGAGAAGGCGGTCCGGCAGACCACCTCCGAGCTCGACGGCGTCGGGCCGCTCGGGGACGCCACGGGGACCGTCTCGGGCTACGAGATACACATGGGCGAGACGCGCGCGGTCGGCCCGGTGGAGACGCCGTTCGTCGTCGACGGCGAGGCGAGCGCCGCGGTCGGCGCGGCCACGGGAACCGTCTGTGGCACCTACCTCCACGGCCTGTTCGGGAACGCGGTCGCACGGCGCGGGCTGCTGGCCGCGGTCGGCGTCGCCGACGGGCGGCTCGGGACAGCGACGGCCCCGGAAACCGACGGTCCGTACGACCGTGCGGCGACGCTCCTCCGCGACTCGGTCGACGTGGACGCCCTCTTGTCTGCCGCCGAGGCGCGTGTTAATTACTGACACATCGGCCACAACAGTTACTAGCCAGGAACGTCTCGGGGCGAGTGGTTGGGGCCGCACCCTGGCCAGTCACACGCTCGACGTGGATGGCAGTTTCTCCCCCCTACCGATTCCCCCAATCGGTTTTCTTTCGGCCCGCAGCGACGCGTAACATCTTTGTACGGTCGAGCAGCAGTCGTGGTATGGTCGAAGCCGTCGCCGTCGCCAGCGGAAAGGGGGGCACGGGCAAGACGACGGCCACGCTCGCGCTCGGGATGGCGCTCGCGGAGCGCTACGACGTGACCGTCGTCGACGCCGACACCGGCATGGCGAACCTGCTGTTCCACGCCGGCCTCGCCGACGCACCCGTCACGCTCCACGACCTGCTGCTCGGCGACGCCGACGTGGCCGTCGAGGACGCCGTCTATCACCGCTTCGGGATGGACGTGGTGCCCTGTGGCACCTCGCTCGACGCCTTCCGCGAGGCCGACCCGACGCGGCTCCGCGACGTGGTCGCCGAACTCGCCAGCGACACCGACGTGCTCCTGCTCGACTCGCCCGCCGCCCTCGGGAGCGTCAGCGCAGTCCTCCCCGTCGTGCTCGCCGACCGGGTCGTCGTCGTCCTCCAGCCCACGGTGCCGGCGCTCTCGGACGGGCTGAAGGTCCAGGAGTACGCGCGCTCCTACGGCACCGACGGCGCGGGCGTCCTCTTCAACAAGGTCCACGACGACGACAGCGTCGCACGCATCGCCGACCAGACCGAGCGGTACTTCGACGGGCCGGTGCTCGCGAGCGTCCCCGACGCTGACGCCGCCCGCGAGGCCCGCGACGCCGGCGAGCCGCTGCTCGCACACGCACCGGAGTCGGCCGCCGCGGAGGCGTTCCGCGAGGCCGCCGCCGGCATCGAGATCCGCGACGAGGCCGCCGACGACGTGGCCGCACGCTTCCGGAGCGCGGTCGTCCCGGAACAGCCATGAGGCTCCCGCGCGGCGACCTCGTGCGCTCGCGCACCGCGGTGGCCCCCGCCGACACGCTCGCGTGGGCGCTCGACGCGGACCACACGGGCTACCTCGTGCTCGAACCGGCCGACGCGCTGCTCGGCGGCGACGACGACGCCTGCGTGCTCACCCTCGTGGACGGCGTGCCCCGGCTCGCGTACCACACCGGCACGGAGCGTGGCGGCTCGGGCGCACTCGACGACGCAGCGGGCGCAGGCCCGTACAGCGTCGACTGCTACGCGGTCGAGCGGCCCGCCATCGAGGCCGTCCCCGACGCGGACCAGCTGGTCGTCTCGCCCGGCGCGCCCGCGGAACGCCTCGCCGGCGACGCGGCACTTGCGGAACGGGCCTGTGCGGCCGCCCCACCCGGGTGGACCGACGAGGACGCAGCTCCCGCGGACCCGGTCGAGGCGTTCCTCGCCGACGAGGAGCGGCTGGACGCCATCCGGGACCGGGCCCGCGAGGAGGCCCGCCGGAAGGCACGAGAGTGGGACCTCACTGACGCGCTCGTCGACGACGAGAACTGAGCGGTGGTGCAGCCGGCGGCCTCAGAGCCGCCGCCGGCGTGTGTAGATCGTGTGTGCGAGTGCGACGACGAGGAAGAGTCCGGCACCGACCGCCGCCGTGGCGAAGCCGTTGCCGGCGAAGAAGGGCACGACGCCCGTCGCCGCCGCGAGCACGAACGCCGCGTTGACCGCCGCGACGCCGACCGCGAAGTCGCTCCAGGGGATCTCGTCCCCCTCGAGCACCTCCAGGTAGACGTCGAGTTCGTCGACGGTCTCGGTCCGTTCGATGGTCCCCCGGTTGCAGTCGTACTCCACCACGTCGAGTTCGTGCAGCTTCGGCAGGTGCGACTGGTACAGCGAGGTGTACACCCGCTTGCGCTGCTTGTAGGTGACCTCCTCGACCGGGATGTCGTTCTCCCAGGCCGCGATCTGCTCGGCGAGGTCGCGCAGCTCGACGCGTTCGTCCGTCGCGTGCTGGTTCAGGTACTTGATCGCGAACCGACGCCGTGCGTTCGACAGGACGGTGAAGACGCTGTCCTGCGAGAGTGTCGTCTCTCTGTTCGTCGGTTCGGCTCCGCCTGTGGTAGATAGTTCGGGCTGTTCGAGTTGCAAACTAGTTCCCCCCAAGATTCTGGGGAACGTACGTCGTGATAAAGGGGGTCAACTGTTCACCTCTCACCACTGTTCACGACCACGACAGGTCGGCTCTAACACCACGTTACGTCGTTCGCTCCGTGGCGAGATCAGCAGCAGGCGACCATCTATCGGGCGCTATCGATGACTCCGGAGCGCTCGTCCCCGGACCGACCGTCGGGACCGGTCACCGGCGCCACCTCGCTCCATGCAGCCCGTCGGCGACGGGACCCGAGATGTTTCGCGTCGGTCTATATGGTGGCGGTCCGCACCGCGGCCCCGGCGTGCTCGGGCGCGGCCTGTCGGCTCAGCTCCGCAGGCTCTGTCGGATGTACCAGCGGTTCGACCAGAGCTGGTACGAGACCAGCAGCGCGAAGCACGCGAGCGACAGGCTCGTCCACAGCACGGGGTCGACCGCGGAGACGACCGGGAGGTCGACGAGCGACCAGAGCACCAGCGTGAGCGAGGCGACGCCGAGGCTCCGGTACACCTCGCTCCAGGTGACGCCGTGGCTCGTGACGACCTCCATGTACTGGTCGACGTCGCGTGCGTGCTCGCTCGGGTGGACCTCGCGCGCATCGCGGTCGTAGTCCACGACGCCGAGCTCCTCCAGCTTCGGCAGGTGCGTCTGGTGCAACGAGTTGTAGACGCTCTCGCGGGCGGCGCGCGGCGGCGGCGACTCCCCCGTCTCGCTGGCCGCGATCTCCTGTGAGAGCTCGTGCAGCGTCGTCGGCTCGCCCGACGACTCGACGGTGAGCCGTCGGATCGTCTCCCGTCGCCTTCGGTTCGCCAGTACCTCGTATATCGTCCCCTCTGATAGTGTGTCCGTCCTGAACATATCTCCCCCTCCCCAGGGTCTGCTGTCTTGACCCACGGGAGAGACCACCGTCATCATGATGTGCGTACGGGACCGGTATGCGGGTCCTAGCATCGGCCGTCCAGCGCCTGTCGCGACTTGTGACCGATTACGCCCTGCGTGGTCAAGGTGGCCGGGGAGCGGAGCAGCGGCGTCGAGGGGGTGCACCCAGACGAGCGGGCACGTCGTTGCAGCCGCGAACGGGGCGTAACCAGACATTTGGCCCATCGAGCACCCCAAATTCAGCCGTTGAACGGTGACGTGGCGACGGATAACTACGGGTGTTGGGGAGAGACGGTCGACCGACCGAGCGACCCGTCTCAGGGGGGCGTTCGGGGGAGAAACATGACAGACGACGACTTCACGGGTCTGTCCCGGCGGCGCATCCTCGGTGGCATCGGAGCCATCGGGGCCGCGTCGGTCGGGGCCGGACTCGGCACGAGCGCGTACTTCAGCGACACTGAATCGTTCGAGAACAACGTCCTCACGGCGGGCCAGCTGGACCTGCTGGTCGACTACTACTCCTGGTGGGACCAGGGGATGGCCGGGTCGGGGAGCGTCGGCGGCACCGCCGACGGCGCGTCGGTCAGTGCGGAGCTCACCGACGTGAAACCCGGCGACAACGGGCTGCTGGCGTTCTGCCCGCGGAGCGTCGACAACCCGGCGTACCTCTGGCTGTGTGGCGACCTCGTCGCGGACGACGAGAACGGCATGACAGAACCCGAGATGGCGGTCGACGACTCCGACGACGCGGGCGAACTCGCCGACTCCATCGAGCTGGTCGTCAGCTACTGCGAGCTCGACGACGACGTCCCGGACGACGAGGACGAGGACGGCATGGACGGCTTCGAGCCGGCGGACGTCGAGAGCTCGACCGAGGTCTGGACCGGCACGCTCGCCGAGTTCCTCGCGGAGAGCGCCGACGGCCTCCCGCTGGACGGGAACGGAGAACAGCCCGACAGCGACGGTGGCTTCTTCGCGCCCGGCGAGCAGGCCTGCTACGCGGGGACGGCCGACGCCGAATCGGACGCCAACCCCTGCTTCTGCATCGAGTGGGAGCTCCCGACCGAGGTGGGCAACGAGGTCCAGACCGACTCCGTCGAGTTCGACCTCACCTGGCACGCCTACCAGTGCCGGCACAACGACGGGACGACGCGGCCCTGTGAGGCCGACGACGGCCCCGAGTGCACCGAGTGCTCGTTCGAACCGGGCACGCCCGGTGACGACGAGTCGAACCTGCTCTCGGTCGGGCCCGACCCGAACACTGGCTTCCCGGACATCGACGCACGCGTGCGGGTGGATACACCCGACGGGAACAACGGGGACCTCACGGCGTCGAACTTCGCCATCTGCGAGGACGGCTGTGCCCAGAGCCTCGACGTCGAGTTCGAGTCCGGTGGCATCGTCGACATCGTGGTCGTGTTCGACGACACGTTCAGCATGGACGACGAGATCGCGACGTTGCAGTCGGAGGTCACCTCGCTCACCAACGACATCGAGAGCGCCGGCATCGACGCCCGGTACGCGCTCGTCTCGTTCAAGGACGAGGCCGAGCTCGACCAGGACTTCACCGACGCCTCGACGTTCAACACCGCCGTGAACAGCCTCGTCGCCAGCGGAGGCGGCCTCATCGAGGAGGACAACCTCGACGCCCTTGCGGTCGGCACCGGGAACGCCGCCGGGCAGGACGGTTCCGGGGCGTCGCTCTCGGCGTTCCGGTCCGGTGCACAGCGTGTCGTCATCGACATCACGGACGCGAACGCCTGGGGCGAGGGCGGCCACAGCAGCGACCCGGGCACCACCCGGTTCTCGCAGGCAGATGTCGAGGGGTTCCTTGACGACGGGAACTTCTCGTACTACGCCGTGAGCCCGCCCGCAGCGGAAACGGGCCCGGTGAGCAAGGAGACAATCGCGGACAACGTCAACGACGGAACGTGGATGGACATCGACGGTGCGGACTTCGGTAGCATCCTCACCGACATCGTGAACTCGATCACGGACCCCGCCTACATCCTGTCGTACACGACGACCAACCCGGCGACGGATGGGACGACCCGTACGGTCGACATCCAGATCACCGACCCCGACGCCGGCACCCTCTACGAACAGGGCAACTACAACGCCCCCAGCTAGGAGGGCAGGCACCGCATAACCTCTCTTTTCGGTCCGGTATCGTGTCGTTCGATTCTGAACTCGACCCTCAATTCCGGCGTTCAAGCATGACGTGGCGACGGATAACTACGGGGCTATCCCGAGACCTGTTCGACAACCGAACGCCCCCGCAACCGGCGGGGGGTTCGGGGGGATACACGATGTCAGACAAGAACACACTCGGACTGTCTCGGCGGCGCTTGCTCGGTGGCCTCGGTGCTATCGGTGTCGCGTCGGCGGGCGCAGGACTGGGCACGAGCGCGTACTTCAGCGACACGGAATCGTTCACCGACAACATGATGACAGCGGGGTCGCTGGACCTCAAGGTCGACTACGTCGTCCACGAGGACCAGGGCAGCGCGGGCAGCTACACCATCAACAGCTTCACCGACACGGTCAACGGCAGCTCGGCCGACGTCCCGACGCTCGACGGCGACGGCTCCACGATGAGCCAGGACCTCGACGACATCAAGCCCGGGGACTCCGGCCACTCGTACTTCTGTTTCACCATCGACACCAACCCGGCGTACCTGTGGGCCTGTGGGGAGCTGACCGCGTCGAACGAGAACGGCTACACCGAGCCCGAGCCCGTGGACGACAACGGCGAAGGTGAGCTCGAGGAGGCCATCCAGGCCACGATGAGCTACTGCGAGGTCGACGACGAGGGCGGGCTCGTGAGCACGGGCGAGGAGATCTTCTCCGGGAGCCTCCGCGAGCTCCTCGACCAGCTGCACGGGGGAATCCCCCTCGACGGCACCGGCGACAGCACGGCGATGCCCGGGGGGCAGGCACCCTTCGACGGCAGCGGCGACGACGAGGTCGACAACCCCTGCATCTGCATCGAGTGGGATGTCCCGACCGAGGTCGGGAACGAGATCCAGACCGACGGCATCGAGTTCGACCTCAGCTTCTACGCGATCCAGTCCCGGCACAACGACGGTTCGGAGAACCCCTGCCTCGAGGGCGAGACCGGGCCCGGCTTCTCCAAGGAACGGACCGACCTGGAGCCGACCTGGAACGCCCGAGGCATCATCGCCGACAACGACGACGGCACCGGCGACGCCGGGCTCGCGGAGCTGGACATCCGCGACGCGAGCGACAACGACCTCGGCGACGCCGGTGCGGACTACGAGAACGGCGTCGCACAGGACTTCGAGGTGTCGTACAACGGCGGGACCGCCAGCATCGAACTCGGCGACGACTCGCTGAGCGTGAGTGGCCCGGAACCCACGGACGACGACGTCGCGATCACGGTCAAGACATCGAACGTGGACACGTCCGTCTCGGTCGAGAACGTCCAGGTCAACGGCGCGAGTCCCAGCGGTGCCACGAGCGTGAGCGCGGCCGACGGCGACAGGGCGTACCTGTTCATCGCCGGCGGCGGCATCCGCGACGGCGACTCTATCACCGGCGAGGTGACGTTCAGCTGGACCGGCGACGCACCGACCGGCGAGCGGCTCGGCTTCCGCGTCGACGCCTGATCACCCAGCGCAGTGCTGGGCACCACCCACGCGGGTGCCACGCGCGACGACGTGCGTGACGGCGGTTCGACTCCGCCGGTGGGCCTTCCCTGAGGGGGGACAGAGAGATGACAGGACGATTCGAACTCTCACGACGGAAGCTGCTCGCGGGCGTCGGTGGCGCGGGGGCCGCCAGCGTCGGCGCAGGACTGGGCACGAGCGCGTACTTCAGCGACACCGAGTCGTTCGAGGGGAACGTGGTGACGGCGGGACAGCTGGACCTCGCGGTCGACTGGGAGATGGAGTACGACGGGCCGGGGGCGGTGGAGATGGAGTCCGGCACACTCGACGGCGAGCCCGCCGTCCTCGTCGACCTGAGCGACGTGAAGCCCGGCGATACGGGCCTGTGCACCTTCTCGTTCAGCGTGGTCGACAACCCGGGCTACCTGTGGCTCGGTGGTGGGATGACCGCGAACGCGGAGAACGGACAGCCGGAGCCGGAGGCCCGGGCCGACCTCACCGCCGGCGACATCGGGACCGGGAAGGGCGAGCTCGGGCGCGCGATGGACGCGACGATGGCCTACGACGGTGGCCCGGAACTGTGCACTGGCTCGCTGAAGTCGGTGCTGGAGGACGTGCAGTTCGGGATGAGTCTCGACGCGGACGCGGACACCGGCCCCCGGAACTGCTACCAGCTCGACGAGGGCGACGACATCGTCATGGAGTGGGCGCTCCCCGAGTCGGTGGGGAACCGGGTCCAGACCGACGAGATGGGGTTCGCGGTCACGTTCTACGGCGAGCAGTGCCGCCACAACGACGGCGACGGGAACCCGATGGTCGACGCGGTCGTCCCCGCCGGCGACTCCATCCAGGCGGCGGTCGACGCGGCCGCTCCGGGCGACGTCGTCCAGCTCGCGGCCGGGACGTACGTGGAGCAGGTCGTGCTCGACAAGCCGGTCACCATCACGGGCGCGGGGCCGGGCGCGACCGTCGTCAGGTCGCCGTCGAGCCTGTCGTCCCGGTTCGTCCGCGACGGCGACGACACCCATCCGGTCGTCTCGCTGGAGGCTGGCGGCGCGGAGCTGTGGAATCTGACCGTCGACGGCGACCGGCAGGGCGGCGGGAACCACGAGTTCGTCGGCGTGGGCGCGTACAACGCCGGCGCCCACCTGGGCAACGTCGAGGTGACGAACGTCAGCGAGGACCCGCTCAACGGCGTCCAGCACGGACTCGGCGTCTTCGCGTACACCGACGACGGCGCCGAGCGGACGGTGACGGTCGACGGCTGTGACATCCACGACTATCAGAAGGGTGGCGTCGTCGGCGAGGGTGCGGGGCTCGACCTCTGCGTGACGTACTCGACGGTGACCGGCATCGGGCCGACCGACGAGATCGGGCAGAACGGCGTCCAGGCCAGCGGCGTCGCACAGGCCGCCGTCGTCGGGAACACCATCACGGACAACTACTACACCCCGAGCAGCCAGTCGGCCGGCCTCATCGTGTTCCAGACCGAGGACGTGCTCGTCGACCGCAACGAGCTCCGCGACAACAACAACGGCATCGGCGCGCTGGCGGCGTCGAACCTCACGGCCCGGCGGTGCAACATCGTCGGCAACGACACGGGAGCGCTCGCGATCAGCTCGAGCGACATCGACGTGACCCGGAACTGGTGGGGGGCGCCCGACGGCCCGGCACCGTCGTCGATCTACACTGGCGGCGCGACCGACCCGGTGACTGGCGCGGTCGCGGACGGCAGCGGCGACCCGGTGTTCCAGGTGCACTGGGACGACTACGCGGACAGCCAGTTCGACAGCTGACGACACCGGCCCACTCGGAGCACGGCGGTTCGACTCCGCCGGTGGGTCCTCCCCGAGGGGGGGAGACAACCATGACCAGGGAATTCGAACTATCGCGGCGGAACATCCTCGCCGGCATCGGCGCGGCGGGCGTCGCCAGCGTCGGCGCAGGCGTGGGGACCAGCGCGTACTTCAGCGACACCGAATCGTTCACCGGAAACACGCTCACGGCGGGCGAACTGAACCTCAAGGTCGACTGGCAGCAGTCGTACTACGGGGCGTCCGAGAGCTGGGCGTTCGTCAACGCGCACCCGGACCACGACGGCGACGGCGAACAGTCCATCCAGCTCGACGGGGAGACCTACCGGTACAGCGACGAGAGCCGGAACATCGTCGACGTGCTCACCTGCGACAACTTCGACGAGTCGTACGCCGACAGCTTCGGCGACCAGGACAGCCTGATCTCGTTGGACGACGTCAAGCCCGGCGACGAGGGGGAGGTCACGTTCAGCCTCCACCTCTGTGACAATCCGGGCTACCTCTGGATGCAGGCCGCCAACGTCGAGGAGGACGGCGGCGAGAACCCGGAGCCAGAGCAGGTCGCCGAGGGGGACGCGGAGAACGACGCGAACCTCGCGGAGAACATCGACGCCCGGCTGTGGTACGACGAGGACTGCGACAACCGACTGAACCGGGCGGATATCATGCTCACCATCGACGTCTCCGGCTCGATGCTGTACAACCAGTTCGGCGGCGTCGTCAACAACGACCCCATCCTCAGCTACGACGAGACGACGAAGATCGACCTCGTCGAGGTGGGCGCGAAGAGCCTCGTCCAGGAGCTCATCGATACGGGCGCAGACGTCACGGTCGGCGTGGTGTTCTTCAACGGCTCCTCGGACAACACGCCGCACCTCGAGCTGGCGTCCGGGCTGACGGACGACCTGTCGTCGCTCATCGCGTCCGGTGGGGCGCTCGACGGCCTGCGCCAGACGCTCGCGGACATCGTCGGCGCGGGCACCACCGACCCGTACGCGACCGTCGACATCGCGACCGGGACGTACATCGGTGAAGGTGTCGGGCTCGCGCAGGACGAGCTCGCCGACAACGGCCGGATGAACACGTCGGCGATCAACCTCGTCCTCTCGGACGGGAACTCGTTCTCCGGTGGCGACGGCAACCCGTTCATCTCGCCGACCGACGCGGCCGACGAGGCGCGTGCGGCGTCGCCCGCACCGGCGACCGACCTCTACACCATCGGGGTCGGGGGGGACGCCAACGACGCGGTCCTCACCGAGATGGCGGGGGCGGCGGAGTCGGCCGGCAACGACCCGGCGTACTTCCGGGACGTCGAGATGCCGCTCGACCTCACGGAGACGTTCGCGGAGCTGGCGATGCTGCTGACCTCGGAGGTCGCCTTCTTCGAGGGGAGCCTCGCCGAGATGCTCGCGATGCTCTCGGACGGGAACGGCATGGCGCTCGACGGCGACCGACTGACCGACGAGCGCGACTGCTTCGCGCCCGAGGTCGGCCACTGCATCGGCTTCGCGTGGGAGCTCCCGTCCGACGTGGGCAACGAGATCCAGGGCGACGAGGTCAGCTTCGACCTCGCGTTCTACACCGAGCAGTGCCGCCACAACGACGGCAGCGGACCGAGTGACGGCGACGACGGGATGACCGCCTGAGCGGTCGACGGACGAGGCGGTCGACCCACACCGGTGTCCGCACGCGCGGCGGCGGTTCGACTCCGCCGGTGGGTCCTCCCCGGAGGGGGGTTACGATGACGAGAGACGACATCACACTATCACGGCGGAAGATACTGGCCGGCATCGGCGCGACGGGGATCGCCAGCGTCGGGGCCGGCGTCGGCACGAGCGCGTACTTCAGCGACAGGGAGTCCTTCGGCGGCAACACCCTGGCTGCCGGCGAGCTCGACCTGAAGGTCGACTGGGAGGAGCACTACGCCTACCCGCAGACGTACGGCTTCCCGGACCCGACCGAGGTGCTGGACCACGACATCCTGTACGAGAGCCCCGAAGGCGACGACGGCTACGTCGGCTTCCCCGATCCGGAGAACCCGCACGTCTGGATCCACGAGGACGACATCCCGGCGTACATGGCCGCGACGTCCATCGAGGCGTTCCCGGACCCGGACGACGACGGCCAGCAGGGGTCGGCCGAGAACGACTTCGAGTACGTCCCCTGCGACGACGGGGCGGACCTCCCGATCCACCTCGACCCGAGGGCGGAGGGCGCGCTCCGGACGGACAACGCCGACACCTGGGACGAGGAGGCCGAGACGTACAGACCGCTCGTCAGCCTCGACGACGTGAAGCCAGGCGACTTCGGCGAGCTGACGTTGAGCTTCCACCTCTGCAACAACCCGGGCTACGTCTGGCTCCAGGCGAGCAACGTCTCGGAGTCCGAGAACGGGATGACCGAGCCCGAGATGGCGGTCGACGACGACGACAGCCCGGACCTCGCCGAGAACATCCAGACCGTCTGGTGGTACGACGCCCTCGGCGACAACGTCGTCCAGACCAACTGCGAGGAGACGCTGTACCTCATCGAGAACGTCGGGAGCGGGACCGCCGGCGACGGCCAGACGCCCGACCCCGACGACCGGCCGTACATCTTCGAGGTCGAGCTCTCCGACGGCGTCGCCACGCTCACCGACGTCACGGCGGTCGAGGTCGACGGCATCAGCGCCGGCCACATCGCGGCGGCGTCGAACGGTGACACCATCTACATCGTCGACCGCGACTCCGGCACGCTCGGCGCGTACGACATCGAGGACGACTCGTTCACCAGCCTCGGGACCATCGCGAACCACCCCGGGGGCGTCGTCCTCGTCTCGTTCTCGCCCGGCGGGACGCTGTACATGGCGAGCAACGACACGGACTCGCTGTACGTCGTCGAGGACCTCGACAGCGCGCCGACCGCGACGCTCGTCGGCGACACAGGCATCGACGTGCAGGGCGCGGACATCGCGTTCACGGCGGACGGGACGCTGTACCTCTACAGCAACGGCGAGGGCAGCGGCACCCTCTACACGCTCAGCACGCTCGACGGGACGGCGACCGAGGTCGGCGAGACCGGGATGCAGCTGACCGGACTCGCCGTGCGCGACGCGGGCACCGGCGACCTCGTCGGCTCGGCGACCGACCCCGACGACGAGGTCATCGTCATCGACAAGACCGACGGTTCCATCGTCGACGAGTTCACGATGGAGCGCGACGGCGAGCCCTACGACTACGACTTCGGCGACATGACCGTCGGCCAGATCTGCGGCGAGGTGTTCCACCGCGGCACGCTCAAGGAGGACCTCGCGGCGCTCGAGTCGTCGCCCGTCCCGCTCGACGGCAACCTCGCGACCAGCTTCGACGAGTTCTCCGGCTCGCCGGACAGCCCGGACCGAGAGTGCTTCCAGCCCGGGCTGACGTACTACATCGGCTTCGCGTGGTGGCTCCCGCGCGACGTCGGCAACGAGGCCCAGACCGACTCGGTGAGCTTCGACCTCGGCTTCTACACAGAGCAGTGCCGCCACAACGACGGCTCCGGCTCGATGGGGATACCCGAGTAGGCCGGCGGGACCGACCCACGCGGGTGCCCGAGCGTCGGCGACGGTTCGACTCCGTCGGTGGGTCCTCCCCGAAAGGGGGGGTATGGAGATGGCACGCAGATTCGAACTCTCACGGCGGAAGATACTCGCTGGCGTCGGCGCCGCAGGCGCCGCGTCGGTCGGCGCGGGACTGGGGACGAGTGCGTACTTCAGCGACACCGAGTCGTTCGCGGGTAACGAGCTCGTCGCCGGCGCGCTCGACCTGAAGGTGAACTGGACGGAGCACTACTCCGACTGGTCCGAGGACGAAGCCGAGGGCATCGACACGGTGTCGATGTCGCCCGGAGACGGGCTGACGGGGTTCCCGTCGACGGCCCCGTCGAGCGAACGGATGGTCTACGTGAGCGACCCGGACCAGTTCATGAAGAACACGGCCATCGAGGCGTTCCCGGACGTGCTGGACAACGACGACCCGGGAGCCGGCGACTACGACGGCCACCAGGCGACACTCGACCCGGACGACGCTATCTGTGACCTCCCGGCGGACCTGGACGGCGTCCTGAGCCATCGGTACCGGACGGGTGGAAACCTCGAGGAGGGCGTCACGATTGGAGACCCGCCGAACGCACAGACGACCGCACCGGGGGACCCGCTCGTCTCGATCTCGGACGTGAAGCCGGGCGACTTCGGCGAGGTCACGTTCGGCTTCCACCTCTGTGACAACCCGGGCTACGTCTGGCTGACAGGCGGACTCGACGAGGCGAGCGAGAACGGCTACACGGAGCCCGAGCTCGACTCGGAGAACGAAGACGGCCCCGACGGGGAGACGGTCGAGCTCCTCGACGCGGTGCGCGCGGCGGTCTGGTACGACACGGGGGCAGACAGCGAGTACGGGGCCGACGTCGAGGACGAGGACGACGGCGAGGGGGACAACGTCTTCGGGCCCGGCGAGGTGCTCCTGCCGCTGACCGGCTCGCTCCGGAACGTCCTCTCGATGCTCGAATCCGGGATGTTCCCGCTCGACGCCACGCCGGTCTCGACCGACGGGGACGGGGTCGCCGTCGCCACCGACGCGTCGGTCCCGTCCGTGTCGGGGTCGGTGGCCGCCGGTGACGACCACGTCGACGAGGTCGTCGTCACGGGCGACGACGACCGGTTCGGCGACGCCGCGAGCAACTACCAGTGTGCGGACTACGCGGCGGCGTTCGGTCTCGATGTCGTCGGGACCGAGATACTCAACCCCGAGACGGCGCCCATCGTGCCGGGGACCAGCTACAGCGGCTGTACCACCATCACGGTCGACGCGCTGGACGAGTCGACCGGGACGATAACGCTCTCCTCGAGCGGCCCGGTGCTGGTGGTCAGCGTGAAGGGCGGACCGGACGGCGAGCAGGTGTACGTGTTCAGCGAGCCCGTCGTCCTCGACGGCGCGGTCGTCACGACGCCGGGCGACCACGAGATCAGCAACGTCGACGTCTGCTGTCCGGTCGACGGTGACGACGGTGACGACGGTGATGGCGAAGGCGAGGGTTCGGGTACCCCGTCCCGCGACTGCTTCCCGAACTCGACGACCGCCTACGTCGGCTTCGAGTGGTGGATCCCCGCGGACGTCGGCAACGAGATCCAGGGCGACTCGGTGAGCTTCGACATCGGCTTCTACACCGAGCAATGCCGCCACAACGACGGTTCGGGACCGAGTGACGGCAGTGACAGCGACGGCGACGACGGGACGACCGAGCCCTTGTAGGCCGGCGCGGCACGACCCACGTCGGCACCCGTCCGATCGCGGGCAGACGGCGACGGTTCGACTCCGTCGGTGGGTCCTCCCCGGAGGGGGATACCATGTCAGAGAACCCGATTGCATTCTCACGACGGAAGCTGCTGCTCGGCGTCGGCGCGGCCGGAGCCGCGTCCGCCGGGGCAGGGCTGGGAACGAGCGCGTACTTCAGCGACACCGAGTCGTTCGTCGGCAACGAACTCGTCGCCGGCCAGCTCGACCTCGTGGTCGACTACTACACCGACCGCGAGCAGGGCTCGTACGGCGTCGCGAGCGACCAGGGCGAGGTGAACGGCGACGGCGAAGCGACGTACACGTACGCGGTCGAGGACCTCAAACCGGGCGACAGCGGAACGCTGGTGTTCTGCCCGAAGCTCGTCGACAACGACGGCTGGCTCTGGGTCGGGGGCGACGGCGTCGTCGACTACGAGAACGGCCAGTCCGAGCCGGAGGCGTCGGTCGACCCGTCCGGTGGCGGGAGCATCGGCGGGGAGAACGACGGGATGAGCGCCGGCGAGCTGAGCGACGCCATCGAGGTCGACCTCGCCTACTGCGAGGACGTGGGCATCGCGGACGGGGTCGTCGACATCGGCACCGTCGTTCGCGAGTTCGACAACCCGGACGGCTACAGCCTCGCGGACCTGGCGAAGGACCTGGAGAGCGGGGTCCTGCTCGACGGCGACGGGACGGGGGCGACCGCCGACCCGTACCCCGGCTCGCCCGACGCCGACACCCAGAACGGGCCGTGCCTCTGCGTCGAGTGGACCGTGCCCGAGCACGTCGGCAACGAGATACAGACCGACGCCGTCGCGTTCGGCTTCACGTTCGCGGCGGTCCAGTCCAGACACAACGGCGACCCGGCGAACCCGTTCGTCGACATCACGGTCGGACCCGGCGACGGCTTCGACTACACGTCCATCCAGGATGGTGTCGACGCCGCGAGCGCGGGGGACGTGGTCGGCGTCGCGGCCGGGACGTTCAGCGAGCAGGTCACCATCACGACGGAAGACCTCACCCTGGCGTCGGCACGGGGCGCGATGCCGGTGGTCGAGGGGCCGGGTGGTGGCTCGACGTCGGCGACGATCAGCATCGCAGCCGACGGCGTGACCGTCGACGGCTTCGAGGTGACGAACCCCAGCGGGCTGCTCGGCGTGAAGGTCGAGGAGAATGTCGACGACGCGACGGTCTGCAACAACCTGATCCGCGACGTCGGCCCGACGGGGAGTCTCGGCGTGACCGGCATCGTCGTCGGCAACGGCGACCACCGGAACGTCAGCATCGTCGGGAACACCATCGAGGACCTGTACCAGACCGACGACGGGAGCTTCGCGACGCTCAACGGCATCCTGTTCGACGCGGCCGGCAGCCCGGGCACCGTCACCGACACCCGGATCGAGCGCAACGTCGTCCAGAACCTCCAGAGCACGACCGCACCGCTCGGCATCGTCGTCCAGCATACCGTCGAGAGCATGGAGATCGCGGACAACGTCGTCTCCGGCCTGACCGCCGACAACAGCCTCGGTCCGGGGAGTTTCACCACCTTCGCGCAGGGGCTCAGCGTCGACTCGACCTCGATAACGGGCATGCGGTTCGTCGGCAACGTCGTCGAGGACGTCGTCAGCGAGGACGGTTTCTTCGGCGAGGCCATCAAGCTGGAGCCCGGTGTCGAGGTCGGCGGCATCACCATCCAGGGCAACGACCTGCTGTCGGCCATCGGGCTCAACAACGCCGACGGCGCGAATCCGACCGTGACCGCCGAGGGGAACTACTGGGGTGCGTCCGGGGGCCCGCTGGTCATCCAGAACAACTCCGACTCAGGGACTGTCCCAGTCAGCGGCGGCGGGTCCGTCGACCTCGACACCGTGACCGAGAGCGCCGTCACCGAGAACGTCGACTTCGAGCCGTTCGAGAGCGGCTCGACCGCGTAGTCGTCTTTCTCGCGGCGAGAGCCACCGTTTTGCGACTAGTTATCGTCCCCAAAACAACCGATTACCGTCGTGCAGGAACCGGATACCGTGACGGTATGCTGTCGTTGCTGCCCGGTACGTCGCTCATTCATATCCCCCTGCTTCGGGTACGTTGGCCCACGAACGCAGCCGTCCGGTGGGGGCCGGGCGGGCATGGGGGGGAGACCTGTGAATCCAGGCAAATCCGACGACGACGACGGCCGACCGGGTGGGACAGGACACCTCGCGGGAGGTGAGACATCGTGAGCCGCGAGCGCGCCTCGCTGAGTCGACGGCAGCTCCTCGGGAGCGTCGGCGGCGTCGGCGCGCTGGGCGGCGCCTCGGGGCTCGGGACGTGGGCGCTCTTCGAGGACGGCGAGACGTTCACCGGGTCGCTGGCGGCCGGTGCGGTCGGCGTGACACTCGACTGCGATGGCTGCACGACCGCGAGCGACGGGTCGGTGTCGTTCGACTTCGCCGACCTCGGGCCCGGCGACCGGGGCGTCGAGACGTTCACCGTGAGCGCCGACGCGAACCCGATGCGGGTGTGGCTCCGGACGAACTGCCCGGCGCCGGTGGACCCGCTCGGTGACGCGGTCGAGCTCCGGCTCTTCCACGACGGCGACTGCGAGGGGCCCGCGGCGGGCACCGCGGCCTACCCCGCGGACGGCTCCTGGGTCAGCCTGAACGAGTTCCGGACCGCGCTGCGGGGCGGGCTCCGGCTGGACCACCGCGACGCCGAGGCGTGTCTCGACGGCACGCTCTGTCTCGATTTCGAGTACCGGCTGCCGGACGACGCGACGTGGGCCGCGGCCCTCTCGACCGACCTGACGTTCGAGGTCGTTGCGGAGCAGTGCCGGCACGTCCCCGAGGACGGCGTCGCGTCGCCGTTCCCGCCCGCCGACTGTCCGGAACTGGACTGTCCAGACTGCGTGGACCTCGGCAAGCTGGAGGTCGAGGGCGACCTGCTCATGCCGGGTGTCTACGAGTTCGACGAGCTGTACGCACCGTTCGACGACGGGACGACGTACGCGCTGGAGGTCCTCACGGCGACGAACAAGGCCGACGACGCCGAGGAGGAGACGGTCTGCGTCTCGTTCCGGCTGCTCGCCGGCGAGAGCGGGGACGGTCTCGCAGAGTCGAACGCGCCGGCGATCTGCTCGGTCGCGGTCAAGGGTGGCCCGCTGACGGCGACGTACGACGTGGCCCCGCCGTCGACCCGGACTCGGGGCGAGGTCTGCACCGTCGCCCAGGACGGGGACACTGCACCCGGCGGGCTCCCCGCGATCAGCAACCTCGTCGTCTCGGTCTGCGACGACGGGGAGGACGGTGACGGTCCCGGCGACGACTGTTCCGCCTGCCCGTCTGCGGACGGCGAGGGCGAACGGATCACGCAGGCGACGTTCGGCTACACGGGCCCCGACGACGTCGACGTCGTGTTCGGCCAGCAGTCGTCGGGCGGTTCGTCCGGGGACGACGCACAGGTGACCGGCGTCGAGGACGGCGACTCGTTCACGGTGTCCCTCGGCAGCTCCGGGCGGCCGGACTTCGTCGTGAGCGTGGCCGACGGCGACGCGAGCACCGACCTCTCGGTGCCTGCGCAGTCCGACCCGTCGGTGCTGCACACCAGCTGTTCGCAGGTGTTCGCCGTCGGGATGGAACTCGTAGACGACATCGACAACCCGACGTACAGGCTGACGGTCGAATCGGCGCTGAACGCGGCCGGCGAGAGCCTCTGTGAGGTGAGCGACTGATGGTGGACGCGAGACGCGCGCTGCACGTCGTCGGCCTGCTCGTGCTCATCGTGGTCGTCGTGCCGTTCGTCGTCTACTCCTTCCCCGGCGCCGTCGGCGCGGACCACAGCTTCGTCGTGCTCTCGGGCAGCATGGAGCCCGAGATCGCCCCGGGCGACGTGGTCGTCGTCGACGAACGCTCGACCGACGCCATCGCCGAAGGCGACGTCATCACGTTCGTCAGGGGCGAGAGCGGGAAGCCGGTGACCCACCGCGTCGTCGGTGTCGAGGAGCGTGGTGAAACCACGGTGTTCACGACGAAAGGGGACGCGAACGAGGACGTGGACGCCCAGCCGGTGCCCGCGGGCAACGTCATCGGCGAGGTCACGGTCACCATCCCGTACATCGGTCACGTCATCCAGTTCGCCCAGCGACCGGTCGGCTTCGTCCTGCTCGTGCTCCTGCCGCTCGGGCTCCTCGGACTCTCGGAGGTCTGGACCGTCGTCCGCGACCAGGGTGGCGACGGGGACACCGAGGGCGGCACCGGTGGGGGGACCGTCGCGACGGGCGCGACCGCTGTCGACGCGACGGACGCCCCGGCCACCGGCTCGGCGACCGCCGCCGAAGCGGGAACGGCCGACGAGGGTGAGATCACCCTGACGGCGACGGACCTCACGCTCGCGACCGGCATCCTCCTGCTGGTGGCCCCGTACACGGTGTACGTCGCCCTCCAGCTCCGGAATCCGGTGACGTTCACGGCCGCCTTCGCCGCGGGATTCTCCTTCGTCGGGGTGGCCGGGCTCTGGCTCACTGCTCGACGCGAGGGCACGGACGAGCCAGCTGGACCGCCCGACTCGTCGGACGACGACGGGACTCCCGGCGGAGATGCTGACGGTGGGTTCACCTTCGACGACGGCGGGGAGACCGACACGGACTGGGAGCTCCCGGATACCGACGGCAGCTTCGGATTCGCCGACGACGACGGTGGTCGGGCGGCCGGCCTCAGCGCAACGTTCGAAGACGGGACGGCACCGACCGGTGGCGGGACGACGGCGACCAGCGGCCCCGCACCGGACGCCGACCAGGGCGACGGCGCGTCGGGCGACGGCGGGTTCTTCGACGAACCGGCGACCGGGACCGAGCCCACGGAGACCGACGTGTTCGACGACACCACCGGCGGTCCGGAGGAGGTGGACTGAATGGACCGACGCGCCCTCTTCGCGCTGTGCTGCAGCGCGCTGCTCGTCTCCGCCGCGTACCTCGCCGGCTTCGGGACCGTCGCGACGTTCACCGACAGGGCCACCGCGGACGGGAACGTCTCGAGTGCGGCCGAGTTCGCCGACGACGTGACCGTTGTCGACGCCGCGGCGAACAGCCAGTCGACCAGCGATGGCAGCAGTGCGGACCAGCAGTGCGGGTCGGGAGGAGCGGGTAACGCCGCCGGCAACACAGAGACCGACAGTGCCGGCAACACGTCGTCCGGGGGCGGGCTCGCGGGCTGTGGTGGCAGCGGCGGTAACGACGGGACCGACGGCGGTCGCTACGTCGCACCCGCGGCCCGACCACTGACGGTCGGAGGGCGGCGATGAACGCACCGCCCCACCCATCAGAGCCGTCGACGGCCGACGAGGACGAACCGCGGGGCGGTCGCGCGACCGTCGCGCTACTCGTGCCGTCGCTCCGGGTCGACAAGCGCTCCGTCGTGCTGCTGCTCTGGCTCCTGCTCATCCTCGCGGTACTGTACGGGCTCGTCGTCGGCCACTGACTCAGTCGTCCGGGTCGTCGCCGTTGCGGTTCACGTGTGCCGCCACGACCTTCGAGAGCGACTTCCGGAGGTGGCTGTGGAACGTCGAGGAGGCGATGTCCATCGCGTCGGCGATCTCCTCGGCCGTGCTCTCGCGGGGCCACTCGAAGTAGCCGGCGTTGTGCGCGGCGAGGACGGCCTCGCGTTGCCGGTCGGTCAGTCCCTCGACGGTGGCCGCACGGGCCTCCGCCTCGCCGGCCGGCGGCCGCTCCTGCTTCGAGCGCAGGCTCACCGGCCCGACGCACTCCTCGAGCGCCTCGGTCAGCTCACGGACGGCGTTCCCGGTGGCCGTCTCGGCGACGAACGTCAGCTGCCCGTCGGTCGCGCTGGCCTCCCCGAGCCGCGCGCCGCGGGCGGTCACGACACCGAGGGCGGACGGCACTCCGAGCCGGACCTCGACGGTGTCGCGGTTCGGGACCCGTCTGGCGCGTTCGACCTCCACGGCGTCGGAGAGCGTGGCGATGACCGCCTCGATGTCGTCGCAGTCCGCGACGTCGACGTAACACAGCAGTCCGGAGTCCTCGACGGGGACGGTGCCCTCGACGGTGAGCGTGCAGTCGTGCACGGCGCTGACGCGGGCGAGGACCGACCCCTCGGCGGGCACCCGGTAGGTGAGCGCGACGAGGCTGTCCGAGAGCAGCGTCTCGCGCGTCTCGATGGCGTTCAGCGCCATGCCGACGCTGGCACACAGCTCCTCGAGGATGGTCAGCTCGTGGTCGTCGAACGCGCTCTCGCGCTCGCTCTCGACGGCGAGCGTCCCGTAGCCGACGGAGGCGAAGTCTATCGGGACCCGTGCCCGCAGCCGGCCGGCATCGGTCTCCTCGACGGTGGTCTCGGCGACCGTCTCGTCGTCGACGGTCGGGTGGACGTACCAGGACGTGGTCGCGAGGCGGTTGGTGACCCCGTCCAGGAGTTCGGGTCGGGACTGCGCCCGGACGATGCTCGTGAGCACGCTGCGGATGGACTGGTTGATGGCGTCGAGCTCGCGAAGCTCGGTTCGCTGGCGCTCGAGCTCGTCCTGTCGTCGTTCGAGCTCCGCGAGCCTGTGCTCCCGCTCGGTCACGTCGTGGAGCAGGTAGGCGGTGCCGACGGAGCGCCCCCGGCCGTCCTCGACGGGTGACGCCGACACCTCGAACTGGCGGTCGTCGACGGCGATGAGCGCGGGCTCGTCGCCGGGGTCGGGACGTTCCGGGAGGAGCGCACCGATGGCGACCCCGATGAGACCGCTCCCGCGCTCCTCGTCGGGCCACGTCGACGGGACCGAGAGCGCGTCCCGTGCAGCCCGGTTGTCGGTGACGACGGTCCCCTCGCCGTCGGTGATGAGGACGGGGTCGTTGAGCGTGCCGAGTGCGGAGGTGCGCCCGAGCTGGAGGATGGATGGTGGCCGTTCGAACAGGTCGTGCTCGAAGACGGCGATGGCGAAGGCGAGGCCGGTGATGCTGAACGCGTACGGCGTCATGTCGTGGCCCTCGTAGATGGCGTAGCCCAGCACCGAGAGCAGGTTCGCGACGGTCGGCGTCCCGATGCCGACCAGCAGTGCCGCCGACGCCGCGGAGAAGGACTGCTCGGAGCGCCGGATGGTGTACAGGAGCAACGCGACCCCGCCGCCGAGCAGGAGGTAGGTGTACAGCAGGTTGATGCGGTACCACGGGCCCTGCTGCTGGGTGGCGACGGTGACGCCGTCGACGAGGTTGAAGCTCCAGTCCTGCCAGACGAGCGGGTGGTACTGGCTCGTCCAGACGAGCACCAGCGTCACCGCCGGGACGATACAGAGACCCGCGACGACGGCCGGGCGCTGGAGCTCCTCGAACCCGGTGTACTCCGCGAAGAACAGCAGGACGAAGACGGGCGCGAGAACGATGCCGAACCACTGGAGCTGCTCGAAGAACAGTCGGAGTCCGAACTGCTCGGCGGGCGTGAGCAGGCCGGCGGCGTAGCCGGCGCTCCACACGCTCGCCACCGCCATCATCCCGGTGAACGGTGTCGCACCGGGACGTCCACGGTTGCGCCAGCCCACGACAGCGAGCCACGTCGTCAGAAGGGCCGAGAGCCCGAGCAACGAGACGTGGAACGCCGCAGCCAACCCGACCATCTGTCGTCCCGAACGTATTCGAGCCCCGAGTGATAGCGTTTGTCATCGGTCCACGAACGAAGTCGTGGACTTGTCCGTGGACTCCTGGTCTGACGACGAAACGTCGTAGGCGGTGTAATCGCCGTTCCCGTTCAACATCCCGGACTTGAGGGCGAGATGACCGTCACCCAACCCATCGGAGCGTTCGTCCGATGGTACAGTTATGAGTCTGAATCCGATGTTCTTCGCGGCGTTGTAATCCCCATCTATCGCGTAGCCACACTCCTCACACTCGAACCATCCGCCCGAATCGCGGTTCGAACTGGACTTGTAGCCACACTTTGAGCAGATCTGACTCGTATACGCAGGGGACACGCATTCGACTCGGATACCGTACTGTGCGGCTTTGTACTCCAACATCTCTTGGAGTTCGCGAAACGCCCAGTTGTGCATCTGCCGTTTCACTCTGTCGTTCCTGCTATCCATCCGCTCGCGGATGTGAGTCAAGCGTTCAACAGCGATGTACGAACAATCGTGGGCATCGGCTTCCTCTACGATGCGCCGAGAAATCGTGTGCAGGCGATTCAACACGAAGCGGGTTTCTCGCCCCGACAATCGCCGGAGTACCTGCTTTGCGGTGCGAGTGCCTTTGTGCTGAAGGCTTCGACGCACGCGGAAGAAGTGATTTTGCCCCCATAGTAGTTCTCCGCCGTCGTAGAACGACGCCGTGCTGGTCACGGCGACGTTCTTCAAGTTCAAATCCACACCGAGAACCTTGTTACCGTCCCGTTTTTCGACCTCTTTCTGGATGACTACGTGAAGGTAGAACGCATTCTCATCCTCGCGGTAGTGGAGCGTTCCCATCCGCCTCTCGTAGTCTTGGTCATCGAGGTATGACTTCTGGTAGTCCCCGAGAACGTAGTCCACAGCGACTCTACCGTTAACCGTGGAGATGGTGGCCGACCTGTCTTTGATAGTCAACGTACGTTTGTCGTACACTGCAGACGGTTCGTTGAACTGAGGGAGTGTTCGACTGTTGCCCTTTTTCCAATCTGCAACCGTGGATTTCATCGCTTCGAGGGCCTTCGAGTAGGCTCGCACACAGAGGTTCGCGGGTAACTCCGTCTCCTCACGGAGACCGTGATACACACGGTCGTGTATCTTGGCTTTGGTCAGGATGAGATAGCCATCATCATTCCTGCCATGCTGGACAGTATAGTTGGCGGCAAAATTGAACTGCTCAATGGTTCGATGAAGGTCTTCCCGACGGTTGGCGGGAACATCAATTTTGATACAGGTGGTGCGTGTGACCTTCATCGGCACCTCTGACTGGCCCCCTTCTCGTATTTAAACCTCAGCTGAAGGCCAGTCATCGATTGCTCAGTAGTTGATGTATCGACGGGCAGGATCCCTCCGCAACTGAGATTGCAACACACCATATTACACAGCCGTGATACGAGCGATTGCGAAAATAACGCCGACGGCGTCGAGATGCACGTTAACATATCAACCGGGCCCTATACCACGGTTCCTCATGCAGTACTAGCCATGACAGCAACCGACGACGGCGTCGAGCCGCCGACGCTGACGGGCGACGACGTCCTGCGGATCGACGACGCCGACTTCGACGCCGACCGGGTCGCGCTCGTGACCGGCGCAGCCTCGGGGATCGGCCGCGCGACGTCGCTGGTGCTCGCGGCCAACGGGCTCACGGTCGTCGCGACGGACGTCGACGAAGAGGGGCTCGAGGGGACCCGCGAACGCGGCAAGGAACTCGGCTTCCCGGGGGAGATCCACCCGGAGCCCGCCGACCTCACCGACGACGAGCACCTCGAGTCGGTCGTCGAGGCCGCCGCCGGCTACGGCGACCTCGCGTATCTCGCCAACATCGCCGGCATGCAGCACATCTCGCCGCTGGAGGAGTTCCCCATGGAGGTGTACGACCGGATGCAGGACGTGATGCTCCGTGCGCCGGTCTACCTCTCGAAGCTCGTGCTCCCGCACCTCCGCGACAGCGGTGGGGGCTGCGTCGGCAACATGGCGTCGGTCCACGGCCACTACGTCACCGCCGACAAGGTCGCGTACAACGTCGCCAAGTTCGGCCTCCGGGGGCTCACGCAGTCCATCGCCGCCGAAGGAGCCGGCACCGTCCGGTCGTTCTCGGTCAGCACCGGCTACGTGAAGACGCCGCTCGTCACCGACCAGATTCCCGATACGGCGGAGCAACGCGGCATCTCCGTGCAGGAGGTCGTCGAGGACGTGATGCTCGGACAGTCCCGCACGAAGGAGATGATGGAGCCCGTCGACGTGGGCAACCTGTTCGCGTTCGGCTTCTCGAAGCACGCCCACCACCTCAACGGCGGCGACCTGCTGTTCGACGGCGGGATGACGCTGACCTACGAGTAGCCCGGTCGAGCCCCCCTCAGGCCCGACGTATCCCGTCGACGCCGTACGCGAACAGCGCGACGCCCGCCAGCAGGTAGACGACGGGCGGGAGCGTCCACGTGATGGTGTCCGTCAGGTTGCCGACTCCGAGGACGAGCAGCCCGACTGCCAGCCCGAGCTGGAGGGCGACCCGGACCCGATGGCGGCGTCTCCCACGCGTTCCCGTATCGGAACTCGTCATACCTCGTGTATCGTCCGTGACTCGTATAAATCACCGGCCTCAGGTGATTCTCGGGGGCAAAGTACTTGACCGACGACTGTGTCAGATGTCGGATACAGATTCGTCATGGTCGACATAGACGCCGTCCTGACGGTGCTCGCAGTGGTCCTCCTCTCGGTCGCCGCGGTGGTCGGCGGGGTGTTCGTCTTCGCGACGGTCGACCCCGGCCCACCGCCGACGGACGACCCGGGCGTACAGCACGTCCTGATCAACGAGGTGGCGTCGCCCGAGAACCGCACCGTCCTCCACTTCGAGAACCTCTCCGCGGAGCAGCAACGCGAGTTCCGGCGCGTGCTGAACGCCTCAGACCGGGCCCTCGCGTTGCCGGAACCGGTCGAGCTCGAATCCATCGACAGCTACCGCTTCTACATCGAGTACGAGGGGACGCTGTACGACGTCTCGTTCCCGACGCCGTGACCGTCGACCGCTCGTCTCGAGTTTCATATCGCTTACGAGCCCCCCGGACCCCACAGTAGCCGTCTCAGCGCATCTCCCGTCGCTTCATCTGGTCCCCACGGCACAAACAAGAGGTTCATATAACATGAACGATGTATGTACTGGGGAGATGCGGCAGTCGCGTCTCGGTGACTCTCAATGGACCTCGACGAATTCAAGACACAAAATGCACCGAAGGAGGGCGGCGACGTCTTCCAGCTGGAGAACTCGAAGCTGCTCGACGTGAACGTCAACAGCTCCGTCATGGCGAAAGCGGGCTCGATGGTCGCCTACGAGGGCGACATCTCGTTCGAGCAGAAGTCGAGCGGCGGCCTGACGGGGATGCTCAAGAAGAAGGCGACGGGCGAGGGCTCGACGATGATGCAGGCCAGCGGCAACGGCCAGCTGTTCCTCGCGGACGACGGCAAGAACGTCCAGGTCATCGAACTCGACCCCGGCGAGGAGATCAGCGTCAACGGCAACGACGTGCTCGCGTTCGAGGACCGCGTCAGCTGGGACATCAAGACCATGAGCAGCATCAGCGGCGCGAGCGCCGGCGGGATGTTCAACGTGTTCCTCGAGGGACCGGGCTTCGTTGCAATCACGACCCACGGCGACCCGCTCGTGCTGGAGACGCCCGTCCGGACCGACCCCGCGGCGACCGTCGCCTGGAGCGGGAACGTCTCCCCGGGCTCGCACCGTGACATGAACCTCAAGTCGTTCATCGGGAAGTCCTCCGGCGAGACCTTCCAGCTCGACTTCAGCCAGCCCGGCGGCTGGGTCATCGTCCAGCCCTACGAGGAAGTCGGCCCGCAGCAGTAACCCGGAATCGTTCTCGCTGTTTCTTCTCGACGGCGCCGTCCGTGGAGCCGTCGCTCAGTCCGGTCCGTCGGGCCCGTCGCCGCCGTCGGCCTCGACCGTGCGACCGTCCGGCGTGCGCGTGGCCAGCCGCGACCGGACGGCGGTCGCGACGGACGACCGGACCGGCCGGGAGAGGCCCACCGCCGCGTAGACGGCGATGGCGACGAGCACGATGGACCCGCCGGCCGCCACGTCGTAGACGTACGAGAGCGTCGCACCGGAGACGGTGGCGACCAGCCCGGCGAGGACGGCGACGCCGACGCTCCGCCGGAACCCGCGCATCGAACCCGCCGTCGCGACCGGGACGACGAGCATCGCGGCGACGAGTATCACGCCCATGATCTGCATCGCGGCGACGACGACGACCGCCGTCAGCACGACGAGCAGGAGGTTGTAGCGACCGACGTGGAGGCCCGCCGCACGGGCCCCGACCTCGTCGAACGTCGCGTAGAGCAGCGGCCGGTAGGCGACGGCCACGACCGCGCTCACGAGCAGCGTCATCGCCAGCAGGATGCCGACGCTGTCCCGGGTCACCGTCGCCAGCGAGCCGAACAGGTAGGCGTTGATGCCGACCGCGATGCCGCCGTCGGTCGCCGTCACGAGCACGCTTCCGACCGCGAACGCGCCCGTCAGCACGACCGCCAGCGAGGTGTCGGTGTAGGTACCGACGCGGTCGACGAGCAGCTGGACGAGCACCGCGGCGACGACGGCGACGACCAGCGCGGTCAGCAGCGGCGGCACTGACAGGGCGAACGTCGCGTTCACGAACAGGCCGACGGCGACCCCCGCGAACGCCGAGTGCGCGAGCGTGTCGCCGATCATCGCCATCTCCCGGTGGACGAGGAAGCTCCCGACGAGCGGACCGATGACCGCGATACAGACCGCCGCGAGGTACGCCCGCTGCATGAACGGGTAGCCGAGCATCTCGACGCCGGTGAGCGCCGCGAGCGCGTCGAGGAGGGTCCCCCACACGTCGTCGAGGACCCAGTCGAGCAGCCCGGTCAGCACGAGTGGTATCCCGACACCGCCGGTCGCCCCGATCATGGGTGGTCGTGCGCGAGCACGTGCTGGTTCCCGCCGTAGGCGTCCGCGAGGGCGTCCGTCTCCACGAACGTCTCCGGGTCGCCGTGGAAGAACAGCTCGCGGTTGAGACAGGCGATCTCGGTCGCGTGGCTCGTCACGACGCCGATGTCGTGTTCGACGAGCACGACCGTGAGCCCGGACGCGTTCAGCTCGGCCAGGAGGTCGTAGAACGCCTCCCGGGACTCGGCGTCGACGCCGACCGTCGGCTCGTCGAGCGCGAGCAGGTCGGCCTCGGCGGCGAGCGTGCGCGCGATGGCGACCCGCTGGCGCTGCCCGCCCGAGAGCCTGTCGACGCGTCGGTCGGCCAGCTCGCGGATGTCAACGCGGTCCAGCGCCGACTCGATGGCCCCCCGGTCGTCCGCGGTGAACCGGCCGAACGGGCGGTGCGGGTACCGGCCCATCCGGACGGCCTCGCGCACGGTCACAGGCATCCGGCCGCCCGCCTGGGTCGCGTCCTGTGCGACGTAGCCGACGCGCTCGCCGTCGGCGAACGAGTGCGCGGGCTCGCCGAACAGCGAGACGCTGCCGGCGTCGGGGCGGCGCAGCCCGACGAGCAGTTCGAGCAGCGTCGTCTTCCCGGAGCCGTTCGGGCCGACCAGCCCGAGGAACGCACCCGGCTCGACGGTGAGCGAGACGTCCTCGACGACGGGCGTGTCGCCGTAGCCGAAGGTGACGTCGCGCGCCTCGACGACCGCCATCAGGCCTCCAGCGCCCGCTCGAGCGTCGGGCGGTTCACGTTCTCGACGATGTCCACGTAGCCCCAGTCCCGGTCGGCCCAGTCGGCGTGCAGGCCGGGCAGTGCGGTCAGCGGCAGGACCGCCTCCGCGTCGGTCTCCGCGACGAGCTGCTCGGCGGCGCGCTGGGACTCGAGCGGGTCCGCACAGATGTACCGCAGGTCGTGATGCTCGATGACCTCCTGTGCCCGTTCGATGTCACGCGCCGTCGGCTGGGAGTCGGGCGAGAGCCCGGTGAGCGCCTCGACCTCGAGCCCGTACCTGTCGCCGAGGTACGAGAACGCGTCGTGGCCGGCGACGAGGAGCGTCCCCTTCGACGCGTCGGCGACGGTCGCCTCGAGGTCGGCGTGGAGCGAGTCGAGTCGTTCGCGGTACGCCGTCGCGTTCGACTCGTAGACGTCCGCGTTCGCCGGGTCGATGGCTGCGAGGCCCTCGCGGACCGTGTCGACGGCCGTCTGTACCCGGAGTGGGTCGAGCCAGAAGTGGGGGTCGAACTCGCCGCCGTGGTCGTGTCCGTCGTGGCCGTCGTCGTGGTGTTCCTCCTCGTGATGTTCGGTGCCGTCGTGGCCGTCGTCGTGGTGTTCCTCCTCGTGGTGCTCGGTGCCGTCGTGGTCCTCGTCGTGGTGTTCGGTTCCGGTGTGCTCGTCGTGGTGTTCTGTCCCGTGCTCCGTCTCGTGGTCGCCATCGTCGTGGCCGTGGCCCCCGTCGAGCGGAAGCAGGTCGACGTCCGCGCTCGCGTCGACCGTCTCGACCCCGGCACCGTCGGCGGCCAGGTCCGTCGTGATGTCGTCGACCCAGGGCTGGAACCCGTTCATGCCGTGGACCAGCAACGACGCGTCGCGGATCGACTCCCGGACGCGCGGCCCGGGCTCCCAGCCGTGGCCGTGCTGGCCGATCGGGACGAGGACCGAGGCGTCGGTCGCGTCGCCGGCGACCGCGGCCGTGACCGCGCCGAAGACGAAGAACGAGGACTGCACGCTGTTCGTCTCGGTGTCGCCGCCGGCGTTCACCCCATCGAGGCAGCCAGCGACCGCGCTGAGTCCTGCCAGTCCGGTTCCCGTCAACACTCGTCGTCGAGTGAGTTCCTGCATATTGCTAAGATAGAATCTAGATTTAATAAGAATTGTGTTTCCAATTGTTGTTCTTGTTAAGGCCGTCGACCGACGGCCGGTTCGGCCTGCAGGGGTACCGTTTTGTCCCCGCCGGCGCAACGACGCAGCAACAGTCGAACCGATGCACGAGCCACCGACGACACCCCAGCTGGCCGACGCACCAGCCGCCCTGCTCGACGGCGGCCACCTCTGGCTCCGCGAGCTCGTCACAGGGAGTCCGTTCCGGTTCCAGCTCCAGCCGTCGGGTGTGCTCACGTTCGGCGACCACGAGCGCGAGTTCGGTCCCGACGACGTGCCGCTCCCGTACGCCCACGCGGTCCGGCACGTCAGGGAGCGGTTCGACCGCGAAGCCATGCGGGCGTCGGTCGACGACGTGGCGTCGGTGACGTTCGTCGGCGTCGCGGTCGACGGTAGCGACGTCGCCTACGACTGGGCACGCACACCGTCGTTCCTCGGCACCGAGGTGTACGACGCGGACCGAGGGGCCTACCTGCCGCCGGACTCGGTCCAGGCGATCTACGACGGGCTGGGGCTGACACCGGTGACCGCGCTCGCGAAGGAGGTCCGCGCGATCGACTTCGACCCGGACAGCTACGTCTTCCCGGCGTCGAACTGGCGCGACGGGCCGGTCGCCGGCGTCCTGCTGGCGGACAAGACGGGCCACCGCGCCCTCCTTCGGAACCCGGCCGTCGGTGACGTGGACGGATCCGGAACGACGGCCTCGACCCCGGCGGAGCTGGTCGAGCGCCACGCCACGGACCGCTGGCTCGACGGGGTGGTCGGCAGACTCGACGTGACCGGCGAGGGACTCGGCTTCGACCTGCTGTTCGAGCGGGCCGTCGAGGCGCTGGCCCGCGAGCACGTCCGGGCGTTCCGCGACGGCTCGGTGGACACCGACGAGTCCGCGCTCCGGAGCGCCATGGCCGACCGGGTGGAGGCGTATCTGGTCGACAGACGGGGGTAACGCTTTTCCTGTCGGCGGTCCGACTGCAGGGTGCATTGAACATGAGCCCGCGGTCGACTCGGACTCGCGTCGCGTGACGCGAGGGTCGGCCGGCTCGCCGGCTGTGGGCACCGTGACGGACCGACCGGAGGGGTCGGCACCCGGCGCGGGGTCACGCTGATCGGCACTCCGGTTCGCGCGCCCCGCCCAGCGGAGCGTGGACCGTTCTCCGGTTCTCGAACTCGCTAGCGGAGCGCGTGGGAGGTTCCGCCCGCCGACCGCCGCCGGTCACGACCCACGTCGATGCACGATACACCCACGATCCGTCCGCAGTTCCACCAGTCGCACCGCCCGCAGATTCCCACGACGGCACGCACCGTCACCGTCGACTCCGAGCCGGAGACGGGAGGTGTCCGATGGCGCTGAGCCGCCACGAGCCGGACCTCGCCCTCGGTTCTCGGGTCGAGGACGGCCCGCCACGGTACGAGTTCCACACCACCGACGGGCTCTGCTCGCCCGACGCCTTCCGCCCCGCCGAACTCGCCCTGCTGGAGGCCTGCTGGGGCGACGACCTGGGCCGCCTGCTCGTCCCCCAGGCGAACTACGGCGTCGTCGGCTGCGTCCTCACCGGCGTCGCCGAGACGATCACGATGACCGAGACGAGCGCCCGCGCCGCCGCCTGCGCCGAGCGCAACGCCGCCACCAACGGCGTCGACGCGACGGTGGCGACCACCGCCCACCCGGCCGACCGCGACGACGAGTTCGACACCGTTGCGTACGCGCCGAAGCCGTACACACCGATTCCAGTCGGGAAGCAGCACGTCGCGAACGCGCTGGCCTCGCTCGCTCCCGGCGGCACCCTGTTCGTCGCCGGTACGACCGAGACGGGGCTCGCCCGCTACGAGGACTGCCTCGCAGACCTCGCCGGCCGGGTCGAGACGGTCCACGACGGCGACGCACGCATCGTCGCGGCGACGCCGTCAGGGACGGGCGACCCGCCGGCGTTCGTCGAGCCGCGCGAGTTCTCGGCGACGGTCGACGGCGTCGACCTCTCGCTCGTCTCCGTGCCCGGGACGTTCTCCGCCGGCCACCTCGACCACGGCACGCGGCTGCTGCTCGAGACCGCCACCATCGCCGACGGCGCGCACGTCCTCGACTGCTGTTGCGGCTACGGGCCGGTCGGCGCGTACGCCGGTGCGACCGCCGACGTCGACCTCTGGCTGACCGACGACGACGCGGTCGCGGCCGCGTGTGCCGAGCGGACGCTGGCCGCCACCGATGTCGACGGGACGGTCGTCGCTGCGGACGCGGTGTCTGGCGTCGCCGACCGGCGTTTCGACCACGTCCTCTCGAATCCGCCCACCCACGCCGGCGACGGCGTGCTCTCCGACCTCTTCTCGGGGATGGCGCGCGTGCTGGCCCCGGCCGGTCACGCAACCGTGGTCCACCACCGGGGTCTGGATCTCTCGCGGCACTTCGCGCGGTTCTCGACGGTGGAGACGCTGGCGATGGGGGAGGAGCACGTGGTGGTCCGGCTGTCGGGAGTGCGTTCGTAGCACCGCTGGGACCGGCCAGGCCCGACCGGCGACCCACCGGTGCGTGCGGACGACGGGCAGCCTCGGCGAGGTGACGACTTTGCGTGACACAACTTGGCATGTCATGCCGAATACGCAGTTCAGGGAGCCCCTACTGCCTATTGAACAGTTCATTGCCATCACACTAAAATAATTGGAAACCCAACCCTTTCTCGCCCATGGGGGTGGGCACGATGGATGTACGCAATGGGGGAATCACAGTCACGAAGTTCGTGAACAGCGCGGATGACCAGTCTCGTGACGACGGCGTCGTCGTCACGTATCGCATCGAGTCGGAGCGCGCCGACGACGCGACGGTCCGGCTCGTCGACGACTGTCTGGAGAACGAGGCACTGGCCAGGGGCATCACCTTCCGGGAGGAGCACGACCCGGAGAACTGGGCCGTCGAGGACGGCCGACTGGTGTGGACGCGTCGCGTGAACGGGGAGAGCCAGCTGCTCACCGGGTACGACGTCCACCCGGACGCGGTCGAGGGCATCGGGCTGGAATCGCCACCGGAGATCGCGTCGGTCGAGACGGCACATCCGGTCCTGCACGCCGGCCGTGGAAGCGGGACCGCCGAATCGGGGGCGGAGGCGACGGAACCCGCTTCCGAGGGCGAGGCGGGCGACCTCCCCGGTGACGGGGGCGGAGAGACCGTCGAGCCCGAGCCGGACGTCGGTGATACCGAACCGCCCGACGACGGTGTGGGCTCCGGCGCGACCGACGACACCGAAACCGAGGTCGAAACCGACGACAGCACCGACGCCGACGCCGCCGAGGGCGCAGCCGCCGGCACCGAAGCCGCCGAAGCGGGACCCGACGACGATTCGGCGTCGGAAGGCACCGACAGCGAGGCCATCCGCCGAGCGCTGGCCGGCGGGCTCGAGGACTCCGACACGCCCTCGCTCTACCACCTGCACGTGGGCACGGTGCCCGAGGCGACCGCCGAGGACGGCGAGCGCGTGCTCCGGTCGCTGGAGAACGCCTTCTACCTGCTCGGGAGCGACCCGACGCCGTCGGACCTCCGACGTGGGTCGTTCGACCGCAGCATCGACCTCGTCGTCGGCGCACGACTCGAAGCCGCGACGGTTCGTCGTGCCGTGGCGATGCTCGACCCGGTGTCTGAGGTGACGCTGACGCGGGTCGACGAGACCGTCGTCGAGGAGCTCGACCCCGCCGCGCTGGTGATGGCCGCTGGCGACGCGGGCTGTGGCTCTGACGACGCGGGCGAGCGGTTCGCGTCGCTGGCCAGCGAGCTCGACACGGGATTCAGCGGCGAGTTCGAGACCACGACGCCGGAGGCGGTGTCCGAGACGACCACGCTCGACATGACGTGGGACGAGTTCTCCGTCGAACCCGGAGCCGACGACGCGCGGGTGGAGTCCGGCCCCGGGCGGGGGAGCCCCGACCGGCAGCGCTCCGACGAGTCGCGGCTGCTCGACGAACTCGTCGCGGAGCTCCAGACCGGCGTCTCCGAACGGCAGCGCACCACCCTCCAGCGCGCGCTCGGCGTCGGGCCGAAGCCGAGCGTCGCCGTCCGGCTGCGCTACCTGAGCGGCCGGGTGTCGGATCTGGCGGCGTACGCGGACGCCATCGAGGAGTTCATCGACGAGGACGGCACCGCCCAGCAGGTGCTCGACGACCTCGACGACCGGCTCGAATCGCTCGAAGCCGAGCACGCGGAGCTGTCCGACCAGCTCGACCGCGTCGAGGGCGAACTCGGCGAGACCGAGGAGACCGTCGCGGACCTCGGCGACTCGCTCGGAGCCGTCGAGGACGCTGTCACGGAGCTGGAGGACTCGCTGGCGGACCAGCACGGGCGCCTCGAGGAGACCCGGGACGCCATCGACGCCCAGGGGCAGAAGGTCGAGTCGAACGCGGCGAACATCGACGAGAACACCGACGCCATCGCCGAGGGCGAGCGCAACATCGCGCTGAACGCCCGCGACATCCGGCAGAACGCGGCCGGCGTCGAGGAGAACGCCGAGGCCATCGCCGAGACGGAGGCCGCCGTCGTCGAGCTCCGCGAGGAGGAGGTCACGGCCATGGTCGAGCGGCTCGACCGGCTCGAATCCGCGGTCGAGGACAACACCGAGTGGCGCGAGCGGATGCGGTCGGCGCTCGATACCTAGAGCCCGTACAGCGTCTCGAACTTCTCGCGGGAGTAGTCGACGAAGTACTCCGCGGTCAGCGGCTCCCCGGTCGCGACCTCGACCAGCTCCTCGGTCTCGTAGCGCTGGCCGTGCCGGTGGACGTGCTCGGTCATCCACTCGTGGATGGGCTCGAACTCGCCCTCGCGGACGAGGCCGTCGACGTCGAGGTCCTCGCGGACGGCCGCGTCCAGCTGGGCGGCGACGACGCTGCCGAGGGTGTAGCCCTGGAAGCCGGCGAAGCCGGAGGTCCAGTGGATGTCCTGCAGGCAGCCCTCGCTGTCGGTGTCGGGGACGACGCCGAGGTACTCGTCCATCTTCTCGTTCCAGATGCGGGGGATGTCCTCGGCCTCGATGTCGCCACGGACGAACGCGCGGTCGATCTCACACCGGAGGATGATGTGCATATGGTAGGTGAGCTCGTCGGCCTCCACGCGGATCAGGTTCTCCGGGTAGATGCGGTTCGCCGCCTCGTAGGCCGCCTGTGCGGTGAGGTCGTCGTGGCCGTCGAGGTGCTCTTCGAGCGTCGGCAGGAACGCCTCCCAGAACGGTTTCGTCCGACCGATGTGGTTCTCCCAGAAGCGGGACTGGGACTCGTGGATGCTGTAGCGCGGTTGGCCCATCGGCTCGGCGTAGCGGTCCTCGCGCAGTCCCAGCTGGTAGCTCGCGTGGCCGAACTCGTGGACGGTCGCGGTGAGCGCGTCCATCGGGTCGTCGGGTTTGTACCGGGTCGTCACCCGGGCGTCGAACTGGTTGCCCGCCATGAACGGGTGGGGTGCGCTGTCGAGTCGGCCCCGGTCCCGGTCGTAGCCGAGGAAGTCCAGGGCGGCCTCACAGAGCGCCCGCTGGTCGGCCTCCGGGTACTCGCCGTCGAAGGGGGTGGCGAGGTCGCTGCCGGACTCGCGGATCTCGTCGACGAGCGGCGGAATCTCGGCGCGCAGCGTCTCGAACAGGTCCTCCATGCGCTCGATGGGGAGGGTCGGCTGGCCGTCCTCGTACAGCACCTCGTAGGCGGGCTTCTCGGGGTCGATGTGGCCGGCGCGCTCGACGCTCAGCTCGCGCAGTTTCTCCAGGCGCGGGGCGAACGACTCGAAGTCGTCCTCGGCCTTGGCGTCCTGCCAGATCTGCTGGTTCTCGGAGCCGACAGCGGTCAGCTGCTCGACCAGCTCGTCCGGCACCGACTCGTTGCGCTCGTACTCCCGGCGGATCTCGCGCACCGAGGCGGCCTGCTCGTCGTCGAGGTCGGCGCCGTCGAGCTCGTCCAGCCACGCCTCCACGTCGTCATCGACGAGGAGTTCGTGGCTGGTCGCCGAGATGGCCGAGAGCTGCTTGGCGCGGCCGGGTGCGCCGCCCGCCGGCATCGTCACCTGCTGGTCCCAGTTGAGGAACATCGACGCCTGCCTGAGGTTCGACACGCGTCGGTACCGGTCGAGGAGGTCGTCGTAGGCGGTGGACATGTCGCTCGTGGACATACCACGAGGGCTCGGCGGCCAGCGCAAAGAACCCGGGGAAGCGGAAATCGAGTCGCCTGCGCCGGTGTCAGAACTCCCCGTTGACGATGTCTGCGACGCGTTGCCGGTCGAACAGCTCCTCGTCGCCCGTCACCGCGCCGAACTCGTCGGGGTAGAGCTGCTGTGCGGCCCGCTCGGTGAGGAACAGGTTCTGGATCGGGCCCTGGTAGAGGTAGCCGCCACGGTAGACGCGGCCGTTCTGGACCGCGGTGAGCTCACGGCCGACCGGGTGGTCCTCCATGTACGCGAGGACGGTGTCGCGGAACTCCGCGAGCGACTTCCGCTCGTGTCCGCGGACGAGCATGACGTCGGGGTCGATCTCCAGCAGGTTCTCGTAGTCGAGTTCGTTCCGGTTCGAGGTGCTGAGGTTCTCGATGTCGGTGCCGGCGAGGGCGTCGGTGACGCCGAGGTCGCGCCACTGCTTCTTGCTCGTCCCGGCGTCGACGAGGCGGTACGGGGAGAACGTCTCCGGCTCGGTGGTGCCCTCGTAGGTGAGGAACACCTCCGGCCGCTCCTCGGCGGGCGGGAGCCGGTGCTGGAGCGATGCGACGAACTCGTCGTGCAGTTCTGCGAACGCCTCGTAGCGCTCGGGTTCCTGGAACAGCTCGGCCAGCTTCTCGAACGCCTCGTACAGCGTGTAGTAGCGGTAGTCGTGCCACTCGTCCGACCGCCGGAAGATGAGGTTCGCGAAGAAGGGCGCGACGTCCCCCGAGACATCGTCGACGTCCGACTGGTCCCAGTCGAACCAGTTGATCAGCATCTGCGGGTCGTACAGGTGGACGTCGGCGTCGATCGCGTAGAACTGCTCCTTGGTCCGGACCTCCGGGTTCGTCTCGAGCGCGTCGCTCGGGACCTCGACGCCCGGTAGCTCGTCGTAGACGGACGTGTAGTATCGGCCCGCGTAGCCGATACCGTTCAGGCCGTCCGCGTGTCCGAGTGCGACGGCCATGTCGGCGTATCCGCCGTCGTATGCGACCCAGCTCTCGGGGACGGCCTCGAACTCGACCTCGCCGACCGGGGCCATCGAGACCGTGTACGGGTCGGCTTCCTGGCTCGTCGTGGTGCCGTCGTCCGCCGTGGGGCTGTCCGTCGCCGCCGTCGTCGAGTCAGCGCTCTCACCGTCGCTGCCGAGACAGCCGGCGAGCAGTGCGCCACCCGCGACGGAACCGCCGTAGGTCAGGTACTCTCTCCGTGTCGGTTCGCCACTCCAGGCGTCGTCTCTCGCCATATGTTTTAGGCCAACCTAAACCAATAAAGCCGTTCCGATTTTTAGGCCAGCCTAAAACAAGCTGTTCGCGTCAGACCACCACGTCGGTCACTCGTCGGCCTCCATCCGTGGCGGGTGTCCGCGGTCCCCGTCGGGCTCCTCGTCGGGGTCCTCGTCGTGCCGTGCGCGGATGGGCTCGACCCGGGGCCCCCGGTCGGTGTGGTCCACGGCGGCCTCGATCCGGAACACCTCCGCCAGCAGCTCCTCGGTGACGACCTCCTCGGGCGTCCCACGGGCCTGTATCTCCCCGTCCTTCAGTGCGACCATGCGGTCAGACAGGCGCGCCGCCTGCTCGATGTCGTGGAGGACGACCACGACGGTGATGTCGCTCTCGTCGCGCAGCGTCTCGATGATCTCCATCACCTCGAGCTGGTGGTGGAGGTCGAGGAACGTCGTCGGCTCGTCCAGCAGGAGCACGTCGGTCTCCTGTGCGAGCACCATCGCGATCCAGACCAGCTGCTTCTGGCCGCCGCTGAGACTGCCGACCTCGCGGTCACGGAGGTGGTCGACGCCGGCGAGTTCGATGGCACGGTCGACCGCCCGCTCGTCCTCGCCGGTGACGGTCTCGAAGAAGCCACGGTGCGGGTAGCGCCCGTGGAAGACGAGGTCCTCGACGCTGATGCTGCCCGGCGAGGTGCTCTCCTGGGAGAGCAGGCCGAGCTTCTTGGCCATCTCCTTCGTGCCGAGGGACTGGATGTCCCGACCGTCGAGCAGTACCGAGCCGGCCGTCGGCTCCAGCTGGTTGGCGAGACCCTTCAGCAGCGTGCTCTTGCCCGACCCGTTCGGCCCGACCAGCGCGGTCACGGAACCGGGGGTGGCGGTCATCGACTCGCCGTCGAGCACCGGCTCGTCGCTGGCCGGATAGCCGAGCACCAGCTCCTCACCAGCGAGTTCGCTGGTGTCCCCGGCTCTCGCCCCGGTCGTCGACTCCTCGGTCCAGTCGGCGACGGTCCCTCCGTCGGACCGTCGCGTCGCGTCGTCGGTCCCAGTGTTCTCGCTCATATGTTCCCCAACGCCTCCTGTTTGCGCATCAGGTAGAGGAAGTACGGCCCGCCGATCAGGCCGGTGACGATACCGGCCGGAAGCTGGCCGCCAGCGCCGATCATCTGGAAGAACAGCCGCGCACCCACGTCGGCCGAGACGACGAGCGCCGGCCCGGCGAAGAGGCAGCCGACGACGAGCTTCTTGTAGTCGCTGCCGACGATGTTCCGGACCATGTGCGGGACGATGAGGCCGACGAAGCTGACGATACCCGCGACGGCGATGGTCGCGCTGGCGGCCAGCACACCCACGCTCGAGAGGCCGAACCGGACCCGCTCGACGTTCATGCCGAGAGACTTCGCGGTCTGTTCGCCGAGGAGGAGGACGTTCAGCTGCCGCGCCCCCGCGAGTGCGAGCACGACGGCGAGGAACGACCACGGGAGCACCGTCCGTACCTCCTCCCAGTCGGTGCCGATGAGCGAGCCGACGGTCCACGCACGGGCGGACTTCGCGACCGCGATGTCCTGCAGGAAGAAGAACATCCCATGCTGGAAGGAGGTGAATATCGTCCCGACGATGACGCCCGCGAGAACGAGCCTGACCGGGGACGTGCCGTTCTTCCACGCGATCAGGTAGACGATGAGGAACGCGAGGGCTCCGCCGGCCGCTGCAAAGAGCGGCAGGTACATCGTCAGCCCGCCGAGGAAGACCAACGTCAGCAGGATGGCGGCCCCGGCTCCGGACGAGACGCCGAGGATGAACGGGCTGGCGAGTTCGTTCCGCGTCACCGCCTGGAAGATGGCCCCGGAGACGGCGAGGTTCGCACCGACGAAGATACCGACGACCACGCGGGGCAGGCGCATGTACCAGACCACGAGGTTCTGCCGGCTCATGTCGGGGAGTTCGTGCCCGAGGAGGAACGCCTGCCACACCTGGACGTCGAAGAGGACGCGCTGGTCGGTCAGCGACCGCCAGACCTCGGCGTAGCTCATCCGGAACGGCCCGTGACTCACCTGCACGATACCACCGACGACGACGATGAGCACGCTCACGGCCGCGAGGCCGACGAGTTTCGGGTCGAGCAGCCAGCCGAACCGGGAGTCGGCGACGACGGATGCCGGCCCGAATCCGACAGCCGATCGGTCGTTGCTCACGGCGGCTCACCTCCTCCGGCGTCGGAAGCGACCGCGACGCTGTCGTCGAGGTACGACCGGATGTACTCGTCGTCGAGGTGCTCCAGGAGACGGTGCTGTGCTTGCTCGGTCCGTCGCTCGACCTCGTCCTCGCCCGTCTTCGTCTCGAACGCCCGGTCGAGGTACCGCTCGCGGAGTTCCACGAAGCGCTCGTCGCTGAGGTCGTGGTCGCCGGCCTCGTTCTCGAAGTACTCGCGCCAGCGGTCGCGGTCGCCCCACTCGCCGGTGAACTCGCTCGCGGGGCGGAGCCAGTCGTAGTGGGCCGCGATGTCAGCGGGGTAGCCCTGCGCGATGCGGTGGTCTTCGAGCAGACAGCGCGCGACGTGGGCGCCGTTGCCAGCCGCGACGACGGCCTGCGCGCTGCGCTGGTCGGCGGGCGAGGCGACGTAGAGGCCATCGACGGGCGTCCGGCCGTCGTGGTCCGGGTATTCCGGGTCGAACCGTTCGTGCTCCTCGCCGTGGTGCTCGTGCAGTTCGAACATCGCGTCCGCGTCGTCCAGCGGTTCGAGATAGGAGCCGTCGTACCACGCGGCGGCGACGACGGAGTCGGCGTGGACCCGCCGGTCGTCGGCGGTCTCGACGACGAAGCGGGCGTCGTCGGAGGTACCGTCAGCCGTCGCCTCGTCGGCCACCCCGTCGGCGGCCCCTGCACGCTCGACGGCCACGACGGAGTCCTCGATCAACTCCGCACCCGCCGTCTCGAGGTGGTCGGCGAGCATCGCCTGGAACGTCTCCACGTCGATGCCCGCGGGGAACCCGGGGTAGTTGGAGAGGAACGCACAGCGCGGGAGGGCGCCCGCGCCGCGGTCGAAGACGACGGTGTCGAGCCCGTACCGGGCGGTGAAGATGGCGGCCGCCGCGCCGGCGGGGCCGCCACCGACGACGACCACGTCGTACTCGACGGGGTCGGAGGTGTCTCCCGTCATCGCGTCCCCAGCCCGGATTCGAGCTGCCGGGTCACCAGCTCGTCGTCGAGCAGGGCGTCCGGCCCGGCGAGATGGACGACAGGCCCGTTCTCGACGCGGAGCCACTCGTCGCCGCCGTCCCCGGTGAGCGTCACTGTCTGGCGGGACTCCGGCACGCCGTTCGCGCGTCGACGGTCGGTACGCTGGCGGACCTGGGTGAGCGTGCCGTCGGTCGCGTCGGCGGTGCAGACGGCGAGCTCGTAGCGTTCGAGGCCGGGGTCAAGCGACCGGAGCACCGCCCGGTAGCGGCGCGAGGCGTCCCGGGCGCGTTCGGCCTGCTCGAACGTCGCGAACGTCGCGCCGTCGATGGGTTCGGGACTGGTGCCCGTCTCGCGGCAGGCGACGGCGAAGTCGCCGTCCTCGCTCGCGAGCTGTTCGACGTTGTCGCGCTCGTGTCTGAGCGTCTCGACGAGACCCTCGTCGCACTCGCCTGCGTCGTCGTGAGCCACCTCGTCGTCTGCCGCCACCGACTCGGACATCCTCAGATGTCCCCCGCGACGATCTCCGCGACGCGCTGCCGGTCGAACAGCTCCTCGTCGACGTCGTAGAGCTGGCTCGCGGTCCGCTCGGTCAGCACCATGTTGGTGATGGGACCCTGGTAGAGGCCGCCGGCACGGTAGACGTCGCCGTTCTGGACCGCCGTGAGCTCGCTCGCCGTCGGGTGGTCCTCGAGGCTGGCGACGACGGTGCTCTGGAACTCGGTCTCTGTCTTGGTCTCGTAGCCACGCAGCATGAGCACGGGTGGGTCGACCTCGAAGAGCGTCTCGATGTCGATGGCCGCCCGGCTCCCGTGGAAGTCGCGGATGTTCGTGCTCGCCAGCGCGTCTCGGACCCGCAGGTCCCGCAGGTGCTTGAAGCCGGTTCCCTCGCCGATGATGTACGGGTAGAACTGCTCGGGTGCATCGCCGACGCCCCAGAGCACGGCGACCTCGGGGCGCTCGCCCTGCGTGGGGACGTGGGGCGCGAGGTTCGACTGGAACTCGTCGTGGACGGCCTCGAACGCCTCGTAGCGGTCGGTGCGCTGGAACACCCGCGCGAGCTTCTCGAACCCCTCGTACAGGCTGTAGTAGCGGTAGTCGGAGTGCCACGGGTAGTGCTGGGCGTAGATGCAGTTGCCGAACAGGGGTGCGATCTGCTCCTCGACCTCCGCGACGTCGCCCTCGTCCCAGCCGTTGAAGCGGTTCATCAGGAAGTTGGGGTCCATCACGTGCACGTCGGCGTCGAGGCTGTAGAACAGCTCCTTGCTGACGCCGCTCTGGTAGAGCGACACCATGTCGCTCTTGTCGACGGAGACGCCGTCGATGCTGTCGTAGTACTGCGTGTGGTAGCGTCCCGTCAGCCAGAGTGCCTTCGGCGGTTCGAGCCCGAGGGCGACGCCCATGTCGGCCCAGCTCCCGTTGTTCGCGACCCAGGTCTCCGGGACGCTCTCGAACTCGACGGTCCCGACCGGCTCCATCGTGACGCTGTGGGGGCCGCGCTGGTCCGTGGACTCCTCCGTCGTCGACTCGGACGTGGAGCCGGCCGTCGTCTCCGGCGGCGCGGTGGACGTCGGGTCGTCGGTCGGTGTGCCGTCGCCGGTTCCTGACCCGCCGAGGCAGCCAGCCAGCAGGGCCGCCGTCGCGAGTCCGGTGCCTGTCTGCAGGAAGCGCCGCCGTGTCGAGTCGCGATGTGGGTCGTCGCTCATAGGTTTTAGGCTCGCCTAACAATGTAAATGACTTTCGAATTTTAGGCAGGCCTAATCCTCGCAGGAGTGACCGAACACGACCGGCACCACGAATTTGACGCGGGCGGTCGAACCTCCCCGTCATGACCGCCACCGTCTCCCGCTGGGCGCGCCGGTACGTCGGCGTCGCCGTGACCGCATTGCTCGCGTGGCAGGTCGGCCTGCTCGTCGGCGTCCCCCGCGGGACCGAGGTGGCACTGGGCCTGTACGGCTTCGTGCTCCACGTCGTCTTCGGGAAGGCGTACTCGCTGGTACCGTCGTACTTCGACCGCGAGCTCGCCACACCCCGGGCCGCGATCGTCCAGCTCCCGCTCACCGCCGTCGGCGTGGCCTGCCTCGCGCTCGCCCCGCTGCAGGGCGCGCCCGACGCGCTCGAACCTGCCGGCGCGGTGCTGTGGGCCGCCGGCGTCGCCGTCTTCGTCGGAGCGCTTGTGTGGACGGTCCGGGACAACCTCGGCGGCGCGGAGACCGGCACCGGCGGGCCGAACGCCCACCGCGAGCGCGTGGACCGCGCCGCGAACGCCGTCGTCCCCGTCGCCCTCGCGTACCTGCTCGTCGGGAGCTACGCGACCCTCGGGCTCGCGGGGGTCGTCCCGCACCTCTTCGACGGCTACCCCGCCAGGGTCACCCACCTCCTCGGAACCGGGACGGCGACCCTGCTCGTCATCGGGCTCGGTGTCCGCCTGCTCCCCCGGTTCCTCGTCGCCGACCCGCCGGCGCCGCTCGTCTGGGTCGTCCTACCCACGGGCGCGCTCGGCCCCGTCCTGCTCGCGGCGACCCTCCCCGCTGGCCCCCGGTTCCACCTCGCCGCCGCCGTCGAGGCCGTCGCCGTTGTCGGTTACGCCGCCATCGTCGCCACCCTGTTCGTCCGCTCGGACCGCCGACGGACGGCGCTCTACGGTGTGCTTCTCGGGGCCGTCGGTGGCGTCGCCGCGGTCGCGCTCGGCCTGTGGTTCGCGTTCGCCGGCCTCGACGGCGCGCTGATCCCGGCGCATCGTCGGCTCACCCTGCTCGGCTTCCTCGGGCTGACCGTCGTCGGTGTCTCCCTCCAGTTCTACCCGCCGAACGTCGGGCGCTGGCCGGGCTGTGACGACCGGACCGCCCTCGCGGCGATGGCGCTGCTCGCGGTCGGCGTGGCCGTGCAGGCGGTCGGTACCGCGCTCCTCGCCGAGACGGTGACCGCCCTCGGTGCCGTCCTCGCACTCGGCGGCGCCCTCGGCTACGCGTACCTGCTCGCTGGCGCGTTCGCGACGCGGTGAGGAGGTGGTCGGCGAGGACGATGGCGAGGACGGTGACACTGCTGTGGACGGTGCGAACATGTGCGGCCGGCGAACCTTGTCCGAGACGACCGTAGCCCCAGCCATGGTCTCGACAGGAGACACCGCACCGACGTTCACCGCGACGTACGGGACGAGCGATCACGAACCGTTCGACCTCGCCGACCACCTCGGTGACGGGCCGGTCGTCCTCGCGTTCTTCCCCGGGGCGTTCACGCCCCCCTGTACGAACGAGATGGTCGCCCTCCAGGAGCACCACGACGAGTTCACCGCGGCCGACGCGACGGTGCTCGGCGTGAGCGCGGACTCGCCGTTCTCGCTCGGCGCGTTCCGCGAGGAGCACGACATCGAGTTCGAGCTCGTGAGCGACACGGCCGGCGATGGCATCAGGGCGTACGGGCTGGAGATGGACATCCCCGGGCTGGGGCTGTACGATATCGCCAACCGGGCGGTGTTCGTGGTCGACGACGAGGGGATCGTGGGCTACGCCTGGATCGCGGAGGACCCGACGACGGAACCGGACTACGAGGCGCTACTCGACGCAGTCGGGGGGAACTGAGTCCAGCACCTGGGGGGCGTGTAGACTACTCAGAACGGGTCGTACACCGAGACCTCGCCGTCGCCCCGCACGCTGACGTCGAAGTCGTCGACGGAGAACTCCACGCTGACACCGCTCCCACGACCGGTCTCGATGCCGTGGGCGACGAGTGCGTCGAGGGCGTCCGTGTCGATGTGCTCGTACAGCGGCCGGATGGTGGCCGGGTCCATCCCTGCCGCCCGTCCGAGGACCGTCGCGACGGTGGTACTGATCGATTCGTCGGTGGTGAAGTCGTGCGCTACGCTCGCCACTGGTTCTGGGGGAGACCTATCGTCACTCGCAGCCATGGAAGGTATAATACAGCTTTATATTTATAGGTCCGGTTTATCAGTACCGGGTGGTATCTGTGGGGAGTCCCGTTCACCTGGCGACACGTCTTCGAACGTCCCAAGCGGGCCGACCAGCCAGCGGCCGTGGCCGTGAGAGTCGGACAGCTCGGGCACGGTCGGGAGTTCGACGTTCGTCCACCATGTTGGACGAACTCGCTCCCCCTCGCCCGTCGACCAGCAGGTATGGATGGATCACGCAGCCTCCCCGACCGACTCGACGACAGCCTCACACCGCGTGCGTACCTCCTGTTCGCCCTCGCGACGCTGCTCGGGCTCGCCCACCACGTCGACCACGTCGTCCGCGGCAACCACGTCGGCTGGCCCATCACGCCGTCGGTCAACCCGTTCACCTACAGCCTCGCCATCTACCCGCTGGTCGTGCTCGGCTTCGCGCTCTCGCTCTCCGGCCGCGACAGCAGCCGCTACTGGTCGGTCGTCATGACGCTGGGTGGTGGGATGCTCGTCTTCTTCCACCTCAGCCCCTGGGCCGTCGAGCCGCCGGGCGACGTCATCCTCCCGTACTCGAACCCGCTGTTCGGCTACGTCGCGTTCGTGGTGCTGCTCGCGCTCATCGGTGCCGTCCTCGTCGGTGCGGTGTACACGATCTACCTGTCGCGGCGGCACGCGACGGCGGTCTCCTGACCCGGAGAACAGTGGTCTCGTTCAGTGCCGCGTCGCCCTGATGTGTTCGTTCTGCGCGTCGCGCTGCATGACTCTCTCGACGGTGAACCCTCGCTCCTCGAACCACGCGATCACCTCGTCGGGGCTCTCCCCACGCTCTGCGAGCTGACGGTGGTGGACCTCCACGTACGCGAGCCGGACGTCGTCGATGCTGTCCTCGAGCCCCTCCAGCACGTCGAGTTCCATCCCCTCCACGTCGATCTTCAGCACGGTCGGTGCGTCGGCCGACGCCGCCACGCTGTCGCCCGTCTCGACCACGATGTCGTCACCTTCCTCCGCGAGGGAGTGGTTCGCACCCGAACCGGAGTCCGTGGGAATCGTCGCCGTCCCCGCCTCCGAACCCAGCGCGATGGCGTGTGCCGTCCCGTCGATGCCGTTCAGGTCGAGGTTCTCCTGGGTGCGCCGTGCGTTGCTCGGGATCGGGTCGAAGGCGTGCACGGTCGCCCCCTGCTGGCCGCCCAGCACGGCGAACAGGCCGATGTTCGCCCCGCAGTCCCACACCACGTCCGAATCGGTGACGTCGTCGACGAACGTCTGGACGACGGGCAGCTCGCCCTCGAACGTCCGGACGGTACGGTACTCCCGGCCGGTCTCGTTGCGGAACTGCGCGTCCGTCCCGTTCACCCGCACCGGCGCCGGATCGGCGGCGAGTCTCGACCGGAGCCGCCAGTACTCGTTCTGGACGCCTGCCGAGTGCAGCATCAGCCGAACGCCGCCCGCACCGACAGCCGTGACGCCGCCTGCATGGTACAGTTCGTTCGCCCTGTTTCGTGCAGTGCTCATGGTTCTCCCTCGCGTACGGGGTACCTGTATCCCGGTATCGACTCAGCGCTCGACTCAGGAACTGAGTCGTCCTTCGACCGGTTGGACGGCCGGTCCGACCCGGACGCAAGTTTACAATCTGCGTAAACTTGAAGGTCGGCCATGGCCTACCTCGACCCATGCCCACGACCACCCCGTTCTCGGAGTCGCTCGTCGCCGAGGTGGTCGACGAGCACGGCGTCGACCCCGACCGCCTCTCCGACGCACTCGCGAGCATCCACGCCGACCTCGCCGACGGCGGCGACGCCATCCAGCGGCACTACGACGACGAGTACGACCAGCCCTGGCAGACCACCGACGACGGCCTCGCCATAGTGCTGTTCATCGGGATGGATGTCTGGACACAGCTCGCCGACCGCCTCGACCTGTCCGACGAGCTCTGTGACGCCGCGAGGGCCACCCACACCGCCTTCGCACGGGCCGTGATGGACGAGGCGCTTCCCGACGAGGAGCCGCTCGTCATGCCGAGCCCCCGCGTCGCGTCGCTCGTCCGCGCCGGACTCTCCCCGCGCCAGGCACAGGTGCAGGTGCTCCGCGATGCCGGCCGCTCACAGGAGGCCATCGCCGACGAGCTGGGGCTCGACCTCGGCACCGTCAAGACCCACTGCTACCGCATCGACCGGAAGGTCAGGGACGCACAGGCGCTGCTCGACGCCGTCGGCGGCGACGCGTAGGCCGTTCCAGAGCCGGCGAGCCACCGTCCAGTGCCGACGAGCCACCGCCGCGCGATGACCAGCCGGTCGTCCTCAGCGGTAGGCCGGGATGAACGGCCCCGACTCGTTCCCGGCTCGACCCGCATGACACGGCCCGATTCGGCGGGCTTACCGGACGAAGGGTGGGTCCATAACAATCAGTACTCGCCCCGCAGTGCCGGTATGGCAGAAGACTGGACAATCGAAGGCGACTACATCGAGGCCTGCAACTGCGACGTCGCGTGCCAGTGCATCTGGCTCGAACCCCCGGACGACGACGTCTGTACCGCCTCGCTGGCGTGGCACATCCGGGACGGACAGTACGGCGATGTCGACCTGAGCGACCTCTCTGTCGGCATGCTCATCTCGACCGATGAAGGCGTCATGTTCGGTCCCGAGACCAAGTGGGATGTCGTCCTCTTCGTCGACGAGGACGCCGACGACCAACAGCGTGCTGCGGTCGAGGACATCTACCTCGGTCGAGCCGGCGGCATCTGGGCAGCCGTCGCCGACACGCACGTCCGGTCGGCCGACGTCGCGACCGCCCCGATCGACTTCGAACGTGACGGCACGGCGGTCTCCGTCGCGGTCGGGGACGTCGTCTCGATGGACGCCAGCCAACTGGTCGGGTTCAACGAGGAGGTCGGAACGATCTCCCCCTTCCCACTCTCGAACGACCACGAGATCAACACCGGCAAGTCCTCGACCGCCAGCGTCTCGTACGACGACGCGTTCTCGTGGGACGTCTCCGGGGGCAACTCCTACCTCGGCGACTTCGAGCTGACGAACGCCTGAGTCGAGGACCCGATGAGTGAGTCCTGGGCGGAGGCGGTCCGAGGTCGCCTCCCGGTCGACCGTCTCCCGGTCGTCGCGCTGGTCACCTATGTCATCGCACTGCTCGCCTGGGTGGCCATCGTGGAGCGGTGGCTCCCCATGCCCGGCGGCGGAGGTGGGTCGGAGATGGGGATGTCCGCCCCCGGCGCGCCGGAGGCGATGGCACTGTCGAACGGAGCCTCCGGCATCGGCCTCTACCTGTTCATGTGGGGCGTGATGATGGTCGCGATGATGTACCCGTCGTCGGTCCCGCTGTTCCGGATGTACTACCGGACGCTCGATGGAACCACGCGGACGGGCAAGGCGGCGCGAGTGGCCGCCTTCATGGGCACGTACGCGCTCGTCTGGACGCTCGTCGGCGTCGTGCCGCTCGCCGTGAACGCCGTCGTCCCGGTCAACGCGGTCGCCGGCGCACGCACGGACCTCCTGCTCGGGGCGACGCTGGTCCTGGTCGCGGGGTACCAGCTCTCGCCGTACAAGAACCGGTGCCTGCAGTACTGCCGAACCCCGCTCGGGTTCCTGATGGAGTACCACGAACCGGGCGTCCGGGGTGCCGCACGGATGAGCGTCCGTTTCAGCGTCTTCTGCGTCGGCTGCTGCTGGGCGCTGTTCGCGCTGATGGTCGTCGTCGGCTCGATGAACGTCCTCTGGATGGCCGTCATCACGCTCGTCCTCTCGGTGGAGCGAATGGTCGGGTGGGGCGAGCGCCTGGCGAGAGGCGTCGGGGTGGCGTCCGGCGTCGCGGGTGTCGCGCTCATCGTGGTAACGGTCATTTAATCCGTCCGAGAGGAGGCGGGAACCGAGTCTCTTCCGGCCCGCTCCCGTTCGGGTCCACGGGCGCGGCACGGGAGAGGGCGTCCGTTCGGCGGGCAGAGGGTGTCTGTCGCTGGCCCCGACTGTCTCGTCCTCGACGACCGCGGTGTTCTCAAACCCGTGCGGGTGCTACCGAACGTCTCCGTCGGCGAGCCCCGAGGACGAGTGGCCACTGTCCGGGGCCAGTAATTTTAATCCCGCCGACAACACCACTTCGCCTGTTCTACGATGACCGACGACGCTGACGGCGACGACGACAGTGGCTCGGCGCTCTCTCGACGGACGCTGCTCGGCGGCGTCGTCGGTACGGCGGGACTCCCCTTCTGGCGCGAATTCGAGCAGCGATCACTCGACACGGCGGGTGGAGGGTCCGCCATGACCGACACCGACCCGGAGCCGGAGATGCGTGCCACCGTCCCGGCCTACCCCGACGATCCGTTCCTCATCACGCAGTTCGGCGACCAGTACTTCACGGAGCCACCGGTCAACGGCTGGGACCCGGTCCCCCACCGTGAACGGTTGCGGACCATCCAGGGCTTCCACCCGGACGCGCTCGACTGGGACTCGCTGATGGCGTTCGACGAGGGCGACATCCGGACGTACGACAGCCAGAACGCACAGCTGTCGTTCTCGCTCGAGACGGGACTCCCCGGAACTGTCGGGCGAAACGTCACCATCAACATCCCGGACGACGACGCCGTCGAGAAGTACCAGGCCGTCTTCGACGCCCACGACTGGCGCTTCCCGGACGGCTCCCCAGTCGAGCATCCGAGGGACCTCCTCGCCGAGCAGTTCGACGGGACGGCACACGACATCGAGTACGCCTTCGAGACGAACGGCATCCCGTCCGTGTTCGCCCCGGGTGCCGTCGACGTCCTCATGTGGGCCGCACGGAAGCGGCTGGCGGCGGGCTACGGCGCGTTCTGGATCGACGGCATCGGCGTCTTCCGGTTCCAGGGCCTCGACTTCTCGGTCTGGGCGCAGGACGCGTTCAGGACGCACCTCGAATCGCTCTCGGCGGACCGCCGACGGGAGCTCGGCATCGACGACCCTGCATCGTTCGACATCCGTGCGTACCTCCGGGACGAGGGGCTCGCGCCGGACGACGGCGGCGACCCGTTCGCGGACCCGGTGTTCCGCGAGTACCTCCTCCACCACCATCGAGGTATCCAGGATTTCTTCGCGGCCTGCCGACAGCGGCTCCACGAGCTGTTTCCGGAGCGGATGGACGCCGGCGACATCCAGCTCTACGGGAACCACTTCATGGGGAACTTCGGGCATCCGCAGGCCGCGAACGTCTACGTCGGCGACCACTTCGACAGCATCCACGTCGAGCACTTCCCCCGGGTCGACCCGGCCGTCGACTACCACTACAAGCTCGAGCGGGCCATCGGTCGGTTCTCGAAGCCCGCCACCGCGAAGGGCACGCTCACCGAGCTGGGCGAATCGAACCCCGGTGGCTTCGACCCCGAGACCCAGTACCCGAACCTCAAGCGCTTCCAGGTCGCCGAGTCGTACGCGATGGGCGCACAGCTGAAGATACCGCTCACGGGCGGCGCCGCGTACTCGACCGACCAGGTGGTCGTCAACTGGATCCAGGCGGACGGGACGGTGCCGGAGCGCCTGCAGTCGTTCGTCGACTTCCTCTGGACGCACGAGCGCTTCCTCGACGACGTCGAGCCCGATACGCGGGTCGCCGTGGTGTGGTCGCTCCCGACGCTGCTCTGGAACCACGAACCGCAGTGGAACGTCGGAACGGCCGGCGACAGCCCGCGAATCGCGTCGTTCGTCGGGACGACGACGCTCCTCCGGGAGGCACAGATCCCCTACGACGTGCTCGTCTTCGGCCACCCGAGTCTGTGGGACGACGACGACCAGCTCGACCGGCTGGCCGACTACGATGCGGTCGTGCTCCCCGGCGTCGAGAGCGTCACCGACGCCCAACTGGCGGCGCTCGACACACACCTCGGGGACGGCGGGCACGTCGTCACCAGCGGCTCGGCACCCTCGCGCGACGGGATGTACGGACCCAGGGACGACACGGCGACCGTCTTCGAGCACGACCGGACGACCGTCCTCACGGACGACCCCGGGCGAACGAAGCACCATCGCGGCGAGACCACCGGCGACCTGCGAGCTGCACTCGAAGCAGCGGGCGTCCAGCCGGCGACCGCCCGCGACGATCCGACGCTCTCGGTGAGCCGACACGTCCAGTCGGCGCCCGAACGGGTCGTCGTCCACGCGCTCAACTACGACTACACCGTCGAGGCGGACTCGTTCGAGCCGAAGACCGATATCGAACTCTCGATCCCGAACCCCGACTTCGCGGTCGGAGCCGCCCGGTACTACACCCCCGAGGAGACCACGGACCTCTCGGTGACAGACGAGGGGCAGACGCTCTCGGTCACTCTCCCGGCGCTGGACGAGTGGGGGTTCGTCGTCCTCGCCCCCTCGGAGGACGCGCTCGTCGAGGGAGCCGCCGAGTCGGACGCCCGCGCCCGGACCGAGGCTGTCGGTGACGAGCTACCCGCCGCCAGCGAGGACGGCCGCGACTGGGCCGACTCGTTCGTGAGCGCCGAGGTGTACCACGCCGCCGCCGAGACCGCTCTCGAGGCGAACGCGTACGGGCAGGCACTCGATGCGGCACGGACCGCGGAAGAGAAACTGGCCGACGCCCATCCCCGGCCCGTCGTCGGCATCGACGTGGGGCACGGGCAGCTGCAGTCGGTCGATGCAGACGACCCGTTCGCCCCGCTCCGCGAGACGTTCTCCCGGTTCGACTACCGGATGCTTGACGGCTGGGACGAGACCACACTCGCCGAACTCGACGTCCTCGTCGTTCCCCCGGCCCTCGCCTACCGCGGGGCATCGTACGGGTTCGCCACCGACGAGATCGCAGCCGTCGAATCGTTCGTCGACCGGGGCGGGAGCCTGGTCGTCCTCGCCCGCGGCGGCGTCGCCGAGGGCGTCGACGTACTGACCGAACCGTTCGGCTTCCGGTTCCAGGGCCGCCCCGTCGTGTTCCCCGACGGGGAAGACCCGGGAGTCGAACCCACGTATCCCGACCACCTCCTCACCAGGGGCGTCTCCGAGATCACGTTCAGCCTCGGTTCGCCCATCGCCGAGCGGCCATCCGGGTCGACGGCCCTCGCCAGCCTGCCCGAAGACAGCGAGGCGTGGCTCCACACGGAGCCACCGCTCAGAGAACGGAGCAGCGACGAGGCGTCCGCCGCCGGCGCGGAGATGTACGCCACGGCGAGCCACGGCGACGGCCGCATCACGCTGTTCGGGATGCACCGCTACCATCTCATGTCGGACCGGTTCGCAAACGTCGAACAGCTCGTCGGCACCCAGCTCGCGGTGCTCGGACGCGAGGCCGCTCGTGCATCAGCGGAATCGACGGAGACGACCACCACGCCGACCCCGACTGAAACTGCATCGTCGACGCCGACAGCGAGCACGGGCACCACCACGACACCGACTCCCACGGAGACGGCCGCTCCGGCGTCGACGACGAGCACCGGGTCGGACGGCGGGAGTTCCGGGTTCTCGCTCACGAGCGGCGCGCTCGCGGGCACCGCCGCCCTCCTCACGGGCTGGCTCTGGCGCCGGACCGACGACGACTGAACCAGCGCTCACCCCACGACTGGCACCACCACGGTCACCGCCGACACGCCCTCGCGCGTCGTCACGGTCATGTCCACCGCGACGACGAGCACCGTCGTCTCGCCGGCACGCTCCTGCACGACGACGCCGTCGATGGCCTCGCAGTCGCCGAACTGCCGGTCGGGGCCAGACGGGCAGTGCTCGGCCGCCCAGGTCGTCGCCGCCGAGTCGTTCACCGCCACCTCGTAGGCCACGCCCTCGGCGACCTGCGAGGCCTCCAGCGACCGGAACCGCGGGTCGAGCTCCTCCCGAACGTCCCCGGCGACCACCTCGCGCTCGCTCCACGACTGCCCGGTCGCGTCGCTCCCGGCCTCGTGGACGGCGCGTTCGAGCACCCGGACGCCGTCCCGGACGGGGCTCGCGGGGTCCTCACTCGCGTCGACGTCGGGATGGGCACCCAGCTGGAGGTACGCGAACGTCAGCGGGAGCAGTGCGACCGCGAGCACGCCGGCGGCCGCGAGCACGAGCTGGGCGCGTCGCGAGAGCCGGATCACACGTACCACACCCGTATCGTCACGTCCCCCTGACCCGTCGGCACCGTCGCGACGCCCACCGAGACGCCGGCGGGGACGCGGTATCCGACCGCTCCGTGTGGCGTCTCGACCCGGTACAGGAGGTTGTCGGGCAGGATGCGCTCGACACGACGCTCCAGCGCCTCGTGCTCGCGCTCGAACGACGCCTCCGACCGGGCGACCTCGGAGAGCCGGGTCGCCCCGCCGTGGCGGGGTGGCTCCCCCGAGAGGACCGTCGCCGCATCGCTGGCGTAGGTGTCGAGCTGCGCCTCGGTCGCCTCGCCGTCGGCGATCGGCAGGGCGAACGTCGCGACGACGGCGAGGACGAGCAGCACGCCGATTGCGGCCTCCACGGCCGGGAGCGACAGCTGGGCGCGCTCAGTCATCGACGGTCACCACGAGCAGCGCCTTGATGGTCCGCGTCGGGTAGTAGGTCAGGTCGACGCTGCCGGTCGGGAGGGTCCCGTTCGCGTCGAACGCGAGCGTCGTCGTCTCGAAGCGCGAGACGGGGACGGTGACGTTGCCGGAGAGGCCGGCGGGGTCGTGGGCGACGACGCGGCCGTTCGCCCGGACCGTCGTGAGGCGCGTCCCGGACGGCGGGTCGATGGCCAGCGTGACGCGGTCGGTCCGTCGGGGGAGCGTGACCGCGTCGCGGTCGAGGTCCGGGGTGGTCGTCACCGCCTCCTCCCGCTCGACCAGAACGATGCGGCGGACGGTCGTCCCGCCGGTCACGTCGCCGGTCCGCACGACGGTCTCGTCGTCGAGCCTGACCCGGACGTCCCTGCCCTCGACAACCGGGAACGTGCCGGCGAGTTCGTCTCCGTCGAGGGCGTCGACGGCTGTCGCATTCAGCACGTTCGCGCGGTTCGTCAGCGGCCCTCCGTCGGCGACCAATCGGTCGGACAGCGAGCTCGCCAGCCGGCGTTCGCCGGGGTCCCGGTCGGCACCGGCGAACGCCCCGTCGGCGACGACGAGCGCGACGCCGAGGACGGCCGTCAGTGCGAGCAGCGCCACGCCGAGGGCGACGAGGTTCGCCTGTCCGCGCTCCGTGCCGACCTGGTCACCGGCCGCGGTCGGTCGGCCATCACTGGTCACGACGCCTCACCTCGCGCAAGCCGAACCACCAGCCCCGCGTCGGTCCGCTCGACGACGACGAACGCCTCGGCGGTGCTCGACCAGGAGCCCTCCACCCGGACGACCGCGGCAGGTACCGCGAGCGTCGACTCCGTCCCGACGTTCGGATCGGGGTGGTCGAGCACGAGCGTCCGACCGTCCACCCGGACCTGATACGGCTCGCCACGGATGGTGCGGGGCAGTTCGACCCGGCGACGCACGTCGACCCCCGTCGCGGTTCCGGGCGGCACGGCGTCCTCGACCTCCTGAGTCGCCCCGGCGAGTGTGCGGTCTGCCAGCTCGTCACCCGCTGCCGACCTGAAGTCGGGGACGACGCCGCCGTACAGCGTCGTCGACAGGAGTCCGATGTAGAGGACGACGATGCTGATCTCGAGCGTCTTCCCGACGACCGGTGAGACGCCGCGGTCGTGGGAGCGGTCCGGACGCACGTCAGGCACCCCCAACCTCCAGGTCGAGTGCGTGGACGACCAGATACGCGGTGCGCTCGTCCGGGAACGTCGCAACCACGCTGTCGACGCCGTCACCGTCGAGGTCCCGGTCGGTGACGGTGGCACCGAGGTCACGGAAGTACGAGCGCCACGCCGCGGGCGTCTCGGTCTCGATGGCGAGCCGGTACTCGCCGGGACCGAGAGCTCGGCGCTCGTGCGTGACGTTCGTCCGGAGGCGGACCGGTTCGCCCGCGAAGTCGACGGTCGTACGGTCCGCGCCGAGCGTCGCGACGCCCACGACGAGCACCGAACCGTCCGGGCTGGCGACGACCGGGGGCTCGGTGACGAGTCTGGCGCCACTGCCCTCACCCCGCACGACGCCACCCGCGAGGAACGCCACGCGCTGGCCGTCGGTCTCGTAGACGAGGGCGTCCGCCTCGAGTCGGGCGACGGTGCCCGAGTCGTTGAGCACGCGCACGTCCCGGGCGACGGTCCGGAGCTGGCCGTCCGTCGCGCGGACCGCCCCGACGTGTTCGCCGGTCACCTCGACCGGCCGGAGCGCATCGTCCACGTCGTCGCCGACTCGGGCAGCGTCCGCTGCGCCGGTGCCGGCGTCCACCGCGAGCCCGATGCTCGCCGTCAGGACGCCGAGCGCGACGACTGTGATGCCGAGCAGGAGCGCGACGCCGACGACGTTCGACTGCCCACGGTCGGCCCGCGATCGGTGAAGACCCCTCATATCATCCCCGCCCCCCTGAACACGACGTGTGCGACCAGCACCAGCAGGCCGGACTGGAGCAAGGCATCGTAGCGGTCGCGGTTGGCGACGCCCGCGAACCACCCGCTCGCGAGCATCGTACACTGGGTGACGACGTAGAAGCGGTAGTGCTCGCGTCTCACGTTCACGGCGTCGGAATCGAGGACGAAGCCCGTGCCCGGCGTCGAGACCGCCGAGAGCTGTGCGAAGCTGTCGAGCACGTAGCCGTTGACCGCGACCATGATGCCGACGACGAGCAACGCGACGGTCCAGCCGACCGCGACGTAGACGAGCATCGCGTTCCGGAGCGACTTCTTCTCGTGGTAGAGCCGACCGACCTCGGTCTGGAGCGTGTCGAACACCGTCTCGACGTCGCTGCCGGCGTCGAGCGCACCGGTGACGAGCCCCATCGTCTGCTCGGCCAGCGGCGTCCCCACACGGTCGACGAACCGCTGGAGTGCGGCCGCCCGCAGGTCGCCCTCGCGGGTCGTCAACGTCGCGTTGAACGCGAGGTCTGCCACGTCCTCGTCGAGCGGGCCGAGGTCGACGTCCCGGGCGACCAGGTCGACCGCCTCCGCGAAGGGCCGGCCGAGCGCGACGTGGCCCGAGACGGCGTGGACGAAGTCCTTGATCTCGCGGTCCTTCGCGTCGTCGACGCGAGCGCGGCGGGTGGCGACCAGTCCCACCGGGACTGCGTAGGCGACGTAGCCGAGCAGGACCGCCGCGACGGCGTGCTCGCCCGCGGTGAAGACGATGAGCCCGAACAGCGCGGCCGGGAACGCCCAGACGACCGCGGCGCTCGATGGGTTCGTCGTGGCGGTCCCGAGGAGGTCGAGGAGCCCCGCGGGTCGTCGATAGCTCGGCCGGCCGGTCGGCGGGCGCAGACTCGCGACGAGCGCGGCAGCACAGGCCCCGACGACCAGGACGAAGCCCCCGGAGCCGTAGACGAGCAGCGCCCGTGGCGTCACGGGGCCGAGGGGCGTGCCCGCCGGCTGGTTCAGCCCAGGTGTCAGGACGCTCATCACCGTGAGGACGATGACGAGCAGCGCCGGGAGCACCAGCAGGACGATGAACAGTTCGGCGAGCAGCTCGAGGAATCCCTCGGCGCGGTTCCGGTCGCGGGATTGGCGGTGACCGAGCATCCGTGCCTCCATGCGGAGGTAGCTCGTCAGCTCGGCAGCCCCCTGGTCGGCGTGCTCGCGGAACTTCAACAGGAACGGGGCGAGGGCATCGCGCGAGGGCGTGTCGCGGGCGACGATTCGCAGACCGTCGTCGAGACTACCCGTCAGTTCGGCCTTGTTCAGCACCGTCCGGCAGGCGACGGCCGTCTCGCCGTAGGCCTCGCGGTTGTCCGCCACCTTCCGGAGCATCTCTCGCTGGTCGTCGCTGCCCGTCGAGAGCGCACGGAGGTACCGGACCGCGCCGGGCAGGGTCGCCTCGATGGCCGACCGGCGGGCGGATGCGAGCCACTGGAGGTACCGGCCGCCGATCAGCCGGGTACCGAGCTTCGTCGTGGCCGCGACGAGGGCACCGACAGCGACCGCGACCGCCGTCTGTGGAACCACGGGAGCGGTCCCGGGAGAGAGCAGGGGCACCCCGGTCTGGACGAAGTCGGCGACCCCACGGAGCGTCGTCCGTTGCAGCGCCAGCGTGAGGGCGGTCCCGACGAGGAATCCGACCGCCGCGGCGAGCCACGACAGCGCGTACAGCCGCGAGACGTAGAGGTCGAAGGGCACGTGCAGGTCGGTGCCACGGTATCTGTCGCGGTCGCCATCGTGGCGCGCCCGGTCGGCGTGGCGCGAGAACAGCGCGTAGCAGACCCGGTCGAGGAGGGCGTCCCGGTCCGCACCGAGCGTGGGCCGGTCGTCGTCGGAGAGGCTCACGTTCCCCTCCCCGCACCGATGCGCTCGACGGTCGCCGCCTCGTCCGTTCGGAGGTCCGAGAGGAACGAGAACAGCTCGTCGAAGTCGTCGACGTCCTCGCGGACCAGATACTCCACGTAGCGGTGCTTCCGGTGGAACTCCCGCTCGACGTCCTCGACGGGCCGGTCCGTCCGGTCGGCGAGACGTTCGAACAGGTCGACGCCACAGCGCCGGTTCTCCACGTCGTGGACGGCCGGATGCGCGTAGTCGAACGCGAACTCGTCCTCGACGGTCCGCTCGAAGATGGCGTTCCAGTACACTGTGGTCCCGTGCTTCTCGACGACGCCACAGCGGCCACTGCAGGTGCGGTATCGTTCCTCGTCGACGAACTCGACGGCACTCCCGACGTAGCGCTCCCCGCCGACGTGTTTCGGGAAGACGACGAGGTCGATCTCGCGGAGCAGGTACGGCGGGAGTCCCTGCTCGACGACCCGATTGACGAGCTTCTCGACGTTCTCGGCGTGGGTCGTGCCCAGCAGGCCATGTCCCGTGTTGAGGGATTCTGCGAACGTCGAGAACGACGCGGGCGTGTTGATCTCCGCGATGACCTCCACGTCGGGGTTGAGGTAGTTCGCCTCCGTCATCAGGTCGGCCATCGTCACCGCCTTGAACTCGTCCTCGTGGTCCCGCGTGGTGAGGGAGATGCCGGTCTCGTGGGGGAGTCTGACCTCCCGGCTCCCCTCGTCGATGGAGATCGGCCGGTCGTCGAACGGGACGAACGGCATGTGCGCGTTCATGAGCGTCGTCTTGCCGACCCCTGTCGGGCCCGAAAACAGCACGACGCCGTGGTGCTCGTACAGCAGCCAGAGCACCGTGACGAGGTCGGCCGTGAGGCTCCCGCCCGCGACGAGGTCGACCGGTGTCAGCGCGTCTGGAGCCTGCTTCCGGATGGAGATGTGCGGCCCGTCCTCGGAGATGACCGGGAGCGCGACCGCACACCGGATGGTCACGCCGTCGTCGACCTCCCCCGGACTGAGGTTCACCTTCGCGGAGGGGTTCGACGCGTTGAGCTCCGCACCGTCGGCAGCCGCGAGCTGGGTGACGACGTTGACGAACGTCGACTCGTGCTCGAAGGTGAGGTTCGTCGGAATGCGGCCGTCGTGACCCACGTCCGTTCGTGGGACGACCTTCACGCGCTCGCCGACCCGGTTCGCCTCGATGTCCTCCAGGTTCGGGTCGCGGATGGGGACGGTGAGCTGGCCCTCGCCGACGTAGTCCCGGAGCACGTAGTAGACGAGGTCCGCCAGCCGACCGTCCTCGTAGCGGCCGTCGATCGGCGGTACGCCCAGCCCAGTGTCGGCGAGCACGGTGCGGACGCGGTGGCGGGTCGCGTCGAACCACGCGCTCGCGTTCCGCGCCGTGAGCCGCCGGGCGAGCAGCTGTTCGGCCCGTTCGCGGACGAACTCGGTGCTGTCCTCGACGACGTGCTCGACGTTCGTCTCCCAGATCCGTTCCTTCGCCTCGGCCAGCAGCTCCTCGTCGCCCGGGAGGAGCCCCGGCTCGCGGACCGCGTACTTCGTCGCGAACGCGTCGTGCCCGAGCAGTCGCTCCCGGTAGAGCACGACCGGGATCTGGAACCCGCGGAACGGTACCCGGTACGTCGTCAGCCGCTCGCTCGCCACGCGGTCCAGGAAGCGCACGTCGGCCGGGAACTCCGTCTCGGCTGGCGCGAAGTCCGTGGTGTGGACCGACAGTCGGTCCTCGCCGGGGTCGGCGACCTCGACGCGCTCGTCCAGGGCGAGCGGCGTCACCGCCCCCAGACAGCCCACGTCCCGGAGCGCGTAGTACCGGAGCCGTCGCCGCGACTCTGGACTGCCCTCGAGGAGCTGTTCGAGCGCGGCGCGGTACTTCGGCCGCAGCCCCGTCTCCATCCGCGAGACGGTCCCCTCACGGGTGCGTGGCCGGCGCAGGTTCGCAGCCGCGAAGTGCTCGCGGATCGCCTCGAGCGTCGCCTCCTCGTCGGCGGTGAGCGACGGCTCGCGCACGTCGTACGTGAACCCCTCGTCCGTCTCGGCGACGGTGGCGACCACGTCACCGTGGACGGTGTAGTGGTCCCGCACGTCGGGTGCGTACCAGGCGTCCGGGTCACCGGGTGGGATGGGCGGCGGGACGTGCCCGTCGTCGTCGGTCGACGCTCGTCCCCCGTGGTCGGGGTGTTCGAGCGTCGGGTCGTCGGTCATGGAAGTAAATTCCAACAGTATACTACTTAAATTCTAAGAACCGTATGGGTGAGCTTCCCTGGTCGGACGGACATCCCGGTGTGTCACGTGACCGACCAGGCTGTCTGTCTCCTCTCTGTTACGACCACCAATAATTGCAACACCCAGATCATTGGGGGAGTCCGGAGCGAATTCTGGAAGCTGACACCGGTTCGTACCTCGAGATCGACGCAAGCGAATCCTACGCATACGCGAACCGGACGATACTGGGATATCACTGGGACATCGGCGGAACCGGGCAGTTCGTCGACCTCCAGCCGGTAACCGACGATACCTCCAGTGGGGTACTCGAGGGTGTCCTCGGGGACAACGTGGCACAGCTTCCGCAAGACGAGTCGCGCTTCGAGTATCCACGACTGTTCCCGGTTCGGTTCATGGTGTACGCACAGAATCCAGACGGTCCCATGCCGCCCGGGAACGACGAGCCACGAATCGAAGCACAGGTCGGCGAACTCGTCGTCGAAGTCGGTGACACGTCGAACCGGAGAGCGACGATACGCGAACTGTCCTCGACACATGCGCGAGTGAGCGAGTACCTCCAGCGGACGTTCGGCTCGGCCTCCCCACCGATGGTCTCGGACAGGGCGCGCTTCTTCACCGCTCGTGGCTCCGAGCTTGCAGAGGATGCGACAGCGTTCCGGTGGAAGTTCGAAGCCTCCCACGTCGGTCAGCGCCAGCTCGGGTCCAGCGACGGCGAAGTCGGGGAATCGGACGTGACGTGGGACGTCGCCGCCAGTCGACCGGGGCCAGTGTTCTACGAGTACGACTTCGACGAACGGGATCGATTCGAGGTACTCTTGCAGATAGTTTATCCCGACGGACGGATAACAACAAAGCGATGCACGGTGACCGAGGACGACCTGAGGTGTGAGGGATGACAGGCCAGAACCGCCGCGAGTTCCTCCAGCACAGCGCCAGTGCCGCCGGCCTCACCAGCCTCATGTCCGTCCACTCGCTACTCGGCATGACGCCGTACGTCGACGAGCGCTGGCATCGCGTGTTCGAGGAGACTCCGGACCAACACGCCAAGGAGTTAGTACGAACACGAGACGGAAGGCTCGTCGTCGCCACGTTTACCCGAGCCGCCGGAACGGTGTGGCTGCTGAAGCTCCGTAGAGACGGGACAGTAGAGTGGGAACAGGAATTCGGTGCCGTCGATGGAGTCACGACGGACATTCCCATCGATCTGGCAGAGTCGGGTGACGGATCGTTGTTCCTCGCAGTGGCAGGTGACGGATGGAACGTTGTCAAGACATCCCCTGCTGGAGAGCCGGAGTGGATCCGGCCGTGGCTACCCGAGACGGGGAACCTGAGAGACGTCGATGGGCCGTTGAAACTGGCTGCTGATTCGGCGGGTGGGTGCGCAGTCAGTGCAGTGGTTGGGCGTGGAGAATCAGCACGAGAGTACGAGACGATGATCGAAGCGGTGCGGTTCAGTTCCGAAGGGGAGCCCCGATGGCAGCGTCGGACGGCACCCGAGTATCCAGACGCACAGGTGGTTGCTCTCTCGATCGAGTCCGACGGAGTGTACGTTGCTTCGAATCCCCGGTCGAACTTCCGGGTGGATAGATTCACCGACAGCAGCGTCGAGATGCAACAATCCGTGAACTTGATCGAGAATCCACAGGGATACGGCAACGTCAGTGGCATCTACTCGAATGCCGTTCGACTTCCCGACGGTGGATACGTCGTCTCACACGCAACAACTGGTGCGATCCGACTCGACGAGTCAGGGACAGTCATCTGGAACGCTCATCACGACTTCCGCGATATGGTCGAAGAAACGGTCGCTCCGGGACTCAGTACGACCGACAGTGGACGTGTCGTCACGGTCGGGACGTCCACGTACGAGGATGAACTCTGGGGCTGGATCGTCGTGATGGACATCGAGGACGGCAGCATCGAGGTCGCACACGAGTTCCGTGACGCCGAGGGCGGCGCCGCCTACCGCGAACCCCAGGCTGTCGTCTCAAGCGACGACGGATTCGTCGTCTCCGGCTTCCAGAGTCCGGACGATAGCACCGAAACCGACCTCTGGCTCAGTGGTGTCTCCGTTGAACAGGACAACACACCAGACCTCGTGCCGACGCTCGCGGGTATCGGGGCAGTTGGTGCTGGTGGCTGGGCCGTCAGGCGATGGCAGTCCGACGAAGACACCAACGAGGACGACGAATCGTCCTCGGGCTGGCACGACCGCATCAGCTGACTCCCGGAATCAGAGCACCGGGACAGGACGACTCGATGTCGTGTCGAGAGACGGCCCGTCGTGCGGCCAGCGAGCGGTGGCGGTCAGGCGAGGAAGCCCACGTACACCGCGAGGGCGTAGAACAGCAGGGCGGCACCGGCGAGGAGCCACTGGCTGGAGCCGAGGTCGTCGGTGAGGGCGTCCCGCTCCATATCGGAGACGATGAACTCGCCGTCGCCGTCGCCGATGGTGTAGCCGCCATCGCCGTTCGAGCGCGCCGGGCCGAGGACGTAGCCGGTGTCGCCGGGCTGGAGCGCCCGGGCTTGGTAGTGGAGGTCGTCGACGCCGTGGACCCGGGCCTCGTTGATGGGCGTGTTGTGGATCTGCTTGGTGCCGGCGTCGTGGCTCCGGCGTTCGTTCTCCTGCACGCGGTCGATGAACGACGTGGCCTGCTCGCCGGGTGTGCTCGTTGCCTCGACGAACGTCTCGCCGTGGGCGGTCGAGAGGTGGAGGTCGGCGCCCGTGGGGTCGACGTCGACCGCGCCGTCGTCGTCGACCAGTCGGAAGGGGACGGTCTGGCGGCCGCTGTCGTCCACCTCGGCGACCTCGTCCTCGGCGACGCCGCGTTCGTCGACGTCCCACCGGACCGCGAGTGCGTCGGCGCCGGTGACGGGGTGGGTGAGCGTCCCGGCGGGGCCGGCCTCGACGGTGCCGGACACGGCGACGGGGCCCTCGGTCAGCGCCGTGGTCGAGCGCGTCTCGGTCGAGCTGACCGCCTGCGAGGCCTGTCTGGCCTGCACGAACAGGTACGTGGGGATCAGTGCGATGACCGCGAAGACCAGCCCGGTGGATATCGATGCCATGCAACTGGCACCACGGCGCGAACGTTAAGCACTCGGGCCACTCGGGAAGCGACGGTCGAACTGGCACCGACACGCCGGTCGCAGGGTCCGGGACGGGGTCCAGAGGGTCGCCGGCAACGACGGTGGGCCGACCGGTCGAGCGAACAGGATATCTGCTCGCCACCCCGAGAGACGGGCGTGCTCGGACTTCGATTCTTCACCTGCAAGGCGTGCGAGACCGTGTTCGCGGGGGTCGACGAGCCGGCAGTGTGCAGCGAGTGCGACGCCAGTCGGTTCGACGAGGTCACGGGGGCGCTGCAGCACGAGCCGTACTTCGTCCTCGAATGAGCGACATCATCGGGCTCACGCCCACGGGAACGGCCGGTCCTGCAGTTCGGCGAGGTCGTCGACGACGTACTCGGGCGTCACGTCCACCTCGGGCTCGTCTCCCTCCCGAAGCCACGCCGCGGACATCCCCGCTGCCTGTGCCCCAGCGACGTCCGACGCGAGCGAGTTCCCGACGTGGACCGCCCGCGCCGGCTCGACGCCCAGCGTGTCCAGCGCCCGGTGGAACGGCGCCGGGTCCGGCTTCACGCCAATCTCGGCCGTCCCGAACACCGTCACCTCGAACGCGTCGGCGATACCGAGAGTCTCGAGCTTGGCGCGCTGGTGGGACGGCTCGCCGTTGGAGACGAGCGCGAGTCGATGGTGGTCGGCGAGCGCAGCGAGTGCGTCCCGTGCTCCGGGGAGCAACGACACCGCCGTCGGGTCGCGCTCCGGGTACTGCTCGGCGAGGCGGTCCGCCTCGGCGACCGGCCGCCCGTCCTCCGCGGCGAGCGCCCGGAAGCACTTCCGACGCAGGTCGAGCGGACTCTCGCCAGTGACGGTCGGGACCGTGGCGACGTACTCGGCCTCGGTGAAGAACGGCTCGACATCGGCCCGCTCGAAGGCGACGGCGAGGAGCTCCTCGGTCGAACGGTCGTAGCGGCAGAGCGTGTCGTCGAGGTCGAGCGTGACGAGGGCCGGTCCGGACGCCATGTCCTGGCTCTCTCGGAGAGTCCGTTCAGCCTTTCGGCACCCGCCCAGCGACCTGTCCCGTCCGCCGCCCGTCAGCGTCACCGGAAGACGTACCTTCTTCCCCGCCCCGCCCGCAGGCCGGGTATGGTCATCGGCGCCGACGTCACGGTGTACCTCCTGGCGCTCCTCCCCGCGGTCATCTGGGGGTTCACGCCCGTCCTCGACAAGCGCGGCATGGCCGCCGACGGGACCGCGCTCCAGGCCGCGCTCACCGTGGTCGTCGTCGACCTCTCGCTGTTCATCGCCGCACTGCTCGTGCTCCACGGCCCCGCCCTGCTCGCGGGGCTCGACCCGGCCATCGCCGGGCTGTTCCTCTTCGCCGGCGCGACCGGGACCGCGCTCGGCCGACTCGCCATCTTCGTCGGCGTCGACCGCGTCGGCGCCAGCATCAACAGCGCGGTGGTGAGCGCCCGCCCCCTGTTCGGGGCCTCGTTCGCGTTCGGCCTGCTCGGCGAGCCCGTCTCACCCTCGACGGCCGTCGGCATCGTCGTGCTCGTCGTCGGGCTCGTCGTCCTGAGTCTCGCGAAGGGCGGCGACCTCGCCGGCTGGCAGCCCCGCGACCTCGCCTACCCCCTCGCGTCCGGTGCGCTGTTCGCCTTCGGGAACGTCCTCCGTCGGTTCGGGCTGGAGGGCGGCGGCGCGACCGTGCTCCAGGCCGTCGCGCTCAACGAGGCCGGCGCCCTGCTCGTCTTCCTCGCCTACGCCTCGGTCCGGGGGACCGAGGGCTTCCGCTCGGCCGACCGCAGCTCCTACGGCTACTTCGCGGTCAGCGGCTGTCTCACCGCGGTCGCGCTGCTCTCGCTGTTCGGCGCGCTCGCCCTGCCCGCGGGCCGCGTCGCCATCGTCGAGTCGCTCGCGTCGACCGCGCCGCTGTTCACGACCGTCTTCGCGTACTTCCTCCTCAGGGACCTCGAACGTGTGACCCGGGGCGTCGTCGCGGGTGCGGTGCTGGTGGTGATTGGAGCGGCGCTGGTGACGCTCGGACCGGGGGCCGTCGGGGTGTGAGTCGTCCAGGAAGAGCCGGTTACGAGTCTTCCATCGGCCGCGTGTACCACCACGCCCACAGCGCCAGCACCGCCTGCAGCGGGAGGCGCAGCCACGCGGCGACCCGCGCGATGTCGGTCGCCCACGCCGGCGCCACCGCCGCCGCCACGTCGTCCGTCGCCATGTACACGTTCGCGGGGAACACCGCCGCCAGCAGCGCGACCAGCCCCCACGCCGACCGCTTCCGCGTCGACGGCAGCAACACACCCACGCCGAGTGCGATCTCCGCGATGCCCGAGAGGTAGACCAGCTCCCGCGGCCGCGGGAACTGCGGCGGCACCACCCGCTCGTACGCGTCCGGCGCGACGAAGTGCAGTATGCCCGCGACGATGTACAGCGGCCCCATCACGTACAGCAAGGGCCGTTTGAACCGTGCGATCGAGCGCTCGGGCTTCTGCTCGGTCATGTGTGTCGGTTGGACCTGCCCGCAAAGAGCGTTTCCTCGTTCTGACGAGTCACCAACGACACCGCCGGGGAGCCAAGGGGCCCCACCGGGTGAATCGGCAATCTCACTGGAGGCTCGAACGTTGGCAGTTCAACCCCGAACGTGGTCCGCAGTAGAATGCCGCCTCCCGGATTTGAACCGGGGACAGCTCGATCTTCAGTCGAGTGCTCTCCCAGTCTGAGCTAAGGCGGCGCGCACTCTGACTTCGGTGGATGCACTAAAAAAGGATTTCGAATCGGTAGCGTGGTAACCAGCCGTCGGGAGTCGGTTGCAGATGGCACGTCGATGCGCCGTCAGCCGGCCCCTAAGTGCCGGGGAACTCGAAATCAGACTTACACGTCCATCCCCCGACGGTTTGGTCCGTATGAAACCAGATGACCTCCGACGGCGACGCGTCCTGCAGCTGACAGGCGGACTCGCGACAGCGATGCTGGCGGGCTGTGCGGACACGGGCGACGGCGGCAACAACGCCACCGGCAACGGGACGACGACCGGGCCGATGGGGACGACCGAGGGCACGACAGAACGCGGGATGGGGACGACCGAGGGAACGACGGAACAGACCACCGAGGGGACGACAGAGCAGGAGACGACCGAGGAGCAGACGACGGCCACCGGCGGGTCGGGACGGCTCCGGGTCGTCCACGCGTCGCCGGACGCGCCGGCCGTGGACGTGTACGTGGACGGCGAGGCGGTGCTGACCGGGGTGTCGTTCGGGGCGGTCAGCGACTACCTGACGGCGCCGGCTGGCGAACGGTCGGTGCGTATCACGGCGGCGGGCGACGAGAGCACCGTCGCGTTCGACGGGATGGTGACCGTCCAGGCCGACACGAGCTACACGGCGGTCGCGTTCGGGAACCTCACCACGGACGAGTTCGCGATAGGCGTCCTCGAGGACGCGCCGCCGTCGGTGGGCTCGGACGAGGCAGCGGTGGGTCTGTTCCACGCGTCGCCGGACGCGCCGCCGGTCACGGTGACCGTCGCGTCCAGCGGTGACGCGCTGTTCGAGAACCTCGGCTACGGCGAGCAGGCGGGCTACGCCACCGTGCCCGCGGGGTCGTACACGCTGGAGGTGCGGCCCGCGAGCGGCGGCGACCCGGTCGCCACGTTCGACGTCACGGTCGAGGGCGGGACGGCGTACTCGGCGTTCGCCGTGGGCTACCTCGACCCGGGGAGCGCGCCGGGCGACGAGCCGTTCGACCTGCTGCTCGCGACGGACACGACGACGACGATGCAGCTGCTCTAGAGGTCGCGGGCGAACTCGTACTCGACGAGGGGGTGGCCCTCCAGCTCGACCGTCTCCTCGTCGGTCCGCTCGAAGCCGTGCGACCGGTAGAACGAGATGCCGACGTCGTTGTCCGCGACGACGCGGAGGCAGAGACGCTCGTATCCGCGCTCGCGGAGGCGGTCCGCACAGCGCTCGAAGAGCGCCGTCCCGATCCCCGCACCCCAGCGGTCGGGATGGACGTAGATGCTGTACAGGCCGGCGACCGACCCGGAACGCCCGTCGCCGGTCGGACCGACTGACGCGTAGCCGACGAGCCGATCGTCGACCGTGGCGACGAGGTAGTCGACGTCGTCGTCCTCGACGGCTCCGACGAGCGTCTCGGCGTCGTACCAGTCGTCGATGCAGTCGTCGACGGTGTCGGGGCCCATGGTGTCGTCGTAGGCGGCGTGCCAGCCGGCTCTGGCGACGCGCTGGATGCCGGGGACGTCGGTCGGCTCGGCCGGGCGGATAGCGTACTCGGACACGGGCGGACCGTCGGCGAGGTCGGTGAAAAGCGTTCTTCCGGTACGTGGCTCACTCACGAGCGCGTTCGACGCCGGTGAACTCGAACCGTGCGCCGTCGGCCTCGCTGTCTGCGACCGCGACCGACCAGTCGTGGGCGCGGGCGATCTGCTGGACGATGGCGAGTCCGAAGCCCGTCCCCTGCTGGTCGGTGGTGAACCCGGGCTCGAACACCGCTGCCCGGTCCTCGTCGGGGATACCCGAGCCGTCGTCCGCGACGTAGAAGCCGTCGGCGTCGTCGAGTGGCCCGACGGTGATGGTGACGGCGTCCGTCGTCGCGGCGTCCGCCGTCGACCCGTGCTCCACGGCGTCCCCGTGAGACGAAGTCGAATGGGGCCTCGTGGAACCGTGTTCCACGGCGTTCGCGAACAGGTTCTCGAGGAGCTGCTGGAGTCGTCCCTCGTCGGCGACCAGCGCGAGGTCCGATGCGATGGCGAGGTCGGCGCCGTCGGTCTCGACCGCCTCCCAGGCACGCCTGGCGACGACCTCGAGGTAGACCGCCTCCGTCTCGCCCACGACCATCCCCTGTTTGGCGAGCGTGAGCATGTCCGAGACGAGGTCCTCGATCCGCGTCAGCGACGTCTCCGCGCGGTCGAAGTGGTCGTCGGCACCGGTCTCCCGTGCGAGGTCGAGCTGGCCGCGGACGACGGCGAGCGGGTTCCGCAGGTCGTGGCTGACGATGTTCGTGAACTCCTCCAGCCTGGCGTTCTGCTCGCGGAGTTCGCGCTCGCGCTCGCGGACCGCCCGTTCGCGGTCGGCACGGTCGAGCGCCGACTGCAGGTTCGCCGCGAGGATGCGCGCGAGGTTGTGGTCGGTCTCCGCGAAGTCGTCGGGCGCCGGTGACGCGAGCACGAGCGTCCCGTACTCCCCCAGGGGGAGTGCCAGCAGCGACCGGATGTCCGCGTGGGAGTCGACCGTCACCGACTCGGGCTCGACGTCGGGATACCACTGCACCTCGGCCGTCGTGTACGCGTCCCACGCCGGCCCGTTCTCGCCCGGGAACGCCAGCCGTTCGTCCAGGTCGTCTGCCGTGCCGTCGGTCACGGCGACAGGCTCCAGTTCGTCCGTCTCGGCATCGTAGAGGCGCACCGACGCGATGGGGAACTCGAGCGAGTCACAGGCGGCCTCGACGGCGACCCACGCGCACTCGTGACGGTCCGTCGTCTCCAGCAGCTTGCCGAGGACCTCGTTGAGCGCGTCGAGCCGCTGCTCGTATCGCACGCGTTCGGTCACGTCGGTGATGAAGCCCTCCAGCGCCAGCAGTTCGCCGTCGTCGGCGTACACGCCGCGGCCCTGCTCCCACATCCAGCGGACCGCGCCGTCCCGCCGACGGATGCGATAGGTGACCTCGAACGCCTCACCCTCGTCGAGTGCCTCCTGGACGACCGCCCACGCCATCTCCTGGTCGTCTGGATGGAGCACCTCGTCGCCCCAGACCACCTCGCCACGTTCGAGCTGGGACGGCTGGTAGCCCGTCAGGTCCAGACAGCCCTGACTGACGAACTCCATCGGCCACTCGGGCGCGTTCAGACACCGGTACACCATGCCCGGCAGGTTGGAGATCAGCGTCGAGAACATGCGCTCTGACTCCTCGAACGCCGCCTGTGTCCGGTACGCCTCGACCCCGTTCCGGATGCGGTTCGCGAGCAGCTGGAACTGCTCGTTCGCACTGCCCTTCTGGAGGTAGTCCGTCACGCCCGCCGAGATGGCGTCGCTCGCGATCTGCTCGGAGCCGTGCCCCGTGAAGAGGATGAACGGCAGTTCGGCGCGGCGCTCGCGGACCGCCTGCAGCAGCTCCAGCCCGTCCATCTCCGGCATCTGGTAGTCGCTGACCACGCAGTCCGGGTCGAACGCGTCGAGCTCCTCGAGCGCGTCGGCTGCGCTCGTCGTCGTCTCGACCTCGACGGCCTCGAGCTCCCGGGAGAGGAACTCGCTGGTCAGGGTCAGGAACGCCGGCTCGTCGTCGACGTGCAGGACCCGGATGGGGTCGGTCATGCGTCGTTGCCTCACGTAGCCGTGGCACAGATTAATACTCTTGGGAAGGTACCAGGTGGTGTCGTGGCCGACGGGCTGGGTCGTCGAACACCTCGCCGTGCCGGGCAGTCCGAGAGGCGTCTCGACGTGGGGTCGTCACAATCCATCGTCCAGAATAATTGACAGGTGTCCGATGGTATATGTCCGATGGGAGTGAAGTGACACGTATGTACCGCGTTCTGGTGCAGCTCGACACGAACGAAGAGAGAGCGCTCACACAGGGTTCGAAACCGTGATACGGTGATACCTGAGCCGACAGCGGCGTGGGCTCCAATCTCCTCTCCGGCTACTGTGGCCATCGGTCAAACGGATGGATTCGACTCAGCAGTCACCCCTGCTGACTCGTGGCCGTCTCATCCTGACTGGAAAAGAGCCAGTAGAGGGCCAAACCAAGTACTGCCTCCAGCGGGCCGATGATGACCGACCCGAGGAGGAACAGGAAGTACACGATGATGCCGGTCAGTCCCTGTTCGGAGGGCTCGGAATCCATATCATCTGACTGTGTCACTACATGAACATTAGTTGTTGTGATGGCGGTCGTCGAACCCGCTCTGTCGGGCTGTCCGGTCGTATGGTCGCGAGGGGACCACGACGACCGACGCTGGGGCCACTCTTGATGACGGTCGAGTCGTCTGCGTCGAGTTTGTCGGGACTGGGCCCACGCGGTGCCGACGGCTCTCGGCGATAGTAGATCGGTCGCGCCCACGAGGTGCGTTCGCGTGAATCGGTCGAGCAACGCGAGCCGGTACGGCTCACTCGCGGAGAAGCACCTCGCCGACGAGCGTGGGCTCGTGCTCGACGGCCAACACACCAGCTGGTGTGATGCTCGATTCCAGAACGGGAGGCCCGTCGAGATCAAGAGTGCGATGGTGTCGACCGGCTACTTCCAGATCTACCGGAAGTACCACGAGAAGCTTCGGAACGCGGGTGGCTGGTACGGCTTCGTCGTCTACCGCGAACACGGCGACCGGATTCGGGTGCTCAAGACTCGGATGACGCGGCCCGAACAGCTGCCGCTCCGGGCGCTGTGGTCGCCGACAGGCGGGCATCGGGACAGCGAGAAGGCGAAGGTGAAGACCGAGGCTGTGATGTGATGATGGGGAAGTCGGGTTAGTACACTGTCGTCTGACTATTTCCCCAAATCATTATTGTAGATACGAAGGAATCAGTTATCCAGCCCTATGGACCAAGCTGATGACATAAATGAGGAGGAGCGGTTCCGGGATAGAATACCGATTTTTATTGGCTATTCTTTGATAGCCGTACTCGTAATTTGGTCATTGCTTGAGACTCGGGGAGTGATTAATTGGGTCCGAGTCGATCCTCCTGTGGCTGCCTCTGATTTCGGCCTTATTGCCAGTGCTGTAGGGACAATTGTACTCACTTTTGGCCTGCTATTATTGTATGACAAACAAGCGTACATTCAAAGAATACAAGCACAAACCCAACGGAATCAAGAAGAGCTAATGGAACAACAGTTTCAACCATATCTAACAGGTGAAGTTGGATTCAGAAATATCACTTCTGTTCATTTTTCAATTCAGAATTCAGGGAATGGACCTGCATTCGACGTAGTCGCGGAATGGACTGTTGCTGACCAGACTAGAACTTGGGAAATTCCTAGGCTAGCTGCTGGTGATGAACATAATTTTCCCATTGTTGTAGATGGAGATGATTGGCTACTCTCGACAGGAGAAATTGAAGATTATCTAGAAAACCATGGCGCTGAGACAAAAATACAGTACTCCATTGAATGTAAAGACCGATTTGGCGAACAAATGGATTTCTCAGGCGATGTTGATTTTGGTGTACTAATTCAACGAGCTAATTCAGACGAGATCTGGGATACCGATCCGTTAGACGAAATTCAGAATGACCTCAGCAAAATCCAACGCGATATGCGGAAAACTAGGCGTTCACGAAAGAAGGAAGAACGGGCTTCTCGGTGGCAAAATCGCATTCGCCAAACCAACGAAATTGAGAGGTTAATAGAAAAACACGGCGAGCTGACTGTTGATCAACTCAATAGCTTGACCAACATTTCAGAGGGAAATATCCGGTACAGACTGGAAGCACTTGATTCAGCTGGGTCAGTTCACTTTCTGAAAAACCTAGATAAAGCTAAATCCTATAAACACAGCCAAAACAGGAAGCTAGATGAATTCTGAATATGCCACCACTACCTAACTCAAGACTGCTACATGCGGTCGGATTATGTGCAATATGTGATGAAGGCAACCCGGACTATGACGTGATTGATCTGCAATTTGAACAGCCTGGGCGAATCGGGGTTTGTGAAGATTGTTTTGAAAAGTTAGTTCGTGATGGTAAGTCTCAGAGGTGTTCTCTCTGTTATCGAGGAGCAAGATTTGGTACGTGGCAACTCAAACGCTATGACACCCTAAACCAACGAAACGCACAAGAATTAAAACACGAACCAGACTATTTCTTGTTTTGTGAACAGCATTTCAGAGAACTTGAGGAAAAATGTCAGTCGCGGTTACACCAAAGCAAAATTTCCGCATTCAACAATGAGGAGGGCTACTTGGGGTATCTAGACAATCAAGACCTTTTTCTCCCAATGAGGAGGAAATTGAAGTCAGATGAAGAAGAAACTGAAGAATAGTCATCTATACCTTTTGTTAGTTCCTATAATACATCTACAAATATAATATTTTAATCTCGCTTTGTCTCAATCTCCTCCGAGACCGTGAAGTTCATGACTCTTGTCGAGAGTGTCTCGGCAATCTCCCTCTTCTGCTGCATAGTTAGGTCTTCTCGATTAAGCACAGCTTCAGCCGCCCGGACGAGCTGGGGAACGTCCTCGCAGGCGGAGACGACAGCAGTCGTCTTGTTACAGTCGTAGAAGCGGCTGGCCCGTTCGATGGCGTCTCGTCGATACGCTTTGTCGCCGTCGGTTCGGATTCGCATGGTCGTCTCGTACACACGAACCCCAGAATCCTAGTTTTTTCGAGTGACTGGAACCCTATTTCGGCGTGAATCGGCCGGTTCGTGTCGGCCAGTGGAACAGAGAGGTGTGTCGAGACGACAATGGTCGGGGCTGTGTACACACGCCGATCTCCGGCTCGTGTGCATATTCGGGGAAGCGTGTTTGTCGACGTGTGACCCCTGGGCTCGGACTGAGTTCACAAATCGCCAATAAGATATATGACCCTGATATCGTAATCTCGCAGTAACAACTCCTCTCTCGCTATGACACGCTCCAATTCTCACGCTTCCCTGGGTCGCTGGTCACGCCGAACAGTCGTGGCGACCCTTGGCTCCGCCCTCCTCGCAGGCTGCAGCGGTACCGATGACAGCCAGCGGCCGACCGAGCAGACCTCACTCAGAACAACGACGAGGGACCGCCAGACCACTTTAGAAACGGCCACCCCCACCGACGTAGAAACCACCTCACAGGAGGAGCAACTGCTTGCAGAAACCCACGCCGCAGACGAGCTCGACGGCGTGGTTGGCAGACTAGAATACGGCAGTACAACTCTCGACCTCCAGCCAGCCGACGCAAACGCGGACTACGCTGCCTCTACGGTCTTTGATACGTACAACGGCGAACTCACTGTCGCACTCAACCTAAACCAAGCATTTCGCCACAGACATACCTCACTTCCAGATGCATGGGGTGTCGAAGAAGGCACAGAAGGCTACCAAGTACGCCAATTCATAGAAAATATCAGTCAAAGAAACATGGCCTGGATAAGTCTAGTTAACAATGATTTTGCTGAAGCAGATGGTAACGAACACTTGCCCGAATTAAGAGACGAAATAGACCTGGACACTTATACAAACGAAGAACTAGACTTTGAGACTCGTATGGCCGAGTCCGGGATCTACGACCTCTGGACCAAACATGAAATAATAAATCTTCCAGGGGGAGGCGGGTCTGAACTCGACCAGTTCATGGCCGCAGCACTACAGGGAACTGAACTTAATGCAGGATTCAACACTTTCATCTGGGACTACAATATTCCCGGTCACGGATTAGCAGGGGCGATAGAGAACCCGACAAGAAACCCAGACGAAACAAACCGCCAAGAAACATACGTACTAGAAACGGATGACAGAGCCACAGCCGAACAGAGAATCCAAACTTGGGAAGACTCACCATACAGAACAGGAGATGGAATCGCACCACACGATGCTCATGAAAGCAATACTGGAGCTAACATGTACTCAGAGACAGCATTCTATAACTTTGAAAGAGGCGAACTAGTCAGCATCCAAAATGGTCAAGAAATCGGGGAACGGTTTGATCAATTCTATCGGGAACCTGAATCAACACCAGCATATCATCTGTTAGACCCATTGATGGCAGCAGAATATATTAACGATATGAATGAAGCCTCGGTATCGCTAGCAGAGAGTACACTCGGGATATCGAATTGAGGATACCTCTTTCTGTGCACAAACGCCGTAACAACTAGGCCAAAACCGATAGATTCGCAGTAGCACCCTCGATACTATTGAAACTCACCACAACACCCCCACGTCGATAATGTCGAGATGATTCAGCGGTGCGGAGGTGGGGGCGGGGCTGGGTATTTTTTCTGCTTTGTGCCCTTGGGCACACTCTCCAAGGGGATGTTCCCGGCGGACGGGAACGACCCGCGCGGTTGGCGGGCCGATCTCGAGCTCGACGAGCCGACCCACCGCTACATGACCAACCAAAATTGGGCTACAACCCCGTAGAATCCAAGTCAGGTAGAGGAAAAGAGGGTGCGAGACAGTGATGCCTCTCAGCAGGGGCCGCGCTACCCGGCGAGTGCGGAGAAGACGCCGGTCTCGCGCTCCCCGTCGATCTTCGCGACGACCTCCGCGCCGACCAGGTCGATCACGTCGTAGCCGCTCTTGTTCCACGCCTTCCGGGCCTCGGCCAGCACGTCCTGGATGCGCGGGTTGTTCGTGAACTTCAGCTTCGACAGCATCGTGTCGATACGCACCGTCTCCACGCTCCCGCCGTCGTTGACCGTGACCTCGGCACCGTACTTGTTCAACCACAGCTGGAACGCAGACGACGCGGCCTGTCGCGCGTCCATCCCGAGGATCTTCGCCGCGCGGTCGGCCGCGTTCTTGACGTGGTGCTCGGTGCTCTCGATGATGGCCTTCAGCTCGTCGTGAAACTTCCGCGACGAGAAGCTCACCACGCCGTTGTCGTTCTCCAGGACCGACCCGAGACGCCGGAGCGCCCGGTAGATCGTGCTGACAGAGTGCTCGGTCTCCTCGGCGATCTCCTCGTAGTGCTGGCCGCCACCGTCGGCGAGCAGCTGGTCGAGCACGTCCACGTCCGCGTCGGTCATCTCCCGAAGCGACGTGACGAGCAGGTGCTCCTGCTCGGCCTCGATCTGTGGCGTCGGGTCATCGTACATCGCGACGGTCTCCTCGCGAGCCGCCGGGCGGAAATGGTCGTCCTCGATGTACGTCGTCGGGTCCGGCTCGGTCGGTACGCCGCCCCAGTCGAGGAAGTTCAGCAGCGTCTCCTCGATCTCACGCTCGGCGGCCTCCAGGTCGCGCCACACGATGGGCTCACCGCCGTTGCGCTGCTGGTTGATGAGTATGCCCACCTTCGGGTGATACAGCGGCTCCTCAGGGTCGCTGTGGACGTGTTTCGGATGGTAGTGCTTGAACTGGAACCCGTACCGGTGGCTCGGAATCAGCTTCTTCGCGCTCTTCGGTCCGACCCACAGCCGGTGCATATAGCCGACCACGTCCTCGTTGTCGGCCTTGTACTCGACCTTCGTCCCCTTCTCGTCGGCCAGCAGGTGCATCGCCTGCATCATGGTCCCGCTCGCGAGGAGTTTCGACGCCATCGACCGGCGGACTCTTACGTACCGCTCGTAGGCCGTAATCCGAGAGTGCGCCGGACTCGGCTCGTCGGTGAAGTACCGCGAATTCATCGACAGACCGGCGTGCGTTGCGACCGCGTCGACGACCCCGTGCAGCAGCTTCGGCACTTCCTCGGGGTCGACGTTACTAGCTTTCAGCTCAACGTCCACACCCTCGGTACCGAACCGCTTCCACCAACGTTTCCCGAACCCGAGTTCTTCCCCGCTCTCGCGATGGCGCATATCCTCGAAACGCGGCTCGATCAACGGGGAGAACTTGCGTCGCCCTTCGCCCGTGCAGGTGATATCCCACGAGTACAGCGCGTCTCCCTGCACGTTGTCGCTGGGACGGGGCGCGATACCGGTCTTCGAGTAATTGCACTGGATCTCCCAGCGCTCGCCGTCGATCTCCGTCTCGAACTCGGCGTATCCGTCGAACCGGCCGACTATAGCCTTCGCGAGCAGCATGTACGGCCCGAGCCCGTAGTGGGGGTACTTGAGATAGGCCTCGAACTCGTGGGGCTGCGTCACTGTCTGCCCCGTCACTGTTGGCTCTCCGACTCCTCGGGGCGTGGACAGTCCCACCGTCTCGTCTCGCCGCTCTCCGCTTCGTAGAGCCGGGACGCACGGACGAACGTCACTGGCCCTCACCTCGGTCAAGGTCATCCAGCGACGGACGCACACGCTCGTCACCGGTGCGCTGGAGTCGGCGGGAACAGTCGTAGCGGTGGCCAGCCTCGCCACCCTCCGTCAGCCGGGTGCAACGCGCCCCGCACTCGTCACACCGGAACTCGCGCGACGTGGTCGGTCCAGGGTTCGACCGCTCGCGCGCACGGAGTTCGTCGAGCGAGATACCGAGCAGCTGCTCGGCACTCACGCCCCCGCCACCTCGATTTGAGGAATCGCCAGACTGCGAAGGGGGCCGTTTGTCAGCTTGATGGGCTCCAGTATTTCGAGCGCGTTTCTGAAACGCGAAAACGCCGATAACCGGCGATAGAAGTTACTAAATCTGGAGTTTGCAAGAATCGGGAACCGTGCAGGAAGTGTATGGGCCCTGACGGATTCGAACCATCGACCACTCGGTGTCCCACGACCGGACCCGCGACGAGTCGACGGTCGATATGAGCCGAGCGCTCTAACCAGGCTGAGCTAAGGGCCCTGGCGGTCGATAGTTCCCGACCCGGGATAATAGACGTGTCGAAAGTGCAGGCAGGGAGGGGTACAGCCGATCCGCCCGTCGGGAGGTGCGGAACCACGCGATGGTCGGAGATTACACTCCTCGCAGTGTGAAAGTGCGAAAAGCGCCGTCACCAGGGCTCGAACCTGGGACCACCACGTTAACAGCGTGGTGCTCTACCAACTGAGCTATGACGGCTCGTCGCGTCTTCAGGTAGGCCTGCCGGATATAAAGAGAGTTTCGCTTTCCGGCCGCCGGGAGGCGTGTCACCATGGCATCGACATCCGTTTAGGGGCCCGCCGAGTATCCGGCGAGCATGAGCGAGGACGCCTTCGAGGCGACGGTTGCGGCGGTCCGCGAGCGGGTGGACCCGTCGCCTGCGGAGCGAGAGCGGCTCCGCACCGTCGCCGACGAGCTGGTCGAGCGGGCGCGGGCCGCGGCCACGGAGCGCGTGGCGGACGCCGACGTGGTCCAGGTCGGGAGCACCGCCCGCCGCACCTGGACAGCCGGCGACCGCGACATCGACGTGTTCGTACGGTTCCCGACGAGTCTCGACCGGGAGACGCTGGAGCGGTACGGGCTGGAGGTCGGTCGCGAGGTGCTGCCCGACGGCCACGAGGAGTACGCCGAGCACCCGTACGTGAAAGGCGAGTACGAGGGGTTCGACGTGGATCTCGTGCCGTGTTTCCGGGTCGACAGCGCGACGGAGATCCGGTCGGCGGTCGACCGGACGCCGTTCCACGACGCCTACCTTTCGGAGCGACTGGACGACGACCTCGCGGGCGACGTGCGCGTCGCGAAGGCGTTCTGCAAGGGCATCGGCGTCTACGGCAGCGACCTCCGAACGGAGGGGTTCTCCGGCTACCTCGTCGAGCTACTCGTGCTCGAGTACGGGGGCTTCCGCGCGTTCGTCGAGGCCGCGGCGGACTGGCGGCCACAGGTCGAGCGCGACCCGGAGGACCACGGCACGCGGTCGTTCGACGACCCGCTCGTCGTCGTCGATCCGACGGACCCCGAGCGCAACGTCGCGGCCGTGGTCTCGCCGACGAACGTCGCGCGGTTCCAGCACCACGCGCGGGCGCTGCTCGCGGACCCCGACCCGGCGCGGTTCGAGCCGAGCGACCCGGACCCGATCTCGCCGGACGAGGTTCGTGCGCACCTGAAGACGCGGGGGACGACACCGGTCGCGATTCGATTCGACCCGCCGGACGTGGTCGCGGACCAGCTCTGGCCGCAGCTCCGGAAGTCGCTCGATGGGGTCACCGACGAGCTCGACCGCCGTGGCTTCGATACGTTCCGGGCGACCGCGCTCGCCGACGAGACCGCCGCGCTGTTCGTCGAGCTCGCCGTCGCGGAGCGCCCGACCGTCGAGCGCCACGACGGCCCGCCAGTGCACGTCCGCGACCACGCGACGGGGTTCTACGCGAAGTACGCCGCGATGGACGGGTCGCCGCCGTACGGCCCGTTCGTCGACGACGACCGCTACGTGGTCGAGCGCGAGCGCGACTGCACGACGGCCGCCGGGTTCCTCCGGAGCGACCGACTGTTCGATGTCGCGCTCGGGGCCGGTGTCGAGCGAGCGCTGGCGGACGACTACGAGGTGCTCGTCGGTGCCGACGTCGCGGTGCTCGCGGAGGAGTTCGGCGAGGAACTGGCGGCCTACTTCTCGCCGCGACCCTGACACCCGGCGACCGGGGCGGTCCGAGGGCGACGAGCCGGCTCAGTCGAGGTCGTGTTCGGCGCGAACCTCCTCGAGCAGCTCGTCGACGTCCTCGCTGACCGGCTCGTCGGGCTCGATTGGGTCGCGGCCGTCGAACGTCTCGTGGACCATGGCGACACCGTCGGCGAGCACGTCGAGCCCGTAGCCGCCCTCGAGGACGAACGCGATGGGTGCGTCGACGCGCTCGGCACAGCGCCGGAGTCGGTCGGTGAGCACGGCGTACCCCTCCGTCGAGAGGCGCATCCGCGAGATGGGGTCGTGCCGGTGGGCGTCGAACCCGGCACTGACAAGCACGAGCCCGGGGTCGAAGCGCTCGATGGCGGGCTCGACCGCGCGCTCGAAGACGGCGGCGTAGTCGCTCGTGTCCGCGCCGGCCGGCAGCGAGACGTTCATCGTCGTCCCCTCGCCGTCTCCCTCGCCGGTCTCCGCCACGTCGCCGGTCCCCGGGTAGAGGCCGTCCTCGTGGACGGACGCGAAGAACACGTCGCCACGGTCGTAGAAGATGTCCTGCGTGCCGTTGCCGTGGTGGACGTCCCAGTCGACGATGGCGACGCGGTCGACGTCCCGTTCGTCGATGGCCGTCTGGGCGGCGACAGCGACGTTGTTGACGAAACAGAAGCCCATCGCGTCGTCGTAGATGGCGTGGTGGCCCGGCGGCCGGCCGAGCGAGAACGGCGTCTCCCGGCCCTGTTCGCCGTCGAGCGCGCCGAGCGCGGCCCACTGCGCGATGCCCGCGCTCTTCAACATGGCGTCCCACGACTCCTCGACGGCGGTCGTGTCGGGGTCCCAGTCGCCGCCGCCGTCGGCACAGAACTCCCGGACCTCCTCGATGTAGTCGGCGTCGTGGACGGTCGTGATGGCGTCGACCGTCGCCGGGTCGGGGTCGACGTACTCGACGCCGTGCTTGCGCTTCAGCCCCTCTCGGATGGCCCGCAGGCGGTCCGGCGTCTCCGGATGCCGTGGGCCGGTGTCGTGCTCGAGACAGCGGGGGCTGTATCCGAACTTCATCTCATTCGAACAGGGCGAAGTACGTCTCGATGTCTTCGGCCTTGATGGTGCGTCTGTCTGCGTGGCGCGCGAGCGTCGCGGCGGCGGCCGCGACGTTGTCGGCGTAGTCCTCGAGGATGTCCGCGAGCGCGATGCGGGCGTCCATCGCGACCCGGTAGGAGTCGTCGATGTCGAGGCGGGCGATGCGGTCGACCGGGGCGACCGGCAGCTCCAGTTCGTCCTTGTCGATGGACGCCTCGACGCCGAAATCCGTCGCCATCAGCGTCTTCCGCCCGTCCGCCGTGGCCACCTCCGCTGCGTCTTTGGCCAGTTCGGCACCGTGAAGCTGGATGCGCCGTGCCAGCTCCTCTGCGGCACCCGAACTGACTCGAAGGTCGCCTGCGTTCCGTCGGATGATGGAGTCCACCGGGGCGAACGGTAGCTCAACGCTCATACCGTGAACCGAGTCCGCCCGTCCCTTAGTAGTTTTCCGTCACGCCAGCATCGGCCGCGACTCGGTCGATGCAGGCCAGAGCGCGCGTCGTTCGGTGTCCCAGGAACTGGACCGCGCTCAGAACACGTCGTCGGCGTCGAGCGTGCCGTCCGACACCGTTCCCCGGACCGTGACCTCCTGCCCGAGGTGGACGTCCGCGTCCGTCTCGACGCTCATCGTCTCCTCGCCGTCGTCGAGGATGACCGGCGAGCCCGCCTGCACGACGGTGCCGGTGAACTCGACGACCTCGCCCTGGAGCGACGCCGAGGCGGAGCCACCCGAACCGCCGGAATCGGCGACTGCGGCATCGCCGTCGTCGCCGGTCCCTGTGGCGTCGTCGGCCGCATCCCCGTCGCCGGCGAAGGCGTCGAGTCCGGTCGACTGCTCGTCGCCAGCGTCCGCGTCGTCGCCGCCGGGGGCCTCGCCAGCCCCGTCGAGGACGGTCACGCTCGCGCGCCAGCCGGCGGAGGCCTCGAGGTCGTCCTGCCAGCCGTCCTGGATCTCCACGTCGGCGAAGGCCACGCGGTCGCCCGGCCCGATGTCGTAGTCGGCCTTGTCGCCCCAGAGCGCGACGCGGATGTCGCCCGTCTCGTCCTGCACGCGGACGTTCCGGACCTGCCCCTCGCTACCGTCGTCCCGGTCGAACGTCCGCTTCGGGTCCGCCGACCGGATGACGCCCGCGATGTCGACCGTGTCACCCATCTCCAGCGCCTCGATGGGCGTGCTCTCTGGCTCGTAGGTGATCTCCTCGTCGAGCTCCTCGATGGCGCCGCGCTCGCCGACGTGCAGCTCGAGGCTGCCGTCGCGCTCGCGGACGTAGCCGTCGACGACCTCGACGCTCGTGCCCGCCGAGAGCGCCTCGACGGTGTCGGCCTGCCCGTCCCACATCGTCACGCGGATGCGCCCCGTCGAGTCACCCAGGGTGAGGTTCGCGACCTTGCCCTCGCTCCCGTCGTCGCGGTCGAAGGTGCGCACGGATTCGGTGTCGAGGATGCGGCCCTTGGTGTTCACGTCGGAGAGCCCGAGCGAGAGGTCCTCGACGCGGTAGGAGTCCCGGATCTGCACGTCGATCTCGGCGTCCTCGTCGACCTCGACCTCGTCGACGTTGACCTCGATGCCGTTGTAGCCCTCCTTCGGGCGGCCCTTCACGCGAAGCACCTGGCCGACCTCGAGCTCGTTCTCGGCGGCGTCGGCCTTCTCGTCCCAGAAGGCCAGCCGGAGCGAGCCGGTCTCGTCGGCCACGTCGACGTTGACGACGCGGCCGTCCTCGGCGTCGTCGCCGTCGCGCTCGAACGTCCGTACGTCGCCGATGGCGGTGACCTTCCCGAGGAACTTCACCTCGTCCATCCCCGGCGCCACGTCGGCGATCCCGTTGACCTCCTCGTCGCGCAGCTCGTGCGCGATGAGCATCGCCGCTGTCTCCTCGTCGGCCAGTCCCCCCATCTGCTCGACCTTGGCCTCGACGGCCTCCTCGAACTCCTCGAAGGAAACGTCGGCCTCGAGGTCCTCGTAGACGTCCTCTATGGCGCCCATAATTCTAGAGTTTCGCAGGGTTGGGCGTCGCTTAAGCGTTGTCCTTGCCGCAGGAGGTCGCCTCCTGCTGGTGGTTTTCGCGTCGGTCGCCGGCGGTGCATAGCCGACCCTTGGGGCGGCATCCTACAAGAACTGGGGGCCGGTCGCTTGCCGGTCGGTCAGTGCGGCTGGACGTTCCGCGACGCCGTCGTGACGGTCGTCGTCTCGCCCTGGCTCGTGTGCTGCACCTCGACGGTGCTCGGGAGCGCGTCGGCGAACGCGAAGCGCCCCTCGTACTGGACCTGCCCGAGGCACTGCTGGCACGTGTCGGCGTCGTCGGCCTCGACACCGACCGCGACCATGAGCGTCCCGTCGGACATCGCTGCGCGCTCGACAGTCGCGACGTGGCACGGGTCCGACGCCATGATCGAGCCGTCGACGGTCACCGTCGACGAGCCGCCGTCGAACGTCACGGCGGCCTCGCTGGTCGACCCGCAGCCTGAGCCCGTCGTCGTGATGTTCCGGGACTGTACGCTGGGGCTGCTCGACTCCCCGCCGTCCGAGTTCGCCGAGTCGTCGCCGTCGGTCGCCGTGCCGTCGCTCCCGGAGCCGCCGCCCTCGCCATCGTCGCCGCCGGACCCGTCGGTCGGCGTACTCGTGTCGTCGTCGCCCCCGGCGCCGGGGGAGCTGTCGTCGCCGTCGGTCTCCAAAGACCCGAGACAGCCCGCCATCGAACCGATCGCCGCCACGGTACCCGCCTTGGTGAGTAGTTCTCGTCGTTTCATACCTCCACAGAGACACCCTAATTTCAAAGCCCTTTCCCACGGTGAAAATCAATTTTCAGTTGCGATTCCGAGAGACCCACCGTGGTAGGTGCCCGCACGCGGCGCGGGCCCACCACATCGTAACCCTCTTATCCTTCTCCGCGGAACGTGTAGATGAGTCCGGGTAGGGTAGTGGACTATCCTCTTGGCTTGCGGAGCCAGGGACCGGAGTTCAAATCTCCGTCCGGACGCTTCTTCCGTAGCGCCACATCGCGAGCGTAGCGAGCGTCGGCGCTGCGGAGAACGTCAACGGAGATTTGAGCAGGGCAGAAGCGCGCAGCGGAGCGAGCACTTCTGGCCGAGTTCAAATCTCCGTCCGGACGTTCCTTCGTTCCTTCGCTCGTTTCACTCGCTCAGTCACTACATCACGTCCGGACGTGCCCCCGCTCGCTGCGCTCGCGGGGACTCCGACTGACCGCGAGCGGTCAGTCGTGCTCTACGCTCGCTCCGCTCGCGTAGAACTCCGTCCGGACGTTTCTCTCGACGCAACGACGACAACCAGCCACAGTCCAGCTCAGGACGGCACGATGACGGCCCGCCCCTCTATCTCGCCGCGTTCGAGCCGGTCCGCGACCTCGTTGATCTCGTCGAGCTCGTGGCGTTCCGTCCGGAGCTCGACGTCGCCGCGTTCGACGAGGGCGACGAGCTCCTGCAGTTCGGCGTAGCGCCCGACGATGTTGCCCTCGTAGGAGAACTCGCCGCTGACGAGGGCCTGGCAGGGGGCGTGGACGTGGCCGCCGTAGCCGATGACGTGGTGGTCGCCGCCGGCGGCGACGATGTCGGGGGCGTAGCCGGTCGTCTCGTCCGCGCCGACGAAGTCGAGCACCTGGGCGGCGCCGACGCCGTCGGTCACGTGGTCGAGGACGGCGGGCACGTCGCTCTCGGTCGGGTTGACGGTGTGGTCGGCGCCGCCGTCTTCCGCGAGGTCGAGGGCGGCGTCCTTGAGGTCCACCGCGACGATGTCGGCGGCGCTCATCGCGTCGAGGCACTGGACGCCGATGTGGCCGAGGCCGCCGATGCCGATGACGACAGCGGTGTCGCCCGGGTTGAGCCGACGGGTCGCCTTCTTCGCGGCGTGGTACGCCGTGATACCGGCGTCGGCGTGCGGCGCGATGTCGACGGGGTCGACGCCGTCGGGGAGCGGGACGACGGCCCGCTCGCTCGTCAGCAGGTACTCCGCGAAACCGCCGTCCGTGGTGAGGCCGTTGAACGACTGGTTCTCGCAGTACATGTCCTCGCCTTGCCGGCAGGGGCGACAGGTGCCACAGGTCTGGACCGGGTGGCAGACGACGGGGTCGCCGGGTTCGACCAGCGTCACGGCCGAGCCGACCTCGGCGACGGTGCCCGCGTTCTCGTGGCCGAGCGTCATCGGGAGCGTCTGGTCGACGTACTCGGTCCACATCCCCTCGATGATGTGGTTGTCCGTCTGGCACCAGCCCGCGCCCTCGACCTCGACGACCACCTGGTTCGGGTCCATCGCCGTCGGGCGCTCGACGTCGTCGATGGAGAGCGCCCGGCTCATGTCGTCCGTGTACTCGTGGAGCCGTGCGGCGTGCATACCTCACAGTTCGATAGCCATGCTAATAAGTGACAATGTGGGCCGGGGCGACCGGAAACACGTTTCCGGCCCGCTCCCGTAGCCGGGACCGAATGCGCGACCATCTCCGGGCGGGCATCGCCGTCTTCAACGCGGGCGACTTCCACGACGCCCACGACGCGTGGGAGGACCGCTGGCTCGACCTCGAGTCGGGCACGGACGACGAGCGGCTGCTCCACGGGCTCATCCAGTTCACAGCCGCGGTCCACCACGGCTACGGCCGAAACTGGACCGGCTGCGTTGGGCTGGCCGAGAGCGCACACGAGTACCTCGACGGCCTGCCCGGCGAGTACCGGGGCATCGACGTGGTACGTGTGCGGCGTATCCTCGTCGAGATCGCGCGGGACCCCGAGGTGCTGTACCGGCGTGGCGCGCCACGGCTGACCCACGAGGGACGGGTCGTCCTGCTGGAAGACCTCGACTTCGCCGCGGCGGCCGTCGCCGCGGGCATCTACGCCGAGCGCGAGGGCTACGACGAGGAGCTACTCGACCACGGCACTGCCTACGCCCGCGCGGACCTCGCCGACGGGAAACAGAACAGCCGGTTCGTCCACCTCGTCCGGGACTTCGCCGCCGACCCCGCCAACCGCGGGATAATCCAGCAGCGCCTCGCCGGGCACGTCGAACAGCGTCGGCACCGCGAGCGCGACGTGGAGGGGCTGTTCGACTGACCCGACCTACACCGGGTGCGGGGTGTAGCCGGCGCCCACCCGGAGGTCGAGCGCGCCCGAGGAGACGTCCAGTGCGAGGCGCTCGTGCTCGCTCAGCTCGCCGTCGCGGCTGAAGGCGATGGGCTCGCCGTCGGCGTCGCTGACGGTCACCCGGGCCGCCTGGAAGTGCGTGACGTTCTCGCTGCCCGACCCCAGGAGCCGGTGCTGGACCGCCTCCGCGACGAGGTTGCTCGTCGGCATCTGCTCGACGACGGCCACGTCGAACAGCCCGTCCTCGAGGTCGGCCTGGCCGCCCTGCTCGACGAACTTGCGGGCGTTCCCGACGAGCACGCAGAGCGCCTCGCCGGACCAGCGCTCGTCGCCGTGGTCGGTCGCCAGCTCCAGGTCGATGGAGAGCGGTTCGAACTCCAGTGCCTCCTGTGCGCCGGTGACGAGGAAGGCGAGCGTGCCGAAGCGGGCCTTCAGGTCGCTCGTCGCCGCGACGCTCGCCTCGGCCGGGAAGCCCGCGATACAGGAGACGGCGAACGGCTGGCCGTCCGCCATCCCGAGGTCGACGGTCCGCACGTCGCCCGTGTCCGCGATCTCGATGCCCTGCTCCATGCCGACGACGCCGATCTGTCTCGCGAGGATGTTGGCGGTGCCCGCGGGCACGACCGAGAGGGTCACCTGGTCGAGGTGGTCCGCAGCGGACAGCCCGCGCAGCACCTCGTTCACCGTGCCGTCGCCGCCGACGACGGCGAGCTCGGAGACGTCGTCGCGGCCGGCCTCCAGCGCGAGCTCCACGCCGTCCTCGGGCCCCTCGGTCTCCAGCACCCTGAACCCGCGAGCCTCGAGCAGCCGCCGCGCGTAGTCGGCGTGCCCACCGCCGCCGCTGACGGGGTTCACGATGGCACGCCGGGACCCGACCTGCATACGTCTGGATGAGGCGGGCCTGCTATTTAAGCACGGGCGGTCGGCCCCGTGCGTGGGGGCGTCAGTGTGTCCCGGAGACGCCCGCCTCGCGCTCGAATCGCTCGAAGAACGTTTCGACGAACTGCCACCGCTCCTGCCCGAGCCGACGGCCGGGGTCGGTGTACAGCGCATCCAGCCGCTCCCGCGTCCAGTCGCGGAAGAGCGAGACGTCCCGGTCGATATCGTGGTCGGATTCGTCGGCCAGCCGGAGCGCCACGTCGCGGACGCGTCTCGCGTGGAACCGGTCGTGGGCGGGCAGGGCAGCGTCGTAGTACGGGCGCGACAGCTGTCGTGCGAGGGAGCCGAGTTCGGTCGTCATCGGAGGGGGCGAGAGGTCGTGCCGGCGACGGCAAAGTGGTTGTGGAGTCAGTTCCGGGAGGTGACGATGGCATGGCCGCTCGATGGGGCTTTCATCGACTCTGAATCAGCTAGTTCAGTCACCGTTTTCCCGTACGAAAGCCCGCCATCCAGCGTAGCTGGTGTTCTCCCAGATGTGTCTGTCGGTGCTGCTTCCGCTCACGTGGCGGGCGACAGAGGCAGCGGACCGATGGCTGTATCCGCAGCCATCGATCGGACACGTGACCCGTTCTTTCGGGTCTCCCATGTTATCCATCATCTGCTCGATGGAGAGCTCCGAATCGTCCTCGCTCCTCTCGGGAGGTTCGCTACTGGGGCCGTTTTCGACCAACGCGGTCTCCGAGGTCTCAGCAGAACGATCCAGAACCCACCCGTCCTGGTCGAGTTCGAATTCCGGGTGGAGAGTGAGTACAACCGCATAGGGTTCCCCGTTCGGTGGGAGTCTGTCGAGGTTGAAGCCGTCATCGGCCTCCGTAACGTTCTCGCACAGCGTTTCGAACCTGTTGCGACCGAGTGCGACCGTCTCGGTGCGGTCTCGGTACTGAATCGAGATCGACTCGTCCTGTGACCCTCTGACCTCGATGAGTGCACCCGTGAGGGGCGCCGAAAGGGTCGCCATGTCAGGGAGGTCTTCGACGTTTTCGAGCAGGGTCTCCCACGTCGATCCGAAGGACATGTCAGCCGATACGAGGTGGTTGGGGTAAAGCGTTCAGGCAGATTCGTCACTCGTCGTTCCAGTCCGCGCTGTTGTCCAGCGGCTCGTAGCCGAGTACGTCCTTCGCGTTCTCCAGCGAGTAGTACTTCCGGTCGTTGTCGGAGATGCCGTAGACGATCTCGTAGCCGTAGTCGGCGGTGAGACAGCAGTCGAACAAGTGCGCGCAGTCGCGGTACGACAGCCACATCGCCTGCCCGCGCTCGTAGTCCTTCGGCGGGTGACCCTTCGTGAGGTTGCCGATGCGGACCGCGACGAAGGAGAGGTCGTGTTCGTCGTGGTAGTAGCGCCCGAGGAGTTCGCCACTGGCCTTGGAGACGCCGTAGAGGTTCCCCGGTCGCGGCAGCTCGGTGCCGTCCAGCCGGAACTCGTCGTGGGTGCGGTAGAGGTCGGGCTTGCGCTCGGTCTCGTAATGTTTGACGGCGTGGTTCGAGGAGGCGAAGGCGACGCGCTCGACGCCGGCGTCGACGGCCGCCGAGAGGACGTTCTGTGTCCCGTCGATGTTGTTGGCGAGCACGCTGTCCCACGGTGCTGTCTTACGCGGGTCGCCAGCGAGGTGGACGACCGCGCCGCAGCCCTCGACCGCGTCGCGGATGGCGGCCTCGTCGGTCACGTCGGCGACGACGAACTCGCCGGGGAACCGCTCGGGGTCGGTCGGCGGGTCGCGGTCGAGGCACCGCCACTCGTAGTCGTCGGCCAGCTCGTCGAGGATGGCGGTGCCGACGTGGCCGGACGCGCCGGTGAGCAGGACGGGGTCGTCCATTCGGTCGATGGGAGGGCGGGGGACAGTAAGTAGGATGTGGTTTGGCGCGGCGGCTCAGTCGCCGGTGGTCCAGGCGCTCGCGGCCCGGTTGACGGCCGCGGCGTAGTCACTGATGAGGCGGGCGGGTGTGGCCGCGAGCGTCGCGATGGCGTCGCGGTCGTCGGCGTCGTCGGCATCGGCGTCGGTCCGGCGGACGGTGAGGGTGTGGCCGCAGTCGGGGCAGACGAGGGCGGTGCCCCCGGCGCGGTCTGCGCGGAGCCAGTCGCCGTCGACCGGGCTCTCGTGGTCGCAGGCGGCGCAGAACAGCGTCGCCTTGCGACGTGTGCGTGTGCCGTCGCCGGGTGCGTCGACACGGAGGTTGCTCATACGCGGAACCAGGTATTCCAGGCGTATAAGCCTCTCTTGCGTGTGTGTACCGATGCCAACGGAGCCGTTCCCACGTCTCGTGACGGGGGCGTCTCAGCCCAGCGCCACGTCGAGCGAGAGCATCACGAGCACGCCCGCCATGGTCCCCAGCGTGGCGATGCGCTCGTTCCCCCGGGCGTGGGTCTCGGGGACGATCTCGTCGCTGATGACGAACAGCATCCCGCCAGCAGCGAAGCCCATCGCATAGGGAAGGATGGGCGCGGCGAGGCTGACCGCCAGCGCGCCGAACAGCGCGAGCGGAATCTCCACCAGCCCGGCCCGGATTCCAGCGAATGCCGCGTAGAACCGCTTGCCCAGCCCGGCGTTGACCGCCGCGACCGAGACCGCGAAACCCTCCGGGATGTTCTGGATGCCGATGGCGAGCATCAGCGAGATCGCGTTCCCGAGCGCCGACTGCCCGTCGACGGTCGCACTCGGGTCCAGTGCGGCCGAGCCGAGGCCGACACCGACGGCCAGCCCCTCCGGCATGTTGTGCAGCGTGATGGCCACGATGAACAGCAGCACCGACGCGACGCGTGCGTCGTCGCCCCGCCCCTCGTCCCGGGTCTTCCCGGTGACGAACACGTGGACGTGTGGCACCCACTCGTCGGCCCGGTCGAGTAGCAGCACGCCGAGCGCGAACCCCACCACGACGGGGACGAGGTTCCCACCGGCGAGTTCGATCCCCGGCAGGATGAGACTCGTGTAGCTCGCCGACAACATCACGCCTGCGGCGAAGCCGAGCAGTCCGTCCAGCTCGCGCTTCGAGGGGTCGCGCCAGACGAACACCAGACACGCCCCCACGAGGTTCATCCCCGCGATGACGAGCCCGCCGACCAGTCCCCAGACCAGCGCGTTCGTCCCGAACAGGTCGACGAACTGGGACTCGAGGCTCATCTCGTCCTCCCTCCGTGCTGCATCATCGGGTGCGTTCTCGGGCGCGTGGTTTGAGTGTTGTCCCGTGCTCGTCTCATCATCTGTTGGAATCGCTCGTTGGGCGGTAACTTGCGAGAATCACAGCCAGAAAGCCCCGACCGTCGTCAGGATGACTGGAGACAATACCAGCCGGAAAGCCCCCGCCCGACCGCACCCGCACTGCACCTCAGACCTCCCCAGCCGACTGCGATGCTCACTTCGTTGCGCTTCTCGTCACTCCCCGACCGCGTCCAGTCTCGCCATCTCGTCGTCGGTCAGCTCCAGGGCCGACGCGGCGACGTTCTCTTCCAGATGGGCGACGCTGCCGGTGCCGGGGATCGGGAGGGTCACGTCGGAGTGCTGGAGCAGCCACGCGATGGCGACCTGCGGCTGGGAGGCGTCGTGGGCGTCGGCGACCGCGTCGACGGCCGCGGCCACGTCGTCGTCGAGCTCGCTGGCGCCGAGGGGGTACCACGGGATGAAGCCGACGCCGTGGTCCTCGCAGGCGGCGAGCACGTCTGCCTCCTCGCGGTAGCCGACGTTGAAGCGGTTCTGCACCGTGGCGACGTCCACGATGTCGAGTGCGGTCTCGAGCTGGTCGACGCTGACGTTGCTGACGCCGACGTGCTCGATGATGCCGTCGTCCTTCAGCTCGGCGAGGGCGTGGACGGAGTCCTCGAACGGTGTGTCGGGGTCGGGCCGGTGGTACTGGTAGAGGTCGATGGTGTCGACGCGGAGCCGGTCGAGGCTGCAGAGCACGGCGTTCCGGAGGTAGTCCGGGTCGCCATGGGGGAGCCACTCGCCGTCGCGGTTCCGGAGGAGCCCGCCCTTCGTGGCGACGACGAGGTCGTCGCGCGTGCAGTCGAGGGCCTCGCCGAGGATGCGCTCGGAGACGCCGGGGCCGTAGGAGTCCGCGGTGTCGACGAAGTCCACGTCGAGCTCGACCGCGCGCTGTGCCACGCGTCGGGCCTCGTCCTCGTCGGCCGGCGGACCGATGATGTCCTCGCCGGTGAGCCGCATCGCCCCGAAGCCGAGGCGGTTGACCGTCGTCTCGCCGCCCAGGTCGAACGTCTCGGACTGGTTCTGTGTCGCCATGTAGGGTGATGCGACCGCCAGCCCCAAGAGTGTCGGCCTCCCGGTCGTCACGGCCGGGACCCCTCGAAGCACCGAAACGAATTACCGACGTTAACACGTGAACCCGGCCCTTTAGGCACGGAGGATGTGTGACAACTTTTGTCATGAGACGACGTGACGTACTCCGGGCGGCGGGCACCGCACTGACGGCCACGGGTGGTCTCGCGGCGACCGGGGCCGCCGCGGCGACGGGAACAGGCACGGCCACCACAGCCGACGGCAGCTACACCGACGAGTACCTGAACGGCGCACACTACACCCGGTACGTCCCCTCGGGCGCGTCTGGCGGTGAGCCCCTCCTGGTCATGCTCCACGGCTGCTCGCAGGAGCCCGACGAGTTCGCGGCCGCGACGGGGATGAACGCCCTCGCCGAACAGGAGGGCTTCGTCGTGGTGTACCCGGACCAGGCGTCGCTCGCGAACGCCTTCGACTGCTGGAACTGGTACTACGACTACAACACGGCACGGGGCTCTGGCGAAGGCGCGGTCATCACGAGCATCGCCGGCCACGAGGTCGACGCACTCGGTCTCGACGCCGACTCGCTGTACGTCGCGGGCTTCTCTGCCGGCGCGGCGATGGTCTCGAACCTGCTCGTGGCCTACCCCGACGTGTACGCCGCCGGCGGGGTCCACTCCGGGCTGGAGTACGACGCCGCCGAGACCGGGACTGGCGCGACGTGGGCGATGACCTACGGCGGCCCCGACCCCGAGTACCAGGGCGAGGACGCCTACGAGGCGATGGTCGACAACGGCGTCGTCGGCACCGTCCCGACGGTCGTGGTCCACGGCACCGACGACTACACCGTCGACCCCGTCAACGGAGAGCAGGCCGCGCTCCAGGCCATCCACACGTCGGACCTCGCCCGCGACGGGGACGACGACGGCGGCGTCGACACCACCCCCGACGAGACGACCACCGGCTCGACGGGCGGCTACGACTGGGAGCGCAACCGGTTCCACGACCCCGACGGCGCGACCGTCGTCGAGCACTGGGCCGTCGAGGACATGGGCCACGACTGGGCCGGTGGCGCGGCGGGAGAATCGTACACCGCCCCGGACGCACCGGACGCGAGCGCGGCGGTCTGGAGCTTCTGTTCGAACTGGTAGGGCGCTTTCGGGTTACTGAGCGGCCTCGGGCGGGCCAGCGGGCCACTCCGCGTCGACGGGCTCGACGGGCCAGACGGGCTCGTCGGGTGCGTTGGGTTCGTCGGCGTCGGAGTCGACGGGTCGCGGCTCGGGGCCGGCGGGCTCCTCGACGGGCTCGGTCGGCTGCTCGGCGTCGACCCGGTCGAACGGCAGCTCGGAGACCGGCTCCCACGTCTCCTCGTCGACGACGGTCAGCCCGTCGTTCGAGAAGACGTAGAGGTAGTCACCGACGTAGGCCGCGCGGGTCGCCGGCGAGTCGGTGCGCACGAACGCCTGCTGGTTCAGCTCCGTGTCGAACACGTAGCCGCCGCGCTCGGTCGGCAGGAAGAACACGTCGTGGCGCTGGTCGTAGAGGAACGCGTGGTGGGTCTGTGCGACCGCGGACCAGCGCGCGTCGAGGATGCGCGACTCCGCGACGGTCGGGTTCTCGGGGTCGGAGACGTCGAACACCGTCGCCTTCACCTGGCCGTCCTCCTCGCCGATGCCGAGGACGCGGTCCTCCGACAGCGGGTGGAGGTACCGCGAGAAGCCGGGGAGCTTCAGCTCGCCCTGTATCTCGGGGTTCTCGGGGTCGGAGAGGTCGAGCGTGTAGAACGGGTCGATCTGGCGGAAGGTGACGACGTAGGCGGTGTCGCCCTCGAAGCGCACGGAGTAGATCTGCTCCGTCTCGCCCATGTTCCGGGCCGAACCCTGGATCTCGAGCGAGCCGTCGAGCGTGTACACGTCGTTGACCGAGGTCGCCCCGCGTGGGTCGACCGTCGTCGCGATGCGAAGGGTGCCCTCGTGTTCGTCGAGCGCCCACTGGTTCAGCGGGCGACCGGGCACCGAGCCCGTCTCGGCCACGGAGAGCGAATCACCGTCGCGGTCGATGCGGACGATGCCGGAGCGCAGCAGGTCGCGCTTGCGCTCGTCGACGTACTCGGTGTAGCCGGACTGGAGGTCCTCGCGGAGCTGCTGGCGCTCGTCGGCGGGCTGGCGGGCGAGCCAGTCCTGCACCAGCGCATGGAGCTCGGTCATCCGGGCGCTCGCGGTGAGGTCGTACGTCGCCAGTTCGTCGAGGCGGTCGTGGGCGCGCTCGTCGAGCAGGTCGCTGCCCTGCAGGTACGCCTGGTACGTCTCCGCGTAGGGAACCCGCTGCGTGTAGGTGAGGTACACCGAGTCGTTCGTGACGTACGTCGCGGAGTGCTGGCGCGTGCCGAGGAACGTCACGCGGTCGTGTTCATCGCCCGTGTGCGGGTCCATCGAGACGACGGTGTAGGTAACCGAGGCGTCGGCGTCCGCGCCGGGGTGGTAGACGTCGGTGCAGGCCGTGCCGGGCCGGTCCGTGAACGGTTCGATGGGACACGGCCCGTCGAGCGTGACGCCCTGCTGGAGGACGAGGACGAGTCGCCCCTCGGTCATGCGGGCGGTCTGGATGTGGGCGTTCAGGCCGACCTCCCACACCTGCTCCGGGTTCTCGCGGTCGGAGACGTCGTAGCCGGTGACGCGCTCGTTCGAGAGCACGACCAGCGTGTCGTTCACGAGCAGGAGCTGCCCCGAGTCGTCGATGCCGCCGATCAGGTCGGGTGCGGCGGGGTCGCTCGCGTCGATGATGCGGGTGCGGCCGTAGCCGTCCTCGCGCACGTAGCCGCCGCCCCAGTAGCGGCCGTCGGCGTAGAACAGGGTCTGCTGTCCGGTCTGGAGCCGGTCGGGCTCGGCCACGCCGCCGACCTGCACGTTCGTCTCGGAGATGCGGGTGTCGCTGGCGCCGCCCGCACCGCCGGCCTCACCGCGGGCGACCGAGGCGTCGGCGGTCTCGACGGCGACCTCGGCACCACCCTGGAACGTGACCACGCCGCCGAAGATGCCGCCGCTGTCGCGCTGGGCCTCCCTGACGTACGACTCGAACGCCGCGTCCGACTCGAACTGTTCGACCGACGCGTCGTCGTCGACGGTCGGCGGGTCCGTCGTCGCTGGGTCGTTCGCGTCGCCCGGACTGTCCGTCATGAGCGCGAAGGCACCCACGCCGACCGCCACCGTCGCGATGGCGGCCAGCAACACCACTGCCTGGAGGGAACGTCGCATATGCAGGCAGAGGATAGCCGACATAAAGGCCGTATCGCTGGCTGAAACGGCGGTTTCAGCTTGCGAGGGCAACCGTTTTCACGGTTCGGGCGGAGTGGGTGGGTATGAAGGTGCTGCTGGGAATCGACGGGAGCGACGAGTCGATGAAGACGTTGCGCAAGACCATCGACCGCACCCGGGAGGCCGGCGACGACCTGACCGTCGTCGTCGTCCCGAAGGAGGAGGCCAAGCGCTCGCAGGACGAGATGGCGGCCGCCGCCCGCGAACTCGTCGTCGACGCCGGCCTCGACGTCGAGGTCCGGGTGGTCTCCGGCGACCCCGGAAGCACGCTCGTCGACATCGCGGAGCGCGAATCGTTCGACCAGCTCGCCATCGGCGGCGGCACCGAGAGCCCGATGGGGAAGATACGGCTCGGGCCAATCACCGAGTTCGTCCTGCTCAACGCGAACGTCACCGTGAGGCTCGTCCGATGACCCGACAGCGAGTCTACCCCGAAGAGCCGGCCGGTCCGTTCCCCGAGCCACCGCAGACGTTCGCGGACAAGGAGGACCGGGAGATATCGGTCGTGGCCGCCGACGTGGCCGACGTCGACGCCGTCACCGAGATGTACTGCGACTTCGACCCCGCCGACCGCGCCCAGGGCATCCCCCCGACCGGCGAGGGACGCATCCGCGAGTGGCTCGATACGATCTTCGGCGAGGGCCTCAACGTCGTCGCCCGCGACGGCGAGAGCGTCGTCGGCCACGCCACGCTCGTCCCCGACACCAGCAGCTACGAGGCGGAGGACTGCGCCTACGAGCTCGCCATCTTCGTCCTGCAGTCCCACCAGCGCGCCGGCATCGGCCGCAAACTGCTCACCACGCTGCTCGGCTACGGGAAACGCGAGGGCATCGAGCGCGTCTGGCTCACCGTCGAGCGCTGGAACCGCGCCGCCGTCGAGCTCTACCGCGACGTCGGCTTCGAGACCTGCGGCTCGGAGAGCTTCGAGCTGGAGATGTCGCTGCGGCTGGACGGCTGAGATCGCAGCAGTACCGGAATCCGCACCGCCGCGCTCAGAAGATGTCGGCCACCTCCTGCAGCAACCAGCCGCCGTGTTCGGACCCTCGATATCGGACGCGGTCCGTCCGCGGGTCGTACTCCAGCAGGTCCGCCGCCGCGAGCTTCGGCAGGTGGACGTGGCGGAGCTGGAGCCGGAGCTCCTCGCGCGCCGGCGACGGGACCCGGCCGTCGATGTGGTCGACCAGCTCGTCAAGCGTCGCCGTCTCCGCTCCTGTGCAGTTCTCGAAGTAGTAGACGACCTCGCGTCTGAGGCTGTCCTGGAGCGCGTCGAGCAGTCTGTCGATGGCCGGCGCCTTGTCCGGGTAACAGTGAGCGAAGTTCATAGACAATAATGTACAACACTGGACAGCAAAAGTGTACTCCCTGATACGGAACGGTTCGGTCGGAACCAGCGGATAGAGCCGCGCTACACCGACAGCAACGGCTGGCTCGCGTACAGCAGCACGTACTCTGCAGCCTTCGCGAGTACGTCGCCCGCGTCGTCGGCCATCGACTCGCGCGGGACGACGATGAAGTCGGCTCCGAGCTCCTCGGCGGTGTCGAGCACGACGCTGCCGGGATGCTGGGTCTTCCGGTGCGTCGAGAAGCCGTACGCCGTCGACGTCGACAGCTCGACGTCCTGGTCGGCCGCCACCGAGATGGTGTCGTCGACGAACGACTGTGCCTCCGCGGCGACCTCGTCCTCGTCGATCGCTCCCTCCTCGATGGCCCGCGAGACGTCCTGCCCGACGACGTACACCGCGTGCACCCTCGCGTCGTAGCTGCCCGCAATCGCCACCGCGTACTCCACCGCCGTGACGGACTCGTCGCTCCCGTCGACGGGCACGAGTACGAGGTCTACGTCGAGCGCCTCGGTCATGTGCGGGAGTGCGTCGGCACGCACCAAAAACGTGCCCCCTCGTGCGTGGGTGGGGCCCGTTCGTGGTGGTTCGGCCTGTGAGAGTTTACAAATATTGTAAACCTTCGGTCTGCGCCATCGAAGAACCAACCGGGTGGCGCGCGGCTGGCGAGCGTGCCGAGCCTTGCGAGGCCGCGAGCCATTCCGCGTGAGGGACGAGAAGCGCAACGAAGTGAGCATCGCAGGAGGCTGGGGAGGTTTGAGGGCGGTTGCGGTGCGGTCGGTGGGACTGAAAGGGGCTGCTCGCTCGCCAGCCGAGACGACGCAAGCACCGCAGGCACGAGGAGCGCAGCGAGTCGCAGGCGGCGAGCGAGCAGGGGCTTTCTGGCTGCTCGTGGTTCAAGGTATTTCCACGACTGAGGGGCTTTCTGGCTGTTCGCGAGCCACCCGAGTCCTACGACTGAACGAGAAGCCACACACTCCTCGAACCGAACCTCCAAGAACAGACGAGGAAGGTATTTACCCACGACCCGCTAGCCGTCGGACATGTACGACTTCGTCGTCGTCGGGGCCGGACCCGCCGGTTCCAGATTCGCGCGACGGGCCAGCGAGACGGGGCACGACGTGCTCGCGCTGGAGCAGGGCCGGGTCGGCGAACCCCTCGCCTGCTCCGGCCACGTGAGCACGGATATCTGGGAGTTCACCGGGCCGGAGGCGCGCGACGAACTGCTGCAGAACGAGGTGTATGGCGCGCGGTTCCACGTCGGTGGGCCGGGCTCGGGCGCCCACGAGTTCTACAAGCGCGAGGTAGTCTCGAACGTCATCGACCGCGTGGGGCTGGACCGCCACCTCGCGGACCTCGCGCGGGACGCGGGTGCAGACCTGCGGGAGGAGCACACCGTCACCGAGGTCGACGAGGGCAGGGACCGCGTCACCGTCACCGCGCGCGGACCGGACGGCGTGGAGAGCCACGAGGCGAAGATGGTCGTCGGCGCGGACGGCCCGACCTCAAGGGTGCGGAAGGCGCTGAACCTGCCCGAACCGGGCGAGCTGCTGCACGGCGTGCTCGGGTTCGACCCCGACGCGGACCCGCAGGACTTCGTGGACGTCCACCTGACCGCGCCGCGCTTCTTCGCGTGGCGCATCCCGCGGGCCGACGCCGGCGTGGAGTACGGGCTGGCGTGCCCGCCGGGCGAGCAGGTGAACGAGCTGTTCGACGAGCTCGTTGCGGGCTACGGCGCCGACATCGAGAAGCGCTGCTCGGGGCTCATCCCGGTCGGGCCGGCGGGCGTGGTGACCTCGCGGCGCGGGCTGCTCGTGGGCGACGCCGCCGCGCAGACGAAGCCGTTCACCGGCGGCGGCATCCTCTACGGGATGACCGCGGCGGACCACGCGGTGCGGACCGTCGACCCCGACGACCCGCGCACGCTGGCGGACTACGAGGAGGCGTGGCGCGACGACCTCTCGACGGAGATCCGGCTCGGGCACCTCATCCGGAAGGCGTACTCGCTGCCGGAGCCGGTCCAGACGCTCGGGCTGGCGAGCGTTTCGGGCGAGATCGGCGTCCACATGGACCGTCCCACCAGCGTGTTCTCGGTCGAGCACCTGAAGAAGATGCTCCGTCCCTGAGGCGGGCGTTTTTGTAGGGTGACGAGCAAGCACGGGGCATGAGCGGCGAGCACGCCCAGCGCCCCCGTGACACCGTCGCCGCCCTCTCCGGCACCCCGACCATCGTCAGTCTCAGCGACGTACACGGCCACCTGGACCGCGCCCGGAGCGCCCTCCTGACGCTCTCGGACCACGACGCGTTCGACCCGATCGTCGAGGAGCGGGAGGACGGCGGATTGGACTGGGCCGGCAACGACTACGTGCTGGTGTTCAACGGGGACATGATCGACCGCGGCCCCGACTCGGCGGGCTGTCTTTCGCTCGTCCGTCGCCTGCGCGAGGCGGCCCCCGAGGGACGGGTGCGGTACCACATCGGCAACCACGAGACGTTCCTGCTGTACCCGACCCCCGACCGGGACCGCTGGTACTGCGACCGCGTGGACGACGCGGAGCGGCGGAACTTCTACGAGGAGATCCGTGCCGGCGACGTGAGCGTCGCCTACGAGGGGTACGACCACACGTTCGTCCACGCCGGCGCGCCGGACGGTGTGGATGCGGCATCGGTGAACGACGACCTGACCGCCGCAGCCGGCTCGCTGGTCGGCGTCGTCGGCACCGGCGAGGACCGGTCCGAACACCAGCGACTGTTCGAGGCGTACGGACACGTCCTCATGTACGGCGACGACCCCGAGTACGACGGGCGCGGCCCCGGTGCAGGCGTCGTCTGGCTGGACTTCGAGCACCTGCCCGGCGGGTCGCCGCCGCAGGTCGTCGGCCACACCAGACACGACGCCGTGACGCGGACGGGCAACGTCGTCTGTGGGGACGTGATACTGAACAACGTCGGGGCGCCGGGCGGCGAGGCTGTCGTCGTCGAGACGCCGGACTCGCTCCGGGCGCTTGTCAGGCAGGAAGACGGCAGCGTGGCGCTGCGCGAGGTGTAGCGGAGACGGACGGTTCGACGCTCAGTCCTCGGGGTACGTCGGCAGCCGCGCGGAGCGGTCGCTGCCGTCGACGAACGGGAGGTCGACGACCGACGCGTCGACCTCGTCGCCCTCGAACCGGACGGTGAGGTCGGTCGCGCCGTCGGCCGCGTCCCACTCGACGTACGCCAGTGCGATGGGGCGTTCGAGCATCGGGCTCTCGACGGCGCGGGTCACCTCGCCGACGACGGCGTCGCCCGCGAAGACGGCCGCGCCGGACTCGGGGACGGCGTCGGGTTCGAGTCCGACGAGGCGCTTGCTCGGGCGGCCGCGGTTCTCGACGCGAGAGACGACCTCCTGCCCGACGTAGCAGCCCTTCTCGAAGTCCAGCGCGTTCCTGATGCCGGCGACGTTCGGGATGCGGCCCTCGAGTTCGGTGTCGAACATCGGGGTGCCGGCCTCGAGCGTCAGCATATCGTACGTCCGGTAGCCGAACGGTGCCGCGTTCAGCCCGTGGTTGACGAGCGTGTCGAACACGCTGGCGGCGGCGTCGGCACCACAGACGACCTCGTAGCCCTCGTCGCCGGCGGGCGCGTCGCTCGCGACGACGGTGACGCCGTCGTCGCCCATCGAGCCGCGGTCGAACGAGAGGTGGCCCTCCGGGCTGCCGGCGCCGTTCAGCACGCTGGCGATCTTCTCGGTGGACTTCGGGCCGTGGACGCCGAAGGTGGCGAACTCGTCGGTGGCGACCCGTATCTCGACGTCCTGGATGAACACCTTCTCCGCCCAGTCCTCGGCGAGCGACCGGGCGCGCTGGGGCGGCGTGAACAGCAGGAGGCGCTCGCCCGCGTTGTAGACGTACATGTCCGTCTCGATGCCGCCCTGCGGGTCGAGCAGGAGCGCGTAACAGCCGTGCCCGTCCTCGGTGGGCACGCGGTTGGAGACGGCGTTGTCGACGAACTCGACGCGGTCGTCACCCGAGACGACGACGACGCCGTAGCCGAGTTCGATGACGCCGACGACGCGGCGGACCGCCTTGTGCACCCGCTCCGGGCGGCCGTAGTGGTCGACGACCCGACGGCCGCCGCGCTCGGTGAACGTGGCTCCGTGGTCCGCGTGGACCGACTCGATGACCGTCATTTGCTGAATCGAGGTTGGCGTCGTCCGCGGGTAAAGGCTCCCATTCCGGCCGAGCGACGGCTGTCGGGCGGGCGGTGGAGGCGGGGACTCGCCGGGAGAAGGTGGTTACGCGTCGACGTCGTGGTCGGGGTCGTCCTCGACCGAGCGCTTCATCGACTTGCGGCGGGACTTCGCGTCGCGACCGGTCGCCTCGAGGAGGAAGTCGTTCTTCTTGTCGACGGCGTCGCCGGCGGCCTCGAGCTCGTCGGGGCCGAGATCGGCGACGTCGCGCTCGTGGAACTCGACGGCCAGTTTGTCCTTCTTGCCGGAGTAGGAGACGGCGCCGGCGACGACGCGCTCGAAGACGGGGTTGTCCGGCTCCTCGATGACGAACAGGTCGCTTCCCTTGTACTCCTCCGTGCCTGTGATGGGCCCGAAGTACTCCTCGACGGTCGATTCGAGGTCCGGGATTCGCTCCTCGAGGTACTCGCCTCGTCGCATCTTGTACTCCTTCATGGGTGGGTCAACGACAGGGGTCGGTTTACTTGTTTCGTCACTCGTCCGCCTCGGCGAGGTACCCTCGCTTGCACTCCGGGCAGATGTCACCCGCGCGTAGCGAGGTGCGCGACCGGCTCTCGGCGTTGCCACAGGCCGGACAGACCAGCTGGGCGTCCGGACTCGTGTTCGTGCCCTCCGATGGCGCGGTCACCTCGCTCGCGCTGGCGATGCCGGTGACACTCTCGCCGTCGCGCTGGCGCCGGGAGGACTGCTCCTCGCGTGTCTGCTCCGGGGCACGCCCGGTCGCGTTGTCGACGAACTCGGCGTCGTGGCCCTCCTCCGGTGCGGCCGTCTCCGACTCCGCCGGCGCGTCCGTCTCGGCCTCCGGGGCGAGCCCGCCGCCGAACTCCACGTCGGCCGCCTCGTCGTCGGGGACCTGTGCGTCGTAGCCCCCGTCGTCGGCATCGTGGTCGGGCCAGTCGGTCGACCCGCCGGCCTCCGGGGCGTCCGCCTGCTCGTGCTCGGGCCACTCGCCGTGGCCGCGCTCGTCGCCGGTCGACGGCTCCGACCCCTCGCCGGGGAGGATGACGCCGTCGTCCCTCTCGGGGTCCTCGTGGGGGTCGGCCGACGCTTCGGGCGCGTCCGCGGTCGGCTCGCCGGCGTCGGCGCCGGCGTCGACGGCCGAGTCGGTCGGTTCGTCGTCGTCCGTCATGACCACCGCATCCTCGTCGGCGGGGTCGGGGGCGGTCGCGTCGGTCGCGTCGGTCGCGTCCGCCGGCTCCGGGGTCGCGTCCGGCGTGGCGTCGGCCGCGCCGGCATCGGACTCCTCGGCGTCGACGATGATGGCGGCGTCGTCGCCCTCGACGACCGGCCCATCGTCGGCGGTGTCCGCGACGGACTCGTCGACCGTCTCCCCGGTCTCGGGGGCCGCCGGTTCCGCCGCCTGTTCCGCCGTCGCCGCGTCCGGCTCGGCCTCGTTCTCCTGCTCAGCCACTGCTGCAGCCGGCTCGGCCTCGTTCTCCTCGTCCGCCTCGTCGTCGTCCGCTCCGCCCGCCTTCGCGACCGACGTGACCTCCGTGTTCTCGCTGACGAGGTTCCGGGAGTCACAGCGCGAGCAGACCTCGTACTCCCGGACCGTCAGCACGACCTCGTTCCCGCGCTCGTCGCGCTCGTCCTCCAGTTCCCTCTCGCTCCAGTCGTGACCACGGAGCGAACACATCAGACCCATTGTGACGGCCTACCCTGTCCGTGCCTAAAAGGCTACTGCCGCGCCAGTCGGCGTCCGACACGCGTCCGACGGACAGCGTCCACAGGGACAAACATCAAATCGTATCCTCGCCAAGTGTGGGGTGATGAAGGCAAAGCGGGAGTACCGGGACCGGGACGAGATCGACGTTTCGGTGCTCGACGCCCTCGTCGACCGCCAGCACGACGGCATGACGGTGTTCGAGCTGCGGTCGCACGTCGAGGTCGAGATCGACGCGCTGGAGGACGCGCTGGCCGGGCTGAAGGAGGACGACCTCATCGTCGTCGAACAGCCGTCGGCCTCGCGGACCGTCATCAAACCGGCCGAGAAGGTCGTCCCCGACCCCGAGGACCTGGCGGACGACCCGTCGCTCGTCGAGGAGCTCCGCCGCCGCCTGCCGTTCTAGTCGAGCGCCCGCTCGACGGCGGTCGCGACCTGTCTGGCCTTCTCGGCGAGGGGCTCGGGAACGTGGCCGGCCGCGACCGCGTCGTCGAGCTCGTCGTCGTCCACGCGTTCGACCGTCCCGTCCCCGTGTCTCACCACGTCGACGTGGAGGTCCACGTACCGGGCCGCGTCGGGGAACAGCTCGACCGGCGTGCAGATGTTGACGTAGGTGCCCTTCGACTCGCCCTCCGAATCACGGTACACCGTCGGGTACCACCAGCGCCCCTCCTTGAGCTTCGTGACCGCGGTGTCGCCCGACTCCCGTGGCGTGCCGAGCGCGTCGTAGGTGCCGCCGCCGGTCATCGACCGCTCGACCGTGAGCGTCCCCGCGTCGGGGTCGCACTCGGTGACCTCGCCCCGCCCGAGCGTGAACGCCCGGCCCTCGGGCTTGCCGTGACAGATTCCGAGGCGGTCGCCCAGGCGCGGGCCGAATCCCTCGCTGACTGCGCGGAACGGGAACGCGCCGTCGCCGGGGTCGTCGCAGACGGCCTCGACGAAGTCGACGGCGGTGTTGGCCGAGCGGGCGGCCGCCTTCACGCGGTGGTGGCCGACCATCGTGGACTCCACCGCGCGGCGGACGTCGTCCAGCCCGAACCGGCTCTCGCGTCCGAACCACACCCAGACCGTCGCCTCGCCGTCGGCGACGACCGCGTCGTCGCTCCCGACGTTGTCCTCGATGGGCGGCGCGTCGGCGACCGCCGCGTCGAGGGTCTCGGCGCGCTCGACGGCGTCGGCGAGTGCGTCGCCCAGCGCACCCATCTCGGCGTCCTCGGCGGCGCGCTGCCAGCGGAGCCCCCAGCCGTCGGGCACGTCCGCCGAGAGGAGTTCGACGGTGCGGACGAGCTCGGTCGCCCGCTCGCCGGGCACGTTCGCCGACACGCCCGAGCGCCCCCGCGAGAGCTCCACGAGGCCGGTCTGCACCGTCAGCTCGGTCGTCAGTTCCGCCCTGTCGTCGCCCCAGGGCGGCGTCGGGTCGGACACCTGCACCCGGAGCGCGTCGCCGTCCTCGACGTAGCCGTCTGTCGCGCTGAAGGGGAGGAAGCCCTCGAAGTCGCCGCAGTCGACGACCGCGCCGGAGCCGAGCGTCTCGGTGACGACGCCGTCGACGACCGCGCCGCGGCCCGCGGGGTCGGCCCACGAGAGCGCGTCGCGACCGACGCCGGTGCAGGCATCGCGGACGGTGGCGACGGTCTCCGCGTCGCCGTGGATGCCGACGCCCTGTCTGTCGTCGGTCGTCTCGACGGCGGCGGCGTCGGGCACCGCCGCGAGGTCGGCGTCGTGGTCGGCGAAGCGGCGCTGGATGGGTGGCGACGCCTGCACCACGTCGACGCCGGCATCGAGCAGGCGCTGGGTGAGCGCGGTCGTGTAGATGCCCCGGATCCGGACCGTCATAGCGCGTCGCGGGTCGGCGCGAACCGCACCCGGTCGTCGACGCTCGGCCCGAGGGTCAGCTCGACGGTACCGTCGTCCAGCAGGCGACCGTCCTCGACGTACACGCCCCACGTGTCGAAGCGGAGCCAGCCGCGCATATCCGCCGCGTGGGTCGTCACGTCGCAGTACTCGACGGTGTGCTCGGGGAACTCGGCGGTGGAGTGCGCCTGGTCCATGTCCGAGTACACCACGTCGTTCGTCTCGAAGAACTCCTCGATGGCGTCGGCGGCCTCGGCGACGCGTGCGACCACGCCCTCGGAGGCGACCTGTAGCTCCTCGGTCGTCAGGCCGACCTCGCGCAGGGCGGCCTGCGTCCGCTGGTCGAAGTGCATACGCGGCGCTACTCGAAGCAGCGTCTTGAACCTGGGCTTCCGCGGGCCGGTCAGTCGTCCGCGAGGGTGCCCTGCCAGGAGCTCGGAGATTCGGTGGAAGTGGGGCGAGAAGCGGTGGGTGATTCGGTGTGCGGTGCGTCGGTCGCGGGAGTGGGGGCGTCTGTGGGTCGTGTTAGTGTCGGTACTGGTTTTCTAAAACCGTCCTCCTCGGTTGGGAGGGGGGTGTAGAGCATTCCTCGGCTATTCTGGTCTGTCATTGCAACGTACACAGGGTTTCTCGTTGATAAGCTATCCCTAATACGGATACTGTGAATCAATGTCATACTAAGATGGCACGCCCATCCTTAAGGACGGCATCGGCGACCACAGGGGGAACCATTACGGGGCCGTTCCCCCAACCCGGAGCCAATGAGTCCACGACGGGACCCGATAGAGCGCGCCGCCGACCGCGGGCGGGACCTGTACGAGGTCGCGACCTGGGACCAGCGCAGCGAGTTCGACGGGATCGCCGTCGCGGTCTACGAGGGGCTGCGGCCGGCCGCGCGCTGGGTCGTCATCGGCATCGCGACGATCATCACGCTCGCGCTCTTCGCCTTCGGCGGACTGGCCACCGTCTCGAACCCCATCGTCGGGACGTTCGTCCTCCTGTCGCTCGTCCCCGCGCTACTGCTCGCCGGCTACGTCTACCGCAGCGACGTGACCACGCGCGAACCCCTGCCGATGCTCGCCGGCACGTTCATGCTCGCCGTCGTGTTCTCGACGTTCGCCAGCATCGTCAACACGTTCACCAGCGCGGTCTTCGACGGCGTCGGCCTCTCCACCCAGGGGTTCATCGGCGGCGTGCTCTTCTTCCTGTTCATCGTCGGCCCCGGCGAGGAGTTCGTGAAGTGGCTCGCTGTCCGCATCTACGCCTTCCGGCGCGCCGAGTTCGACGCCGTCATCGACGGTGCGGTGTACGGCGCGGTCGCTGGACTGGGCTTTGCAACCATCGAGAACGCCTTCTACATCACCCAGTTCATCGAGGCGACCGGCACCACCGTCTCCATCGTCGAGGCCGGGTCGAACATCGCCGCGCTGCGCGCGCTCGCCGGCCCCGGCCACGTCATCTACTCCGCCATCGCCGGCTTCTACCTCGGCCTCGCGAAGTTCAACCGCGAGCACTACGGCCCCATCGTCGTCAAGGGGCTGCTGCTCGCCGCACTGTTCCACGCCACCTACAACATCACGGTCGGCTACGTCCCCGGCATCATCTCGCTCGTCTCGCCGCTGGACGGCTTCGCCGCGAGCATCGTCTACATCGTCGCCTACGACACCGTCATCGGGCTGTTCCTCTACCGGAAGCTACGGAACTACAAGCGCGCCTACCGCGAGACCGGCGTGTTCGAACACCGGAACCGGCCGAACGACCCCGAACTCACCGAGTTCGACAGTCCCCCGCGTCGCTGACCCACCGATCCGTCGCCCATCCTATCCGTCGGACAGCCTACTCGCCGCCCGTCGCCCGCTCGCCAAGCATGTTCTCGACGTACTTCGCGACGACGTCGACCTCCAGGTGGACCGGGTCGCCCGGCTCCTTCGTCGACAGGTTCGTCAGCTCGTACGTCGTCGGCACGATGGCGACCGCGAAGCCCTCCTCGTCCCGCTCCGCGACGGTCAGGCTGATGCCGTCGAGCGTCACCGAGCCCTTCTCGACGACGTACCGACCGTAGCCCGCCGGCAGGTCGAACGCGAACCGCCAGTCCTCGCCGACCGACTCCACCGACCGCACCGTCGCCGTCGTGTCGACGTGGCCCTGCACGACGTGTCCGTCGAACCGGCCGTCCGCCGGCATCGCCCGCTCCAGGTTCACCGGGTCGCCCACCTCGACGTCCCCGAGGTAGGTCTTCGCGACGGTCTCCTCCGCGAGGAACACCTCGAACGTCTCCTCGTCGTACGCCTCGACGGTCAGGCAGACGCCGCTGACGCTGATGCTCGCACCGTGACCCACGTCCGAGAGCACCACATCGCCCGCGATGCGCAGCCGTCGCCCGTCCGCGGTGTCGGTGACGCCGACGATCTCGCCCGTCTCCTCGACGATTCCCGTGAACATTGGCGGGGCTTGGTGTCGGGCACCCAAAACGCTTGTCAGAACCGTCGGACGCGCCGACGGTCACACGCCAGCGTCGATCTCCTCGTACCGGTCCCGGAACCGCGCCTCGCAGGAGCCACAGCAGAACTGGTAGACGTCGTCGCCGATGCGTGCCGAGGTGCCCTCGCTCGTGACCGTATTCCCACATTCGGCACACGAGAGGGCGAACTCCACGCCGCCGACGCTGGGCGACCACTCCGAGCTGGCGACCAGCTCCACGTCCACGTCACGGACCACCGACGGGTCGACGACACCGTCGAGCCAGCGGTGGACGGCGGCGCCGGGGACGCGGGCGTGGACGGTCACGTCGCCGTCGGCAGTGGTGAACACGTGTTCGACGGCGTCCGCGGCCCGGAGCGCGGCGGCGACCTCCTCGCTGGCACCGGTCGCGAGGTCGAGGCGGGCGAGGACTGGCGTGCCGTCCCGGAGCTGCGAGCGGTCGACGTCGACGGTGAACCGGCGGACGACGCCGACCTCCTCCAGCCGGGAGACGCGGTCGGAGACGGCGGGGCCGGAGAGGCCGACCTCGTCGCCGATGCTGGCGAACGAGCGGCGGGCGTCGGCGGCGAGCAGGCGGAGGATCTCCATGTCGGTGTCGTCGAGGTCGCGCATTATCGGAGAGACGACACGGGTACCGAAAAGCGTTGTGCGGATTCGGCTTTGGAATCGAAGGTCCTGGACGGTTCGACCCGGCAGGTCGAACGTGGTCAGTAGACGAGCCCGGAGCCGTAGACGATGAGGGTCGCGTCGACGAGCAGGCCGACGGCGACGAGACTCGCGCCGTAGAGGAACGGCTTGGCCTCGGTGGCGGGCGAACGGACCTTCTGCTCGTCGAAACCGCGGTCGAGCTTGCCGGCGGCGACCTCGACGAGGCCCGTGAGGACGAGCCAGAGTGCGAGCATGGTGAGCACGAGGTGACCGCGCGCACTCCCGGTGAGGGTGTCGACGGTGTAGAGCGTGCCGGCGAGGTGGCCACCGGTCACGAACAGCAGTGCGGAGCAGCCACGCGAGAGCCAGCGGAACCGCGAGACGATGGCCCGCGAGGGGCTGGCGTTGAGCGAGCCGTCGAGCGCGGAGGGGAGCAGCCCGAACGTGACGAACAGGACGCTCCCGACCCAGGCGGCCGCGGTGATGCTGTGGACCATCCGGATGACGACGTCGATGGTGGACATGCCCGTCGGTGACGAAGGAGTGGGCAAAAGGGTTGCCGAAGTCGACGGGCGGCGAGGAGCGGGACGGCGGCGACCGGTCAGCCCGACGGGGCGGGCGCGGCGACGCGCTCGGGGTGGCGCCACGCCGTGACGGCCGGGGCGACGTCGGTCGAGACGAGCAGGAGCCCGACGACGCCGACGAACGTCGCCAGCGCGCTGCCGGTGAGAAGCCCGACCGCGGCCGGGACGACGCCGAGCAGCAGCGTCGGCGCGGCGAGACAGGCCCAGTAGGCCGACCGCCGGATCGGGCGCGTCGGGTGGACCGAGTGGTGGACCGGGTCGAGCCCGTCGCCGAACTCGATGCCGGCCTCGACGGCGATCTCGTCCCGCGAACAGCCACCCACGGTCGCGTAGGCGACGGCGTGGACGGCCTCGTGGGCCACGAGCACCGCAGCGATGACCGCGAACTGGAGGAGCACGCCAGCGGGGAGCGCTTCGGTGTAGGCGAAGTACTGCTCGAGCCCGTAGGTAGCGGCGTAGGCCCCGCCGGCGGCGAGGGCGGCGGTTACGCCGACGACGGTCGACCGAGCCTCGCCCCAGCCGTCCTCGTGGCACTCGGGGTCCGGGTCGACGTACATGCCGGTGACGTTGGGCGGCCGACTCCTTGAGCGCTCGGGCATGGCGGGCTACGCGTCGACGCCGCAGCGCCGCGGCGGCTCTGTATCGCGGTCTCGACGGTAGTACGCCAGCGCGAGGAGCTGGACGTACAGCAGCACCAGCGCGATGGGGAACAGCGCCAGCGCACCGACCGTCTCGGAGAGGTACCCGCCGCCCACGAGCAGCGCGGCGAGTTCGTTCGCCACGACGACCGTGACGGCGCCGATGTACAGCAGCGGAGAGGCGGTCATCGCGCGGGCGGTCCGGTACAGCGACCGGAGACCGGGGTCGGACTGGCCGTTCTGCGTCATCGGGTGATCGTAGAACCGCCTGCCACTTGGGCGCTCGGCGAATCGAATTTCTATCCAGAATCCGTCAGTTCTCGCGACGGGCGTCACTCCGTGTCGACAGCCACGACGCGACCGTCCCCGTCGAGCCTGGCGGTCAGGCTGTCGTCGTCGATGGCGACGGTGACGACGAGCGCGCCGTCGGCGTCGGCACCGGCGGGTTCGACGGCCGCGTCCCTGCCGACGAACGGGAACTCCCAGACGTGGTCCTCGCGGAGGGTGTAGCCGTGCTCGCGGCACCAGCCGGCCACGTCGGGGTCGACGAGCAGCGGGAAGCTGATGGGGCCGACGAGCCGGGCGGGACAGGTGTCACAGACCGCACGGAAGCCGGGCTCGTCGGGGTCGCCGACGGTCGTCTCGACGTCGTCGTAGCACTGGGTGCAGGCGCCGGCGAGCGCCTGCTCGATGGCCTGGAAGGCGAGCAGCTCGGCGAGGTCGACAACCTCGGACAGGCTCGCGTCCCTCGCAGCGTTCGCGGGCACGTGCCACGAGAAGAGCGGGTGCTCCTCGCCGCAGGTGACGACGCACTGCCCGTCGCGGACCGTCGCGACCGCGGGTGTCCCACAGAACGGGCACGTGCTGTCGAGCTCGCCCGGGCCCAGGGAGACCGACTCGGTGTAGGTGCCCGCGAGGATGGCGCCGGCGACCCGCGCGCCGGTGGCGGTCAGCCGGTAGCCGTCGTCGGCCCGCTCGACGAACCGGTCGCGGAGCTGGTTGAGGTGGTAGCGGAAGCGTCCGGAGTCGCGGACACCGACGCGTCGGCGCAGGGCGGCGAAGCCGATGGGGTCGTGCCCCTCGCTCCGGTGGTGAGCGGTCAGCGCGTCGAGGATGTCGAGCCGGACCGGGTCGCTCAGCGCGGCGAACGCATCGGAGGGCGCGGGCTCGTCGTCGATGTCGTCTGTCTCGTCCATGGCCGACCGTCACTCCGTGTCGGCGGTGCAGTCCGCACAGAGGAGCTCGATGGTCGCCGTCTTCGAGCCGATGACCGTCTCGAGGTCGTTGACCGGGTGGCTGTCGCCACAGCGCTCGCAGTCGGCCGTCGGCTGGGACACCTCCCCCAGCAGGTTCTCCACGTCGAAGGCGTCGTCACCGAGGTCGGCGTCGAGCTCGTCCGCAGACCCACCGCGCAGGAGGGCGTCCTCGGCGGGCTCGTCCGCCGTCTCGTGCTCCGCCGGCTCCTCGTCGACGACCGAGCGCATCGCCTCGCCGAAGAACTCGCCGGCGAGGTCGTCCGGCAGCCCGGCGTTCCCGTACAGCGTCGAGACCAGGTCGGTCCGGAGGTCCTCCGGCGAGACGCCCTCGCGCCGGGCGACGGCGGCGATGGCGTCGGCCTCGCGCTCGTCGTGGCCGGTGTACTCCTTCGGGTTGTGGGCGTACCGGTCGACGACCGCGTGCAGGCGCCGCCTGACCGTCGGGTCGGCGTCCCAGCGGGCCGGGAACGCCTCGTCGATGCGCTCGACGAGGTCGCTTCTGGGCCCCGGGGCGGTGCTGGACCGACCCTCGGTTCCGGGTGCCGCCTCGCGTTCGTCGGCGCCCGACACGCTGTCGTCTGTCGCGGTCCCATCGGTGCCGGCCAGCGACGGGTCGAGCCGGCCAGCGGCCAGGTCACAGAGCACGCTCAGGCTCTCCTGGGACGACGCGGGCTCGTAGCCACGACAGTCGACGAAGATGCGCTCGATGCGGTCGGCCAGTGCCGCCGGGATCTCGACCTCGACGGTGTCGGCCTCGCGGTCGTCGCGCTGTTCCATCGTCCATTTACTTGCCCCCGAGACCTATAAATTTCACTGAAGCTAGTCGTGGGGATTGGCGACAGCACGGTTCTATCGGTTATCGCCACCGGCACGCCCCGGGATGACGGGTACTGTTATCAGTCGGCGCCCGCTAGAGAGAGGCAGCACCGGAGCCATGTGGACACGCAACCGGGTACTCGTGCTCGTGTTCGCGGTGACGATCCTGCTGCTGGGCACGACGTTCGTCTCGCCGTCGGTCCAGACGCCACCGGACGACCCCGCGGACGACGACGAGGCGCTGGTCAGCCTCGGGGAGACAGAGACCGAGGTCTGGCCGTACGTCAGCAGCCGCCAGGCGTTCCGGGGGCGTGCCAGCGCGCTCAACCTCCTCGTCCGCGGTAACCCGGAGCAGGTGAAGGCACGCCTCCAGGCCGGGGGCGACGGCTGGAACGAGACCCAGCCGGTGTTCACCGAGGAGACCGACGAGAACCCGCAGTTCGGCAACGGCACCCGCATCGTCTGGGCCGACGCCGTCGGGGCGAAGCGCTACGTCTACTACGAACACGGGCCCGGTCGTGGCGAGTGGACACCGCAGTCCTACCAGCTCCACCGTGGCGACTACTTCGGCGGCCAGTACCACATCCGGGCGTACCAGATCGAGACCGAGCGCGGCAACTGGACGGCGGTGCAGGCCCACGCCGAGCACTTCGACTGGTTCACGCTGACCCACACCGTCGACAGCCTCGAGGAGGCACGGGTCGACATCGAGCGCGACTTCATCGACTCCACGTCCGCCGGCGACGTCCAGCGCGTCTACCACGACAACGGCGACACGCACGACCACGACGGCTGGACGACCGTCGTCTACCTGCTCGTGCTGCCGCTGCTTGGCAGCGTCTCGCTCGGCTCGGCGCAGGCCACCGCCCGACGGCTCTTCGACGGCGTCTGGACCCGCCGGACCCGGCTCCGGGTGGCGGTGTTCGTCGGCCCGGCCGCCGTCCTGCTCGGGGTCCGCTTCGCCGGCATCGCCATCGAGAACGCGATGGCGGTCGACCCCAACGCCGTCGTCGCCGCGCTCTACCCCGTCCTCGTCTTCGGGACGCCCGCCGCCGCGTACGTCGCCGGCCGGAACCTCGAGCCCGTCGACGGCTTCATCTTCGGCACGCTCGGCTTCGGCACCGGCGTCGTCCTCGACTACGGCTTCATCGGCGTCCGCGTGCTCCCCATCGAACTCGTGCTCCACCGGGTCGGCCTCGCCACCGGTATCGGCCTCGTCGCGGCCGGGGCGAGCGCGTTCCACGACTTCGAGCTCCGCCGCTCCCTCCTCGCCGGCGGACTGCTCTGGTACGGGCTCGTCATCGCCGCACACTACGTCTAGGTCGCTTCCCCGCCCGCGTTCTCTGTCCCGGCAGTCGTCGGAGCGATTTAACTGGGTCGCGGGCGACGCTCCGGGTATGCACCAGTGCCCCCGCCCTGCGAGACGGCTCCCGCCGTGGTGGTCCCGTTGCTAGTCGACCACAGACACGTCCGCCGTATCGCCCGGACGGAGTTCCGCCGGACCCTCCGCAAGCTCGGCGACAGCACCGTGCAGGTGGTCGCGCTCGCCGTCGCCGGCGTCATGTTCGGCGGGGTGTCGCTCCTCGGCGCGTCCCTGTTCGCCATCCTCGGCCGCGAGCTCCGCACCGGCGAGCTGGCCGACGTCCCCGTCGCGGGCGGCGTCGTCGGCGGGATCCGCGGTGCGGTCGGCCTCGCAGCCGTCGGCATCCTCGCGCTGGCGACGTTCCGGACCATCGCCCAGCGCGGCGGCGTCGACGAGCCCGAGACGCTGCTGCTCGCCGCCCGCGTCCGCGACGTGGTCGCCGGCATCCTCGTCGCCGAGACCGCGAGCTACCTCGCGTGGTTCACCGTCCCCATCGTCGTCGCACTCGGTGGCTTCGCGTACGGGGCGCGCGCACCGCTCGTCCTCCTCGCGCTCCCCGTCGTGCTCGTCGGCGTGCTCCTCCCCGCCGTCTGGCTCGGCTTCTGTCTGGGGCTCGTGGGCCGCCACCTCGTCACCCGGTACGAGCCCCTCGCCCGGAACCGGACCGCCCTCGGACTCCTCGCCTTCCTCGTCTACATGGGGCTCGTCTTCGGCAACGGCTTCGCCGTGCTCACCGAGCTCCTGTTCGAGCCATTGCAGTCCACGCCGCTGTCGGGCTACGCGGACCTGCTGCTGCTCGGCGCGCCGAACGTCGACGCCTCGCCCCTGCGGGCTGCTGGCGCCGTCGCGACCACCGCCGCCGCCGTCCTCGTCGGGCAGGCCCTCGCGGTCAGACTGGCGAACTACCACTGGTTCTCGGACCCCGCGACCGAGACCGAACACGAACGCGTCGAGGAGGACTCTGGGCTCGCCGTCGGCGACCGCCTGCTCGCCGTCGTCGACCGACCCACCCGGAGCGTCGTCCGCGTCGCCTGGACCCGCACCCGGCGTGCGCCGATCAAGCTCGTGTACGCGCTCTATCCCCTGTTCTTCCTGGTCTCCGACGTGCAGACCATCGTCGAGACCGGCACCATCCCCTCGCACCTCCCCTGGCTGCTCGGCCTCTACGTCGCCTGGGCCGTCGCGCTCGCGTTCGCGCTGAACCCGCTGGGCGACGACGGCCCCGCCATCGAGACCACGCTCACGGCCCCCATCTCCGGCCGGCAGTACGTCGTCGGTCACGTCCTCGCCGGTGCCGTGGTCGGGGCGCCGGCCGCCGTCCTCGTCGTCGGTCCCGTGGCGTTCCTCAGCCCGCTCCCGCCCGTCGAGGCCGCCGCCGCCGTCGGCGTCGCCGTGCTCGGCACCCTGCTCACGCCGCTGCTCGCCATCGGCGTCGGCATGACCTTCCCCCGCTTCGGCAGCGTGCAGGTCGCCGGCAACAAGAAGGCCGTCGTGCCGAGCAAGACTGCACTCGCCGCGTTCTCCCTCGGACTCGTCACCATCGCCGGCAACGCCGTGCTCGCGGTAAACAGCGGCACCCGACAGCTGCTGGCCGGCCTCGCCAACGGCCTCGTCGCGTTCCTCACGCCGTGGACGCTCGGGCTCGACCCCGCGTGGCTCCTCCCCGTCAGCGGCGTCGTCGTCGCCGCCGGCGTCGCCGCGCCGCTGCTGTCGTACGTGTACGCAGTCAGGCGGTTCGAGCGATACACGCTCTCCTGACCGGCCGGGGTGTCCCTACTGGAAGCGCTCCGGCGTGAGGTCCGGCAGGCGCTTCCTGACGACCGTGTACGCCAGCGAGACCACCAGCCCCGCCAGCACCGCCTGCTCGACCCAGCCGTCGAAGACGACCAGGCCGGGGAGCGCGAACGCCGCGCCGACGACGAAGTCCTCCGGGGCGCCGTCGTACCGGACCAGCCGCTTCGGCCGGAGCCAGCGCCGCTGCGGGTGGACGTACACGGCCTTCTCGCCGGTCGCCTCCCACGGCCGGAGTTCGAGCCCGCCGCCGAGCACGTCGCTCACGGAGTGGGCCGCCGCCGCGACGAGGAAGAGCGCGACGGCAACCGTCGTGGTGGTCGGGTTCAGCAGGGCAAGGAGGCCCGCGGGGACCGCTGCGACGCTGTAGTACACCGGGAAGTGCAGCGTCTTCCGGTGGGCGGCCGCGAGGTCCAGATCCGGGAAGACACCGCCCGCGAGTGCACCGGTGGCCGCGGCGACGCCGAACTCGGGTGCGACGAACGCGACGACGGTCGCCAGTGCGAGGCCGACGAACGCGTGCGTGGTCGCCATCATGTGACTGCGTCTAGGGCCGTCGGCGGCAATGAGCGTTTTCGTCGGGGTACTCTGTGGAGGTGGTTCCCGGAGAGCTATCGCGTCGCGACAGCCCGAAAGTCCCGTCTCTCGGATGACACGCTGGACCCGACAACACCCAGAAAGCCCCGTCTGTCGCAGGACACGCCGGACACGACAACACCCAGAAAGCCCCGAGATTCTCGGCTCCCGCGGCTCGCTGCGGTCCTCGTGCCTGCGGTCCTTGCTTCGCCGAGGTACGCCGAGAACCTCGCCCCTTTCAGTCCCACCCGCACCGCACCTCACACCTCCCCAGCCTCTTGCGCTCCTCGCTTCGCTGCGGTGCTCATCCCTCGCACGAGCGTCTGCTCGCGGCCTCACTCCGTTCGGCACGCTCGCCAGCCGCGCGCCACCCGGCTGGTCGGCAAGCATCGCCGGCCGGGCATTTACGATAGTTGTAAACCTCGGCGTCGAAAATCGACCTGCGGCCCCGGCTCGACCCGAAACGCCGGTGTTCCCAAGTCCCTCCGCGCCCAAGCCGGGGGTATGAGCCTGACACTGTACCAGCTGGAGGGCTGCCCGTGGTGCGAGACGGTCGCGGACAAGCTCGACGAGCTGGGGCTGGAGTACGAGAGCATCTGGGTCGAGGCACTGCACTCGGAACGGGACGAGGTCAAGCGCGTCTCCGGCCAGCGCGCGGTGCCCGTCCTCGTGGATTCGGCGCACGGCGTGACGATGAACGAGTCCGCGAACATCGTCGAGTACCTGGAGACGACGTACGCCTAGGCCCACTCGGCGTCGGCGAGCGTCTTCTGCACCGTCTCCTCGCCGACAGCCGCGGCCAGCGTCTCGAAGCCAGCGCGCTCGACGCGGTCGTCGGCGTCGGCGACCAGCCGGGAGACGATGAACTCCGGCGTGGAGCGCCCGAGCTGGTCGAACCGGGGCTGGTAGTCCACCTCGAGTTCGAGGTCCGGCGTGAGGCCCTCGGCGAAGATGCCGTCGACGCGAGCTTCCTCGGGCAGCGGTTCGAGGTCGTCGGCGAGGTGGGTGACGAACGCGCCGACGGCGTCGCGGTCGACGGTGAGCGTGACGAGCCCGTGGAGCAGATCGGCGGCGCTGCCGGGCTCGGTGATGGCCTCGAACTCGTCGACGAGCATGAGCGTCCGCCCCTCGCCGGTCAGCGGCGGGACGACCGACTTGAGGGTCGACTCCAGCACGCCGGCGTTGAAGGAGGCGTGCCGGCGGTGGAACACCACATCGTCGAACAGCGTCAGCTCGGCGGACTCGGCCGGCACTGGCAGCCCCATGTGCGCGAGGACGACCACCTGGCAGACCGTCTCCAGCAGCGTCGTCTTCCCGCCGGAGTTCGCCCCGGTGAGGACGGCGACGCGCTCGTCGTCCGGCGGCGGGGTGAGGCCGTGCTCGCCCAGCGCGTAGCGCACCGGCTGGACGTCGGCGTCGCCGGCGAGCAGGTCAAGGTTCCGGGCGCCCTCGACGGCGACGGTGGCCTCGCCCTCCACGAACTCGGGCCGGGTGAGATCGTACGCGGCAGCGAAGCGCGCCAGCGAGAGGTCGAGCGCGATGTCGTCCACCGCGGAGACCGCGCGGTCGATGTCCTCGCGAGCGTCGCTGATGGCGTGCTGGAGGTCGACCCGGACCTCGCGCTCGCGCTCGTCGACCGCGGTGGCGAGCTCCTGGGTCAGCGCACGCAGCGCCGAGCCCACGAAGTCCGTCGCGTCGCGGGCGTCCTCGGGCACCGCGTCGCGGATGCGTTCGGCGTCCACCTCGGCCTCCCCCCGGACGTGGTCGACGAACGCGCTCCGGAACTCGTCGGGAGAACGCGCCCCCGAATCGCGCACCGCCTCGATGACGTCCACGGCGTTGGCATCCATCGTCTCCACGGCCGCGCGAGCATCGCGGAGTCGGTCGAGACGCTCGTCCGCGCCGGGAGCCACGCGGCCGCCCTCGAGCGCGCCGAGTGCGTCCGCGGCGTCCGCAAGCCCCTCGCGGTCGAGGTCGCCGAGCGGCGCGAACGTCCCCTCGGTCAGGTCCAGTTCGAGCAGGGAGAGCGCGGTCTCGACGGCCGCGAGTTCGCCGCCGCCCGCCTCGTCGTAGTCGGCGAAGGCCTCGAGGAGGGCCTCGCGGTCCCCGGCGTCCACGGCCGCCCACGATTCGCGGGCGGTGGTCACGTCGTCGAGCCGGTCCACCATCGCCTCGCGGTGCGCCAGCGGCGTCAGCACGCGGATGCTGTCGGCGGCGTCCTGCGTGACGGCGTGGCGGCGCGCGAGCTCGATGCACTGCTTGTACACCGAGCGCGTGTCGCCGGTCGCGAGGATACCCATCCCCTCGCCACCGCCAGCCCGCCGGAGGATGCGCGTCGCCCGGCCACGCGAGAGCCCCGCCTCGGCCAGCGTCCGCACGTCCGCCGACTCGATCGCGTCGACCGCGCGCTCGACGCCGAGCTCGTCGACGAGCAGCTCTCGGGTCTTCGGCCCGACGCCCCAGTAGTCTTCGAGTCGCATACCTGCCGGCAGGGCCCCCTCCCCCAAGAGCCTATCCGAACCGCCGCGGCAGCGAGTTCCCCCGTTCGCCGCCAGGACACCGGCGGGCGCGGTCGCGTCCCCGCTCTCCGGGACGGATCGCGATATCGTGCGTGACAATCTACGGCCGACAGGACGGTATTCTAAAAGTTCGATAGTTCCACCGATTTCTGTCTCGATTTCCAATCCCAACGGCCACTTTCCAGCCCTGAAACTGTGTCGGTTCCTTTATGATACTACCGGTCAGAACTCCGATGTATGCAGGACAGTCCCCGCAGGCAGGTCCTCAGAGATATCGGCGCAGCCCTCTCTTTCAGCACAGTCGCATCGGTCACCAGTGCGGCGACGACCGTCGAGGCCGACGGGTCGAGCGCCCGGGAGCCGTGGCGTGACGGCGAGGAGTTCGCGGAACTCCTCGCGTTCTGTCCCGGGTCGGCCACGCAGGACGAGATGGTCCTCTCGGTCGCCGACTTCGAGGCGATGCGCGAGTCGAACCGCGACCAGGAGACGACGCTCCCGGTAGAGGCGTTCGCGTTCGACAGCACGGCCATCTCGAAGGGCGTGCTCCTCCAGCACGGACAGTACGGTGGTTCGGTCCCGCTGCTGGTGCTGACCGGCGACCTCGCGTTCGAGCGCGACGGCGAGACGGTCACCGGCCCGACGGGCACGGAGTACCGTCAGTACGAGGCCGACAGCCACGTCGCCGGCGAACTGGACGACGCGGTGCTCGTCGCCGACTCCGCTGACCGGCTCGACGCCGCGCTCCGCGCGAAGGCGGGCGCGGTCGACGGCGCGTTCGACGCGGAACCGGTGCTCGAGGACGGCCTCGACGCCTTCGGCGACGCCGACGTGCGCTCGGTCATGCTCGGTAACTCGAACAGCTACGCCCAGGCGTTCGACGCCGACGTTCGGTTCACCGGCTACGGCATGACCGTCCGCGACCCGGACACCCTCGAGCGCCTGTTCGTCGTCGGACTCGAGGACGAGTCGAAGACCGACGAGGTCGTCGACACGTACGAGCAGAGCCTCGGTGCCGACAGCGAGAACACCAGCATCGAAACCGACGGCGCGGTGGTCACCGTCACGACGGTCATCGACCTCGCCGCGCGGCGCCGGGCCCGCGAGCACGAGAGCCCGAGGGGCCTGCGCGTCGACCGCGACGACATCCGCGACGGCGACGAGTACCTCCCCATCGAGGTACGCGAGGGCGACCCGACACCGGTCGACGAGCTCACGCTCGAGCTCGACGACGAGGCGTACGACCGGTCCATCTGGGCCGGCGACCGGGAGACCATCGCCGGCGGCGACACCATCCGCATCCGGATGGCCGACGTGGAGCCGAACCTCGGCATCAGTCTCACCCACGAGCAGTCCTACGGGACGAGCACCAGCACGACGACCATCCTGGGCCACCTCGAGTTCGCGTTCGACTACGACTTCGACGCCAGGACGCTCGGGATCGAGTACACCGACGAGTTCGAGCTCGACGGGGACGAGATCGAGCTCGTGGTCCACGGAAGCCGGGACTGGTGGCACAGAGACGCCGAGGAGCCCGAACAGACCGGGGCGCCGTGGGCCGACGAGACCGTCACCGCGGGGGCGACCGCGACCCTCGACGACGTCGACCCGGGCGAGGCGGTCGTCGTCCGCTACGGCGACGACGAGCACGGGAGCGGCATCGCCTACTTCCTGCCGGAGCCGCCGGGCGACGCGACCATCGACTACGACTTCGACGCTCGGGAAGCGACCGTGACCCTGGACCTCGCAGAGCCCCGCCCCGCGTCGGAGTACGAGGTGCGCGTCGACGACGAGCCCGCCGACACCCAGTGGGCCGACTCCCGGGACACCGTCTCCAGCGGGGCCAGCGTGACCGTCGACGAGGTGCCGGTCGGCGCGACCGTCGCCGTCGTCTGGGGCGAGTCGGCCGCCGGACTCGCGTTCGACCGCGTCGCGCCCGAGATCGAGCTCGACCTGACCGTCGGCGACGAGATCGCGCTCGAACACGTCGCGGGCGACGCCGTCTCGGCCTCCGAGCTCACCGCCCACGTCTGGGACGGTGACCGGACCGTCGTCGAGCTCGCCGACGAGATCGACGGCGAGTTCGCCCCCGGCGACACCGTGCCGCTCGGCGTCGACTCCGTCGAGCACGTCTCGCTGCTGTACGACGACGAGTACTACGTCGCCTTCGCGACCGCCCGGAACCGCTAGCCGCGGACAACCCACAACGCCGGTACGGTTTTTTCCAGGGGCTGCGTACACCGACACATGACGGATGCCTTCGACGGTGCCGACCGCATCGACACCGACGCCCGGTCCTACCGCTACTACCGCAACGCGGTCGAGCGCCACTGGGACCCCGCCGACGTCGACCTCTCCCAGGACCGCGTGCGCATCGCGGCCCTCGACGACGCCACCTTCGACCAGCTCAAGGGGGTGCTCGCGCTGTTCGGCGCGGGCGAGGAGGCCGTCACCGAGGACCTCGCGCCGCTCGGAGTCGTCCTCTCCGACCTCAACGACCAGCTGTTCGTCACCACCCAGCTCTACGAGGAGGCCAAGCACGCCGACTTCTTCCACCGGTACTGGTCGACCGTCATCGGGCCCGAGGAGGACAGCCGTGGCAACACACGGACGAACCCCCGCGACCCGAACTGGTACTCCGACGCCTACGTCGAGCTGTTCGAGCGAACCGAGGCCGCCATGCACCGGCTCCTGACCGACGACGGCCCCGAGGCCCGCGCCGAGGCGTTCTGCCACTACCACCTCACCATCGAGGGCATCCTGGCCCAGACGGGCTACTACGGCATCCAGACCTCCTTCGACGGCAGCGTCCCCGGGGTCCCCGAACTCCCGGGCCTCGTCGAGGGGTTCGGCAACATCCGCGCCGACGAGGGCCGCCACGTCGGCTTCGGGATGGCCAAACTCGAGGAGCTCGTCGAGTCCGGCGCGGTCGACCCCGACCATATCACCGGGCTGACGACCGAACTCGCGATGCTCACCCAGCAGGCCGTCTCCGACGCCGCCACCGAGAACCGGACCGGCGTCACCTCGGACGAACTCACCGAGTACGCCGCCACGAAGCACAGCGAACGCATGACCCAGATCCTCGACGAGGACGTCGAGATTCCCGCCGTCGAGGAGCTCGTGGACATCGGGACGGAGTGACCTAGCCGGGGCAGCCCACCCGAGTTTACGAATAGTGTAAACTTTCGGCCTGCTTCGACTCCCGACCAGCCGCCCCGGCGCGCGACTGGCGAGACCGCGACCGGAGGGAGCGTGTCGAGCCATCCGCGCGAGGGACGAGGAGCGCAGCGGAGCGAGCATCGGTCACGAAACGCTTGCGTTTCGTGATCCCGCCGGAAATCTCTGATTTCCGGAGATGTGGCCAGAAAGCGGAGCTTTCTGGCTGCTAACCGGAAACCGGAGGTTTCCGGTGATGCAGGAGGTTGGGGAGGCGTGAGGTGCGGTGCGGTGCGGTCGCGGGGCGGGACTGAAAGGGGCGAGGTTCTCGGCGAACCGCGGCGACGTTCCCGCGAGGGAGCGTGCGACCGAGCGGGAAGCAGCGAGACGACGGAGGAGTCTCGCCAGCCAAGCACCGCAGGTACGAGGACCGCAGCGAGGCCCGGGAGCCGAGCGACTCGGGGCTTTCTGGCTGTCCGAGTCCGAACCAGTTCCCACGACTAACGGGGCTTTCTGGCGGTTCAGAACGCGAGCTTCGAGCGCAGGAGAGCACACGGTTCGAGGAAATCACGAGACTCCCGAACACCGTCCAACGCCCTGGTATAGTTCCGAGACCACAACGAACTTCGCGGACCCATCCAACCAACAGCTATGGACGCGACGGAGTCGGAGACGGCCTGTTTCGAGGCGGGCATCAAGTTCGGGACGCTGTACCACCAGTTCGCGGGGACGCCGGTCTCGCCCGACTCGGCGGCGAGTCTGGAGACGGCGATGGCGGAGGCCATCGAGAACCAGCCGCACTGCGTGGACGTGACGGTGGACGTGCTGGAGGACGAGATCGCGGCGGCGCTCGCCGAGCAGTCGGCGGACTACCTCGAACTGACGGGGCGGTTCATGGAGGTGGAGATGACCATCGAGTACGAGGGCACCCGGGTGGAGACCAGCATGTCGATGGAGGGCGACTACCCGATGATGCGGGTGGATAGCGTCGAATGAGGTACCTGGAGGACCTCGAAGCGGGCGAGACCCACGACCTCGGGACGTTCTCGCTCGGTGCGGACGAGATACGCGAGTTCGCGGCGGCGTTCGACCCGATGCCGATGCACACCGACCCCGAGGTGGAGGAGCCGTTCGGCGGGCTGGTGGCCAGTGGCTACCACACGCTGTCGGCGACGAACCGGGTGGTCGTCGACGAGTTCCGGTCGGGCGTCGCTGGCATCGCCGGCATGAGCATCGAGAACCACCGCTGGCACGCCCCGGTCTTTCCGGACGAGTCGCTGGCGGTCGAGCTCGAGCTCGCGGAGAAACGCCCGTCGGCCGGTCGGCCGGGGACCGGCGTCATCCGGGAGCGGGTGCGGGTCACCCGCGAGGGCGAGAACGGCCCGGAGCCGGTGCTGACCTACGACAGCGTCGGGCTGGTGCGCCGGCGCGAGGACGCCGGCGGAGTATAGGGTTCCGGTTCCGCTCAGCTATCCCGCCGATAGGAGCCCCAGCTCTGCCGGTTTCACTTTCACTTTCAGGCAGGTACTTAACCACCTCCCGCTCGAATCGTGAGCCATGAGCCAGTCCACCCTGAACGACGACGAACTGTTCGGCGAGGCGGCCAACGAGATGCGCGAGGACGTCGAGGAGTCCCTCGCGGAGGCGTGGGACGAGCTCCCCGACCCCGACGACGTCTGGGAGACCGACGCCGACAACGTGCTGGGCGTGCTCAACGGCCTGCGCTCCGCGCTGGACGTCGGCGACGCCGAGGAGCACCTGCGAGACGCGAAGAAGTGGTTCACGATGGGCCAGCGCGCCGACGCGTTCGAGGACGCTGACGACCTCGAGGACGAGATCGCGGAGCTGGAGGGCGTCATCGAGGATATCGCGTCCGCCGGCGAGCAGGTCGGCGAGCTCACCTCCACGATTCCGGGGCTCCGGAGCACGCTGGAGGAGGCCGCCGGCGACGACGCCGACGAGGAGGACGAGGAGTAGCGGTGCCTACCGCGAGCGCTCCCTGAGCCCGTCGACAAGCGCCAGCAGTTTTGCGACGGCGTCGTCCAGCACGGCAGCGCCGCGTTCGGCGGTCGCCGCGCTGGGGTCGCCGACGTTCCCGCTCTCGGCGAACTCGCTGAAGTCGTAGGCGACGTTCACGCCGGCGATCCAGTCACCGAACCCGTCGCCAGCGCCCGCTGCGGCCGCCTCGAACCGGTCCTCGTGGACGAGGTCCGCGTCGATGGCCGCGACGACGCTCGTCTCGACGGGGCCGCCGTGGCCCAGGCCGTCGAGCAGGTCGTCGTCGACGGTGTCGAACCAGGTGAACGGGGTTGCCCGCGTGGACCCGTCGCGGGTGACCCGCGCACAGACCTCACGCACCGCGGCGGTGTTGCCGCCGTGACCGTTGACGACGACGACCTGCTCGACGCCGTGGTGCGCGAGGCTCTCGACGGTCTCGCGGACGTACGCCCGGAACGTGTCCTCGCGGACCCAGAGCGTGCCGTCGAACTGGCGGTGCTCCTCGGCGATGCCCACGGGGACGACGGGCGCGACGAGCGGGTCGTAGGCGGCGGCTTCGGCGGCTCGGCGTGCGATCTCGGCGGCGCTCATCGCGTCCGTGCCGAGCGGCGCGTGTGGGCCGTGCTGTTCGGTGCTGCCGACCGGGAGGAAGGCGACGTCGGCGTCGGCGTCACGGACGTCCGTCCACGTGGCGTCGGTGAGCTGCATACCCGTCCCGACGGACGGTCGGGTCTTGTATCCGCCGTCTCGGTAGCCCGACGACGACGTGAGCCGCCGACCGCCTTCTCGGGTCACCCGGGCGGAGCCCGCCGGAGGTAGAGCGCGACGCCGACGAACCAGACGACCAGGAACCCGAAGGTGAGCAACAGCACCTCGAACTGCTCGGATACCACGGCAGATACGATGAACGTCGCGAGGATGAGGACCAGGAGTACCATCCGGATGAACCCGAGGGTCTTCACGACCTCCCGTATCGTCCCGACGTCTACCTGCACACCGTCGAGGTCGGTTGGCTGAGCACGGACGACGAAGGCGAAGTCATGGAGTCCGAGCCGGGGGGCGGAGAACTTCCGCTGCCTGATCCGCCAGCCGTCCTGATACCGCGCCGGGAGCTCGTGGAGGTAGACGAGCAGGTAGTTGTAGCGGTCGCTCTGGGCGGGGAGTCGGTGGTCGAACCGTTGCATCCGACCCGGATTGAAGTCGGTCACGAAGCGGATTCCGATTGCCCCGTTGACGACGATCTCACAGCCACCTCGCTGGGTACCGAGAGCGACGACGTCCTCCTCCCACTCCGTCTCTGCGCCCGCGTTCAGGTCCTGCTCGACGTGGTGCTGGAGTCGCCGGACCGGGTCGCCGTCCGGCACCCTCTCGCGGTCGGCCCACGAACGGACGCTCTCGACGACGGCCTCGAACGTCTCCGGTCCGTCCCCTTCATCGGTTGGGACCATGATGGAGCGGGGAGGAGTCCGGCCAGCGCTCGTCGCGAGGGCCTCCGACGGTCGGGCGGCGACAGCGCGGCCCCGTCTGCTCGACCGACCGGAGCACCCTCTCGAGAGTGAGAAGCATCACTCGAAAGGAAGACGGGCCGCCGGCAAAAGGATTGGTTCAAACTGCTTTGGCGGCCCGGAAGGAGACCCCCGCTTCGTCCCGCGCTATGCCCCGCCGAAGTCGTCGGTCATGTGGAACCGCCAGGCGTCGAAGCCGGAGCGACATTCGGGGCTGGTCTTCAGGTGGTCAACGAAGCCCGCACCCGGATTGGGGAGCGTGGCGTCGCAGAACGGGCAGGTGTTCTCGTCGGTCCAGTTCGCGGTGGGCGTCCCAACTGACATACACGCGAGTTCGTCCGCATCAGGTATGAATCCCACCTACAAAGTAATAGGACACATTAGTGGTGATTAAACACCCTTCAAGACTGGTCGGCGGAGACGGTTCCGGGCTCGTGCTGTGCCGTCTCACCCGTCGCGTCGACGAGCTGGAGCGCGACAACGAACGCGGCACCGCCCCGCTCGCTCTCCTCGACCCAGACGTCACCGCCGAAGGCGTCGGTGAGCGTGTCGACGAGGTAGAGCCCGACGCCGGTGCCCTCGCTCTCGAGCCCCTTCTCGCCGCGCCCGAAGATCTCCTCGCGCTGGCCCCGCGGGACACCGGGGCCGTCGTCGGCGATCCGGACCCGTGCGACCCCGTCTTCGACGGTGCAGTCGACCCAGACACCGGGCTCGGACGAGTCGTTGTGGACCACCGCGTTGTTCAGCAGGTTGGTGAACACGGAGGTGAGCATCTCGTTCCCGGCGACCCGGACCGACGGTACCTCGGCGAGCTGGAACGCCGCGTGCGGGAAGTTCGAGCGCGCCTTCTCGACCTCGGTGGCGAGGGCGTTGTCGAGCGCGACCGGCTTGAGCGTGAGCGAGCCGTCGTTCGTGATCGTCTCCATCAGCTCGCGGACCGTCTCGGTGATCTCGATGACGTGCTCTGCGCTCTCCATGACGAGCCGGTAGTCGTCCGCGCCCTCGGGTTCGACGTGCGGCTCCAGGAGCTGCCCGCGCCCGTGGAGCACGTTCATCTCGTTGCGGATGTCGTGGCGGACGATGCGGTTCAGGATGGTGATCTCCTGCTCGCGGTTCCGGCGCTCGGTGATGTCGTGGAAGACGGCGACGGCACCGGTGCCGTCGGGGAACCGCGAGAGCTTCAGGTCGTAGTAGCGGGTCTCGTCCTCGCACTCGAGTGTCACCTCGCGGTCCGCGATGCGCTCGCCGTCCGCGCCGCTTCCGGCGGCGACGATGGCGTCGACGAGTTCCACGTCGAGCACGTCGTCGATGATCTCGTGGGTGACGCTGCGGCCGCCGACGAGCTCCCTGGCGGCCGGGTTCACGTCGACCACGTGGCCCGTGTCGGTGAGCACGAACACGGCCTCGTCCATGTTCTGGAGGACCGTCGTCCGCGCGACCGGGAGCGTATCCAGCAGCTGGAGCCGCTCGACCGCGATGTAGAACCCGAGCACCTTGACGGCACTCGTGAGCGCGAGCGTGTCCAGCGGCACGACGCGGAGCCACCAGAGCACCACGCCACCCATCACGAGCGTGATGGTGCCGACGAGCACGCCCGTCTGGAGGGCGAAGCCGCTGCGCGTCCGGAACAGCCCGAGGAGCAGGCCGACCCCGATGACGAGGAACCCGACCATGATCGTCGCGTACACCCAGTACAGCGGGCCGAACGACGGGACGAGCAGCCCGTTCTGGAGTCCGCCGGCGGTGTAGAACGGCCCGTCGGCCCCGTTGGTCCACACGGCGACCTGGACGAGGGCCACGACGGCGACGAGTCCCGCCACGACCCGACGCGTCACCAGATGTTCGTTGTCGGTGTACTCGACGGCCATCAGCATGTACCCGATGGACATGAACGACACCGGGAGGAACCGCCAGTTCCACCAGAACAGCTTCGTCGCGGGGTCCGTCGCGGTCACCTTCAGCGCGACGACCGCGGAGAGGAGGACGACCCCGGTCACGTCCAGCAGGAACCCCTTCGCGGCGCGACGCTCGCGATGCCGCCAGAGCAGCCCCCAGAGTCCCGCGGTGAGGACGAAGGCGACGACGTACGGGGCGGCGAGCAGGGTTGGTTCGTAGGGCACTGGAGGGACCTCGTCTGTTTCGTCCCCGGATGTTCGGTCGGGGAGGGCTTTAGCCTACGGGCCGCTCAGTCGTCGTTCTGCGCCTCGACCCGGTTCTCGCGCTCCCTCGCGCGCTCGATGAACTCCTCGGGCAACTCGTCGATCTCGCCGGCCTGCACGCCCCAGAGATGGGCGTAGAGGTCGTCGTTGCCGAGCAGCTCCTCGTGGCTGCCGCGCTCGACGACCCGGCCGTCCTCGAGGACGAGTATCTGGTCGGCGTCCTTGATGGTCGAGAGGCGGTGCGCGATGGCGAACGTGGTACGGTCCTCGGCGAGCTCGTCGATGGAGCGCTGGATGAGCATCTCCGTCTCCGTGTCGACGTCGGAGGTCGCCTCGTCGAGCACGAGGATGGCGGGGTCCTTGAGGATGGCCCGTGCGATGGAGATGCGCTGACGCTGGCCCCCCGAGAGCTTCACCCCGCGCTCGCCGACCTCGGTGTCGTAGCCGTCGGGGAGGTTCTGGATGAACTCGTGGGCCTCGGCCATCTTCGCGGCCTCGACGACGTCCTCGCGGTCGGCGTCGAAGCTGCCGTAGGTGATGTTCTCCTCGACGGTGCCGTAGAACAGGAACGTGTCCTGGCTGACGTAGCCGATGTGCCGGCGCAGGCTCGGGATGGTCACGTCCCGCAGGTCCTGCCCGTCGATCTCGATGGCGCCCTCGTCCACGTCGTACATCCGGAGCAGGAGCTTCAGGACGGTGGACTTGCCGGCCCCGGTCGGGCCGACGAGCGCGAGCGTCTCGCCGCCGTCGACGTCGAAGCTGATGTCCTCGACGATGGTCTCCTCGTCGTCGTAGCCGAAGGTCACGTCGTCGTAGGTCACGTCCCCGTCCGCGACCGCGAGGTCCTCGGCGTCGGGGTCCTCCGCGATGCGCGAGGGCTCGTCCATCAGTCCGAAGATGCGCTCGCTGGAGGCGCGTGCCCGCTGGTACATGTTGATGATCTGCCCGAACTGGGCCATCGGCCAGATGAACCGCTGGCTGAGCAGGATGAACACGACGAACTCCCCCTCCGAGAGCGTGCCCGTGAGGAACCACGGCCCCTCGCCGTTGTACACCCAGAGCCCGCCGACGAGGAACGTGATGACGAAGCCGACGCCCGCGAGCACGCGCAGCGCCGGGAAGAACTTGATACGCGTGTTGATCGCGTCCCAGTTCGCGTCGTAGTAGTCCTGGGAGACGTCCTCGACGCGGTCGGACTCGAAGTCCTCCGTGTTGTACGTCTTGATGACCTGCACGCCGCCGAGGTTGTTCTCCAGCCGGGAGTTCATCTGCCCGACCGACGAGCGCACGTCGGCGTACTTCGGCTGGATGATGCTGACGAACTTGTACGTCGTCAGCCCGATGAGCGGGACGACGACGAGCGTGATGAACGCGAGTTGCCAGTTGTAGTAGAAGAGGATGCCCGCGATACCGATGACCATCACGCTCAGGCGGAACGCCGAGTTCATCCCGTCGTTCAGGAACCGCTCCAGACGGTTCACGTCGTTCGAGAGGATGGACATCATCTCGCCGGTCTGCTTGTCGGCGAAGAAGTCCATGTTGAGCCGCTGCATCTTGTCGTACGTGTCGGTTCGGACCTCGTGCTGGATGTGCTGGGCGAAGGAGTTCCAGCCCCAGTTGCGCGTCCAGTGGAACGCCGCCCCGCCGAAGAACGCGAAGGCGATGATGCCGGAGGCGAGGAGGACCTGGTCCTCCGGTGTCGGCGCGTACTCGTACAGCGGGACCGGCCCGAGCGCGAACGGCCGCGAGTTGCGGAACGTCGCGTCGATCGCGATGCCGAGGAGGACCGGCGGGAGGAGGTCCAGGAGCCGGGCGACGATGCTGGAGAGCAGCCCCACCACGAAGGCGAGTTTGTTGTCGGACCCGTACTCGAGGAACAGCCGCTTCATCGGGTTCTCCGCGTTGGCCCGTTGTTCCTCGAACGGGTCGTCGTCTTCAGCTTCGATACTCATTGTGACTCTTCTGGTGTCTCGAACTGAAAAGGCTTGTTACGAATCGAAACAGTTGCCGGAATCGACAGCGGCGGCCGGGGCTGGTGGAGTGGCATGGACTCGATACTGGCACCTCCGACGTAACCGAACGTTCGAGGTGTGGTAGCAAGTGTCTGCCGGCGGGGGAGCGGCGACGGCCCGCCTCAGAGCTCCCGTTGTTCGATCTCGGGATCGATACCCGCCTCTGCCAGGTCCTCCCGGATGCGCGCCCGGAGCGGGTCCGGCACGGTGTTCCGGCCCACGGGGACGGCGACCTCGCCGTCGCCCTTGACCTTCCAGTACACCACGCACTCGCTCGGCTCGTAGAACTCGATGCTGTAGCGGTCGCCCGCCCCCTCGTAGTGGACGCGGGCGGCGAACCCCTCGGCGCGCCAGCCGTCGCGGTCGGCCAGCGCGGCAACGCCGTCGCTCATGGCGGAGAGTGCGGGAGGCGGGTGGGTATGCGTTGCGGTCGCCGGTCGGGCGGTCCGGATCGCGACCGTCAGGACGAGTCGTTGTAGTGCGGTTCGACGTGGTCGCCGACCTCGAGACCGGTCTCGTTGGCGTAGCCACGGGGGACCTCCAGCACGTACTGGCCCGTGCCGGTCGCGGTGATCTCGTTCCCGTCCTCGTTCGGGCCGGGCGCGCGCCGGTGGTGGATGCTGTTGATGCGGCCGTCGGCGCCGACGAAGATGATGTCGAGCGGGAAGTCCATCCGGCGCATCACGTACGTGTGCTGGCTCTCGCCGTCGTAGACGAACCACATCCCGTGGCCGTCCTCGAGGCTCTCGTGGTCACTCAGGCCGGTGAAGCGCTCCTGCCGGGTGTCCGCGACCTCGACCTCGATGACGGCCTTCTCCGTGCCGTTCTCGTCGGAGACGACGACCGTCGCGGGGCCGCTGTACTGGTCCTCCCCGGGGAGTTCGATGACCCCCAGATACCAGAACATGGTGACGACGAGGAGGGCCGCGACTCCCACCAGGGCGACCTGGAAGAGACGTTTCCGGTTCACGGTTCCCCTTCGACCTCCCACGAAAAAAGGGAAGCGTTATTCCGCCGGGTCGGCTACCGCCGAGTGCGGGGTGGTGGTCTAGCCGGTTATGACATCTCCCTTACAAGGAGAAGGTCGCCAGTTCGAACCTGGCCCACCCCACTGACCGTTTCTGGCCGGCTGTCCGTCGGGTCGCCTGCCGAGGTTTCTCGCTCGCTCGTTCGGAGGTGAGCCAGCCCGAAAGCACCTGCTCGTGCCTCGGGAACGGAATCCGTGGACTCGAACAGCCAGAAAGCCCCTGCTCGGTCGACTCCCGCGACTCGCTGCGCGCTTCACTCCGTTCCAGTGCTTGCTGCGTCGGGGTTCGTCGACCGAGCAGCCCCTTTCAGTCCCACCCGACCGCGACCGCACCTCACGCCTCCCCAGCCTCCTCCGCTCCTCGGACCGCTCCCTTCGGTCGCGTCCCTGCGGTGCTCGTCCCTCGCACGAGTTCAGCTCGCGGCCTCACTTCGTTCGGCACGCTCGCCAGCCGCGCGCCACCCCGCTGGACGGGGCTCGTCACGCCAAGCCGTCACACACTTGACCCCCCACCCAGTAGTGACGGCGACGATGGCAGAGTACTACGTCGTGGTGGACGGGCACGAGTTCGAAGGGCCGTTCGAGAACCGGAAGTCGGCGAAGAAGCGAGCGGACGAGCTGAACACGAACGAGGTCGGCGGGCGGTACCGCGTCGCGTCGAAGTAGCGGCCGGCTGGGACTCCGCGGCAGTTTTGTGTCGGAGGGGCGTCGGTGGGCCCATGGACGAACGCATCCACGAGCACGCCGCGGTGCTCGTGAACTGGAGCGCCCGCGTGAGCGAGGGAGACAACGTCGTCGTCAGCGTCGACGAGGGCGCACACGACCTCGCCGTCGCGGTCGCCGCGGAGCTCGGCGACGTCGGGGCGAACATGTCGGTGCAGTACGACTCCAGCGAGGTCGAGCGCGCGTACACGAAGGCCCACGACGGCGAGTTCGAGGAGAGCACGCACGAGCTGGCGCTGTACGAGGAGAGCACGCACGAGCTGGCGCTGTACGAGGAGAGCGACGTGATGCTCCGGCTCGGCGGCGGGCGCAACACCAGCGCCGACGCCGACGTGCCGCCGACGAAGCGACAGGCGGCGATGCAGGCGAACCAGAACGTTCGCGAGGCCGTGATGGACACCGACTGGGTGTCGACGGTCCACCCGACGCGCTCGCTCGCCCAGCAGGCCGGGATGGCCTACGAGGAGTACCAGGACTTCGTGTACGACGCCGTGCTCCGCGACTGGGAGGAACTGGCCGACCAGATGGCGAAGATGAAGGAGATCCTCGACGCGGGCAGCGAGGTCCGGCTCGTCAAGGAGGACACCGACATCACGATGTCCATCGAGGGCCGGACCGCGGTCAACTCCGCCGCGAGCGTCGCCTACGACAGCCACAACCTCCCCAGCGGCGAGGTGTTCACCGCGCCGTACGGCACAGAGGGCGAGGTGTTCTTCGACGTGCCGATGACGCTCCGGGGCACCCGCGTCCAGAACGTCCACCTCACGTTCGAGGACGGCGAGGTCGTCGACTACAGCGCCGACGCCGGCGAGGCCGTCCTCGGCGAGATCCTCGACACCGACGAGGGCGCACGTCGACTCGGCGAGCTCGGCATCGGCATGAACCGCGGCATCGACCGCTTCACCGACAGCATCCTGTTCGACGAGAAGATGGGCGACACCGTGCACATGGCCGTCGGCCGCGCCTACGACGCGAACCTCCCCGAGGGCGAGTCCGGCAACGACTCCGCCGTCCACGTCGACATGATAACCGACGTCAGCGAGGACTCGCGCATGGAGGTCGACGGCGAGGTCGTCCAGCGCAACGGCGTGTTCCGGTGGGAGGACGGGTTCGAGGGGTAGCGAGGAACCCCGACCGAAACGGTGAGCGCCAGCGAGCCGAACCCGCCGGTCTGCATCGTCGCCTCCACGTTCACTTTTTGGCCCAGCTTTTGCGAGCGCCGAGCTTGCTCGGCGCTCGACAAAAGGTGGTGGTTGAGAGGAGTAAGCCCCCTTCTGTTCGTCCCGGCATTCGGCTGAGCGTCCGTCGCCTCGTCCGGACTACCTAGCGGCGCGGACTTGCACCGGTGGGGATTCGCCGTTCCATCCGTTCTCGCCCGTCCGTGCTCGGCGGGTCAACTCCCTTCCCTTGCGGGTCGGTTCGCGCGCTCCCGGCTGACGCCGGTCGCGCCGGGCGGTGACTCGTCACCGCTCGCGCCTCATCGCTCGGGGCGAGGGGTCTCGTTTCTGTTCCAGAGCCAGCGGTCTCCCGCTCCGGACTTGCGTCCGGCCACCTGTCCGGACGGTGGGGGGACTTTCCTCACGTCGTGGCGTGGCCACGTCGCGGCGGCCGGGCTCTCTCTACCATCCGAACGTAGCCCCGTTCCGCGTTTAAACCCCTCGGTCACAGGGGCGGTAGGAGCCGCCTACCACCGCCGAATCGAAACGAAAGCGTTCAAGAGCGTGTCTCCCCATATACAGTCTATGTCGCAGGCAAAAGGCGTCCAGTTGACGTACGACGACGGGGCGCGCGCTGTCGAACTCGCGCGAGAAGCGGTGGAGGGCTTCGTCGTGAACGGTCGACGCGAGCAGCCCGGCAGCATGATCGACGCCTTCTACAACCGAACCGGTGCGTTCGTCCGGCTCGAATCGACGCGCGGACGCGGCAGCCTACGGGGCTGTGCCGGTGGCTACGAGTCGAACGACCAGCTCGGACACGTCATCGTCGACGCCGCCATCGAGGCCGCCAGCGAGGACTCGTGTGGGTCGGAGGTCACACCGACGGAGCTGTCGAGTCTCACCGTCTCCGTCTGCTGTGTCTGTAACGTCGTCCTCACCGACGACCCGGTCGCCGACATGGAGCTCGGCACGCACGGCGTCGCCATCGACACGGGGAGCGAGCGCGGCTGGCTCTACCCGACCGTCCCGGTCGAGCACGGCTGGTCCGAGGCCGAGTACCTCGGCCGCGTCTGCCGGAAGGCCGGCCTGCCGCCGATGGCGTGGCAGCAGGAGGACGTGATGGTGACGCTGTTCGAGGGCCAGATCTTCCGCGAGCGCGAGCCCGAGGGCAGCATCGAGGAGCTGACGAACTAGAACCCGACCCGCTCGGCGTCGCGGAGCGCCCGTTCTGCCGCCGCATCGACGTCGAACTCGCCGACTAACTCTCCATCCCGCAGCAACGGCTCCAGCAGGGGTTCCGCGTCCGCTGGCCCCTCGCGGTCCGCCAGCCCGACCGCGTGTGCGCCGTCGGCGGTCCGGTACACCTGCTTCGTCCCGGAGAGCTTCCCGCGCTTTGCCGCCGGCTCGCCGTCGACGCACACGATGTCGAGCGCGAAGTCCACGGGATCGGCGTTCGTGACGTGGCTCCCGACGCCGAAGCCGTCGGCGAGGGCGCGCAGTTCGCGGATGCGCCCGGGGGTGAGCCCGCCGCTGACGAAGATGTCGACGTCGTCGTGCCCCCGGACGTCGAGCTCCCAGCGCACCTCGCGGATGATGTGTGCGAAGTCGCCCCGGCGCGACCCCGTCGTGTCGAGACGCACGCCGTCCAGATCCTCGCCGAGCTCCTCGACCGCACGGAGCACCTCGTCGACCTCGTCGCTGTAGGTGTCACAGAGCGCGATGCGGGGCACCTCGGGCGGCGCGGCCTCGTGGAACGCCCGCCACGCCTCCTCCTGGTGGCCACGGCCCATGCAGATGACGAGCGCGTGCGGCATCGTACCGCCCGCCTCGCGGCCGAGCAGCTCGCCCGCAGCGACGTGCGAGAAGCCGTCCAGCCCGCCGACGAGCGCGCTCCGTTCGACGACGGCGGCGATGGCGGGGTGGACGTGTCGAGCGCCGAACGAGAGCACCTGCGACTCCGGTGCAGCCAGTCTGGCCTCGAGCGCGGCCGTCGCGAAGCCCGAGGCCTGCGAGAGCAAGCCCAGGATCGAGGTCTCCAGTCTGGCGAAGTCGAGGTAGTCCCCCTCGATGCGCATCACGGGCCCGCCGTCGAACAGCCGCCCCTCGGGGATCGCGTCCACGTCGACCGGCCGTCCCTCCAGCAGCCGGGCGACGCTCTCGACGCCGGCCAGCAGCTCGAACTCGCCGGAGGGGAACTGGTCGGCGGTCACCTCGGTGACCACGCGGGGGTTCACACCGGCGTGCTCCAGCGCTCCCTCAGTGCGCTCGAAGTAGGCGTCCGTGGCGGTGCCGTCTCGGATCGCCTCGGCGGGTATCACGTCGAACGAGTCGTCCATACCGGGCGCTTCTCGCCCCCGGGCAAAAACCTAGGCGGCTCCGGTCCGGTTGGCGGCTCCGGTCCGGTTCGCCGTCGGCACGGGGAGCGACGACGACGCCGTCACTCCGGCGTCCGCCGCGACGACGGCGGTTGAACCGGGTGCGTGTACGTCGTCGAGCTCGCCGACGGTCGGCGCGTTCACCACGAGCACCGTGTCCCCGTCCCTGACGACGCGGAACGCGTCGGCGAAGCCACCGTCGGGGACGACGTAGACCCCGTCACCGCGGGATTCGGCCCCGTTGGCCGCCAGCAGCTCGCGGTAGGCGTCGGCGAACTCGCGCGCCTCGTCGGCCGACTCCCACCGCGACTGCCAGACGTACGCGCCCTGCTCACCGTCGGTGTAGAACACCAGCCGGTCGCCGTCCCACCCCGCCGAGTACGGGTGCTCGTACGTGTAGCGGTTCACGCCCTCGCCGCCGGTGTAGTGCTCGCGGGGGACGACCTCGCCATACCAGAGCATCGAGTACGTCTGGGCCTCCCCGACCGTCTCGAGGACCGACTCGCCGCCGACCGCGATGCGCCGCCAGTCGTCGCTCGACCGGTCCGGAACCGTCACCGTCGCCGGCCGTTCGTCCGGGTACTTCTCGGGGTGGATGAGCTGTTCGGTGCTGACCGGTCGGTTCTCGAAGGCCGCGTCGACGGCGTCCCAGCCCCCGCGCTCGTACAGTGCCGCGACGAAGCGCTCCCCAGCAGCGTACGGCGTGTACGTCGCCACCGAGAGCCCGACGTTCACGTCGCTGCTGCCGCCACCGCTACCCTCCTGCTGGGGCACCTCGACGCAGTCCCAGGTCCCCTCGGCACACCGCTGCTCGTACAGTCCCTCGACGTAGTTCGCGTCGCCCTCGACGACGCCCGTCGCCGCCAACCGACCGTCGCGGGTCGTCGTCTGCGCACCGAGCCCGAACTGCTGGTCCTGCAGCGCGTGCTGGAGCTCGTGCACCAGCGTCGCCCGCGAGAGCCGGAGCTGCTCCGAGCCGTCGCTCACGATGACGATGTCGCCCCGGGAGTAGTAGCCCAGCACCGACGAGCCGTACAGTTCGCCGAACGCCTCGTCCACCGTCGTGTCCTCGTCGACGACGAACAGTGCCTCCCAGAACTGCTCGCGCCACTCCGGCGACGAGCCGCCGCTCCCGCGACGCTCGCGGTACGTCTCTCGCGAGATGATCTCGACGGAGACGGACTCCTCGAACTCGTGGCCGCGGATGCGCTCGATGCGCGCCATCGCTCGTGCGGTGACCGCCTCGATCTCGGGCTTGCTCAGCCCGTCCTCGGCCTCGACCGGGAGCGAGTCGTTCCACCAGTAGCCGTCCTCCCAGCCGCGCACGTCCGTCTCGGGGTCGTCCCGGTTCGATTCCGGTTCCGCGAGGCGCGTCTCGCCCGAGCCGAGCCCGAGACAGCCCGACAGGAGGAGCAGGGCGACGAGACAGCCGAGCGGGAGGATACGTCTCATGGCGTCGGGTTCGGCCCGGGCGACAAAGGAGTTTGGCCCGTCAGGCCGCGACGACGCTCGCGTTCGTCGTGCCCGCGCCGCTGCGGACGCCGTTAAGGTCGTCGACGGTCGGTGCGTTGACGATGGTGACGGTCGTCCCCTGCTGGACGACGTAGTACGCGTCGCCGTACTCGGCGTCGTCGTCGATGACGAACGTGTCCGGCCGGTCGCTCACCGCCTGTGCGTCGTGGTGTTCGAGCAGGTCGCGGTAGGCGTCGGCGAACTCGGCGGCATCGCCCTCGCTGTCCCACTCGGTCTGCCAGACGTAGCCCGTCTCGTTCGTGCTCATCGAGTCGTCGGTGACGTAGGGGAGGAGCCGGTCACCCGCCCACCCGTCCGTGATGGGGTGGTCGTAGTTGAACGGGTCCGTCTGGTTGAGCTGCTGGCCGTCGTAGTTCAGGTGGTTCCGGTACGGGATGACGACGTCGGTCAGCTGACCGGTCGCCTGGGTCGTCTCGTACGACGGGTACCAGAACATCACGTACAGGCCCGCCTCGCCGAAGGAGGCGTAGTCGATCCCCCCCTCGAGGTCGAGCACCTCCCACTCGCCGGAGCTCCGGTCCTCGATGGTCGGGTACTCCGGCTCCTCGTCCGGATACCGCTCGGGGTGGATGGTCTGCTCCGTGCTCGCCGGCGGGTTCTCGTACACCGCGTTCACGGCGTCCCAGCCGCCCTGCTCGTAGAGCTGCTGGACGAACAGCACGCCGTCGCTGTACGGCTGGAACGACACCTGGTACAGCCCGATGTGGATGTCGCTGGACCCACCGCCGCCCTGCTGTCCCTGGGGCATCAGGCAGTCCCAGTCGGACTCACAGCGCTCCTGGTACAGCTGGTCCACGAGGTTGCCGTCGCCCTCGATGATGCCGTCACGGGCGTTGTGGAGCTCCTGCGTGGACTGGTTGAACGAGCTGATGTCGAAGCGCTGGTCCTGCAGCCCGTGGAACAGCTCCTGGGAGAGCGTGATCTCGTTCATCTCCGGCGTCTCGGAGTCGGAGATGATGACGATCTGGCCCTCGCTCGGCGAGTAGTAGCCACCGACACCCCCCGCGAAGTTCTGGTTCTGCACCGCGATGGCGTCGGTCGACTCGTCGACCATCAGCATCGCCTCCCACTTCACGTTCTGGTGGAGCCGGTTCTCGGGCGTCGTGTTGCCCGACTCGACCTGTTCCCGGTACTCCTCGCGGGAGATGATCTCGACGGGCACGCGGCTCTCGAACTCGAGGCCACGGACCTCCTCGACGCGGGCCATCGCACGGGAGACCACCTTGTCGAGCTCGGAGTCGTTGAGGCCGTCGCTCCGGTCGACGGTGATGCTCTCGTTGTACCAGTAGCCGTCCTCCCAGCCGAGGACGTCCTCCTCGGGATCGGCGGGAGCGGCGGAGCCGGTATCGCCGTCACTGGTCGTCGTCGATTCGGCCGTCGTCTGCATCGTCTCCGTCGGTGCCGTGGTCTCTGTCTCGGGTGCACTCGACCCGGTGAGTGCGCTGCAGCCCGCGAGGACCACGAGCAGAGCGACGAGGACGCTCGCCGTTGCTCGCATACGTCAGGCGAAGGCCCACGCGGAAATAAACCGCCCGGTGCTGCCGGCACAATGGACTTTGTGCTACCGACCGAAGGGACGACCATGGAGTTCGACTCGACCGACACCGCGCTGGTGGTCGTGGACATGCAGAACGGCTTCTGCAAGCCGGATGGAAGCCTCTACGCGCCCGGGAGCGAGGCGGTCGTCGACCCGGTCGCGTCGCTGGTCGACCGGGCACACGACGCCGGCGTCCGCGTCGTCTTCACCCGCGACGTCCACCCATCGGGGCAGTTCGACGACGCGCACTACTACGACGAGTTCGAGCAGTGGGGCGAGCACGTCGTCGAGGGGTCGTGGGAGGCACAGCTGGTCGAGGAACTGGAGGTGCGCGAGGGCGACCACCTCGTCGAGAAGCACACCTACGACGCGTTCCACGAGACGGAGCTGGACGGCTGGCTCACCGCGCGGGGCATCGACGACCTGGTCATCTGCGGGACGCTCGCGAACGTCTGCGTCCTCCACACCGCCGGGAGCGCCGGCCTGCGGGACTACAGACCGGTGCTCGTGGAGGACTGCATCGGTGCCATCGAGGAGGACCATCGGGAGTACGCGCTGGACCACGCGGACTGGCTGTTCGGCGAGGTCGCGCAGTCCGGGGACGTGACGTTCGTCGACGGGCGATGACGGGCTGACCGCGACCGGACGACTGCAGTGCAGCGGCTGGAATCCGTCTCCGGAGGGGCGAACAGGCGACGCGAACTGCTCGACCGACGGGGCGTCGCGCACCCGCGGAACCGACGGCCGACGGTGTGTCAGAACACGCCGTCGTTGGCCGTGGCATCGTTCATAAACCCTGGACCGACGGCGAACGATTATGCCGGGTCGACGGTGATCGTGACGGAGTCGCCGATGGCGAACTCGTGGGCCGGGGAGACGAGCTTCGCGCCGAAGCCCGCATCGCGGGCGAGGAACAGCGAGAGACCGTGGACCGGCTCCCCGTTCGCGCGCACGGTCACGTCGTTCCAGTGGACGGTCCGGCCGTCTGCGACGCCGACGCGCTCGCCGAGGAAGGTGACGGGGCCGTCGCCGTCGCGTCGGGAGCCGCGCTCGTCGAACAGCCCGCCGCAGTCGTAGTGTCTGAAGCCGCCGTCGAGCGCGACACGCTTCCCGTCGCAGTCTGTCGCCTCGAGGCCGACGAACCGACCCGGAGCCGGATGGTCGGGCGCGTCGAGCATCGCCCACGTGTCGCCCGTCGCGACGACCTCGCCGGTGCCGTCCCACGGGACCGGCTCGACCGGCACGTCGGCGACGAGCGGGAGCGAGCCGGACGCACGCCGGAGGTGCTGGCCGGGCAGTCGAAAGCCGACGTGGAGGTGGGGGTCGACCCACGGGCCGAAGAAGCCGGGGAAGACGAGGTCGCCGAGGTCGTCGCCGACCGCGACACTGGTGCCGGTGGCGAGCGGCGAGTCGACGTGCATGACGCGGGCGACGAGTTCTGGGTCGCTGCCGTCCGCGACCGACAGCCCCGGCGTCGCTTCGATATCGACGTCCACGAGCAGGAGGTGGTCCTCGTCCTCGGCGTAGTCGCGTGGCGGTGCTCTGACCGTGACCGTCTCGCGCACCGTGCCCGCGACGGGGCTCGGGGCGGCCTCGCTCCCGGGGTAGCAGTCGACGGCGTGGCCCGCGTCGTGGGCCGGGTACGGCGAGTTGTACAGCGAGAGCCGGTCGTACTGGTCGAGGACGGCCGGACCGAGCGTGACCTCCATCGGCGAGGGCTTCGGACCCGATGGGTTTAGACGCGTCGCCCCCAACCCGGAGCCATGCGCGTGGTTCGCGGCCGCGGGGAGAATCCGACGGTCGACGGGGAGGTGACGGCACGGTTGCTCGACGAGGTCGGCGAGCGCCGCGAGCCGGCGGTCCGGGTGTGGGCGCCACACCGCATCGTCGCGTTCGGGCGGCGCGACGCCAACGAAGCGGGGTACGAGGCGGCGGCGAGCGCGGCCAGGGAGCGCGGCTTCGAGCCGGTGACCCGGAGCGTCGGCGGCCGCGCGGTCGCCTACGACGGCGAGACGACGCTCGCGTTCGCCCGCATCACGCCCGTCGAGGACGTTCGCGGCGGACTCGATGCACGCTACGAGGCGCTCACCACCGACGTGCAACGCGCGCTTCGGCGACTCGGCGTCCCGGCCGAGCGCGGCGAGCCGACCGACTCCTTCTGCCCCGGCCAGCACTCGCTCCAGCGCGACGGCAAGCTGGTCGGCATCGCCCAGCGCGTCCGGGCCGACGCCGCCATCACCTCCGGCGTCTGCATCGTCCGGAACCACGCCGAGCTCGCGGACGTGCTGGCGGCGGTCTACGGCGCGCTCGACGCTCCGTTCGAGCCGGACTCGCTGGGGAGCATCGAGCGCGCCGGCGGGACGAGCGACCCCGAGACGGTGCGGGCGACCATCGAGGCGGAGCTGGTCGGCGACGCGGAGCAGACGGTCGAGCGTCTCGACGCGTCGTAGTTCGGACATCTCGCCGCGACTCAGTTCGGGAGACTTAGGACGCCCGACGCGGGAGAGGGAGGTATGCTCATCGGCAACGCGACGCTGCCGGACGGGACGACCGCCGACGTGCGCGTCGACGGCGAGACCATCGACGCGGTCGGCGACCTCGGCGGCGAGGCCGACGTGGACGCGACCGGGAAGCTGCTCATGCCCGGCGCCATCGACGTCCACGTCCACTTCCGCCAGCCCGGCTTCTCGCACAAGGAGACGTGGGCGACCGGCTCGCAGAGCGCCGCCGCCGGCGGCGTGACGACGGTCGTCGACCAGCCCAACACCGACCCGCCGACCGTCACCGGCGACGCCTTCGACGAGAAGGCCGCCCTCGCCGCCGACTCGCTCGTCGACTGGGGAATCAACGGCGGCGTCACGGAGTCGTGGGACCCCGACTCGCTGTTCGACCGGCCGCTGTTCGCGCTCGGCGAGGTGTTCCTCGCGGATTCGACTGGCGACATGGGAATCGAGGCCGACCTGTTCGACGACGCGGTCGAGCTGGCCGCCGCGAACGACGTGCCCGTCACGGTCCACGCGGAGGACGCCGACCTGTTCGACGAGGATGCCCTCGCGAACGCTGGCGACGGTGTCGGACGGGATGCCGACGCCGACGCCTGGTCGTCCTACCGGACCCCGGAGGCCGAGGCCGCCGCGGTCGAGCGTGCCTGCGAGGTCGCCGCCGACTCCGGGGCCGACCTCCACATCGCCCACACCTCGACGCCCGAGGGCATCGACGCCGCCGCCGAGGCCGGCGCGACCTGCGAGGTCACGCCCCACCACCTGTTCCTCTCGCGCCTCGACCTCGACGAACTGGGCACCTACGGCCGGATGAACCCGCCGCTTCGCTCCGAACCGCGCCGAGAGGCCGTCTTCGAACGCGTCGCGGACGGCACCGTCGACGTCGTCGCGACCGACCACGCGCCGCACACCATCGAGGAGAAGGAGGCGACCATCCGTGAGGCACCCTCGGGCGTCCCCGGCGTCGAGACGATGGTCCCGCTCCTGCTCGTCGAAGCCACCGCGACGGACGGCGCGTTCGGCTACGAGCGCGTCCGCGACCTCGTCGCCACGAACCCCGCCGAGATATTCGGGCTCGACTCGAAAGGGCGGGTCGCCGAGGGCTACGACGCCGACCTCGTGCTGTACAACATCGACGAGGCCCGGGAGATCCGCGGCGGGGACCTCCACTCGAACTGTGGCTGGACGCCGTTCGAGGGCTTCAGGGGCATCTTCCCAGAGTGGACGACCGTCCGCGGGACCGTCGTCTGGGACGGCGAGGCGTTCGGCGAGAACGCCGGGCAGAACGTCAGGAACTGAGTTCGGGGCGGCTCACAGCGGGGCCGTGGCGAGCGCCGCGGCGAGCATCACGCCGACGCCGAAGCCGCTGACCCTCGTCATCGCGCGCCGCGAGTCGGCCTCGGTCCAGTCCGAGCCCGAATCCATGTAGCGCTGCATGTTCTCGATGCCGCGGCCGGCCATCACGGAGCCCGACCAGCCGAGCACGCCGAACCCGAGCGCGAGCGCGCCGAGTGCGAACGTCGTCTCGGTCGCGCTCCGGAGGCCGGCGTCGAACGCGAGGCCGACGACGGCGAGAAAGCCGACCGCGACCCCGGCGACCGCGGCGGTCGCGAACCGGCGGGCAGGCGCGGCGAGCCCCGTCGTGGGTGCCACGTCAGTCGACCGCATCCTGCATCCGCGGGTCCAGTGCGTCGCGCATCCCGTCGCCGAGCAGGTTGAACCCGAGGACGGTCAGCGCGAGGAACAGGCCGGGGAAGAACGACATCCACCAGAGCCCGTTGAGCAGGCCGTTGTTGACGCCCTTCGTCAGCATCCAGCCCCACGACGGCGTGCCGGCGGTCGCCCCGAAGCCGAGGAACGACAGCGCCGCGAGGTCGATGACCGCCAGCCCGAAGTTCAGCGTGCTCTGGACGGTGATCGGCGCGAGCGAGTTCGGCAGCACGTGCCTGACGATGACCCGCCAGTCCCGTGCCCCGAGCGCGACCGTCGCGTCGACGTACTCGTCCTCGAGCACCTTCAGCGCGGCCCCCCGGACGACGCGAGCGAACCGCGGCGTGTAGACGAGCGTCAGCGCGATGACGGCCTTCCACAGCCCGGTGCCGAAGATGGCGACGACCGCGAGCGCGAGCAGCAGCGACGGGAACGACAACAGCACGTCCATCGTCCGCATGACGACGTTGTCCAGCCACCCGCCGTAGTACACCGCGAGCGTCCCGAGACCGACACCCAGCACCGTCGAGGCGGCGACCGTGACGGTGCCGTACTTCAGCGCGAGCCACGCGCCGTACATCGTCCGGAGGAACACGTCGCGGCGCTGTGCGTCGGTCCCGAACGGGTGCTGGCACGACCCGAGGGAGCCGAGCCAGCCGGTGATCGTCGGGCTCCCACACGGTGGGTGCTTCCGCGGCTGCGCGAACTGCGTGTCGAGGATGGTGCCGAAGTCCAGCACACCGACGAACACGGCGAGACGCGTCAGCACACCCATGAGCGTGATGAGCAGTATCAGTGACAGCCCGAGTATCGCGAGGCGGTTCGACAGCAGGTCGGAGAGGAACGGCGACGCCAGGAGCCGGTCGAGGAAGCCCCTGTCCTCGTGGGTCGTCGAGGCGGTCTCCGTGCTCATTGTTCGATCCTCGGGTCGAGGTAGGTGTAGGTCAGGTCCACGAACAGGTTCACCATGGTGAAGACGACGGCGAACAGCAGGACGATGCCCTGTACGACCGGGTAGTCACCGTCGGTGATAGCGTCGACGAGCAGCATCCCGATACCGCGGATGTTGAACACGGTCTCGGTCAGCACCGCGCCGCCGAGCAGGCTGCCGAACTGGATACCGATGACGGTGACTACGGGGATGAGCGCGTTCCGGAGGCCGTGTTTCAGCAGGGTTATCTTCTCGCCCTGCCCCTTCGCCCGGGCGGTCCGGATGTAGTCCTGCCGGACGACCTCGAGCATCGACGAGCGCATCATCCGGGAGATGAGCGCCATCGAGTAGATGCCGATGACCATCGAGGGCAGGAACAGGTGCCAGACGGCGTCGACGAACATCACGATGTCCCCCTTGATGATGGAGTCGAGGAGCAACACCCCGGTTATCTTGGGCAGCGGCCCGTTCGAGAGGAGCCCGTTCGTCGGGAACCAGTCGAGATGCACCGCGAAGAGCAGGATGATCAACGGACCGCTCCAGAATATCGGCACGCTGATGCCGGTTAGTGCACCGATTCTGCTGATGTGGTCGGTGATCGTGTCCTGCTTGACCGCACTGATGATGCCGATGGGGATGCCGAAGACGATACCCGCAATCTGCCCGAGAAAGGCGAGCTGGAGCGTGATCGGGAACTTCCAGCGCAGGATGTCAGTGACGGGCTCTCCCTTGTCGTGGACCCAGGACTCACCGAGGTCGAACTGGACGACCTCGACCATGAACCGGACGTACTGCACCCATATCGGGTCGTCGAGCCCGAGCCGTTCCTCGATTCGTTGGATTTCAGCTGCGTCGGCCTGTTGGGTCGCGATGACCGTGGCCGGGTTGCCGGGCGAGAGGTGGAGGATGGAGAACACCAGCGTCGCCACTCCGAACAGCACGGGAATCAACAGCAGCAACCGCTTGATCACGTATCTCGTACTTATCATGAGGGCGGTGACGAGACGTTACTCGAGCTCCACCCGGTTCAGGAACGGCCCACCGATGACGCCGACGGTGAAGTTCGAGACGTCGGGGCCGATGCCACGGACCTCCTCCGTGTGCACAAGGGGGACCCACGGACACTCCTCGTGGAAGATCGCACCGGCCTCCCGGTAGAGCGACTGCCGCTCGCTGGTCTCGTAGGTGGACTGCCCCTGCTCGACGAGCTCCATGAACTCGTTGTTCGCCCAGGCGGCACGGTTTGTCTTGTTGATCCCCTCGGTGCTCCACTCGACGTAGTCCTGGTCGGGAGCGGACTCCACCTGCGGATGGAGCAGTGCGTAGTAGAAGTTGTCTGGGTCGCCGTTGTCGGTCATCCAGCCGAGGAAGCAAGCATCGTGGCTCCCCTGGGCCGTGTAGTTGAGGTAGGTCTCCCACGTCTTCTGCTCCAGGTTCGCGGTGATGCCGACCTCGCCGAGGTACGAGCGGACCGTCTCTGCGGCCTCCCCGGGCGACGGGTTGTAGGCCCGCGGGTTCTGGAACGTCGCCAGCTCGAACTCGAAGCCGTCGCCGTAGCCCGCCTCCTCGAGCAGCTGCCGGGCCTGCTCGGGGTCGTACGGGTACGGGTCGAGCTCCTCGTTGTACCCGGTGACCGAGTCGGGAATCGGCTGGCTCGCAGGGGTCGCGATCCCCTGGTAGACGGTGCTTGCCAGCTCCTCCGTGTCGATGGCGTAGTTCATCGCCTGCCGGACCTTCTTGTTGCGGAACGGCTCGAACGTCGCCATGTTCATCGCGAGGTAGCCGACGTTGATACCACCTCGTCGCTTGATCTCGCCCTCGCCGTCCTCGACCTGCGTGATGGTCTGCGGGCTGAGCCCGTCGATGATGTCGAGTTCACCCGCGTTGAGCGACGACGCGCGAGTCCCGTTCTCGCCGATGACCTCGAACGTCACCTCTTCGACGTGGGGGCCCTCGCCGTAGTAGTCGTCGTACGCCGAAAGCCGGATGGTGCCGGTCCCCTGGTCCGCGCTCTCGAACTGGAACGCGCTCGTCCCGACCATCTCCGAGGAGAAGTCGGTCCCGGACTCGATCTCGGACTTCGGCAGGACGGCCATCGCGAACGCCCCGAGGTTCGCCAGGAACGGGGCGTACTTCTTCGCGATGCTGAACTCGACGGTGTAGTCGTCGGGTGCGGAGACGTCCTCTACTGCACCGAGGAGGTACGGGCCGTAGCCCGAGCGGTCCTCGAAGTGGTACTCGTACTCGGGGTCGACGAAGCGTCGGTACGTCGCGATGACGTCCTCGGCGGTGAACTCGTCCCCGTTGTGGAACGTCGCGTCCTCGCGTAGCTGGAGAGTCGCGGTCGTCCCCTCGATGGTGAAGTCCGTCGCCAGCGACTCGACCAGCGCCGACCCACCCGGCTCGAACCCGATGAGCTTGTCGTAGACCTGGTTCGTCACCTTGGCAACCTCGCCGCTGGTGGACGCCTGGGGGTCCAGTGTCGCCGAGGGTGCCCCTCGGCCGTACGTGAGTGTCCCGCTCCCACCACTACCCACGAAGTCGCCGACGCAGCCGGCCGTCATCGTGGTCGTCGCCGTCGCTGCGCCTGCCGCCTTCAGGAAGTTCCGCCTGTCCATGTCGCGTGCCATAGGATGCCGTGCATGGTAATGACCAATAAATATAACGAAAGTACGTAAAACGGTAACAAACGGCCAGCGCGGAACAGGCTGTCAGTCCTCCCGCTCCAGATGGCAGGCAGACTGGTGGACGCCGGCGCCGAGGGCCGGCTCCTCGCGCTCGCAGACGCTCCCGAACTCCTCGGCGAGCAGTTCCTCCGCCGTCTCGTACTCGCCGTCTGCGACGAGGCGGAGCGACTCGTCGACGACCTGTCGCACCTCTGGTGGGAGCGACGTGTCGAAGAGCTCCTCGCGGGCCTCCGTGACCGCCACGCCGCCGTCCGTCGCTGCCTGTGGGGTGCCCTGGCTCGTCGTCACCAGCAGTTCCTCGGGGACAGAGCGCTCGGCGACGCGCTGTCGGAAGTCCATCAGCTCCCGGTACGCCGCCTGCTCGATGTCGAGGTCGTCCGGCGGAATGACCTTCGGGCAGCGCGTCCGGAACCGACAGCCGGACGGCGGGTCGATGGGACTCGGCACCGAGCCCGACAGCAGGATCCGGTCCTCGGTCTCCGCGGTCGGGTCGGGGTCCGGTATGGACGACAGGAGCGCCTCGGTGTAGGGGTGGCGCGGGTCCGCGAACAGCTCGCCGGTCTCCGCGATCTCCACGACCTTCCCGAGGTACATCACCGCGACTCGGTCGGAGATGTGCCGGACGACGCTCAGGTCGTGGGCGATGAACAGGTAGGTGAGCCCGAACTCCTCCTGGAGGTCCTCCAGCAGGTTCAGTATCTGTGCCTGGACGCTCACGTCGAGCGCGGACACCGGCTCGTCGGCGACGATGAAGTCAGGGTCCACCGCCAGTGCCCGTGCGATGCCGACGCGCTGGCGCTGCCCACCGGAGAGCTCGTGTGGATACCGGTCGCGCTGGTCGACCTCCAGTCCGACGGCCTCGATGAGCTCGTCGACCCGCTCGCGCGTCGAGACGCCGTCACCCTCCGGGAGGCCGTGTATCTTGAGCGGCTCGCGGATGGTCTGGGCGACGGTCATCCGCGGGTCGAGTGACGACATCGGGTCCTGGAAGATCATCTGGATGTCCCGCCGGCGCTTGCGCAGGTCATCGTCGTCCAGCGAGGCGAGGTCCTCGCCCGCGAACAGCACCCTGCCGTCGGTCGGTTCGAGCAGGCGGAGCAGGGTGCGTCCGGTGGTCGACTTCCCGCAGCCGGACTCGCCGACCAGCCCGAGCGTCTCGCCCTCGTACAGCTCGAGGTCGACGCCGTCGACCGCCCTGACGGGGCGCTGTTCGTCGGCCAGCAGCCGGTCGAGGAGGTCGTCCGCCTGCGAGAAGTACTTCTCGAGCCCGTCGACCTCGAGCAGCGGGTCACCGTCGAAGCGCTCGGTCCCGGCTGCCATCGCGTCCTCGTCGGTCCCGTACACCGACGTATCGAAGTCGTCGAGGATGCACTTCGAGCGGTGCGCCACGCTCTCGGGGCCGTGCTGACGGTACTCGATCTCGCCCTCCCGGCACTCCGGTTCCGCCCACGGACACCGTGGTGCGAAGTGACAGCCCGACGGCATGTCGACGAGGTCGGGCACGTTCCCCTCGATGGGGGTGAGTCGGTCCGTCTCGTCGGTCGGGATGGACTCCAGCAGCGTGTAGGTGTACGGATGGCTCGGGTTCTCGAATATCTCCTCGACGGGGCCCTCCTCGACGATCTCGCCGGCGTACATCACCGCGACTCGGTCGCAGGTCTCCGCGATGACGCCGAGGTCGTGGGTGATGAACAGCACCGACATGCCGATGTCCGCCTGCAGCTCGTTGATGAGCTCGAGTATCTGCGCCTGGATGGTCACGTCGAGCGCCGTCGTCGGCTCGTCAGCGATGAGCAGCTGTGGCTGGCAGGCCAGCGCGATGGCGATGAGCACCCGCTGGCGCATCCCGCCCGAGAACTCGTGGGGGTAGTCGTCGATCCGCTCGCCGGGGTCGGGGATACCGACCTGCTCGAGGATGTCGACGGCCGACTGCAGCACCTCCTCGTCGATGCCGCCGCCGCGTAGCGACGGCAGCACCTCGCGGACCGCGTTCCACCAGGTGTCCTTCTTCCGCCCGCCGTACTGGTGCAGCTGCAGGCTCTCGGCGACCTGCTCGCCGACGGTCAGGGCGGGGTTGAGCGAGGTCATCGGGTCCTGGAAGATCATGCTCATCTCGCCGCCGCGGATGGAGCGCATCGCCGGCTCGGGGGCGGCGGTCAGGTCCACGACGCCACTGTCCGTGTCGACGAAGTCGCCGTCCGGGTACCGGTCGGCGAGGTCCGAGGCGAACGCCGCGTCGTGGAACTCGACGGTGCCGTCGACGACCTCTCCCGGGTCGTCGACCAGCCCCATTGTCGACAGCGCGGTGACGCTCTTGCCGGAGCCGCTCTCGCCGACGAGTCCGACCGTCTCGCCCTCGCGGACCGTCAGGTCGATGCCGTCGACGGCCTTCACCTGCCCGCGGTCGGTCGAGAACTGCGTCCTGAGACCGGAGATGGAGAGTACGTCGTTCACTATCTCCGTAGGCGATGGCCAGAGGTAAAATAAGTTTCCACACGAGCCGAGGGAACACCCCACATGGCTGCGCGGCGTCCGGGACTCCCCCGTCGAACGGGAACCCTTTTCACGGCTCCTGCACCCACGTACCGGCATGGAGCAGCCCGGTGTCAACGACGCAGCAGTCGAGTCCTGGGAGCGCGTCGTCGAGGATATGGAGGCCACGGCCGCCGAGTACCGCGACGACGGGTGGGAGGTCGTCGAGCTCCACCCCGGCGACGTGACCCCGCTCCCCCCGGACCACGACCGCTTCGGCCTCGACGTCCTCGTCGGCGGCGACGAGTTCGAGACGGTCAGCGCGATGGTCACCGACGAGGGCGCCGCCTTCGACGAGTTCGAAGTGTTCCGCGCGGTCCACGCCGGCCACGTGTTCCTCGTCGTCGCCGTCGAGGACGCGGCGCGCGAGCAGGTCGTCCTCGTGCCGGCGTACTACGGCATCAAGGACGCCGAGAAGACCATCGAGGCGGTGCTGGAGCAGGGGCGCTTCCCGATTCACATCCGCCCGCTCACCATCGAGGACGTCGTGACGGTCGAGCCGTCGGAGCCCGAGTTGTTGCTGCCGCCGACGGAGTGACCTACTCCGTCTCCTCTTCCTCCCGCAGCTCCGCGCTCGCCTCGCGCACCTCGCGCATGACCGAGGAGATGCGTTCCTCGGCCTCCAGCTCCTCCTCGACGCTCAGGTCGACGCCCTCGACCTCCAGCAGGAACTTCGCGACCTCTGTGGACTCGTACATCACGTCGTCCAGCTCCTCGGCGGTGAAGAAGTCGCACATCGCGCCGTAGAGGAACGTCGCGCCGGCGGTCCGTATCTTGTCCTCGAAGGCTGCGCGGGCCTGGTTGACCGCCTGCGGCGTGTACGTGTCCGTCATGAACGGGACGAGCTCGGGCAGGTTCTCGCCGATCTTCGTCATCTCGACACCGGTCTCGGTGCGGAAGTCCGAGCAGAGACGGGCGATGGCCCACTCGCGGGCGGTGATGTAGGTGCGGTCGCGGAGGAACTCGTTGACGCGCTCGTACTGCGCGCCGTCCATCTTCTTGAAGCGGTCGTAGGTGGCCACGTCCTCGGGGACGTCCAGCGTCTCCTCGTCGGGGACGCCCGGCGAGGGGCCGCCCGCGTCTCCCGGCCCGTCGGCCGGCGAGGGGCCGCCCGCGTCTCCCGGCTCCTCGCCTCGCGACGCCACCTCGTCTGCGGCGGACTGGTCGGTCCCGTCGTGTTCCGGTGTGTCGGCCGGTGCGTCCGTCGACGGGTCGGCCTGCTGGTCCGCCTCGCTGGCCGGCGTCTCCTCGTCGTCCCCGTCCGTGCCCGGCGACTGCTCGGTCATGCCCTGCCCTACCTCGCTCTCGGCTAAAAAGGTTCGGCGGCGTCCCGGGGTCAGTCGTCGGTCCGCCGGAGCACGACGGCGAAGCCCCCGATGGAGAGCAGGAACGCCGCCGTCGCGACGGGGTACTGCGCGGTGCTGAGCGTGGCCGCAAGCGAGCCGGCACCGAGCGACCCGGCGACGGTGGCGACGAGCGGCGCGGTGCAGCTCACGCAGGCGAGCAGGCCGACCGCACCCGGCATCGACGCGCTCCACGTCCGATCGACGGCGACGGCCGCAAGCAGCCCGAGCGTCGCGTAACCCGCGACGAGGAACGGGACGACGGTGAGCGCGACGAACGGCCCGACGTAGTGGACCGCCGGCCCCCAGCCCGGAATCGCGAGGTGGACCGAGAGCTCGGGCGCAGACGCCGCCGGCGCGAGCAGCCCCGCGGTCCACAGCAGCACGACGACGTACGCACCACCGACGAGCGCCGGGAGCGGCGACAGCGACCGCGCGCCGGCGTCGACGGCCACCGCGACCCCGACGGCGCTGACCGCCAGCCACAGCAGCGGGTAGGCGACCTGCGCGGCCGACTGGACGACGGGGTCGACCGCCAGCCAGTAGCCGAGGGTCAGGCCCGCGACCACGGCGAGTGCGACCCACGACAGCGGCAGCCGGGGGCGACCGTCGACGACCGACATCTCAGGCCTCGCGCTGTGCCGACGTGCGCTGGAAGTCCGCCAGCACGGCGAACAGCGTCAGTACGATCGCCAACGTCCCGAGGTACGGCACCGCCGGGACGTCGATGCCGAGGAACAGCCCGAGCGCCGTCCGGAGCTCGAAGCCGAAGACGAGCAGGAACGCCCAGGCGACCAGCAGGCCGCCACGGGTCTGGACGATGGGCTCTCCGTCGCTCATCGTCCCACCCCCAGCAGCTCGCGGACCGCATCGAGCCCGACCCCCGGGTCGAACGCCCCCAGCACCGACACCGGATAGGCGTCGCCACCGGTGCCGAACAGGCCGCCGTTCTGGACGATGGCACCGAGCGGGAGCACGTACGCGAGCACGACGAGCAACAGCGCGATGCCCGCCCAGAGCTTCATGTTGTCCAGCACGCGCGGGCTGTCCTCCGGGCCCGAGAGCGGCTCGGGGAGCGTCTGGCCCATGCCCTCGACCTTCGGGTTCCCCAGCGAGAGCGTCAGGTTGCCGAGGAACAGCAGCGTCGAGACGAACAGCAGCGTGCCGCCGACGGCGAGCTGGATGTTCAGCTCCGCCATGCTCCCGAACGCGGGCTGGAAGTCGAAGCCGGCGTACTCCGGCTCCGCGGTCCGGCGCGGCACGCCGTACAGCCCGGCGACGTGCATCGAGTTCGACATCAGCGCCATGCCCCCGAACCACGTGACGACCTGGAACAGGCCGATGGGCCGGGAGTAGAGCCGCCGGTTCGTGAGCTGGGGCCACAGCCAGTACGTCCCCGCCATCATCGTCAGCGCGACGGCCGTGCCGACGGTGAGGTGGAAGTGACCGGGCACCCAGATGGTGTTGTGGACGAGGTAGTTGATGTTCATCCCGGCGTTGATCATGCCGGAGAAGCCACCGGCGGCGAACATCAGGCCGGCGAGCGCCATCCCGGTGAACGCGGGGTCACGCCACGGGAGCGCGGTCAGCCAGCGGAACAGCCCCTCGCCGCCGCGCTGCCGTGCACCGTGTTCCATGCTGGCGACGACGGTGAACGCGGTCAGCAGGCTCGGCAGCAGCAGGAACATCGTGTTCGTCATCGCGATGAACTTGAACCCCTCCGCGATGCCGGGGTCGACGTACTGGTGGTGGATGCCGACCGGGGTCGACAGCAGCACGAACAGCACGAAGACGACCCGGGCGAGGGGGTCGCTGAACAGCCGCCCGCCGGCGAGCTTCGGCAGCACCGTGTACCAGAGCATGTACGCCGGCAGCAGCCAGAAGTAGACGACCGGGTGGCCGAAGAACCAGAACAGCGTCCGGGTCAGCAGCGGGTTCACCGTGTCGATGAGCCCGAGCGACCACGGCAGCAGGAAGAACAGCACCGCGATGGCGACGCCGATGGTGGCGACGTACCACATGATCATCGTCGTCAGCACCATGAACGTCTGCAGCGGGATGCGCTCGTCGGGGTTGTCCTGCTTCCAGTGCAGCCAGGTGCGGAACCAGTCCACGCCGGCGAGCCACGTCCCGATGATGAACACGACCAGACCCGTGTAGAACAGCGGGTGGGCCTGCAACGGCGCGTAGAACGTGAAGAGGACGTCGGCGCTGATGCCGATCTGGTCGACGAAGCCGAGCAGGATGGTGATGCCCGTGATGGCCGAGCCGATGGTCATCAGCGTGAGCCACGCCCTGGTGAAGTTGATGTTCGTCGGCGACCGGTCCAGACTGCGGGTGATGGCCCACTGGTACAGGCCGACGAGGTAGAAGATGGTGAACACGATCGCCAGCAGCACCCCGTGCGCGGTCAGCGCCGTGTAGTAGTCCGTCGACGGGATGATCCGCAGCACGTTCGTCCGGTGGAGCGCCTGGAAGATGCCGAACAGGGCACCGAGTCCGAGCGCGGTGAACGCGACCAGGAACGACCGCCGGACGAGCTCTGCCTCCTGTGGGTACCGGTCCGCGAAGGTCTCCTGTTCGACGCTCATTGCTCACCTCCGTCGCTGCTGTTGTACTCGCCCTCGGGCACCACCCGGAGGATACCCTCCATGGTGTGGTGGCCGGAGCCACAGTACTCGTGGCAGACGATGCCGTACTCGCCGGGCTCGTTCACCTCGACCGTGATCTCGGCGACCTCACCGGGGATGACCATCGTGTTGGCGTTGGTCCCCACGACGGCGAAGCCGTGGATGACGTCGGCGGAGGTCACGTAGAACGTCACCGTGCTGTTCGCGGGCACGACGATGGGGTCGGGCTGGAAGATGAACTGGCGGGCGACGACGTACACCTCGTACTCGTTCTCACCGACCTTCTCGACACCCGGGTCGCTGAACTCGGGGTGTTCGTCGAGGGCGTTCGGGTCGACGGTACCGCCGCTGTCGTCGACCATCGTCACGCCGACGCCGACCGCACCGTACGTGATGGTCGCGATGAAGGCCACGATGAGTACCAGCGACATCCCGAGCCAGAGCTTCTCGTACTGGTGGATGTGCATCCGTGGTCACCCCACCACGACGAGATCGTTGCCCAGGAACTCGACGAAGTACATGAACACCCACATGATGACCAGTATGGTGAAGTACATCAGTATCAGCGCGAGTGTTCCCTTCGGGTCGAACTCCTCGTGAGAGAGCTCCCGCTCCGGTTCCTCCTGATTCACGGGGGCCGAGACACTCTGTTCCGGCACATCCGCTTCGCCGTCCTCCTCGTCGACTGCTGGTACGCCCCTGCTCATGCGAACGTGTTCCAACGCCCCACGACTTAACTCTCAGGTCGTCTACCACCAGCCGGGAATCGGACGAGATTTTATACCCGTGGGCGGGCACACCCCATAGCATGGACATCACACCGCGTGTGGTCGGACTCATCTCCCTGGCCGCGCTGGCCCCGGCGGTGGCCTTCATCGCGCTGAAGGGCGAGACCATCGCAGCCATCACGCTCGTCAACGTGCTCATCATCACCGGCTGTCTGCTGCTGGCGCTCTCGCCCCACGAGGAGGGCAACGGACACCACGATGACGCGAGCGCGAACGGGGTGTGATAGGTGAGCGGGTGGGTCGAGCCCGTCGCGCAAGCCGTGCACACCGGCACCGTCGGCGCGAACGCGGACCTGCTCCTGTTTCTCGTCATCGGCGTCCTCGGCGGCGCACACTGCCTCGGGATGTGCGGCCCGCTGGTGTCGACGTACGCCGACCGCATCACGGCGAACCGCGACGACCGGCGGGGCGACCAGCTCACGACGGTCGACGTGCGCCAGCACGGTCTGTTCAACCTCGGCCGCACCGCAGGCTACGCCGTCGTCGGCGCGGTGCTCGGCCTCGCCGGGAGTCTCGTCGTCGGGAGCGTGAGCGCGGTCACCTCGCTCTCGACGGTCGTCCGCGGCAGCGTCGGCATCCTCGTCGGGCTGTTCATCCTGGCCGCGGGCGTCGGCTACCTGTTCCGTGGGACCGCCGGCGGCGCGGCCGTCGGGAACGCCATCCCGGGGCTCTCGGGTGTGTCTCGACGGATCAGCGGCGTGCTGACCGGCCACCTCGACCGCGCCACGAACTCGACCGGCATCGTCGGGCTCGGCGCGGTCCACGCCGCGTTGCCCTGTCCCATCACCTACCCGGCGTACCTGTACGCGTTCGTCATCGGCGACCCGGTCCGCGGGGCAGTCGCGCTGTCGCTGCTCGGCATCGGGACCATCCCGACGCTGTTCGCGTATGGACTCGCCATCGGCTCGCTGTCGGTCCGCAACCGGACGCTGCTGCACCGGGTGATGGGCGTGGCGTTCCTCGGGCTGGGCTACCTGCCGTTCGCCCACGGGCTGATGCTGTTCGGCATCCACCTGCCGCACCCACCCGTCCCGTACTACCAGCCGCTGTGAGCGACCGACACTCCGACACCACCGACCCATGACAGGCTGCACGCTCTGTGACCTGGACCTGCCCGCCGACCCGGTCACCGATCCGGACGTCGACGGGGAGTTCTGCTGTCGGGGCTGTCTCGCCGTCGCCCGTTCGCTCGACGACGTCGAGGAGCTGGACGCAGCCTCGCCAGAGGAGCTGCTCGACGGCGGCGACGAGGACGCCGACGGTGAGGTCTGCTACCTGTCGGTCGACGGCATGCACTGTGCGACCTGCGAGCTGTTCCTGGAGTCGACCGCGACGGACCACCCCGGCGTCGAGGGCGCGTCCGCGAGCTACGCGACGGACACGATGAAGCTCGTCTACGACCCGGCACGCGTCGACGCCGGCGACCTGCCCGACGTGGTCTCGACGACGGGCTACGAGGCGCGCGAGCGGGTCGCGGACGACGACCACGAGCCCGACTCCCCGACGGCGACGTTCCTCGTCGGCGGCGGCTTCTTCGGGATGATGACCATGCTGTGGTACGTACTGTTCATCTACCCGCAGCACTTCGGCTTCGACCCCGTCGTCGAGTTCGGCTCGTTCGGCCGACTCTACCTGCTCGCACAGATCTGGCTGTTCACCAGCGTCGTGCTGTTCTACAGTGGGTTCACACTCCTGCGCGGTGCGTACGTGAGCCTCCGGGCGGGCCAGCCGAACATGGACCTGCTCGTCTCACTCGCGGCGACGAGCGCGTACGTCTACAGCACCGCCGTGATGCTCACCGGCGGCATCGACGTCTACTTCGACGTGACCGTCGCCATCGTGCTCGTCGTCAGCGCGGGCAACTACTACGAGGACCGCGTGAAGCGCTCGGCCGTCTCGCTGCTGTCGGACCTGACCGCCGCGTCGGTCGAGACGGCACGGCGCCGCGACGGCAGCACGCTCCCGGTCGAGGACGTCGCACCGGGGACCGAGCTGCTCGTCCGGCCGGGCGAGCGCGTCCCGCTCGACGGCACCGTCGTCGAGGGCGTCGCCGCCGTCGACGAGTCGCTCGTGACCGGCGAGTCCCTGCCCGTGACCAAACGCGAGGGCGACGCGCTCGTCGGCGGCTCGGTCGTCACCGACGCCCCGCTCGTCGTCGCGGTGAACGAGGACGCGACGAGCACGCTCGACCGCATCGTCGGCCTGCTCTGGGAGGTCCAGAGCGCCCGGCCCGGCGTCCAGCGGCTCGCGGACCGGCTCGCGACGGTGTTCGTGCCCACGGTGACGGTCCTGGCGGTGCTGGTCGCCGCTGGCACGCTCGTCCTCGGTGGGAGCCCGACCGGGGCGCTGCTCGTCGGCCTGACCGTGCTCGTCGTCGCCTGCCCGTGTGCACTCGGGCTCGCAACGCCGCTGGCCGTCGCCGCCGGCATCCAGCGCGCCGCCGAATCGGGCGTCGTCGTCACCTCCGAGACGGTGTTCGAGGTGCTGCCCGACGTGGATATCGTCGCGCTCGACAAGACGGGGACGCTGACGAGCGGCGAGATGACGGTCACCGAGGTCGATTCGGACGACGACGATGGCCTCCTCGCCCGGGCCGCCGCGCTGGAGCGGTACTCGAACCACCCCGTCGCCGACGCCGTCGTCGCGTTCGCCGCCGGCGAGGGCGTGCGTCCCGGCCCCGAGACGCCGGCGGCCGACGGCGGCGAGCCGGCCGAGCCCACGGCTCAGCGCCGGGCCGCCGACGACTGGGACGACCCCGCCTCGGCCGTCGAGGTCCGACCCACCGGCGTCGTCGGGACCGTCGAGGGCGACCGGACCGTCGTCGGGACCCGCGAGCTGCTCGAGTCCGAGGGGCTCGTCGTCCCCGACCGCTTCGCGGCGCGCGCCGACACCATCGCCAGCGACGGCGGCGTTCCGGTCCTCGTCGGCTGGGACGGGCACTGCCGGGGTGTCCTCGCGGTCACCGACCGCCCGCGGGACGACTGGGACGCGACGGTCGACGCACTCGCCGCCGACGGCCGCTCCGTGGTCGTCCTGACCGGCGACGACGGCGCCGCCGCGGAGCGGTTCCGCGACCACCCGGCCGTCGACGAGGTGTTCGCCGGCGTCCCGCCGGACGGGAAGGTCGCCGCCGTCCAGCGACTCCGGGCCCGCGGCACCGTCGCGATGGTCGGCGACGGCGACAACGACGCCCCCGCGCTCGCCGCGGCCGACGTCGGCGTCGCCATCGCGGGCACCGGCGGGCTGGCCGCCGAGGCGGCCGACGCGGTGGTGACCGACGGCCGGCTCGACGCCGTCCCCGTGCTGTTCGACGTGGCCACCGCGACCCGGCGACGCGTCCGCGAGAACCTGACCTGGGCGTTCGGCTACAACGCGGTCGCCATCCCGCTGGCCGCCACCGGGCTCCTGAACCCCCTGTTCGCCGCGCTGGCGATGGGGGCAAGCAGCGCCCTCGTTGTGCTGAACTCCGCGCGGCCCCTCGTTCCCACGGAGTGAAAATCTGAGGACCGGGTTTATACGTGGACTGCGTATCTACTGGTATGACCCAGTACCCGAAGCAGACGACCGATGGACTCCCGACCGAAGAGCGCATCCTCTGGATCTCCGGCGCGCTCGGGCTCCTCGTGGCGTTCCTGCTGACGGCCGCGGTCGTGTTCGCGACCGTCGGTACCAGCACGCTCACGAGCGGCTACGTCCCGGTGGCGCTCGTGTTCACGTCCCTGCTCGTGCTCGTCGTGGCCGCGATGCGCCACTACGGCAACCTGCGCCCGCGCTGACGGACAGCTTCTCCTGCAGAACCGATAGGTACTCACACCGGACAGTTCTACGGACAGCCATGCACGTCAGGCCGGCGGAACCGGGCGACGCCGAGGCGGTCCTGGCGGTCCACGAGGCCGCCATCGCCGAGGGCGGCCCGCGAGCGTACGACGACGCCGTGGTCGAGGCCTGGCACGCCGGCCGGAGCGTCGACGACTACGAGTTCGACGGCGACGACACGTTCCTCGTCGCGGAGACGGACGAGGGGGCGGTCGTCGGGTTCGGCACCGCCCTCCCCGAGCACCGCGACCACCTCGCCGCCGACGTCGACGGCGAGGTGACCGCGCTCTACGTGGCTCCGGACCGGGCAGACGCGGGCGTCGGCACCCTGCTCCTCGATGCGCTCCACGAGTCCCTCCGTGAGCAGGGCGCGGCCACGGCCGCCTGCTGGGCGTCGGCCAACGCCGCTGGCTTCTACGAGCGCCGGGGCTACGAAGCCGTGACGACCCACCGGCACGCGTTCGCCGACGGCGTCGAGGGCGACGTGGTCGAGCTGCGGACCGGCCTCTGACCCCACCCCGAACCGCGGTCGGCCGACCGTCGCACCGCCCACGTGACACGGGTGTAACCTGCCGACACGGGTGTCCACACGCTATTTCTCCGCCCGACGCCTACCGGGACGCATGACCGATACGGACAGACTCCACGGCATCCACCACGTGACGGCGGTCGCGTCGGACCCCGCCGGGAACGTCGCGTTCTACACCGACGTGCTCGGCCTCCGGATGGTCAAGCGGACCGTCAACTTCGACGACGTGACCACGTACCACCTCTACTACGGCGACACGACGGGGACACCGGGAACGGCGATGACGTTCTTCCCCTTCGGCGAGACGCGGCAGGGCCGCGTCGGGAAGGGGATGGCGAGCGCGACGGCGTTCCGTGCGCCCGAGGGGTCGCTGGCCTACTGGCAGGAACGCCTTCAGGAGAGCGACGCCGACGTGACCGAACCGGTCGAGCGCTTCGGCGAGACCGTGCTGCCGTTCCGCGACCCGGACGGCCAGCCGCTCGAGCTCGTCTTCGGCGACGATCCCCACGACGACGGCGCGGTCGAGGCGTGGGGCGACGGCCCTGTCCCGGCCGAGCACGCGCTGCGCGGCTTCGCCGGCGTGACGCTGCTGCCGACCGACCCCGACGCGACCGCCGACGTGCTGGCGACGATGGGCTACGAGGCCACCGACACAGTCGGCGACCGCACCCGCTACGAGGTGCCCGACCGCGCCGGCGTCGTCGACGTCCTCGACCGCCCCGACGCGCCCGCCGCCCGCCCCGGTGCCGGCACGGTCCACCACGTCGCCTTCCGCACGCCCGACTCCGAGAGCGAGCTCGCGTGGCGTGAGGCGCTCCTCGACGCCGGCCAGCGCGTCACCGAGCAGAAGGACCGGCAGTACTTCCAGTCCATCTACTTCCGCGAGCCCGGCGGCATCCTGTTCGAGATCGCGACCGAGGGCCCCGGGTTCACTGCAGACGAATCCGTCGCGGAGCTGGGCAGCGAGCTCAAGCTCCCGCCGTGGCTCGAGGACGACCGCGAGCGCATCGAGGCCGGCCTCCAGCCGCTGGACCACGACTCCACGGAGCCGGTGACCGACGGCGGCGTCGCCGGCGATGGCAGCGGGGACACCGACGCGGACGACGGCCAGCCGGGTGGGCGGTGACGATGGCCGACGGCCCACATGCCGACGCGCAGGTGCTGACGACCGGTGCGCCGCTCGCGGAGGCCCGCGCTGCCGTCGTGGCGCTCCACGGCCGCGGCGCGATGGCCCGGAGCGTCCTCGCCCTCGCGAACGAACTCGACGTGCCCGACGTGGCCTGGCTCGGCCCGCAGGCCACCGGCAACACCTGGTACCCCTACTCGTTCATGGCCGACATGGCGAACAACGAGCCGCACCTCTCGTCGGCGCTCGCACTCGTCGACGAGACCGTCGACCGCGCCGTCGACGCCGGCGTCCCGCGCGAGCGGGTCGTCCTGCTCGGCTTCTCGCAGGGCGCCTGCCTCGCCAGCGAGTACGTCGCCCGGAACGCGACCCGGTTCGGCGGCCTCGTCGCCTTCAGCGGCGGCCTCATCGGGCCCGAGGGCACCCCGCGTGACTACGACGGTGACCTCGACGGGACGCCGGTCTACCTCGGCTGCGACGCGAACGACCCGCACATCCCGAAGGAGCGCGTGCACGAGACACGGGACGTGCTCACCGCTCTCGGTGCCGACGTCACCGAGCAGATCTTCGAGGGGATGGGTCACACCATCGTCCCCGAGGAGGTCGAGGGGGCACGGTCGGTGCTCGCGAGCGCCGCTGGCGACGACGGCGAGTAGCCGACAGGGACCCACTACAGCGCCCAAATCCTCTTTGTGCAGGTCCGTGAACTTCCGGCTATGTCCGACTCCGACATCGTCGTCGAGCGCCTCCCGCCGGACGAGGCGTTCGGCCTGGTGGCCCACGAGACCCGCGTCCGCGTGCTCGAAGCGCTGCTCGACGCCGGCGAGCCGCTGTCGTTCAGCGAGCTCAACGACCGCGTCGGGATGCGCGACACCGGGCAGTTCAACTACCACCTCGGGAAGCTCACCGACCGCTTCGTCGAACAGGACGACGACGACCGCTACGCGCTCACACTCGAGGGCGCCCGCGTCGGCGGCGCCATCCTCTCCGGCGGCTACACGAAGGGCATCGACGCCGACCCCGTCCAGATGGACGCTCCCTGCCTCGGCTGCGGCTCGGCGATGGAGGCGACGTTCGAGGGGACACAAATCCTCATCACCTGCCCCGACTGTGGCGAGGACTTCGCGACCGCCCAGGTGCCCCCGGGCGCCCTCTACGACTGCACGCCGGCGGAGGCCGTCGACGTCGCCCACCGCTGGGCCATGCAGATGCACCAGACCGCAGAGTTCGGCTTCTGCACGCGCTGCAACGGGCGGATGGACCGCTTGGTCATCGACGCCGCGGCCGACGGCGCCCCGGACTGGCTCGCCGACGGCCGTTTCGAGGCGTTCGTCCACTACGAGTGCGAGCGCTGCGGCTCCAGCTGGTTCACCGACGTCGGGCTCGCGCTGATGTCGCATCCGGCGGTCATCTCCTTCCACTACGACCACGGCATCGACACCCGAGAGACACGGCTCTGGGAGCTCGACTGGGTGAGTGCCGAGGCCTCGACCGTCGCCGACCGGAACCCGCTCCGCGTCGCCATCTCGGTCACGCTGGACGGCGAGACCCTGGAGCTCACGGTCGACGACGAACTGACCGTCCTCGACGAGGCACGGACGTCCGCCTGAACCAGCCCGACGCCCGCGTCGCCCTCACTGCACCGCCAGCCCGCGGACCGGCCCCGTCTCGTCCCACGCGACCGCCTTGCTCCACGAGCGACCACCGTCCGTACTCCGGTAGAGCCCGTCGTCGGCGGCCGCGAGGAACGTTCCGGGACCCTCGGGTGCAAGAACGGGTCGCCTGAACCCCTCCGGCTCCGGAAGCCCCGCCATCGCCACCTCCCAGGGGTCGTCGCCGTGCTTCCGGTAGACGTAGCTCTCGGCGGTCCCCGCTCGGTGGGCCCGGGACGCGCCGCTCGCCGCGGAGACCAGCCGCAGGTCGCGGTCCGCCCGGTCGACAGCGACGCTCCAGCAGTAGCGGTGGTCGAGCCCGGACTGCGGCTGGCCCCACGTCCGGCCGTGGTCGGTGCTCTCGGCGTAGCCGTCGCCGGCCGCGCTGTACACCCGGCCGACCGCGTCGGGATGCGTCGCGAGCTGGTGGTTGTCGCGACGGCTCCCGTCGGGCCGTTCGATCCACGTCTCGCCGCCGTCGTCGGTGACGACGAGCGCGCCCGCCTCAATGCCGACGTAGAGGCGGCCCTCGCGGTGCGGGTCGGGCTCCAGCCAGCGGACGTGATGGGTGTCCGGCCGGGGCGGGAAGTACCACTCGTCGGCGGAGGGGAGCTCGGTGAGTCCGGGGCGCTCGGTCCAGGAGTCGCCGCCGTCGCCGGAGTGGAACACGCGACTCGGTTCGGTGCCGGCCCAGACACCGTCGGAGTCGTGGGGATCGAGCGCGACCGCAGTCACGGAATCGGGGAGCGACTCGCCGACGCGGTGCCAGTCGCCGTCGCCGCGACCGCCGTCCTCTCGGCGGTACAGCCCGGCGTCGAACGTCCCGGCGAAGACGCGGTCCCGGCCGGCGGCCACGCACTCGAACTCGTGGCCGGCGTACCGCTCGGTCACCGTGTCGTCGTCGACGGTCAGGAGCGCGTCGTCCAGTGCGACGAACTGCATAGCTCCGGATACGCGCTCGCGGACAAAAACCTCGGGTGCCGGTGGCCGGTCGTGGGACTAGCGGTAACCCAGCGCGCTCAGACGGTCCTCCAGCTCCTCGGGGACCGACTCCTCCTCGTCGGGGGCGCGTCCTGCCTGGACGGTCTCCAGCGCCTCGAGCCGCTGCTCGGCGGCCCGGCAGAGCGCGTCGACACCATCCTCGTCGGCGGCCTCGGGCCATCGGTTCTCCTGCTCCTCAGGGTCGACGCTCCGGTCGTACAGCTCGCGCTCGTCGGCCGCCGGGCACTCGATGTACGTCCAGCGCTCGTCGCGGACGCTGACGACGGTGTCGCCGTCGCCGAGGTTCCGCGGGATGGGCTGCTGGGTGACCGAGTCGCCGCGGACCGTCACGGAGACGATGGGAGCCGCGTCGGGGTCCGCACCCTCGCGGAGCGTCGGCACGAGGCTGTCGGCGGTGAACCCCTCGGGACGCCGGACGTCGTGGAGCTCACACAGCGTCGGCGGGATAGCGTCGAGCGCGACCGGCGCGTCGACCCGCCGCGCCGGTGTGTCGGGCGCGTCGACGATGAACGGCACGTGCGTCAGCTCCCGGTAGAGCTTCGGGTAGTGCGAGAGGTGGCCGTGCTCCATGAACTCCTCGCCGTGGTCGCCCGCGACGACGACGGTCGTCTGGTCGCGGATTCCCTCGCGTTCGAGCGCGTCGAGCACCCGCCCGATGCTCTGGTCGACCTGATGGCTGGCCGCACGGTAGAGCGTCCGCAGGTCGGCGAGGGTCTCCGGGCCGACCTCCCGGCCGAGCCCGGTCCGCAGGTGCGGGCTGAGCATCCGGAGGGTGCCGTAGTCCTCGTCGGTGACCGCCCGGACGTTCACCGGCGCGGGGACGTACGGCGTGTGGGTGTCCATGTAGTGGATCCAGCAGAAGAACTCGCCCTCGGCGTCCTCGATGAACGAGATGGCGGCGTTCTCCACGTCGCGCATCCGGGAGGTGTTCTCCGCCGGATAGCTCTCCTGCCCTCGCAGGCGACGGACGGCGGCCCGGAACGGCTGGGTGGCGAACTGCGCCCACGCCTGCCAGGTCGGGTGCGCGGAGAGGAACTTGCTCACCGGGTTCGACCCCTCTGAGTGGTACGTCTCGAACGCCTGGAACCCTCGGTCGTAGCCCCAGTACGCGGTCAGGAACCCGTTCGAGGCGTTGAACCCGCCCGTGGCGATGTCGGACCGGCCGAGGGTCTCGGCGAGCGTCGGCCCGTTCCCGACGCCGATACGTGGCCCGTCAGCGAACACCGGTGCGCCCCCGAGGATGCTCGGGAAGGAGAAGGGCGTCCAGTTCCCCTGCGCGAAGGCGTTCTCGAACACGGTCGACCGACCGGCGAGGTCCCGAAGCGCCGGCGTGTGCGACGAGTCGGATGTCAGGTCGAGTGCGTCCGCTCGCAGCGAATCGACGGTTATCAGAACGGTGGCTCGTGCGTCCTCACTCATACGTGTCTGTCCGGGATACACCCCGGCTTCTCGCCTACTCCTAGCGCTGGTGCTGCAAAATAGCTATCGGGGGGAATATATATAGTGCTCCGGAGGTGGGATGGCGAACAGGCGACACGCGGCGGTTCCGTCGGCGACGTGTCGCACACCCGCTCTCCGCCGGCGGACGACGGTCAGGTCACGGCGGCTCTGGCCCCGGCTTCGTGTATAAACCATCGCCCAGAGACGGGCCGCCGATCCAGTTCAGAGCTCCCGCTCGACGACGTAGCCCCACCGCTCGTAGTCGAGTTCCTCGTAGAATCGATGGATGGAGGTCTTCTCCCGGGGCGAGGCGAGCGCGACCCGCTCGCAGTCCCGTTCGCGAGCCCACGCTTCGACGAAGCGGACGAGTTCGGTACCGTAGCCCTCGCCGCGATGGGCCTCGTCCACGACGAGGTCGTAGAGCCACGCGTGGCGGACGTGGTGGAGGACGCTCGTGAGGACGACGCCTGCGACTGCGACGAGCTCGCCGTCGACGTGGCCGCCGAACAGGTGGTACTCATCGTCGCCGGTCCACGCGAACACGTCGTCGGGGTCGCGGTCGGTCCACAGCTGGCGGAGGAGCGGGACGGCGGCGCGGCGTTCGGCGTCGCTCGTCAGCTCGCGTATCTCCATGGTCGGACTCCAGCAGCCGGGGAGAAAAACGCTGGGTCGCCCTCAGTCGTCGTCGGTCGGCGTCGCCATCTCGCGGGTGACTGGTTCGACGCGCTGGCCGCGCGGGCCCTCGACGTCCACGTCGGGGAGCAGGTCGCGCAGGTAGCGGCCGGTGTGCGAGGCCTCGACCTGCGCGACCTCCTCCGGGGTGCCGGTGGCGACGACCTCGCCGCCGTGTTCGCCGCCCTCGGGCCCGAGGTCGAGGACGTGGTCGGCGTTCTTCACGAGGTCGAGCTCGTGCTCGATGACGACGACGGTGTTGTCGTTGTCGACGAGGCGGTGCAGCACGTCGATGAGCTTCTTCTCGTCGGCCGAGTGCAGCCCCGTCGTCGGCTCGTCGAGCAGGTAGAGCGTGTTGCCGGTGTCGCGCTTGCCGAGCTCCTCAGCGAGCTTGATGCGCTGGGCCTCGCCGCCGGAGAGCGTGGTCGACGGCTGACCGAGGGTCATGTAGTCGAGGCCGACGTCCTTCAGGAGCTTCAGCCGGCGGCGCAGGCGCGAGGACGCCTCGAAGAACTCGTACGCCTCCTCGACGCTCATGTCGAGCACGTCCGCGATGGTCTTGCCCTTGTAGGTGACGTCGAGCGTGGCGTCGTTGTAGCGCGCGCCCTCGCACTCCTCGCAGGGGACGTAGACGTCCGAGAGGAAGTTCATCTCGATCTTCACGGTGCCCTGTCCGCCACACTCCTCGCAGCGGCCGCCCTTGACGTTGAACGAGAAGCGGCCCTTCTCGTAGCCGCGCTGCTTCGACAGTTTGGTCTCGGCGAACAGCTCGCGGACGTAGTCGAAGATGCCGGTGTAGGTCGCGGGGTTCGAGCGCGGCGTCCGTCCGATTGGGCTCTGGTCGATGAGCCGCACCGTCTCGATGCCCTCGATGCCCTCGATGTCGTCGTGCTCGCCGGGGTTGACGGAGGTGTTGTCGTTCATCCGGCGGGCGAGACCCTTGTACAGCACGTCGTGCATCAGCGTGGACTTCCCGGAGCCGGAGACCCCGGTGATGGCGGTGAAACAGCCCAGCGGGAGGTCGACGTCGACGTCCGTGAGGTTGTGCTGGCGCGCGCCGAGCACCGTCAGGTGGTCCTCCGCGGTGCGGCGCGTGTCCGGCACCGGAATCTGCCTGCGCCCGGCGAGGAAGTCGCCGGTGACGCTGTCCTCGCTGGCGACGATCTCGTCGAAGTCACCCTGCACGACGACCTCGCCGCCGCGCTTGCCGGGGCCAGGCCCCATGTCGATGACGTTGTCGGCGCGGCGCATCGTCTCCTCGTCGTGTTCGACGACAATGAGGGTGTTCCCGAGGTCGCGCAGGCCCTCCAGCGTGTCGAGCAGTTTGTCGTTGTCGCGCTGGTGCAGGCCGATGGACGGCTCGTCGAGGACGTACAGCACGCCGACCAGCCCGGAGCCGACCTGCGTCGCGAGCCTGATCCGCTGGGACTCGCCGCCGGAGAGCGTGGAGGCCTCGCGGTCGAGCGTGAGGTACTCCAGGCCGACCTCGGTCATGAAGCCGAGCCGGGCGCGGATCTCCTTCAGTATCTCCTCGGCGATGGTCGTCTGGCGCTCGTCGAGCTTCGCCTCCATCCCCTCGAAGTGCGCCAGCGCGTCGCCGATGCTCATGCCGTTGACCTCGCTGATGGCGGTACCGGCGACGTAGACGGAGCGCGAGGCGGGCTTCAGACGCGTGCCGTCACACGCCGGGCACTCGGTGACGGACATGTAGTCCTCGATGTGGTCGCGGGTGCCCTGCGAGTCCGTCTCGACGTAGCGGCGTTCGAGGTTCGGGATGATGCCCTCGAAGCGCTTCTCCTTGCGCCGGATGCCGTTCTTCGTCTGTCGCTTGAACACGACCTCGTCGTCGGTGCCGTAGAGGAACTGGCGCTGGATATCCTCGTCTATCTCCTCGAACGGCGTGTCGAGGCTCACGTCGAAGTGCGCGGCGACGGCGTCGAGGCGCGTCTGGTAGTACGACCGGTTGTAGCTCCAGGGCTCGAAGACGTGCTTCAGGGGCTTCGACTCGTCGACGACGACCCGGCGCTCGCTGACCTCCTTCGTCTCGCCGATGCCCTCGCACTCCGGGCAGGCGCCGTGGGGCGAGTTGAACGAGAACGAGCGCGTCTCGATCTCGGTGAAGTCGATGCCGCAGTGCGTGCAGGCGAGCTCCTCGGAGAACTCCAGCACGAGGCGGTCGGCGCCGGCGTGGTCGCCGTCCTCGTCGCCCGCGACGTCCGCGAGGTCGCCCGTCGAGCGGGCCTCGCTGCCGCCGATGTCGGGGTCCTCGGGCGGGTCGGGGAGGATCAGCTTCATGACGCCGTCCGCCTCCTCGAGTGCGGTCTCGACGGAGTCGGTGATGCGTGGGCGGGCGTCCGACGAGAGCTTCACGCGGTCGACGACCACGTCGATGGTGTGGTCGTAGTTCTCGTCGAGCTCCGGCCGGTCGACGGTCAGGTCGTACTCCTCGCCGTCGACCTCGACCCGGGCGTAGCCCTCGCTCACGAGCTCGTCGAAGCGGTCCTCGAACGCGCCCTTCTGGTCGCGGACGACCGGTGCGGCGATCTTCGCGCGGGTCCCCTCAGGGAGGTCGAGGATGCGAGAGACCATCGTGTCGGCGGACTGCTCGCCGACCTCGCGGCCGCACTCCGGGCAGTGCGGCGTGCCGACGCGGGCGTACAGCAGGCGGAGGTAGTCGTGCAGTTCCGTGACCGTGCCGACGGTCGACCGTGGGTTGTTCGCCGCGTTCTTCTGGTCGATGGAGATGGCGGGCGAGAGCCCCTCGACCGTCTCGACCTGCGGTTTGTCCATCTGCCCCAGGAAGTTCCGGGCGTACGCCGACAGCGACTCGATGTACCGTCGCTGGCCCTCGGCGTACACCGTCTCGAACGCGAGCGAGGACTTGCCCGACCCGGACAGCCCCGTCACCACGTTGAACTGCTCGCGTGGGATGCGAACGTCGAGGTCTTTCAGGTTGTGCTCCTCGGCACCCTTGACCTCGATGAAGTCCTTGCTCATCTGGTCGTAGCCTGGGGCGGGACGACCCTTAGGGTGTCGGTTCCGGGTTGTCCCGTGTGAACGGGTCGAACGATGCCGGGGTTTAAATGCCGGGCGGCGGGCAGTGAGAGTAATGAGTGCACCAGCGCGCTACGACATCTCGGGCGTCGAACTCACCGACGACCGGTACACCGTCGTCCAGAGCCTCATCCGGAACAAGTACAGGGCCGACGACGCGGCCGGGAACACGGTGCTGAAGGGGAAACAGAAGCTGTTCAAGATGAAAGAGGAGTTCCCGTTCGTCGACGCGAACGGTGAGGAGGTGTTCACCGTCAAGGCCGGTGGTATCATCGACGTGGCGGGCAACTACATGCTGCGCGACGCCCGCACAGGGGAGGACGTCGTCGTCCTCGACAACGACTTCTCGCTCCTGCAGGACACCTGGCGGGTCCGGGACGCCCGCACCGAGGAGGTCATCGCCCGGATCGACTCCCGCGGCGCGGCTGTCACCCTGGCCCGGAACTTCCTGCCGTTCGGCGAGCTCATCCCGCACAAGTACGAGATAACCGACGCGAACGGGGACCACGTCGGCAAGATCGACGGCCAGTTCTCGTTCAAGGACCGCTACGACATCGTCATCGACGACGCCACCGACGTGCCGAAAGAGCCCATCGTCGCGGCCGCGATGGTCATCGACGCCATCCAGGGCAACTGAGCGGACGTCCCACCCTCACGCTGGTCGCAGGTGGACGACGACCTCGGTGCCGACCTCGGGGTCGCCGAACGTGACCTCTCCGCCGAGCGACCGCACCACCCAGTTGACGACCCAGAGACCGAGTCCGTCGCCGTGTTCGACCTGCGAGACGTCCCGGTCGCCGGTGAGGAACGCCCGCTCGTGCGCGGGGATGCCGGGCCCGTCGTCGGTGACGTGGATGTGGACGCCGTCGGCGTCCGTCTCGACACGGACCCCGACCGCCGGCTCCGGCGCGTGGGTGTGCTGGATACCGTTCTCGACGAGGTTCTCGACGGCGAGGTCGAGGCGCTCGTCGGCGTGGGCCATCGCGGTCTCGGGCGCGTCGACGTCGATGGTCGCCTGCGGGTAGCGGTCGCGTAGGCCGTCGACGAGCGGCTCGAGCCGTTCGACCACGTCGGTCGGCCCCGGTGTCAGGTCGGTGTCCTGCTGGATGACCTGTTCGAGCTGGTGGACCTTGTCGGCGAGGCGGGCCACGTCCTCGGCACGACCGGTGACCCGCTCGATGAGCGCGTGGGCGTCGGGGTCGTCGAGCCGGTCGTCGAGCTGGTCCAGATAGCCGATGACGACGCCCATGTCGGTTCGCAGGTTGTGTCGGAGCACGCGATGGAGCACCTGCAGGTGGTGCTCGCGGTCCCGCTGGTCGGAGATGTCCGTGTAGATGCCGAAGGCGTGGGTCCCCCAGTCGTCGGTGCGGTACGGGATGCCCCTGAACAGGAAGTAGCGGTCTCCATCGGCGGTCTCCCGGCGGACCTCGGCGGAGACCGGGTCGTCTCCCTCGGCGAGCGTGCGCCGGTCGAGCTCCCGGCCGGTGTCCTCGTCGTCGGCCGGCACGAGCACGTCGTTGACCGACTCGCCGACGACCTCGCCCGTCTGGTGGCCGAAGACACGTTCGAACGCCGGGTTCACGGTGTCGACCACGGGCTCGTCGCCCTCGAACCGCGTGTCGACCACGGGGTCCGGCAGGTGCTCGAACAGCGACCGGAAGCGGTCGCGCTCGTGGGCCAGCCGCTCCTCCGTCTCGACGAGGTCAGAGATGTCCCGCACCGCACCGATAGTGCCGCGGAACTCGCCGTCATCGCTCGGGAGCAACGAGAGCTCGATCTCGATGGGTACCGTCGTCCCGTCGCCCTGGATGCCCGTCGTCCGGTACGTCCGGCTCCCGTCGTCGCCGGCCGCGAACAGCTCGGCGACGAGCTCGCTGCCGCGCTCGACCCCGTCCTCATCGAGGAACTTCGAGACGTGCTCGCCGACGAGCTCGTCGCGGTCGTAGCCGGTCGCCTCGACGATCTGCCGACTCACGAGGACGATGCGGGCGGTCTCGTCGAGGACGTACACCATCTCGCGGACGTTGTCGACGACGGTCCGGTACAGCTCCAGCGTCTCCTCGCGGGCGGCACGTTCGAAGGCGGCCGAAGCGTTCGCCGTGAGTATCTCCGCGAGCTGGACGTCCGACTCCTCGACGTCGGTGACGCTGCCGGTGCCGACGGCGAGGACGCCGTGCTCGCCGAGCGGGAAGTACAGTGCGGCGTCGTCGTCCCGGCGTTGCACGGTCGGCTGGCCGGTCTCGAAGACGCGGCCGACCGGCGGTTCGCCCACGTCGTACGCCGGGTCGTCGCCGCCGGCGGCGGGGGTCAGCCGCTCGGCGTGGTCGTCGGCGAGCCAGACCGTCGTCCACTCGAAGTCGAGGGTGTCCACCGCCGCGTCGACGACGACGTCCGCGATCTCGTCCGGCGAGTGGGTGGTGAGGAGCTGCCGGGCGGTCGCGAGCAGGCCGCTGAGCGTCCGCTCGTCGGGTCTGGTCGGGTCCTGCTCGCGCGAGAGGAGCGCGACCCGCTCCGCGAGTCGGCTCGCCGGGTCGGCCCAGATAGAGAGCGGGACGTACTCCGAGGCGGTGCCGTCGGCGACGGCGGCGGCGACCTCGTCGCTGGGCTCGTCGGTGACGAGGATGCTCGGGACGTGTGGGTAGGCGTTGCGCAACCGGCCGAGGAGTTCGAGGCCGGAGAGTCCATCGCGCGTGTTCGGACAGACGACGCAGTCGACGGGGTCGGTCGCGAGGTGGTCGGCGGCGTCGGCGTGGTCCTCGGCCACCCTGACCGCGACATCTGGGTGGTTCGACAGGAGTGGCTCCTCGCGGGAACCACGGACCGACAGGACCACCGGACGCGAACTCATGCGGGTGAAGTCACTCGGACGATGGGCAGGTGGCTACATGAAACTGTCTCCCAGCCGCCGTCGGCGCGAGCTGTCAGTACTCGGACGCGAGTAAATCTAACCGCTTAAGTGCGAGCCCGCCCGTGTCACTCGTAGCATGGCCACGTACGCGGGCGTCGACCTCGGCGCGACGAACGTCCGGGCGGTCGTCGGCGACGGCGACGCCCGCATCCTGGGGTCGCACCGAACGAGCACGCCACAGGGTCCGACCGGCATCGCCGTGACAGAGGCGGTGCTCGACACGCTGCGGAACGCCTGCGCGGACGCCGGGGTCGACCCGACCGACGTCCGCGCCTGCGGCATCGGCTCTATCGGTCCCCTCGACCTGGCCGAGGGTGCCGTCGAGGACCCGGCGAACCTCCCCGACACCGTCGAGCGCATCCCGCTCTCCGGTCCCATCGGGCAGCTCATCGCCAGCGACCGGGTGTACCTGCACAACGACACCGCCGCCGGCGTCATCGGCGAGCGGTACCACGCCGACCGCAACCCCGACGACATGGCGTACATCACCATCTCCTCGGGTATCGGCGCGGGCGTCTGCGTCGACGGCAACGTCGTCGCCGGCTGGGACGGCAACGCCGGTGAGGTCGGCCACTACGTCGTCGACCCGCAGGGCCGGCTCACCTGCGGCTGCGGCAAGGACGGCCACTGGGAGGCGTACTGCTCGGGTAACAACATCCCGAACTACGCCCGCCTGCTCGCCGAGGACGACCCCGAGGTCGAGACCTCCCTGCCCCTCGAGGACCCCGAGTTCACCGCGAAGGACGTGTTCGACGCCGTCGGCGAGGACGAGTTCGCGGACCACGTCGTCGACCAGCTCGCGCACTGGAACACCATCGGCGTGAGCAACGTCGTCCACTCGTTCGCTCCCATCGTCATCTACATCGGCGGCGCTGTCGCGCTCCACAACACCGACCTCGTCCTCGACCCCATCCGCGAGCGCATCGACGAGATGGTGATGACGAACATCCCCGACATCCAGCTGACCACGCTCGGCGACGACGTCGTCGTGAAGGGTGCGCTCGCGAGCGCGCTCACCGGCGGCACTGGTGACAGGAGTCGGACACGTCGCTGACCGGAGCCGGGATTCACCCTGGTCGGTCCGACACCAGTCGGCCGTTTCGACGCGAGAACTAGTAACAAAAAGACATCTTTGAGCTACCTGAACCTTTAGTTGGGGACGCCCGTTCCATCGCGGTATGGAACGAAGAGATGTTCTCCGTGCGGGTGCAGGCGCACTCGCACTGGGTGCAGTTGGAGGGACAGTCTCCGCAACACGAGCACAGGACGCCTACGAGCCACTCGGGAGCGTCGACATCGAGGGGACCATGGAGGTCGCGCCGACCGAGGACGGGAACTTCGCGTTCGTCGCGACCGGCGACGGCTTCGTCTCGGTCGACATCTCGGACGAGGCGAACCCATCCATCGCCTTCGAGGACCGCGACCTGCTCGCCGACCGCGAGGCCGGGCCGATGCAGGCCGTCGCGGACCTCAAGGTCGACGGTGACCGCCTGCTCGTCGTCGGCCCGAACCAGCGCGGCGAGGTCATCAAGGCGACCCTGCTCTACGACATCTCCGACCCCGCGAACCCCGAACAGGTTGCGGTTCAGACCGTCGACCACTCCATCCACAACAGCTTCTTCGTCGACGGCTACGCCTACCTGACGAAGGGCGACCGGTTCCGCATCATGGACACGTCGAACGACGAGTTCAGCGCGGTGTCCGAGTGGGGTATCCACCAGACGAGCGACATCTGGTCCGAGGTCAACTCCGCGTTCCGGAACGTCCACGACCTGTGGGTGCAGGGCGACTACGCCTACCTGGCGAACTGGGACGCGGGGACCGTCATCGTCGACATCTCCGACAGGGCCAACCCCTCGATGGTCACGCGACTCGGTGGTGCTGACCCCGAGAAGCTCGCACAGATCCAGCGCCAGGACCTCGGCGCGATCTTCTACCAGCCGCCGGGGAACGACCACTACGTCACCGTCGACGACAACGCGGAGACGCTGTACGTCGGTGCGGAGTCGTGGGACGCCAACCCCGACGACGACCGACGCGGCGCCAGCGGCATCGACATCTGGGACATCTCCGACAAGACCAGCCCCGAGAAGCTCACCACCATCCGGGCACCGGGCGCCGAGAACGAGGGCTTCCAGGGCCAGTTCACCACCTCCCACAACTTCGAGGTCCGGCAGGGACGCCTCTACACCTCCTGGTACTATGGCGGCGTGATGATCCACGACGTCTCCGACCCCGCGAACCCCGAGCGCCTCACCTGGTGGCGCGACCCCGACAACACGCAGTTCTGGGGCGCGAAGCACGCGCGTTCGAACGGCCCCGACGCACAGGGCGTCTTCGTCGCCGGCAACATGGGTCCCGGCCAGAGCACCGGCGGCCTCTACGTCTTCCCCGACACCGAGGGCGAGATGGCCGAGCCGCCGGGCGTGTTCACCCCGCCGGAGGAGACCAGCATGATCTCGAGCGTCGACTGGCCGGACTACGTCGGCAACGGGAGCGAGAGCCCGAACACCCAGACCCCTACCGAGACGTCGACGCCGACGGAGACGCCGACGGAGACACCCACCGCGACGCCGACCGAGAGCGGCACGACCGCGGCGGACGGCACCACCGCCGCGGACAACACCACCGCCGGGACGACCGAGAGCGGTGACGACGGTGGCTCGCCCGGCTTCGGCGCGCTCACCGCCATCGCCGGCCTCGGCCTCGGTGCGGCCCGCTTCCTCCGCAGCGACGAGGAGTAGCGAGAGACCGCACACCTGAGCGGCGAACACCGGTCCGGTCCGATCCGGTCCTGGCGGGGACCCACCCCCCGCGTCGGCCACCGCTGGATGCCGTCGGAGAGTAGGTAGGTAGTTCAGCTTACATTCCGGCAGTCTTTTTTCGATTCGAACGTTCCAGGGGTGTATGCAACGTAGAACGCTCCTCCGCGCCGGTGCCGGCGCGTTCGCAGCGAGTACCCTCTCCCGTGCCGTCGCCGCCACCGGGACGACGGCGTACGAACCGTCCGGCGAGCTCCAGATCGACGGCGCGGCCGAGGTCGTCCTCGACGCCGACGGCTCGACGGCGTACGTCGCGGCGGGCACCGGGTTCGCGACCGTCGACGTCTCCGACCCCGCCAGCCCGACCGTGCTCGCCGAGAAGCGCCCCATCGAGACAGGCGGCGGGAGCTCGGCCCGCGAGATCCTCGACATCAAGGTCGACGGGAACACGCTCCTCGTCCCGACCGCCGCACAGGGCGGTGGTCCCCTCGGCTTCTTCCTGTACGACGTCTCCGACCCCGCGAACCCGACCCAGATCGGGGACTTCTACGACACACCCCACGGCAACCACAACTCGTTCATCGAGGACGACGTGGTGTACCTGACCGGCAACACCCGGCAGGCGACCTACCTCAGCATGATCGACGTCTCCGGCGAGGAGTTCGAACAGGTCGGTCGCTGGTCGCCGAGCCAGGACCTCGATGCGGGCTGGGGCGAGGTGCTCGGCAAGGTCCTCCACGACATGTACGTGCAGGACGGGATGGCCTACTGTGCGTACTGGGACGCGGGGACGTTCGTCGTGGACGTCTCCGACCCCGCCGACCCCGAGTTCGTGGTCCGCATCGGCGACTACGCGTTCGAGGACCTGCGGGAGTGGAGTCGGTCGCGCGCCAGCACGGACTACACCGAACCGCGTGGGAACTCGCACTACGTGGCGGTCGACGACGACGCGAGCATCCTCGGCGTCGGGCGCGAGACGTGGGACACCCGGACCGACGACGACCACGGCGGCCCCGCCGGTATCTCGCTGTACGACATCTCCGACCCGACGAACCCCACACACCGCGCGACCATCGAGCCGCCGATGCCCGCAGACGGCGACACGAGACAGAGCGGCACGTGGACCACGTCGCACAACTTCCAGTTCGTCGGGGACCGGCTCTACACCTCCTGGTACCAGGGTGGGGTGAAGGTGTTCGACGTTTCGGACCCCACGAGCCCGGAACAGCTCTCGTGGTGGCGCGACCCGTCGTACGCCTTCTGGACTGCGGTGTCGACGCCCGACGTGGACTTCTACGCCGCGACGAGCTACAGCGGCGTGCCCGGTGCGGACAACAGCGCGCTGGTGTTGTTCCCCGACGAGGCCGGCGAACAGTCCTCGGCACCGTCGAGTCTCGTCGACGCGGACCCGCTGGTCCGCGCGGAGAACGAGCACTACGTCGACCTGCCCGGTGCATTCGGGGGCGACGGCGGCGACAGCACGGCGACGTCGACGGCAACGCCCGAGCCGACGCCGACAGCCACACCGACGCCGACAGCCACACCGACGCCAACCGAAACCACGACCGCCACCGAGAGCGGCGGCGACGCTGGTTCGCCCGGCTTCGGGGCGCTCACCGCCATCGCCGGCCTCGGCCTCGGTGCGGCCCGGTTCCTCCGCGGTCGCGACGAGGAGTAGCGCGGTTCCTCACGGTCGTTCCTGTCGAATCGTGCGACACGGACCCAAAGCTTTCTCATCGTCGGAGTGCCTACCCCAGAGTGATGAGTACCGACGCGGCCGAGACGGACGACGCGCTCGCCGAACGCGTAGAGCAGTGGCTGGCGCGCGAGATGCCGATCATCCAGATGCACGGCGGGACCAGTTCCGTGCGACGGGCCGACCTCGAGACCGGCGAGGTCGTCGTCGAACTCGGCGGCGGCTGTTCGGGCTGTGGCGTCGCCGACATCACCACGGGCAACATCGAGGCGGAGCTGCTGAAGTGGCCGGAGATCGAGGAGGTCACCGTGCGCGTGCCGGAGAGCGGCGAGTCACTGGGCGTCGAGCAGGCCGAGTCCATCATGGGCGTCGACCGGACGGAAGGTGGGCGCGGCGACTGGGGCTCCTCGAACCCCGGGAAGGATCACCTCTGAGGCGAGTCGACGGCGCCGTCGCTGTCCGTTCTGGCGAACAGGCGGTGCGTGCGGCTCCCGCGCGGGGCACACCGCACTCCCGCCCAGACCACCGCGCGGCCGGATCGTGGCTGACGCTGGTTCTGGGCGCGGCTTCCGAGATAAAGACTGGTCCCGCTCAGTCGCGGCCGAGCTTCTCGCGGCTGATCTTCACGCCCGTCGGTGTGACGATGAGCTGATCGTCGCCCTTCTGGACGATGTCGCCGTCGACCTCCTGGGCGACCTGTCTCAGTTCGTCGACGATGTGTTCGACCGTCCTGTCCTCCGTCCGCAGGCGAGTGATATCGGCGATGACGAGGTCGCCGTCGTAGACGGCGTCCTTGATGTCGATCGCGTCGGCCTGTCCGGCGACCTCGGCGATGTGAACCTCCATCGCCGCGTCGCCCGAGACCGTATCGAAGTCGTCGAGGTCGAGTTCGAGATAGTCCTCGGTGCTGTGAGAGTTGTTGCCGCCGAGGATCTTGCTCATGAGGCCCATGAGTGTCTACCTACGGTGGCGAGCGTTTAGTTCTTACGTCAGACACGGCGACGGGGCCCTGCGACGAGGGGGCGTGACGGCGACCGCGGCAGCGGATGAGCCGCACTCTCTTTTACACATTCGACGGTGAGAATGAATAAGCAACCATATCTAAAATTGTTACCACGTACAGTTAATTATATAATCGGCGGTGGACGACAACAGGCCACATGGTCAGAGACACCAATGGCGTTTCCCGACGGCGGCTGTTGAAGGGGGTCGGTGCTGGAATGGCCGCGACGACGATGGCGGGCGAGGTCGTCGCGGGCGAGGGTGCGGCGGACGTCGTCGTGGGCGTCGCCGACGACCACGGCCTTCAGACAGCGCGGGACCAGGCATCGTCGGTCAGACACGAGTTCGACTTCGGCGACATCGGGCGGGCCGTGGCGGGGCGGTTCCCCGCCGAAGCCATCGAGGGGCTCCGGAACAACCCCCACGTTCGATACGTCGAGGCCGACGGGGAGTACCACGCACTCGCACAGACGCTTCCGTGGGGGGTCGACCGCGTGGACGCCGACGTGCTACACAGCAACGGCGACACCGGCGACGGAGCCGACATCGCCATCCTCGACACGGGCATCGACAGCGACCACCCCGACCTGGCCGCCAACATCCAGGGCGGGAAGTGCTTCACCGCGGACTGCTGTGGGGAGGCCAGCGGGGGCGGCGGCCCGTTCGGCTGCAACACGAACAACAACGACTGTCCCAACGCCTGGGACGACGACAACGACCACGGGACACACTGCGCCGGCATCGCGGACGCGATGAACAACACCGAGGGCGTCGTCGGCGTCTCGACGCAGGCGAACCTCTGGGCGGGGAAGGTGCTCGACGGCTGTGGCTCGGGCTCGCTCTCCTCGATCGCGGCCGGCATCGAGTGGGCCGCCGACCAGGGCTTCGACGTGGCGTCGATGTCGCTCGGGGCGTCCTCGGGCGACCAGACGCTGCAGGACGCGGTGCAGTACGCCGCGAACCAGGGGCTGCTGATGGTCGCGGCGGCAGGCAACGACGGCCCCTGTTCGGACTGCGTGGGCTATCCCGCGGCCTATCCGGAGGTCATCGCGGTCTCCTCGACGGCCAGCGACGACAGCCTCTCGGACTTCTCCTCGACCGGCCCGGAGGTCGAGCTCGCGGCGCCGGGCACCGACATCTACTCGACCGTCCCGAGCGGCTACGCGACGTTCTCGGGCACGTCGATGGCCTGTCCGCACGTCTCCGGGGCCGCAGCACAGGTGATGGCCACGGGCGCGACCGCCTCGGAGGCCCGGACGATACTCCAGGACAGCGCGGAGGACATCGGCCTCGGCGGCAACGAGCAGGGCTACGGGCTCCTCGACGCGGAGAACGCCGTCGCGGCCTCCGGCGGTGGCGGCGGCGGAGACGACGCCGCGCCAAGCGTCTCGTGGGCGAACCCCGCGGACGGCGACACCGTCAGCGACTCGGTGGCGATACAGATCGATGCGTCGGACGCCGAGGACAGCGACGACTCCCTGACCGTGGAGTGGCGCGTCGACGGCGGGACGGCACGGTCTGCGTCGTACGACAGCACCTCCGGCTACTACGAGGCCAGCTGGGACAGCACGGGCGTCTCCGACGGCGACCACACGCTGTCCGCGACGGCGACCGACTCCGCCGGCAACTCCAGCAGCTCGTCCATCACGGTGACGACGGACAACAGCAGCAGTGGGAGCACTGCACCGGCCATCGACGAGTTCGGCATCAGCAACCGGAGCAACGGTGGCTGGGCCCGCTTCGAGGCGAGCTGGTCGGTCTCCGACGCCGACGGCGACCTCGCTTCGGTCGACCTCGTGCTCGACCAGAACGGCACCGTCGACTCGGCGAGCTACGGCGTGAGCGGCTCGACCGCGTCGGGCTCGACCCGGCTGCAGGACAAGAAGGGCTCGGGCAGCTACGACGTCACGCTGACCGTGACCGACGCCGCGGGCAACACGACCAGCCAGACGAAGACGGTCACGGCGTGAGGGTCGCGTAGCCACCCGACGGCGCCTCGACTTCCGGCACACCGGCTTTTTTGCTCGGCTCGGCCCTGTCCCCGGGTATGACGTTCAGCATCTGCGTCCACGAGACGTACACCGACGACGACGGCACGGAACAGGACCGCTTCGGCGTGGCGGTCACCACCCGACTCCCCGGCGTCGGGACGCTCTGTCCGTTCGCCAGCGAGTCCGGCGCGGTGGCGACACAGAGCCTCGTCAACGTCGAACTCGGCCGGAAGGGAGTCGAGTACCTGGACGACGGGCTCGCCATCGAGGACGCCCTCCAGTCGCTGCTGAACGCCGACGAGGGCGCCGAGAACCGCCAGCTCCACGGTGTCGACGCCGAGGGGACGTTCGTCTTCTCCGGCGAGGAGTGCAAGGACTGGTACGGCCACATCGAGGGCGAGAACTACACCGTCGCGGGCAACCTGCTGACCGGCGAGGCCGTCGTCGAATCCGTCGCCGAGGAGTACGAGGCGAGCCGCGACGACGACCGCCCGTTCGCCGAGCGGCTCGTCGACGCGCTCGCAGCCGGGCACGAGCAGGGCGGGGACAAACGGGAGGAGCTGCACATCCAGAGCGCGGCGCTCGTCGTCGAGTCGACCGAGGAGCGCGTCGTCGACCCGTACTACGAGGACCTGCGGGTGGACGCGACGGAGACGCCCATCGCGGACCTGCGCGAGACCTACGAGTACGCGGTCGAGGGCTACGAGATGGCGATGGAGCTGTACGAGGACGCCTACGACGAGGACGGGATGGACCCGGTGGACGACGGCGAGGACGCCGCATCGTCGGACGACGAGTCAGCCTGAGAACTCGAAGAGGTCGTCGCCGACGTGGTGGATGGACTCGACGACCTTGCCGGAGTCGCCGACCATGTCGTCGCCGTCGGCCTTCGCGCGACCGACCGCGAGCACCTTGCCGTGGGTCTCCTCGGCGATGACGACGAGGTCGCCCGGCGCGATGTCCGAGGTCGCCTCGACGATGCCGGGGCGCATCACGTCCGCGCCGTCGGAGACGAAGGAGATGGCACCGGCGTCGACGGTGACGACGCGGCTGGTCGGCTCGGTCGCGTTCGCCCCCGCGACGGTGAGGAACGGTTCGTCGTCGACGTAGAAGACGTGGGGCTCGCCGTCGACGAGGACGACGTCGAACTCGCTGTCCTCGAACTCGACCAGCTCGTACGTGTCGCCGTCGAGCTCGACGCCCAGTGCGTCCGCCACAGCGGTCTCGACGTCCCTGACGTCGTCGCTGCGGAGATGATGTCGGGACTTCACCTGCATACCCGAACCGTCCACGGGGAGCCGCATAAACCGGTCGTTCTCGCGGAGGGTGCTCGACGGTCGACCGCACTTAAACTGGGTGAGAATCTCGCGGCAACGCCTTTATACGGGCCCACCGTTGCCCAAACCATGTGGGGTGCCCGGCGAGACGGCGACGACGACCCCGTGACGTGCATCGCGTGCGGCGACGAGGTCCCTCGCACCGACGCCCGCGAGTACGACAAGCACGGCAACCGGTGGGAGCGTACGAACAAGGAGTTCGAGTACCTCTGCAAGCCCTGCGACCGGGCGTGCTGTCACCAGCCGCGGAAGGGCCTGGAGGCGATGCTCGTCGACATCGACGCCGGCCGGCTCTCCGAGGAGGAGTTCCTCGCGCGTTTCCACGACGCGACCGTCGAGGCACAGGAGCACTCGGACTGAGCGGTCGGTCGACGCCACGACCTGTCGTCGGCGAGAACGTTTTTGCGAGCCCACCCTGAATCGGAAAGCAATGCGCTACGACCGACGACGACTGCTGGGCCTGCTCGGGACGGGTCTCGCCACCTCGGTGGCGGGGTGTTCCGGTGACGGCGGTGGGGCCGAACCGACCGCGGCGGAGACAGATCAACCGACCACCACCCAGCCAGGTGGCGACGGGACGACCGCCACGACGGAGGAGACGGGCGATGGGACGGACGAGGACGGCGAGACCACGGCCTCGGTCGCCTGGAACGTGGTCGGCCACACACCGCAGAACCACACGTACGACGGGGCGGTTGCCGGCCCCGGTGGGGAGCCGACCCGGCGGTGGCGCTGGGAGTACCCGCTCGTCGAGGAGGCAGAGTACCCGGGCGTCGTGTACTCGACGCCGGTGGCCGACGACGGGACGCTCTACAGTCTGTTCTCGGGGTACTTCCGGGACGTGGGCACGGACTCGAACGACGACGGCGAGACCTACCGCAACCGGCTGGTGGCGGTCGACGCGGCGAACGGCGAGCAGCAGTGGGAGACGCAGGTCGCACCGGAGGACGGCTGGGCGAACGGTCTGCCCGCGCCGACGGTCGGTGACGGAGCAGTCGTCGTGTACGTCCGAACACTGCAGGCCATCGACGCGGAGTCCGGCGAGCGACGCTGGCAGAACGAGAACGCACGGACAGCCTACGGCCCGCTCGTCGCCGATGCGGGCGAGGTGTTCGTTCCCTCGGCCGGAGACGGAACGAGCCTGGCCGTCTACGACCTCGCCGACGGGAGCGAACGCTGGACGGCACTGGACCGCGTCTCCACGAACTCGTTCGTCGGACTCTCGGACGACACCGTGTTCGCCGCTGCTCGTGACGAGGTCGTCGCGCTGGACCGGAGCGACGGCACCGAGCTGTGGCGGACCAGCGCGGGGACCGAGAGCGTCGTCCTGGGCGCCGGGCGGCTGGGGCCCGTCCACGCACCGGTCGTCGACGACGAGGCCGTGTACGTGGCTGGCGGCTATCAGGCGGCGGTCCAGCGCGATACGGGCGCAGTCGTCGCCCTCGACAGGAGCGACGGCACCGAGCGGTGGCGCTTCAAACCGGAGGCCGGAGACGCACAGACGGAGATCTCGGGCGTCTGGGGGCTGCCGGTGCTGCACGACGGGACGCTGTACGTCGTCGGTGGGCGGGGCGACGTGACGAGTGGGTCCGCCTCCTACCAGCTCTACGCGGTCGATGCCGACAGCGGAGTCGTCGAGTGGGAGGCGAGCACGCCGTCCCTCACGTTCCAGCTCGTCGGTGCCGGGGAGTTCGTCTACGCCGTCACGGGCGACCGGCTGCTCGCGTACTCGACCGCCGACGGAAGCCAGGTCGGGAGCGCGTCGGTCGACCCCGGGACGCTGTCCTCGACGCTCCCGAACGTCCTCGCCGGGGAGACGCTCGCGACGGCGTCGCAGAACGGTCTCGTCGGGTTCGGCCCCAACTGACGGGCGGCCCGCATCGCACACCGTCGGGACGCCCCGATACGTTTTCCCGTCCCCCCCTCGTAGCCCGGGCCATGACCGACGACGCCAGCGCGCAGGCCGAAGCCGGCACCGCCGAGGGCCAGGGCCCCGTCGAGATCGACGAGGAGCTCGCGCGCCATCTGGAGAACAAGCGCGAGGAGCTGTTCGAGAAGTTCGAGATCGCCGACGCGTTCCCGCCGGAGGTACTCGAGGAGGCCGAGGAGCGCACCGAGGGCGTCCAGCAGGAGATCGAGGACGAGCTGGACGAGCGCGAGGACCTGCGGGATCTGACGACGTGGACGACCGACCCCGTCGACGCACAGGACTTCGACGACGCCATCTCCATCCGCGAGAACGAGGAGACGTTCACGCTGTGGGTCCACATCGCCGACGTGACCCACTACGTCCACCCCGAGAGCGCGATGTGGAAGGAGGCCGTCGAGCGCGGCAACACCGTCTACCTCCCGGCGTACACAATCCACATGCTGCCGCCGACGCTCGCGGAGACGGTCTGCTCGCTCGTCCCCGAGGAGGACCGGCTCGCCCACACCGTCGAGATGGAGCTCGACAAGGAGCACCTGAGCTACGAGTCCATCGACATCTACAAGTCCGTCATCCACTCGAACGAGCGGCTCACCTACACGCAGACCGAGAACCGACTCGACGAAGCGGACGCGGACCTCCACGACGAGATCTCGCTGGTGTTCGAGGTCGCCGACCGGATGCACGAGCAGCGCAAGGAGGACGGCTCGCTCGTGCTCAACCCGCGCCGCGACCGCGCCCACACCATCATCGAGGAGTGCATGCTGAAGGCGAACAAGGCCGTCACGCACGAGCTGATGTGGAACCGCGGCGTCGAGGCGATGTACCGCGTCCACCCGCAGCCGACCCCCGACGAGTGGGACAAGGCGCTCGTCGAGATCCAGGACCTGGACGGCGTCTCGATCCCGGGTGACTCCTGGGACGACCCCCGGAAGGCGGTCAACGCGACCCTCGAGCAGGCGCCCGGCCGCCAGCTCGGCAAGATCCAGTGGGCAGTGATGAAGGTGATGCCCCGTGCGAAGTACATGAGCGACCCCTTCGGCGGGCACCACGCGCTCAACTTCGACATCTACGGCCACTTCACGAGCCCCATCCGGCGGCTCTCGGACCTCATCAACCACTGGATCGTCTACACGAACGACGTGCCCGAGGACCTCGCCGCGCTCTGTTCGCGCGCCTCGGACAAGCAGAAGGCCGCCGAGCAGTGCGAGCGCGAGTACAAGGGGTTCCTCCAGGAGGTCGGCCTCGACCCCGACGCCGTCAACAACCGCGGTATCGAGGTCGTCGACGACCCCGACGAGGAAGAGTGAACGGACCGGTGACGCCCCACTGACACGACGGCGGCATCCCTTTCCTCGCTGCCGACGTACGTCCACCCATGTACCGGATCGTGCTCCCCGAGGGAGTCATCGAGTGCGACGAGTACGAACACGTCGACCACGGCATCGAGTGCTACATCGACGGCACGTTCGCCGCGTTCGTCCCCTACGAGAACTGCCACGCGCTCGTCGACGAGGAGGTCGTCGACGCGGACGAGCGCTCCGTCTGGTAGCCGCAAGTCACCTCAGGCCGTCGGCGGTCGCCCGGCGGGCAGCGTCCGCCGGACCGTGACGTACGCGACGACGGCCGCGACGAGGACGGCCGCCGGCAGCCCGAACACGAGCACGGCGAGTCCGACCTCGCCCACGTCGAACACGACGGCGGCGACACCGAGCGGCACGACGATCACGCAGGTAGCGACCGCGACGACCGCCGCCCGGTACGCCGCGACGAGACGGGTGTCGAGGTCGCCGGCGTGGCGGTGCTCGCGGTAGCGTAGCGTCGCCACTGTCGCGAGTGCGACGGTGACCCCGACGGTGACCCCGACCGGGATGCCGACGAACAGCGACGGCCAGATGTGCGGGTCGAGGACTGCCGTGACCGCGAGCCCTGCGAGGACGAAGCCGAGCAGTCCGAGGGCGAGCGAGACGAGGGTCTTCGAGAGCGTGTTCATACCCAGACTACGCCGTCTCCGACGTTATACTCGTGTTCTGCTTCCCGACCGGTGGGAACCGGGACACCACAACCATCATGCGAACCACTGCCGTACCCGTGGGTATGGGCGCGTTCTCGTCACTCTTCGCCCGGGCACCGAACCAGCGCCGCTCGCGAGCCATCGTCAAGACGCTGCTGTACCGCGTGCTGATGGTCGTCATCACCGTCGTCGTCGCCTTCGCCGTCACCGACGACGTGCTGGCGTCGGTGAACATCGGGCTGGTGACCAACGTCGTGAAGACCGGGACGTACTACGGCTACGAGCGGCTGTGGGACCGGATCGCCTGGGGCGTCTGACCCGCGAGACGCTCGGCTCGCTGGATGGGCAGGTGTCCCCAGAACCTTCACTACGAGCCATTGTCGCGAGAGGTACTTAAACGGCTCCGGGACGGGCACCTCGCGCACGTCTCCGGCCACTGACGACGGAACCACCCGACGGTGTGGCCCCGAACGCGCACCGTTCCGGTCGCTATGCCGACGTTTGAGTCCGAAGCCGGCGCTCAATCCTCCCGTTGAACGGTGACGTGGCGACCGATAACTACGGTGCTACGAGATGACGAAATAATCGACCGAACGGCCCGGCGCACGCCGGGGTTCGGGGGGAAACCAAGATGACTGACGAACACACGACCGGACTGACGCGGCGGCGCATCCTCGGTGGCATCGGTGCCGTCGGGGTCGCGTCCGTCGGCGCCGGACTGGGAACGAGCGCGTACTTCAGCGACACCGAATCGTTCACGGGCAACAGCCTCACCGCTGGCGAACTGGACCTCAAGGTCGGCTGGCAGCAGGTGTACTACGGTCCGAACGGACTCGAACCGGACGCGGGGCCGATCCGCCCCCGGAACGGCGACCTCGGCGAGTTCGTCAACGCCAACCCGGACCACGACGGCGACGGCCAGCAGTCCATCGACACCGAGGACGGCGTGTACGACTGGAACATGGGCGGCCCGACCGGGGGCGACACCGACGTCACCGACGTCATCGACTGCGAGAACGTCGGCGAGGACTACGAGGAGATGTTCGGGGACCAGGAGACCCTCGTCGCACTCGACGACGTCAAGCCCGGCGACGGCGGACAGCTCACGTTCAACCTCTGTCTCTGTGACAACCCGGGCTACATCTGGCTCACGCTGGCGAACGTCGTCGAGGGAGAGAACGACGTCACCGAACCGGAGAGCGAGGTGGACAGCACGCCCGACGACGGCGAGCTCGCCGAGCACCTGAACGTCTACGTCGCCCTCGACGAGAACTGCAACTCCCGGTTCAACGACGAGGACACCACCGTCTGGAGCGGGACCCTCGCCGAGGCCCGCGAGGCGATCGAGACCGGCTCCAACGGTCTCCTCCTCTCCGAGGACTGCTTCGAGGGCGGCGAGTGCCACTGCGTCAACGTCGGCTGGGAGCTGCCCGAGGACGTCGGCAACGTCGTCCAGACCGACTCCGTCGGCTTCGACGTCGGCTTCTACACCGAGCAGTGCCGGCACAACCCCGACCCGTGTCCGTGCCTCGCCGACGAGTTCGTCGTCGAGGCCGGCGGCGAGCAGCACTGCATCAGCGCCATCGAGGCCGACATGTCGGTGGAGGAGTTCTACAACTACGGCGCCAACCACGTGAACGAGCCCGCGGTCGCCTACACCGAGGCCGACCGCAGTCAACTGTTCCTCTACCGTGACACCGGCTCAGGCGACACGAGTCTCGTGATGATCCACGACACCGTCGACGACGGCAGCGGGGGCGCGGCCACCTTCGAGTTCGAGTTCGCGGGCATCGCGCCGGGCAGCTGGGCCGTCCAGGACGACCCTGCCGACGACTACGCGACCAGCGGCGGCGTCATCTCGCAGGCTGACTGGACCTGGGCCAACGGCCCCACCGACGGCGGTGCCATCCCCATCGACGGCGACCCGTTCAGGGTCGACATCACGCCGGCGTTCAACGACGCCGCGGAGAAGGCGCCGCTCAACCCCGGCGAGATCAGCTCGTGGGTCGCCCTCTCCGGGGACGATACGGTCGTCGACCTGCCGCTGGACGAACCCGTCAGCATCTACTCGTGCGGCGGCAGCGACCTGTGAGGAACTGAGCACCCCCTCGTCGGGTGCACCACCATCGACACGTCCCACCGCCGTCTTCTTTCAAGTGCGTCTCGTGAGAAGGGCTCGTAGTGAGGCGTTCTACGCGCACCTCCGACCACCGAGTTGCGACGCCACGCCGTCGACCCGACGGATATTTCTCGCCTGTTCCATGTGAAAATAGTTATAAGCCACCCGATTCGTTGTTTCGGCCACACGATGTCCGTCCACGACAGCGCAAAGGCGGCTCGGAACGCCACCACGGTCGACGTGCCCAGGGTCGCGGGAATCGGTGCAGGGCTCGTCGCGGTGAACGTCCTGCTGATGCTCGTGGGGAGCTACACACCCCTCGCCGACCTCGGGACGGTCCTGTTCTCGAACTACTTCGTCGCCGTCGGCACGTTCGTCGTCACCGTCGGTGGCGGCTTCTGGGTGTCGAACAAGGGCATCGAGAACGACTCGATGCCCGTCGCCGGTGCCGGCGTCTCCCTCATCCAGTTCGGCTACACGCTCCTCGGATCGGCCATCCTCGTGGTCGCATCCCCGACCGTGCGGCTCGTCGCACTCGGCGTCACGACGGTCATCACGGGCCTCCTCACCGCCGGGGTCGTCGTGGTCGTCTACCGAACCGACCGGTCGTTCGAACGCTGGCAGCTGTACTCCAGAGGGCTGTTCGTCGGCGGGTTCGTCGTCGGCGCGGTCGGCTTCTTCGTCAACTCGCTGCTCATGCTCGGCGCATCGGTGCTGTTCTTCCTCGGGTTCGTCGCCGACCTCACCTACGAGATCTGGGCCGTCAAGGAGAACCGGTACGCGAGCGCGCTCCGCAACGCCATCGGCATCTACGTCGCCGTCATGGGCGTGTTCATCCACATCCTCCAGCTGGTGCTCCGGGCGCTCTCGTACCTGGACAACTGACGGGCGCCCGCCGCCGGCCTGCCCACTCTCTCCCGGGAGCCGAAGCCGTGGCACCGGCGCTCGTTTAAGTGCTTCCCGCGACAACGGCTGGTAGTGAAGCACTCCTCCGGAGCCACATCGTCGACGAGCGACTGCGAGCGTCGGCAGTCGTGATGGTCGCCCCCGCGGCGACCGTTCCCTGTCCGGTCAGCCCGTCTGGACGCCGACCTCGTCGGTGGTCGGGACCGGCTCGGGTTCCTGTGCGAGCGCGTCGTGGAAGTGGACGTTGGTGTACGCCGGATGGGACTCCCAGGTGGAGACGGCGGCGCCGCTCCCGTCCGCGGGCTGTCCCGTCACCGGGTCCATGAGTGTGGTCGAGCCGGGGCTGCTCGGACCGTCGCTGCTGCCCCAGTAGTTCCGGTCGGCATCGACCCAGCCGTCCGCCCGGTTGTCGATGCCGAGCCCGCCGGTCGTGCTGATTGCGTTCCCGTGGATGTCGACGTCCGAGACCCACGCCGACCGGTCGCAGCGCGTCGGTTGCCGGTCGTCGGTCTCGACGTTCTCGACCAGGATACCGGTGGTCGTGTTCCGGACGTCGTTCGCCGCGACCGTGATCGAGCCCTCGTTGCCCGAGATGCGCACCCCATGCGAGGCGTCCTCGACGACGTTCCGGGTGAGCTCGAAGTTCTCGCCCACGTTCACGAGGGTCACCGCATCGTCGTTCGCGGTGGGGCCCTGGATGTGGTTCTCCGTGACGGTGATGTTGTCGCCCCCGCGAACGGTGAGGCCCGCTTCGACGACGTCGTTGTGTCGGAAGACGACGTCGTGCGTGTAGGTCCCGAGCGACGCCCTGTCGATCGTGTTGTTCTCCACGACGCCGGTCGCACCGCTCAGGGAGAGGCCGCTCTCGACCGTGTTGTTCCGCGCGTGGAGGTCGACCGGCCCGAGCAGCGTCTTCACGAGCAGCTGCTCGAGGTCGCTATCGACGACCGTGACCGTTCCCTCACCCTTGAGCAGGATGCTGTCTGTGCCCCCACGGTCCGAGTCCGCGAGGCCGGCGGTGACGTTCCGGATCTCCCCGTCGGTGTCCTGGAACCGTATCGCGTCGTCCCAGTTCCGGAAGCCGACGTCCCGGACGGTCACGTTCGTCACGTCCTCAGCCACGATGGCAGTGGGACCGGTGTCCCAGCCGTCCGTCGCGATCTCGTGTCCGTTCCCGTCGATCGTCACGTCGTCGGCGCTGACGTTCACACACGTCTCCGCCGAGGTCGTGATATCCTCCGTGAGGACGTACGTGCCGGCGCTCGTGATCTCCTGGCAGGCCGCGATCTCCGTGGGTGTCTCCGCGCTGTTCGTGTCTGCGAGTGCTGTGACGGGAAGCGCACCCTGGACGGTCACGGTCGCGGTCGCGACCAGGAGCACGAGTGCGACGCCACTGATTCGATGAACCTTCGACATGTTGTGATCCGGGCAGCACTACTCACAGTCCTCGTATCACTATCGGTTGGATAAGGGCGCCGCTGGTCGCTTATACCACTGCTAAGACCGCCCGCACCGAGTCACACAACTGTCCGACGGCGGCCCCTGCGCGTCCCGCGGTCGAGCGACGCCGCTCTCCTTCGAGACCGTGCAAAACCGGGATGGACTTGCTGGGATTTGAACCCGAAGGAAGACGTTCCTGCTCGCTTCGCTGCGCGGGCTGCGACTTCCAGGGCTTCAAATCCCAGCTACGTGCTTCGTTTCACGGCGCTGTCGACTCGCTTCGCTCGTTGCATAGCGCCACGAAAACTCAGTGGACTTGCTGGGATTTGAACCCAGGGCCTCTTCCTTGCGAAGGAAGCGATCTACCGCTGATCTACAAGCCCGCGAACGCATCCAATGCTTGCCCGTGGTGCGTATTAGTACCTTTCCTTTCGGGTGCTGTACGAGGAGTTGTGTGACACGGCGAGCAGGTTGGCGCGGCCGGCTGCGACGCCGACGAGGAAGCCGGTGAAGTGGGCGACGATGGCGACCCCGGGTGCCCCCGTCGCGACGGTGACGACGAGTGCGACGACGAGGAACACGCCGTACTCGGCCCACGCCGGCACGTCGAGGTTCCGGAGCAGGCCGTCGGTGAGCCGATTCCCGCCGAGGACGTAGCCGTAGAGTGCGAAGACGGCCCCGCTGGCGCCGAGGACGCCGACGGGCTGACCGAACCCGAGGCCAGCGAAGAAGCCGCTCGTGAGCACCTGCGAGAGTCCGGCGATGGCACCCGTCAGCACGAAGAAGAGGTGGAACCGGAGGCGGGTGGTGTACCGTTCGAGGATGAACCCGACGAGCACGAGTGCGACGGCGTTCGAGAGCAGGTGGCCGACGCTCCCGTGTGCGTAGACGCTCGTGACGAACGTCCACGGCTGCGAGAACGGTGCGTCGAGGACGAACAGGAAGGCGTAGACGGGGCGCCACGCGCCGAGGAATCCGAAGAGACCCTTCACCAGCACCTGGAAGGCGAAGACCACGGCGAAGATGACGAGCGTCTCCAGGGTCGGGCTGCCGCGGGACATGTATTCAGCGGGGCACCGCAGCTACTAAACTGGCGGGGTCGACCGCGCGTCGACCGACGGCGCTGCGCGAGAGAGAGAAGCCGTCGGCAGCGTCCTCAGTCCTCGAGGACGATTTCGATGCTGACGTCGTTCGGCACCTGAATCCGCATCAGCTGACGAAGCGCACGTTCGTCGGCGTCGAGGTCGATCAGGCGCTTGTGGACGCGCATCTCCCAGTGCTCCCAGGTCGCGGTCCCCTCACCGTCGGGGGACTTGCGAGTCGGGATCTCCAGCGTCTTGGTCGGGAGCGGAATCGGTCCCGACAGCGAGACGCCGGTCTTGTTCGCGATCTCGCGAACGTCGTCGCAGATGTTGTCGAGGTCGTCGGGGCTGGTGCCCGCGAGACGGACGCGTGCCTGCTGCATCTGTTTACTTCTCGTTGACGCTCAGGACCTGGCCTGCGGCGATGGTCTGGCCCATGTCGCGCACCGCGAAGCTGCCGAGCTCGGAGATCTCGCCGGCCGGCTCGATGCTGAGCGGCTTCTGCGGGCGAACGGTGACCTTCGCCGCGTCGCCGGACTGGATGAAGTCGGGGTTCTCCTCCGCGATCTCACCCGATGCCGGGTCGATCTTGGCGTCGAGGCTCTCGATGGTACACGCGACCTGTGCGGTGTGTGCGTGGAAGACCGGCGTGTAGCCGGCCGTGATGACGCTCGGGTGCTGCATCACGACGATCTGGGCCTGGAACGTCTCGGCGACCGTCGGCGGGTCGTCGGCCGGACCACAGACGTCGCCACGGCGGATGTCGTCCTTGCCGATGCCGCGGACGTTGAACCCGACGTTGTCACCGGGTTCTGCCTTGGGGACCTCCTCGTGGTGCATCTCGATGGTCTTGACCTCGCCGCCCACGTCGCTGGGCTGGAAGGAGACCATGTCGCCCGTGTTCATCGTCCCGGTCTCGATACGTCCGACGGGGACGGTACCGATGCCGGAGATGGTGTAGACGTCCTGGATCGGCAGGCGGAGCGGCGCGTCCGTCGGCGGCTCCGGCTCCGGCAGGCTGTTGAGTGCCTCGAGGAGGATCTCGCCGTCGTACCAGTCCGTGTTGTCGGACCGCTCGGCGATGTTGTCGCCCTCGAAGGCGGAGATCGGGATGTACGTGGCGTCGTCGGACCGGAACTGGACCTGCTTGAGGAGCTTGTTGACCTCCTCCTTGACGCCGTTGTACTTGTCCTCGCTGTAGTCGACGATGTCCATCTTGTTGACACCGATGATGAGCTCGCCGATGCCCAGCGTGCGTGCCAGGAAGACGTGCTCTCGGGTCTGGGGTGCGACACCGTCGTCTGCGGCGACGACGAGGACTGCGTTGTCGGCCTGCGAGGCGCCCGTGATCATGTTCTTGACGAAGTCACGGTGGCCCGGACAGTCGACGATGGTGAAGTAGTACTCGTCGGTGTCGAACTCCTGATGGGCGATGTCGATGGTGACACCACGCTCTCGCTCCTCGGCGAGGTTGTCCATGACGTAGGCGAACTCGAAGCCGCCCTTGCCCTTCTCTTCTGCTTCCTCTCGGTACTGCTCGATTACGTGCTCCGGGACGCTCCCCGTCTCGAAGAGGAGTCGCCCGACCAGTGTGCTCTTACCGTGGTCGACGTGGCCGATGATGGCCAGGTTCTGGTGCGGTTTGTCGCTCATTGTTGTATCTCACGCGCAGAGGCGCTGTGTGGGAATCTTTCGGCAGAAACGGTTAAAACCATTTCGATACGGACTCCCGCCGACATCGCCGCCGTCTTGCGGTTTGTGTCACACCGACACACGGTGCCCCCTCCCCGTCGGGGAGTCAGCAGTCCAGGCGCGCGACGTCCGCGAGCACCGCACTCGCGGTCTCGTCGCCACCGGCACCACGTCCGCGGAGTGCGAGCGTGCCCGCGTGGGTCGTCTCTAGCTGGACGATGTTCTCGGTCCCGCCCACGGCGAGCGGGCTCTCCGTCGGGACGAGTCGCGGGCCGACGCGGATGCCGTCCGGCGTCGCCTCGCCGACGAGACGGACCGTCCGCCCGTCCGCCTGTGCGAGCGAGAGCGCGCTCGGGGGGATGTCGACTATCCCCGACACCTCGGCGTCGGCGAGCGTGTACCCCCCGTCGCCGAGGACGTTCGCGAGGATGACGCACTTGAGCGCCGCGTCGGTCCCCTCGACGTCGAACGCCGGGTCGGCCTCCGCGACGCCGAGGTCCTGTGCTTCCGCGAGCACGTGCTCGTAGTCCAGCCCCTCGGCGGCCATCCGCGAGAGGATGAAGTTCGCCGTGCCGTTGAGCACGCCCCGGACCGCCGTCACCTGGTCCGGACCGTAGTCGGCGATGGTGCCGAGCACCGGAATCGCACCGGCGACGGTCGCCTCGAACAGCACCTCGCCCTCGCTCTCGGCTTCGAGTCGTCGCACCTCGCCGTAGCGCTCCGCGACCGGGCCCTTGTTCGCGAGGACGACGTGCCTGTCCCGGTCGAGCGCCCCCCGGACGTGCGAGAACCCCGGTTCTGCGTCGTCGAGCGTCGTCGGCGTCGCCTCGACGAGTACGTCGTACTCGGCCCCCAGCACGTCCTCGGGGTCCGCGCCGCCGACGCTGCCCCGCGCCGACTTCCGCGACAGCACCGCGTCCGGGTCGAGTCCGTCAGCGTCGATGGCCGCTCCCGCGGAGTCGGCGACCGCCGTGACCGTGTGGCCACGTTCGCGCGCCAGCCGGACGACCGAGCGCCCGACCGCGCCCGCACCAACGACGGCGAGTCTCATCGCTCGCCCTCCACGAGGGGCTCGACGACCTGCAGGCCCTTCCGGTCGGCCACGTCGCGGACGACAGACAGTACGTCCTCGACCTGTGGCGGGTCGACCGCCAGCCGGAGCCGGGCGCTCGACTGCTCGTCCGTGCCGGCCGGCGCGTCGAGCGAGAAGTCCGTGACCGACGCGCCGCTGCAGGACTCCACCGTCGCCAGCGTGTCCGAGAGGTCCGTGTCGACGAGGTGGCCGACGAGCAGCAGCGTCACCTCCTCGGCGTAGCCGTCCGCGCCGGCCTGTGTCACCGTCACGCCCGCGTCGCGCAGTCCCGCCACGACGTCGTCGAACCGGCCCGGCGAACACTCCAGGTCCACCTCGACCGGGATGTTCCCCCGCGGTGTCAGGTTGCCGCGCTCGTGGAACACCGACAGGAGGTTGCCGCCGTTCTCCGCGATGGGCCGAAGTGCACGCATCAGCTCGCCGGGCTCGTCGACGAGCTCCAGGCGGACCGTGTACGCTCGCCGCGTCTCGGCTACGTCAGCCATCGCTCTCACCCGACACCGGGCGTCGTCGCTTCATGTCTCGTCTGTTCGCCGGGGCGGATATAAGCCTTCAGCCACGTGCAAGTCTCACCACTGTCGCGGCGGCCTGACACGGTCGCTCCCCGCGACGACCCGGTCCGGTGGCTTCTTGCCCCGTCGCCCGAACCCTCGCGTATGACCGTCGCTCGCCAGATGGTCGAGGTCGTGGTCGCGACCGTCCTCGCCATCGCCGGAATCCTGCTCACCGGACTCGTCGCGTCCGCCTCGTTGGCCCAGACCGTCGGCATCATCATCGCCTGCGGCTACTACTTCTCCCGGTACCCCTGGGGGTCGCGCCAGCCAGAGGGCATCAACGACAGCATCGACGCCTTCTACGACCGAATCCTGCCGTTCTGAACCGACCACCACACGACGATTCCGAATCAACCGACAGGCGCGCGGCTGGCGAGCGTGCCGAACGAAGTGAGGCCGCGAGCCATTCCGCGCGAGGGATGAGAAGCGCAGGGAGCGGTCACGAGACGCTTGCGTCTCGTGAGCCCACCGGAAATCTCCGATTTCCGGGGACGTTGCCAGACTGCGTCTGGCAAGCAGTCAGAACGCGAAGCGTTCTGACAACGCTAGCGACTGAGCATCACAGGAGGCTGGGGAGGTACGAGGTGCGATGCGGTTGCGGTGGGCGGGACTGAAAGGGGCCGTCTGCTCGGCGAACCCGGACGACGCAAGCACCGCAAGAACGAGGAGCGCAGCGAGTTCTCCGCGAGCGTGCGAGCGGAGGGCAGCGAGACGACGGAGGAGTCTCGCCAGTCCCGGGAGCCGAGCAGGCGGGGGCTTTCTGGCTGCTTTCAGAGCTACCTGTCCTCATCGATGAAGGGGCTTTCTGGCTGTTCTCGTCACCCAACCAGAACCCAAAGGCGACCACCACGAACAATCCACAGAGCAGTCGAGACACACGAAAAACGCGCTGCCGAAGTCTTAAACGCGTCCGCGTTCTACGCCGTTCCATGCAGCAGCACGTGAAGATTCCGCAGGACCGCATCGGCGTGCTGATCGGCGAGGGCGGCGAGACGATGCGACGGATCGAGAACCGGGCCGGCGTCCGACTGGACATCGACTCGGAGAACGGCTCCGTCGCCATCGAGCAGGTCGGCGACCCCGTGGACGCGCTGAAGGGGCCCGACATCGTCCAGGCGATCGGCCGCGGCTTCCCACCCGAGGAGGCGCTGACGTTGCTCGACGACGACATGCGGATGTTCGACCTCATCGACATCGACGCCGCGGCGCGCAACAAGCGCGACCGCAAGCGAAAGAAGGGCCGGCTCATCGGCGAGGACGGCCGGACCAGAGAGCTGATGGAAGAGCTGACGGGCGCGAGCGTCGTCATCTACGGGTCGACGCTGGGCGTCATCGGCGGGCCGGAGCAGGTCCAGATCGTCCGCGAGGCCGCTGAGCGACTGCTCGACGGCGCGCCGCACGGCTCGGTGTACGCCTTCCTCGAACGGAAGCACAACGAGCTGAAGCGCAAGGGGATGGACTACCACCGGTACCCCGGCGGGACGTAACCCCCTTCGCACCGTCTACCGCTTCTCGCCGCCCCGTTCGACCGACCGCGAGCGGCAGCCGTGACCATCGCCGGAGACAGTATATAAACCACCACCCATGACAACAAATAACAAGGGTCGAACGGCCAGCGTACGGTGGTTTGGAGAGGCCCCACCACAATCTTTTTATAGAATGCCATTCAATCATTCGGACGACCATGGCTCAGCAAATGGGTAATCAGCCCCTCATCGTTCTCTCCGAGGACAGTCAGCGAACGTCCGGCAAGGACGCGCAGTCGATGAACATCACGGCCGGAAAGGCCGTCGCCGAGTCCGTACGCACCACACTCGGCCCGAAAGGGATGGACAAGATGCTCGTCGACTCGACGGGTAGTGTCGTCGTCACGAACGACGGCGTCACCATCCTGAAGGAGATGGACATCGAGCACCCGGCGGCCAACATGATCGTCGAGGTCGCCCAGACCCAGGAGGACGAGGTCGGCGACGGCACGACCTCCGCCGTCGTCGTCTCCGGTGAGCTCCTGAAGAAGGCCGAGGACCTCCTCGAGCAGGACGTCCACGCGACGACCATCGCGAACGGCTACCGCCAGGCCGCAGAGAAGGCCAAGGAACTCCTCGAGGACGCCGCCATCGACGTCGACGAGGACGACCGCGAGTACCTCGAGCAGATCGCCGCGACCGCGATGACCGGCAAGGGCGCGGAGTCCTCGAAGGACCTCCTCGCCGAGCTCGTCGTCGACGCCATCCTCGCCGTGCAGGACGAGGAGGGCATCGACGCCGACAACATCAAGATCGAGAAGATCGTCGGCGGCTCCGTCGACGACTCCGAGCTCGTGGACGGCGTCCTCCTCGACAAGGTCCGCGCGCACGACAACATGCCGTTCTTCGTCGAGGACGCGAACGTCGCCGTCATCGACGACGCACTCGAGGTCCGCGAGACCGAGATCGACGCCGAGGTCAACGTCACGGACCCCGACCAGCTCCAGCAGTTCCTCGACCAGGAGGAGAAGCAGCTCAAGGAGATGGTCGACACGCTCGTCGAGGCCGGCGCGGACGCCGTCTTCGTCGGTGACGGCATCGACGACATGGCCCAGCACTACCTCGCCCAGGAGGGCATCCTCGCGGTCCGCCGCGTGAAGGACTCCGACGCGAAGCGCATCGCCCGCGCGACCGGCGCCCGCGTCGTCGCCAACGTCGACGACGTCGAGGCCGACGACCTCGGCTTCGCCGGCCGCATCAGCCAGCAGGACGTCGGCGGCGACGAGCAGATCCTCGTCGAGGACGTCGAGGACGCGAAGTCCGTCACGCTCCTGCTCCGCGGCGGCACCGAGCACGTCGTCGACGAGGTCGAGCGTGCGATCGACGACTCGCTCGGCGTCGTCCGCACGACCATCGAGGACGGCACCGTCCTCCCCGGTGGCGGCGCACCCGAGGTCGAGGTCGCACTCCAGCTCCGCGACTTCGCCGACTCCGTCGGCGGCCGCGAGCAGCTGGCCGTCGAGGCATTCGCCGACGCGCTGGAGGTCATCCCGCGCACCCTCGCCGAGAACGCGGGTCTGGACTCCATCGACAGCCTCGTCGAGCTCCGCTCGCGCCACGACGGCGGCGAGTACGCGGCCGGTCTCGACGCCTACACCGGCGACGTCATCGACATGGAGGAGGAGGGCGTCGTCGAGCCGCTCCGCGTGAAGACCCAGGCCATCGAGAGCGCCACCGAGGCGGCCGTCATGCTCCTGCGCATCGACGACGTCATCGCCGCGGGCGACCTCTCCGGCGGCAAGGTCGACGGCGACGACGGCGGCGACGACATGCCCCCGGGCGGCGGCGGCATGGGCGGCGGCATGGGTGGCATGGGCGGTATGGGCGGTATGGGCGGCGCGATGTGAAGTCGGTTCACGCCACCACACCACCCACCGTCTGACCCGCGTACCGTCTCCCGAGCGAACTCCGATTTCTTTCGACGCAACCCCATAGCGGCAGCGTCGCCGCGGGGTCGCGCGCCGGCGGGTGGCCGAACGCTTCTTCCCCAACCGTGGTCGATACTCAGTCATGCAGGTCCGCGAGATCATGTCGAAGCACCCCGTCAGCGTCGACGAGGACGCGTCGGTGCGGACCGCGGTCGAGCTGATGGTGGACGAACACATCGGCAGCGTCATCGTGACCCGCCAGGGCGCGGCGCGCCCGTACAAGGTCGGCATCCTCACGCGGAGCGACGTGCTCGAACTCGAGCGCGATGAGCACGGCGACACCTCCCCGAGCGGGGCACTCGCCCGGTTCCTCGACCGGTTCCGCGGGTCGACGAACTCGACGCTGGACGACGTCACCGTCGGCGAGGTGATGAGCTCGCCGCTGGTGACGGTCTCGCCGAAGCTCTCTGTCGAGGACGTGGTGAAGCGGATGCAGGCGGAGGGGGTCCGCCACGTCGTCGTCACCGAGAAGCTCCAGGCCATCGGCATCGTGACGCCGACGGACGTGATGGAGCATCACCCGAAGGCCGTCGAGCTCGCGCGGCGGCTCGGCGCACGCGGACCGGACTGGGGCGACCGGTGAACCCGTCGCCGGTTTCCGACCGTGGTCGGGTTCCGATTTAACTAAGTACGGTGGTTCAGTACCGCCACTCATGCAGACGCTCCTTCTGGGCAGCGACGACGTGGACGAGAACGCGCAGATGCCCGAGGTCATCGGCGCGGTCGAGGACGCGTTCGCAGCCTACGAACACGGGAACGCACAGATGCCGGCGAAGTCGTACATCGACCTGCCGCAGTACAACGGCGACTTCCGGTCGATGCCCGCCTACCTCAACGCCGAGACGTGGGACGCCGCGGGTATCAAGTGGGTGAACGTCCACCCCGACAACCCCGACGACCACGACCTCCCGACGGTGATGGGGACGATGATCTACTCCGACCCCGAGACCGCCTTCCCCCTCGCCATCATGGACGGCACCGAGCTGACGATGAAGCGTACCGGCGCGGCCGCCGCCGTCGCCACCGACCACCTCGCCGTCGAGGACGCCACGAGCCTCGGTATCGTCGGCGCCGGCGTGCAGTCGTACACCCAGCTCGACGCCATCGCCGAGGTCCGCGACATCCAGGAGGTCGTCGTCAGCGACGTGCGCGACGAGGCAGTCGAGCGGTTCATCGACCGCTACGACGACGAGTTCGACGTCCGCGGCGGCTCCATCAGCGAGGCCGGCCACTGCGACGTGCTCTCGACCGTGACCCCGGTCGAGGAGCCGCTCGTCTCCGCCGACGACCTCGGCGAGCACACCCACGTCAACGCGATGGGTGCCGACGCCGAGGGCAAACACGAGATCGCCGACGAGGTGCTGCTCGCCGCGAAGCTCGTCATCGACGACTACAAGCAGTGCACCCACTCCGGCGAGATCAACGTCCCGTGGCACGACGGCGTCCTCGACGACGACGACATCTACGGCGAGATCGGCCAGATCGTCACCGGCGAGATCGCGGGCCGCACCGACGACGACGGCGTCACCGTCTTCGACTCCACCGGCCTCGCCATCCAGGACGTCGCCACCGCCCACGTCGTCTTCGAGCACGCCGACGAGAACGACAACGGCACCCCGTTCGACCTGCTCGGCCTCGGGAACTAATCCTCTGCCGCGTACTCCTCCAGCGTCTCCATCTCGACGGAATCCAGCACCGCCTCGTTCGTCGCCGACAGGTCGACCGGCGGTGCGACGCCCTGCTCCTTCGCCTCCAGCCACCGCCCGATGCAGAGACACCAGCGGTCGCCTGGATGCAGCCCCGGGAACTCCAGTTCGGGCCGCGGCGTCACGAGGTCGTTGCCCTGCTCGCGGCTGTACTCCAGGAACTCCTGCGTGACGACCGCACAGATCTCGTGCCGGCCGAAGTCCGCCTCGACGTGGCGACAGCAGCCGTCGCGCAGGTAGCCCGTCGGCGGTGTCGAACAGCAGGGTTCGAGCAGGTCGCCGTGGACGTTCCGGTCGTCGGGCTCGGCGTTGCCGATGTGGGTCATACCCGGGCTTCGAACGGGAGGGAGAAAGACCTGTTCGACGGCGACGAGCAGGTCGTCGCAGCTACTCGATGTGGACGGCCGGCCGGAACGGGATCGCCTGCCCTGCCTTCCCGCCGGGGTCGACGACGTCGTCGTCGTCCTCGCGGTAGAGCTCGACGGTGGCGTCGTACTCGCGTTCGAGCGCGTCGAGCGCCTCCGCGTACACTGCGGCCTCGTCGAGGTCGGCCAGCGTCTCCAGGGTCTCGTCGTCGCGCTCGCGGACGAACGCGACGAGGTCCTGCACGAGGTCGTTGACCGCGTCGCCCTTCTCGCGGAGGTCGGGGTCGGACATCACCTGTCCCATGACGGCACCGACGTCAGGCCCCGTCTCGACGACCTGCCCGAACACGTCGTGCTTCCAGTCGGCGGCGACGTACACCCGGACGGTGTCGGGGTCGGTGTCGGTGACGTCGACGATGTCGCGCACGTCGTCGGTGAGGTCGGCGACCAGCGACTCCTCGACCTCGACCTGCGGGTCGACGAGGCCGTCGTCGACCGACGGCCAGGGGGCGTCCTCGGCGGGCTCGCCGGCGAGCTGCTCGTGGAGCTCGTTCGCCATGTAGGGGACGAACGGGGTGAGCATGCGCAGGCGGGCCTCGAGCACCGTCCGGAGGGTGCGTCGTGCGCCCTCGCGGTCGGTGTCGGTGCGCCGACGGTACCAGCGCAGGTGCTCCTGGAAGTCGTAGAAGGCGGCCTGGCTCGCGGTCCGAGTCTCGAAGTTCTCCATCGCCTCCGTCGCCGTCGCGATGGTGTCCTGCAGCTTCGAGAGCAGCCAGCGGTCGATGCGCTCCAGTTCGGCGGCGACGCTCGCGTCGACGGCTTCGGGCACGTCGCCGTCGCCGATTATCTCCTCGGCGCGGCGCCAGAAGCGGTCGAGCTGGTCGCGCGTGCTCGTCACCTGGTCGGCGCGCCAGTCGAAGTCCTGCCACGGCTCCGCGGAGTTCATCAGGAAGAACCGGACGGTGTCGGCGCCGTAGCGGTCGATGGCCTCGCCGGGGAGCACGACGTGGCCCTTCGAGGAGGACATCTTCTGACCCTCCAGCAGGCCCATCCCCATGACGGTGATGCCCTGGGGCCACTTCGGCTGGTCGAACAGCTCGGCGTGGTGGAACAGGTAGAAGGTGAGGTGGTTGTTGACGAGGTCGTTCGCCGAGCAACGGTAGTCGACCGGGTACCAGTAGTCCCACTCCTCGCGGAGGTCGAGTGCCGTCTCGTCGGGGTCGTCGACGGCCTCGGCGCCGTAGAACAGCGTGTCGAAGAACTCGCGGTCCATCGCCTCGGGGTCGACGTCGTCGATGCGGTGGGCGATGGTGTAGTACGCCATGTACAGCGTCGAGTCAGACAGCGGCTCGATGACGAAGTCCTGGTCCCACGGGAGCCGCGTGCCGAGCCCGTAGTTCCGGATGCAGGGCCACTCGTTGAGCCAGTCGATGGTGTGGTCGTACTGCTCGCGGGTGTTCTCCGGGATGGCGTCCATCTGCGCGACGGCCTCGTGGGTCTCCGCCTTCCAGTCGGGGTCGTTGTAGCGGAGGAACCAGGTGTCCTGCTTGGCGACCTCGACGGCGCCGCCACAGCGACAGACGACCTCCTCGGAGAACTCCTGCATGGTGGCGAACGCGGTGCCGAGGTAGGACTGCTTGAACTCGTCGCGCACGTCCTCGACGACGCCGCCGGCGAACTCGCCGTACTCCTCCAGCAGTTCGCCGGAGTGGAACTCGGCGTTGTAGAGGTCCTGTGTGACTTCCTTCAGCGCGGGGTCCTGCGAGGACTCGATGCCGGCGGACTCGACGGCGTCCTTCGCCGGGATGTCGCCGTAGCCCTCGATGGTGAGGATGGGCACCGGTTCGATCTCCCGCACGTCCTCGGCGTCGATGCCGTACTCGGCCATGTCGTCCGCGGCCGCCTTCGCCTCCTGCAGCGCGAGGTAGTCGTCCGGCGAGTGCGCCGGGACGGACATGACGACGCCGGTCGCGTTGTCGGCGTCGACGAAGCCCGCCGGGAGGACGAGCACGTCGTCACCGGTGACCGGGTTCGTGACGTGCTTGCCGACGAGGTCGCGGCCTGCGTACTCGTAGCGGGTCTCGACCTCGTGGCCCTGCAGTCTGAGCTTCTCGGCCGCAGTCGCGGAGACGAACCAGAACTCGCCGTCGACCTCGGCGACCACGTAGTCGGCGTCGGGGTCGACGAACGCGTTCGTCACGCCCCGGACCGTCTCCGGACGCAGGGTCGCCATCGGCGCGACGACCTCGGCCCCGTCGACCTCCGTCTCGAACTTGACCAGCGTGTACTCCTGGAACTCGGCCTCCTCGCCCTCCAGGATGTCGTGGGTCGTCACCGGCTGGTCCTCGTTCGTGCAGTACTTCACCGGGTGCAGGCCCTTCTCCAGCAGGCCGCGCTCCTTCAGCGTCTCGTACTGCCAGGTGATGAACTTCGAGTAGCGCTCGTCGTTCGTCGTGAACTCGCGGCGCCAGTCGACGGAGATGCCGAGGCGTTTCATCCCCTTCTTGTAGTGCTCCTCGATGAAGTGCCGGGCGAAGCCCATCGGGGTCTCCAGGTCCGAGAGCGTCTCCTCGGGGACGTTGTACGTGTTCTTCAGGACGTCCATCTGCTCGGGTTCGCGCTTCTTCAGGCGCTCGACCGCGCCGATGATCGGCGTCCCGGTCACGTGCCACGCGATGGGGAACAGGACGTTGTCGCCCTGCTGTCGTCGGTACCGTGCGTAGACGTCGGGCACCGTGTAGGTCCGGGCGTGCCCGATGTGCATCCCACCGCTGGGGTACGGGTAGGGCACCGTGACGAACGTGGGGTCCTCGTCCGCGACGGCGTCGGGGTCCGCCTCGTAGCGACCCTCGCTCCGCCAGCGGTCCCGCCACTCCGATTCGAGTGTCTGCGGGTCGTAGGTCATGGGGAACCGTTCACTCGGAGTCGTTAAAAGGACTATCAATCCCGTCTGGCGGGCGGGACCCGCCGTCTCGGCGTGACGACTGGACCCCAGCCTACTCGAACGCCAGCTCCGACGGCTCCACGTCGCGAGCCGCCTCGACCGCGTCGTCGCCCGAGAGCTCCGTCGTCGCGCAGTCGAGGCAGTAGTGGGTGAACCGCTCGGAGCTGGTGAACAGCGGCACCCCGAACAGCACGTACTCCTCGCGCCGGCGACGGACCAGGCCCGCCTCGACCCGCCCGCCGCAGGCCGTGCAGCGCTCGGTGCACCGCTCCTCGGGCCGGACGACTCGCTCGTCGACGCTGCGGGCGCGGCCGACCGTCGTCGGTGACCGAAGCCGGTCCAGCCGCCGCTTCGTCCACGGGTTGACGAGGATGCCCGTCCCGACGAGCACGAACGAGACGACCGCGGCGAACAGGGTCAGCAGGGAGGCGGCGACGCTCGGGTGCCGGACGAGGTTATCGAAGGCGGCGTAGATGAAAACGAGCCCGAGCATGGCCAGGCCCGTCCCGAAGAACCCGTAGATGACGTCGTAGATGAGGTCCGCGAGGACGGCGGAGTTCGGCCTGTCGTTCGACATCTGTTCGGTACGTTACGTTCCGTGCCGTATCAAAGTTGAGTACTTCGCCCTGGGCAGCGCCTGGAGACGGCGACACCGGACGCCTGTGGAATAGCCGTCAATTCTTGCCGCAACCAGACACACCGGAATGTCAGATAGGAACGACTTGAACGCCGGGAGACCTACCGTCGAGCAAGAGTCCCCACGATGTCGCGACAGACATGGTTCGACCACACACGAATCGAGCCACGGTGGCAGGCCCGCTGGGACGACGCCGACGTCTTCCGCGTGCCCGACGACGCGACCGACCCGACGTACGTGCTCGCGATGTTCCCGTACACCTCCGGCGAGCTGCACATGGGTCACGTCCGGAACTACGCCATCACCGACGCCTACGCCCGGTACCGCCGGCTGCGTGGCGAGACGGTGCTGCACCCGATGGGATGGGACGCGTTCGGGCTGCCCGCCGAGAACGCCGCGCTCGAACGGGACACCGACCCCGACGCCTGGACGCGCCGCTGCATCGAGCAGATGCGCGAGCAGTTCGCGTCGCTGGGTTTCGGCTACGACTGGAACCGCGAGGTGACCACCTGCGACCCCGACTACTACCGGTGGAACCAGTGGCTGTTCGCCCGGTTCCGCGAGGCCGGACTGGTCGAGCGCGAGGCCAGCGCGGTGAACTGGTGTCCCAGCTGCGAGACCGTCCTCGCCGACGAGCAGGTCGAGGGCGAGGCCCCGACGACGTCGACGGGCGGCGACGGCGTCTGCTGGCGCTGTGACTCCCCCGTAGAGCCCCGCGAGCTGGACCAGTGGTTCCTGCGCATCACCGACTACGCCGACGAGCTGCTCGACGGTATCGACGAGCTGGACGACTGGCCCGCCGGCGTCCGCGACCGCCAGCGCAACTGGATCGGCCGCACCGAAGGCGCGGAGATACCGTTCCCCGTCCGGACGCCCGACGGCGAGCGCGACGTGACGGCCTTCACGACCCGCATCGACACCATCCACGGCGCCACGTTCGTCGCGCTCGCACCGGACCACCCGCTGGCCGAGGCGGCCGCGGAGCGGGACGAGTCAGTACGCACCTTCGTCGACCAGGTCGCGGACCCGGACGGCGACGAGCCACAGGGTGTCCCGACGGACATGACCGCCACGAACCCCGCGACCGGCGAGGAGATACCGGTGTTCGTCGCGGACTTCGTGCTGAGCGATGTGGGGACTGGCGCGCTGATGGCCGTCCCCGCCCACGACGAGCGCGACCACGCGTTCGCGACGGCGCACGACCTCCCGGTCCGGCAGGTCGTCGAACCGGCCGACGGAACCGAGGTCGACGTCCGTGACGCCGCGTTCACCGACGATGGCGTCCTCGTGAACTCCGGCGAGTACGACGGTCTCGCCAGCGCCGTCGCTCGCGAGCGACTGGTCGCCGACCTGCCCGGTGCCGAGGCGACGACGCAGTACCGGCTGCGCGACTGGGGCATCTCCCGCCAGCGCTACTGGGGCACTCCCATCCCGGTCGTCCACTGCGACGACTGCGGGCCGGTCACGGTTCCAGACGAGGAGCTGCCGGTCGAACTCCCCGAGTTCGTCCACACGACGGGCAACCCGCTGGACGCCGCAGCGGAGTGGCAGGAGACGACGTGTCCAGAGTGTGGCGCTGACGCCACCCGCGAGACGGACACGATGGACACGTTCGTCGACTCCTCGTGGTACTTCCTGCGCTTCGTCTCGCCCGACCTGGCGAACGCGCCGTTCGACACCGACCGCGCGAACGACTGGCTGCCCGTCGACGAGTACGTCGGCGGCGACGAGCACGCGGTCATGCACCTGCTGTACGCCCGGTTCGTGACGATGGCGCTCGCGGACCTGGGGCTGCTCGACCACCGCGAGCCGTTCGACGCGGTGCTCACGCAGGGGATGGTGCTCGGTGCGGACGGCGCGAAGATGTCCAAGTCGGGCGACAACGGCGTCTCGCCGGAGCGCATCGTCGCCGAGTACGGCGCGGACACCGCCCGGCTGTTCGTCCTGCGGGCGGCCCGCCCGAGCAAGGATTTCGTGTGGCGCGAAGAGGGAGTCCAGTCCAGTCACCGGCTGCTCCAGCGGGTGTACCGCATGGTGAGGTCGGTCCAGAACGAGCCAGCGGATGCGCCTGAGACAGCCGCCGGGCGGTACGTCGTCCGCGAGACCGACGCTACGGTCTCCGCGGCGACCGACGCCTACGACGACCGCCGGTTCGAGCGCGCCGTCCGCGAGGTCGAATCGCTGTTCGCGCTGCTGGGGCGGTACCGCGAGCGCGACGACGCCGAGCCGGGTGTCGTCGCCCGGGGGGTCGCCGCAGTCGTGCGACTGCTGGCACCCATCGCCCCGCACGTCTGCGAGGAAGCCTGGCGCGAACTGGGTCAGGACGGCTTCGTCACGACCGCGGACTGGCCGACCGTCGCGAACGACGTGACCGACTACGAGCGAGAGCGGTCGCTGGTCGAGAACACCCGCACGGACGTCCGACAGATACTGGACGTGGCGGACATCGACGAGCCGACGGCTATCGACGTGGTCGTCGCGCCGGCGTGGAAGCACCGCGCGCTGGAGGTCGCCGGCGATGTGACTGACGGTGACGTCGTCGGCGCCGTGATGGCCGACCCGGAGCTCCGAGCGCAGGGCGAGGCCGCGGCCGACTTCGCGACGGACCTCGCCGCCGAGCATCCCGGGCTGGACGCGACGCTCGCGCCGGAACGGGAGCGTGCCGCACTGGAGCGGGCCGCGTGGCTCATCGAGGACGAGTTCCACGCGCCGGTGCAGGTGCTGGCGGCCGAGGAGACCGACGACGAGTTGGCGTCGAAGGCGCGGCCAGGGCGGCCGGCGATCCACGTCCACGAAGACTAAGACGCCGGCGGCCCAGCTGCAGCTCGTGGGCGAGTTCGCGCGAGAGGTACAGGAGCGGCTTGCCGGCGACCTCGAAGCGGCGCGACCCGACCTCTCCTGGGCGGTCGAGCACCGGGTCGGCACGACGCCGGTCGACGTTGCCGGTGTGGGCCCGAACGTGCTGGTGCTCGTCGAACTGGAGATGCGCCGGGCAGACCCGGCGAACAACACCGTGAAGCTGCTGCGTTCGCTGGAGGCCGGTGCGCTCGACGAGTACGAGACCGTCGTCGTCTGCCAGGCGTTCAGCGCGTACTACGACCTCGCCAGCGGTGGCGTGAGCACGAAACGCGAGAACGCGACGTTCGTGGGGCGACTCGCCGAAGACGCGTTCGACCGGGTGACGTTCCACGCCGTCGAGTTCCCGGTCGAGCCGCCGAAACGCGGGGTGGAGTGGCCCGACGACTGGACCGACGCACTCGCGACGACGGTGGACGCCGTCGTCGAATCGACGCCGTAGCTATCGGCGTCGGCAGCCGTCAGTCGATGTCGATCCGGTGGCCCTCCTCGACGTCGGCCTTCGGGGCGACGACGGTGAGGGTGCCGTTCGTGTAGCTGGCGCTGATGGCGTCCTCGTCGACCGACTCGGGCAGCCGGATACTGCGGCTCACGGCGGTCTGGCGCTCGCGGTGGACGTAGTGGCCCTCGTGTGCCTCCTCGGTCTCCTCCTCGCGGCTCGCGTCGATGGTGATGGTGCCGTCCGAGAACGTCAGCTCGATCTCCTCGGTGTCGTAGCCGGGGACGTCCGCGACGATCTCGTACTCGTCGCCGTGGTCCTGCATGTCGACCGGCACCGACTCGAGCGTCGGCATGCCGCGCTGCTCGAACTGTCGGCCCATACGGTCGAACATCTCCTCGAGTTCTTCGAACGGATTTCGTCGCATCGTAGCCGACAGATACGGCGGGCGGACACTTAAAATCCTCGCGTGGACGCGTGGCTCGGTAGGGCGAACAGGCGGACGGACTGCCGGACGGCGCGTGTCCGCACACCCGCGAGGCGCCGCCCGTCGACGGTCAGGGCACGCCGTTTCTGGACCCGGCTTCCGGTAAAAGAGTTCAGTCCAGCACGTGCTCGACGTCGTACGACCCGAGCACGCGCACCCAGCCGGCGCTCGCCAGCGCCTCGACGTCCTCCAGTGCGGCCTGCGTGCGCTCCTCGAACAGGCCGGCGTCGACGTCGACGTGGAAGGCGTAGTCGCCGAGGCGCTCGCCGGAGGGACGGGATTCGAGCCGTGAGAGGTTGATGTCGCGGTCGGCGAAGGGCTGGAGGAGTTCGAGCAGGAGCCCGGGGTAGTTCGCACCGGGGTAGACGACGAGCGTGGTCTTGCCGCCGGCGTCCGAGCGGTCCGCGGGCGGGGCGACGACGAAGAAGCGGGTCGCGTTCGAGGTGCGGTCCTGGATGTCCTCGGCGAGCAGGGAGACCACCTCGTCGGCGGTGCCGGGGTGGGCGATGGCCGCGACGGTGTCGTCCTCGCGGGCGGCCTCGACGCCGCGGGCGGTGCTCGCGACGGCCTCGCGGTCGACCTCGGGGTAGTGCTCGTCGAGGAAGCCGCGGCACTGCGCGAGTGCCTGCGGGTGGCTGGCGACGGTGTCGAACTCGTCGCCCTGGGCGAGCAGCGCGTGGCGGATGGGGGTGACGACCTCCTGCGTGACGGCCACGTCGAACTCGGCGAGGGCGTCCAGCGTCTCGGTGACGCTGCCCTCGATGCTGTTCTCGATGGGGACGACGCCGCGCTCGGCGTCACCCTCGGCGACGGCCTCGACGATGCTCGTCACGGACTCGCGGAACTCGACCCCGTCGGCGACGGCGCTGGCGGCGCGGTGCGAGTACGTCCCGGCGGGCCCGAGCGTGACGACTGTCATGGCTGGCCGTACACCGCTGGTGGGCAAAAGGCCGTCGGGGCGACAGGCTGCTCAGATCGGCTCGTCGGGACCGGTGGTGTCGTCGTCGGGGCCGTCCTCGTCGTCGAGCACCAGTCCGAGCGTCAGAAAGACGATGCCGACCGTGACGAAGGACCCCCAGAGTGCCACGTCACCGCCGACCGAGGTGGCGATACCGATCGTCAGGAACATCGCCCCGGTGACGAGGAACGCGGTCTGCATGGTGCTAGCACGTCGCTAGACAGCAAATACGTGCCGGTGGGTCGCCACTGCTCCGGCGGACCCACCGGGCTACGCCGGATGCACGACGGCCTCGCAGTCCGGACACTCCGCGAGGAGCTGTGGCCAGCCGTCGGGGGGCTCGTACACCGCGAGCAGTCGTCCGGACGGAATCGACATCTCGCAGTCCGGGCAGCGCCCGAGGAACCGCCGTAGCGCCGTGCTGTCGCTCCCTCCCATGCGACTGGAGACGGGCCACGACCGCATTGTTACGGGCTGCCTATCGAGACGACTGGGACCGCTTACCGCGAGAAGAGTTCGCCGGAGCCGTCGGTCAGTTCACCGGTTCAGCGTGTGGATGGCGTGTCCGAGCGCGTTCTCGGCGGCCTCCATCGTCGACTCGGCGAGCGTCGGGTGCGTGTGGACCGTCGAGGCGACGTCCTCCAGGGTCGCGCCCATCTCGATGGCGAGGGCGACCTCGGCGACGAGTTCGCTGGCCTCCGGCCCGACGATCTGTGCGCCAAGCACGAAGCCACTGGGCTCGTCGGCGACGATGCGGACGAAGCCGTCGGTCTCGTTGGTGGTCATCGCGCGCCCGCTGGCGTTGAACGGGAACTTGCCGGTGACCGGCTCGAAGCCCTGTTCTGCGGCCTCGTCGGCGGTCAGGCCGACGGTGCCGATCTCGGGCGCGGTGAACACGGCGGCGGGCATCGCCTGGTAGTCGATGGCCGAGGGCTCGCCGGCGATGACCTCGGCGGCGACCTGGCCCTCCTTGCTGGCCTTGTGGGCGAGCATCGGCTCGCCGGCGACGTCGCCGACCGCGAAGATGTGCTCCTTCTCGGTGCGGGCGCGGTCGTCCGTCTGGATGAAGCCGTTCTCGTCGGTCTCGATGCCGGCGGCCTCGAGGTTCATCGTGTCGGTGACGGGCTGGCGGCCGACCGCGACGAGCACCTTGTCCGCGGAGAGCTCGAGGACCTCCTGCTCGTCCTCGGCCTCGGCGGCCTCGCCACCGTCGGCGGCTGCGGGCGTGGCGGTGACGACGACGCCGTCTCCGTCCTCCGCCCAGTCCTCGGCGGTGTAGCCGAAGTGGAACTCGACACCGAGCTCCTCGGCGTGCTTGCGGACGATGCGGCTCACGTCGTCCTCGTACGGCGGCAGCACGTCGTCCAGCATCTCGATGACGGTCACGTCGGTACCCAGCCGGGCGTAGACGCCGGCCAGCTCCATGCCGATGTAGCCCGCGCCGACGACGACCAGCTCGTCCGGGACGGTCTGGAGGTCCAGCGCCGCCTCCGAGGAGATGACGTGCTCGCCGTCGAACTCGAAGCCCGGAACCTGGATGGGGCGCGAGCCGGTGGCGATGATGGCGTGCTCGAAGTCGATGGACTCGCTGCCCTGGCCCTCGCCGCCGTGGACGACGCGGACCGAGTCCTCGCCCGAGAACTCGGCGGTACCCTCGACGAGGTTGACGCCGTTGGCCTTGCAGAGCTTCTCGACGCCGCCGGTGAGCCCGTCGACGATGCCGTCCTTCCAGTTCATCATCTGCGAGAGGTCCACGGCCGGGTTCGCGTGGATGCCGAGGTCCTCCGCGTTGCCCGCGTCGTGGGCGAGCTTCGAGCCCGTGATGAGCGCCTTCGACGGGATGCAGCCCCGGTTGAGGCAGGCCCCGCCGTAGGCGTCGCGCTCGACGAGCGTCACGTCGAGGTCGAGCTGTCCGGCGCGGATGGCGGCCACGTAGCCCCCCGGACCCGCGCCGATGACCAGTACGTCCGTGCCAGTAGTGACGTCTCCGACGACCATACTACACAGACCGACCAGCAGCCATAAAAAGCCGCAGGAATTGCCAGCGACGGCAGAACCCGGAGACGGAGCGGAGTCGAGGGGCGTCGTGTGTGGGCACGTGACAGTCAGTCGAGCCGCTCCGCCCGCTCCCGGCAGTCCTCGAACACGCCGCGGGCCCACGCGAGTGCATCCGGATCGTCGGTCGTCGCCACGGCAGCGACCACGCCGCTGTCCGGGTCGTAGCTCGGAACGACGAGCGTGTCGTCGTAGATGGCGATGTCGAGCGGCGGTTCGTCGATGAGGTAGGTCGCGGTCGTGTCCATCGCCATGAGCTCGTCATGTCCGTCGCCGTGGTGGCTCCGGACGCCCTCGAACGTCTCTGGCGTGAGGACCCACTCGACCGGCACGCCGCTCCGGACGACCTCGTAGGTCCGCTCCATCACCACCGGCGAACCGAACGAGGTCGTGACGCCGACCATCTCCCGGCTGGTGTCCGCGACGATGCTCGCGAGCTCCTGGTCGATGCGGTACGGCGCGGACCGGTCGGCCGTGAGGACGGTCGCATCGGTGAACAGGTGGGTGTTCGAGACGAGCTCCGGAGCGTCGACGCGCGCAAGCAGCGGTGCCAGCGTGCGCGCACCGGCCAACCCCGCCTCGAACGACTCGACGTGCGTGAGGACGGCGCGCCCGAACCCCGTGAGGCGGTAGCCGTCTGTGCGACGTTCCAGCAGCCCGCGCTCGGTCAGCGCGTTCGTCGCTCGGTACGCCGTCGCCCGCGACACTCCTGCACGGTCCGCGAGGGTGGAACGGTCCGTCGGGCCGCCGCGACAGGCCGCCAGAACGGGTGCACGGTGCAACAGGGCGACGGCATCGTCGACGGCAGCCCGGTCCATACCGGGGTATTCGCCCCGGCCGTGATAATCATTCGCTATCAGTGCCGTCTCAGCGGTGAGACGGAGTCTCAGCGGTGCCTATATGCCATCTTCGAGCGTCCACATAGACGGGCAGTCCGAAACCACGCGGCGGCCGGGGGGCGTCGCGGTGCTGCCGAGTGCACGACCGTCGGGGGGCGGTCGGCACGGGGGAACGGAGTGTCTCGCCCGTTCGGGGCGGCCACTCCGATGCGACAGCGACGAACTGTGTTCTCGTGCGATTGCGTACCACGACTCACCGAAGGTTAATTACAGCCCGGACGAGGCTCGATCATGGCCGACGACAGCGACGGCGCGACGCTCTCCGTCTCGCCGGACCGACCACGGCTGGACACCGTCCCGAGGATACGAGCGAACGGACTCACCGCCGGCGAACAGGTCACCCTCCGAACGACGACATCGTGGGGCGACGCCACCTACACCGCCACGGCGACGTTCATCGCCGACGCCGACGGTACCGTCGACACCGCCGAGATGGCACCCGAATCCGGCGACTACGACGGGGTCGACCCGGCCGGACTGCTCTGGGGGGCGACGCTGACCGAGGGCCGGCCGAGCCGGGAGACGCCCGCGACCGCGCCGACGGCCGTCACGCTCGAACGCGAGGGCGAGCAGCTCGCGGACGCGACCGTCGAGCGCGTCGTGAAACCCGACGGCGTGACCCGGCAGGACGCCACCACCGACATTCCCGCCGACCTGTACCTGCCGGGCGACGAGGAGTCGGCGGAGACCGTCGACCCTGCGCCCGGCATCGTCGTCCTCGGCGGTAGCGAGGGCGGCCGCCCGCGCTCGCCGCTCCCGTGGCTGCTCGCCGACGAGGGGTACGCGGTCCTCGCCCCGGCGTACATGGGCGAGGACGGCGCCCCCGCCGACGAACTCTCCGAGGTACCGGTGGCAGCGGTCGCAGACGCCGTGCGCCGGTTCGCCGACCACGACGCGACCAGCGGTCGCCTCGCGGTCCTCGGGAAGTCCCGCGGCAGCGAACTCGCCGGCCTGCTCGCGACCCGCGTCGACGCCATCGAGTTGTACGTCGGCGTCGCTCCCAGCGGCATCGCCTTCGAGGGACTCGACAGTCGCAACCAGACCACCGGCACGAGCGCGTGGGCCATCGACGGCGAACCGACTCCGTTCGTCCCCATCGACGAGGACGCCATCACCGCCGACCCCATCGAGATCGCCGACAGCTACGTCGGCGGCATCGACGCGACCGACGACGGGCGCGTCGCCAACGCGGAGCTCCTCGACGGCTTCGACGGGACGGTCCTGCTCGTCGCCGGCGAGGACGACCGGATGTGGCGCTCCGCGCGACTCGCCGGGCGACTCGCGGACCGGCTCGACGACGGGCCGGCTTCCGTTCGACTCGAGACGTACCCCGATGCCGGCCACGCCATCTCGCCGCCGGTCACGCACACGACCGGTCGCGCGCTGGTGCCCGCAGGGCCGGAGCACCAGCTGGCACTCGGCGGAACGGCCGAGGGCTACGCCCGCGCCGACCGCGAGCACTGGGACGTGGTGCTGGAGACGCTGGCGGTGCTACGGGAATAAGAGAACGAGAGAACCGAACGCAGAACGAGTTCGCTACTCCAGCAGGAGCAGCTGCGGGTTCTCGAGGTACTTCATGACCTCGTTGGTGAACTGCGCGCCCTCCGCACCGTCGATGATGCGGTGGTCGAAGCTGAGCGACAGCGTCATCACGTGACGGATCTCGATCGAGTCCTCGCCGTCATCGTCGGTGACGACGCGGGGCTTCTTCTTGATCTCGCCCATCGCGAGGATGGCGGTCTCGGGGTAGTTGATGATGGGCGTGGCGTACTCGCCGCCGATGCCGCCGATGTTCGTGATGGTGAACGTGCCGCCGCGCATCTCCTCCAGGGCGATCGAGCGCTCCCGTGCCTTCGAGACGAGCTCGTTCATCTCGGAGGAGAGCTGGAGCAGGCCCTTCCGGTCGACCTGTTTGACGACGGGGACCATCAGGCCCACGTCGGTCGCGGTCGCGACGCCGATGTTGAAGTAGTGCTTCTTGACGATCTCGTCGTTCTCCTCGTCGAGCGAGGAGTTGACGATGGGGAACTCCTTCAGTGCCGCCACACACGCCTTCATCACGAACGGCATGTAGGTGAGCTTGATGTCCTTCTCGGCGGCGTGGGGCTTGAGCTCCTGTCGGGCCTCGACGAGCGCGGTCACGTCGACCTCGTCGTGGTGGGTGACGTGCGGGGCGGTGTACTTCGACTCCGCCATCGCGTCGGCGATGGTCTGGCGGACGCCACGGAACGGCTCGCGCGTCTCGCGCTGCTGGGGTTCGCCCATCGGCTCGCCGGCGGCCATGGCCTGCGCGTCGGCCTCCTGTGCCTGCTTCTGTGCCTGTGCGTACTCGCGGACGGCCTCGGGCGTGACGAACGCCTCGCCGTCTTTCGTCTCGTCGGACGGGACGGCGTTCAGGTCGACACCCTCGTCCTCGGCGAGTTTCCGGGTTGCGGGCGCGGCGAGCGTCTTCTCGCGGTTCGCGGCCTCGACCTGCTGCGGAGCGGCCGTCGTCGTCGCCGAACCGCCGGAAGCACCCGCATCGGCCGGTTCCTCGGTGGACTCGGCCTCGGCGGTCGCCGGCTCGGGCTCCGCTTCCTCGTCGCCCTCGGCGTGGGCGCGCACGTCGGCGTCGGTGACGCGGCCGGAGGGACCGGTGCCCTCGACCGCGCTGATGTCGACCCCGAGCTCGCGGGCGAGCTTGCGGGCGCTCGGCGGCGCGAACACCCGACCCGAGGGTGTCTCGACCTCCTCCGTGTCGCCTGCGTCGGCAGCGGTCGTCTCGGCCTCGGCGGCGTCGGCCTCCGCCTCGGCGGACGCCTCGCTCTCGCCCGCACCGGACGGCGTCGTGTCGTCGAGGTCGTCCTCGCCCTCGACGTTGTACACCATGATGACGTCGCCGACGGGGACCATCTCGCCCTCCTCGGCGAGCAGCTCCTTCACCGTGCCGTTGTACGGCGAGGGGACGTCGACCGCGGCCTTGTCCGTCTCGACCTTCGCGACCGGCTGGTCCTCCGTGACGGTGTCGCCGGGTTCGACGAGCCACTCGAGCAGTTCGCCCTCCGCGACACCCTCGCCGACGTCGGGAAGCTTGAATTCCTTGGGCATATCAGAAGTTCACCGCGTCGCGGATACCCTTCTTGATGCGCGCCGGCTCGGGGAGGTAGTAGTCCTCCAGCGCGTAGAGCGGGAACGGCGTGTCGAAGCCGGTGATGCGCTCGACCGGTGCCTCCTGGTACAGCAGCGCCTCCTCCTGGATGATGGAGGCGATCTCGCCGCCGAGGCCGCCGGACTTCGGGGCCTCGTGGACGACCGCGGCGCGGCCGGTCTTCTTGAACGACTCGACGATGGTCTCCTCGTCGAGCGGCGAGATGGAGCGGATGTCGACGACCTCGACGTCGATGCCGTCCTCCTCGGCGAGCTCCTCGGCGGCCTCCATCGTCGGCCGGGACATCGCGCCCCAGGTGAACACCGAGATGTCGGTGCCCTCGCGCCGCACAGCGGCCTCGCCGAGCGGGACCTCGTAGTCGTCCGTCGGGACCTCGTCGCGGAACGCGCGGTAGATGAGCTTCGGCTCGAGGAAGACGACCGGGTCCGGGTCGCGGATGGCCGAGATGAGCATGCCCTTCGCGTCGTAGGGCGTGCTCGGGATCTGGACCTTGAGGCCGGGCTGGTGGGCGAACATCGCCTCCGTGGACTCGGAGTGGTGCTCCGGCGCGCGGATGCCGCCGCCGTAGGGTGCACGGACGACCATCGGACACGTGAACCGACCGCGCGAGCGCGTCCGGATGCGCGCCGCGTGGCTCACGATCTGGTCGAACGCGGGGTAGATGAAGCCCATGAACTGGATCTCGGGGACGGGCTTCAGGCCGTAGGCGGCCATCCCGATGGCCGTGCCGACGATGCCGGACTCGGCCAGCGGCGTGTCGATGACGCGGTCCTCGCCGAACTCCTCGTAGAGGCCCTCGGTCGCACGGAACACGCCACCGTTCTTCCCGACGTCCTCGCCCATGACGAGGACGTCTTCGTCGTTCTTCATCTCGGTGTACAGCCCGTCGCGGACGGACTGCACGAGCGTCAGGTTCTCCGTCTCGGATGCAGTGTCTTGCGTTGCCATGTGTTAGTCCTCCAGGAGTGCGTCGTCGCCGAACTCTTCGCGGACGCTGTTGAACCACTCCAGCTGTTCGTCCAGCTTCTTCGGCATGCCCGCATAAACGTGTTTGAATATCTCTTCGGGGTCGGGGCGCTCGACCGCCTCGGCCGCGGCGATTGCGTCGGCGACCTCGTCCTCGACCTCGGCCTCGATGGCGTCGACCCGCTCGTCGTCGAGCAGCCCGTGCTGGCGCAGGAACGTCTCCATGCGCGGGATGGGGTCCTTCTGCTTCCAGCGCTCGACCTCCTCGTCGTCGCGGTAGACGGAGGGGTCGTCGGCCGTGGTGTGCGCGCCGAAGCGGTACTGCACCGCCTCGATGAGCGTCGGGCGCAGCTCGTCGTCGTCGGGGTGCTTCGCCTTCTCGACGGCCTCGCGCGTGACCTTGTACACCGCCAGCGGGTCCATCCCGTCGACCTGCACGCCCTCGAAGCCGTAGGCGGCGGCCTTCTGGGCGATGGTCTCGCTCGCGGTCTGCTTCTCCCGTGGCACCGAGATGGCCCACTGGTTGTTGTTGCAGAAGAACACGCTCGGCGTGTCGAACACGCCGGCGAAGTTCAGGCCCTCGTGGAAGTCACCCTCCGAGGTGGCGCCGTCGCCGAAGTAGCAGAGGAACGCCCGGTTCTCGCCCTTGAGCTTCGACGCCCAGGCCGCGCCGGTGGCGTGGGGGACCTGCGTCGCGATGGGCACCGCGGTGGTGAACATGTTCACGTCCTCCGGGATGTTGTTGCCGGACTCGTGGCCCATCCAGGTCAGGAGCGTCTTCTCCAGCGAGACGCCACGGACGAGCGCCGCACCGTGCTCGCGGTAGGACGGGAACAGCCAGTCCCCCTCGTCCAGCGCGTGGGCGCTACCGATCTGGGCGCCCTCCTGTCCGGAGAGCGGGGGGTAGGTCCCCATGCGGCCCTGTCGCTGGAGCGAGACGGCCCGCTGGTCGAAGTGGCGGGCCACCCGCATCTGTTTGTACATCTCGACGAGCTCGTCGTCGTCGACGTCCGGCACCTCCGCGTCGTCGAGCACCCGACCTGCGTCGTCGAGCACCTGTACGCGCTCGCGGGGGTCGTGCTGAATCGTGCTCACGGTAGAACCCACCTTGACATGTATCGAATGTCTCTCGCTCGCGTTATATGGTTTTCGTAAAAACGTTACTATCAACCCGATTCTTGCCATACAGTCGCACAGATTTGCGATTTTCGCCTCGAAGCTGAACGATTTTCCAGTTATGTTCTGCAATAGCCCGGTGACCTAGGTTCCTCACGGTCTTCTATCCTCAATTCTGGACGAATGGGCGGGAGTTTATTCCGCCGTGTGCGTGTGGTTCTGTATCGATGGTGTGCCGTGTTCACGTGGGTCGTTTTTCGTCTGTGCGAGAGCGTCCGAGAGTCTGCGCTGCTGTGTTGGAAGTCATGTCGCGCTGGGACGGCGGAACGGACGAGAACACGACCAGCTGGAACAGACGAAAACACGACCACTCGCGCCGACGCTACACGACCGCGACCGCGCAGCACCGCACCTCACGCCTCCCCAGCCGACTGCGCTTCTCAGTCGCTATCGCTCCCTCCGATGCTCGTCCCTCGCACGAGCGTCTGCTCGCGGCCTGGCGAGACTCCTCCGTCGTCTCGCTGCCCTCCGCTCGCAAGCTCGCGGAGACCTCGCTAGCGCTCGGCACGCTCGCCAGCCGCGCGCCAGTGGTGAAATTCGGAGAATCGTCGCTGGCGGTCAGTCCGAGGCGACACTTCGTGCCGCCTCCCGTGCCTCCTCCACGCTCTTGCCGTCCCGGAGCACGGCGTCGACGAACAGCTCGCCGGCCTTGTACGACGACCGGACCATCGGGCCGGAGGCACAGTAGAGGAACGCGAACTCCTCCTCGGCGACGTCGCGCCAGGTGTCGAACTCGTCGGGGTGGACGTAGCGTTCCACGTCGAGGTGGGTCAGCGACGGCTGGAGGTACTGCCCGAGCGTGACGATGTCGAGGTCGATCTCGGCGAGGTCCGAGAGGGTCTGCCAGATCTCGTGGTGGTACTCGCCGACGCCGAGCATCAGGCTCGTCTTCGTGTAGATGTCGGACTCGCGGGCGACCTGCTCCAGCACCGACAGCGACTGCTCGTAGCCCGCACGGCGGTCACGCACCGGCCACTGGAGGCGCTCGACCGTCTCGACGTTGTGCGCGATGACGTCGGGCTCGGCGTCGATGATCTTCCGGACGAGGTCGGGCTCGCCCTGGAAGTCCGGGATGAGGACCTCGACGAGGATGCCAGGATGGCGCTCTTTGATCTCGCGGATGGTCTCGGCGAAGTGGCCCGCGCCCTGGTCGGGCAGGTCGTCGCGGTCGACCGACGTGAGGACGACGTAGTCCAGCCCGATCTCGGCGATGGCCTCGGCGACGTTCGCGGGCTCGTCGGGGTCCAGCGGCTCCATCCCGCCCGTCTCGACGTCGCAGAAGTTACAGCCGCGCGAGCAGCGGTGGCCCATCAGCATGAACGTCGCCGTGCCACCGTCGCTGCTCCCGTTGCGGCCGCTCCAGCACTCCCCGAGGTTCGGGCAGTTCGCCTCCTCGCAGACGGTGTTGAGGTCGTGCTCGCGCAGCGTCTGCTTGATGTCGGTGAACTCCCGGCCCGCCGGCGGTCGCATCTTCAGCCAGTCGGGCTTCCGCGAACGGCTCATACCGAGAACTGCGGTCCCAGGGCAGAAAAAGCGTCGGGGTTCCGGCGACGGTCGGCCGACCTGACAGCCCGAATGCATGACATGCCAACACTTGTCCATCGGTGATGGTCGACAGAGTTTTGTGCCAGTCGCGTTCCAGTGGACTAACGAGCAGATGTTCGACGTGTCACCGGACGACATACGAACGGGGTCCATACCAAGGGTACTCGTGGCACTCGCGGCGCCGCTCGTGGTCCAGAACCTCGTTCAGGTCGTCCAGCAGGTCGTCGACGCCTTCTGGCTCGGCCGTATCGGCGAGGCCGAACTCGGAGCCGTCGGTCTCGTGACGCCGCTGACCTCCGTCCTCGTCGGGCTCGCCGTCGTCGGTCCGATGGTCGGCTCGCACGTCGTCGTCTCCCAGCGCGTCGGTGCCGACGAGGAAGGGGCGGCCCGACGCGCCGCGTTCAACGGCGTCGTCCTCACCTTCCTGTTCGGCTCCGCTGCCGCCCTCCTCGCGTTCTTCTTCGCCGACCCGCTCGTCCGCGCCATCGCCACCGTCAACCCCGACGCACGTGCCGTCGAACCCGCCATCACGTACTTCGCCGCCTACGCGCCGGTCTTCCTGTTCATGGGCCTCTCGGACTCGCTCGAGGCCGGCTTCCTCGGCTGGGGCGACACCCGGGCGACGCTGTACGTCAACGTCACCGCCGTCGCGGTCAACGTCGTCCTCGACCCCGTTCTCATCTTCGGCTACGGCGTCCCCAGCTTCGACGGGCTGGCGGTCACGGGTGCGGCGCTCGCGACCGCAGCCGGCTACGCCGCCAGCTTCCTCCTGGTGCTCGCGTTCGCGCTCGGCCTGCGCAGCTCGTTCCAGCTCACCCGCAAGGACGCCCGCGTCTCGCTGGCCGACTGCCGCGAGCTCCTAGACGTCGGCTGGCCCACCGCCGGCCAGCGCGTGGCCCAGGACGCCGTCCGCATCGTCGTCGTCGTCCTCGTCTTCGTCGCCGGGGGGACCGCCGGACTCGCCGCGTACGTCATCGGCGCACGGGTCGCCAGCGTGGCGTTCATCCCCGCCAGCGGGCTCCAGCAGGCCGCCCAGTCCATGATCGGCCAGAACCTCGGCGCGGGCCACACCGAACGCGCCCGGTCGACCACCTGGACCGGCGTCGGCATCGCCGTCACCATGCTCACCCTCGCCGGCGTCGTCCAGTGGCTCGTCCCCGGCGCCCTCGCCACCGTCTTCGTCCCCGACATCGCACCGCAGGCGCTCGCGTACACCGTGGACTACCTCCAGATCCTCGCGCTCGGCTACTGGGCCATCGGCGCGGGCTACCTGCTCCGCGGCGGCTTCAACGCCGCCCGGCGCACGAAGACCAGCATGGTCGCCTCCCTCATGCAGTACTGGGGCGTCCGCCTGCCCATCGCCGCCGCCGGGGTCTACCTGCTCGACGGCGGCGTCCAGTCCGTCTTCTGGGCCGTCACGCTGTCGAACGTCGCCGTCGCGCTCGGCCTCGCCGCCTACTACTGGTACGAGACCAGCGACGGGATGCTGGAGCGCGCCGCCGCGAAGGCGTCGGACGCTGCTGCAGATTCAGTCTGACCGAACACTGGATAGTGGCACTGTCTAGTTTAGCACCTCCTCGACTGGTGTTCGTCCGCCGAGCGATTGGTGCGGTCTAAGATAGTTGTAGTAGTGCGCGAACATCGCAAACCATTGGCGGACGCTCTGCCGACTGCCCACCCACGAATTATGGAAGCGGTCGACCCGCATCTTAAGCGTGTGAAACCACTTTTCGATAAGGTTTCGGTCGGTGTAGTTGACCTGACCGCTCAACCCGAGTCGAGTAAGGGCAGTCCGATAGCCGAACTGGTCGACGAGAAACACGGTGTCTGAGAGATCGTGTTTCTCGTCGAGGCCAGAGAGAAATGCAGCTGCCGGATCGGTGCCGTGCTGACCAAACAACGCGAGGTCGAGAATCAATTTTGTGTCGATGTCTATTGCAGCGTACAACCAAGACCATTCGCCATTGATTTTGACAGCGGTCTCGTCGACCGCGACCCGCGACGGCTGCGCCGTCGGCGGGTCGGGAACGCTGTCAGCAATCCGATGTACCCAGTTCCAGACTGCCCCATGAGACCGTTCAGCGCCTAAGTCAGTAAGAATTGAAGTTATTTCTCTGAGTGAACAACCGGTCGCGTGGAGCTGGACGGCGAACGCCCTAACGGGCGTCGCCGTCCGCTCACGCTCCCAAGATTCTTCGAAATCCGCCCCAAAGCTTTCGTTGAGCAGGTCTGCGAGCATCATTCCAAACTAACTCAACGATCTGCTCGTTCCTCAAACTGGCTTAACTAGACAGTGCCGAGAGAAAATGAATCTAACTAAAGAGTTGAACATAAATTTCTGACAAAATCTATAACTTACCACCTACCCACTATATCCCATGGACAAGCATCGGAATCAGGTTACGGTCGGTTCATTCGTTTTCAACGTAGTCATACCGCTCGTGCTGGTTTTCGTGTCTATCACACTCGGGGCCGGGGCATCCAGTACACTGCAGTCAGTTACCGGAATCGGCCATCAACTCAAATTTATCGCCTGGATTGGCTTCTCTCTGCTGTTCTACGGACTTTCGGTCCTGTTCTACGCGGGATTACAGTCGGGAGTCCAGTACGTGAAACGAGGAGTTCACAACTGAAGGCATCGCACACTGCAACCAGGACCACTTTCGGTCCGGTACGGAAACGCCTTTGAACACACGGCTCTCGGACACACACGAGAATGGAGGTCGCCGAGGTCGTCCCCGATTTTGCAGACGCCTTCGCCTTCGACGAGTTCAACCGGATGCAGCGGGAGGCGTTACCCGCGCTGCTGGACTCGGAGGCGAACGTCGTGGCCAGCGCGCCGACCGCGAGCGGGAAGACGGCGCTCGCCGAACTCGCCATCTGCAAGACGCTGGACACGGGCGGGACCGCCCTGTTCATCGCGCCGTTGCGGGCGCTGACGAACGAGAAGGAGGCGGACTGGGACCGGTTCGAGGAGCTCGGGTATTCGGTCTACGTCGTCACGGGCGAGCGGGACCTCAATCCCAGACGGGCGCGCCACGCGGACATCCTCGTGATGACGCCGGAGAAGCTGGACTCGGCGACGCGCAAGCACGACACGGCGCGGTACGACTTCATCACGGACGTCGACGTCTGCGTCATCGACGAGGTGCACCTGCTGGATTCGGATCGCCGGGGTGCGACGCTGGAGGTGACGGTGTCGCGGCTGCGTCGGCTCTGTGACCCCCGAGTCGTCGCGCTGTCGGCGACGATGCCGAACGTCGACGACGTGGCGGCGTGGCTGGACGCACCGCCGGATGCCACGTTCGAGTTCGACGACGAGTACCGGCCGGTGGACCTGAACGCGGGCGTGAAGACGTACACCCACGGCGAGAACTCGTTCGCGGACAAGTACCGCCGTCTCTACCGCGCACTCGACCTCGCCGAGCCCCACCTGAACGAGGACGGGCAGGCGCTCGTGTTCGTCGCGTCGCGCCAGGACACCGTGCAGGCGGCGAAGAAGGCCAGAGACGAGGTGGCCGAGCGCGACGTCGATATGGGCGCACGCGGCGACTACGACTTCCACACGGAGACCCAGCAGCTGGACAACGACACGCTGCGGAACTCCTGCATCGACGGGGTGGCGTTCCACCACGCGGGCCTCTCGAAGAACGACAAGGACCTCGTCGAGGAGTGGTTCAAGCAGGGGAAGCTCCAGCTCCTCTTTTCGACCTCGACGCTGGCGTGGGGCGTGAACATGCCGGCGCGCTGTGTCGTCATCCGGGACACGAAGCTGCACGACCCCCTCGAGGGCGAGGTGGACATGAGCCCGCTCGACGTGCTCCAGATGCTGGGACGTGCGGGGCGGCCGGGCTACGACGACGTGGGCTACGGCTGGGTGGTCTGTGACGCGTCGGACGCGGGGAAGTACCGCCGACTGCTGCGTGAGGGCAAGGAGATCGAGAGCCGGCTGGCGGAGAACCTCGACGCCCACCTCAACGCCGAGATCGCGATGGGGACGGTCCAGGACCTGGACGACGTGATGAGCTGGCTGGAGACCACGTTCTACTACCAGCGCGCCCGGTCGAACCCGGAGGCGTACGGCTTCGAGGACCGCCGCGAACGCGTGCGGACCGTGCTCGAATCGCTCGTGGAGCGCGGCTTCGTCGAGACCGGCGACGACCTCGCCATCGAGTCCACCGGGCTGGGCGTGCTCGCCTCGAAGTTCTACCTCAGACTCGACACCGCAGAGCGGTTCTACGACCTCGCGACGAGCGAGGGCATCGGCGAGAAGGCAGTGCTCGGTGCGGTCGCCACGGCGGCCGAGTTCGACAGCGTGAGCGCGCGCCAGTCCGAGAAGGAGGCCGTCGACGACATGCTCGCGGGGCAGGACACCGGCGACATGGACGCCGGCGCCCGGAAGGTGCTGGCCATCCTCGTCGGCTCGATGAACGGGACGACGCCGGCGGACCTCCGGAGCGACGCCTGGGTCATCAAGCAGAACGCGCTGCGGCTGCTCGCCGCGCTGCAGGCGTTCCTCGACCGGTTCGCCGACCCGCACGCCGCCAACTGCGCCCGTCGCGCCGAGGCCCGCGTCGAGAACGGTGTCGCACCCGACGCGGTCGGCCTGACGGCCATCGACGGCGTCGGCGCGGGCCGGGCCTCGAAGCTGGCGAAGGAGGGCTTCCGCACACCCGGCGACGTGGCCGACGGAGGCCCCGACGCACTCGAAGACGCCGGGCTCTCTGCGGGCGTCGCCGAGCAGGTCCACGAGGGCGCGACGGGACTCCCGAACGTCGCCGTCGAGTGGGGCGAGTTCCCGGACACCGTCGCCCGTGGCGAGAACGAGATGTGCGAGGTGACGGTGCGGAACACCGGCGACGGCGCGAACGCGGGCGTCGAGGTCACCGTCAACGGCGTCGAGATGACCGCCACCGGGACGTATCTCGACGGCGAGGCGACGGTCCCGGTGGGCGTCTTCGGCGCGACCGACGACGTGCTCTCCTACGAGGTGTCCGTCGCGTTCCCGGACCTCCCGCTCGTGCCGGTGACGGCGACGCGGACCGTGCAGGTCACGGACTGACACGACCACGACGGCGCCCTGAACTGTCCACCCGAACCGTTAGTAATCGCCACCGAGAACCCGCCCGTGTGCACCCCGACGACCGCGTGGACGTGCTCCGCTACCCGCCGGAGAGCGACTACGACCCCGTGCAGGCGGTCCCGGCGGGCGAGGGGGCGGAGATCGTCCGGAGCAGACGCGACGACCGCAGGGAACGCCGGGAGCGACGCATCGTCTTCTGGGTCGCGCTCCCGCTCGTCAGCGTGTTCATGACGCTCGGGCCGTCGTCGCTGATCGGGCTGCCGTGGTGGACGCCGCTGGCCGCCGGCGCGGCGTCGCTGTCGCTGTGCTGGTGGCTGTTCACCGTGGTCGACGCGCGACGCGACACCGGCGTCCCCGAACTCGTCGCCACCAACTGTGCCGTCTCGACGGCCCGCAAACGGTGGAACGCCACCGTCCTCGACGCCCGCCCGGTGCCGGAGGGAGACGCCCTCGGTGACGTGGAGCGGTCGGCGGACGACGTCGCCCCCACGACGTGGACGGCGCGCGTTCGCCGGGACGACGAGGTCGAGACCGAGCGTTAGGGCCGGTCGTCCCGTCCGAGCAGCTCGTCGACGGTCGCGAGCAGCGTCTCTGGCGAGTCGACGACGTGGTCGGCCGCGGAGTGGTCGAGACTGTCGTCCGCCCCGGAGACGTACCCGACGCACGTGCAGTCCGCGGCGACGGCCGACGCGATGCCGTGCTCGGAGTCCTCGACGGCGACGCAGCGGTCCGGCTCGACGCCGACGACGTCGGCCGCGTGCTCGTAGATGTCGGGCGCGGGCTTGCCCGGAGCGTCGATGTCCTCGGCGCTGATCCGGGCGTCGAACGCGAGGTCGAAGCGGTCGCGGACCAGGTCGATCCAGTGCTGCGGCGAGGAGGAGACGACCGCCACGGGCACGTCCTGGCGGGCGGCCGGCAACCAGTCCGCGAAGCCGGGCAACAGGGCCGCGTGCTCGGTGTAGATCGCTGCGGCCGTCTCGTCGAAGCGCTCGACCCACGCCGCCTTGCTGACGGCCACGTCGTAGTGCGCGACGAGGTAGTCGTGTATCTCGCGGTAGTTCATCCCGGTTATCTCGCTGGGTTCGACGGTCGCGTCGGGGACCGCCCACGGGAGGATGTCGCGCTCCTCGCGCTCGACCCAGTAGTGCTCGGAGTCGACGAGCACGCCGTCCATGTCCAACAGGACCGCCTCGTGGTGCATACGCTCGCTCGTGCCGCGAGCCGTATCGGTCCGTCGGTCCCCACCGACGCCGCCGTCCGGCTCCGACGGCTGGCACCGTTCGCGCCTGTTTTGTTGCCGATGTCTTCGAGCCGATAATTTTTATACCCGGTAGGGAGGATGGGTGCGTATGGCAACCCAACACGGTCACGCGCGGAGAGCCGGGAACACGGACACGCTGGGGGCGCGAATCGTCGCGTACTTCATCGACAGCATCATCGCCAGCGTCATCGGTGGTGGACTGGCCCTCGTCGGTTTCATCTTCGGCGGTCTTCTCGGGTCGGTGTCCGAGGGACTCGGCGCGCTCGTCATGCTCTTCACCTTCGCCCTCGCGTTCGCCGGCGCGTTCGGCTACAAGGTCTACTTCGAGGCCAACGGCGGCCAGCCCTTCGGCAAGCAGATGATGGACATCAGGGTCGTGATGGACGACGGCGGCGAGTGCACGTGGGGCGCAGCCATCATCCGGAACCTGCTGCTCGGCTTCGAGGGCGGCCTCATCGCCGTCATCGTCATCCTCGTCACCGACGACAACCAGCGCGTCGGTGACCTCCTCGGCAGCACCGTCGTCGTCAAGGCGTAGCCACCCTCCGTCTCTTCGTCGGCGGCCGTCCTGCAGCAGAGCGACGTGACGCGACCACGGTGCCGGCCGAAACCCTTTTCGTCTCACCTGACTCGGTCGAAATCATGGATCACGCACGGTCGGACGCGGTCGCGGCCCGAGACACGGACGTTCTCGGGAGACGGGCGGTCGCGTTCCTCGTCGACAGCGTCGTCATCAGCGTCCTCTTCGTCGCCATCTTGTTTCTTGGGACCGTCATCAGCGGCATCGTCATCGACCTCACCACTGGTGGCCTGGGAGGGATCGTCTTCCTGCTGTTCGTCCTCCTCGCGGTCGTCGTCAGCGTCGGATACAAGATATACCTCGATGCGGAGGGTGGCCAGACCTACGGGAAGCGGCTGATGAACATCGAGGTCATCATGGAGGACGGCAGCGAGTGCACCTGGGGTGCGTCCTACGGCCGGAACTTCGTGCTGGGTATCGAGGGGCTGCTCGGTGGCCTCGTCATCCTCGTCACCGAGAAGGACCAGCGCCTCGGCGACCTGGCCGTCGACACGCTGGTCGTCGCGACCTGACACCGGTCCGCCGCTCCCCACGGTTCAAGTACCGGAACGCGACCAGAGGGGGTATGTCGGACACCCTCCGTCTCTTCGTCGGCGACTGCACGGCAACGTTCGAGAACGGCGACCGCACCGAGCACCGCGGCCAGGTCGCCGTCGTCGTCAAACCCGACGACACCGTCCTCGTCCACGACGCCGACGGCTACCAGCCGGTCGCGTGGCTCACCCGGGCCGACACGGTGGCACTCACCACCAGCGACGGACTGGAGCTGACCGCCCACGACGGCGACCGGACGCTCCGTGTGCGCTCGCACCACCTCCACCTCGCCGGCTCGTACCCCGTCTCCGCCGCCGGCGAGCCCGTCGGTCACTGCCCCGACTGCGACGGCGTCCTCGTCCGGACGACGCGGGCCGTCACCTGCGTCGACTGCGACCGTCGCCACGGCGTCCCTGCCGACGCGACCTGTCACGGCGGCCGCTGTGACTGCGGCCTCCCCCGGATCCGCGTCGAGCGCGGTACGCCCATCGACTGCTGCGTCGACTACACCTGCGAGTCGCTGTTCGACGCCGTCATCGACCGTTTCGACCGTGACTGGGACTGCCCGGACTGCGGCGACGACCTCCGGGTGTTCCGCAAGGGCGGCCTGCTCGTCGGCTGCGACGACTACCCCGACTGCGACACCACCTACAGCTTCCCGTCGGGGAGCGTCGTCGGCGACTGCGGCTGCGGTCTGCCCGTGTTCGAGACGGGCGGTGGCCGGCGGTGCCTCGACTCGGGCTGTGGGCAGTCCGTCGAGCAGACCCAGGTGACGCCAGAGGCCTGAGGTGGGTCGCCGTCGGTGGGTCCATGGGGTCGTTCGAGCCCGGAGGCTCGTCGGGCAGCGCACCGGCGAAGCTGCCGGCCCGGACCGTCACCGCTTTGCGGCGCGGGAGCACAGAATCCCCCATGAACGGACATATCGACGGCGACGTCGTCCGCGTGGGGGGCGACGCCCGTCAGCGGTTCCACGACTCGCGGGGGTACGGCTACCCCACCGGTGGCAACGGGATCGCCCTCGCGCCGGTCGAGGCCGCACACCTGCTCTACCGGGGTGACCTCGACACGGTCGACGGGATGGGCTTCCGGGCGTTCGTCCGCGACGCGACGGGGGACGGCTTCGTCCCGCGGTTCCTCGTGTACGCCGACCTGCGGGAGCGCGGGTTCTACCTCTCACCCGCCCGCGAGGAGTGGCTCCAGTCCGTGCGGGCACCGGACGCGGACCTGGTCGTCTACCCGCGAGGGAAGGCCCCGGGCGACGGCGAGGTCGCCTACAGGGTCCGCGTCGTCGGCGAGCGGCAGTCCATCCGGGCGGCCGACCTCGGGGACTGCGTGCTCGCCGTCGTCGACGAGGAGAGCGAGATCACGTACTTCGAGACGACCACACCCGACCCGTCCGGCACGGCCGACATCGACCTCCAGGCCGGCGTGGACGCCGACCTGCTCGCCGACCGCGTCGTCTGCTGGGGGCCACCGTCGGAGCTGTACGAGTCGGGGTTCTACGGGACGCCGCTCGCGGGGCGTGACGCCGACCACGATGCGCTCCAGCTCTCGCTCGTCGAGGCGGCGTACCTGGCCGAGCGGGGTGTCATCGAGCTCGACGCGGCGACGGTCCGCGAGCGCGGCCGCACCGTCGAGGGCGACCGGTTCGGCCGCCGGCTCCGGACGTACAGCGACCTCCGCGAGCGGCACGTCGTCCCCAAGACCGGGTTCAAGTTCGGCGCGGACTTCCGCACCTACGCCGAGTTCGAGGACATCGACGAGTTCGGCCACTCCGAGCTGCTCGTCCGCGTGCTGCCGTCGGGCCACGTGTTCTCGCCACGCGACCTCTCGCTGGACGTGCGCCTCGCGAACGGCGTCCGCAAGCAGATGGTGTTCGCCGTGGTCGACGAGGGCAACGGCGACCCGCCGGCGTGGCTGCGGGTCGGGCGGTTGACGCCCTGACTCAGGCCGAGAGCGTCTCGATGTCACCGACCGCAGCGAGCCCGCGGAGCCGTGCGTTCGAGAGCCAGTAGGCGCCCAGCCCGAGGATGGAGACGCCGGCACAGCCGAACAGCACCAGCGGGCCGACGACCTCGGTGAGCGTGCCGCCGACGAGCGCACCGACCGGCATCGCCGCCGACGCGGCGCTCCCGAGGACGCTCGACACCCGTCCGACGAGGCGCTCGGGGACGATGGACTGGACGACCGCCGACAGCAGGACGTTCGAGACGCCGATGGGGACGAACGCGACGGTGAACAGCGCCGCGGTCGCAGCCAGCGAGCCGGTGGTCGAGGCGGCGAGCCCCGCGAACCAGAGCACGCCGCTCAGGACGAACGCGAGCGCCGACAGCAGCCCGAACGGACGGTCCTCGAGGCGGGACGCGGCGAGCGCGCCGACCAGCGCACCGACCGAGATGGCCGCCATCAGGGCGCCGTACGCGCCGGAGCCGCCCATGGTGTCGGCGAAGGCGGGCATCGCGGCCATCACGGAGCCACCGGCGGCGAAGTTGACGACCGTCGCCCCGGCGATGATGGGGACGAGGACGGTGCCGCGGACGTAGCCGATGCCCTCTCGGAGGTCGGCGAGGTAGCCGGGGTCGGCCTCGTCGGGGGCGGCCTCGTCGGGGGCGGCCGTGTCGTCGGCGCCGCCGTCGGTCGCAACGGGCGTCGCGTCGTCGGCCGCCGGGGTGCCGCCGCCCTCGACGGGGACGGTGTCATCGTCGTCGTCGTCCGCGCCAGCCGGCGGGACGGTGACGAACGCGAACAGGGTCGCCGCGACGGCGAAGGTGACCGCGTCGACGGTGAACAGCGCGACGGCGCCGACGAGCGCGACGAGGACGCCGCCGAGCGCGTTCGCAACGGTGTCCGTCGCCTGGTAGGCGAGCGAGAACAGCGAGTTCGCACTCACCAGCTCGTCGGCGGCGACGATACGGGGGAGTGCGGCGGCCTGGGCCGGGTAGACCAGCTGGTTCAACAGGGCAAGCAGCGGCATCACGGTCAGGACGAGCCACACCGAGAGGTAGCCGAAGTGTGCGGCGACCGGGAGCGCGGCGATGACGACGCACTGGACGAGCTGTGTGCCGACGAGCAGCCGTCTGATGTTCCAGCGGTCGACGAGCGGCCCGGCGAACGCCTGGAGCGCGCTCGGGCCGAGCACGAGGAAGCCGGCGATGCCGGAGTAGGTCGCGTTCCCCGTGAGGTCGTACACCAGCCACATCGCGGCGACGAAGTAGAGGCTGTCGCCGACGTTCGTGACGACGCGCCCCGCGAACAGCCGGGCGAAGTCGCGGTTCTGGAAGAGTCCTCGCATGGAACGAGAGACGAGGAACTCCCGGATAAACGTAATCAGAATTACATTTCTGTAAGGCCCGGAACAGATGGTTTCTTCGGTAGATCTCCTGACAGTTCAGTCGGTCGCGGGTGCGTCGGTGACCGTGGCATCGCCGTCCACGGCGACCACGTCGAGCGCCTCGTCGACGACGAGCGAGAGCGCGTCGTCCCCCACCGTGACTGTCACCGAGACTCGCATGGGATCCTCGGAGACGACCGCGGGCGTGGCCGTCAGCCAGGGGAGCCGCCACGAGGGCGTCGCACCGATGTCGAGTCCGTGCTCGTGGTAGAAGGCGACGACGGCGGGCTCGTGCACCAGCGCCTCCGGCACGGTCGTCAGCACGATCTCCCCACAGCGCCCGCACTCGTACTGGACGTGGACGTCGGCGGCCTCCGCGAACTTCGCGGCCCGCGAACCGTCGGCAGCAGCGGGCGACAGACTGGCCGCCGTCGGCCCCTGACAGGCCATGCAGAAGCCGCCCGCGACGCCGGCGACCCGCGTTCGGAGCCAGCGGTCGAACAGCACCGGCGCGTCGGCGTGGTCGCGGTCCTCGAACACGCCCGGCGGCACACCCGCCGATGCGACCGCGTAGTCGCAGTCCTGGCAGCCGATGGTCGCCCGCTCGTCCGCGTAGGTGAGCACGACGTCGCCCCCGCAGTCGGGGCACGGGTCGCCCGTCGAGACGGGCTCGTCGAAGCCGCCGGCCTCGTACTGGCCCGCGAGGACGGCCGCGACGACCATCCCGCCGGCCGCCCGGAGCGTGTACCCCTCGTCGGTCTTGCGGACGAAGCGGTCGCAGAGCTTCGTCAGGTGGTAGTTGAACTGCCCCGAGTCGCGGGTGCCGACCCGCTCGCGGAGCTCCGAGAACGGCACCGGACCCTCCCGTGCCGCCACCCACAGCTCGCGGAGAATCGCCACCCGTGTCTCGTTGCCGAGCGTCGCGAAGGCCTCGCCCGGCCCCGCCCAGTCCGCATCGTCCCGTGCGTTCATGTCGAAGGTGACGCGCCGCGTGAATATCGCGTTATCGGCGTCCAGCGGCGCTCCGCCGCCAGCCCTACCCCCGCAACCCCACCGCTCGACGGGCCCGTTCGCGCTCCGCGTCGGTCAGCCGGTACGGTTCGAGCGCCGATTCGAGGTCCCCGAGCGCCGCCCGTCGGCGCTGGTGTTCGGCCAGGAACTCCCCGATGCGGTCCGCCGCGAGCTCCTTCAGCTCGCCGCTGAGCAGTTCGCCCTCACGGTACGCGGCCTCGATTCGCGCGAGCTCGTCGTCGTCGCGCTCGAAGAAGTACCGGAGGTACTGGAACGGCACGTCGACGCTCGGGTCGCCGCCGTGTTCGCGGTGCTCGGCGACGCTCGCACGACCCCCGGTGAACGCGTGTTCGCGGATGACCGCCCGCACGTCGTCCGGGTCGTCGGTCAGCGCGATGGCCGGCGCGTCGTCGCTCGAGGACATCTTCCCCGGCCCGTCGAGCGTCGGGAGGAAGCGCCCGAGCAGCGCGCCCGGCTTCGAGACGGGGAAGCGCTCCTTCGCGGCCACGTCCCGGCACACCCGGACGTGCGGGTCCTGGTCGACCGCGACCGGCACCAGCGTCGGGTGTTCGCCGCGGATCAGCTGGGGCAGGACAAGGTGGGTCGCCTGCACCGCTGGGTAGAACGAGAGCCCGACGTTGTCGGGGTCACCGTACGTCGCGTCGACCGTCGACTGCGTGAGGTGCCGGGCGAGCGCGCTCGCGACCGGGTAGACCACGTCCGCGTCTTCGGTGTCGACGACGATGGTCGTCTTCTCCGGGTCGAAGCCGACCGCGAGCAGGTCCCGGAGGTTCTCGTCGCGGTACGCCGCGATCTCCCCGTAGGTGAGGTCCTTCGCGTAGTACTTCTCGTCGTCCGAGAGCGGGATGAGCACCTCCGCACCGGTGGCGTCCTGCAGCTCCTTCGCGAGGTAGAACACGAGCGCGTGGCCGAGGTGCATCGGACCGGACGGCCCGACGCCGGTGACGATGGAGTGCGTCTCGCCCGCCTCGGCGGCGTCGAGGTACCGGTCGACGCTCCGGCCGGCGTAGTAGATGCGTCGCCGGAGCATCGGGTGGTCGGGGAACCGGGCCACCTGCTCGTCGGTGAGCCGGTCCGCGCCGAAGCGGTCGAGCAGCCGGTCGTAGTCGACCGTGCCCGAGACGTCGTAGGGCGTGACCGTGAACTCGTCGCCGTCGCTGACGTCGTCGGTTGCGTTCGTGTCGTCGTTCGTGTGCTGTGCCGCTGTCGTGGTGTCGTCTGTCGTCATCTGTCGATGGGTGAACCGCTGGCTGGCGAGCGATGCGCGAGAGAACGAGTGAGCACCGCGCCGCCGGCGACCCGGTTACGCCGCGTCGGCGACGAGCGCGATACTGTCCGCTCCCGAGAACTCGTGCCAGCGCCAGGCGGGAGCGGACTGCATACCAGTCCATAGTCGGGCATCGGGTTTCACCGTTTCGGAGTTCTCGGAGCGCTGCACGAGACTTATGCCCACCGAGCGAGCAGACGCGTGATATGTCACGCCCTCCGCAGTTCGTGGCGGCCATCACCGTCCTGGTCGTCACCGCAGTCCTCCTCCCGGCCGTCGGTGTCGGTGCACCGGCCGTCGGTCCCGGCGATTCGGACGAGGTGACGGCGCCGGCGACGGTTGTCGATTCCACCGCCACGCCGACAGCCGAGAACGACACCGCGGTCAGCCTCTGGGCCGGGCCACCGGCACTCGCCGACCGGGTCGACGACGCCGACGACCTGCCGGGCCACGTCGGGGACCTGTCCCGCCGGTCGAACGTCGTCCCGACCAACGCGTCGCTCGTCGTCCGCGTCCGGCTTCCGGGGCTCGACGGGCAGGTCCGGAACGCCACCGGCGCGAACGTCACCGAACGGTTCCTCTCCGTCGCGAACGACCCCGGACTGGAGCTCAGACTCGCGGCCTGGCAGGACGGGCCGATGGCGACGCGGTTCGCTGCACTCTCCCCGGCGAACGCGACGGTCCTCCGCGGTGAGTCCCCCGACTCGTACTACATCGTCGTGCAGCCACGCGACCTCCCCGCGGTTCCAGCCACCGGCGACACCGAGCTGGCGTACGTCGGCAACGGGACCGGCGGGCCGCTCTCGTTCGCCCCCTCACCAGCCGAACTGGACCACGAGCCCCAGGAGTTCGGCTCCGGCCGGCTCTACTTCACGGTGGACTTCGCACACCACGACGGCCCACCCGAGCACAGCCGCCTCGCCCGGGCACCGCCAACGCTGACCGTCGCCCCACGAGCGCCCGGCATCGCGCTCGTGGACAGCGAGACCGCGACGGTCCACGGGACGACCTCGCTTCCGCCCGGAAGCAGCGTCGACGTGCGCGTCGAGACCGCAGACGGGGAGACCGTCGCCACGACGACCGCGACGGTCCACGCGAACAGCTCGGGACCGGAGGTCTGGCCGGGCAGACCGAACGGCTGGTCCGCCAGCATCGACGCCACCGCACTCCCGGAGGACGCCGACCTCTCCGTCGTCGCGACCGTGGACTGGGGCGAGAGCACGGTCACCGAACGGGTCGACACCGCGGTCGTGGCGAACGAGTCCCTCGTCGAGCCGCGACTCCGGATACAGCGCATCTCGAACGACACCGACCCGACGGACCTTCCCGAGTACGTCGGTCTCGACGGTCCGAGCACGCCGACGGTGCTGCTGGGTGACGACCTCGTCGTGACCGTCCAGTCGGCCGTCATCGCCGCCGAGGTCGAGGATGCACCGGGCGACAACCTGACCGGGCGATTCGCGGCGGCCTGGACCGGTGACACGCGGCTCCTGGTGGGCCACGACGCCCGACCTGACCACGGGCCACCGCGGGTGTTCGACCTCGCAGATGCGGGGAACGTCACCGTCGTCGCGGGCGATGCACCGGCGACGTACCACGTGGTTCCGGACCGCTCGACGGCCGACATCTTCCGGGGGGAACCCAGCCCCGAAACGAGGGAGCCACGCCTGGAGTACGTCTACGAGGGGTCGACGTACCTCGTCGGGTTCAACCTGTTCGACGAGTTCGCCCCGGAGCCGGTCGATCTCCCGCCGAACAGGACGACGGCGGTCGACGCGCCGGCGGCCACCATCGGGAACGACATCGGCGGGACGGTCCTGGCCCGGCCGTCCGGGAACGTCACCGTCACCGGTCTCACGTCGCTCCCGTCCTCGGCCCGACTGACCGTCGAACTGGTCGAGACGAACTCCTCGACGGTGGTCGAGCGCGTCCGGACGAATCCGGCCCCCGTCTCGGACTCGGGGGGCGAGTTCGCCGCCCGGTTCGCCGCGACCCTCGCCCACGACACCGAGCCAGGCACCGAGTACGTGGTCCGGGTCACGTGGAACGGACGGACCCTCACCGGGGCGGTCCCGCTCGAGGTCGTCCCCCGCGAGGCGAGCCTGACGTTCGAGAACCAGACCACCCGGTGGGGCGCGTACGTGAACGAGTCGAACCTCACCTATGGCGGGCTCGTCGTCTTCCGGACGGGGAGCGCGGACGGGCCGATCCTCGGGGAGGAGTACGTCCTCCCCGGCGACACCCGCACCGGCATCCAGTTCGAGGACGCCATCGACGAGCCCACGACCGTCGTCGCCGTCGCCTACCGCGACGTGAACGGCAACCGGGAGTTCGATACCGCCGACGAACCGTACCGCCAGAACGGCACACCTGTGACCGATACGGCGGTCCTCCGGCCGCCCGAGGGGACCACGACACCCACAGCCACGCCGACAGCGGTCATCGACACACCCGAGACGACGAACCCCGAACCGACGCCGACCCTCGGGATGGCCGACCCCGGAAACACGGAGGACGGGGGCTCCGTCCCCGGCTTCGGAATCGCCGGGACGCTCGCGGCGCTCGCCGCACTCTGCTCGCTCGTCGTGCGCAGGCGACGGTGAGACGGCCGACCCGTCGGTCTCAGGATAAGAGATTTACCACAGGCAACGGGATGTGAGCCCATGCCACAGTCCCCGCGGACCGCGACAGTGGTGACGCTGCTAGTCGTCACGGCGACGCTCCTCCCCGTCGTCGGCGTCGCCACGGTCGCTCCAGACGCACCGGGCGAGGTGGACAGCCAGACAGAGATCCTCCCGCGCAACGACACCACCATCCGCCTCCACCGGGTTCCGAACGGAACAGACCTGACGGACATTCCCGACCACGTGGGTCTCGACGAGCCGAGCGGTTCCGTCTTGTTCCACGGGGAACGGCTGGTCATCACGGTGCAGTCGCAGGCGCTGGCCGCGAACGTCTCGAACGCGTCTGGGGCGACCCTCACCGAACGGTTCGCGGCCACGCAGCGGAACGGATCGCGGCTCTGGGTGACCCAGACCAACCCGACCCCTGAGCGGGAGCCGAAGGTCGTCGACCTCGCCGACGCCGCGAACATCACCGTCGTCGCGAGCGACCGGCCGGCGACGTACCACGTCGTCGTAGACACCGTGGCCGTCCGAACGGTCCGCGGCGACCCGTCGGATGCCGACCCGCGCCAGACGGACATCGAGCTGGCGGACATTTTCTACGCGGGCTTCGACGGCTTTCCGGACGGTTCCCCGGACGGCGAGATGCCGGCGAACCGGACGATCGGGGTCCCCGCGCCCGTCGTCGGCGTACAAACCGCCCACGGCGACATCGACCGGTGGCTCCAGCCAACCCCCACCGCGACCGTCACCGGGGTGGCAATCCTCCCGGAGTCGCGGCCGGTGACCGTCGAGCTGGTGAACGCCTCGACGGGCGCGCTCGTCGCCAGGGACGGCGCGACCGTCGAACGGGTGGCCGGGGGGCACTCCGGGGAGTACCGCTTCACCGCCAGCCTGAACCTCACCGGCGAGTACGGCGACGGCTACGAGCTCCGCGTCCGGTCGAACGACACCGAACTCGGCGACACGGTCCCTGCAATCGTCCATCCGCGCGAGGCGTCGCTCTCCGTCCGCAACGACACCGCACGGGTGGGAACGACCGTGGAGAACGCGACGCTCTCCTGGGGCGGCTTCGTCGTGCTCCGCGAAGCCGGTGACACCGCCGACGTCCTCGGGACCTCGTCGTACGTCACTCCGGGGACCGAGTCCGAGCAGATCACCGTGGACTTCGACGACGCCATCGACGAGCCCACGACGGTCGTCGCCGTCGCCTACCGCGACGTGGACCGCGACGGCGAGTTCGACGAGGCGGACGAACCCTACCTCGAGAACGGCGAGCCCGTGACCGCGACGGCGGTCATCGAGCCGCCCGAGGGAACGGTCGTGGACACACCGGCAACGACGGCCACGCCGACCAGCACGGCCACGCCGACCACGCCCCCGACGGTCGTCACCCACACGCCCACCACCCGCACCCTCGGGATAGCAGGCACCAGCGACACCGACGACGACGGCCCCGTCCCCGGCTTCGGCGCACTCGGGACGCTGGCAGCGCTCGCGGCGCTCTGTTCGCTCGTCGCGCTCCGGCGGCGCTAGTCAGAACCGCTCGTCGTCCGCGACCACGAACTCGTAGAGCTCGTCGCCGGTGACGTCGATGCCCTGCCGGGAGAAGAACGCCGCGACGTTCCGGCAGTCCCGTTCGAGGAACTCCTGGGCGTTCGGGTGGTGCACGGTGACGGCCTGCCCGAGGTCGATGATCACCAGCTCGCCGTCGTGGATGACCATGTTGTACTCGGAGAGGTCGCCGTGGACCAGCCCGGCGGTGTGGAGCCGGCGCATGTACTCCCGGACGACCTCGTAGGCGGTCTGTGGGTTCTCGACGTTGACCTCGGCGAGGCGCTTCGCGCGGCCCTCCTCCGCGCCGATGTACTCCATGACGAGCACGTTCCGCTCGACGGCGAGGGGGTGCGGGACGCGGACGCCGGCGCGGCGGGCGCGCTGGAGGTTCGCGTACTCCTTGCGCACCCAGGCGATGACGACCTGCGACTTCTTGCCGCCGATGCCCTCGAAGCGGGGGTCGCCGACGAGGTAGTCCCGCATGTCGCGGAAGTCCGAGGCGTTGATGCGGTACACCTTGATGGCGACCTCCGGCGTCTCGGCGCCCAGCTCGTCGGCCGCGTCCGCACCGCCGAGGGCGCTGTAGACGTTGGCCTCCTTGCCCGTCGAGATGGGGCCGCCGAGTGCGTCCACCCAGCCGTCCTGGACGAGCTTGTAGAGGGCGGCGTAGGTGGCGTCGTCGAACACCGACGCCTCGACCTTCAGCGACTCGTTGTCCTTGATGCGCTTTCTGAACTGGTCGAACTTCCGGTCCCGTCGCCGTGCGATGCGGTCGGCCTCGGTGTCGGTGACGTCGATGGCCTCCCACTCGTCGCCCGGCTCGTCGACGGCCTCCGGTTCCACCAGTCCGTACTCGTCGCTCATCTACGGCAGGATAACGTGACGGACGGGTAAAAGGGTGGGTATCCCGGGACGGGCGCTCAGATGTGCCCCTCTTCGCGGAGCTGGTCGGCGTCCTGCTTGTCGTAGCGCCACGTGATGTCGGCCTTCTCGTCCTGCCAGTCCCACGGCTCCACCAGCACCACGTCGTCCTCCCGGATCCAGACGCGCTTCTGCATCTTGCCCGGAATCCGGGCCGTGCGCTCTGTCCCGTCGGCACAACGGACACGGACCCGGTTCGCACCGAGCATGTTCGTCACGGTCGCGAACACCTCGTCGTCCTCCGGCATACGCAGGTTGCGTCGGCCGCCGCCGTCGTTGTCGCTCATGTGTCCCCGTATGGATGCCGACACTTTTAAACGGTCTGGAAACTCTGCCTGTCACTCCGAACCACGGTGTTTAATCGGCTCGGGGCTGGACTGACGGGTATGGCCGCCGACATGGGCTCCGGCTCGTCCGGACCGACGAAGTACGCGAAGATGCTCGGGATCTCCGGCGCTATCGGATTCCTGTTCGTCCTCGCAGGTATCGGGATGATCGGCTTCTTCGGCTCGCTCGAACTCGCCGCCGGCTTCGCGCTCGTCATCGCGGGTCTCGGGCTGCTGCTGAAGGCGCTCGTGAGCAACGCGCTCGGGATGCTCGGGATGGGCGGGATGTTCTGAATTCGGTGTCTTCGCGGCGAGATTCCGAAGAAAACGGTTGTGACGGCAAGAGGGTGGGAAACAGCTCGAAAGCCCCTGCTGTTTGTCGGTACTCGTAACGCTCCAAACAGCCAGAAAGCCCCTGCTCGCTCGACTCCCGCGGCTCGTTGCGCACCTCGTACCTGCGGTGCTCACGTCGCCGAGGTTCGTCGAGCGAGCAGCCCCTTTCAGTCCCACCGACCGCGACCGCAACGCACCTCATACCTCCCCAGCCTCCTGCGATGCTCACTCCGTTGCGCTTCTCGTCCCTCGCACGAGCGTCTGCTCACGGCCTCACTTCGTTCGGCACGCTCGCGGGTCGCGCGCCACCCGGCTGGTGGGGTTTCGTCGTGGCTGAAAACAGCAATCCGACGACAGGGGACGTTAAAACGCGTTGCTGCCGGCCTCGTCCGCCCGGTGCTCGCTGATGAGGCGGTCGACCATCTCCGATTTCTGGTCCTTCTTGCGCTCCTCGGCGCGTGCCTCCCAGTCGTCGATGACGGCCTCGACGTCCTCCTCGCGGGCGACGGCGAGCTCGTCGACCTCCTGCATCGCCACGTCGTCCGCGGGGCCGACCGGGATCTCGTGCTCGAACAGCACCTCGTCGGCGACGTCCGAGAGCCCGCCCTCCTTGAGGACGACGCGGGGGTCGTGTGCGGCGAGCTTCTCCGCCGTGGAGCGGCCGGCGCCGGAGGCGTCGCGGAGGTAGACCACGTCGTCGCGAGCGAGCCCGTAGCTGTCGTGGGCGTCGTCGATGGCGTCCCTGGTGAACTTGGCGACGGGTTTGACCGGGACGAGCCCGCGTTTCTTCTCCTCGACGTCGGCGAAGTTGGAGTGGTCGAGCTTCCAGAGCTCCTTCAGCCGGGCGAGCTTGCCCTCCAGCTCCTCGATGGTCTCCTCGCGGTCCGCGACGTCGCGTTCGAGCGCGTTGTTCCGACGCTCCAGCCGGGTGACGGTCCGGCGTTCCCGGGCCTCTCGGCGCTCCTTACGGCGGGCCTCGGAAAGCTCGGCTTCGAGCTCGTCGATGCGGGACTCCTTCTCCGCAACGGTCTCCTGGAGCTCGTCGACGTGGGACTGGAGGCGCTCGACCTGTCGTTCGAGGTCCCGGATGCGCTTCTCCTCGGCGGACAGCTCGCGCGGTTCGTGCTCGTGGTCGTCCTCCGCCGGCGCCTCGTCCTCCTCGACGAGGTCGGAGACGACGGCCTCGACGCTCCCGTCGCCGGCGAGCACGCGCTCGATGACGACCCCGCGGTCGAGCGTCGGCGGCGTCTTCCGGGCGATGCGGGCGAACTGGTCCTCGTGGTCGTCGAAGGCGAAGAGCGCGGCCGCGAGGGCGTCGCGCTCGTGGTCGTTGTCGTAGCCAGTCTCGCGGGTCCGGTGCTGCTTCTCGTCGACCGGCAGGTCGGAGTGCGGAATCCACGGCGCGGCGTCGAAGCTCCGGCGGACCTTCTCGACGGTCTCTGGCATCGGCTCCACGTCGGCGGCGACGACGACCGGCCGGCCGCGCTCGATGATCCACTCGATGACGGCGGCGGTGTCCGCCGTTCTGGTCGAGAGCACGTCGTGGACCTCCCCGTCGAGCGAGACGACGGCGACCGCCGTCGTCGTGCCGGGGTCCATCCCGACGATGACGTGGTCGCGGCGTTTCGCGAGGGGTTCGAACTCGATGCCGTCGCGTCGCTCCCGCTCGATCTCGACCCGCGTGTCGCCCGACCGCCCGCGCGAGACGGGGATGTCGGCGGGGTGGGCGTCGACGGTGAAGACGGCGTTGGCGTAGCCGCCGTACTTCTCGGTGACGTCGCGCTCGTAGTCCAGTCCGGCGTCGTCCAGCTTCGAGGCGACATCCCGCGAGCGCGTCTTGACGTTGCCGTGGATGCGCCGGGTGTAGCGGTCCTGACTCCAGCCGCCACTGCCGGTCGAGCGGCCGCGGGAGACCTTCACCGTCGTCGTGTCGGTGAAGGCGCTGACCTCGTAGCCGACGTTCGCGGCGGCGAGTCTGGCGGCGGCCTCGGCCTCCTTCATCGGGTCCTTGCCGTAGGGGACGCCGTGACGGGAGGCGACGCGAGAGAGTGGTTCGGGCTGTTCGTCGCCTGTCACCTGCACGAGCCGTGTCTCGTCGGGCAGACTGCCGAGGAAGTGCACGAGGGCGTCCTTGTCCTCGGCGAGTTCGTACATGTTGTCGGTGGCGACGATGGTCGGCTCCTCGTCGTCGATGCGGCGGCGGAGCTTCCGGTACGTGACGACGTCGCGCTCCACGGACTCGCCGTCGAACACGACGAGCGCGTAGGACGGGGCGTCCCCCCGGACGTCCCCGCTCTGGATGTCCACGCCGAACACAACCGCGTCGAGGGCCGTGGTACGAGCGCTCACAGGCGGGCGTTGGGGCGGTGCGGCTATAAAATCCGCGGGGGACCCGAAGATTGAAGTATTGGTGTAAAGTGCGCTTTACTGTAAAGGAGGCTTTACACAAATGCCCCAGACCGACACCATCGACCCCGCTACCGAGACCACGTACCGACGCCTGCACGCCGCCCTCTGGCTCTGCTCGGGGATCTCGCTGGGTGGGCTCATCGTCGCCGGCTACCCCCTCCTGGGCGTCGGCGCGTTCGCGGCGTGCGCCGTCGGCGCGGTCGCCGTGCTCCGGCGCTACAGCGGGCCGCTGTTCGACGAGCGCGACCAGCGGATCCACGAGGCCGCCAGCGAGCGGACCATCACCATCCTCGGACTGACCTCCGCGGCCGTCTTCCCGACGGTGACCGCGCTCTGGGCGCTCGACGTCGTCGCGTGGCCGCTGTGGCTCACGCCCATCGCCTTCTTCGTCGCCGCCCTCTCGCTCGTCCACGGGGGCAGCCTCGCCTACGAGCGACGATGGGCATAACGAACCGCGTCCGCGAGCGCCGCGAGGCCCGCGGGATGACACAGGGCGAACTCGCCGCCGCGGTCGACGTGACCAGACAGAGCATCAACGCCATCGAACGCGGCCGCTACGACCCGAGCCTCGAACTCGCGCTCAAGCTCGCCGAGGAGTTCGACTGTTCGGTCGAGCAGCTGTTCGAGCTGGAGGAGTAGCCCGCGTCGCCCTCCCCCCGACTCAGTACAGGTCGCCGCGCGCGACCGGCACGACCCGGCCGCCGACCTGTACCTCGATGTCCTCTTCTCCAGCACGTTCCTCGGCGCGGAGGTGGAGCAGCGACGGCCGCCCCATCTCGTAGCCCTGCTCGACGACCGCGTCCAGCGGCCCGTCGCGGTGCCGGACCAGATAGCCGGCCAGACAGCCGTTCGACGAGCCCGTCGCCGGGTCCTCCGGCACGCCGTAGAACGGCGAGAACACGCGGTCGGCGTAGTCGTGGACCGGGGCACGGGGGTCCGGACAGAACGCCAGCACGTTCTTGCCGTCGTGGTCGCCAGTCAGTGCTTCGTAGCCGTCGCGGTCGACGTCGATACGTTCGAGCGCATCGCGGTCCCGAAGCGGGACGACGACCGTCGGGAGCCCTGTCGACACCCACTGGACGGGGAGGTCCTCGCGCACGTCCTCGGGTTGGAGGCCGAGCGCCGTGGCGGCCGTCTCCCGGGCGAACGTCTCCCCGAACTCGGGGGGCTGCTGGGTCATCCAGTACAGGGGATCGTCGCCGTCTCCCTCGACGCGGACCGGCACGTCGCCCACTTCGAGGTGGAGAGTGACCGGGTCGGGGGCGTCGGCGGCGAGGTGCTCGCGGACGACCGCGGCCGTCCCGAGCGTCGGGTGGCCCGCGAACGGGATCTCGCTGTTCGGCGTGAAGATGCGTACGTCCCAGCCGTCGTCGTCTCGGCCGGTGACGAACGTCGTCTCCGAGTAGTTCATCTCGTTCGCGATGGCCTGCATCTCGTCGGTCGAGAGGTCGCCCGCGTCGGCGACGACGGCGAGCTGGTTCCCGGCGTACCGCTCCGTGGCGAACACGTCGCAGAGGTGGAAGACGTGGGACACGGCACTGTGTGCGGACGGCATCGTGAAAAGCGGATGTGTTCCGTGTGAGTCGCCCCCACAGTCGCGTGTCGCTCACTCCCCGTCGGGATACGGGATCTCGACGGTGTCGCCGTCGTCCGGGATCAGCAGTTCGCCATCGAACGACTCCCGGGCCTCCGTCCGGTGCAGTTCGACGTCGTTGGCGTACCGGGAGGAGATGTGCGTCAGCGCCAGCCGCTTCGCGCCGGCGCGCTGGGCGATGCGGCCGGCCTGCTTCGCCGTCGAGTGGCCGGTCTGACCGGCGCGGTCGCGGCGGTCCTCCGCGAACGTCGCGTCGTGGACCAGCAGGTCGGCGTCCGCGGCGGCCTCGACGGTGGCGTCGACGGGCGTGGTGTCTCCCGTGTAGACGACCCGCCGGCCGGGGCGAGGATCGCCGACGACCTGGTCCGGTGTGACGACCGTACCGTCGTCGAGTTCGACCGCGTTTCCGTCGTGGAGTGCCGAGAACTTCGGCCCGACCGGGACGCCGAGCTCCTCGGCGTGCTCGCGGTCGAACCGGCCCTTCCGGTCGTCCTCGACGAGCGCGTAGCCGACGGCCGTGGTCCGGTGCTCGACGTCGAACGCGCGAATCTCGTACTCGTCGCGGCTGAGAGCCACGTCGCCGGCACTCACCTCGTGGACGCGGACCGGGAACGACGGGCGCGCACCGGTCGCGCTGACCAGGTTCTCGACGAGCGACCGCTCGCCGGGTGGGCAGTGGATGGCGAGTGCGGCGTCGCGCTCGTTGAAGTCCATCGTCTGGACCAGACCCGGGATGCCCAGCACGTGGTCGCCGTGGGTGTGCGTGACGAAGATGTGGTCCACCGAGAAGCCGGTCCCGAAGCGCATCATCTGGCGCTGGGTCCCTTCGCCGCAGTCGAAGAGGAAGCCGTCACCCTCGCGCTGGCAGTAGATGGCGGTGGGGTTGCGCTGGGTGGTCGGCACGGCCCCGCTGGTCCCGAGGAAGGTCACGCGCATCGACATGGTACACCGTCCGCCGGGGACCGGTAAACCGGTGTCGAAACGGTCGACCCACAGTTGAAACCGTTCACGACCGTTCAGAACCGCCAATCCGGTTGAATCCGACCAAATTCTTCGCAACCGAGTTCCCGGTTTATGCCCCCGGAGCCGTCAGGGACATTCACGATGTCACGACCCAATGCACTGCTCGCAATCGCACTGGCCGCCCTCCTCGTGACCGCCGGCTGCATCGGCGGGATCACCGGCAGCGGGGACGGCGCGAACACGAACGACGGCGACGAGGCAAGCGTGTCGTTCTACGTGAGCGACCGCCCGGGCGCGATCGACCAGTTCGAACACCTCAACGTCACCATCACGTCGGTCGGCTTCCACCAGGCCGACGCCGACGGTGACGACTCCGAGGAGAGCGATGGCGACGACTCCGACGACAGCGACGTCGAGAACGAGACCACCGACACCGAGTCCCTCGAGGACGCGAACGAGACGGCCACCACGAACGCGACCACCGAGGCTCCGGAGACGGAGACCGACGACGCGGACAACAGCACCGACACCGAGAGCGACGACGGCGACGACGCAGACGACACCGACGAGGACGACTCCGAGACCGAGGACGACTCCGAGACCGAGGACGACAGCGAACCCGGCAGCGAGTCCGAGGGCTGGGTCACGCACGAGGTCGACAACCGCACCGTCGACCTGACCGAGTTGCAGGGCGCGAACGCCTCCCGCCTCGCCGACTTCAACGTCAGCGCAGGCGAGTACGACCGGGTGTTCGTCCACGTCAGCGACGTGCAGGGGACCCTGGAGAACGGCGAGCAGGTCGACGTCCAGCTCCCGAGCGACAAGCTCCAGATCAACAAGCAGTTCACCGCCGAATCCGGCTCGAACCTGAGCTTCGTGTTCGACATCATGGTCCACGAAGCCGGCAACTCCGGGCAGTACATCCTCCGCCCGGTCGTCAGCGAGTCCGGTACCGGTGACCAGGTCGAGATCGACGACGTCGACGCGGACGACGATGAGCGTGGCCCGCCGGAGGATGCGGGTCCCGAGAACGACGATGACGATAGCGACTCCGACGACTCCGAGGACGGCGACGACAGCGACGACAGCGACCTCGAACTCGCCGTCGACGGCCAGGTCCGCGCCGGCGAGACGGTGACGCTGACCGTCACCGGGAACGACGACCAGGCGGTCGCCAACGCCTCCGTCAGCGTCGACGGGGAGACGGTCGGCACCACCGACGCGGACGGCACCATCCAGCTCACCGTGCCCGACGACGCCGAGGAGCTCGAGGTGACCGTCACGACGGACGACGCCGAGGGCGAGACCTCGTGGCCGGTCCGCGGCACCGGTGGACAGGGCAGCCTGACGCTCCCGTTCTGACCACCGCGCGACCGACCACCACTTATTTACACGCCGAGGAAGCGCGATTGATTCAGCGGACCCCCGTTTTCGTCACGGTTAACGAGCGCGTTAACTGGATCCAGGGACGGTTCTCTCGACCGCGAGACCGTTTCCCAACTAATGGAAATGTCCATTAGAAGCCCCAGGAGAGGAGATTTCGTTCGTTCCATGTGACCGTGCAACGAGGAATGACGAGCGAGTGGCCAGACCCGGCCACCGATGTACTGACCTGTCCCTCATCCAGACACGTTTCGATTGCACCAGCGTTATCTGGAAATTAACTTTGGTAGCGTAGAAAGGAGTGCGACGTGCTGCGGGAACGACTCTCGCAGGGGGAAAGGATGAATCGGAAACTCCTAGCACTACTGCTCGCCAGTCTGATGGTATTCGGATTCACGACTCCGTACGTTGCAGCCGGAGCGCCATCCGCCCAGCAGACAGGCACTTCGACAGATATCGTACAGGCAGGCGTCGGCGACGACGTCGCCTCCAGTACCGTCTCGCCCGACGAGAGCGGCTCGTCGGTCGCACCGATCGACCCGGCACTCCAGAACGCAGACGGCTGGGTCGACGTCGTCGTCCGACTCGAGGAGGCCGAAACCAGCGCCTCGATGAGTCAGGACGCCGTCGTCAGCACGCTCCAGCAACAGGCCCAGCAGACTCAGGAACCGGTCATCAACCGGGCCCACGAGATGGAGGGCGTCCGTTACGTCAACTCCTTCTGGATCACCAACGCCGTCCTGCTCCGGGTCAACACGAACGAGGTCGACCTCGACAGCTTCGCACGGATGGACCGCGTCACGCAGGTCCACGCGAACTTCGACCTGACCCTCCCGGAGACCGAGCGCAGCAGCGCCGCCGGTGAGGGCGCCTCCTCGAACGACTACGACACGACCTACGGACTCGACCAGATCAACGCGACCGAGGTCTGGGACCAGTACGGCACCATGGGCGAGGGCGTCAGCGTCGCCGTCCTCGACACGGGTGTCGACCCGGACCACCCGGACATCCAGATCACCCAGGAGCACTGGGCCGAGTTCGACTCCAACGGTGACGAGATCCCGAACAGCACCATCCGCGACACCGACACGCACGGCACCCATACCTCGGGTACCGTGACCGGTGGCAACGCCAGCGGCGAGTACATCGGCGTCGCACCCGAGGCGACGCTGTACCACGGTCTCGTCATCCCCGGCGGCGGCGGCAGCTTCGCCCAGGTCGCCGGCGGGATGCAGTGGGCCGTCAACGAGAGCGTCGACGTCATCTCGATGAGCCTCGGCGCCGGCGGCTACTACACCGAGATGATCGAACCGTCCGAGAACGCCCGCGACGCGGGCGTCATCCTCGTCGCCTCCTCCGGCAACAGCGGCGAGGGCACCAGCGGCTCGCCCGGGAACGTCTACCCGAACATCGCCGTCGGTGCCTCGGACGAGAACTACGACATCGCCAGCTTCTCCAGCGGTGAGGAGATCGACACCAGCTCCGCCTGGGGCAGCGCCGCACCCAGCTACTGGCCCGACAACTACACCGCACCGAACGTCGCCGCGCCCGGCGTGGCGGTCAAGAGCTCCGTCCCCGGCGGCGGCTACGCCGAGTACGACGGCACCTCCATGGCCGCCCCGCACACCGCCGGTGCCTTCGCACTGATGCTCTCGGCCGCGGGCGACATCCCGCGCGAGACCGCCATCGACGCGATGGAGGAGAACGCGTGGAAGCCCGACGGCTGGAGCGAGCCCGGCGACGAGTACGACACCCGCTACGGGCTCGGCATCATCGACGTCGCGGCCGCGACGGACCAGGTCGCCCTCGAACAGGGCATCAACGGGACCGTCACGGACGCCGACGGGAACGCGCTGCAGGGCATCACCGTCTCGACCGACCAGGACTTCTCGGACACGACCGACGCAGCCGGTGCGTACTCCGTGCTCTCCGAGACCGGCACGGTCGACGTGACCGCCGACGGCTTCGGCTACGAGGCGGCCACCGCGACGGTGACCGTCCAGAACGGCACCTACGCCACGCAGAACTTCTCGCTGACCCCGACGCTCGACGTGCAGCTGGTCAGCCCGCAGCCCTCGGCCATCGAGGGCGGCGAGAGCCTCAGCGCGACCGCACAGGCCGCGAACCTCGAGTCCTACACCGCCGAGCTCGGCGATGGCTACGACGAGGCCAACGCGACCCTGTACGTCAACGGCGACGAGGTCGCGTGGGGCGAGCCGGTCACCTTCGACGAACCGACCGACGTCACCGCCACGGTGACCGTCGAGACGACCGCGGACACCAGCGGGACGGTCTCGGTCGTCCACACCTTCGAGGGGCTCAACGAGTCCATCGAGGTCACGACCGGCCCGACCCAGGTGTTCGAGGAGTTCACCCAGGTCGGCGTCGTCGACGACGGCGGTGACTACGGACAGGCGGTCAAGGGCTCCCTCCAGGAGTACCTGCCCGCCAACTACCAGGTGTCGGTCATGACCTCCGACGAGGCCATGAACGAGGTCGACACGTACGACAGCTTCGTCGTGCAGAACATCGACGAATCCAACGGCGAGGCCTTCGCCTCCGCAACGAGCGGCGTCACGACCGGCGTCGTCTGGCTGGACAACTGGGGCAGCGACAGTAACGGTGTCCCGGTCCGCTCGTCCGCCATCGGCGACCCGGCCAACACCGGCGACGCGTTCGGCGACGGCGCCGTCTCCTACGCGGCGACCACCGACCACCCGATCCTCGAGGGTGTCGTCGCACCCGGTGAGAGCGTCCAGCTCCACACCGCGACGACGTTCAACGACCACTCGTGGTTCAGCGGCTCCGACGCGACCACGCTCGCCGACCTCAGCACCGCTGACGCCGGCGTGAAGGGTGCCGGCCTCGCGGTCGACGAGGAGCGCCACGCCGTGCTCGCGTCCACGCTCGGTCGCGAGACGTTCGTCGAGGACCCCGCGTTCACCGACGAGGCCGACCAGATCCTCGCCAACTCGGTCGTCTGGGCGTCCGACACGCCCGAACCCGTCGGGACGGTCGACGTGACCGAGACGACGGTCCAGCCCGGCGAGACCGCGACGGTCACCGTCCACTCCGACGACCTCGAGAACATCTCCGGCTACCAGGCGACGCTCTCGTTCAACGCGAGCAAGCTCGAGGTCACCGGCGTGAACGGCATCGACTTCGCCGACCCGGTGACGAACATCGACAACCAGAACGGCACCATCTCCATGGCCCAGGCCGGTGCGGCCGGTGTGGACACCCCCGAGATGGTCGAGATCGAGTTCGACGTGCTGATGGACGACTTCGACCAGTCGGCCGAGGTCTCCTGGAACGTCGGCGACTCGATGGTCACGTACCCGAACGGCACCGCGCCGCTCGTGGACTGGTCCAGTGGCATGGTCGAGACCGCCGCGTGTACGGCTGGTGACGTCAACTCCGACGGGTCGATCACCGTCCAGGACGCGACGCTCGTCCAGCAGTACATCGTCGGGCAGGAGCCGGCCGGCTTCAACCCGAGCTGTGCCGACATGAACGGTGACGGCCAGATCACCTCCGCCGACGTCACCCTCATCCTGGAGGAGATCGTCGGCAGCAGCGTCTCGGCACCGCAGCCGGTCACGACCGCCGACCTCGTCGGCGCCCAGCTGCAGGCCGACGCCTGACCGGGCCAGCACACCCAGTCGCACCGCTCGCCGACCACCTCGCCTCCGGGCGGGGCCGTTTCGAAGACGACACGCGCGGCTTTGCGTACTGCCCGTTCGACGGGCACCCAGGGCGGCCGGGGAGACCCGGTCGCCGGTTTCACCAACGACCCATGACCACGACCCGCCTCCCCGACGGAACGACGCTGCTGCTGGTAGTCCTCTGTCTCGCACTCGTGGCCGTCCCCATCGCGGCCACGCAGGAGTCCGCGACCCTGTCGCTGTCCTCTGCCGAGGCCGAGTCGACCAGCGACACCGTGACCGTCACACTCACGGCGGACGGCTCGGACGTCGCCGGCTACCAGGCCAACGTCACGTTCGACCCGTCTGTCGTCCAGGTGCAACGCGTCTCCGGCGCGGACTACTCCGCCCCGGTGCAGAACGTGAACAACGATGCGGGCTGGGTGTTCCTCACCCAGTCCCAGGCCGACGGGATGGACGACCCGCAGCTCGCGACCATCACCTTCGAGGTGGTCGGGAGCGACGGACAGCGCTCGACGCTCTCGTTCGTCGAGTCCGACACCCGCGTCAACGACGCCGACGGCGAGCACGTCGATGCGAGCCTCGACAGCGGCACCATCTCGGTCGGCAGTAGCGACGTGTCCGCGAACGAGAACGGCTCGATGGCGAGCGACAGCGCCGGCGACGACCCCGCGAACCGGGCCGACCAGCAGTCGGAGCCCGGCACGGCCGCGAACGGCGGCGGCGACGGCGCTGGCGGTGGCGGTGGCGCGACCGGCAACGGGACCGGCGTCTCGACGACGGTCCTCGTCGGCGCCGGTGCCGCCCTCCTCGCCGGTGGCGTGTTGCTCGGCCGCCGCGCGTCCTGAGAACCGACCGATTCTTACCGGGCGCTCGCCTACCGGCGCGTGATGGACGCGCCGCTGTGGACCGACGCCCACGCCCCGTCGCTCGAGGAGCTCCCACAGCCGGACGCACGGGAGTACCTGCAGAAGGCGGTGGACGAACCGCTGAACCTGCTGCTGCACGGGCCGCCCGGCGTCGGCAAGACGGCGGGGGTCCGGGCGCTCGGCCGCGAGGCGCACGACGACCCCGACAACGACCTCGTGGAGATCAACGTCGCCGACTTCTTCGGGCGGACGAAGACAGAGATCAAGAACGACCCCCGCTTCGCGTCGTTCCTCGACGGGAAGTCGCGGCTCTCGAAGCGCGACATGATCAACCACGTGCTGAAGGAGTCCGCGAGCTACGCGCCGGTGTCGGGCAGCTACAAGACGGTCGTACTCGACAACGCGGAGGACGTGCGTGTGGACTTCCAGCAGGCACTCCGCCGGGTGATGGAGCGCTACCACCGGACGACGCAGTTCGTCATCTGCACGCGGCAGCCGACGAAGCTCATCCCGCCGATCCGCTCGCGCTGCTTCCAGGTTCCGATGCGGGCGGCGACGAACGACGAGCTGGTGACGGTGCTCCGGCGCATCGTCGAGGCCGAGGACGTCGCCTTCGACGACGACGGGCTGGAGTACGTCGCGGGCTACGCCGACGGCGACGTACGGGAGGCGATCCTCGCCGCACAGACCACGGTCTCGCGGGCCGACGAGCTGACGATGCAGACCGCCTACGAGACGCTGGGCGAGGTTGGCACGCTCGACACGGTCGGAGAGATGCTGGACGACGCCGAGGCCGGCGAGTTCACCGACGCCCGGTCGACGCTGGACGACCTGCTCGTCGACGAGGGCTACAGCGGCACCGAGGTGCTTTCGGAGATCCTCACCGTCGGTCGCAAGCGCTACGACGGGGAGCGACTGGCCCGGCTCCACCGGCTCGCCGGCGAGGTGGACCACGACATGAGCGAGGGGACGAGCGACCGAGTCCACCTCGGGCACCTGCTGGCGGAGCTCGGGCGGTCGACGGCGTAGCGACTGGTTCTTCCGTTTCTGGCGAGCAGGCGACGCGTGAGCTGTCGGTCCGGGGCGCGTCGCACTCCCGCCTCGACCGCCGGACCGCGTGGGTCAGACCACGCCCCGTTTGCGGCGGTCTCCCTCAAGAACCCTCGCCCTCTATTGGGGGAGGGCGCGACGGTTCTCGTATGCAGGCAGTCTCCGAGACGCGGATCACGAACCGCCAGCGGGTCCAGCCGAACCACGCGAACAACTACGAGGCGGTCCACGGCGGCAACCTGATGAAGTGGATGGACGAGGTCGGCGCGATGGCGGCGATGCGGTTCGCGGGCGAGACCTGCGTCACGGCCGCGGTCGACGAGTTCTCCTTCGAGCGACCCATCCCGGTCGGCGAGACGGCACTGATCGACGCGTACGTCTTCGACGCCGGACGGACGAGCGTCCGGGTGTTCCTCCGGGCGTACCGCGAGGAGCCGCGGTCGGGCGAGACGCAGCAGACGACGGCGGCGTGTTTCACCTTCGTCGCGGTCGACGACCACGGGGAGCCGGTGCCGGTGCCGTCGCTGCGGGTCGAGACGAGGGAGGACGAGCGACTGCAGGCGACGGCGCGGGACGCGGTCGACAGCTAGTCGAGCACGAGCACGGACCGCGTCAGCGAGCGGTGGACGCGGCGCTCGAACGAGTCCGCGACCGTCCAGCCGGCGCGTCGGGCGGTCCCGGTCCAGTCGCGGTCGGCGACGACGACCGCGCGATCGGCGACCCGTCGCGATTCGGCGAGCGCGCCGGCGACGAGGTCGTCGAGTTCGTGGGTCTCGATCTTCGACTGGCGACCGTAGGGGGCGTCGAAGACGACGGCGTCGACCGCGTCGTCGACGAGCGGGAGCCGGGTGGCGTCGCCGCGGCAGACGTGCCAGTCGCCGGCGTCGGCGACGGCGTTCAGGTGGTCGCCGTCGAGGAAGTGCGCGAGGTTCTGGCGGGCACCGCCGGCCATCTTCGCCTGCGCGTCGACGCCGACGACGTCCGCGCCGACGAGCCCCGCCTCGACGAGCACGCCACCGGTGCCACACATCGGGTCCAGCAGGCGGCGTCCGGGGGCCGCACCGGCGACGTTGACGACGGCGCGGGCGAGCAGGGGGTCCATGCTGCCGGGCTGGAAGAACGGCTTGTCGGTCGGCATGCGGTCGCCGAAGTCCCGCACCGACTCGGCGGCGAGCCAGCCGAGTGCACAGACGCCGGCCTCGCCGGCTGCGCCGTCGGGTGCTTCGGCTGCGTCGCCCGCGTCGTCGATGGCGGGCGCGAACAGCACCCGGAGCTCGTGGTCCGGGTCGTCGAGGTCCACCTCGAAACCGCGGTCGACGAGGACCTGCCCGAGTGCGCGTTCGGCGTCGCTGGTGGAAACGCCGGTCTCGCCGCGGACGTCGCGGGCACGGACGGCGACGGTGCCCTCGCGGGTGAGGGGTGCGGCCGAGAGCAGGGCGACGGCGCTGTCGACGCTCGCGTCGGTCCGGCCGACGAGCTCGCTCGCACGGCGGGTGTAGGCGAGCCCGCGGACGCGTGCGAGGGCGACGCTGCCCGCCACGGCGAGCCCGGCCCCGATGCGCTCGACGCCGGTGGCCGCGCTCGCGGCCTCGCAGGCGGCGAAGGCGTCGTCCTCGCCGCCGAGTTCCAGCAGGTACACGTTCGGTCGTGTGCGAGCGCGGGCAATCAGCGTGTCGACTGGCGGCCGCGGCGCGCCTCAGCACGGAACCCTGTAACCGCCGGGGCGAGATCCGTTCAAGTCACGCTTTTATCGGCAGAATTGACCGATTCCGTCGCACCGAATCGGCCGTCCCGTCGCTCGGTCTGGCGGCGTGCGGGCACGTGGCACCAACCTTTATAAACCTTAAATACGACTTTTAAGTCGAGTATGACCGACCCCAAGGAGACTATTAATATCGAGAACGTCGTCGCCTCGACCGGTATCGGCCAGGAGCTCGACCTGCAGAGCGTCGCCATGGACCTCGAAGGTGCGGACTACGACCCCGAGCAGTTCCCCGGCCTCGTCTACCGCACGCAGGAGCCGAAGTCCGCCGCGCTCATCTTCCGCTCCGGGAAGATCGTCTGCACCGGTGCCAAGAGCACCGACGACGTCCACGAGAGCCTCCGCATCGTCTTCGACAAGCTCCGCGACCTCAACATCCAGGTGAACGAGGACCCGGAGATCGTCGTCCAGAACATCGTCACATCTGCCGACCTCGGCCGCAATCTCAACCTCAACGCCATCGCCATCGGTCTCGGGCTGGAGAACATCGAGTACGAGCCCGAGCAGTTCCCCGGCCTCGTCTACCGCCTCGACGAGCCGGAGGTCGTCGCGCTCCTGTTCGGCTCCGGGAAGCTCGTCATCACCGGCGGGAAGAAGCCCGAGGACGCCGAACACGCCGTCGACAAGATCGTCTCGCGCCTCGAAGACCTCGGCCTGCTGGAGTAGCTCGGCGGTTCCTGCGGCTCCTGTTTCCCGGCGGCACACCTCCCCAGAAGAGACATTGCCGTCCGACCCAAGAGAACGGGTATGTCAGCGGCGCCGGCAGCGATGACGGTCCTCCACGTCGACGACGAGGAGGAGTTCACCGCCCTCACAGCGGAGTTACTCGAACGCCAGAGCGACCGCATCGGCGTCGTCTCCGCGACGACCGCGGACGAGGCACTGGACCTCCTCGAACGCGAGACCATCGACTGCGTCGTCTCCGACTACGAGATGTCCGGGACCGACGGGCTGGAGCTGCTCGCCGCCGTCCGCGAACGCCACGAGGGGCTCCCCTTCATCCTCTTCACCGGCCGAGGGAGCGAGGAGATCGCCAGCGAGGCCATCTCCGCAGGCGTCACCGACTACCTCCGGAAGGGGGGCGGCAGCGACCAGTTCGCCCTGCTCGCGAACCGCATCGAGAACGCCGTCGAGCAGGCTCGCTCCCGATTGAGCTACCGGGCGGTGTTCGAGAACACCGACGTGGGTCTCACCGTCCGCGACGTCGAGACCGGGACGGTCGTCGACGTGAACCAGCAGTACTGCGACCTGCTCGGCTACGACCGCGAGCAGCTCGGCGAGCTCGGCCTGGAGGATATCACCGCCGACGTGCCGGGCTACGACGCCGAGCGCGGCGTCGAACTCCTCGAGCGAGCGCTCGCGGAGCCCGAGTTCACCTTCGAGTGGCCCGACAGGCGCAGCGACGGCTCGACGCACTGGGTCGAGGTGGACGCCACGCTCGTCGAGATCGAGGGACGGGAGCGCTCGCTCGTCACCATCCACGATGTCCACGAGCGCCACGAACGCGAGGCGGTGCTGGCGACGCTCCACCAGGTCGCGACCGAGATCCAGGAGTGCGAGACCATCGAGGCCGCCTGCGAACGGACCGTCGCCGCCGCCGAGTCCATCCTCGAGTTCGAGATGTGCAGCCTCATGGTCGCCGAGGGGGGCTGGCTGGTTCCGAAGGCCGTCTCCACGGGCGCACCGACCGATGGGGCCCGGCGGATGCGGCAGGACCAGGGCCTCGCCGGGAAGACCTACCAGACGGGCGAGTCCACACTCGTCGAGGACGTGCTGGACGACGACGTCTCCGAGCCCGCCAAGACGAGCTACCGATCCGGCATCAGCGTTCCCATCGGCGAGTCGGGCGTGTTCCAGGCCGTCGCGACCGAGCCGAACGCCTTCTCGCAGGCGGACGTGGAGCTCGCCGAGCTGCTCGTCTCGCACACCGCGCGGGTCCTCGACCGACTCCGGTTCGAGGGGGAGCTCCGGCGGCAGAACGAGCGGCTGGAGGAGTTCGCGAGCGTCGTCAGCCACGACCTCCGGAACCCCCTCACCGTGGCACTGGGCAAGCTCGAGCTCGTCCGCGAGGAGTCCGATAGCGAGCACCTCGCCCACCTGGGCGACGCCCTCGAACGGATGTCGAGCATCACCGAGGACACGCTCCAGCTGGCCAGACACGGCGGGAGCGTCGACGACACACACCGCATCGACCTCGCGACGTTCGCCGACCGCTGCTGGACCGTCGTCCAGACCGACGAGGCGACCCTGACCGTCGCTGACGCCACCATCCGTGCCGACCGCAACCGACTCCGGCACATCTTCGAGAACCTGTTCCGGAACGCCGTCGAGCACGCCACACCGGACGACGGCTCCGCCGTCTCCATCACCGTCGGCGTGCTCCCCGGCGGCTTCTACGTCGCAGACGACGGCGTCGGCATCCCCGAGTCCGAGCGCGACCGGGTGTTCGACCCCGGGCACACGACCACCGAGGAGGGCACGGGCTTCGGCCTGGCGATCGTCGAGGAGTTCGCCGCCGCTCACGGCTGGACGGTCCAGGTCACCGAGGGGGACGACGGGGGTGCGCGGTTCGAGTTCACCGGTGTCGAGGTGCTCGACCGAGACCCATGAGGAGCCACCGACCATGGCGGCGAGCCGGGAAAGCGGCAGGCACATGGCAGCCGGGCCGCTAGCCACGGCCATGGTCGGTCTCACGCCGCTCCAGCTCGACCCGTCGGCCGGGACGCCCGTCGCCTACGTCGGCACGTTCCTCGTCGCCACGCTCTTCTACTCGGTGACGCTGCACATCGCGGCACGGAACGTCCTCGGCGACGTACCGGTCAAGCTCGCGTTCGTCGTCGGCCCGATGCTCGCACTGGTGTCGCTGCTGCTCCAGCAGTACGGCCCCGCCGTCGTCCTGCCCGTGACGCTGGTCGCCGACGCGGTCGCCATCAGTCTCGTCTACCGGCTCGACGCCAAACTCACGGCGTTCGTCTCCGTCATCCACTACACGGTGGCGGTCATCCTCGGGTTCACGCTGTTCAACCTCGTCGCGCTGCTGTCGACCGCGCCGGCCTGACTCCGACGGCCGGGCGCGCATGACCGCCTTTTTGTCGTCGCTCCGCCGAGGAGTCGTATGGACGCATCGAGCCGTACCCGGGTCGCCCGGGGCGGACTGTCGCTGTTGCTCGCCGGCGCGCTCGTCGGTATCGTCGCCGCGAGCGGCCTCCAGAACACGACCGGGCTCGCCGTGACGTTCGTCGTGGTCGGGGTGGCCGCGCTCGTCGTCGGGACGGTCGCCGAACAGCAGTTGCTGCTCGGTATCTGGCTCGCGCCGGTCGTCGCCGGCGTCATCGTCTACGCGTTCGAGCCGGACGCACTGCTGACGCAGTCGTTCCTGCTCGGCGTCATCGGTGTCGCGCAGCTGCTGTTCTCGCAGGCGGGGAAGTAACGGGGGAACAGACCGCGGCGACCGACTACTCGACGAGCCGTTCGATCTCGGTGACGAGGATGTCGCTCGCGCCCTCGCCCTTGACCTCGTTGATGGTCTCGAACACGTCGCGCTCGTCGACGACCGCGTGGACCGCCAGCTTGTCCGAGCCCGCGATGTCCATCACGGTCGGACCGCCCATGCCGGGGATGACCTCGCGGACGGCGTCGAGGTTCGACTCGGGGACGTTCATCATCAGGTAGCGCTTGCCCTCGGCGGCGATGACGGAGTCGAACGCCATCCGTATCTGCTCGGTCTTCTCGTCGTCGGCCACGTCCGGACGGGCGACGAGCCGGACCGAGGATTTGAGCACCTCGTCGATGACGGCGAGGCGGTTCACCTTCAGCGTCGTCCCCGTCGAGGTGATGTCGACGATGGCGTCGGCCATGTCGACGTGCGGCGTGAGCTCGGTCGCGCCGGTCACCTCGACGATGTCGGCGTCGATGTTGCGCTCGTCGAAGTAGTTCCGCGTGATGGTCGGGAACTCCGTCGCGACGATGCGGTCGTCGAGGTCGAACGGCGTCTCGATGTCACCGTCCTCCGGCGCGGCCAGCACGAGCCGGCAGGAGCCGTAGCCGAGGTCGAGCAGGTCCTCGACGTCGACGCCGGCCTCGCAGACCTGGTCGTAGCCCGTCACACCGAGGTCGGCCGCGCCGTCGGCGACGTACTCGGGGATGTCGGCGGCGCGGGCGAACAGCAGGGTCACGTCGGGGTCGACGGTGTCCGCGTACAGCTTCCGGTCCGCGCCGTCGACGACGTGGAGTCCGGCCCGTTCCAGCAGGTCGATGGTCGGGTCGTGCAGTCGGCCCTTGTTCGGTACCGCGATGCGCATTTGACGGTCCTTCGCGTCCGGGCGGGAACTGCCTTTCCATCCAGCCGGAGCTTGCCGGTTCGGGGCGCGACGGGAGTCCTCAGGGCGCGGGCGTCCCGTACACCTGGTCCAGCAGCCACGTCGTCACGTGCATCTCGACGACGGCAGCGACGGCGAGCGCAGCCACCGAGACGACGACGAGGAGCCCCGTCCGCTTCACCTCGCCGCGGGTGTAGAAGTGGTCCCGGCGGTCGAAGACGAGCAGCACGATGTTCGCCAGGAAGCGGTACGCGATGGCCGCACCGACGAAGAGCGCCGGCAGCTCGAGGACGCCGTGGGGGAGCAGCGCCAGCAGCACGAAGCCGTAGCCCTCCTGTGCCGCCGCGGGCGTGACGACGTAGCCGACGAGCACGCCGTTGAACACCAGCCCGATGGTCGTCAGGATACCCCCCGTCAGCGCCCCGAGGATGAACACGAAGAAGGCGCGGGTGTTGTTCAGGAAGATGAACAGCGCGGTGATGTCGTCGGGGAACATCTCGCTCGGCGAGTCGAACCCCATCGCGCCGAACAGGTCGAAGCCGACCTCCCAGAGCGCGATCCCGAGCGGGATGCTCAGCAGGAACAGCATCGCCGAGAACGCCGTGTATCGGCGGTGCTCCCGCCAGGCGAGGGCGAAGCCGTCCCACGAGAGCGTCGGCGGGTCGTCGTGGCCGGGCGGTGGCGTCTCGGACGGCTCCGTCTCGGGCGGCTCGCCGGGGGTGGCAGTCTCGGCCGAGGAGTCGGCGGACTCGTCGCCGTCGAACGACCAGCCGACGCCGTCGTCGGTGTCGGCCGGCTCCCCCTCCGGAGGGTCGTCGGGGCGGTCGGTCATGGCCGACGATACGACCGCCAGCCGATAAAACCGTCCGTCGACCGGTCCCGATGGAGTCTTGACCCGCCCGTCGAAACCCACCGGCAACATGGAACTCGCAGTCACCGGTGGACGGGTGCTGCTGCCGGACCTCACAGTCGAGCGCGCCGACGTACTCGTGGACGCCGACGAGGGCGTGGTCCGCGAGGTGGGCCAGAATCTCACCGGCGACGAGGAACTGGACGCCAGCGGCGGGCTCGTGATGCCCGGGCTGGTGAACGCCCACACGCACGTCGCGATGACATTGCTGCGGGGCTACGCGGACGACAAACCGCTCGATGCCTGGCTGCAGGAGGACATCTGGCCGGCGGAGGGCGCGCTGACCCCCGCGGACGTGCGCGTCGGTGCCGAACTCGGGATGCTGGAGATGATCAAGTCGGGGACGACCGCGTTCGCGGACATGTACTTCCACGTCCCGGAGATCGTCGACGCGGTCGAAGATGCGGGGCTGCGGGCCCGGCTGGGCCACGGCGTGGTCACCATCGCGAAGGAGGCGGAGACGGCCCACGACGACGCCGAAGAGAGCATCGAGGTGGCGCGGGAGTTCGACGGCGCGGCCGACGGCCGGGTCCGCACCGCGTTCATGCCGCACTCGCTGACGACCGTCGGGAGCGACTTCCTCGACGAGTACGTGCCCCAGGCCCGCGAGGCGGGCGTCCCGGTGCACATCCACGCGAACGAGACCGTCGACGAGGTCGACCCCATCGTCGCAGAGCACGGGATGCGGCCGCTGGAGTACGCCCGGGAGCACGGCCTGCTCGAACCGGAGGACTTCGTCGCCCACGGCGTCCACACCACCGCCGAGGAGCACGAGCTGCTCGCGGAGACCGGCGCGGGCGTCGTCCACTGCCCGGCGTCGAACATGAAGCTCGCGAGCGGGATGGCGCCGGTGCAGGCGATGCTGGACGCCGGCGTCTCCGTGGGGCTGGGCACGGACGGCGCGGCGTCGAACAACGACCTCTCGCTGTTCGACGAGATGCGCGACGCGGCGATGCTCGGGAAGCTCGCGGCCGACGACGCGAGCGCGGTGCCCGCCGAGGCCGTCGTCGAGATGGCGACGCAGGGTGGCGCGGACGTGGCGGGCCTCCCCGGCGGTCGCATCGAAGCCGGCGCGGCGGCGGACCTCGTCGTCGTGGACCTCGACGCGCCGCACCTGACGCCGGGCCACGACCTCGTGAGCCACCTCGCCTACGCGGTCACCGGCAGCGACGTCCGCCACACGATGTGCGACGGCGCGGTGCTCATGCGCGACCGCGAGGTGCTGACGATGGACGAGGACGCGGTGCTGGAGCGGGCGGAGACGGCGGCGGCGGCGCTGGTGGAGCGCGTGAATTGATCCGGCGCTCAACCAGAAACGATTTGCCCGATAGCCGGAGACCATCTCCTATGGTTCGGGCCAGGGTGGTTCTGGTGATGACCGTGATCATGCTTGGTGGATGTCTTGGTTTACAGCCCGGGCCGAACCCATCCGAGACGACGGGTGGTGACCCAGCGTGCCGCTCCGATCTATCCGTGGTCCTGGTCGAGGAGCCCGAGTTCGAGCGGTCGAACGCAAGCGTGTTCAACTACAGTGGACTATCCAGCGACCGGCGAGAGACGTTCGAATCTGCACTGAACGGGTCTGCCGAGATATCGAAGGATGCGTTCTGGCTCGATGCCGAGCTCGTCTGGTACGATGGCGGGTATTACCGCCCGAGAATACAGTACTGCTGACTTGCGTATCCTGCCAGTGTAGCCGCATATTCGGACCGTTCTTGGGGAATCGAGCCCGGTACCACACTCAGTTACGCCACCGGGACCGGCGCGAGCGACGGTGCGCTGTCGTTCTCGTAGATGCGGACGTTGCGGAACCGCGAGTTCGGCGGGTTCGCGCGGTCCGGGTCACAGCCCGAGTTCGTGTCGCAGTCGGTGATGAACACGAGGTAGTCGACCGGGCCGAGGTCGCCGTTGCCCTCGTACAGCTCGCCGATAGGCACCTCGTAGCGGACCCAGCCGTCGCCCGCCGAGTACGTGTCGAGTCCGGCGAACTGGCCGACGGGCTCGCCCCAGTTCTGCGTGCCGTACAGTCGCACGATGCGGTCGCTGGTCTGGTCCTGATCGTCCTCCAGCCCGATACCGTGGATCTCGCCCTCGCTGGTGCTGTTGAACTCGAAGACGAGCGTCGTGTTCTCGGTCACGGTGTAGCTCCGGTCGACGAACTTCCACTGGTTGCCCGACTGCCGGACCGTCGCACCGCTGTCCTCGACCGTCGTGTCGCCGGTCCCGTCCTGGTTGCTCTCGAACGACTGCGTCGGCTCGCTGGTCTCGAAGTCCACGACCGACGGCGAGTCGCCGGACGGGAGCGTGACGCGCTGCTCGTCGACGATTGCGTCGGTCGGCCGGTGGACGAGCTGGACCGTCGCCGGGCCGGAGAGGAGCTGCGTCGTCCGGAGGCTGTCGCCGGCGTCGGCGATGCCGCCGCTGATGCCGCTCCGGTTCTCGAACGTCGACAGGGACAGCCGCGACACCGAGTCCCCGTCGCGGACGACCACGTCGAACGCGTCGACCCGCAGGTCGTCGCCCCCCTGATGGCGGATGACGAGCGTCTGTGCGTCCGGGCCGTTCGACTCGACGCCCACGTCGATGCTCGCCGACGGCGCGTTGCCGAGCAGGTCCGGGGACAGGTCGAAGATGACGACCCCGGCCGCCCCCGCCGCGACGAGCACCAGCGCGACCATCAGCAGCGTCCCGATCGGTGCAGACTGGCCCCGGTTCCCTCCCCTTCGCATGCACCCCAGTCCGCGGGCGACGACCATCAAATCATCGGCCTGTTGACAGAGCCACCCACCATTGGTGCCGACACATATATCCGAGAATTGAACGCCGAGATTCGTTTGTAAACGGTGAAACGGTTTCTGAGCCCGTCTCCGCGATAGAGCAAACGGATTGAACCAGATGAACGTGCTCACGGGTTTATCCCCCTCTCCGGCACAGGATGGGGTGTGATGAGCGCAAAGACGACGTTCGCACTGTTCGGTGCGCTGCTGCTCGTGGTCGGTGCCGCCGCTCCGGCGGCCGCCGCCGCGGGTGCGACGCCTGCACAGCCCGCAGACAGCACAGCCACGGACCTGACTCCGGACGACAACGAGACGGACGACAACGAGACCGACCTGCCCGACAACGAGACCGACGACGCCGACGAGAACGAGACCGACATCGACGGCGACGACGAGACGGACCTCGACGGGAACGAGACCGACGTCGACGACGGCAACGAGACGGACGACGAGCAGAGCTCCGAGGACGCGTACAACGAGTTCTCCCGGATGCTCAACGAGTACGTCCAGAACGTGACGAACGACTCGAACGTCTCGGCGCCCGGCCTCCACATCGCCGAGTGGGTCATCGAGCACAACCCCGGCAACGCGCCGGAGCACGCCGGCCCGCCGGCAGACGCAGGCCCGGGTGCGGACGAGACGGCCACCAACGAGACCGACGGCGGGCAGGGTCCCCCGGACCACGCCGGTAACGGCGACGACACCGACAACGAGACGGACGGCGGCCAGGGCCCCCCCGAGAACGCCGGTAACGACGACGGCGACGACGACGAGGAAGAGGACGACGGGAGCGGGGCTGGCAACGGCCAGCACGCCAGCATCCTCGCGTTCCTCCCCTTCTTCTGACTGACGAGGCCCACACCTCGAGCTGATTCCCCCACCGCGTCGGCGCGCCCGACCACGGCCCCCCATCCGGTCGGGGACGCCGACCCCCACTTCCCCTTACTGCGACGCCGCGACGCCCAGACAGCGGTCCACGGCGTCTGCGACGTGCAACGCGGTCGTGTCGAACAGCGGCGTCCCGGGCACGTCCGCCTGGGCGACGAGCATCTCGATCTCGGTGCAGCCCAGGACGACGCCTTCGGCACCCGCGTCGACGAGCTCCTCGATGGCCGCGACGTAGGCCTCGCGGGACTCCTCGGTGACGACGCCCTTCGTCAGCTCGTCGAAGATGATGTCGTGGACCTGCTGGCGGCGGTCGGCGTCCGGCACGACCACGTCGATGCCGTGGTCGGCGAAGCGACCCTCGTAGAACTCGCCCTCCATCACCGGCCGGGTGCCGAGGACGCCCACCGTGTCGAGTCCGTCGGCGGCGATGGCCGCGGCCGTCGGGTCGACGATGTGGACGAACGGCACCGACAGTGCCTCCTCGATGGCGGGCGCGACCCGGTGCATCGTGTTCGTCGCCATGACGACGAAGTCCGCCCCGCCCGAATCGAGGTCGCTGGCGGCGTCGGCGAGGTAGTCGCCGGCGTCTCCCCACCGCTCGTCGGCGATGAAGCCCTCGATGTCCGCGAAGTTCACGCTCCTGATGAGCACCTGTCCGGCGGCGTGACCGCCCCGCTCCGCGTTGATGCCCGCGTCGATGCCGCGGTAGTACTGGACCGTCGACTCGCTGCTCATCCCACCGAGGATACCGACCGTCTGGAGGTCTGCATCGGTCATACAGCACATTCTCGCGAGCGGGCCATGAACGTCTCCCTCCCATGGGAGGGCAGTGGCGACGCCGGTCGGCGATGCGGCCACCAGAACGTGTCGCGGGCAGCGCCCTCAGCGACCGCCACCGAGCAGCTTCGACTCCGCGGTACGGAGATGCTCCAGCAGCGTCGTCTTCGACACGTCGAGCTCCTCCGCCAGTTCGCGGGCGGACACCTCCCGGGGCCACTCGTAGTAGCCGCGGCGGCGGGCGAGCGTGAACACCTCTCGCTGCCGGTCGGTCAGCGTCCGGTCCCGTCCCCCGGTCGGTCCCGGTCTGGTCGCGTTCGACGCCGGCGAGAGGCGTTCGAGCGTGATGTCCGCGTCGCGTTCGCGCCTGATCTCGTCCAGCGACCGCTCGAACGACTCGCGGCTCGCGTGGACGAGCAGGTCCCACGTCTCGGTGCCGTCCTCGACGCGGTACTGGCCGTCGAGGACGTAGCCCCGCGAGACGAAGGCGGCGCCGATGCCGTCGGCGGCGGGGTACTCGATGAACACGTCACGGGCGCGCTGGCCGATGGCCGACGGGAGCGCGGCCGCCGTCGGCCCGTCGTCGAGCGGATGGATGCTCCTGATGAACGGCGAGTCGTGGGCCACCGCGACAGCCTGGTCGAGATGCTCGGCCGAGTCGCCGTAGATGGTGCACCGCTCGTAGGCGGCGTCGCCGGAGACCGCCGCGCCGTGGCCGACGAGACTGCTCCCCGTCTCGGCTGTCGAGCAGATCCCCCAGCAGTCCGGGTGCCAGATGTCGAGGGTCGCCCGGAGCAACTCCCTGTCCGTCCGGGTCATGCGACGAGCAACCCACCGTCGCGTGATAAAACGTACTGACAGACCCGCGTCGGCGGGTCCATCGCCCGGAGCGAGTGGTCAGTCGTCGTCCTCCAGCGACCGCGGGAGGCAGACGGTGAACTTCGCCCCACCCTCGTCGCGGTTGGTCGCCTCGACGCGCCCGCCGTACGAGTCGACTATCTCGTGGACGAGGTAGAGCCCGAACCCGGTCCCGGGGCTCTCGAACCCCTTCTGGCCCTTCTCGAAGACGTGCGACATCACCTCCTCGTCGATGCCCGGGCCGTCGTCGAGCACCCGGACCTCCACCTCGTCCTCGGTCACGTCGACCTCGATGCAGACCCGTGCAGCCGTGCCCTCGTTGTGCTGGACCGCGTTCGTCAGCAGGTTCTCGAACACCTCCGGAAGCAGGTCGTCCGCGAGCACCGAGACGGACGGGAGTTCGTCGTGCTGGAACGTCGCGTCGTCGTAGGCCCGGTCGGCCTTCGCCAGCTCGTCCGCCAACACGTCGCCGATGTTGGTCGGTGCGGGCTCGTGCTCCTCGCCCTCGACGATGGCCATCATGAACGTCCGCATCGTCTCGATGAGCTCGGTCATGTCCTCGACGCGCTCCTGGATGGTCGCGAGGTGCGGCGCGACCTCGTCGTCGACGTGCCCCTCGAGGATGTTCGCCCGCGCCTCGACCACGTTCATCCCGTTGAGCAGGTTGTGCCGGATGATGCGGTTGACGAACTCCAGGCGCTCTCGCTCGTGCTCCAGCTGTTTCTCGCGGGCCCGCCGCTCGGTCATGTCGCGGGTCACCTTCAGGAACCCCTGGAGCTCGCCGTCGTCGTTCTGCAGCGCCGTGATGACGGCGCTCACCCAGATGCGCGAGCCGTCGGCCCGGACCCGCCAGCCCGTGTCGACCGCCCGGCCACGCTCCCGGGCACGGTCGAGCAGCTCGTCGGCGTAGCCGATCTCGCGGTCGGCCTCGGTGTGGAACTTCCGGACGTGCTCGCCGACGATCTCGTGCTCCTCGTATCCCTTGATCTCCTCGGCCCCGCGGTTCCAGCTCTCGACGTGGCCGTCGACGTCGAGCCGGAAGATGGCGTAGTCCTCGACGTCCTGCACCAGCGACTCGAACTCGCGTCGTGCCTGCTGGAGCTCCTCCTCGGTCTGGTCCTCCCAGATGCTGTTGCCGAGCTCGTGGCCGAGGGAGTTCGCGGTGATGTCGAGCAGCGTGCGCTTCCAGTCGAGCCCCGCCTGCTTCTGCGTGGTCCCGGCGAACGACAGCACGCCGTACTGCTCGCCCTCGACGGCGACCGGAACGCCGACGAAGTAGTCGAGCCCCGCGTCGTCGGCGACACCGACCGGGCGACGGTCCGGCCACCGTTCGGTCGCGTCCTCGGTGTGGACGAGGTCGTCTCGGCCGGCGACGACGCCGGCGATCGTCTCCGACGTGTCGATGGCGTGGCCGGGGCCCACGGCCGCGTCCAGGCTCGACGTGACGTTCTCGACGAGGACCCGTCCGTCCCCGATTCGCGCGAAGGCGGCGTGCTCCGCACCGAGCATCCGGCCGGCCACCTCGAGCAGTTCGTCGAGACGGTCGTCGAGGTCGCGCGACCGGTCGAGCAGGATGTCGTGGACGGCCCGAAGCGTCCGTTCGCGACGGTCGAGTCGGTCGAGTGCGTGCTTCTGGTCGCTGACGTCGACGTAGCACTCCACCCGTCCCCCCGCGTACTCTCCGTCCTCGATCGGGTGCGTTCGGCGTTCGAGCCACCGGTCCGATTCTCCCTCGACGACGTGGAGTTCGCGGTTGGGGCCGTCGACGCCCCCCTCCGTCACCGTCTCCACGAACCCCTCGCCGTCGGCGAGTCGAGCGGCGACGCGCTCGGCGAACGCCTCCGCGGACAGGCCGTCGACCGCCTCGGCGTCCACGGCGAGGTACCGCGTCGCCGCCTCGTTCAGCCAGACGACCCGGCCGTTCGCGTCGAGCACGACGACCCCGGTGTCCGCGGGGGCCAGCAGCGCCGCACCCGCCGGGGCGTCCCCGCTGGCGGATACGTCCCCCTCGCTCACGCGGGCGACACCCCACTCGTTCCGTCTCGTCGGCTCATGGACGCTGCTAACGCACCCGGACCTAAAATCGTGGGCCCTACACACGTCGTCGGCGGCGGCACGGACGACAGCAGCGCTATCCGACTCCGGTAGGGTTTTCCACCCGCTACCCATCCCAGAAGGTATGAGTCAGTACCCGCCTATCAGCGAGCAACTCGACGATATCGAGGCGGCTCGCGACGAGGGACGACGCAAGATGGACTGGGCACGCCAGCACATGCCCATCCTGAACGCACTGCGCGAGGAGTTCGAACGCGACCAGCCCTTCGCCGACCAGCGCATCGGGATGGCGATGCACGTCGAGGCGAAGACGGCGAACCTCGTCGAGCTGCTCGCCGACGGCGGCGCGGAGGTGGCCATCACCGGCTGCAACCCGCTGTCGACACACGACGACGTGAGCGCGGCGCTCGACACCCACGAGAACATCACGAGCTACGCGAAACGCGGCGTCGACGACGACGAGTACTACGAGGCCATCGAGGCCGTCATCGACATCGAGCCGACCATCACGGTCGACGACGGGATGGACATGGTCGCCGCCATCCACGAGGACCACCCGGAGCTCATCGACTCCATCGTCGGCGGTGCCGAGGAGACGACGACCGGCGTCCACCGCCTCCGCGCGATGGACGAGGACGGCGCGCTCGACTACCCCGTCTTCGCCGTCAACGACACGCCGATGAAGCGCCTGTTCGACAACGTCCACGGCACCGGCGAGTCCTCGCTGGCGACCATCGCGATGACGACGAACCTCTCCTACGCGGGCAAGAACGTCGTCGTCGCCGGCTACGGTGACTGCGGCCGCGGCGTTGCAAAGAAGGCCAGCGGCCAGAACGCCGACGTCATCGTCACCGAGGTCGAACCCCGCCGCGCCCTCGAAGCCCACATGGAGGGCTACGACGTGATGCCGATGAGCGAGGCCGCCGAAATCGGCGACGTGTTCCTCACCGTCACGGGCAACCGCGACGTCGTCACCGCCGAGCACTTCGAGAAGATGAAAGACGGCGCGCTGCTGGCCAACGCCGGCCACTTCGACATCGAGGTCGACCTCGACGCGCTCTCGGACATGGCCGCGGACCGCTACGAGGCCCGCGACGGCGTCGAGGCCTACGAGCTGGACGACGGCCGCCGCCTGAACGTGCTCGCCGAGGGCCGCCTCGTCAACCTCGCCTCGCCCATCGCGCTCGGCCACCCGGTCGAGGTCATGGACCAGTCCTTCGGCGTGCAGGCAGTCTGTGTCCGCGAACTCGTCGAGAACGGTGACGCCTACGACGCCGGCGTCCACGAGGTGCCCGACGAGCTCGACAGGGAGGTCGCAGAGATCAAGCTCGACGCGGAGGGCGTCGACTACGATTCGCTGACAGACGCCCAGACCGAGTACATGGGCTCCTGGCAGCACGGGACGTAGTCGGTGCCACCGACCGTCGCTCGGCCCCGCCGATTCTGAATCTGTCGGCGATTTCCGCCGGCGGCATCACCGATTCCATCAGTATAGCCCGTTGAACTCTTAATTTCCATGAAACATTCCGATAGGATGAAATGGGTCGGGGATGTTGATGCACCAACGTGAGCGAGGAACACGAACTATCGACGGACGAGGAATCGGTCGACTGGCCACCAGCGGACGGTGATGCCGTGGTGGTCGCCGAGGGGGGCGTCCGGGTTCGGAAATGGGTGACTGACCGAGGGGCGGCCGTCCCGGTCGTGACGTACGACATCGCGTCGATGCGGGACGAGCCGGTGACACTGGAGCTGCGCGACTCGACACCGGAGTCGCTGGAGCCGGACGAGTTCGGCTTCCACGACGACTACGAGGCGGAGAACTGGCGTCGGACCGGGCCACACGACATCGCGTACCGTCGCCGGCTCGAACCGGACGAATCGGTGACGACGGTGTACGGCGTCCGTCGGTCGTCGCTGGACGACCCAGCGCCATTCCTGAACGAACCGGTCATCGGCGTCACGGTCGACGCGGACGAGGCCGCCGAGGCCGCCGGCGAGGCCGTCTCCACACTGGACGTCGACGGCGAGGAGATGAGCGTCACCGAACCCGACGGGGACGACGCCGAAGCGGCGGAGTCGGTCGAGACGTTCTCGCTGGACGACCCGAACGAGACGGCCGAGGCGATCGGCGACGATGCGGCGACGACGGAGGCGCCGTCGGCCTTCGAAGCCGACGCTGCCGACGAGACCGACGCTACGGACGACGCCGAAGCTGTCGAGAGCGCCGAAGCTGCCGACGCAGACCCCGGCGACGATGCCGAGGAACCCGAGACGGCAGCCGACCCGACGCCGGCACCACGCGAGGGCGAGCCGGTCGGCTCCCAGCTCGCCGCCGAACTGCGCGAGGGGCGGCTTCCCGAGGGCGACCGCGACGCCATCGCGTCGGCGCTGAACCTCGAACTGTCCGAATCGACCGCGGCCTTCCTGGACCGGCTCCGCGACCGCGTCCAGCAGCGCCGCGACCAGCTCGAGGGCGAGATCGAGGAGCTCGACGAGAGCATCGCCGAACTGTACGGGCTCAAGGCCGACGCGGCCGACGTCCAGCAGACCCGGGCCGACCTGGCCGACCTCGACGAGCGGGCCGCCGCCGAGAGCGACCTCGAGACCGTGCGGGACGCCGTCGAGACGCTCGATCAGGCGAAGGCCGAGGTCGACAGGCTCGCGGCACTGGAGTCCCGGCTCGACGACCTCTCGCAGGAGGCCGCCCGTGCCGAGACGGTCGCACAGCTCGACGAGCGTGTGGTGGAGCTCGACGACGCGGCCGCTCGAGCCGACGACCTCGACGCGCTCGCGGAGACGGTCGACGACGTGCAGGACCGGATGGCGACCGCGGAGTCGCTGGCCGAGACCGACGACCGGCTCGCGGAGCTTGACGACGCCGCGGCCCGCGCCGACGACCTCGACGAACTCTCCGACCGCGTCGCCGAGCACGAGACCGCGACCGCCGACGAGTTCGAGCTACTGCGGAGCGAGCTCGACAGCGCCGTCGAGTCCGCCCGGTCGGACCTCGGTGCCGACCTCGAAGCGGCGCGGTCCGAGCTCGACGCCGACATCGAGTCGCTCCGGACGGATCTCGTGGCCGACCACGAGGCGCTCCGCGCGGAGCGCGAGGCGGCGACAGCGACGGTCCGCGACGACCTGACCGGACGCGTGAGCGACCTCCGCGCCGATACCGAGGCCGACGTCGCGGCCATCGAAGGAACGCTCCAGGACGAGTACGTCACGCAGGCCGACGTGGACGCGGTCATCGAGGAGCGCATCGACCGCAGCCTCCGGGCCACGATGCTCCTCGCGCTCGGCTCCGGCGGCGTGCTCCTCTCGCTGGTGCTCGCCGCGACCGGTGCGGCCTCCATCGCACTCAGCGCCTTCCTCGTGGGGGGGCTGCTGCTCGGTGGCTGGTGGTACCTCCAGCCCGGCGACATCCTGCCGGGCAGTGACTCGGCGGCCGACGCCGGCGTTCCGGGTGCCGACGCCGTCGCCTCCGGTGGTTCCAATCCGGAAGACGACGACAGCGACGCCGCCGAGGACGTCGCGGTGACGGCATCGACGACCGACGAGCCGGACGCCCCGGAGCCGACCGCTGCCGACGAGGAGACCGACGACGACGAATCAGACGCCACCGACGTCGAGGCCGACGACGACGAATCAGACGCCACCGACGTCGAGGCCGACGACGACACCGTCTCCGAGGCGGTCACCGACGAGGCCGAGGAAGACGCTGCCGAAGACGAACCCGACGCGGATGCCGACGCCGACGTCGAGGCCGACGACGACACCGTCTCCGAGGCGGTCACCGGCGACGAGTCAGACGACGACGAGTTCGGCGCCGGCGCGGACATCGAGGTCGGCGACATCGACCTCGGAGACGACGCAGCATCCGAGGACGACGCCTTCGCCGAGATGGCCGACGCCGCCAGCTCGGAGCCGACGCTCGTCGACGATGTCGAAGCTGCCGACGAGGACGGCGACGCCGAGCCCGAACCGTCAGCGGCCGAGGACGAAGCGCTGCCGGCGGACGAGCCCGACCCCGACGGTGACGTTTCCGCCGCGGAGGCAGTCGACAATTCGGAAGAGGACAGGGAGGACGCCGACGGCGAGACAGCTGCCGACGACGGCGAGGCGGCCGATGGCACGGCCGACGACGACAGCGCGGAGACCGACGACGTAGCCGCCGCTGCCGCCGCAGCCATCGAGGCCGTGGAGGAACCCGACGACGATGCAGAGGAGCCGCGGATGGACGCCGACGGCGGCACCGAGCTGCCCGACGACGAGTAGGCCGCCGACCGCGCGACGACGACGGGTCTTTTTTATCCGCCGCTCGCCGAGGAACTGCCATGAGTTCCAGCCGCAAGGGCGACAGGCGGGAGCGCGAGCTCGTCAACCGCCTCGACGAGGCCGGCTTCGCGGTGATGCGGGCGCCGGCGAGCGGGAGCGCGACGGAGCGGGAGCTGCCGGACGTCCTCGCGGGCGACGGCGAGCGGTTCTACGCCATCGAGGCGAAGTCGTCCTCGGGGCGGCCAATCTACCTCGACGGGGAGGAGATCGAGGCGCTGCTGTACTTCTCGCAGAACTTCGGCGCGAAGGCCAGGGTCGGGGTGCGCTTCGACCGCGAGGACTGGTACTTCTTCCACCCGGCGGACCTGCACACGACCGATGGGGGGAACTACCGGGTGAAGAAGGAGACGGCGCTGTCCGACGGCACCGACTTCGAGGAGTTCGTCGGCGGCTCGCGGAAGCGCGACCTCGGGGAGTACGAGTAGGCGAGCAGGCGGTGCTGGGGGACGTCCGGCGACGCACCGCGCGACCGCTCCGCGCCGGACGGCGACAGGTCAGGGCACGCCCGGGCTGGCCGCTTGCTGGTACTTGAACCTCCGTCTCGTCACTCAGTTCTGGTCGGGGTCGATGCGCCGGAGCCGCGACGCCGGGAAGGAGTACACCCGGAGCGAGTCCGGTGTGGTCCCGTCGTCGAACGCCGCGCCAGCGGGGAAGACGGCGGTCACGACCGGGTCACTGGCCGGGTACGCGCGGTTGGTCTCGTACTCGGCCACGGTGCAGTCGTGGCTCTCGATGCGGACCTCGTCGGCCCGACGGGGCGAGACGCCGACGACCAGGACGGTGGCGCCCGTCTCACGGTCCGTGGCGAGGTCGCCGCGGGCGAGGGCGTGCTCGTCGCAGAGGTGTGGTCCGGGTGCGTCCCGATGGACGAACGTCGTGGTGCCACAGACGGCACAGCCGACTGCGACGTGACTCGGCGGGGGGACCGCGCCCTCGGTGATCTCGATGGCGACGCGACGGAGGTGCTTGCAGCGTTCGCCACGGAACGTGTGGTCCGGACAGGTGCAGCTGTGCTCGCGTGCGTCGACGAGGTACGAGCCGTGCTCGGTCGCGACGGCGTAGCGGCCGCTCCCGAGAGGGGCGACCGCCATCGGTTCGGTCCGTGCCCGCCGCGACCGGGGGTCGAGGTGGGCGTCAGCGGGGACGGGACGGGTGTACCGTGCCATGGTGTCGGTCGTCGGCGAGGCCGACCCTTCCGACCGCCCTGACGCGGGTGTGCTTCTGGTGTGCGCCATGTGTATCCTCCATCGAACCTCTCTCTGCGTCGCAGTTCGGTTTCGAGTAGAAATAGGGGTTGCGAGGACGTAAGTCTTGCACCCCGGAATCGAACGGTTAAGGTGTCGTCAGCCCGTACGACGGGAAAATGGGCTTCCTGCTGGGGGCCACACCGCTCCACGCACAGACGACGGTCGTCGACCCGGTGCTGCTCGCGGTCATCGGGCTGGCCGCCCTCGGGTCCGCGGTGCTGCTCGGGCTCGGGCTCGCCGCCTACGTCCGCCGACGCTCGCGGCCGTTTCTGCTCGTCGTGCTCGCGCTGGCGGCTATCGCCGCGCGGTCGGCCGTCGCGTGGGTCACGATGCTGGGGATGCTCCCGGACGCGACCCACCACCTCGTCGAGCACGGCCTCGACGTGGTGATGACGGCGCTCGTCGTCGGTGCGGTGTGGTACGCGCGGTCCCTCCGGCAGGGGACTGGGGTCAACCAATGACGGACACGAGAGCACTCATCGAGACCGAGATCGAGGGGACACCGGGAATCCACTTCAACGAACTCGTCAGGGAGCTGCCGGTCGCACCGGGACAGGTCCAGTACCACGTGCGCGACCTCGTCGGTGCTGGCACGGTGGTCCGCGAGGAGCTGTTCGGCCGGACACACTACTACCCGCCGGGGTACGACGAGTTCGACCGGGCTGCCGTGGCGCTCATCCGTCGCGAGACGACACGAGAGGTGCTCGTGACGCTCATCGAGGGGGGTCCACAGGGACCGGCGACGGTCGCCGAAGCGGTCGGCATCGCCCGCTCGACGCTGGAGCACCACGTCGACAATCTGGTCGAGGCGGGGCTCGTGGAGAAGCGCCGGGACGCCCGGAACCGGGTCACGCTGGCGCTCGCCGCACCGGAACGCACCGGCGAGCTGCTCTCGGACGTGACGCCGACGCTGCCAGAGCGCCTCGTCGACCGATTCACGCTGCTGGTCGACGAGCTGCTCGCCGAGTGATTTATAGCGGAAGCCGCGGCCAGCCCCGGCGTGTCCTGACCGACGCGCGCCGGCGGCCTGGGCGGGAGTGCGACGACCCCCGGCGCGACGGCTGCTCGTCGCCTGCTCGCCCTTTCGACTCGTGCACCACGCCGTTTTTTGTCGGCCAGTGCCAACCGCAACGCAATGAGTCCCAGCGACAGCCGCGGAATCGACCGTCGCGAGTTCGTCAAGTCGGCGGTCGCCATCGGCGGCATGAGCGCCCTCTCCGCCTGCCTCGGCCGGTTCGGTGACGACGGCGAGTCCATCCCGGCGGGTGTCGACGACCCGGGCAGCCTGCCGGACCGACAGCACGCCTGGAACGCGGCCATGCCGAGCGACGACCACGGCAACCACGTCCTCGCCAGCCACCACGTCCTGCTGTACGCGGACTACGCCGGTGACGGGACGCCGACGGCCGACGAGCGCGAGACCGTCGAGTCCGCACTCCGGAGCCTCGAACGCGCCTTCGAGTGGTCGAACGAGGGGCTGCTGTTCACCGTCGGCTACTCGCCGCGCTACTTCGACCGGTTCGAGGAGTCCCTCCCCGACTCGGTGGACCTGCCCGAACCGGCGGCGCTCACCTCGTTCGAGGACCCCGAGCTCGACACGAGCGACGTCGTCGTCCACCTCGCGAGCGACAACGGGGCGGCACTGCTCGCGGCCGAGGAGGCCCTGAAGGGCAACAGCGACGTCGCAAACGGCGTCGAGATGTCGGCGCACCTCGGCGACGTGTTCGACCTGCCCGAGGAGTTCCCCGGCCGCCGGACCGGCTTCGTCGGTGCCGGGCTGCCCGCCGAGAACAGCGACGTGTCGGGCATCCCCGAGGAGGCCGACGTCCCCGAGGAGTCGCCGCTGTACATGGGGTTCAAGGCCGGGTTCGAGAAGACCCAGGCGACGGAGGACGACGTCACCATCGGCGAGGGGCCGTTCGCCGGCGGGACGACCCAGCACGTCTCGCGCATCCGGCTCCGGCTCGACGACTGGTACGTCGAGCAGGACCAGGAGGAGCGTGTGGCGGAGATGTTCTGCCCCGCCCACGCGGAGGAGGGAACCGTCGAAGGCGTCGGCGAGAACCTCGGTGACGACTCCGGCGCCGGCGCCTGTGCGGAGACGGTCAGAGAGGACGCCCGCTCGGCGGGCCGCGTCGGCCACGCACAGAAGACCGCCCGGGCACGCCGCGATGGGCGGCCGATCATCCTCCGGCGCGACTTCGACTCGACGGACCGCGGCGAGGCCGGCCTGCACTTCCTCGCGGTGCAGGAGAAGATCAGCGACTTCGTCGCGACGAAGAGCGCGATGGCCGGGGAGGACCTCACCGACACGCCGACCATCCGCCAGCGCGTGAACAACGGCATCCAGGAGTACACGTTCATCAAGCGGCGCGGCAACTTCCTGCTGCCGCCGCGTCGCCACCGCGCGCTCCCGACGTCGCGACCGGAGTAGGGCTCGCCGACCGGTTCGGCCCCCGATCGGCGGTGCCGACCCGGATCGGTTTCGACGCGTGAACCACCGCGAGACCGCCCGTTTCGACGGGTAAACCAGAAGCCGTTTTTCCGTCAGTCACCGAGGCACGCACATGAACAGACGCACGTTCCTCGCGGCGTCGGCTGGGGCCGCGAGCGCCGGGCTGGCTGGCTGTTCCGGGCTCCTGGAGACACAGACCGCCGGGCAGCCGCCGGTCCTCTCCGACAGACCAGACGCCGTCTACTATCCGACCCACGTCGAGGGCATGAAGATGGAGGACATGGGCATGTCCGGCGACTTCGCGGCGGGCGTGATGTACAGCTATCCGCACCGGTTCTGGACGGTCTCCGGAACCGACGTCACGAAGCAGTCCATCGAGTCGGGCGACTCGGCACACGTCATGGTCGCGGTCTGGGACCCCGAGACGCAAGTCGTCATCCCTGACGCCGGCGTCAGCATCGCCATCACGAACGCGGACGAGGTCGTCTCGGAGGAGGTCATCTACCCGATGCTCTCCCAGCCGATGGGCTTCCACTACGGCGCGAACTTCGGACTCGACGGCACCGCGAACTACACCGTCGAGGTCGACATCGGTGGCCTGAGCGGCGTCCGGACGACCGGCTCGTTCGAGGGGCGGTTCGAGGAGTCGACGAGCATCGACCTCGAACTCTCCTACAGCGAGAGCGAGAAGCAGAACATCTCCTACGAGAACACGCCCGACAGGGCGGGCGACAGGGCGGCCGTCGACGCGATGACGATGATGGACATGCCACTCGGCGTCGCGAAGTCGACCGACGAGCTGCCGGGGACGACCGTCGGGACGGCCAGCTCGGGCGACGCGCAGTTCGTCGTGCAGTCGGTCGAGGCGGAGCGGTTCGGGTCGGGGACCCACCTCGCCGTCTCGCCACGAACGCCGTACAACGGGATGCTCATCCCCCGGCTCGGGCTGGAGATGACCGTCACCCGGGACGGTTCGACCGTCTTCGACGAGGAGCTCGGTGCCGTCCTCGACCCCGAGCTCGGCTACCACTACGGCGCCGACCTCGAGACGCTGGCGTCCGGCGACGAGGTCGAACTCCGGGTGACCATCCCGCCGCAGGTGGCCCGCCACGAGGGGTACGAGACGGCGTTCCTGTCGTTCGAGCCGATGACGCTGTCCGTGGCGTAAGTACGACACGCTTTTGTCCCGGCCACTGAAACGCCGACACGAGATGGACGCTGATACCGTCAAGGAGGTCGTGGTCGCCGGCACCTCTGTCCTGGCCGTCATCGCTGCCATGGCCTACGTCGGGATGGCCTACGGGAGCGATACGGGCGTGCTGTCCACCCAGGGTGGCCAGATGCTCGCCTACGCCATCGCCGGCTTCGTCGTCCTGATGACCATCGTCGGCTACACGCGCCGCTACTGGCTCGACCTCGAAGACGAGGAGTGATCAGTCGTCGACCGTGAGCCGCGTCTCGTAGTACGATAGCGGGTGCGCGATGGTCTCGCAGGTCTCGTCCTTGTTCACGCAGTCACCGTAGGTCTGCATCGTCGCACACGATACCGGTGGGTACGCGATCTCGCCCTCCGACGTGCCGACGCGTTCGACGCCGTAGCGGATGCGTTCGGCGACCGTCTCGTCGTCCGGGTCGACGATGGCGACGATCTCCTCGGCGTGCATCCCGATCGTCGTACAGAACGACAGCAGCACGAACCACGAGTGGTCCGGCAGCTCGTCGCCGTCGCGGGCCCGCCCGAGCAGCGCGTCCATGCAGGGCGGGAACGCCGCCGGGTCGACGTCCGCGAACTCGGTCGGAATCGCGGGGTCCGAGAGCACGTCCTCGACGGCAGCGACGGCGTGGTCGAGGTGTCCGCCGATGGCATCGGGGACCGCGAAGGGGAGCCCAGCGGCGACGCGCTCCTCGATGGCGGCTCGGAGCAGTTCCAGCAGTTCCTCGCGGGTGACGGGGACGTCGCCGTCGGCGAGGCTCCGCCGTGGCAGCCGCCAGTCCGGATCGTCGAGGTCGCCCGCGAGCTGCAGATACCGGGTGACGGCGACCTCGTAGCCGTCCTCGGTCGGGGTCACCTCGCCGTCGAGGTCGAACTCCGTCAGGAGCCGCTCGACCGTGAGGTCGGTGTCGTTGCTGGTGAACTTCAGCCCGTCCCCGTCGTCGAGGTCCGCGAGCACCCGTTCGTGAGCGGTCGCGGCCTCCGCCTTCGCGTACGTCCGGGTGACGACCGGGTCGTCGACCAGCGAGACGATGACGCGGGCGACCGGGTACGAGAGCAGCTCCACCTCGTGCTCCCCGTGCGGGTCCCCGATGGTGTGGTCGGTGAGCGCCGACACCACCCGGTCGACAGCACGGTCGACCGCCGGCTCGTCGGGCCGGGCGACCAGCTCGCCGAGGTCGACGGCGGCCGCGTCGACCGCGTCGCGGGCGGCCGCGAAGAACGGGTACCGGGCGTGGAGACGCTCCATCGGCGTCACGTTCCCAGTGCGGGCGGATAAACGCGACGGTCGGTCTCAGGGAAGATTTTGGGCTCCGGGGTTTCGGGCTACGAAACGGCCATCAACATCTCGAATAAGCCTCTAGTCTGTGGGACTCAGCTGTCCCGACACCAGCCAGAAAGCCCCGAGTCGCTGGAGTCGGAGGCCTCGCTGCGTCCCCGGAAATCGGAGATTTCCGGTGGGCTCACGAGACGCTCGCGTCTCGTGACCGATGCTCGCTGGCGCTGCGCTTCTCATCCCTCGCACGTGTGCGGCTCGCGGCCTGGCGAGACTCCTCCGTCGTCTCGCTGCCCTCCGCTCGCAAGCTCGCGGAGACCTCGCTTGCGCTCGGCACGCTCGCCAGGGTGAGAGCGAGCTCTCACTGGCCATCGGAATCGCAAGCGATTCCGAGACAGCCGCGCGCCGGTCGGCTGGTCGGTCGTCGATTGCGGGCAAAAGTTTACAATAATTGTAAACCTTTCACGGTCGGACGTCGCCAGAAGAGCCTCAGTCCGCGCCGGCTTCGGCCTCGCAGCTGCCGTCGTCGGGTTCGTGGGCGAGCGAGAGGACGGTCGCCTCGCCGCCGAGGACGGTGGTGTCGTCGACCGTCGCGGTGGTGCGGACCCGGAGCTGGCCCTCCCCGAGATTCTCGACGACCTCGACGGTCGCTTCGACGGTGTCGCCGGGACGGACCGGGGCGCGGAACTCGAGGTCCTGGGAGACGTAGACGACGTCGCCGGGGAGCTCGGCGAGCGCGGCGCTGACGAGGCCGGCGGGGAGCATCCCGTGGGCGATGCGGCCCTCGAACATCGTCTCGGCGGCGTAGCCGTCGTCGACGTGCAGCGGGTTGTCGTCGCCGACGAGCGCGGCGTAGTCCTCGATTGCGTCGGTCGATACGGTCATGCGGGCCGTGGCGGAGTCCCCCACCGTCGCGACTGTCATATCGGTAGGGGCTGGCGGACCGGGTTCAAGCTAGGGGTTAACATGTAAAACGGGGTCTTTTCTATCCCGACAGGCGTTGTCACGGGTATGCCGACCGTGGACAACGACGGGGTGACCATCTCCTACGACGTGGACGGACCGCAGGATGCGACGGTGGTGGCCTTCTGTGAGGGGTTAGGCTACGCGCGCTGGATGTGGCGGTTCCAGCGCGAGCGACTGGCGGACTACCGGACCATCGCCTTCGACAATCGGGGGACTGGCGAGTCCGACGCCCCCAAAGACCCGGAGGCCTACAGCATCGACGCGTTCGCTAGCGACCTCGAAGCCGTGCTCGCCGCAGAAGAGATCGACGCGGCGCACGTCGTCGGCGCGAGCATGGGCGGGATGACCGCCCAGCAGTACGCCCGGGACTACGACCGGGCCATCTCGCTGACCCTGCTCTGTACCTCCCACGGGGGCGAGGACGCCGTGGAGACCCCGCCGGAGACACAGGAGTACATGTTCGACGTGCCCGAGGGCTACGACGAGCGCGAGGCCATCCGGTACAAGATGACGCCCGCGATGACCGAGGCGTTCGCCGACGAGAACGAGGCGCTGGTCGACCGGATCGTCGACTGGCGGCTGGAGTCGGACGCGCCGGAGGCAGCACGGAACGCACAGGCCGGTGCGGTCGCCGCCTTCGACAGCACGCCGTGGCTCGACCAGCTGACGCTGCCGACGCTGGTGCTCCACGGCACCGACGACCGCGTGCTCCCGGTCGAGAACGGCGAACGGCTGGCCGACGCGCTCCCGAACGCCGAACTCGAGCGCTACGAGGGGGGCTCGCACCTGTTCTTCATCGAGTCGGCGGACGCCGTGACGGCGAACATCCGGGGCCACGTGACGGTGCACGCCGGGGGCGCGCACGCGGGCGTGGAGGCGCACGATGGGTAGTTCCAGGGACGACAGTACAGGCGAGGGGTCCGACGGCCGGGACGTGACCGGTTCGCCGACCGGTCCGAGAGCCGGCGGCTGGGTCGGGGCGTGGTCCGAACGCCGGGCGTCGCTCTCGCCGGACCGCGTCGGTCTGCGAGACGCGACGACGGGCGAGGCGTACACCTACGCCGAACTCGACCGACGCGCGAACCGCGTGGCGCGCCTCCTGGGACAGCACGGCGTCGACGCCGAGGCTGCGGAGTCGATGTCGAACGTCGGCGGCGCCGGGCGGGCGACGCCGCGTGAGGGAGAACCGGGCGACGTGACCGTCGGCGGTCGGGTCGCCGTCGTCTCTCGGAACCGCCCCGAGCTCGTCGACCTGTTCTTCGCGACGGGCAAGACCGGCGGCGTGCTCGCGCCGCTGTCGCACCGGCTCGCCCCGCGCGAGCTGGGCGAGCTGCTCTCGGACGTGGCCCCGTCGCTGCTGGTCGTGGAGGAGCCCTTCGCGGACCTGCTGGAGGAGGCGATGGCCCACGACGCCTGCGACTACGACGGGCCGGTGCTCGGGGTGGGCGAGACGGAGTACGAGCCGTTCGAGGCGGCGGTGCCCGACGACGACGCTCCGGTCGACACGGTGACGGTCGACGAGGACCACGCCCACCTGTTCCTGCACACCGGGGGCTCGACGGGCACGCCGAAGGAGACGGTGCTGACCCACGGGAGCATCGCCTGGAACTCCGTCAACACCATCACGGCGTGGGGGCTGCGCCCGGAGGACGTGACGCCGATGGTGTTCCCGATGTTCCACACGGGCGGCTGGAACGTCATCACCGTCCCCCTGTTCCACCTCGGCGCGGAGGTCGTCATCGCCCGCGAGTTCGACGCGACCGAGGTGCTCTCCATCGTCGACGAGCGCGACGGGACCCTGCTCGTGGCGGTTCCAGCGGTCCTCCGGATGATGACCCAGGCCGACGCCTGGGACGACGCCGACCTCTCGACGCTCCGGTTCGTGAAATCGGGCGGTGGGCCCTGCCGCGCGTCGGTCATGCAGACCTGGTGGGACCGCGGCGTCGACCTCTCGCAGGGCTACGGCCTCACCGAATGCGGTCCGAACAACTTCACCATGCCGACGGACTGGCCCCACGAGAAGGCCGACAGCGTCGGCGTCCCCGCGATGCACGTCGACGTGCGCATCGTCGACGACGACGGGAGCCCCGTCGAACCGGGCACCGTCGGTGAGCTCGAACTCGCAAGCCCGCACGCCGCGGCGGGCTACTGGCGCGCCCCCGAGGAGACCGAGGCGACGTTCGGGCAGGGCTGGGTGTCGACCGGCGACCTCGCCCGGCGGGACGACGCGGGCTACGTCTACATCGAGGGGCGCAAGAAGAACATGTACGTCTCAGGTGGGGAGAACGTCTACCCCGCCGAGGTCGAGGACGTCGTCTCGGGCCACCCGAAGGTCGACGAGGTCGTCGTCGTCCCCGTCCCCGACGACCAGTGGGGGCAGGTCGGCAAGGCCGTCGTCGAGGGTGACGACTCCCTGACCCTGGCGGAGCTGACCGCGTTCCTCGACGGGAAGCTCGCCCGGTTCAAGCGCCCGCGCCACCTCGCGTTCGTCGACGAGATGCCTACCTCCGGCCCGTCGAAGATCGACCGCGAGACCATCACGCGGGAGTTCGGCGGGGAGTAGGCGGTGCCGGCGGCGCGAGTGCTCTTCTCTCCGTGGAACCGGGGTGCGCGGCCGCGGACATCGCGCACCGTCCCACCTCCTCACCGGAGAGAACGGGTCGGTGTCTCTGCCCGCGACACGGAGATCGGCGTCTGCCAGTGGTATGCTACACCACTCATAAATTTACTTTGCATACAATGGCGAAAGTTATTTTAATTCAAGCCCTAATCGGTAAGTAACTATACCGCGCGATCCGTGAGGCGACTCGCTGTCGGTGGTCTGGGGGCCACCGATGGCGCGGGGGGTGCGGTTGGGGGTCGATAATGACGATACGATACCGGAAGAGCGGGGGTAGCGTGGGGCAATCGAGACTGTGGCTCGTCTGTCTCGTCGTGCTGGCGGTGCTCGGTGCACCGCTGGCAGGCGCGGCGATTGGTGACGAGGCCACCAGCACCACCGGCCACGAGAGTGCCGGCGCAGATGGGCCGTCGGCACTGGCGAGTGCCGGCGCGGGCGGCACACCGACGCTTGTCGACGACGGCTCCCCCGTGGCGGGGATGACCGTCGGAGACGCCGAAGCCGGGCCGGACGGGACGGTGACCGTGAACATCACGACCGAGGGCGACGCCATCGCGGGCTACCAGGCGAACCTCTCCTGGGACCCGTCGGTGCTCCAGTTCGAGTCCGTCTCCGGCGTCGAGTTCGCCGACCCGGTGCGGAACGTGAACGACGAGGCGGGTTGGGCGTTCGTGACCCAGTCCCGCGCGAACGGGACGGCGTCGCCGACGGTGGCGGCGGTGACGTTCACCGTCGTCGGCAGTCTCGGGTCGACGTCGGCGCTGGCGTTCGAACCCGACGACAGCTCGGTCAACAACGAGTCCGCCCAGCTGACGACCGCCCTCGACAACGGCTCGGTGACCGTCGCGGACACCACCCCGCCGGTCGCCGACGCGGGCGAGGACCGCACGGTCGACGCGGGCACCGCGGTCGACTTCGACGCGAACGGCTCCACGGACGATGTCGGAATCGCCGCGTACGAGTGGTCGTTCGGCGACGGCACGAACGCGACCGGCGAGACGGTGGCCCACACCTTCGACGAACCCGGCACGTACGCGGTCACGCTCACCGCGACCGACGGGGCGGGCAACACCGACACCGACACCACGAACGTCACCGTCGAGGAGACCGATAGCGGCGGCGGCGGTGGCGGCGGTGGCGGCGGTGGCGGCGGTGGCGGTGGCGGCGGCGGCGGTGACGATGGCGACGACGGCAACGACGGCGACGACGGCAACGACGGCGACGACGGCAACGACGGCAACGACGACTCCGACGGCAACGACGGCAACGACGACTCCGACGGCAACGACGGCAACGACGACTCCGACGGCAACGACGGCAACGACGACTCCGACGGCAACGACGGCGACGACGGCGACGACGGCAGCGACGGCGACGACGGCGACGACGGCGGCGGCGCGGGCGACACGACGCCCCCCGTCGCAGATGCCGGTCCGGGCTACGTCGCGAACGTGAGCGAGCCGGTGGCGTTCGACGCCACGAACTCCAGCGACGACCGGGGCATCGCGAACGTCACCTGGCAGTTCGCGGACGGGGCGACGGCGAACGGCTCGACGCCGACGCACGCCTTCGAGGAGCCGGGCAGGTACAACGCGACCGTGACCGTCACCGACACGGCAGGCAACACCGACACCGATACGGCGAACGTGACGGTCCGGGCGGTCAACGTCGTCTCGACGAGCGGCTCGCTCGCCGACGGGCTGACCGTGCAGGTCGACCGGGCACGCGCCGGGTCGACGGTCACCGTGCCGCTCCCCGGGGGCGACCGGGCGGTGTCGATGTCGAACCTGACCCTCGCCGTCGAGCGGGCCGGGAGCTTCGCGCTGACGGTCCAGACCCACGAGGGGTCGGAGCTGAGCCTCTCCACGGGTCACCGGGCGCTGGGTGGACTCTCCGTCGATGGTGAGATGGACCACGTCGCGTCGGTCGACACCGAGCTCTCGGTCGAGGCAGGAGACGCGAACGGCAGCACCACGCTGCTCGAACGGAACGGGGACGGCTGGGACCGGGTGAACCAGTCCGTCCGGACCGGCGCGGACAACCGGACCACGGCCGAGGTAGCGATGGCCGAGGCGGGGACCGTCGCGGTCGCCGTCGAGCCGTCGCCTGCACCGGCCACGACGGCTGTCGACCCGGCACAGCCCCGGGAGCCCGGTACGCAGACGCCCGCCGGGTCGGACGCCGGTCCTCGGCCCTCGCTCGTTGGTATCATCGGCGCGGCGGCCCTGTTGCTGGGCTGCTTCGCGGTCGCGGCCCGTCTCGTGCGGGAGTGACGACAGCGCGTGAGTCGGCGGTTTTGTCCTGTTTCGGGCCGATCTGGGGCCACGGGACGGAAACGCTTATGAACTGACGTGCCGATGTGTGAACACTAGGCACGAACGAGTATGATAGATCTCTCGATGGACATGCAGCAGTACGACTGCCCGTTCATCGACACCACCGCGGACCACGACGTGGCGTTCGCGGCGGCGCACTGGGAGTTCCACCCGGTCGCGGAGGAGCTCGAATGTCGCATGGTCGTCGAAGGAGCGGACAGGGGGGCACTCGACAACGGCCTGCACGCACTGCAGGAGCACGACCACATGCACGACATCGACCTGCTGGCCAAGCGGGACGACGTGGCGCACCTGAAGACCGTGATGGGCCAGACGGACGCCATGGAGACGATCCGCCGCAACGACGGCTACATCACCGGCCCGTTCTACATCGAGGACGGCAGCGAGATGTGGCACGTCGGCTTCGACGACGAGGGGCGAGCCGACGGCACGCTCTCCGAGCTGGAGAAGGCGAACGAGTTCGACGTGGTCGAGCGCGAGACCGTCACGCTGCCGTCGATGAACGACATCGTCCAGAACGCGGGTGCCGCGATGACGCTCATCGGTGGCTGCCGCGACCTCTCCGACGTGGAGCGCAACACCCTGGAGACCGCGGCGAACGAGGGCTACTTCGAGAGCCCGCGGGAGACGACGCTGGGCGACCTCGCCGACGAGTTCGGCGTCTCGAAACCGGCCGTCTCGAAGAACCTGCGGCGCGGCCAGCAGAAGATGGTCGAGCGAGTCGTCGACGCGCTGTCGGACCTGGACGACTGACGGTTTAACATGTTAACCTCGTAATTCTTGCCGCTCTTGAGTCGATAGTGTCGAGTATGTCGCGCGTGAGCATCTCACGAAGACGAATGATGGCTACGTTGGGCGCACTCAGTTCCGGCGCACTGGCCGGATGCACGAGTGGTGGAGACGGCAACGGCACGGACACGCAAACGAACACAGCCACGGACGGGGGAACCACCGGTGGTGGACAGCAGACCACGACACAGGCCGACGTGTCGGCCTCGGGCACGGTCAAGGTCGGCATCATGCAGCCGATGTCGGGCGACCTCCAGTACTACGGGATGCAGTCCATCTGGGGCTTCCTCTCGGGGCTGGCCTACCGGACCGACTCGGACCCGCTGACCGACGTCCAGACCGGGACCCGGACCATCGAGGACGGCGACGTGAGCTGGGAGCTCATCTTCAAGGACACGCAGTTCTCGGCGGACGTCGCACAGACCGCCGCGACGGACCTCGTCCAGCAGGACGACGTCGACGTGCTGTTCGGCTGTTCCTCGTCGGGGTCGGCACAACGGGTCGCACAGACCGTCGTGAACACCTCCGGGGTCGACATCCCGTTCATCGCGGGGCCGGCGGCGTCGGCCGACATCACGGCGAACAGCGAGACCTGCTCCGCGCAGGTGTTCCGCGCCAACGAGAACACGGCGATGGACGCCCGCTCCGGCGGCACCTACGCCGCACAGGAGACCGACATCCAGCGCGTGTTCCTCATGGGTGCGGACTACTCGTTCGGCCGCGCCGTCGTGAACAACTACCGGACGGTGCTCGAGGCGAACGGTATCGAGATCGTCGGGGAGCGGTTCGTCCCGCAGGGCTACTCCGAGTTCGAGGGGCTGTTCGAGCAGGCCGTCAGCGCGAACGCCGACGCGGTCGTCGGCGGGTTCACGGTCGCGACGCTGCCGAACTTCATGACGACGGCGGCGAACTACGACCTGCGCATCTTCGGTGGCTTCGCCACGGAGATCACGAACGCGGTCGTCGGCCAGGTGCTGACGAACCTGCTCGGCGAGCCGCTGACCGCACAGAAGATCCGCGACGCCGAGATCGGGCCGTTCACGACGCGGTACCACTGGAACCAGTACGACAACGAGATCAACAGCTCGTTCGTCGACATGTACACGAGCGCCTACGGGAAGGTGCCGGACCTGTTCACCTCGGGGACGTTCACCGCAGCCTCCTCGGTCCACCAGGCCGTGCAGGCCTCGGGTTCGACCGAGGGCATCGACATCGCGGGCGCGATGCGCGGGATGACGGTCGCGGACACCCCGAAGGGGTCGGACGCGTACACCTACCAGGAGTACAACAACCAGGCGCGCTCCGAGATGACCGTCGCCTACCCCGTCCCGACCACGGACGAGTTCGCGGACAGCTGGGGTGCCGGCATCATGCCGGGCGAGCCCGTCGCCCGCGTCAGCAAGGACCAGACGACCATCCCGGCCGACGACCCCGGGATGGGCTGCGACCTGTAGGCGATGGCGGACCAGGTGTTACGCACCGACGGGCTGACGAAGCACTTCGGCGGCATCACCGCCGTCGACGGTGTCTCGTTCGGCCTCGACAGCGACGAGTGCTGCGCGCTCATCGGCCCGAACGGGGCGGGGAAGACGACGTTCTTCAACCTGCTCACCGGCGAACTCGAGCCCAGCGAGGGCAGCGTCGAGTTCCGAGACGACGGCGGGTGGCACGACCTCACCGGGCTCGCGCCGCACGAGACGGCGAGCGCCGGGCTCCACCGGTCGTACCAGATAACCAACCTGTTCCCGACGACGACCGTGCGTGAGAACGTCCGCGTCGCGGCACAGGCCCACGGGGACGCGACGACGCGCTTCTGGCGCAACGTCGACGCCTTCCCCGAGTACGTCGACGAGGCGGAGGCCATCCTCGAACGGGTGGGTCTCGCCGGGAAGGCCGACGACGTCGCCCAGAACCTCAGCCACGGCGAGAAGCGCCAGCTCGAGCTCGGCGTCGCGCTCGCGGGCGACCCCGACGTGTTGTTGCTCGACGAGCCCGCGGCGGGCGTCTCCTCGGAGAGCGTCGACGAGGTCGTCGAGCTCATCCGGAACGTCGCGGCCGACCACGCCGTCCTGCTCGTCGAACACAACATGGACGTCGTGATGGACCTCGCCGACCGCATCGCGGTGCTGCATCAGGGCGAGCTCATCGCCGACGGCCCGCCGACCGAGGTCCGGGACGACGACGCCGTCCAGGAGGCGTACCTCGGCGGCTACGACCCCGACGCACCGACCGCCGGCGACGACGGCGGTGAGGGCGCCGGGACCGCAGGCGAGGACGGGGGTGGCGTCGCGTGAGCCACCTGCTCGAACTCGAGGACGTGCACACGTACTACGGCGAGAGCCACATCCTCGAAGGGGTGTCGCTGCACGTCGACCCCGGCGAGACCGTCGCGCTCGTCGGCCGCAACGGCGTCGGCAAGACGACGACGCTGCGGACCGCACTGCAGCTGACCCCGCCGCGCGACGGGACGGTCAGCTACGACGGCGAGGACGTGACCGGCCGACAGACCCACGAGGTCGCCAAGGCCGGCATGGGCTGGATCCCCGAGGACCGCCGCATGTTCTCCCAGCTCACCGTCGAGGAGAACATCCAGGTCGCCGTGAAAGACGGCGAGGGCGTCGACGCGCATCTCGACCGCGCGTTCGAGGCGTTCCCCGACCTCCGCGAGTTCCGTGACCGGAAGGCGGGCAACCTCTCGGGCGGCCAGCAGCAGATGGTCGCCATCGCCCGCGGCCTCGTCGGCGAGAACGACCTGCTGCTCGTCGACGAACCCAGCGAGGGGCTCGCGCCGCAGATCGTCGAGGACGTGGCGAACGCGCTCCGTGCGGTCTCGGAGGAGGCATCGCTGCTGCTCGTCGAGCAGAACTTCCCGCTCGCGATGGACCTGGCGGACCGGTTCTACCTGATGGACCACGGCGAGGTGGTCCACTCGGACACGACCGAGGGCGTCAGCGCCGACGACGAGGAGATACGGAGGTACCTGACGTGATTCCGCTCGTCTCGCTCGTCGACGCGGTCATGCACTTCCTCGACCCGTCGGTGCTCGCGCGGGTGCTGTTCGACGGCCTCGCGAAGGCCTCGATCTACGTGATGATCGCGGCCGGCCTGACGCTCATCTTCGGCCTGATGGGCGTGCTGAACTTCGCCCACGGCTCGCTGACCGCCATCGGGGCGTACCTCGGCGGGCTCGTCATGGTGACGTTCGCGGCGAGCGCCGGCGGCAACGTCGGGCGCATCGCCCTGTTCTTCGTCGCCATCGGCGTCGTCTTCGCGCTGCTGACCGCGTTCGGCGGCGCGCTGGAGGTGTCGCTCATCCGGCCGCTGTACGACCGGCCGCCGCTGTACCAGATACTGCTGACGTTCGGCATCACGCTGGTCCTCGAGGAGCTGTTGCGCATGGTGCTGCTGTTCTACGACATCCAGCCGTCGACCGACTGGCTGGCGGCACAGGGCACCCGTCCGGAGATCATCTCGAAGACCCACGACGTGTTCGGTCTGGGCGTCGAGGGCCTGGAGGTGTTCCAGATACTGCTCGGCATCGCCATCACCGCCGGCGTCTGGATCTTCCTCACGCAGACCCGCTACGGGCTCTACATCCGTGCGGGCAGCGAGGACGGCGAGATGGCCCAGGCCCTCGGCGTGAACGTCCATCAGGCGTTCACCGTCGTCTTCGGCGTCGGCGTCGGCATCACCGGCGTCGCCGGGGCGCTGCTGATGTGGGACAGCGCGTGGGCGGCGAGCATCAACCTCGGTGCGGAGGTCCTGTTACCTGCGTTCGTCGTCGTCATCGTCGGCGGCCTCGGCACGTTCCGGGGCACCGTCGTCGCCGGCGTGCTGGTCGGCTTCGTGGACGCGTTCACGACGGAGCTGTTCACCAGCGACATCGTCGGCTTCTCCGCGCTGCCGGAGCTGTTCATCTTCCTCATCCTGGTGGGCACGCTCGTGCTGCGGCCGCAGGGCCTGTTCGGCGTCGAGGAGGTGGGCGGCCATTAGCGACCCCACCGACGCGCCCGACGAGGGTGCGACCGACGCAGACGGGTCGGAGAGCCAGGTGGCGGCCGGCGACGGCGCCACCGACGGCGGCACCGCGACCGCGGACTCCACCGACGTGGCGAGCGAGACCGCCACCGACGAGCACTACCTCGGCGAGTACCTCCGCGAGCACGTCGCCCACGCGTTCGTCGTCGCCTTCTTCGCGCTCTACCCGTTCGTCTACACGTTCCTCACCGGCTCGCTCGTCGCCGCGGAGATGGCGATGTTCCTGCCGCGCGTGCAGACGATGATAACCGTGTTCTACTTCGGCCTGTTCGCGATGAGCTTCGACTTCATCAGCGGCTACACGGGGTACCTCTCGTTCGGCCACTCGGCGTTCTACGGCCTCGGCGCGTACTTCGTCATCCTCGTCGCGAACGGGAAGGTGCCGCTGCTGGGGAGCGGGACGCCGTTCATGGTGCTGTTGCTCCTCGCCGGCGTCCTCGCGGTCGTCATGGCGCTGCTCATGGGGAGCGTCGCGTTCCGGCTCACCGGCGTCTACTTCGCGATGATCACGCTCGGGTTCGCACAGATCCTCTACGTGTTCTTCTCGAACTGGGACTACCTCGGGTCGAACCCGCGGGACGGCATCGCCGTCCTCGGCAGGCAGGACGGCTTCGCCATCGGCGTGCCGTACGTCGACTCGCTGAACATGACCATCGGCCAGCTCCAGGGCGACACGTTCACCTGGGGGATGGACTTCGTGCAGCTGACCGGCATCGGCGCGCTCTCGCCCATCAGTCACACCATCAGCCTCGGCCCCGGCGAGGTGTCGTACTACATGGTCGGGCTGGTCGTGCTCGTCTGCTACTTCGCGATGCAGCGCATCATCCACTCGCCGTTCGGACGGGCGATGATCGCCATCCGCGAGAACGAGGAGCGCGCCCGCGCCGTGGGCTACGACACCTTCCGCGTGAAGATGGGTGCGTTCGCCATCTCTGGCTTCTTCGGTGCCATCGCTGGCGGCCTGTTCACGGGCTACCGGACCTCCGTCGCACCGGAGAACTCCTTCTACTTCCTCACCGCCGGGGACGCGCTGCTGGCGTCCATCATCGGCGGCTTCGGCACCGTCGCCGGACCGCTGTTCGGCCGGCTGTTCCACGAGGGACTCCACGAGTTCCTCACGAAGGAGGGCGGCGGCCTGCTGCCGTACCTCCGCAACCACCTCGGCGAGGGGACGCTGAACACCGTCATCATCGACGGCTTCACCGTCGCCGAGGGCATCGAGGTGTTCCTCAACGGCCGGGCCGGGCTCTACATCGGCCTGCTGTTCGTCCTGTTCGTGCTGTACGTGCCCAACGGGCTGCTCGGGACGCTCCGGGGCTACCTCGGCGGGACCGTCGCCGGACAGGTCGCCGCGGCCGTGAAGGGCCGCGTCAGGGGGTGGAAGCTGTGAGCGGGCCCGGGCCCGACCGCGGCGGGCCCGACCCCGACGGCGGCTGCGTCGCGCTCACCGGCTACGGGACGTACGTCCCGGACGAGACCGTTTCGGGTGCAGAGATCGCCGCCGAGAGCGGCATCCCCGAGGACGTCGTCGTCGAGAAGATGGGCCTGCGCGAGAAGCACGTCTGTCCGCCCGACGGCGACCACGCCACCGACATGGCCGTCGAGGCGGGGCGCGAGGCGCTCGCCGACGCGGGGCTCGACGCCGCGGACCTCGACCTCGTGCTGTACCACGGCAGCGAGTACAAGGACCACGTCGTCTGGTCCGCCGCGGCCGCCATCGCCGAGGAGCTCGGCGCCGAGAACGCCTTCGCGAACGAGTCGTACGCGCTGTGCGCCGGCGCACCCCTCGCGATCCGGCAGACGAAGGCGCAGCTGCTCGCGGACCACGTGGACCGGGCGCTGCTCGTCACCGCCAGCCGCGAGGAGGACCTCGTCGACTACGGCAACGAGCGCTCGTCGTTCATGTTCAACTTCGGCTCCGGCGCGAGCGCGATGGTGTTCGAATCGAACCCAGACGCAGACCGCGTCCGCGCGACGGTCGGCGAGAGCGCGGCCGTCACCGACGGCTCGTTCGCCGACGACGTGGTGATGCCCGCCGGCGGCTCGAAGCGCCCGTCGAGCCACGACACCGTCGATTCGGGGCTGCACACGCTCGACGTGCCCGACCAGGAGGGCATGAAGGAACGCCTCGCCGAGGTGAGCCTGCCGAACTTCCGCGAGGTCGCCGAGACGGCGATGGACCGGTCCGGCGTCGACTCGGTCGACTTCCTCGCCGTGACGCACATGAAGCGGTCGTTCCACGAGTACCTCTGCGACGACCTCGGCTGCGACCCCGCATCGGACGCCTACTACCTCGACGACTACGGCCACGTCCAGTCCGCCGACCAGATATTGGCGCTGGACGAGGGGCTCCAGCGGGGGCGGCTCGAACCCGGCGACGACGTGCTCTTCCTCGCCGCCGGCACCGGCTACACCTGGGCCGCGACCTGTCTCAGCTGGCGGGGGTAGCGGCCACGACGGCGGCGGTCGCCGTCACGGCCGACGCTACTCGGGTCGAGAACTGCAGGAAGCGAGTCGACGGCTACTCCCGACGACCGGTTCGCGCCTCGACGCGCATCTCCACGTAGCGACCCGACCACGTCCGGAGGTGGCGTCGAATCGGTTCGAGCAGTCGCGAGAGCGGTCCGTCCGTCGGGGCAGGGTCGACTGCATCACCACTGTCGTCTACTGGCGTCCGCTCGCTCGGGTCGGGTTGCCCCTCTGGAAAACTCATACGTTACTCAATAGCACGACCCGTACAATAAATATTAGGAATTCTAGTATGTAACGGTGGTGGTGCCGTAACTTTTGGTCTCAGTCGCTCTCGCCCACGTCCTTCGAATTTCGCATTCCATCCAGTGGAATCGGCCGAGACGAAAATGCACTTATACCCCACTTCCTTACGTGGCCGGTACCCTCAATGACCGAACCGCCGTCGTCGTCCGCAGGAAGCATCCAGAAGACCTTCCTCAAGTACCAGCACGTGTTCGTGTTCCTCGCGCCGGTGCTGTTCGTCGTCGGTGTGTACCTCTTCGCGCCGACCGGCGGTGCCGGAACCGGTTACTGGCTCGAGTACTGGTGGATATTCTTCTTCTTCCTCACCGGTGCGACCATCGTCAACACGGTGGGTATCAGCGGCTCCGCGCTGTTCGTCCCGTTCCTCATCTTCATCTACCCGCTCATCACCGGCGAGGGACTCACACCCGAGACGCTGGTGAAGATCGGGCTCATCAGCGAGTCCTTCGGCCTGTCGAGCTCCTCGCTCGCGTTCATCCAGTACGGGCTGGTCGACCGCCGGCTCGCCACGTCGCTCGTCCTCGGCGCGGTACCGTTCGTCGTCGGCGGCGCGCTGCTCTCGTTCGTCATCCCCGAGCCGCTGTTCCACGCGCTGCTCGGTATCGCACTGCTCGCAGCCTCCTACCTCCTGTTCCGGGCCGACCTCGGCCACGAGGAACCGAGCGGCAGCACCGACGAGGCTGGGCAGGTGTCCGCCGACGGCGGCGCGGAGCTCCCGAACGACGACGACAAGCTCGGTCCGGCCGGCGTCGCCGTCGACGACGAGGGCACCGTCACGCGGGTCGACCGCGACGGCAACGACTACGAGTACTCCCGCGGCGGCTACGTCGAGCGGTTCGCGAACTACAGCATCGGCGGCATGTTCCAGGGCCTCGCCGGCTTCGGCATCGGCGAGCTCGGCATCATCTCGATGCTGCGGACGAAGGTGCCCGTCCGCGTCGCCATCGGCACCAACCACATCGTCGTCGCGACGACGGCCGTGCTCGCCTCCCTGGTCCACGTCTTCGGCGGCGGGCTCGTCCCCGGCGGCCACACGATGGACCTCGCGACCACCCGCTGGGACATCGTCGTCTGGACCGTGCCGGCGACGACGCTGGGCGGCCAGATCGCACCCTACGTCTCGGCGGCGCTGGACACGGGCACCATCAAGAAGGGCGTCGGCGTGCTCTTCGGGATCATCGCGGTCGCGCTGTTCATCATGGCGACCGGCGGGTTCTGAGCCACGACCGGCCCTCGCAATCCCGGGATTCAAGACGCTCCCGACGCGCCATCCGATATGTACGACGATATCCTGCTGCCGACCGACGGAAGCGACGGCATCGACGCCGCGGCCGAGCACGCTGCCACGCTCGCCGACCGGTTCGACGCGACCGTGCACGTCCTCTCGGTCGTCGACACGCGAAACCGCTTCGAGAGCCCGACGAGCGGTCTCTCGCCGGAGGCGTGGACGCAGGCCGAGCGCGAGCGCGCCGACACGGCCATCGACGGCACCCTGGCAGTGCTGCCCGACGACCTGCCCGTGGAGACACATCGACGCGAGGGCGTTCCCCGCAGGGAGATCCTCGGGTTCGTCGAGAACGAGCCCGTCGACATGATCGTGATGGGCACCCACGGGCGGACGGGGCTGGACCACTACTTCATCGGGAGCGTCGCCGAGCAGGTGGTCCGGAAGTCACCGGTGCCGGTCGTGACGGTTCGGCTCTCGGAGTAGCACAGCGCGAGACCCCGACGACGGCCCACAAGCGAACCTTTTTGCGCGCGCCACCGTCACCTACCGATATCAGAATGACGCGCGATACGGACGCACCCTCGACCGACGACGTGTTGCCGGACGGCGGCGACACCGTCGCGGAGGGGGCCGACGACGTGGCGCTGGACCCGTGGGGTTCCTCGACCGTCGCGGACTACCGGAAGCTGTTCGAGGAGTTCGGCATCGAGGAGTTCGACGAGCTGCTGCCCGAGATCCCGAAGCCGCACTACCTGATGCGGCGCGGGGTCATCTTCGGGCACCGCGACTACCGGCCCGTGGCGGCGGCGATGCGCAACGACGAGCCGTTCGCCGTGCTGTCGGGGTTCATGCCGACGGGGGACCCGCACATCGGCCACAAGCTGGTGTTCGACGAGATTATCTGGCACCAACAGCGCGGCGGCGACGCCTACGGCCTCATCGCCGACCTGGAGGCGCACTCCGCCCGCGGGCTGACCTGGGACGAGATCGACGAGCACTCGCGCGACTACCTGCTGAGCCTGCTCGCGCTCGGCTTCGACCCCGAGGAGGGCGAGCTCTACCGCCAGTCCGACAACCGCGAGCTGCAGGACCTCGCGTTCGAACTCGGCATCGAGGCGAACTACTCCGAGCTGCAGGCCATCTACGGCTTCGACGGCGAGACGGACGTGAGCCACATGCAGAGCGTCGTCACCCAGATGGCGGACATCCTCTACCCGCAGCTCGACGAGCCCAAGCCCACCGTCATCCCGGTCGGACCGGACCAGGACCCGCACATCCGGCTCGCACGCGACCTGGCGACCCGGATGCGCTTCTTCAAGGTGACCGAGGCGTACGCGAGCTTCGAGGCCGACGACGCCGAGCGCGAACTGCTCCGAGAGGCGTGGGACGCGCTCTCCGAACTCGCCGCCGACCGCGACGGCGACACGACCGTCCGCTGTGTCCACGCCGCGCAGTACCTCGCTCACGGCGAGAGCGCGGTCGACTTCGAGGCCGACCGCCCCAGCGTCGATGTGCCCGAGATCGAGGAGTCGGCCCGCGCCAGCGTCGTGAAGAAGCTCCAGTCCGCGGGCATGGAGCCGTTCCGGCCCCGCACGCGCTTCTTCGACCGGCAGGCGACCGACGAGGCGTTCGAGGCCCTCATCGACGCCGTCGAGGGCGAGAAGCGCGTCTACGAGGGCCACGTCGACTCGTTCGACCTCGCGCCCGAAGCGGCCGAGGAGCTGGCCCGGCAGGTCGAGGTCGACCACGGCGGCTACGGCTTCATCCCGCCGTCCTCGATCTACCACCGGTTCATGACCGGCCTGACGGGCGGGAAGATGTCCTCGTCGGTGCCGGCGAGCCACATCAGCCTGCTCGACGACCCCGAGGTGGGCTACGACAAGGTGAAGTCCGCGACGACCGGGGGGCGCGAGACCGCCGAGGAGCAACGCGAGCTCGGCGGCGAGGCCGACGACTGCCCCGTCTACGAGCTGTACGCCTACCTGCTCGCGAACGACGACGACGGCCTCGCGACCGAGGTGTACGAGGAGTGCGTCGGCGGCGAGCGGCTCTGTGGCGGCTGCAAGGAACAGGCCGCCGAGCTGATGCGGGAGTTCCTCGCGGACCACCAGGAGAAACGGGAAGAGGCGAGGGAGCTGCTGGCGGAGCTGGACATCGACCTCGACAGCGACCGCGCCTGACCAGGGCGAGCTATTTTCTTCAATAGCTAGCAAGAAATATTTAACCGCGTGCTCGGCCAACTCGGGACGATGACCTCCCGGTCCCGACGCGAGGACGAGCACGACGCGGTCGTCTGTGCCGACGTGCTCGGCTCGTTCGGCGTCTCGGTCGCCGACGTGCGCGCCCAGACGGACGTCCCGGACGCGTCGCTCGAGACCGCGCTCGCGAGCGCGCTCGAGGCGGCCGGCCACCCGACGGAGTTCCTGCGGGACGTCGTCGCGACCGCCGGGCGCGGCATCGACGCGCCCGCCCGCTACTGGAGCCACGCGCCGGCCACCCACCTCGCCGACGTCTTCGACGCCATCGACTGGTCGTTCTCGATGCGGGACGCCCACGGCAGCCCGGTCTCGGCCGACGGCGAGTCGCCCGGCCCGTACACCCTCTCGGTGACCGACGCGAACGGCATCACCCGCGAGGCACCGTTCGAGTACCCGGACACCCCGCTCGGCGACTACAACCTGCCCGCGCTCGTCGACGCGGTGAACGTCCGGCTGCTGTACGGGCTCGGCTGCGAGTTCGTCCAGCTCTCCGACGGCACCGACCGCTGGCGCTTCGCGCTCGTCGAGACCGACGAACGCGCGCGGCTCGACGAGTCCTACGGCCCCCGTGTGGAGGTGTTCGACCGGCCGTTGCTCGCGAAGTACCAGCCCGGCGCGTACGTCCCCGACGACGGCGACGACGTGCCGCTGCCGGACTGGGTCACCGAGACAGACGGCCCTTCGCTGGCCGAGCGCGCCCCCGACCGGGCGACGGGCGTCGCCGACCTCGAGGACCCGGTGGAGCCGGACCCCGACGCCGTGCTGGATGCCGAGGGCGGGTTCGTGGCGGACGACTCCGGGACGACGGACGACACGGCAGCGCTCATCGACTTCGTCGGTGACGATACGTCGGGAGCCGAACCCGGTGCCTCTGTCGACGTGGTCGAGGACGCCGACCCCGACTGGCTCGGCGCGGACGATGCGGGTGGCAACCATCCGGATGACGCGAGCGAGACGCACGACGACGGCCCGGGCGGGACGTCCGACGGCGCAGGCGAGGCCGACGATGACGACCGTCCGGACACCGACGACGACACGACGCCGTTCTGGGACGACGAGGACTGGGTGCTCGACCCGGGCGCGGACGACGACGCGGACGACCTCGGCGAGGACGAGTCCGGGGACGTCACGGACGACGACAGCCGACCGGACAGCGACGGTACGCCGGCGGACGGCAGTCGGACGGCCGACGAGCGCATGGCCGGCGACCCGGTGGCCGACGATGGCGTGACCGACGACCCGGTGGCCGACGATGGCGTGACCGACGACCCAGTGGCCGACGACGGCGTGACCGACGACCCGGTGGCCGACGACGGCTGGAGCGACGGGCTCCTGCCGGACATCGACGCCGGCGACGCCGACGACGAGCCGTCCGACAGCGACGACGGACCACGCACGGAGACCACGGCCGACACGGTGGCAGCGGGGAGCCGGGCTGCCGAAACGACGGGCGACGGCGGCGGTTCCGGGGGTTCGGGCACCGGCGGCTTCGAACTCCGCGGCGGCGGTCCAGCCGTCTCGCGGGCGGCCGACGACGCGCTCGGCGAGGTGTTCGACGAACTGGAGGAGGAGGCGGCGACCGAGTCCGTCGGCGACCCGGCCGACGAGGGCGCTGCAGACGACGGCTTCGACGTGGCCGAACTCGCCGGTGCCGACACGAGCCGCACCGAGGCCCGCATCACCGACGACGACTTTGGCGTCGACGTCGACTCCAGCGAGGACGACCGGCTCGCGGCCTACGGCGCCGCCATCCACGTCGGCGGTGGCATCTCCGTGAAGGGGCTGCTGGACGACGAGGAGTTCGTGCCGGAGTTCCCGGCGGCCGACCGCAACGAGGTCCGTATCGAGTTCGAGGAGACGTTCGACCCGGCGACGCCATCGCCCGCGAAGCGCCGGGAGACCGACGAGGGCTTCGTCTGGGTCAACGAGAACAAGCTCGCCGAGAACCGGCTCTGAGAACGGTCCCTGGGGCCCTCACGCTGGCTTCGTGACGTAGACCGCGGGACTCGACCGGCGGGCGTAGTCCGCGTCGCTCGCGCCGACGGCCGACCAGTAGCTCCGCGGCGTGCGGCCGAGCAGTTCCCGGATGCGCTCGTACGACAGCAGGTTCTCGCCGCGGCCGACCAGCTCGAACGCCTCGCGCCGCTGGTCGTCGGTGTCCTCGTTCACCCACGCCCGCGTGTGGCGGTTCGGGTAGTTGCAGACGAGCGTGCCGCCGGGCGCGACCAGCTCGTACAGTTCGGCGACGGCGCGCTCGGCGTCCGCGACGAAGTACAGCGTCGCCATGCAGTAGACGAGGTCGAACCGCCGGTCGACGCCGAGGTCGGGGAGTCCCGCGACCGAGAAGTGGAGGTTGTCGAGGTCCGCCTCGGCCGCGCGCTCTCGGTTCGCCGCCACGACCGACGGTGCCACGTCGTAGCAGTGGAAATCCGTCTCCGGGTACTCGGGCACGAGCTCGAACGGCACGAGCGCGGGACCACAGCCCACGTCCGCGACCGATCCGGGGACGCCGACGCGCTCGAAGAAGGTCTCCAGGTGGTCGGGCATCGCCTCGCCCCCGAGGTAGGCACCGCGGTCCCAGTCCGTGGCCGCGTAGAAGTCCCGCTCCCAGTCGAACGACATACCCGCGAGTGGCCGCCCTCGGCGGAAGTGCGTTCCGGTCATCCGGCCGGCGACCGTGCCACACGTTGACTGGCCAACAGGTTTCTGTTCGTATTCTGTTGGGAAAGAATTAACTGGAGCTGCTCCAGTATGAGATGTATGACCGTGGGCAGGTCCGATGGGCAGTCGACCGGCATCGGCGTCGTCAGTGCCGGACTCTCCGCCGTCTACGATGCGCTCGGGGTGGGGCGCGAAGACGGCGACGAGGAGGGGTCGGAGCCGTCCGACGACGACGCGACCTACATCGACGAGACCATCACCGACACCGACGACGAACAGACCGACGACGACCCGTTCGAGGACCTCGAACCGGACGCACTGTCGCTCCCGGCCGAGACTGACGCGAACCCGGACGAGGAGCCCGTCGCGGACGACGGCGCCGACATCGCCTGGGACGACGTCACCGACGACGAGGAGCTGGCGTGGTCCGAGGCCGATGACGACGACTGGAGCTTCGACGACGACGGCGCGGCGGAGACGTTCAGCTTCGGCGGCGAGAGCGAACCGGAGACGGTCCGCGTCGACAACGACTCCTTCGGGCTCGACGACGTGCGCTGTGACGACCCCGACGAGCACTACGAGACCGCCCACGACGAGTTCAAGGCCGTCGCCGAGGAGCTGGAGTTCTCCGGCACCGTCGACGACCTCGAGCTCGACGCGCTGACGCTCGGCGACTCCACGGAGATCCAAGAACTGGACGACGACATGGAGACCGTCGACCTCGACGATCTCACCCGCGAGGAGCCCGAGGAGCCCCCGACCGACGACCCCGACTGGGACCCCGGCTTCGACGGCGACGGTCCCGACATGGCCGGGTTCAACTTCGGCGTCGAGGAGTCCGACGGCTGGAGCTGAGTTCTTCGTCCGCCCCGGTTACCCCTGTTTCGACCAGAACCGGTCCAGCCCCAGGTCCAGCATGTCGGGGCTGACCGGCTGGAACTCCTCGCGCTCGGTCTCGGGGAAGAACTCGCGGACCGAATCCCAGGAGTCCCGGGCGTAGCGCGCGTCCACGAACACCCGGACGCCGACCTCCTCCGGGCCGCGGATGACCCGCCCGATGGCCTGTCTTGCCTTCCTGACCGCCGGCACCGTGAGGGCGTACTCGAAGCCGTCACCGAAGGTGTCGTCGTAGGCGCGCTTCAGGGCCCGCGTCCGTGGCGAGGCGGTGTTGATGAGCGGGACCCCGCAGACGACGGCGGCGGAGAGTCGGTCGCCGCGGTAGTCCACGCCCTCGGTGAGGGTACCTCGCAGACTCGTCACGAGCACCTTCCCGTCGCCGGAGAAGAACTCGTCCTTCAGCGACTCGGTGGTGCTGTCGGCGCTGGACTCGTCCAGCAGGACGGGCTTGTCGAGGCGCTCGTCGCAGACGCCCGCGATCCACTCCGCCTCACGGTAGTTCGGCATCCCGACGAGCACGTTGCCCGGCCGGCTCGCGACCGCACAGACCGCGTCCGCGTGCATCCGTCGCGTCTGGTTCTCCTCGCCAGGGTCGCCCCGGTTCTCGTAGGTGAACTTCGGCGCGTCGACCGCGAACGACTCGCGGTTCTCCTCGGGAAAGTGCAGCCCGTAGGTCCGTGTCTCGACGGGCCGTCCCTCGTTCTGGAGGTGTTTCAGACCCGTGACCTCCGCGAAGGCGTCGAGCGGTTCGAGCGTCGCGCTCATCAGCACGCCGCCGCCGAACTCGCCGAGGTGCTCGCCGATGACGCCCGAGGGCACGCAGTTCTGGATGGCCAGCCGGGCGTTGTACGCGCGTCGCCAGGAGTCCGCTGGCTCGGTGTCGTCCCAGGTGCGCTCGAGCTCGACCTCGCGGAAGTACTCGGTGTGCCCGCGGTGGTACCACGAGGCGAGCGTGCGTGCCATCCCCTCCACGGCTCTGGACTTCTCCTCGTCCTCGGCGTCGTTGAGCACTCTGGCGACCGCGGCCGCGACGCTCGGGAGGTTCGTCCAGTCCTTCGGACCGTAGCCCGCCCGTTCGGCCCACTCGGTGAGGTCGTCGGGCTGTGGCGTGTCGGGGTCCCGCAGCGGTATCTCGTCGTCGTGCAGCTCGGTGAGGTCCGCGCGCCAGGAGCGGTGCTCCCGGTCGAGGTGCGCGGTGACGCGGCGGTCCAGCTCCTCACGGATGTCGGTGACGAACGAGCGCGCGGCCTTCAGGTCCGAGAGGCCGACCTCGGCGTCGGAGAGCTCCGCGCGGACCAGCTCCGCGTCGGCGGTGGTGTGCCGGCTCGCCTCCCCACCGCCCTCGTCGAACTCCACGGGCTGGATGACCCGCGTCAGCTCGGCCTCGGCGTCGCGCAGCGTCGCGTCGGCCACGCGGTCGCTGACGAGGTCCCGGACGCGGGGTTCGAGCATGTGCGCCTCGTCGCAGACGACGAACGTGCTGTCGTCGAGCAGCGCGCCGGTGAACGAGCTCGTCGTCCGGGGGTCGAACGCGTGGTAGTAGTTGCCGACGACGACCTCGGCGTGACCGAGCAGCACGCCCATCAGCGAGTGCGGGCAGGAGCCGAACTCCATCCCCTTCGCGACGAGGTCGTCGGGACGCAACAGCCCGGTCTCGGTCAGGTCGAACGGGACCGCCTCGGCCGGGTCGCCGTCGTCGGGCAGGTCGGCGAGGAATCTGGCGTAGAACGGGCAGAACTCCACGTCCGCGCCGCCGGTGTCGTACTCGGGCATCGTCGGCGGGTAGGGCGACATCTCGCCCGCGCTCTCGAGGTAGGAGGCCGATGCGCCGCCCGGCCCCGAGCCCGCGAGGTCGATCTGCTGGCTGCGGGCCTCCGCGGCGAGTGCTTCGGCCGTCGTCGCACCGCCCTCACCGGCGAGGTCGCGGGTCCGTTCCCGCAGCGAGTCACACCGGTCGTAGACGTTCTCGTCGTCGATGCCGCCCGCGTTCTCGCGGTTGTACGGGCAGACGTCGGATTTGCCTACGAGGGTCAGCGCCGAGACGGGGTCCCAGTCGGCCGGCAGGTTCCCGTTGATCGTCTCGAGGTCCTGTTCGAACTGGCGGAGCTGTTGCTTGACGCTCGTGAGTACGAGGACGCGCTCGTAGCTGCTGTCGGGGTCCCTGACGAGGTGGATGCCCGCCGTCAGTGCGAGCATCGTCTTGCCAGTCCCGCAGGCCCCCTCGACGACCGTGAACCCGCCGTCGCGGGCGGTGTCGATGGCCGTCTCGATGCCGTCGACCTGCTCGTCGTACGGCGCCGCGTGTCCGAACACGTCCCGCCAGTCGTCCATCTGGATTGCGCTCATCGTCCCCCGTGCATAGACTTGTCGGAGGCTGGGTCGGCATCGGTTAAGAAGGGTGAGATTGGGGGTGGGTTCGGTGGTATCGTTTCACTCCCAGTCCGGGTCGAGGCGGTCGACGACGTAGCCGAGGAACGCACCGAGCCCGACCACGAGCGAGGACTGGGGCCACCACCCGAGCCCGGTGTGGGAACCGAGCAGCTGCCCGACGAGAACCGCCGGGACGACCGCCACGACGGTCCGGAGGAAGTCAGACATGATGCTTCGATGGACCGCGCCGCGGTTCCGCTCCCTCTGTTCCCTGCATGTCTCTATCGGGATGTGGGCCCTCACCTGATACAGGTTTTGATATATCGGCTGCCTGGTGGTGGAGCGGGGTTGCTGGTCCCACCGATGTCCGACGTTTCACCACCGGCGCACGGCCTGGCGAACGTGCCGAGTGCCAGCGAGGCCGTTCGCCGACGCTCGTGCGAGGGATGAGCACCGCAGCGGAGCGAGGAGCGCAAGAGGCTGGGGAGGCGTGAGGGCGGTTGCGGTGCTGTCGGGCGGGACTGAAAGGGGCGGCCGTCTCGACGAGCCCCGGCGAAGCAAGGACCGCAGGCACGAGGACCGCAGCGAGCCGCGGGAGTCGAGACGGCCGGGGCTTTCTGGCTGTTGCCGACACCAGCGAGTCCCACGAAACACGGAGAAGAAGCCCACGAACCGCAACAATCAGACCGAACAAAGATTTTCAGTAATCGGCCCGCACGCTCTTCTACCCCGATTCCGTACACGTCAACAGAATGAGGGGGGTCGTCGACCGAGGGAGCGACACGAACAGAGCAGCGACCAGCCCGATCGCGATCCTGCTCATCGTGGCGCTGACGCTGGTGGTCGCCGGTGCGGGCTTCGTCTTCCTCGGTGACGTGGTGGACATCGGCGAGACGACGCCACAGGCACGGATGACGGCGGACTACGACGCCGACAGGGGGCTCGTCCGCATCCAGCACGACGGCGGGGACACACTGACCCGGGCGAACACGGAGTCGCTGACGGTCCGCGTGCGTGACGCGAGCGACGGCAGCACCGAGGAGTTCGAGTGGCTCTCGGGGACGACGAGTCGCATCTCGGCGGGCGACGGGTTCGTGCTCGACGACGCGGGCGGGCTGCCCGTCGGCGACGCGGCGTTCTCGGGCCGGTTCGAGCCGGGCGACCGGGTACAGGTCGTCTGGCAGACCGACGAGCAGTCGACGATCCTGGCGGCGTACACCGTCGACCAGGCGGCCAGACCGTACCTCGGGTGGACCCTGGAGCCCCGCCGCGGGCTGCTCGCGCACTTCCCGCTGGACGAACGCGACCTGGTGGCCGAGGACAGCGTCGGGAACGGCGACGGGGAGCTGATGGGTGCGACGCCGGGGGCGAGCGGGCAGGTCGGAACGGCGTACAGCTTCGACGACGCGAACGACGAGTACGTCGCGCTGGGGCGCAGCTTCGACACGGACGGGGCGCTCCCGCAGGTGAGCGCCTGCGCCTGGTTCAACACCGACGAGTCCGGCACCGGGAACTTCGACAACTGGGCGCTGCTGGACTTCGACCGGTCGGAGTACTTCAACCTCTACGTCCGGGGCGACGACGGCCGGGTCGGCTTCTCCACGTCGGCGGAGCCGGGCACCGGGTCGCTCCACGACCAGTACTCGACCGGGAGCTACAACGACGGGAGCTGGCACCTCGCGTGCGGGGTGTACGACCGCAGCAGCAACGAGAAGCGCCTCTACGTCGACGGAACCCTCGAATCCACCGTCTCGGACCCCCACGACGGGAAGGCACTCGGGAGCGGCGCGACCCGGTACGGCTTCATCGGCGACGGCAGCGAGGCCACCAGCTTCGACGGGAGCCGGAACGGCTTCCACTACGACGGCCGCATCGACGACGTTCGGCTGTACGACGAGGCGCTCTCGGCGGGGGAGGTACAGGACCTCTACGACGCCGGCACCGGTGGGAGCGCGACCGCGCCGACGAGCGGGCTGGTCAACCACTGGCGACTCGACGAGCGCGACACCGGTGACGGCGACACCGTGCTCGGCGAGCGCGCGGACGGGAGCACCGTCGTCGCCGAGAACAACGGCGCGTTCGGCAACGCCAGCGGCGTCGACGGCACCGCGTTCGAGTTCCGCGACGGCGGCTACGTCGCCATCGACGACAGCTTCGACACCGCCGGCGAACTCCCCCAGATGACGGCCTGCTCGTGGTTCCGGACGAGCGAGAGCGGCGGCGGCGAGTTCGACAACTGGGCGCTCCTGGACTACGACCGCTCCGAGTACTTCAACCTCTACGTCCGGGGCGACACCGGCGGCGTCGGCTTCTCCACGTCGAGCCAGGGCAACTCGATGGCCGACCTGTCGACCACCGGCACGGACTTCGCCGACGGCAGCTGGCACTTCGCCTGCGGCGTGTACGACGGCTCGGAGAAGCGCATCTACGTCGACGGGTCGCTGGAGGCGAGCGCGAACCAGCACGGTGGGGCCCCGCTCGGCACCGGCACCCCCCGGTTCGGCTTCATCGGCGACGGCAGCGAGGCCGGCAGCTTCGACGGCGACCGCAACGACGAGTACTACGACGGCCGGGTCGACGAGGTCCGGCTGTACGACCGCGCGCTCGACCAGGCGGAGATCGAGGCGCTGTACACAGCCGACGGCGGCGGCTCGGGCAACCGCACCGTGACGACGGAGGCCCGGAGCTACCCGGCGACGTTCGACGCGGACGAACTCGTGCTCACGAACGTCGACGCGACGGTTCCCTCGGGGACGAGCATCACGGTCACCGTCGAGTCCGACCCCGACGGCGACGGCACGTTCGAGGAGTCCAGCGCACCGATAGCCCTGTCCGGTGCGACGGGCAGCGTCGACGTGACCGGGCTCGGCACCGACAGCGACACGTTCCGCCTGCGCATCGAGCTCGGAACCACCACGGGTACCCTCCCGACGTTCGGCGGCGCCGAGCTGACGACGGGCAACGCGACGGCGACCGCGGCCGCCCTCCCCGGGGTGGCCTGAGTCCAGCAGTCGGGACTGGATACCGGAGCGCAACAGCTACCCATCTCCACACGAAATCGAGGGGTATGACCGACAGCGAAGCCGATGCCGACGCCGGAACAGTCGCCGACTTCGACGTCGATACCTGGCGGGCGGAGCTCGAGGCGAAGCGCGCCGAGAAGGACGAGTTCTTCGCGAACCACCCGCACTCCCCGGTGCCGGAGCCCGACCGGGACGAGTTCGACGGGCTGGACTACTTCGAGCCGGACCCCGACTACCGCGTGACGGCGACGCTGCACCTCGTCGACGGTGACGACGACGAGATCGCCCGGATGGAGACGACGACCGGCGGCGAACAGCGCTACCGGAAGGTCGGCGAGCTGACGTTCGAGCTGCACGGCGGGACGCACGCGCTGGCGGCGTACCGGCCGACGGGCGAGGACCGCGAGACGCTGTTCGTCCCGTTCCGCGACAAGACGACGGGGCAGCAGACCTACGCTGCGGGCCGGTACATGGACCTCGAGGCCGAGCAGGAGCTGGCGGACGGGGAGTCGGTCGTCGTCGACTTCAACCTCGCGTACACGCCGTTCTGTGGCTTCAGCGACGCCTACGCCTGCCCGCTGCCGCCGGAGGAGAACTGGCTGGAGACCGTCGTCGAGGCCGGCGAGCAGAAGCCCGAGCTGGACGAGCACTGAGGACGAACGGGCGCGGCCGCGCTACGGCGCGACGCCGACGGTCAGCAGCGTCCCGTACGTGCGGTAGCGCTCGACCATGTCTTCGCGGGTCTCCCAGTCGTCGGTCGGGAACGCGTCCGCGTCGGGGATGTCGATGTCGTCGTCGGGGATGTTGTCCTGGGCGCCGACGTGGAGTCCCGCATCGCGGAACGCCTGCCGGTACTCCGACGCGCTCCAGCGGGTCATCTCGATCTCGATGAACTCCTGCCACTCGTGGGAGTGGACGTTCTCCTCGTAGTAGTTCACCGCGCAGAATAGCGTCCCGCCCGGACGGAGGATGCGGGCGATCTCCTCGAGGGTGTGTTCCGGATCTGCGGCGTAGTAGAACGCCTCCATCGACCAGACGTGGTCCACCGAGTCGGTCGCGAACGGGAGCGAATCGAAGTCGCCGACGAGGTAGTCGACCGCGTCGTCGTCGGTGTACGACCGTGCGTTGGCGACCATCTCCGGCGAGCCGTCCAGCCCCCAGACCCGGCCCGCATCCTTCGTGTCCCGCAACGCACGACCCGCGTAGCCGGAGCCACAGCCCAGGTCGACGACCGTGTCCCCGGCCTCGACGGGGATCCGCGCCAGCGCGTGCTTCGCGGTGTGCCAGTGGCGTTCCTCCATGCCGCGGTCCCGGCCGTCCTCGGCCCAGGCGTCGAACTCTGCTCTGACGCTCATACCCTGTGACTCGCGGGCGGGTACCCAAACGCTTGTGGATTCCAGGTCAGTTCGTGAACTCTGTCGTCCACTCCCGGCCGATGAACGGTGCCAGCCGGTAGTAGAACGTGCCGCCCACCTCGGACTGACTGGTCGACACCGACACCGCGACCGTCTCGTCCACCCCGATCTCCTGCTCGATGAACTGCTCGGAAGCCAGCGGTGTCCAGTCGTCGTTCCGGAACTCGGCCGACTGGGGCACGGCCTTCAGCGTCCCCCCGGCGTCGCCCTCGTTGTGCAGCCGGAACGTGATATCGTACTCCTCGCCCTTCGGAACGGTGGACGGCGCGTCGACCGACTCCAGCCTGAACGCCGGGAACGTCCGCTCTGAGGACGCGGTGAACTCCCACCGGTACTCCGGATCGCTGTCCGGCCGTCCCGTCCGGAGCGTGAGGGGTGCCTCCGTCTTCGCGACGTCCCGCGGGAACTGTGCGACCAGGTAGCCGGGCACCGCCTCGCTCGGTGTGAGCGTCCGTCGGATCCCGAGATACTGCGACTCCGGGATCCGTGGCCCCGAGCCGCCGTACAGCTCGCCGCCCTCCGCGCTCATCTTCGACGGTCGCCACCGCTCCTCGACCGTCCCGACGTTCTCCACACGAATCTGGTACACAGCGAGTACACGGCCGGTCGGGGCCGTGAACGCGCCCGAGACGTCGGTCCGACCGGTGAACACGACATCACGGAACTCGACGTCCTGGACGGTGAGCCTGAGGTTCTCGGACACCGCCACCGTGTCACCGGCGCTCCCCACGGCTGAGGTGACGGGGACGGTCGACGAGTCGATGGTCGTCGGTTCGGCGTCGTCGTCCGACGAGTCGTCCGGTTCCGACACCAGCTCGAACGTGTACTCGCCGACGCTGCCGAACGAGATGGAACGGCTCTCGACGGTCACGCTCTCACCCCCGGCGACGGTCTGGTCGATCCGCTGTTCGTACTCGAGGTCCGACGACGTCGCTCGTAGCTGCCCGGTGAACGAGCCCTCCCTCTCGCCACCGTTGCTCACCGTCACGGTCAGCGTCGCGGTGTCGCCGTAGGTGACCTCACCGGGACCCTCGACCGAACTCTCCTCGAAGTTCGGAGCCACGCTGTCGGTCGGCGTTCCGTCGCCACCCGAACCGTCGCCCCCCGCGCCGAGGAGACTGCTGCAGCCGGCACTCCCGGTGACCCCCATCGTTGCTGTCAACGCGAGAACCTTCCGCCTGTCCATATTCTGTAACACATTCTCGTCTTCAAATAAGTTTCGGGAGAGAAACATTTGGGACCGTTTGTGGGGATTTCTACCCCAGGAGCCGATACAGCCACCCTGCCGCCGACTGACCACGGGAGCGCAACCGTTTACTTCGGTGCCCGATTCACCCAGGGTATGGTCGGCACGCGACGGCGCTTCCAGGTCGCGGACAGCGCGCAGCAGGTCGTCGGCGGCTTCCTGCTCGCGGGCCCGTTCGTCGTCACCGAGGAGGTCTGGGTGCTCGCAGCGAGCATGAGCACCGCCCACGCCATCGTCGTCGTCGCCATCGTCTTCGCCATCGGCTACGGTGCGCTGTACAAGGCCGACGACGACCGCAACCCCGACCGCGAGGCCGAGGTCGGCGGCATCCCGCTCCGCTTCGTCTCGCTGATGGTCGTCTCCTTCGGCTCCGTCATCATCCTCGCGCTGGCGTTCGACGCGCCGACCACGTTCCTGGTCGACAACGAGATACTGACCGACCCCACGACGATGGACGTGGCGGAGACGACGCTCAAGGCGACCGCCGTCGGCGCCATATTCAGCGTCGTCGGGGCAGCGACGGCCGACTCGCTGCTGTAACGGACCCGGCCCAGACCCGATTTCGGCTCTCGCCAGCGGGTTCGAATCGACACCGCACAGGAACGAGTGTCCCCCGCTACCGTACCGCAATCGGCCACCCGCACGCTTAAGTTTACGCCACCGGTTCCCGCGTGTATGGACTACACGCTCGGTATCGATGGGAGCGACCGAACCGTCGCGGGTGGAACGAGCATCCTGCTGGTCCATCCATCGACAGGGGAGACCGACCGCATCGACACCAACTTCCTGCGCGACGACACCGACCACTTTCTCGTCATCTCGACACGAACCACTGCCCGCGAGGTACGCCAGAAGCTCGACTACTACGACGTCGACGACTCCAAGGCGGTCATCCTCGACACGCTGAGCGTCGAACGCGGCTACTCGCGCCGGTCCAGCGACCGCGTCCACTACGTCTCCGCGCCCGACGACGTCGCCGGCATCGTCGAACAGGCCGAGCGCTTCTTCGAAGACCACGACGGGAAGCTCCGCGTCAGCTTCGACTCCATCACCGAGCTCGCCTACTACGCCGGCGAGGACGAGGCCCGCGAGGCGGTCGAGCGGCTCGTCGCGCTCGTCGACGACCACGACGCCGTCGCCCTGTTCCACCTCTCCGACGAGGTCCACGACGACGACACCGAGACCGGCTACCGCGACCTGTTCGACGTGGTGGTCGACCTCGACGTCGACGGCAACGTCGAGATCAGGGGCTGACCGGCTCCGAGATGCGAGAGTACGACAAGCTCGTCCGCGACCGCATCCCCGAGGTGATACGCGAGAACGACGAGACGCCCGTCACGCACACCGTCGCGGGCGAGGCGTACCGGGAACGATTGCGCGAGAAGCTCGTCGAGGAGGCCACTGAGTTCCGCGACGACCCGAGCGTCGCGGAGCTTGGCGACGTGCTCGACGTGGTCGCGGCGATCCGCGAGGCCGAGGACATCGACCGGGAGGATCTCCAGCGGAAACGAAGGGCCAAACGCGCGGCCCGCGGCGGGTTCGAAGACGGTGTCGTCCTCGACCGGGTCGAGGAGTGACCCGCGTGCGAGCTGCCGAACCTGGGTCTGCTACTCGTCCAGTTTCTCGAACGTCTTCTCCGCCCAGCGGACCGCGTACGGCGCCCCCCGGTCGCGGTAGGCCTCGGCGTCGAGTGCACCGAACGGTGCCGGGAGCTCCAGCGCGTGCTTGATGGCGCTGCAGGCGAGCTCCGTGGCGTCGGCGAAGTCCGTCTTTCCCAGCGCGACCTCGCGTGAGAGCCCGTCCAGCCGCCCTTCGAGCCGGTTCCCCGCGTCCTGCCAGGCGTCGCCGAGTCCCGGCTCCGTCTCGAGCCAGCCGGCGAAGACGTCCCTGGTGTGCAGGCCCACCCAGCCGTCGTACAGCGCGGCCGCGACCTGATAGGTGGCGTTCGGGTCCAGCGAGACCGCGGCGTCGAGCTCGCGGTAGTGCTCCCGGAAGAAGCCGAGGAAGTGCTCCGGCACGTCGAGACCGACCTCGACCAGCGCCTCCGCGACGAGGAAGTCGATGAACTCGGTCGGCGACCCCTGCACCCGCGGTTTGACGATGACGACCGGTGGGTCGGTCTGGTGTGTCCACGCGACGCTGCCGTCGCCCGGTGCACCGATGGTGAACGTGGAGCCAGCGAGCCTGTCGAGTACGGCCGGGGCGTCCCCGGGGAGCCACTCCCGCGGGTACGTCTTCGGGTCCAGCGCGTCGACGAGCAGACCGAGATCCTCGGCCTGTGCGGGCGGCAGCGTCTCGAAATCGTTCGCCGCGTCGAGAACCAGTGCGTCGGGTGCGTGTCGCTCACGGACGGCGGCGACCTGCGGAGAAAGCTCCCGTTCTGTGAACATCAGATTCCGAGGCTGGCAGCGACCAGCGCGATCGACAGTGCCCCGGCGATTCCGACCGTCGCGAGTACGATCTTCGTGGCTTCGCTCATGTTCGTCACGAACGGGTGGGAGTGCTTAAAACTATCAGTTCCGGCCCTCGCCGAACACCATCGTTTCGACTGCAGCAGAAGAACGTCGTCGAGAGGACTTTCCACGGGTGGTTTGGCGTTCCAGAGTGGAAACGAAGGGGTGTGGTATCTGTCCCCACTCTGGGCGCCGTTCCGATACCACCCGCATCGGCGTCGTGAACGAGAGGATGGGACTGGACCCGCCCAGCGGTGGACGGGACTCGCTCGCGAGCCGAACTCAGTCGTCGCCGCGCCAGGAGTCCGGCACGTCGATGACGTAGCGACCGTCCTCGCGCAGCGAGATGATGTACTCCTCGCGGTCGTACAGCTCCATCAGGTTCAGCTCGTACTGACCCGGGTTGAGGATCTTGATGCTCTCGAACTGCTGGTTCAGCTCCTCCCGCAGCTCGTCGAGGTCCGGCCGGTCCTCGATCTGGGTGTCGGCCGGGTCCGCGACCTCGTGACGGCCGTCGGCGGCCTCCGGCGACGGGGCAGCGACGTCGGCCGCGCCGGCCTCCGCAGTCGAACCACCACGCCCGCCTGCAGCCGCCTCCGGTTCGGGTGCGCTCCCTGACTCGTCGGCCACCTCGGACGACTCCGCCGGCGGCGTCGCGGTACCGTCAGGGAGCTCGTCCGGCGAGACCACGTCCGACCGGGCGCTCGCCTGTGCGTTGTCCTCGTCACCCGTCGTCTGGCCCTGGATGGTCCCGTCGTCGCTGGACGGGTCGGTGTGGGTCGTGGACGCTGCCTCCGACTGAGCGTCGGCGGTCGAGGCACCGGCACTCGATGCCTCTGCTGTCGACGCCTCCGCGGAGGCGTCAGCCGTCGCCGCATCCGCACCCTCACCGCCGGACCGGGCGGCTGCCTTCTCTGCGGGCGTGTCGTAGTCCTCGGTGGCGGATTTGGGCCACTCGCTGGACGGCCGGTCACCGGTCGGTCGGTCTCCACCCGACGGCCGGTCGGCGTCGTCGCTCCCGCCACCGACCCAGTCGCGGACGGTGGTGGCGGCCTTGCTCACCGCGCCCGCCGAGGAGCTCCGGCTCGGTGGGTCCCCCGGCGAGTTGGCCTCGACCGACTCGTCGACGGCGTCGGCCGGGATGAACTGGAACTTGTTGCCGCCACAGTCCGGACAGCCCGACAGCATCTCCTTCGAGCCGTCCTCGAACGTGCGCCCGCAGTCGGTACACTGGTGGGGCATTATTTCCGGGAGACGAGTGCGCTGATGAGCGTTTCGTCCTTGTGCAACGTCTCGATCTGGTTCGCCGGACCGATGACGGTGAGCTTCGCCGTCTCCTCCTTGCCCATGATGCGGTCCAGGATCGAGGCGTCGTTGGTCTGGGAGCGTGGATAGGTCTCGATCTCGATGCCGTTGAACTCGTCCGGACTGATCTCCGTCATCGTCACCTCGATGAGCTTGGACTCCTCGTCGGGGGAGAGCCCCTCCTCGAGGATGACGATGTTCCCGTCGCGAACCCCGTCGAGGATGACGCGGATCTTCTCCATGCTCGCGAGGTTCTCCATGCGCTGCCCGCTGATGAGGTCGATCTGGACCCCGTCGTTGTCTGAGGTTTTTGCTTCCGGCATCTGATCACCCAAAGTACTCCGCTATCTTGTCGTACACTTCGTCCATGTTCTCGCCCTCGAGCGCCGAGAGTGGCACCGTCTCGTGTTGCGGGAACGCGTCTTCGATTCGCTTGATACTCGAGTCGTCGAGGTCGATCTTGTTAGCGAAGATGAGCACGGGCAGGTCCCGCGACTCGATGATGCCGATGAGCATCGTGTTCACCTGCGTGAAGGGGTCGGTCGTGCTGTCGAGCACGTAGATGACCCCGTCGACGTCCTCCCGAAGCCAGTGCATGGCCTCGGCGACGCCCTCGGTCGCCTCGCGAGACCGACGAACGGCCTCGTCCTGGTCGAACTCCTCGTAGTCGAGGAACTCCTCGTAGTCGACCTTCGTCGTCACACCGGGCGTGTCGACGATGTCGATGTTGACCGAACTGCCGTTGCGCTTGATCTCGACGTTCTCCTTCCGGCGGGCCCGTCGTGTCTCGTGTGGCACGTGGCTCTCCGGGCCGACGGCGTCGCCGGTCCAGTCACGGGCGATCCGGTTCGCGAGTGTCGTCTTCCCCGCGTTGGGTGGGCCGTAGATGCCGATCCGCTTCTGTTGATCCTCCTCCGCGAACAGCGTCTCTCGTACCTGCTGAAGACTGTCTTTGAGTCCTGAAATGAGTCCCATCCTATTCTGTCCTCCCACACGCGTCTCGAAGCTCCGATTCGCGTGCGTCTGGCAGTAGTACCGCACTCGATTCACTTAAGCGTACGTCAGACATGGGGTTTTGGGCCCCTCGCGCTGACCGTCCTCCAGTCGAAATGCGGGGGTGTTCTCAGGATGCTCTGTCCGCGCTAATGTAGATTTTGGCCGCCGAGAAGCTCGATTCAGACATTGATGGTCGATTCCTGAACCGTTTCACGTGGAGGTGTGATCTGGAATCGAACCGCGAGGAAGGAGACGAATATCGAGGCGAACGACCCCCCACGTCGGGCGATGGAGAGACGGAACTGGCTGTCACTTCGTCCGGTCACACACCGGGCGAATTTAGCTGCTCTTCGCACGTGCGGGTGGACTGACCACAGAGCACTGGCCCGAACGGGCGTCGCACAGAGCACCGGCCCGAACCCGAACGGTCGTCGTGCCTGGTCGATCGTCCCAACCGAGCCGGACCACCCAACCTCCACTGGCACACCTGGTCCCGGGCTGCGAGCTCCCGACCGACGGGGCGGACCACTGGAGAAGCACAGCACGTGACGTGCGGCTGTTAACAGTCATCATGTGGCGTGCTATCGTTGGCGGTCTTCTCGGGAGCCCCCCACCCCTTCGTTTCAACTGGAACGGGTGGCGACGGTGGGTGGGAGGGTTGACGAACTGGCGGTTTCGTTCTAGAAGGCGGACAGGAATGGACGAACGTCTAGTAATCAATATAGCTAGTAACTAGTAGAAGTTGGTTTTTCTCTGGTTCGCGGATACTGTTTCAGGAGAGTTGTATTAAAGATTGCCATGGCTAGACGGCCCCCTCCCCCACCCACCCATCGCCCGTTCCACCCGAAACGAAGGGGTGGGGGGGTTCGGGTGGTCGTGATAGCACACCACACGACACTCGTCGGGAACACCAGGACAGCCGCCATGGCGGCCTCTCGCCGACCCCTCGGCACCCCACCTGTGGCGCAGACCCCCCTCCGATTCGGGTCGAACGTGAACCATCCCGAAAACACCCCGACGCAGTCTGCCATTTCGAGACGTCCCGCCCGACCTCCACCCCCACCATTTCACGTCGACAGCCGAACGCCCGTGTCGAGTGTTCGCTGGATTCCCCGATGATCGGCACCGCTTCGACGACACCCGGCGTCGAGACGGACGGACTCCTCCTCCGCAGTGCAGCTGCGGGGGTCGACGCTGGCCGATCGGTGAGTCCACCGGTCAGTACGGGGTCCCGTGGGTGGAAACGTCTCCCATAGAGGTCTCCCATAGAGTCGAATCGTCCAAGCTCCGCGTCGGAAGTCTCCCCCCGTCGTACCGTCCACCCTCAGATCGGATCGTCCAGGTCCCAGGTCGGAACGTCCAGGCCCCGAGACGTATCGTTCACCCCCGAGTAGAACTACGACGGCTCTCCCTTGACAGCTCACCCGCGGGTATCGAGGTGAAACGGGCCTGTCCCGTACTTTTCGAGACCCGACTCCCGTCCGATGAACGGCGAGAAACCGCCAGAACGGCTTTCTCGCCCTCCATCGCGCGATGTAGTACTACTGACCGCTATTGCTGAAGGGCAACTATTATTACCCTCCTGTTCATCTGCTTCGTTTGCATCAACTGGACGGGGTATCGTCGAGTCGTTCGTCTCAGGTCCGACGTACGACGGGTACACGTCCGCTTACACGGGACCTCGTATCGAGTTCCAATCGAAACGAGGGGGTGAACCAAAGGGATGACAGACAACGATGACGACGACGCGGATACGGACGTAGCCGAGGGCGCAGGGCGATCGCCCCCGAAATCCTCGCGGGACTTCGAGGTCGACCTCGACGACGTCGTACTCGACGAATCTGACGACGAGGGAGCGTCACAGGGACTGTTCGACGACCTCATGAGCGGGGAGCCGATCTTCGAGAACAAGGAGGTCCTGCGACCGTCCTACACACCGCACGAACTGCCGCACCGGAAGGAACAGATCAACAAGATGGCGACCATTCTGGTCGCCGCGTTGCGTGGTGAGACCCCGTCGAACATCCTCATCTACGGGAAGACGGGGACCGGCAAGACCGCGAGTGCGAAGTTCGTCTCGAACGAACTCGAGAGCACCTCCAAGAAGTACGAGGTACCCTGCTCGGTCGAGTACATCAACTGCGAGGTGACGGACACGCAGTACCGTGTCCTCGCCCAGCTCGCGAACAAGTTCATCGACGAGAACCGGGCGTACATCGAGGACCGCGTCGAAGAACTCGAGACCCTCCTCGACGATATCGACGGCGACGCCGAACCCGACCCCCTCGCCGAGACCGAGTTCGAATCGCGCGGGGCGGTCTGCGAGCGCATCGACGACCTCGAGGCCGATGCCGAGGAGTTCGAGGACGTCCCGATGACCGGGTGGCCGACCGACCGCGTCTACAGCGTCTTCTTCGACGCGGTCGACTACGAGGAACGGGTCGTCGTCATCATGCTCGACGAGATCGACAAGCTCGTCGAGAAGTCCGGCGACGACACGCTGTACAACCTCTCGCGGATGAACTCCGAGCTGGAGAACTCCCGCGTGAGCATCATGGGCATCTCGAACGACCAGAAGTTCACCGACTTCCTCGACCCCCGGGTCAAGTCCAGCCTCGGCGAGGAGGAGATCGTCTTCCCGCCGTACGACGCGAACCAGCTGCGGGACATCCTCCAGCATCGCTCCGACGTGGCGTTCGAGGAGGGTGCGCTCACCGAGGACGTCATCCCGCTCTGTGCCGCGTTCGCCGCCCAGGAGCACGGCGACGCCCGGCGTGCGCTCGACCTCCTCCGCACGGCCGGCGAGCTCGCCGAGCGCTCGCAGTCCGAGGTCGTCGACGAGGAGCACGTCCGCCAGGCCCAGGACAAGATCGAGCTCGACCGCGTCGTCGAGGTCGTCCGCACCCTCCCCACGCAGAGCAAGCTCGTCCTCTTCGCCATCATCCTGCTCGAGAAGAACGGCGTCCACAACATCAACACGGGCGAGGTGTTCAACATCTACAAGCGGCTCTGCGAGGAGATCGACGCCGACGTGCTCACCCAGCGCCGTGTCACCGACCTCATCTCCGAGCTCGACATGCTCGGCATCGTCAACGCCGTCGTCGTCTCGAAGGGTCGCTACGGCCGCACGAAGGAGATCAGCCTCTCGGTCCCCATCGAGGAGACGGAGGCGGTCCTCCTCAGCGACTCCAGGCTCGGCGACATCGAGGAGGTCCAGCCGTTCGTGCAGGCCCGGTTCAACAACTGAGGCGGCCGTCTCGCTGCGACCCGACTGGTCGCGAGCGATCCCTTCTGCAGCAAGCGATTCCCGAACCCACTCGACGTGAAACGGGGGGCGACCGTCGAAACGACAAACGACCCCTGACAGCTTACAGCACGCCGCGTCGCCGCGCCACGACGGTCCCGACGCCTGCCAACACGACGCCGAGTTGGAGCCGAAGCATCCCGAGCGCGGTGGGGCCGGTCCCGCCGAACGTGGTGGCGAGCTGTGCGAACTGGAGGCGGATCCAGCCCAGCAGGGGGACGCGGACCTTCGCCTTCCCGCGGACCCAGTCCGGTTCCACGACGTCGCTGTTCATGCTCGCACCGACCTGGTCGTACCGTTCGTTCGCGTCCCCGAGCGTGACGAACCCGTCGTGGGGTGCGGGACAGGTCCGGACCTGCGAGCAGCTCTCCGCGCCGCCGAGGTACTGCTGGTCCGCCTTCCCGGTCCCGCCCTCGGAGGGCGGGTCGACCCAGTTCTCGTCCTCCGCGACCCAGAAGCGGGCCCGATGGATGATCGGGACCCGCTGGGGGTCGTCGTTGGGCTGGTAGACGATGACGTTGCCGTAGTCGCCGAAGCTCCAGTAGCCCTCGTTCTGCTGGGCGGCACGGTGTGTCACGACACCGGTGCCGGGCTGGGCGCTGTCGCCGACGAAGCGGCCCTCCTCGACGATGAAGACGAGGTCGTTCCGGTGCATGTGCGGCTCCATGCTCCCGCTCTCGACGGCGACGAGGGGCGGCCAGATGCCGCTGACCGCGAACAGCACGATGCCGATGAAGGCGACGGTGAGGAGACTGTTCCCGACGTCCCGAACCGTCACGACGAACGCGTCGTCGGTGTGGAGGAACCAGTCGACGGGGCCGTCGAACTCCTCGCGTCCCTCGTCGCCACCGGGGATGGGTGGTCCCTCGCTGTCCTGGGTGGTGCCGGCATCGACGTCGGTACCGGGTCCGCCCCCACCCTCCGTTTCGACTGGACCCAATTCGGCCACATCGACAGCGTCAGGAGGAGACGTGACCGAGTCGTGGGGGTCATCTCGACTCGAACCGAAGGGGGTCGGTTCGTCGGTGTCGGCGGCGCGCTGGCCGCGCTCGGGGCGCTCCCCGTCACTGTCGGCAGGAGTTCCCTCGCCCGGTGGTCCGTTCTCACCGACAGGTGGGTCTTCGTCGACCGGCGCGGTGGTCTCCGCGTCGTCGGCACCGGACCGGCCACGGTCGGTGTCGTGTGGGGGGGCGGCCCGCTCGTCGCGATCGTCGTCCGACTCGTCGTCACTGCCGGGTCCGCTCATCTGCGCGTCGATTGGACTCCCCCACCAATCAACTTTCTGATGCGGGGAACGGGGCCGTCGCGGATGCTGTCGGTCGGTTCGGCACCTGAGAGGTGGTTCGAGAACTGCGGGGGCGCTCACGGGTCCTGGGGAGACAGGCTCCGTGGGTGTCGTGGGCCGTGGCGGGGTCGGCCAGTGGCGGGTTCGGTCAGTAGCAGGGTCGACCGGTGGCGGGGGCGTGGTTGGAGAGAACCGCGATCTACCTCGACGGCGAACGAAGGTGGCAGGACGAACGGTCCAGGTCCCCTGTCGGCGGACCGACGCGACCACCGACGGCATCGGGGTCCCGTCCGGTACCCTTTTCTTGTCCGGGACGAACTACCGGTCCGTGCCACAGGAGGCGACCGCGCGTATCGTCGGTGAACTCGCGAGCCGCGGCTACAACGCCGAACGGGAGGCGGTGACGCTCATCGCGAGTTCCGAGGACCCGGACGCGACGCTCGCGGCGGTCGTCGACGCGACGGCAGCGGACGCGCTGAAGGTGACCGCCGACGACGTGCGTGCGGTCCAGGACGACACGGCCCCCCGTGGAGCGTCGGCTCGCGGGCGCGAGGACGACGGACAGCCATCCTCGACGGCCGACCCGGGCTCGCCTCCGCCCGGGGCGGAATCGCAGGACGAGGCGCCGGCCGACGCCGACGAACACCCCTCTGTTTCAACTGGAGAACGGAGCTCCCAGACGAGTTCGACGGGTTCTGATTCCGACGGTGTATCTCCAGTCGAAACAGAGGGGTCTGTAGCGTCGGCGGGCGACGCCGGGACGGACGCCGGAACCGTGCAGCGCTCCCGGGACGACGGGGCGGACCGTTCGGCTGACCAGCGCTCCCGGGACGGGACCGCGGACCGCTCGACGGACCAGCGGTCGGTGAGCGTCGAGAACGACATGACCGGCCGGAGCACCGGCACCGGCGAGTACAGCGATTTCGTCTCGGTGTTCCGCGACCGATACGACAAGCTCGCCTCGAAGCTCCGGGGCCGGGTGAACCACCGACCGACCGACGCCATCGAGTCGATGGCCGGCGGGAGCGAGGTCGCACTCGTCGGCATGGTCAACGACATCCGGTCGACGGCGTCGGGCCACTGGCTCGTCGAGCTCGAGGACACCAAGGGGACGTTCCCCTGTCTGGTGATGAAGGACCGGAACATCGCCGAGCTGGTCGACGAGCTGCTGTACGACGAGGTCATCGCCATCGAGGGGACGCTGGCCGACGACGCGGGCATCGTCTTCGTCGACTCGATGCACTTCCCGGACGTGCCCCGGACCCACCAGCCGAGCTACGCCGACCGGCACGTGCAGGCCGCGCTCATCTCGGACGTCCACGTCGGCAGCCAGGAGTTCATGCACGAGGAGTGGGACGCCTTCGCGGACTGGCTCTACACCGAGGAGGCAGAGGCCATCGAGTACCTCCTCATCGCGGGCGACATGGTCGAGGGCGTCGGCGTCTACCCCAACCAGGACGAGGAGCTGGACGTGGTGGACATCTACGAGCAGTACGAGACGTTCAACGAGAAGCTCAAGCAGATCCCGGGCGACATCGACGTGACGATGATCCCGGGCAACCACGACGCGGTCCGGCTCGCAGAGCCACAGCCAGGATTCGACGAGGAGCTCCGGGACATCATGACGGCACACGACCCGCGCATCGTGAGCAACCCGTCGACGGTCACCGTCGAGGGCGTCTCGGTGCTGATGTACCACGGCGTCTCGCTCGACGAGGTCATCGCGGAGACGCCCGAGCACACAGCGAGCTACGACGAGCCGCACAAGGCGATGTACCAGCTGCTGAAGAAGCGCCACGTCGCCCCGCAGTACGGCGGCCACACCCGGCTCGCACCCGAGGAGAAGGACTACCTCGTCATCGAGAACGTGCCCGACATCTTCCACACGGGCCACGTCCACAAGCTCGGCTTCGGGAAGTACCACAACGTGCTCGCCATCAACTCGGGCTGCTGGCAGCGCCAGACCGACTTCCAGAAGTCCGTCAACATCCAGCCCGACGCGGGCTACGCGCCCGTGGTCGACCTCGACACGCTCGACGTGACGGTCAGAAAGTTCTCCTGAGAACCACTCGTCTCCGGGCCGCTCCGCGGTCAGTCGCTCGTCGCGTAGCGGTACCGAACCGTCTGCTGGCGGTCGAACCGTGGCCCGGCCCCGGTCTGTTCGAAGCCGACCCGCTCGGCGGCGACGCCGGCCGGCTCGCCGGGGTCGGTGACGAGCAGCTCCACGTCCATCGATTCGTTGCGGGCGAAGCGGAGCGGCTCGGCGAGCAGCCGCTCGCAGGCGTCCGGTGTCCCGTCGAGCTGGGTCACGTAGACGACATCGGTCGCGGCGTCGAAGCTGACGAACCCGAGGAGTTCGGGCATCTCGGGCTCCTCGACGTCGACGTTCGGGTCGTTGGTCTCGTCCTCGGTCTCGGCGACACGGACCGTCCGGTCGTGGATGAGGTTGCGCATCACGTCGACGTGACCGTCGGCGATGGCGGCCATCGCGTCGGCGTCGGCTTCGACCGCCTCACGCACGTGCATCGGCCGACCATTGGCTCTCCGTAGGTATAAATCCAGCCCGGAAGACGGGCGTAGCGGGCCGAACGGCCGGCCGGGTCCGTCTGTCCAGGGTGTCGAACCCACCACGGCCACCGTGCCACCGACCCCGAAGCCCGGCAGGTATTTCCACTGGGGGACATAGTTATGGCCCCGAGTCGGCTACGAGGGGGTATGAGTGACGTCAGTATCGACGGGACGAGCGCGAACGGGACCGATGCGGTGGTCGGATGCGCGTAGTCGCGAAGTTCGGGGGGACGAGCCTCGGCAGCGGCGACCGGATCAACCGGGCCGCCGACTCGGTCGCGAGCGCGGTCCGCGAGGGCCACGAGATAGCCGTCGTCGCGAGTGCGATGGGGAACACGACGGACGAACTGCTCGACGACATCACGTTCGAGGCCGACGACGGCGACCGGGCGGAGATCGTCAGCATGGGCGAGCGCACGTCGGTGCGGATGCTGAAGGCCGCGCTGACGGCGCGGGGCATCGACGCGGTGTTCCTCGAACCCGGCCACCCGGACTGGCCGGTCATCACGGACGAACACGGCGAGGTCGACGTCGCGGAGACGACGAAGCGCGCGGCGAAGCTCGCCGCCGAACTCGACGGCGTCGTCCCGGTCATCACGGGCTTCCTGGCGGAGACGCCGGATGGCTCAATCGCGACGCTCGGTCGCGGCGGCAGCGACACGACCGCCGTCATGCTCGGCAAGTACATGGACGCCGACGAGGTCGTCATCGTCACCGACGTCGAGGGCGTCATGACCGGCGACCCGCACGTCGTCGAGGGTGCCCGGAACGTCGGCCAGATCTCGGTCGACGAGCTCCGCAACCTCTCGTTCCGTGGGGCCGAGGTCGTCGCCCCGTCCGCGCTCAGCTACAAGGACGACGAGCTGGCGGTCAGGGTCGTCCACTACCAGCACGGCGACCTGCTCTCCGGCGGGACGAGCATCACCGGCGAGTTCCGGCACCTCGTCGACCTGCGGGAGGAACCGCTCGCCTGCGTCACCGTCGCGGGACGGGCCATCCGCAACCAGTCCGGCGTGTTCCACCAGCTCGCGGCGTCGCTGGCGGAGTCGGGAATCAACGTCGACGCGGTCGCGAGCGGGATGGACACCGTCACGTTCTACGTCGACGAGAGCGAGTCCGAGCGCGCCGAGAACATCCTCCATCGCGAGGTCATCGACGACGAGAGCCTCTCCTCGGTCACCGTCGAGGACGACCTCGCCGTGGTGCGTGTCACGGGCGGCGAGCTCCCCAACGAGCCAGGCGTCATCGACGAGATCGTCTCGCCGATGGCCGAGGCGGGCATCAACATCCACGAGCTCATCACCTCCGCGACGAGCGTCGCCATCGTCGTCGCCTGGGACGACCGCGAGGAGACGCTGGAGATACTGCAGGAGCTGTACTGAACCGCGACCGCCCTCCCAGCCGAACTGACATTCACGTAACATTCTTGCCGCGGTAGTGTCGACGGTACAGACATGGCTGGAACCGAGCGCCTCGGCCCGTTCCGGCGCGGTACCGAGCGGTTCAGACTGGTCCTCGTCCTGCTCGCCATCGCGAGCGCGTCGGTGGCCTACGAGGCCGGGAGCGTCCTCGCAGGTGCCCCGCTCGAACTCGCGTGGCTCCTCCCCGTCGTCGGCTGCTGTCTCGCCTGTGTCGTGGCACTCGCGACCGTGGAGTACGCCGACGACTGAGGTAGGTCGGGACGCCACACGCGGGCTGTCGGACTCGTCAGCGACACCGCGAGACGCGTCCATCGCACGTCGGCCGGGAGCGGCGTCGGATAGACCTGTCTGCCGGTGCCCGTATCCGTACACTCTCCCTGCGTTCTGTCGTCCGACTCGCAGACAGCGCCACCTAGGACTTTCACGCTCTCGGCCCTCTCGTTGCCCATGACAACGTACAAGTCGAAGATGGTGGAGCGCATCCACCTGCCGGCACGCGAGGAGCGAGCGGCCAACCTCGAGGACGCGGGCTACAACCTGTTCAATCTGGACGCCGACGACGTGTTCGTCGACCTGCTCACCGACTCCGGTACCGGGACGATGTCCGACGAGCAGTGGGCCGCGATGTTCCGCGGCGACGAGTCCTACGCCGGCAGCTCGAGCTTCGCGAAGCTGGAGGACGCCGTCGCCGACGTGATGGGCTTCGAGCACGTCGTCCCCGCCCATCAGGGCCGCGGCGCGGAGAACGTGCTCTACGGCACCATCCTGGAGGAGGGCGACGTGGTGCTGAACAACACCCACTTCGACACGACCCGGGCGCACGTCGCCAACCAGGGCGCCGAGGCCGTCGACTGTCCCGTCCCCGAGGCCAGCGAGTTCGACAGCGAGGGCGACTTCAAGGGCAACTTCTCCGTCGACGAGGCCCGGCGCGTCGTCGACGAGGTCGGAGCGGAGAACGTCCCGGCGGTCATCCTGACCATCACGAACAACTCCGCCGCGGGCCAGCCCGTCTCCGTCGCCAACACCCGGGCAGTCCGGGAGTTCTGCGACGAGATCGACGCGATGTTCGTCCTCGACGCCTGCCGGTTCGCCGAGAACGCCTACTTCGTCAGCCAGCGCGAACCGGAGTTCGCCGACGCGAGCGTCGCCGAGGTCGCCCGCGAGCAGCTCTCCTACGCCGACGCCGCCGTCATGTCCGGGAAGAAGGACGGCCTCGTCAACATCGGCGGCTTCGTCGCCTGCAACGACGAGACGCTGTACGAGCACGCCAAGCAGCGCGGCATCCTCTACGAGGGCTTCTCCACCTACGGTGGGATGTCCGGCCGCGACATCGAGGCCATGGCGGTCGGCCTCCGCGAGGCCGTCGAGGAGGCGTACATCGCGGACCGCGTCGAGCAGGTCCGGTTCCTCGGCGAGCGCATGGCCGAGCAGGGTGTCCCGGTGTTCCAGCCGGTCGGCGGCCACGCGGTCTACCTCGACGCCGGCGCGTTCCTGCCGCACATCCCCGCCGAAGAGTTCCCCGGTCAGGCCCTCGCCGTCGAGATCTACCGCGAGGGCGGCGTCCGCTGTGTGGAGCTCGGCAGCTTCGCGTTCCCCGACAGCGACCGCCCCGAGCTCGTCCGGATGGCCGTCCCGCGCCGGATGTACCACAAGGAGCACATCGAGCACGTCGTCGACACCGTCGCGGGTGTCTGGGACCGTCGCGAGGAGATCGCCGGCTACGAGGTCGTCGACGAGCCGCCGATGAAGGAGATACGGCACTTCTCGGCCGAGCTGGCGCCGCTTTGAGCCGAGGGTCCGTCGACTCGCATGGCTCACGACATCCACCCCACACAGGAGGAGTTCGACGCGGCGCGAGCGACGGTCGCCGACGCGCTCGACCGTGCCGGCGAAGCGTTTCCACTGGAGCGAGAAATCGACGTGGAGCTCCGGTGGGACGGCGCCGCGTTCGTCACCGAGCAGGTCGACGGCGCGGCCGGGTTCGCCGACTACCCCGCGACCGTCGAACTCCGGTTCAACACCACTCCGGACGGGTGGCGGGACTCGCTGGCCTCGTCGGCGGTCCACGAGCACGCACACTGCTGGTTCTTCGACCGTCGCGGCCGCGAATCCGACCGGAAGTGGGAGTACGTGCTGGAGGAGGCGTTCACACAGACCGTCGCCGAGGCGCTGGTGCCCGAGTACGAGTCGCCCTGGTGGACGAGACACGACGACGCGACGCTCGCCGACTGGTGGCCGCAGGTCCGCGACGAGGAGTTCGACGCCCCGAGCGAGGACGCCGGCCCGGTGTTCATCGACCCCGAGGACGGCGGTTATCCGCACGGGCTCGGGTACTCGCTGTCGTACCGACTCGGGACCGAGTTGCACGAGGAGTACGAACTCGCCGCGTTCGTCGACGTGTCCCGGAACGAGCTCGCGACGGTCGGGAATCGGCTGTTCGGGCCGTAATCGGGGTTCTGTCTGCCGGGTGTTGGTTAACGAACCGCTTCGAAGTCGCGCGTGTTGGTTAACACTGGTGAGGGAGCCCCCGCCAGCCGGACACCGGTCGTGAGAAACGCGGCCTTACCGCCCGTCTTCGAGCCGGCTCCCGATGCGTTCGGGCAGGCCGGCCTCGCGAACCTGCTCCTGCACCCGCCTGATGTCGTACTCGACCCGTCGCTCCTCGACGGTGCCATCGTCCATGTCGAGCACGGCGTAGGCTGCCCGTGAGTCACCGTCCCGCGGCTGGCCGACGCTCCCGGGGTTCATGACGACGCCCTCGTCGTAGGTCTCGTGGTGCTGGACGTGGGTGTGGCCCATGACGAGGACGGCCTCGCCGCGGAGCAGGGTCGGCGAGAACTCGTGGGTCCGGGTGTAGTGGTCCGGGTCGTCGGGGTGACCGTGGACGAGCTTGACGTAGCCGTCGCACTCGCGCCGCTCGGTCGGGAGGTCGGCGAGCCAGGAGAGCTGGGCGTCGGTGAGCTGCTCGCGGGCGTACTCCACGCCGGCGCGGGCCATGTCGTTGAACCGGAACGCGGTGTCGGTGACGACCGCGCGGTCGTGGTTGCCCGACACGCTCGCCACGTCGCGGCCGGCGAGCTCGTCGACGCACTCGCCGGGTGCGGGCCCGTAGCCGACCACGTCGCCGGCACAGAGCAGGCCGTCGACGGGCGGCATGTCGTCGAGGACGGCGCGCAGGGCGACCGCGTTCGCGTGCACGTCGGAGATGACGCCGAAGCGCATGTCACGATGGGTGTGCCTCGCGACCGTTCAATCCTGCGGTGGTGTGGGAAGGGAGCCGGGAGTCGACTCAGGCGTCCAGACTCGCCAGCGAGAAGCCGTCACCGTCGCGGACGACGCCGGCGGCACAGACCGCGTGCTCGAACTCGGCGTCGAGCACCTCGCGGGCGGCGGCCTCGGCGTCGGTCGCGTCGAACTCGTACGCCTCGGGCGTGTCCTTCTCGTACGTCGCGACGAGCGTCGGCTCGCTGACCTCGTGGACGAGCAGGGCGTCGCGGCGGACGATTCCGACGTACGCCGATTCGTCGCCGACGACGCCGGCGATGCGGGGCGTGTCGTAGTCGTCCTTCTCGTAGTCCAGCGAGAGCAGCGCGGTCGCGAGCGCGTCGCGGGCCGGGTAGCCCATCGCCAGCTTCTCGGCGACGGGGTCGACGTGCGAGCCGTTGCCCAGCACCGCGCCGGCGTCGGTGACGCGGACGCAGTTGTACGCCACGTAGGGGTTGTCCGTCTCCGGTGCGTCCGCGGTGGGACCGACGGTCAGCGTGTCGTCGTCGCGTCGCGAGATCGTCCGGTTCGGGAACGAGCGCGAGGAGACTCGGTACGCGCCCACGTCGGGGCCGACCACCAGGAATCGTCCGATGTACATACACGGACGTGTGCAATTCGGCGGTAAGAAGGCGTCGATGTATGCACGAACCGTGCCATCTCCGCCACTCGGCGTCGGCACCCGCTGCTGGCCGACTAAGCTCAGCTTACCTGATGCGGCCGTCCGAACCTGTCACGTAACGCCCGAGTACTATTCTCGCCGGTTCTCGATGCCACGAGTCGTCCCACCCATGCCCACTCCACCCCCCTACGACGGTGGTCGACTCTCCCGTCGCCGCCTGCTCCAGCTCTCGGGTAGCACGGTCGCCGTGGCCGGCCTCGGCAGTGCCGGCGCGGCGACAGCCGGTCGGACGGACGCCGCGGCGACCGCCGCGACGGACACCCGTGACACGGTCCGCTGTCCGGACGCAACGTACCGCCCGAAGATGGTCCACTACGACGACTCGATCCACGGGACGTGTGGCGACTCCGAGGCGACGCGGCTGTTCCAGCGCTCGGTCCGGCGGTCGTTCGAGCGGAACTTCCCGACGGTCGGGGCGCTCATCGACGCCGGGTTCATCCCGTACTTCGACTTCTTCGCCGACAACGGTGCCTCGCACTGGATCAACCCGCGCTGGATCGGTAACGGCGGCATCATGGACGCGAGCCGCCCCGAGTCCGTCATCGTCGACCACGAGTACTGGCGGCCCGTCGGCGCGATGTTCATCGCGACCCGGAACGGCGACCGCATCGACCCGCCGCCGTCGGTGTACGACGACGACGGCCGGGAGTGCCGCCCGTGGCACACCCACGTCGGCTTCCCCGGCCGCTACGCCTGGTGGAAGTACCGGCTCGTCTACGACGACTACATCCGGTTCCCCTGCGACACGCCGTGGATGATGCACGTCTGGCGGTACGGCGACCCCGCTCGGGCCTACGACCACGCACCGCCGGCCGACGGCGGCCCGCCCGCCGAGCCGGCCGGCTTCGACACCGACGCCGACCCGCGCGAGGAGACGCTGGGCCCCGAGCACCTGCCGGACGCGGTCCGGCAGCTGGCCGAACGGCTCTGGTGACCAGCCGCCCCCGGAACCGCTCGACTCGGCTGGTCACTCGGCCGAATCGCCCGCGACGACCTCGGTCCGGACCACGTCGAGGTCGCCGTCGAGTTCCACCAGACACGTGTCGCCGTCGGCATGGAAGCGCACCCGAACACGCCACGGGTCGCGGGAGACGTACTCGACGTGCTCGTCGGTGACGTACTGGCTCACCTCCCAGTACGGCCGGTCGCGGAGCGAGGCGTCGCGCTCCCGGTGGAACCGTTCGACCGCCGGGTGTCGGTTCGCCAGCGCGCCGAAGGAGGTCATCGTCCGGCGACCGCAGACCGTGCAGTCGAAGACGGCCAGCGCGTCGTACCGGATCGACTCGTGGACGTCCTCGGTGACCGACGGCTCGACGACGCCGCCGCAGTCCGCACAGAGCCCCTGGGCCGCCAGTTCGGTGCCGAGGCGGGACCAGCGGTCGAACGCGTCGACCACCTCGTCGGGGTCGCGGCCGCGGACGACCGTCGGCGGGACCCGAACCGCGAGCACGGTCGCGTCGCAGTCGTCGCAGGTGACCGTGAACCGCTCGTCCTCGTAGGCCGCCGACAGCGCGGCCGCGCCGCAGTCGATGCAGTCGCCGTCGATGTCGAACGGTTCGAGGCGCTGCTCGTCCGTGTACGTCCCGGCGGAGACCGCCCGGGCGAGCCGTCGCCCCGCCGCCGTCAGCTCGTAGCCGTCGTCTCCCTTCGCGACGAACCGCGGCCGGAGCTGCTTGAGGTGGTAGTTGAACTTCGCGCTGTCGCGCACGTCGACCCGTCGGTGCAGCTCGGCGAACGCGAGCGGCGTGCCACGCGCCTCGTGGAGCGCGTCGAGGATCGCCAGGCGGCTCGCGTCGCCGAGCAGCGAGAACGCCGCTGCGGCCGCCCCTGTCTCGTCGGGGTCCTCGCCAGTCATCGGCTCACGTTGCCGCGGGAGCCACAAAAAACTCCGCCGGCGTCGGTCGCACGACGCCGCGAGCGCCGGGGCCGCTACAGCCCGGCCGTCTCGCTCTCGCCGATGGCCTCGACGACCAGTTCGGCGACGTCGACGATCTCGATGTCGTCCTCGTAGCCGCCGGTCTTCCGGCCGTCCTCGTACATCGTCATGCACATCGGGCAGGCGACGACGAACTTCTCGATGCCGTGGCCGGCCTCGGTGTCCTCCAGGGCCTCGCGGAGGCGCTCCTCGCTGGGTTTGGACTCCTCCTCCAGCTCCATCCAGAGGCCGCCGCCGCCGCCACCGCAGCAGAACGAGTCGTCGCGGTTGCGGGGCATCTCGTGGAGCTCACAGCCCGTGGCTTTCACGAGCTCGCGCGGCGCCTCGTACTCGTCGTTGTACCGGCCGAGGTGGCAGGGGTCGTGGTAGGTGACCGTGTAGTCGAGCTCGTTGCCCGACAGGCCGAGCTGCGGGACCAGCTCCTCGACGACCTGCGTCCAGTGGTAGACGTCGATCTCGCCGTCCTCGTTCCAGGTGTCCTCGTAGTCGAACGGCATCACGGGGTCGTCGGCGAACTCCTCGAAGTCGACCTCGGGGTACTCGTTCTTGATGGTGTTGTAGGAGTGCGGGTCGGTGCAGACGATCTTCTCGAACTCGCAGTCCTCGAACGACTCGACGTGGTGGCCGGCCAGCTCGATGTAGAGGAACTCCTCGCCGACGCGGCGGATGTCGTTGCCGTCGTACTTCTCGTCGTCGAACAGGATGCCGAAGCTCACGTCGGCGGCGTCGAGGATGGTCGCCAGCGAGCGCGCGACCTTCTTGTTGCGGTCGTCGAAGCTCGGATAGTCGCCGACGTACCAGAGGTACTCGACCTCCTGCTCGCGGGCGTCGGGCACGTCGACCTCGACGTCGTCGGCCCAGTCGCCGCGCTTCCGGTTGGGGTCGCCGAACGTGTTGCCCTTCTGCATCACGTTCTGGAACACCTCCTGCATGGAGGGCTGGATCTCGCCGGCGTCGGTGAGCTCGCGGTTCATCCGGGTGAAGCTCTTGAGGTGCTCTATCTCGACGGGGCAGGCGTCCATGCAGGCCATGCAGGACATGCAGGACTCCATCGTCTCGGCCTGGATGACCGAGGAGCCGCCGTCGGCGACGATGGTCCGCTCGTCGCCCCCGGCCTCGAGGTTCTCGCGGTACTGTTTGAGGTCGAGGATGACGTCGCGCGGGTCGAGGTTGCGCCCGGAGGCCTTGGCCGGGCAGACCGACGAACAGCGGCCGCACTTCGTGCAGGCGTCCTGGTCGAGCATCTCCTTCCACGAGAAGTGGTCGATGCTCGCCGCGCCGGTCTCGGCGTCGAGCGCCGCCGGCACCGAGGGGAGGCGCTTGCCCGCCTTCTCGTCGCGGGTGACGACGTTGGCGAAGCTCGATATCATGTGGAACGGCTTCGCGAACGGGATGAGGGCGATGAACGCGAACGCCAGCAGCGCGTGGCTCCACCACACCGCTACGTAGACGTCGGCGGCGAGGCTCGGGGAGACGCCGGCGGCCTGGAACGAGCGGGCGGTGAACCAGCCGACGAAGCTGACGATCTCGTACTCCGGCATCGACGTGCTGCCCGCGCCGTCACCGAGGATGCGCAGGCCCTCGACGACGTAGCCGCCGACGCCGAGCAGGAACAGCGTCCAGACGAACAGGGTGTCCTCGGTGCTGGTGTGCTTGCCCCAGAGGCGCTCGTTGCGCACCCAGTAGCGTCGGTAGATGGCCATGCCGACGCCGACGACGAACAGCAGGCCCATCGCGTCCATCACGAGGGAGTAGGAGAGGTAGAACGCCCCCGAGAGGAACGGTTCGTTGCCGAGCGCCTTCTGCCAGAGGTCGATGTCGATGCCGATGATGATGGTCCCGATGAGCAGGGTCAGAAAGCCCCACATGATGAACGTGTGCATCAGGCCCCCGTACAGATCGCGGTTGAACTGTTTCTCGTTGGTGGCGACGATCTTCGTCGCCTCGACGACGCGACTCACGATGTTGTCCGTCCGGTCGAACCAGTCCTCCGCGCCCCGCGTGTATCGCGTGAACCGCCGGTACACGCCCCAGCTGAACGTCAGCAGCGCCATCGCAGCGAAGAAGTAGAACAGTATCTCCTGGACGTGCCCGATCTGCCAGAACGTCTCCCGTCCGGGGGTCTGTAACGGCGGAACTGTCATAGTCTATCACCCGGACGACGACGGCTTAAATCTTGCCACACCTCCCGGAGGTAACCCCGACGGTGTCTTGCGAGAATCTCGAACCCGTTTCCAGTTTACCAGCGGCCTGTCTGCCGTCCTGCGATTCCGGGCGACCAGCGCGTCGGCCGCCCGGACCCCAACCAGTTGACCGCAGTCTTTTATAGTTCGTCCGCGTTATCGTCCTGTCACGATGGACAGAAAGACGGAGGAACTGCGCGACATCTTCATGTCCGTGGCCGAGGGTGAGACGGTCACCGAGACACAGGAGGAGTCGCGCGGCTCGCTCGCCGACAGAGGTGACGTGGACGAGCGCCTGTCGGACGTCGTAGACCGGATGCGCGAGCGGTACGCGTTCCGGACCGACCTCGACGACGAGGGGCTGTCCGCGCTGGTTCGGGGCTTCTACGACGGCGAGACCGACGCCGACCTCGCGCGCGAACTCGACGTCTCCCGACACACCGTGTTCCGGGCGCGGATGGACCTGCATCTCCTCCGCGAGAGCGACCTCGACGCACCGTTCGACATCGACGTGCTCCGGGACCGGCTCGACGACGACGATCCGCTGACGGACGTGGCCGACGACCTCGAGGTGAGCGCCTCGACCGTGCGCCGCTACCGCGACGCGCTCGCCGCGCGCAACGAGTCCCGCGGCGCGAACGACCGCTACCGCGACGAGTTCGACAGCATCCTCGCCGACAGCGACCTGACAGGCGGGCTCACGGACGACGTGAAGGACGATGGGCTGCAGGACGCGACGGAGGACGCCGAGGTCGACGTCTCGTTTTAAGTAGGATGACGGGCCCAGACGGGGCGTGCTCGCGTTCAGCGACCTCCGTGAGGCGACCTACTGCCCGCGCAAGCTGTACTACGCCCGCCGCCGCGACGACCGGACGGTCCCCGAAGCGGTCGACGCGGTGCGTGGGCTGGCGCACCGGTACGACGCCATCCTCGCCGGCGGCTGCGACGACGAACTCGCGGAGCTGGCCGCGCTGCCACCTGCGACGTACCGCGAGCAGCTCCGGCGCACCGCCGACACCTGTCCCCGGTTCGACGGGCTGTGCGACCCCGCCGACCGCGACGTGCTGCTGACCGGACGCGACTGTCGCGGTATCGCCGGGAAGGTGCTCACCGACCCGCCGGTTCCGTCGGTCGTCTCCCCCGGAAAGCCGCCCGAGAACGGCGTCTGGGAACCACACTCGGTGTGGGCCGTCGCGGCCGCCAAGGCGCTCGCGTGGGAGCGCGAGACCCCGGTCGAGCGGGCGTTCGTCGAGTACCCCGCCCACGGCGTCGTCCGCACCGTGGCCATCACCGCACGGCGCACGGCGGCCTACCGGCGGGCGATGCGCACGGTCGAGGCGCTCGACGGGCCGCCGCCACGGCTCAGGAACAGCTCGAAGTGCGGACCCTGCGAGTACGCCGACACCTGCGGGGTGAAGACCCGGTCCCTGAGCTCGTTGCTTGGGCTGTAGCCCCCCGATACCGGTCGCTCAGCCCTCGACCGGGACGTACACGTCGAGTGTGGCCTCGGTGTCGCGGGGGTCGAAGTCGGGACCGTAGTACTCGAACTCGGGGTCGTCGGTTCGTTCGTACGCCACCGACGGGAACCACTCGTCGTACACGTAGTCCATCAGCGTCCCGATCTCGTCGAGACCGACGGTGAACACCGCGTAGTTCCCGCCGGGGACCTCGACCCGGTCGAGCGTCGGTGGGACGTCCGTCTCGGTCGACGGTTCGACGCCGGCGAGGTACGTGAAGGAGCCGGTTCCGTCGTCGAAGTCGAACAGGACGCCGAACGCCTCGTCGGAGTCGATGCGGTCGGTGTACGAACTGTGGCGGCTGTCGAACTCGCTCCAGTGCGCGCCGAGGTCGGTATCGCCGGTCGCTCGTGTCGAGAGCCCGACGACGGTGAACTCGTCACGGTGGACCATCCGGGGATCGTCGATGCTGGTCATGCGATGGCTACGAGGTCAGTCGCCTTGACGGTTACCTGCCACGGCCGGTGAGTGCGGGGGTGTGCCTCGTCACACATCGTCCAGCCAGTCCTCGATGCGGTCGGCGAGCGTGCCGCGGCGGTGAATCTCGCCCGTCTCGACGTCGACGACGGTGCTCTCGGTGCCCTCGGTCGGCCCGGCGTCGACGACGTGGTCCACGCGCGCCAGGAACTCCTCGTCGAGGTCGGCGGGGTCGGTGACGCTCGGCCGGCCGCTCAGGTTCGCGCTCGTCGCGGTGACGGGCGTCCCGGCGGTCCGGTACAGCGCCAGCGCCGTCTGGTGGTCCGGCACCCGGACGCCGACCTGCTCGCGTCCGGCAGTAAGCACGTCGGGGACGTGCTCGCATCGCTGGCAGAGCACCGTCACCGGACCGGGGAGGAACTCGTACATGAACGCCTCCTCGCGCTCGGTCGCCAGCACGTGCTCCATCGCGGCCTCGACGTCTGGGACGCCGAGGGAGACCGGCTTGCTGCGGTCTCGACCCTTCGCCTCGAACACGCGTTCGACTGCGTCGGGGTCGAGCGCGTCCGCGCCGAGCCCGTACACCGTCTCGGTGGGGTAGACGACGAGGCCGCCCTCGCGGACCACCTCGCCGGCCTGTGCCACGTCGGTCATGGCGGGAGCTACTCCCGCAGGGGGGAAAAGTCTGTCAGAAGAACGAACGCGGGACGCCGGTGCCCGCGACCGTCGTCTCGCCCACGTCGTAGTACGAGCGGTACTTCCCGCCGCCGGGGGCGTGGACGCTGAAGTCGAGGTGGGCGCCGCCGACGCCGGTCGCGCCCTCGATGGCGATGACCTCGCCGCGGTCGACGTACTCGCCCTCGACCACCTCGAAGTCGCGGAGGTGCCCGTACCACGTCTCCCAGCCGTTCGGGTGCTGGAGGATGAGCCAGTTGCCGTAGCCACCGTCGTCGTACGGCGGGATGACGACGCTGCCCTCGCGCGCCGCGACGACCTGGCCGCCGCCGGAGGGGCTGGTCGAGATGTCGACCGCGCGGTGGTACCGACTGCCGCCGTCCCGGGTGTCCCAGTACGTCGAGGTGACGGTGCCCGAGAGCGGACAGATGAAGTCGCTCGCCGTCAGCCCGTAGTCGAGCACCCAGCCGGTGACGGGTCCACCGCCGGAGTCACCCGAGAACTGCACGTACCACCAGTCACGCCCGTCGTGCTGTTCGGGGCCCTGGAAGATCCGCCCGCCGGTGCGTTCGTCGAGGATCGTGATGCGGTCGCTGCCGACGTTCTCGTACACGCTGAGCGGCGCGTTCGTGAACACGGGGTCGAGGTAGTCGAACCGCGCGTCGGCGGCCGCCACCGACGAGAGGCCGACGGCACCGACGACCGCGCTCGCTGTACCTTGCAGGACGTCACGCCGCGAGGGGGAATCGAAGCCCATAGCGAACGGTAATACTCGGCGAAGGGGCATAAATTTGAACGTAAACGCATTGAAAATAATCTCGGGCTACCTGCATCCGCCGTCGTCGGTTCGGGGCTACAGCTCCGCCAGCGCGCCCTCGACCGCGTCGTAGTCGGGGAAGTCGGGCCACTCCTGGGCGGCCCAGGCGTACTGGACCGTGCGGTCACCGTCGACGAGGAACACCGCGGGTCGGAACTCCGTGACCCCGGCCATCCCGTCGAGGTCGTGTTCGATACCGTACTCGGCGGCGACGTCGGCGGCGGGGTCCGAGAACAGCGCGTGGTCGATGCCGCGCTCCTCGATGAGGCGCTTGTGGGCGTAGGGGTCAGAGATGGACAGCCCCACGACCTGCACGTCGAAGCGCTCGCCCCACCCGCGGTCGCGGATCTCGTTCCACATGTACGTCGCCGGGAACGCACCGTTCATGGTGTGTGCGACGAGGAGGACGGGCCCCGCTGCGACCAGCTCCGACAGCGACGCGTCCCCCCAGTACTCCTCGTTCACGAGCGGTCGGGTGAAGTCGGGTGCCGTCTCCCCGACGTCGACGTGGTCGGTCTCGGGCAGGTCGACGACGTCGAAGTCGAGCGCCATCAGGCCGCACCTCCATCGGCCGCGTGGTCGCCGTACGTCGCGTGGAGGTAGTCGACGATGTTCGCGCTCTCGGACATCGTGACGCCGGTGTTCTCGTCGACGATGGCCGGCACGGTGCGCTTCCCGGAGACGCGCTTGACGACGTTCCGCCGTGAGTGCAGCGGCTCGACGAACCGCGAGCGGTAGTCGAGGTCGTACTCGTCGAGCACGCGGACGACGCGCTCGCAGAACGGGCACGCCTGGAGTCGGTAGAGCGTGATGGGTGGCGTCTCGGACATGGGCGCGGGTACGCACGACGGCGCTGAAAGGCCTTCGCTCGCGGCAGCGCCCTCGATTCCGACGAACCGGTCAGGAAACAAGAAAAGAGTTAATCCCGGGGGGGACCAAGCCTCACTGTCGAATGGGTTCATTGCCTAGTCTCGCGTCCGTGGAGCCCCCCGCACTGTACGAGGTTCCGATTATCGGTATCCATCTCTCGGAGCCCGTCATCACGGTGCTCGGTGTCGTGACCATCGGGATCCTCATCGGTCTCTCCGCCTTCTTCTCCTCCTCGGAGATCGCGATGTTCTCGCTGGCGAAGCACCGGATCGAGTCCATGCGCGAGGAGGGGAAGCCGGGCTCGGCGATCGTCGCCGAGCTGAAGGACGACCCGCATCGCCTGCTGGTCACCATCCTCGTCGGGAACAACCTCGTCAACATCGCGATGTCCTCCATCGCGACGGGGCTGTTCGCCATCTACCTCGACCAGGGGCTGGCGGTCGCGGTCGCGACGCTCACCATCACCGCGCTCGTCCTGCTGTTCGGCGAGAGCGCGCCCAAGAGCTACGCGGTCGAGAACACCGAGTCGTGGGCGCTCCGCATCGCCCGCCCGCTGAAGTGGTCCGAGTACGTCCTGCTCCCGCTCATCCTCATCTTCGACTACCTGACCCGGGTGGTCAACAGTGTCACCGGCGGCCGCTCCGCCATCGAGAGCTCCTACGTCACCCGGGACGAGATCCAGGACATGATCGAGACCGGCGAGCGCGAGGGCGTCATCGAGGAGGAGGAGCGCGAGATGCTCCAGCGCATCTTCCGGTTCAACAACACCATCGCCAAGGAGGTGATGACGCCGCGGCTCGACATGACCGGCGTCCCGAAGGACGCCACCATCGACGAGGCCATCGAGACGGCCATCCACTCCGGCCACGCCCGCGTGCCGGTGTACGAGGGCAGCCTCGACAACGTCATCGGCGTCGTCCACATCCGCGACCTCGTTCGCGACAACAGCTACGGCGAGACCGAGCCCGAGGACATCGAGCTCGAGGACCTCATCCAGCCCACGCTGCACGTCCCCGAGTCGAAGAACGTCGACGAGCTGATGGCCGAGATGCGCGAGAACCGCATGCACATGGTCATCGTCATCGACGAGTTCGGCACCACCGAGGGGCTGGTGACGATGGAGGACATGATCGAGGAGATCGTCGGCGAGATCTTAGAGGGCGAGGAGGAGGAGCCCATCGAGTCCGTCGACGACGATACGTTCGTCGTCAAGGGCGAGCTCAACATCGAGGACGTCAACGACGCGATGGGCATCGACCTCCCCGAGGGCGAGGAGTTCGAGACCATCGCGGGCTTCATCTTCAACCGCGCCGGCCGGCTCGTCGAGGAGGGCGAGCAGATCACCTACGACGGTATCCAGATCACCGTCGAGCAGGTGGAGAACACCCGCATCATGAAGGCGCGGCTCGCCCGCATCGGCGACGGCGAGAGCGAATCGGGCGACGGCGAGGACCCAGACGCGGAACCGGGCGAGGTCCAGCCCGAGTAGCCGACTCGCCTCCGCCCCCGCTCAGAGCAACAGTGCGTCGATCACCGTGAAGCCGACGTAGGCGAGGGTGAACGAGAGCGCCAGCGAGCCGACCCACGCGAGCACCGTCTTCACCATCTTCTCGCGGCTCACGCCGCTGCCGCCGGCCGCGTAGCCGCTGCCAATGATGGCGCTGACGATGATCTCGTTGAACGAGACGGGGATGCCGAAGAAGATGGCGACCTGTGCGATGGCGAAGCTCGGGATGAGCGCGGCGATGGAGCGGCGCGGCCCGAGCGAGGAGTAGTCCTGCGAGAGCGCCTTGATCATCCGCGGGGCGCCGGTCCACGACCCGACGAGCAGGCCGAGCCCGCCGCCGACGAGCACCGCGACGAGCGGTACCTCGAACTCCGAGAGCAGCGGCGCGAGCGGGCCGACGGCGAGGCCGACCTGACTCCCACCCGCGGAGAACGCGACGAGCCCCCCGAGGGCGAGCAGGAACCGCCGCTGTGCCGCCGCCTGGTCACGGGAGACGTCCCACGCGAGCGCCAGGGCGATGCCGGCGGCCACGGCCAGCGTGACACCGACCGTCGCGACGAGCTGCGAGCCCGGAAGCGACGGGGCGACGGCCGCAGCCAGCGACGCGCTCTCGCCGGGCGGGCCGAGCAGCACGAACTCCACGTTCGCGAGGATGGCGCCGACGACGCCCGCGAGGATGGGCACGAGCCATCCCTCCTCCAGTGCGTCGCCGCGCAGCGCACGGGCGGTCGCGTACGCCGTCCCGCCGCCGACGAACGGCACCAGCACCCACAGCGTCACGATCTCGGTGTACTTGCCGAACTCCGGCGTGCCGCCCATCGCCAGCCCGACGCCGACGACCGCGCCCGTGACGGTGAACGCGGTCGCGATGGGGTAGCCCGCGAAGATGCCGATGGCGACGAGCGCCGCGGCGACGAGCAGGCCGACGGTGGCCGCCTCGGCCGACAGCGTCACCCCGCCGATGAGCTCCTTGCCCACGGCCTCGGTGACGCCCTGGCCCTGCAGCACGGCGCCCGCGAAGCCGAGGATACCGACGAAGAAGCCCGCCCGCATCACCGAGATGGCGTTCGCCCCGACCGCGGGTGCGAACGGCGTCGAGCCGGAGGAGCCCGCGCCGATGGACCACGCCATGAACAGACTCGCCAGTCCCGCGACGAGGACCGTCGCGACCGTCGCGGCACCTACCATTGGTGGGAGGGTTGGCTGGGTGCTATAAGTGGGTGTCGCCTCCCGTGCGTCGCTGCTGGTTCGTGTCCGTCGGTGAGAGTGACGATTCAGCCGGAACGGTCGCCGCAGGCAGTCAGTTCGTCGACGGCTTCGACCGGTCCTCCGACGGCGGCGGTTCGACGCCCTCGGCGGCCTCGACCTGCGCGGTGTCCTTCTCGACGTCGACGTGCCAGCGGTCGACGGTGTCCTCGTACTCGTAGAGGCGGTCGCCCACCTCGCCCTTGAGGTCCTCGTCGTTGACGTTCACCTCGAAGATGAACTGGTCGTCCTCGCCGGCGGACTGCTGGAGGTTCGCGCTGACGAGCTCGTTGTCGAAGTAGTACGGGGCGAGCTGGGTCATCACGCGCTGGTAGACGGTGTCCTCGACCTTGCGGAGGGCCTTCCGTCCCACGGAGTCGGCGGCGCGCGCGACGTACTCGATGGACTCGTTCCACTTGTCGACAGCCGTACCGGTGTCGCCGTTCTCGAGCTCCTCGTAGGACTGCGAGAGCTTCTCGCCGGCGGTCTGGACGTCCTCGTTGGGGTCCTTGCCGGCCTTCTCGCCCTCGCCCTCGTCGACGCTGGCCTGTTCTGCGGTCTTCTCGCTGACGTCCGCGTCGATGTCCTCGGTGGCCTTCGGTCGCCACTCGTTCCACTCGACGAACGCGTCGGCGTGCTCGCCATCGTTCACGTCGAGGTCGCGCAGGGCGCGGGTGATGCGCTCGCCGTGTTCGACGACCTCGGGCCAGGTGCCGCGGACCTTGAACCCGGAGATGCTCTCTTCCATCGGCTTGCACCGGCCTATGCCCCCGTTCGTGATAAACTTTCCAGGGAGTCACGAGCTACCAGGGCGCGAATCGAACGATTTTACAGGTTCGCCCGCGCTGGTGGGTGTATGACAATCGAAGACCGTGGCGACGCGTACCTCGTCACCCACGCACTGGCGACGGACACGCTCACGAAGCTCCGCAGCGTCGAGACCGAGCAGGTCGCGTTCCGGAAGGGCCTGGTCAAGCTCGGCCGCATCTGTGGCTACGAGATCATCGACGGCCGGATGGAGACCCAGTACGTCGAGGTGCAGACGCCGCTGGAGAAGACGATGGGCGAGCGCGTGAAGGGCCTCGACGACGTGGTCATCATCAACGTCCTGCGCGCCGCGACGCCGTTCGTCGAGGGGCTGCTGAAGGCGTTCCCGCGCGCCCGCCAGGGCGTCATCTCGGCCTCGCGCGACGAGGAGGCGGGCCGCAACGAAGAGGGCGAGTTCCCCATCACCATCGACTACGTGAAGCTGCCGGACATCAACGAGGAGGACACCGTCATCGTCGCCGACCCGATGCTCGCGACGGGTTCGACGATGAACGCGGTGCTCGACCACGTCACCGAACAGGCGCCGGACCCGGAGCACCTCATCGTGCTCTCGGCGGTCAGCGCGCCCGACGGGCTCATCCGCGTCGGCGACCAGTTCCCCGAGGCCGACCTGCTCACCGTCGCCATCGACGACCACCTCGACGACAACGGCTTCATCGTCCCCGGGCTGGGCGACGCCGGCGACCGTGCGTTCCGCACGACGTGAGGACCTGAACGTCTTTAACTGCCGAGTGCGACGGTCCGCCCATGACCGAGGATCCGTGTGACGACTGCGGCGAGTCAGTCAGCGACGCACTCTCGCGGACCGTCCAGCTGGCGGTCGACCGCACGCAGATCGACGCCCAGCGGCTCTGCCCCGAGTGCTTCGCCGACTGGATCGACCGCTACCAGCGCGAGATGGGGACCGACGACGGTTCGTCGGTCGACATCGACGACGACGATATCATCGTGGATTAGAACCCCTTCGCTTCGCGTCGAATGCGCAGTCGGACGTCCGGGTGACGCTGCGATATCTCCGGGTGAAACGGCCCCTGGGAGCGCTCCAGAGTGCTCCCGAGGACTCCCGTGACCCGTGAGCACCGAGTGTGGAGTCGGCGCGATGCCCCAGCACCCGACGAGGAACCCCTTCGTTTCGTCTCCGGTCCGCATGCAGGCGGCGCCCTCGTCCCGGGGACTCTCGGGACGAAACGGACCCGGTGAGTGCTCCCGAGGTGTCGGGACCGCTACTGTGACGTTCTGACTACTGTGTCGTGGGCCGAGCTGAACCCCCTCGTTTCGGCTCCGAACCGATGGACGGGACGGGTGTAGGCCGGAATAATCTCCGGTCGAAACGCACCTCCGTATGTCAACTGTTATCACTTTCCGAGAGCGGTCGGACCCTGCTATCGTGGACGAGGACCTGCCGTCGGTGGCTCACTGCGGAAGGCCACGAGCTCCCGCATCGGCGGGTACCTCTTTAGTAGTCCCGCCCCGAGATACCTCACGGAACGCTGGTCCACATGTCAGGGACACCCGCCTCCATCGACGTTCTCCACGTCGACGACGACCCGGAGTTCACCGACCTCGTCTCGACGTTCCTCCACGAGGAGGACGAGCGGATGACCGTCGAGACCGCGACGAGCGCCGCCCAGGGACTGGCGCTGCTCGAGGACACCGACGTGGACTGCGTCGTCTCCGACTACGATATACCCGGCACGAACGGTATCGAGTTCCTCGCGGCGGTTCGCGAGCGCCACCCGCGGCTTCCCTTCATCCTCTACACGGGCGAGGGGTCGGAGGAGGTCGCCAGCGAGGCCATCTCCGCGGGGGTGACTGACTACCTCCAGAAGGGGACCGGCAGCGACCAGTACGCACTCCTCGCGAACCGCATCGAGAACGCCGTCGCGGCCCGTCGATCGGCGGGCGAGGCGGACCGGCGCCGGCACCGGCTCGAGGAGACCAGCGCACGTCTCGAGGTGCTGTTCGAGGACTCGCCCGACATGGTCAACATCCACGACGCCTCGGGCGCCATCATCGACCCGAACGCGAAGCTGTGCGAGGCGACGGGCTACGACCACGACGAGCTTACCGAGATGAAGGTCTGGGAGCTCGACCGGACACTCACACCCGGGGAGGCGGCCGACATCTGGAACGGGATGGCCGTCGGCGAGAGCCGTCGACTGGACGGGGTGTACGAGCGTCGCGACGGCTCGACGTTCCCGGTCGAGGTCCACGTGAAGCGGCTCGACCTGGAGGGTGCGGACCGCTTCGTCGCCATCAGCCGCGACGTCTCGGAGCGGACCGAACGAGAGCGGAAGCTGGAGCAGCTCCGCGAGCGGACACAGGAGCTGATGTACACCGAGACGATCGAGGCGAGCACCAGCCACGCGGTCTCGGCCGCCGACGAGATCATCGGCGCCCCGTTGAGCGGTGTCCACCTGTTGAACGACACGAGGGACGCACTCGTCCCCAGCGCCGTCGCGGAGTCCCTCCCCGAGGTGTTCACCGAGGTGCCGCGGTTCGAGCGGGACGGGCCACCGGGTTCGCGGGCGGCGCTCGCCTGGGAGGTCTTCCGGAGCGGCGAGCCTGTCTACCTCGGGTCGCTCTCGGCCGCAGACAGGGTCACCGAGGAGAGTCCGGCCGAGAGCGTCGCGATCCACCCGCTCGGCGAGCACGGGGTGTTCATCATCTCCTCCCGGGACCGGCAGGCGTTCACCGACACGGACCGGCTCCTCGCTGAGATACTGGCGAACAACCTCGAGGCGACGCTCGACCGGGTCGTCCGCGAGCAGACCCTTCGGACGCGAGAGAACCGCCTCCGGCTGCTCCACGAGGCCACGCGCGACCTGATCCGTGCGGACTCGACGCGGGAGGTGACCGAACGCATCGCCGAGGCCGCAGAGGAGATACTCGGGTTCTCGCTCACGGTGGTCCGGCTGTACGACCCCGACGAGGGCGGACTGGTCCCGGTCGCACAGACGGAGCAGGTCGCGGCGGTTCTGCCGGAACGACCCGTGTTCACCCCCGACGACGAGAGCCTCAACTGGGACGCCTACGCGTCGGAGACGGTGCGGATCATCGACGACATCGAGGATCTCGACGACGTGGCCGACCAGGGGACCGGCCTGCGGAGCCTCATGCTGCTGCCGATGGGCGAGTTCGGCACCATCTCCGTCGGGGAGACGGTCCCGCGGGCGCTCGACGACACCGACGAGTTCCTCGCGCGCATCCTGGCGACGGCGGGGGAGACGGCGCTCCAGTCCCAGGAACAGCGGGCCGACCTGGAGGAGCGACAGGCGGCGCTCGAGCGCCAGAACGAGCGGCTGGAGGAGTTCGCGAGCGTCATCAGCCACGACCTCCGCAACCCGCTGAACGTGGCGAGCCTGAACCTCAGCCTGGTCGCAGAGGAGTGCAGTAGCGAGTACATCGACGGGGTCGAGCGCGCACACGACCGGATGGAGGCGCTCATCGAGGACCTCCTCACGCTCGCACGGAAGGGCACGACGCCGACCGCCGTCACCGACGTCGCGTTGCCGTCGGTCGTCCCGTCCTGCTGGGCGACCGTGGACACGCGCGGAGCGACCCTCGTCACGGAGACGGACCGGACGATCCGCGCCGACGAGGGGCGGCTCCGGCAGCTGTTCGAGAACCTGTTCCGGAACTGCGTCGAGCACGGTTCCACGGGGAGCGGGTCACGGTCCGGCGACGCCGTCGAGCAGGGCTCGACGGACGGCGGGACGGAGTCGGACGACGACGAAGCGGGCGAGGCGACCGTCACCGTGGGCGACCTGCCGGACGGCTTCTACGTCGCCGACGACGGCCCGGGGATCCCGCCCGACAAGCGCGAGCAGGTGTTCGAGGTGGGCTACTCGACGAGCGACGACGGCACCGGATTCGGGCTCGGCATCGTCCAGCAGGTCGCCGAGGCGCACGACTGGGACGTGCGGGTGACCGAGGGCGAGGACGGCGGTGCGCGCTTCGAGTTCACCGGCGTCGATATCGTCGCGGCGTAGCCGGGGTCAGTTCTCGTCGCCGTCCTCGCCGACCGACAGGCCGGCGGCTGGTTCGCGCTCCAGTGCGGGCGGTGCGTCGTGGTGGTCGCTGTAGCCGTCGAACCAGCGGCGGATGCGCTCGATGCGGTCGACGACGTGGCCGGGTTCGCCGGACCGGGAGAGCTCGTGACCCTCGCGCGGGTAGCGGACGAACCGGGTCGGCGTGCCGGTCTTCCGCAGCGCACGGAAGAGGAACTCGGCGCCGTCGACGGGCACCCGGAAGTCGTTCTCGGCGTGCATGACCAACATCGGTGCGTCGATGTCGTCGGCGCGGGCGACCGGCGAGTGCTCCCAGAGGAACGCCGGGTCGTCCCAGGGGTCGGTGCCGAAGTCGCCCTCGACGAGGTGGTAGGCGACGTCGGTCGAGCCGTAGAAGCCCAGCAGGTCGTAGACGCCGCGCTGGGTGACCGTCGCGTCGAAGCGGTCGCTGGTGGCGGCGAGCCACGCGGTGAGGTAGCCACCGAAGGAGCCGCCAGTGAGGAACACGTTGTCACCGTCGACGCTCTCGCGCCCGGTGACGTGGTCGACGCCGGCCAGCACGTCCGCGCCGGTCACGTCGCCCCAGTCGCGCTCGATGGCCTGCATGAACGCTGCCCCGTAGCCCGCAGACCCGCGCGGGTTGCAGAAGAACACGGCGTAGCCCGCCGACGCGAGCGACTGGAACTCGTGCCACATCGTCCCCGAGTCGGACCACATGATGTGCGGGCCGCCGTGGACGTTCACCACGAGCGGACTCGGACCGTCGGCGTCCGGCGGCGTCAGCAGCCAGCCCTGTATCTCGTCGCCGTCGTCGTTCTCGAACCAGAGCTCCGCCGGCTGTGGCACCGCCACGCCCGCCAGTACGTCAGCGTTCACCCGGGTGAGCCGCGTCCCCTCGCCGCCACCGGGCGTGGAGATGAACACGTCGCCGGGGTGGTCCCACTCGCTGGCCGAGTACGCGAGCACGTCCCGGCCGACGTGGGCCGCGTCGACGTCCATGCCCTCGCCCGCGACGACCGTGGAGGGGTCCGGCGCGTCGTCCCCGTCGTCGGCGTCCCAGGGGAGCCGCCGGAGCACCACGGAGCCCGCGTCGGGCGTCGTGACGTACAGCCGCTCCTCGTCGGCCCCCCACTCCAGCACGGCGTGGTAGGCCATCGTCCGGTCCATGCCCGCGGTCGGCGTGTGCGTCTCGTCTGTCGCCGGGTCGTACACCCGGACCTCGGTCTGCTGCAGCGTGGAGCGCTCCTCGGGCGACCGGAAGTACGCCACCCGCCCGTCGCCCGCCGCACGGACGAGCCCACCCCAGCCCTCGTCGCGCGTGAGCAGTTCGTCGCCGTCGGGCGCGGTCGGGTCGCACGCCCGGACCTCGAGCCGGATCGCGTCGTCGGCGTCGACCTCGCCCTCGCGAGGGACCCGCCGACCGTAGTACAGCGTCTCCGCGTCCACCCACGTCGGCGAGAAGTGGTCGGCCTCGGCGTCGGTGACGCGCGTGACCGCCTCGCCCGCGCGCTCGCCGTCGCTCCCGACGTCGTCCACCGCGTCCACGTCCACGACGTACACCTGGGGCCGCTGCCGGTCGAAGTACCGCCCGTCGGCCCGGTAGACGGTCCGGTCGATGACCCGCGGGTCCGGCTCCTCGGGTTCGTAGTCGGCGTCGACCCACCGGTCCCGGTCGGCCCCACGGTCCTCGGGCGACACCTGCTGGATGAACGCGACATGGCTCCCGTCCGGGCTCCAGGTCGGCGTGGCGACCCCGCCCGCGACCGACGTGACCTGCCGGGCCTCCCCGCCGTCGGTCGGCACGACCCAGAGCTGGCTCCGGTCGTCGTCGCCCCGGGTGCTCGTGAACGCGATGCGGTCGCCGGACGGCGACCAGCGCGGCGCCGCGTCGATGCCGTCGCGGACGGTGAACCGCCGCGGCTCGTCGCCGCCGACCGGTGCGACGTACACCGCCGACTGGTACTCCTCGTCGTCCTCGGGGACCGTGCGGACGTACGCCACCCGTTCGCCCCCCGGCGCGACCCGCGGCTCCGAGACGCTCGCGAGCGCGTGGAAATCGCTCGCCTCGATGGAATCCATGGCCGCGAGTTTGGGTGGGTGTGGGTTAGGCGTTCGGTTCCGAGAGATGGCAGGTGTATCGCGGGTGGCAGTGGCGTCGCCAGCGTTCCCAGCGGCCGTCGCTGAGCCGTCCCCGATACTCTCCGGACCTACACTCGATGCCTGGCGGCCGCGTCGACCGGGTCTGCACGATAGCCGAGCACTCTCGCCAGCGGAGCCAACCCCCCGAACACCACCTTCTGGACGCGAACCGGTGGCGTCGCCAGGTGGAGCAGGTCGTAGCCGTAGGCATCGTAGAGGGCAGCGACCTGAAGCAACGACGGTGCCCCGTCGCCCCCGACCGCGCCCCGTCGAGCGAGCGTGGCGAGGTCGCGGAGGAGGGCTTCGGTCCGCAACCCCGGCTGAAAGCGGACTGTCAGGTGGAGGCGCGTCGCACCGGCATTCGTCCACGTATGTGGTGTTCCGGCCTCGATCGTCACCTCCGCACCGTCACGATACTCGGCCCGGACGCCGTCTCTGACCACCGCTATCGTGCCGTCGTTCACGACGAACGTCTCGTCCTGTCTCGCGTGGACGTGCTCGGCAAGTGGTGACATCTCTGGAGTCGCCCAGAGATCGAACTCCAGCGGGTCCGTCTCCGGGTCGGTGGGCCTGGAGTGGAACCGGAACCGTTCGCCTGTGACCGGGTTCTCGACGTAGGCCGGGTCGTCCGAACGCACGCCATCGGGGACGGACAGTTCAACCATGTGTAGTGGTACCTATTGACAATTATTAGCTGTGTGGGCCTCCCGGGGGAATATCCCGCCGTAACCGGGCAGTACCGGCGATTCCGCGCCGAATACCCGGTTGAACGACCGAGTCATTTTCGTCGATATCTGTGGAACACTCGTGTATGTCAGCAGCTCACACAGATGCTGATGCGGGTCGGATTCTCGATTTCGAGGGGTTCCCGGGCCGGTGGGAGATCCTCGAGACAGCCGGCGAGACCGGTGGGGAACGGTTCAAAACCCGCATGGAACTCGAAGAACGGTCCGAGTTGCCCCCGCACCGCCACCCGAACGCCGAGGAGAGTTACGAGGTCCTCGATGGTGAACTGGAGGTGCAGGTCGAGGGCGAGTGGTCGACGCTCTCGGCGGGAGAGAGATGCGTCATCCCTCCGGGAACGGTGCACGCGTTCCGGAACCCGGGGCCTGCGGAGGTGGTCAACGTCCATCGGCCCGCGATGCGGTTCGAGGAGTTCTTCCGTGACTTCCACCAGCTCAAGACGGAACGCGGGGTTTCGATGCCGCCCGAGGGACTCGAATCGACAATCTTGCTGGCGATGCTACTCGTGGAGTACGATGCGGAACTGACCACCACCTCCCCTCCGTATCTCGTCTGCAGGCTCCTGCGTGGTCTCGGACGGTTGCTCGGGTACCGGCTCCCGAGCTGATCGGCTGGTCTCATCGGCCGGCACTGGACGGGGCAACGAGCCCAGTGTCGCTCCCGAGAACCTACGACAGCTCCACGCGCCCGCTCGTCGCGCTGCGGAGGCGGTCACGGAGCGCCTCGGCCTCCGCGACGGGCACCCGCACGTCGAAGCTGACGCGTTCGGCGTAGTCGGCGTCGAACTCGCAGTCGGCGCTCTCGAGGATGCCCCGGACGGTGCCGGAGTCGTCGTAGTCGACGGTGACCGCGACGGACTCGTGGGGGCGCTCCTCGACGATGCCCGCCGCGTCGAGCGCGTCCTTCACCGACTGGCCGTAGGCGCTGACGAGGCCGCCGACGCCGAGGTTCGTGCCGCCGTAGTAGCGCGTGACGACGACCACGACGTTCTCGACGTCCTGGCCCTGCAGTACGTTGAGGGCGGGTTTCCCCGCGCTGCCGGAGGGTTCGCCGTCGTCGCTCGACCACTCGCGGAACGGGTCGGCGCGGACCCGGTAGGCGGGGACGTTGTGGGTCGCGTCGTCGTACGCCGCGCGGATGTCCCCGATGAATGCTTCGGCGGTCTCGACGCTCTCGGCGGGGGCGACGTGGCCGATGAACTCGGAGCCCTGCACGGTGAAGGAGGTGCGGGCGGGCTCGGCGACGGTCAGGTAGGTGTCCCCGGTCACGGGGCCGCCTCCGCGTCGTCGTCGCGGGCGGCGTCGTCGTCGGTCGCACCGTCGGCCGTGTCGTCGGTGGTCCCGTCGCCGAAGCGCTCCTGGTACAGCAGCACCGCGAGGATACCGAGCAGCAGGGCCTCGATGGTCTTGGTCGTCACGAGCCGCCAGTCGCCGAGCAGGTGCTCGCCGAGCGTCGACAGCGCCGAGCCGTGGCTGTGCCCGGCCGACTCCCAGGCGAAGGCGATGACCTGGTTGCCCTCGGGGTGGCCGCCGAGCAGCAGCCAGCCGACGAGATACGAGAGCGCGAGGAGGATGCCCATCCCGTAGACGTAGTCGCGGCGGAGACCGGAGGCCGCGAGGCCGATACCGACGAGCACCGCGAGCGAGGAGAGCACGAAGAGCGTCTGCCGCGGGTCGGTGAACGGCGTGCCCGCCTGCAGGTAGTAGTACTGCCGCGGGAGCCCGATCCAGAGGTGGATGCCCGCTGTCGCGGCCGCGAGCTGCGCTGCGGTGAAGCGCAGGGCGACCTCGACGTTCTCGTCCATACCGCGTCTCGGGTCGCCGGACCCAATAGCCCGTCGGTTCGAGCTGTTTCCCCCGCAGGAATGGTCTGTAGGGTGACACACACTGGCATACCATCCGGCATGGCCGGTAATACAAGGATATGGATAATTTGCTCCAGTTGAAACAAGGGGGTGGGTAATGGGTGACGTAACAGATATTTTATCGTTAGAAGCTCGGTAGGAGGCTTCTAACACCGGTTCAGAATCGAACTAGTTAGGGTGCAGACCACACCCGCCAGCCACCTTTATAGTATTCCAATTGATATTTTCAGATTCACAGCGTTAGGTTTACTATAATACGCTGAGGTGGTAGGCAACGCATGGACGGTGCTCCCCCCACCAATCGACCCTGCGTTACCTGCGGGTCCCGGCACGCGCTCGACTACGTCGTGCGAGACCGTGGGAGCGGACTGACCGTCGGGGGATTCTGTCGGTTCTGCGCACTCGACGAGTTCGGCGAGTCGCTCAACCGGGGACTCTGGAAGCACAGCGACGGCTGTGCGGTCTGTGAACGGGACGGCTACATCGCGATCCTGGAGAACCGACCACACCTCGTGAGCGACGGTGGCCGGGAGGTCATCAAACACGAACCCGCCGCAGAGCCGTCGATGCTCCTCTGCGACGAGCACGCACACGGCGTGCTGCAGGTGGTCCGCTCCCCGACACCCGAGGGCCAGGGTCGCGACGGCGCGGACTGACTGCCCGTTACTGGAGCTCTATCTTCCTGACGAACGGGAGCGAACGGATCTCGTTGATGAGGTCGCCCGGGAGCGGCTGGTCGGTGACGAGGTGGAGCTTCGGGTCGTCGGTGAACTCGGGGTCCTCGCTGATGGTCTGGCGGATGGAGATGTCGTGCTCGGCGAGCAGCCCGGTCACCTGCGAGACGATGCCCTTCTGCTCGGCGTCGGAGACCTCGACGGTGAGCACGGTCAGGTCGAGGACGGGCGCGAGGTCCATCAGGCTCGGCACCTGCGAGATGTTCTGGAAGATCCGTCGCAGCTCCTCGTCCGCGAGGATGGCGTCGGTCGTGGAGTCGACGACGCGCCGGTCGACGCCGATCTCGCGGGCGATTCCCGTGTTGGGTATCTCGATGCCGCCGGAGACCACCCGCCCCTCGTCGTTCACGGAGAAGCCGCGCTCGAGCAGCAGCCGGATGACCGCCTGCTGGCTGGGAGAGCCCTCGAACTTCTCCATGATCTCGTCGAACATGCCTGTCCGAACCGACGACAGGCGACGCGAAAGAACTGTCGACTCCGCCTACAGCTCGCCCTTCGTGCTCGGCGTGTCGCTCCGGCGCTCGTCCAGCCGCGTCGCGTCGTCCAGCGCCCGCGCCAGCGCCTTGAACAGCGCCTCTACCTCGTGGTGTGCGTTGTCGCCGTCGACCTCGCAGTGCAGCGTCAGGCCGGCGTTCATCGCCAGCGACATCGCGAAGTGCTCGGCCATCTGGCTGGTGAACTCGCCGACGGAGGGCTGGGAGAACGCCCCGTCGAACGCGAAGTACGGTCTGCCGGAGACGTCGACGACGACGCCCGCGACCGCCTCGTCGAGCGGTACCTTCCGGTCGGCGTAGCGGACGATGCCCCGCTTGTCGCCGAGCGCCTCGGCGAACGCCTCGCCCAGGACGATGGCGACGTCCTCGACGGTGTGGTGGTCGTCGATCTCCAGGTCGCCGTCGCAGTGGACGGTCAGGTCGAACAGCCCGTGCCTGGCGAACGAGGCGAGCATGTGGTCGAAGAAGCCGACGCCGGTGTCGACCTCGCTGTCGCCATCGCCGTCGACGACCAGGGTCAGGTCGATCTCCGTCTCGGCGGTCTCACGCGAGACGGCCGCGCTTCGGTCGCTCATACCGCAACCCAACCACCGGGCGGCCAAAGCCGTTGCGCTCGCCGCAGGCCGACCCTACGGCTGCGCCGCGAGGTGTCGCGCGACGGTTGGGCGTGCGTACTGCACCGGGCAGCGTGGCAGCGGGGCGCTCCACCCCCCGTGAACGAGGGCCATACGTGGCGGGAGTCTGGACACCGAGTTACGGCCTCAGAATCGGTTGTAAAAGATTAAAACGTCTCTCGAGCCTTCGAAAAACGTCAGTATTCACGATAAAACGGGTCGAAATAGACGAAAGGCTCGGCCCGTTATATGATGGTCCCGGTTGTAGGAGTGAATGCGAATCAGGTGTCCCCGACATGGCCCCCGCAACTCCAAACCAACTCCCTTCGATCCCGACCCCCGTCAGCGAGCGACTGAGCGTGAGCGCGTTCGTGGCACAGCTCCAGATGGCGAGCTTCTGGCTCGCCATCGTCCTGCCCTTCGCGTACCTCTCGCTGCTCGCGTCTGGCATCGACTCGACCGCAGAGGTCCAGGCGTTCCTCGTACTGCTCGGGCTGAACCTCGGGACGCTCGTCGTCGGTCACGGTCACCGCAGCGACCGGAGCGACGACTGACCGAGCACGTCCCGGGGCCGCCCTGAACCACCCGCCCTCCTCCCACACCACACCACGTTGCCACCGCTCGACAGCGGTGATTCTCGTTCCTGCGGTGTCGCCTACGACGACTCCACGGCGGCCATCGCCTCGCGTAGCGTGAACCGACCCTCGTACAGTGCACTCCCGACCACGACAGCGGCCGCGCCGGCGTCCCGCAGCGCGCGCACGTCGTCGAGCGTGGCCACGCCGCCGCTGGCGACGACCGGGATGTCGACGGCCTGGACCAGCCGCCGGACCGGTTCGGTCTGGACGCCGTCGAGGCGACCCTCCACGTCGACGTCGGTGAACAGGATGCCGGCCGCGCCGAGCTCCTCGTACCGGCCGGCGGCCTCGGCCGGGTCGAGTCCGGTGCCCTCGGTCCAGCCGGAGACGACGACCTCGCCGTCCTTCGCGTCGAGGCTCACGAGCACGCCGTCGGGGTACTCCGCGGCGATCTCGGCGACGATGTCGGGGTCCTCGACGGCGGCGGTGCCGAGGATGACCCGGTCGACGCCGCGGTCGAGCAGGTCGATGGCGTCGGCGGCGGTGCGGATGCCGCCGCCGAGCTGGACGGTCACGTCGACCGCGTCGAGGATGGCGTCGATGGCCGGCGCGTTCGCGCGCTCGCCCTCGAACGCCCCGTCGAGGTCGACAAGGTGGAGGGTTCCTGCGCCCTGGTCGACCCATCGCTCGGCCGCCTCGACGGGGTCGCCGTAGGTCTTCTCCGTGCCACGCTCGCCCTGGACCAGCTGGACGACCTCGCCGTCCTGTACGTCGACCGCGGGGACGACTTCGAATGACGGGAACATGCCCGCAGGTGGGCGACGGCGCGAGGTAAGTGCGACGGTCCCGGGACGACGCTGTCCACCGCGAAGCGACCCTTCAAGTGGCATCGAGTCCCAGATGCTCCCGTGGTAGAAGCACTGCTCGCCGTGGGCCTCGTCGTCGCGGCGTTCGTCGGCTTCAACATCGGTGGCTCGTCGACGGGCGTCGCGTTCGGTCCGGCCGTCGGGAGCGACGTCGTCAGCAAGGCCGGTGCCGCCGCCCTGATGAGCGTCTTCGCCCTGCTCGGCGGGCTCACCGTCGGGCGGAACGTCGTCGACACGATGGGTGGGCGCATCGTCCCGTCGTCGGCGTTCACCCTGGAGGCGAGCATCGCCGTGCTCTTCTTCATCGGCTTCGCGCTGTTCCTCTCGAACCTCGTCGGCGTCCCGGCGTCGACGTCGATGACCGGCGTCGGGGCCATCGCAGGCCTCGGGCTGGCCCAGGGGAACCTCGACTGGGACGTGATGGTGACCATCGTGAGCTACTGGGTGGTCGCCCCGGTCGCCGCGTTCTGGGTCAGCGCGGTCGTCGGCCGCTACCTCTACCCCTCCCTGGTCGAACGTTTCGCCGTCGCCCAGACGGAGGGCTCGCTGCTCGCGCTCGACCGGTCCGGTGCGGTCCCCCGACCGGGGCTCGGACCGGGAACGACCCGGCGCGAGCTCGCCGGCACCGCCCTCGTCGTCGTCATCGGCTGTTACATGGCGTTCTCGGCGGGCGCGTCGAACGTCGCCAACGCCATCGCGCCGCTCGTCGGAAGCGGCTACATCGACATGACGCCCGGTATCCTGCTCGCGGGGGCAGCTATCGGCGTCGGCGCGTTCACCATCGCACGGCGCACCCTCGATACGATGGGCAACGACCTCACCCAGCTGCCGCTGCTGGCAGCGCTCGTCGTCGAGGTCGTCAGCGCGAGCATCATCACCGCGCTGTCGGCCATCGGCATCCCCGCGAGCTTCGTCGTCGTCGCGACCATGAGCATCGTCGGGCTCGGCTGGGGGCGGGCGACCCGGACGGTCCGGCTCGCCGACACCGTCGAGGGGGACCGCCCGGAGCGCCCTCAGCGCCCCAGCGTCGGCGCACTCGCCGCCGAGGCCGAAGACGAGAGCGTCCCGACGGTCGCCGACCCGCGACCGAAGGGCATCGAGGAGGGGAAGACCGCCGAGGTCCCGCCCATCGGCGACGAGGACCCGGACGACCTCCCCGCGACGAGCGACCTGTTCGAGCCCAGAGAGACCGCCCGCGTCATCGCCATGCAGAACATCGTCCCGGTGCTGGCGACCGTCGCGGCGTTCCTGCTGTTCCGGTTCGTGCCGTCGCTCTGAGTGCGGCTCCCGCTTCGGGCACCAGGGTCGGGAATCACCGGACTCCGCCAACACATGGACCACCCTTTTAGGACGGGTGGCCATACGACGTGGTAGATATGGTCGAGCTACTCCTCGTCGTCGGTGTCGCCGTCGCCGTGTTCGTCGGCTTCAACATCGGTGGGTCGTCGACGGGCGTCGCGTTCGGCCCGGCAGTCGGGAGCGGGACGCTCTCGAAGCTGCTCGCGGCCGGCCTGATGACCGGTTTCGCGCTGCTCGGTGGGTGGACCGTCGGTCGGGAGGTCGTCAACACGATGGGCGGCGAGATCGTCCCCGAAGCCCGGTTCACCCTGGCGGCGAGCGTCGCGGTGCTGTTCTTCGTCGGCTTCGCGCTGCTGATCTCGAACCTCTCCGGTGTCCCGGCGTCGACCTCGATGACGGCCGTCGGTGCCATCGCCGGCCTCGGCGCGGCGAGCGGCAGTCTGAACATGGAGAAGATGGGCGAGATCATCTCGTGGTGGCTCATCGCACCGGTCACCGCCTTCTGGATCTGTGCCGTCGTCGGCCGGTACCTCTACCCGTACCTCGCGTCGAGCATCGACCTCGAACCCGACGAGGACGGGAACGTGACCACGAAACAGCGGGTCGGACAGACGATGGTCGTCGTCATCGGCTGTTACATGGCGTTCTCGGCGGGCGCGTCGAACGTCGCGAACGCGGTCGCACCGCTCGTCGGCAGCGGCGAACTCGGCATCGACGCCGGCATCCTGCTCGCCGGCGGGTCCATCGGCCTCGGCGCGTTCACCATCGCGCGCCGGACCCTCGATACGGTCGGCAACGACCTCACGGACCTGCCGCTGCTGGCCGCGCTCATCGTCGAGGTCGTCAGCGCGAGCATCATCACGTTCCTCTCCGCCATCGGCATCCCCGCGTCGCTCGCCGTCTCCGCGACGATGGCGATCGTCGGGCTGGGCTGGGGACGGGCGACACGGACGACGACGCTCACCGAGGCCGCCGGGAAGGCCGTCAGCGGCGAGGCACCCGAGCAGGTGACGCCGGACAAGAGCGTCAGTGCGGCGCTCAGTGCCGACCAGCCCGGCGGCGAGGTCGCCCGCATCGGCGAGGAGGAGCCGAACGATCTCAGGGCGAGCGACCTGTTCAACCCCGGGACGACCGCCCGGGTCATCTCGCTCTGGATACTCACGCCAAGCATCTCGGCGGCCGCATCGTTCCTGCTGTTCTCGGCGTTCCCCATCTACGGGTAGTGACCGACGGCGGGACGGTCTGTCAGGAATAATCCACATGTTCGAGAGGGGCAGAACAGCAAGTTCTTAGGGTAGGGGGAACCAACCGTCGGGTGATGCCCACGGTAGAATACCTCAACTACGAAGTGCTGGACGACAACGGCTGGGACATGGACGACGACGACCTCTTCGAGAAGGCGGCCGACGCGGGCCTCGGTGACGAGGACTACGGCTCCCTCGAGGTCAACCAGGGCGAGTACATCCTCGAGGCCGCAGAGGCCCAGGGCTACGACTGGCCCTTCTCCTGCCGCGCTGGCGCGTGTGCGAACTGCGCAGCCATCGTCAAGGAGGGCGACATCGAGATGGACATGCAGCAGATCCTCTCCGACGAGGAGGTCGAGGACAAGAACGTCCGCCTGACCTGCATCGGCTCCCCGACCGCCGACGAGGTCAAGATCGTCTACAACGCGAAGCACCTCGACTACCTCCAGAACCGCGTCATCTGAGGTCACGACCGACGTTCGACCGTCGATCCGACCTCGAACGTCGTACCCGGCCGTTTCTCTCTCCGTTGCAGTCTCCGGCTGGTCGAACCACGACTCGCTTCGGGACGGACGGGGTTCGACCGTCCTCACCCCGAGCGGTAGCTATACGGTCCGTGCCGTCCACTCGTCGGCAGAGCCATGAGTGCCGAACCGGCACCGCTCCGGGTGACGCTGTCGGTCTGGCATCCGGGCTGCTGGACCATCGAGACCACCGAACGGACCGACGTCGGTGTCCTCGGCCGCGTCGTCGCGACGACGACCGGCGACCGGACGACCTCGCTCGTCACGCTCTACGCCGACCGGCGGAGCGACCTCGACGACGGCGAGGCGACGATCCGGTCGTTCCCGCAGGTCCACGCCGTCACGCCCGTCCCGGCGACGACGCCCGGGTCGGCGGCACGGACCGCGGAACCGGGGAACGCGACCCGCGACCTGCTCATCGACCACGACGCGGGCGCCCAGATCAGCGGTGCGTTCCTCTCGCGGGAGTTCGTCACCGCGCGTCCGGTCGACACGCACGACGGCCGCGAGCGGTGGACGCTCCTGACGACCCGGAGCCGCGAGGCGGTCCACGACGCACTGGAGCAGATCGCAGCCGAGCAGGACGCCGACATCTCCGTCGAGGGGCTCACACGCACCAGCGACGCGGCGGGCGAAGCCCCGTTCTCGCTCACGTCGCTCTCGGCCCGCCAGCGCGAGGTGTTCGAACTCGCCCGCGCCAGGGGCTACTACGAGTGGCCGAAGCAGGTCACCGGCACGGAGCTCGCCGACGAACTGGGCATCGCGACCGCGACGCTCCACGAGCACCTCCACAAGGCCGAGGCGAAGCTACTGGGGTCCGGCTGAGTCGGCGGCACCGCGGTCGGACAGGAGCTCTCGAGCCGCCCGTTCCAGCACCGCGAGCCCCGTCTCCGCCTCGTCGAGGTCGACGAACTCGTCGACGCTGTGGGCCTGGTCCAGGCTCCCGGGCCCCCAGGTGATCGCCGGGACGTCGAACTGCTCGACGAACTCGCGGACGTCCGTCGAGGCACGGATGCCCCACGGCTCCGTCGGGGCGTCCGACAGCGCCGCGGTGTGTTCGCGGACGACCCTCGCCAGCTCGTGGTCGACCGGAATCTCGGCGGAGGCGTACGTCTCGTGGCGCTCCCACGTCGCCCCGATGCCGTGGTCGCGTTCGAGCTCGGCGACGAGTTCGGCGACCTCCCCGTCGACGTCCTCGATGCGTTCGTCCGGGAGGATGCGGCGGTCGAGGGTCACGAACGCGCGCTCGGGCAGCACCGCCTTGTTCGAGTCCGCGCCGGAGACGACCTGCGTGACGGTGCCGTACGCCCGGCCACAGAGCGGGTCGGTCCGCTCGCGGAGGTCGGCGTCGTAGTCGGCCAGTGCCGCGAGCACCGCGGGGATGTGCTCGTTCGGGTTCACGCCGTTGTCGGGGCGGCTCGCGTGTGCTGGCTCGCCCGGCCAGGAGAGCTCGTACCAGGCCATCCCCTTCTCGCTGGTCGCGACGCGCAGCTCGGTCGGTTCGAGGACCACCCCGTAGTCGCCGGTGAAGCCGGCTTCGAGGAGGGCTCGCGTCCCGGGCTCGGCGGTCTCCTCGCCCATCGCGGCGTGGACGACGACGGAGCCGTCGAGCGTGCCGTCCGCGATGTCGGGACGCAGGCGGAGCGCGGCGAGCATGGCGAGGGCGACCCCCGTCTTCATGTCGACGCTCCCGCGCCCGTAGAGCCGGCCGTCGTCGATGGTGCCCTCGTAGGGCGGGTACGTCCACTCGTCGTGGTCGCCGGCGGGGACGACGTCGAGGTGCCCGTTCAGCACGAGGGTGGGGCCGTCGTCGTCGACACCCCCGCCATCTCCGTCACCCCCGACGCGAGCACCGACCTGCGGGCGCTCCGGGTCCGGTTCGTCGACGAGGGTCGCGTCGATGTCGTGGTGGGCGAACCAGTCGTGGACGTACTCGGCGCAGGCCCGTTCGTTCCCGGGTGGGTTCTCCGACTCGATCTGGACCAGCACGGACGCGAGTTCGGCGAGCTCGGTCGGGTACTGGTCCGGGCCGTCCTCGAAGGGGCTCATGCGCCCCGCCCCGTCACAGAGGACCCCTCGGGGCCACCGTCGTCGCCAGCGCCGTCCGCGTCGTCGGTCCCGTAGAGCGCGGCCACGTCGTCCAGCGACGGCGCGACCTCGGTCACGTCGCCGACCGCCTGCTTCGCGCCCTGGGTGTCCTTCAGCCCGAAGCCGGTGACGACCGCGACGACCGACTCGTCGGGCTCGATGATGCCCTGCTCTCGCGCTTTCTGGATGCCGGCGACGGGTGCCGCGCCCGACGGCTCGGCGTAGATGCCCTCGGTCCGGCCGAGCAGCGTCTCCGCGTCGAGGATGGCCTCGTCGGTGACCGTGAGTGCCGTGCCGCCGCTCTCCTCCAGCGCGCGGCAGGCCTTCACCGTGTTCCGGGGCCGCCCCACCGCGACCGCGTCGGCGAGCGTCTCCGCGACCATCTCGTAGTCCTCCGCGCCGTGGAAGGCGTCGTGGATGGCGCTCGCGCCCTCGGGCTGCACCCCGAGCATCTTCGGCGTGTCGTCGACGTAGCCCAGCTCGGCGAACTCGCGCAGGCCCTTCCAGCAGCCCGCGATGGTGCAGCCGTCGCCCATCGAGAACACGACCCAGTCCGGAATCGCGTCGCGGGTCTGCTCGGCGAGCTCGTGGCCGACCGTGCGCTTGCCCTCGATCTGGAACGGGTTGATGGCGGCGTTCCGGTTGTACCAGCCGTAGGCGTCGGTCACCTCCAGGCTCAGGTCGTACGCCTCGTCGTAGCTCCCGTCGACGGCGAGCACGTCCGCGCCGTACACCCGTGGCTGGACGAGTTTGCCCTCCGGCGCGGCGGCCGGGACGAAGATGCGACAGTCCAGGCCGGCCCGGGCCGCGTAGCCCGCGAGCGAGGCCGCCGCGTTGCCCGTCGACGCGCAGGTGACCACGTCCTGCCCGGCGAACCGGGCCTTCGTCGCGGCGACGCTCGTCGCGCGGTCCTTGAAACAGCCGGTCGGGTTCAGCCCGTCGTTCTTCACCCGGAGGTCGACGCCCAGCTCGTCGCCGAGCCGTGGCGCGTCGAGCAGGTCGGTGCCGCCCTCGTCGAGCGTCACCGGTTCGGCCTCGGTGTCGACGGGCAGGAACGCCCGGTACTTCCACTGGCTCGGGATGTCGCCGTCGAGGTCGGCGTCGAAGCGCTCCTCGACGACGTCGTAGTCGTAGACGACCTCCAGGATGCCCGCCACTCCCTCGTGGTTCGGGCAGGTGTAGACGACCTGTTCCGGGTCGTAGGTCGCGCCGCAGAGCGTGCATTCGAGCGTCTCGACGTGGTCGAGGGTCATGCTTCGACGGTGGACGTGCTGGTCCATGGTGGTACCCCCGGCTATTGTCGGGGGTACGACCGTGTCCACCGGAAAAGTTTACGAATATTGTGAACTTTCCACCGTGGCGCGCGGCTGGCGAGCGTGCCGAGCGAAGCGAGGTCTCCGCGAGCTTGCGAGCGGAGGGCAGCGAGACGACGGAGGAGTCTCGCCAGGCCGCGAGCTGCACTCGTGCGAGGGATGAGCACCGCAGGGAGCGGTCACGAGACGCGGAGCGTCTCGTGAGCCCACCGGAAATCTCCGATTTCCGGGGACGCTAGCGACCGAGGAGCGCAGTCGGCTGGGGAGGTGTGAGGTGCGGGGCGGGACTGAAAGGGGCGAGGTTTTCGGCGAACCCCGACGAAGCAAGCACTGCAACGAAGTGAAGCGCGCAGCGAGTCGCGGGAGCCGAGAACCTCGGGGCTTTCTGGCTGTTCGGAGTCCAAGCAGCGTCCAATTCAGCATTCCGTCCGAACACCACCGGAACCTCTAATTGCCTCGGCGCGGGGTAGCAATCTGTGGTAGACGTTGGCCCCATCTCCGGGACGCTGCCGGACCTGTTGCGACTGGCGACCGTGCCCGTCTTCGGCGTGCTCGCGTACCGGGACATCCAGACGCGGCGCATCGACAGCATCACCTGGGTCCCGCTCACGCTGCTCGGCGTGCTCCTGCTGGGCGTGGAGTGGCAGCGTGCGGCGGCCGCGGGTGGGACCGACGTGCGCGTGTTCGTCCTCACGACGGCCATCAGCGTGGGCTTCGTCGTCTCGATGGCGTACGTGTTCCACTTCCTGGGTGCGTTCGGCGGGGCGGACGCCCGGGCGTTGATGACCATCGCGGTGCTGTACCCCAGCTATCCGGGCTACGTCGGTGGCGAGGTGCTGTCGGTCGCGGGCGTCACGCTGCCGGTCTCGGAGCCGGCACCGGTCGCGGTGCTCTCCTTCACCATCCTCACGAACGCGGTCGCGTGGGGCATCGCGTACCCACTGTTGCTCGCGGCCCGCAACGGGGCGATGGGCCACGTCTCGAAGCGGATGTTCGTCGGTGTCCCGGTGCGCTGGGACGCGATCCCCGAGACCCACGGGAAGCTGCTCGACGACGGGAGCAAGGGCATCGGCGAGCGACTCCGCGCCCTCGCCTACCCGCGCGGGACGGGACTGGACCTCGACGCGGTCCGGATGTACCTGCGCTGGCGCGGGGCGACGCTGGACGAACTCCGGGCGGATCCCGATCGCTTCCGGGACCCGGACTCGCTCCCCGACGAGGCGAACGACCCGACCGACGGCGCGGTCGACCTCGACGTGGCGACCGACGGCGGGGAGCCGGTGGACGGGAGCGAACCGGTTGCGGACGCCGCGGCGATCGAGGACGAGGCCGAGCCAGAACCCGACGACGACCCCTGGGGCGCGTCGGCGTTCCTCGCCGACATCGAGGGCGACGCCTACGGGACCTCGCCCGCCCGACTGCGCGAGGGGCTCGACCGGCTGACGACGGCGGAGCGGCTCTGGGTCACACCGGGAATCCCGTTCCTCGTCCCGGTGTTCCTCGGGCTGGTCGCCGCGTTCGTCTACGGCGACCTGCTCGTCGGACTGCTCCGGGCGCTCGGACTCGTCTAGGCGAGGTACGCGTCGTAGAGGGGGTAGCAGACGTTCCAGAGGACGGTGACGGCGATACCGACGACGATGACGGCGAGCCACAGCGGTCGCGTACCGTCGGTGTAGCCGAGCGCGAGCAGCGCCATCGTACCGAAGAAGAGCCCGACGCAGGCGAGGAGGCTGCCGAGCGAGAGCGAGACGAGCACGGGAGCCGCCCTGAACTGGTCGGCGAGACTGGCCATGTGCGGTGGTCCGTCGCCGCCGTGATAACCGTATCGCCCCGTTCCGTCGCCGTCGGAATCGCACGTGGGCCACAACGTTCATCACCAACCTTTCAATCGGCCGAAACTACCTTTAGGCGACGAGTCATCTCACCAACAACGACAGGGGGTGGGGCCTCTGCGACCTACCATGACCGACCTACAGACCATCGAGGATGCTGGAAACGTCCTCGTGACCACCGAATCGACGACGCACGACAACTGCAGCGACCTGCTGGAGTCGGGTGACCCGAACACGCGAGCCGAGCTGACCATCTCTCTCCCCGAGGCACAGGCCGAACAGACCGGCTTCGGGAGCACCTCGAACACCCAGCCTGCACGCAAGGGGCTCATCTCCGTCGGCGACGTGCTCCGGTCGGCCGCCGCGGGCGGGCCGGACTTCGGCGCCCCGGTGGTGATGGACGCCGTCGAGGACGCCAACGACCTCCAGGGAATCGGCACCTCCGTCAGCCGCTACTGCCAGCGCTGGGACGAGGAGGGGTACGACATCGTCGTCTGCTTCGACTCGCTGACCGAGCTGCTCGACCACGCCAGCCCCGAGGTCGTCTTCCAGTTCTGTCACGTCCTCACCAGCCGTCTCAGCTCCGTCGACGCCCTCGCCCACTTCCACCTCGACCCCGACGCACACAGCGACGAGACCGTCGCAACCTTCCAGTCCATCTTCGACGAGACGGTCGGCGAGACGACCGAGGCCGAGGCCATCGAGGAGTTCGCCGAGGCGACCGACGACGACATCGCTGCCCTCACCGAGGGCTGGAGTGCCGAGGCGAACTACTCCATCGTCGGCGACGACGACTACGCCCGCCCCGACGAGGTCACCGAGGCCTCCGACGACGACATCGCGGACTCGCTGCCGGTCGAGTAACCCGAAATGATTTACGTGGAGGTCAAGTAACATGTTAGCAATCCCGGGGGGTCGGGGTGGATACACATGAGTGAACACGGCACAGACGGCGGCGCGAGAACAGTCCTGCTTCTCGACGAGATGGCCGAGGACGAGGTCGGCGAGCACTGCGACGGTCTGATGGGGGGACCGGCCGCGGAGCACCGCGCCGAACTCGTCGTCTCCTTTCCCGAGGACGTAACCGACAGGCTCGACTTCAGCTCGCTCTCCGGCGGGCGACAGCCGAAGAAACGCGGCATCGTCACCGTCGGCGAGACCATGCAGGCCGCCGGCGCGGGCACGCCGGACTTCAGCGACCCGCTCGTCGAGCAGACGGTCGCCGACCCGACGGACCTCCAGCGACTCGGCGAGGTCGTCAGCCAGTTCTGCAGCGTCTGGGACGACGCCGGCTACGACATCGTCGTCTGCTTCGACTCGCTGACCGACCTGCTCGCGGCCAACGATCCCGAGGTCGTCTTCCAGTTCTGTCACGTGCTCTCGGCCCGGCTGCAGTCGGTCGGCGCGGTGGCGCACTTCCACCTCGACCCGAACGCCCACAGCCAGCAGCTCCAGCTCACCTTCGAGCAGATATTCGACGAGACGCTCGTCGAGGAGATCGACGTCGAGCACCTCGTCCCCGGCGGGAGCAGCCGGGCGAGCGACGCCGACGTCGCCCGCGAGACCGAGACCGTCGAGCTCGACGACCCGAACGACGTGTCGGCCGCGAACGAGTCAGCCCCGGAGACGTCGGTGCCTGCCGGCCGGTCCGGCGAGGCGTCCGACGACGACATCGCCGACGCGCTGCCCGACTGAGACGGCACCCGTCGACCGCCGGACCGCTGTCCGGAGACCGTAGTCTTTTCTTCCGGGCAACCCTCTTGCGACCCTGTGGCCGCGCTCACACCCGAGATACTGCTCGTCTTCGCGCTCGTCACCGTCGTGCTCGTCCTGTTCGCGACGGAGCCGGTGCCCGTCGACATCACGGCACTCGGCCTGATGGTCGCGCTCATGGTCCTCGGGCCGCTCTCCCAGCAGCTCGCGGCGCTCGGTCTCGTCGGCGGACCCGTCGAACTCCTGCCGGACTCGCCGACCGACGGACTCGCCGGCTTCGCGTCGACCGCGACCATCACCGTGCTGGCGATGTTCATCCTCTCCGACGGCGTCCAGCGCACGGGCATCGTCCAGATACTCGGACGCAAGCTCGCCGCGCTCACCGGCGACTCCGAGTCGCGCCAGCTCGGGGCGACGATGGGCGTCGTCGCCCCGCTCTCGGGCTTCATCAACAACACCGCGGCCGTCGCCATCCTCCTGCCGATGGTCACCGACATCGCCCACGAGGGCAACACCTCGCCGTCGAAGCTGCTCATCCCGCTCTCGTACGCCTCGATGTTCGGCGGCACGCTCACGCTCATCGGCACGTCGACGAACATCCTCGCCAGCGAGGTCGCCGCCGACGTGGCCAGCGGCGTGGCCGACCCCAGCCCGGCCGTCGTCGACCTGCAGGACGGCTTCTCGATGTTCGAGTTCACCTCACTCGGCGTCGTCGTCACCCTCGTCGGCTTCGCGTACTTCCTCGTCGTCGGGCGCTACCTCCTGCCGTCGCGCATCGAGCCAGAGGACGACCTCGCCGCCGAGTTCCGCCTCTCCGAGTACCTCACCGAGGTCGTCGTCCGCGAGGACTCCCCGCTCGTCGGCCAGACCGTCCGGAACGCCCTCGTCGAGACCGAGTTCGACGTCGACCTCGTCCAGCTCATCCGGGACGACGAGGTGTTCCTCGAACCGCTCGGCCCGAAGACCATCCAGGCCGGCGACCTGTTCACGGTCCGGACCGACCGCGAGACCCTCGTCGAACTCCTCGACGTCGAGGGGATGGACGTCGTCCCCGAGTTCGAGGTCACCGAGGACGAGCTCGAACGCGCCGAGCCCGCGTCCGAGAACCTCGTCGAGATCGTCGTCGCGCCCGGCTCCCACGTCGTCGGCGAGTCCATCTCCTCGGTCAACTTCCGCCAGCGATACGACGCCACCGTCCTCGCGCTCCGCCGCGGCGGCGAGCTCATCCGCAAGCGCATGGACGACATCGTCCTCCGGGTCGGCGACACGCTGCTCGTCCAGGGCACCGCCGACAGCATCCAGCGCCTCGACGACAACCGCGACTTCATCGTCGCCCAGGAGATCGAGCGCCACGACTACCGCGAGGAGAAGATCCCCGTCGCCATCGGCATCATCCTCGCCGTCGTCGGACTCGCCGCCGTCGACCTCCTCCCCATCGTCGTCTCCGCGCTCGGCGGCGCCGTCGCGATGGTCCTGACGGGCTGTCTGAAACCCGGCGAGGTGTACGACGCCGTCCAGTGGGACGTCATCATCCTCCTCGCCGGCGTCATCCCGCTCGGCACCGCCATGCAGCACACCGGCGCGGCGCTCTACCTCGCCGACCTGCTCGTCGCCACCGAGGATGTCCTGCCCGCCATCGCCGTGCTCGGGCTGTTCTACATCCTCACCGCGGCGCTGACGAACGTCGTCTCGAACAACGCCAGCGTCGTGCTCATGATACCGGTCGCGTTCGACACCGCCGCCCAGCTCGACGCCTCGCCGTACGCGTTCGTCCTCGCGGTCACGTTCGCCGCCTCGACCGCGTTCATGACGCCAGTCGGCTACCAGACCAACCTGTTCGTCTACGGTCCCGGCGGCTACAAGTTCTCGGACTACACCGTCGTCGGGACGCCGCTGCAGCTGGTGTTCGCCGTCGTGACGACGCTGGGGATCGCGACCATCTGGGGCGTGTGAGTCGGGCGGGGCGGAACGAAACGTTTTACCCGTAATGGGACTGATTTATATGCGCGGGCCGGTGGGGTAGCTTGGTAACCTTCAGCGTTTGGGACGCTGTACCCCCGGTTCAAATCCGGGCCGGCCCACTCCCTCCGATTTCAAAAGCTGACTGGCGTTCTGGGTTAGCGAATCACACTTCGTAGAGTCTTGCCAGAGGTGGCACTCGAGAGTTCTCGTCGGCCGATGTCCGCATCTAAATCGTATCGGGAGACAGAGAGGGCGATGGAGACACATCGGAAGGGCGACCTCACGGAAGCCATCGTCCTAGTCGAGCTGCAACGACGCGGAATCGCGGTCTCCCGTCCGTTCGGTGACAACGAGCGATACGACCTCATCGCGGAGCGTCGGGACGGCTCGCTCGTCACGATTCAGGTCAAGACGGGGTGGGTTGCGGACGGCCGCGTCCAGTTCAGCACCCAGTCGACCCACACGAACTCGCAGGGGAACGTCCGGAAGCGCTACGATGGCGATGTCGACGTGTTCGTCGTGTACTGTTACGAAACGGAGACGCTGTACCTCGTCGGCGAACAGGAGTTCGACACGAGCATCTCACTCCGCATCGAGGAGCCAGCGGTGAACCACGGGACCATCAACTGGGCGAGTGACTTCGAGTTCGACGAGCGGTGGCCGCTCGACGTGGCCACCGAACACTCGCACGGGACGACCGACCCGACCACGGTCGCCTGCCTCGACGCACTCGAAACGGTCGACGACCCCGTGTGGCGGCCGGGGCCCGGATGGAGCGAGCGCAACGTCGTCACCGAGTTCGACGGGGAACTTCGACATCTCCGGCTCGAAACGGGGTTCCTTCGGAACGGCCGCATCAAGGTCAACCCGGACGAGACGGAGACGGACTGCTACCTCGTCTACTGCGACGACCTCGACACCGTCTACGCGGTCGATGCCGACGAAGTTGCAGACTCGTTCTCTCTCCGTGTGAGCGACCCGGACCGGGTACGCTCGGACACCAAACTCGCCGAGAACTACGAACTCGCCACGAACTGGCCACCTGCCTGAGTCCCACAGCCGACAGCCTCGCCCGCGGCACAGAGCCACTCCACCAGCGCAGCCACCACCCGCTCGTGCGCGGTCGCCGTCGAGATGGTCGCCTCGTCGTCGCCGTCCTGGGTACCGTAGTTGCCGAACTGGGCGTGGTTCATGCCCTCGACCGAGACGACCGTCGCGTCGTCGGGGAGGAACCGGCGGTTCGACTCGAAGCGCTCCCGATTCAGCACGCCGTCGCGGGTGCCGGTGATGGCGAGGGTGGTCAGCCCCGTATCGCTGACGTCCACGTCGCAGTACGACGCCGCCAGCACCAGCCCGTCGACCCGTCCCGGGTTCCCGTTCGCGTACCGGCAGGCCATCGCGCCGCCCAGCGAGTGCCCACCGACGTACCAGGAGTCGACGCCGTCCTCGCCCGCGATGACCGGGCTGGCGGCGTCGCTGTCCAGCACGGCGAGGTTCAGGGGGGTGCCGGGGACGACGACGGTGACGCCGCGTTCGGCCAGCGGCGCGAGCGTGTGCACGTACGCGCCGGGCTCGACCCGGCCACCGGGGTAGAACACGAGGCCGACTCGCTCGCCGGCGGGCGGCTGGTCGGCGGGTCGGACGACGTAGCCCCCGTAGCCCGACTCGACGGTCACGTCGTACTCGGACTCGACCGCCGACGGCGACTCGGTCGGGCCGTACGCGAGGTAGTCGAAGTACACCCACGCGCCGACGCCGAGGAGAAGCCCGGCGAGGACGACCAGCCCGACCGCGTACGGCGCGAGCCTGCGAGCCCAGTCCCGGTACCGTTCCTCGTCGGCCGGCGTGAGCCAGCGCAGCCGGTCGCGCATACCGACACCTCCGGCGGGGAGCACGTACCACTTTCGCCTCGCTTTGCCAAGCTACTTACCCGATGCCGGCCTAAGTCCGTGCCGATGGCCGCAGGGGACAACGCCGAGCTCGTCGACGCCTTTCTGGAGTTCTACAGGAACTACTATCGTGACGAGATCGGGAGGCTCGCCCAGGAGTACCCCAGCGAACGCAAGTCGCTGTACGTCGACTGGGACGACCTCTTCACGTTCGATCGAGATCTGGCCGACGACTACCGCAACCAGCCCGAGCAGCTCCAGGAGTACGCCGAGGAGGCGCTGCGGCTGTACGACCTGCCGGTCGACGTCAGTCTCGGGCAGGCCCACGTCCGCATCGAGCCCCTGCCCGACGCGACCGAGATCCGGGCGATCCGTTCCCGCCACGTCAACACGCTCGTCACCGTCCGTGGCATCGTCCGCAAGGCGACCGACGTCAAGTCGAAGATGCAGGTCGCCGCCTTCGAGTGCCAGCGCTGTGGCACCCTCACCCGCATCCCGCAGTCCACCGGCACCTTCCAGGAACCCCACGAGTGCCAGGGCTGCGAGCGCCAGGGCCCGTTCCTGCTGAACCACGACCAGAGCGAGTTCGTCGACGCCCAGAAGATCCGCGTGCAGGAGTCGCCGGAGGGCCTGCGCGGCGGCGAGACGCCGCAGGCGATCGACGTCCACATCGAGGACGACATCACCGGCAACGTCACCCCGGGCGACCACGTCGCCGCCACCGGCATCCTCCGGCTCGAACAGCAGGGCAACCAGCAGGAGAAGACGCCCCTGTTCGACCACTACCTCGAGGGCGTCTCGGTGCGCATCGACCAGGAGCAGTTCGAGGACATGGAGATCTCCGAGGCCGACAAGGAGGAGATCGTCGCGCTCTCGAACGAGCCCGACATCTACGAGCAGATGGTCGGCTCCATCGCGCCCTCGATCTTCGGCTACGACCAGGAGAAGCTCGCGATGATCCTCCAGCTGTTCTCCGGCGTCACGAAGTTCCTCCCCGACGAGTCGCGGATTCGTGGCGACCTGCATATGCTGCTGATAGGGGACCCTGGCACGGGTAAGTCGCAGATGCTATCATATATCCGACATATCGCTCCTCGCTCCGTCTACACCTCCGGCAAGGGCTCCAGCTCGGCCGGTCTGACCGCTGCCGCCGTTCGCGACGACTTCGGCGACGGCCAGCAGTGGACCCTCGAAGCTGGCGCGCTCGTGCTGGCGGACCAGGGCATCGCGGCGGTGGACGAGCTGGACAAGATGAACCCGGACGACCGGTCGGCGATGCACCAGGCGCTGGAGCAACAGGAGATCTCGGTGTCGAAGGCGGGCATCAACGCGACGCTGAAGTCACGGTGTTCGCTGCTCGGGGCGGCGAACCCGAAGTACGGGCGGTTCGACCAGTACGAGCCCATCAGCGAGCAGATCGACCTGGAGCCGGCGCTCATCTCGCGGTTCGACCTCATCTTCACGGTGACCGACCAGCCCGACGAGGAGCACGACCGCGATCTGGCGGAGCACATCCTGACGACGAACTACGCAGGGGAGCTGAACACGCAGAAGATGGAGCTGACGAACGTCGGCGTGGACCAGGCGGAGATCGACGAGATGACCGACACGGTGGACCCGGTCATCGACCCCGAGCTGATGCGGAAGTACATCGCGTACTCGAAGCAGAACTGCTATCCCCGGATGACGGAGGACGCACGCGGTGCCATCGAGCAGTTCTACGTGGACCTGCGCTCGAAGGGGATGGAGGAGGACGCGCCGGTACCAGTGACCGCGCGCCAGCTGGAAGCACTGGTGCGGCTGGCGGAGGCGTCGGCGCGGGTGCGGCTCTCCGATACGGTCGAGGAGTCCGACGCGGACCGGGCCATCACCATCGTGCGGGACTGCCTGAAGGACATCGGCGTGGACCCGGAGACGGGCGAGTTCGACGCGGACGTGGTCGAGACGGGCACGTCGAAGACCCAGCGCGACCGCATCAAGAACCTCAAGCAGCTCATCGGCGACATCGAGGAGGACTACGACGACGGCGCGCCGGTCGACGTGGTGCTCGACCGGGCCGACGAGATCGGGATGGACCCCTCGAAGGCCGAGCACGAGATCGAGAAGCTCAAACAGAAGGGCGAGGTGTACGAGCCCCGCACCGACCACCTGCGGACGACCTGATGGACCGAATCTCCGCGCTCCGGAACGTCGAGGACGCGCTGGCGTCGTTCGAGGAGGGCGACTGCGACCTGGGCGAGCTCGAACGGCGCGTTCAGACCATCCTGCGGACGTACGTCAGCGAGTTCGACGTCGGGGAGTCGCTGGCGGTGTACCGGGTCGCGCCGGCCGGGGTCACCGAGACGGACACGGACGGACTCGTCCTCGTCGCCACGGGGCCGAACGAGGCACGGGCACAGGCCCGCGAACTCGCCGACGGGCTCCCGGAATCGCTGTCGGTCGAGCGTGTCTCGGACTGACCGATGACTTTTTTACATCGCGTTTCGCACGAAATGACGTGTTCCTCGTCATCACGTACTCGACGGCGGCGCGGGAGACGCTCCGGAACGTCTGCCGATCGCACGAGGACTCGGTCGTGCGGCGGTTCGGGCAGGCGGCGCTGTTCGACCGGAGCGAGTTCGGCGCGTTCTGTGCGCTGCGGCTCCGGGCGAAACACGGCGGCGACGTGCAGGTCGAGCGGACCGAGCCCCTGAACGAGTTCGAACCGACCTACGAGCGCGTCCGTGCGGCGGCGGCGGCGTACGAGGAGCGGGACTCGCCGTACACGCCGTACGAGCGGTTCGCGACCGGAACCGACCATCCATCGCCCGGCGAGATGCGGGCACGGGAGCTGTGAAGGTCGTCTACGGTGCGTGGACGGCGACGGGCTCCGCGATCGACCTCCGGAACCGGGGACTGACTGCCGAGACGGTGCTGCGTGCGGTCCGGTCCGACGGCGCCGTCGGCACCGGCGCCAGCACGGAGGGTGGCGGGCCGACGCTCCGCGTCGACTGTCCGGAGCCGGGGTCGGTCCACGAGGCAGTCGGCGTGGTCGGCACGGACGGCGTCGTCGACACGCGCCGCGCGCTCGCCGCGGCGGCTCGCCGACGGGGACTGGAACCGCCGCAGGCGGACCGCATCGAGGAACTGGAGCGGGAGCTCGCGACGGTCGAGGCGAGTATCACCCCCGCCAGCGACCGCCGGCAGGCACGCAGGCGCGTCTCGGAGGCGGGGACCCGGGAGGCCGAGCTCAGAGAACGCGTCGCGACGCTCCGGGGAGCGCTGCGAGAGCGTCGTCGGCTCGACGAACCGACCGAGGAGCTGGCAGCGTCGCTGCGCGAGGCCGCACGCGAGCTGACCGACGTGGAGACCGACCGCATCGCGGCGGAGGAGTCACTGGCCGCTGCTCGACGTGCAGCCAGGGACGCCCGCGACGCCCGGGAACGACGACTCGCAGTCGAGGACGACCTGGCGAACGCTCGCCGGGCGGCGCGTGCGTGGCTCGTGGAGCGGGTGGAAGACGAGTTCGCGGACGCGCTGGCGGCGATGCCGGGGGCGGCGGCCCCGGGAGAGACGGCCGGGACGTACGAGGGTGACGACGTGACGGCGGCGCTCGCGGTCGTCAGACTCGCCGACGTGGCAGCGCCGGTCGTCCTGTCGGCCGACCTGTTCGGGTCGGCGGGGGCCGCGGCGGCAGCACTCGACGCTCCTGTTCTCACGGTTTAAGCCCGAACACGGGGCCAGAGGGGGCATGGTCGAACTCGACGTGGAGACGGAACGACGTGACTGCGTGACCTTCGTCGCTGCGACGGTCCACAACGACGGACACACCGCCCGACGAGTCACGCTCGAACCCGCCTGTCGACCGGTCTGGCCGCCACGGCGACAGGGCGTGCCGGCTACGGGGTGGGACGGGGATGCGGTGACGCTGACCGTGCCCGCCGGCCGGACAGCCGGAGTCGGCTTCGCGACCCCCGCTGCACCCGACGAGCCGGTGCTGACGGTCGCTGCGGTGGGCGTGGTGGACGGCACGAGGGGTGAGAACGCCGAGATGGACCCGGCCCCCGAGCACGTCGTCCGCGCGCTCGGCGACCCCACGCCGCCCGCGGACGCGGTGCCGGTCGCGGCCGAGAACGGGACGGTCGCGGCCGAGAACGGGACGGTGACGGCCGAGAACGGGACGGTGACGGCCGAGAACGGGACGGTGACGGCCGAGAACGGGGCGGCGGCCGAGGAGGGGCGGCGATGAGGGTCGCCGTGACCGGCGGGAAGGGCGGCGTCGGCAAGTCGACGGTCGCGTACAATCTCGGTGCGGTGGCCGACGCGGTCGTCGTCGACGGCGACCTCGGGATGGCAGACCTCCCCGGCGGTACGGGCCCGGACCTCCACGACGTGCTCGCGGGACGGGCGGACCCGGTGGAGGCGGTTCGCGAGGGGGGGCCGGTCGACCTCCTCCCCTGTGGCCGGTCGCTCGCCGGTGCCCGGGCGGCCGACGTCCGGGGACTCGTCGACGCGGTACAGGCGGTCGAACGTGCCTACGGCGACGTGGTCGTGGACTGCCCCGCTGGCCTCGCGGCCGACGCGGGGATGCCGTTGCTGGCGGCGGATCGGACGGTGCTGGTGGCGCTCCCGGACGCGTTCGCGCTGCCAGACGCGCTGCGGACGCGGGCGCTGGCCCGGGAGCTCGACGCCGGACTGGCGCAGGTCGTGCTGAACCGGACGGGGACGAACCCGCCGCGTGCGGCCGTCGAGCGGGCGCTCGGCGCGCCGGTGACGACGGTGCCGGAGTCCGACGCACTCGCCCGGGCGACGGCGACGGGCCAGCCGGTGACGGCGACGGTGCCCGACTCGACCGCCGCCGAGTCGTTCCGTGCGCTCGCGGCGGCGATCACACCGCCTCGTCGCGGAGCGCGTAGAACCCGGACCGGACGGTGACAGACGACACGTCGGCGACGTCGGCGGCGGCCGCCTGGGTGAGGTCGCGGCCGTGCTCCCGCGCGGCGAGGTAGAGACACGCCGCGGCGAAGCCGCCCGGATTGCGACCCGACGCGGTGCCGTCCTCGACCGCCTCGCCGGCCAGCTCGCGGGCACGGGACTCGACCGCCGTCGGGAGGCCGAGCTCGGTCGCGTAGCGTGCGAGGTACTCGCGAGGGTCGATGGGGCCGGTCGGCAGCCCGAGCTCGCGGTTGAGTGCGTCGTACGCGGCCTTCAGCTCGTTCGCGGTCGCACGTGACGGCTCGACCACCTCCTCGATGGTGCGCGAGATGTTCTGCACGCGGCAGACGGCGTACACCGTCGCGGCGGCGAACCCCTCCAGCGACCGGCCCTGGAGCAGGTCCTCGTTCTGGGCGGACTCGAACAGCGTACACGCCTGGTCGCGGACGTGAGCCGGGAGCGACAGGGCGCCGACGACGCGGCGGATCTCGGTGAAGGCATACACCTTGTTGCGCTCTCGCTTCGAGCCGGTGCGTGCGCGGTTGTGCTGGCGGCGCATCCGGGCAACGGAACGGCGCTTCCGGCCGGTCAGCCGCGTCGTCTCACCGCGCCCGTAGCCGATCTCGGTGGAGAGTCCGCGGTCGTGCCGAGAGCGCGTGAGCGGGGCACCGGTGCGTTTCTTCGACGATTCGCCCTCGCTGGTCGAGCGCCACTCCGGCCCGTGGTCGATGCGGTCGGCGCCGACGACCAGGCCGCACTCGCTACAGACCGTCTCGTCGCGCTCGCGCTGGAGGTGACCGCTGCATTCGGGACAACTCGTCTGAGCCTTGCTCATACCTGAAGGTTCGTCCCGACCGGTTATTTAAACGGGTGTGGCTGGTGGATGGAACCGGGTGAGACGGCGCCCCTAACCGACCGGTGACCGGTGGGTAGACTCCCCGGACTGCGGCGCCTGCTGGCGCTCGACCCGCACCCTTTTATTCAGTCGCGCACGAACCGATAGCTATGGGGCTGGCGGACATCGCCGAGGGCTTGTGTGTGACGACGGAGCAGCGCGACCGCGGCGTCGCCGTCGCCGACGGGACCGCGGGCGACCTGCCCGAACGACTCGCCGACTACGCCGACGACCTGCCGTGTTCGGTCGAGGCCGCCGCGGCCGTCGTCGACGCCTACGTCGGTGGGAGCGCCGTCGACGCGGCCGGCCACGAGGCCGGTGTCGCACCGACGACGGCCGCGAAGGTGCTCCACCTGCTCGGGCTCGAGGGCGTCTCGCCCGTCTCACCGCAGGGCCGCGAGCTGGTGCGTGACTGGCTCGCCGGCGAGCTCTCGCGGGTCGACGCCAGAGCACTCAGCGGCGCGAACGAGCGCGAGTTCGCGCTGGCGGCGTTCGTCGAGAGCCACGAGCCACTCCCCGGTGCAGAGGACGTGGTCGCGGACGCTTTTTCGCGGTCGGACGACGCCTCGGTCGCGAAACGCGACGCGCTCGCGGAGACGATGAGCGGGACGGACGACTTTCTGTGATACGGTTCAGGCCGTCATCGGCGTCTCGACGCCCTCGTCGTCGAACAGCCGGTACATCACCGCCTGCGAGCTGTAGTTGAGCGCGGTGAACAGCCCGCCGACGATGGAGTACCCGAGCAGGAACTCGGGGCCGGGGATTGTCGCCGAGACGGTCGACGAGCCGACGGCGGTGTACCGGAGCACCATCGCGGACTGCGAGACGAGCTCCCGGCTCTCCGCCGAGGAGCCGAACACGCTGCCGGTCTCGACGGTGCCGGGGAACGGGATGCCGAAGGCGTACGCGATGAGGAACGCGCCGACAGCCGAGAGGAGCCCGGTGACGAGCTGGACGCCGAACACCGTCCAGACGTTGCCGCCGGCACGGTCCCAGCTCCGGCGCACCGCGTCGGTCGCCGTCTCACCGTCGAGGAACGCGGCGGGGAACGCGAGGTGGAGACGCAGCGCCACGTACAGCACGGGGATGACGACGCCGACGACGCCGACGAGGACGGCGAGCACCAGCAACGGTGGGAAGACGAAGCCGGCGACGGCGACGATTCCGACGAGCATGAAGCCGGCGAGGACGATCGAGACGGCGATGATGGCGACGACGATGGTCGCGCCGATGGCCGAGAGGGTGCGGCGGAGGTAGCTCCGGTCCGTGGCGGGCGCTCCGGCGAGCGCCTGGTGGGTCAGCACCACCGCGAGGCCGCCGATGAGTGGTGTGGTGACGTTCGAGACGTAGGGGACGAACCCCAGCGCCACCACCGCGACGCCGGCGAGGAGGATGCGAGGGTCGGCCGAGAGGGCGTCGGCCGCACGCGAGAGCACGCCGACGGTCCCGACGTCGGTCGTGCGAGCGGGTTCTGCTGCCATACGAGAACAGATATGTAACTTCCCGTAAAATTTTTTCGTCTCTCAGAAGCGTGACGAGAGGCGGGTCCGCAGTCCCTCCTTCGGGAAGTCCACGTCGAGCTGTGTGTCGAAGACGGCCTCGGCCGTGGTGGCGACGCTACGGGCGAACGGTCCCGTCGCGCCGTCGACACAGACCGGGGCGCCCGCGACCCCGCCCACCTGGCTCTCCGGGACGGCGACGTCGGCGGACTCGACGGGGGTGGAGTCCGTCGTCGCCGGCTCTGCGGCGCGGTTGGCGACGACGCGGTGCGGCTCGACGCCGATGTCGGCCAGCCGGTCCCGGGCACGGGCGAACGTGTCCACCCCGCGCTTCGAGGACGGCACGATGCAGGCGACGTTGTCCGTCGCGTTGACCGCCGCGATGGAGGGGTTGTCCGCCACCGGTGGCGTGTCCACGAGCACGTGGTCGTACGCGACCGTCGCGTCCCGGAGCTCCTGCCCGAAGCGCTCGGCCGCCGCCCCCGACTTCGCCCGGGCGATGCGCTCGAACGGCGCGTACGTCGGGCAGACGCTGACGTCGCCCGGCGTGTCCACCCGCAGGTCCACCATCGCCTGTTCCGGCGTCACGTCCGCGTCGGTGAGCAGCCGCGTGAGGTCCGCGTCGATGCGCCCGTGGACGTACTGGCTCAGCCCCTGCGTGGCGAACGCCGCGTCGAACACCGCCACGTCCCGTCCGTCCCGTGCCAGCGTCGTCGCCAGCTCGACCGTGAGTCGCGTCGCCCCGGCACCGCCGGCGACGCCGACGACGGCCGCCGACCGGTCATGTTCGAACATACAAATTCCTCGTCCGGTACGGGTTAAAAAATGTCCGAATCCACCCGGTCAGTCGAGTGCGGCCCCGATGTCGTCGGCGATGTCGTCGAGCTCGTCGTCGCTCACGTCCGTCGGGCCGTCGAACAGCGCGTGGATGGGCCCGTAGCCGTCGCCCTCGTAGCGCGGCACGACGTGGTAGTGGACGTGGGGCACCTCCTGGCCGGCCGCCTCGCCGTTGTTGCACGCCACCGTCGTCGCGTCGGCGTCCATCCCTGCCTCCACCGCCGGCGCGACCTCGTGGACCGCCGCCGCCAGCGCCGCGCTCTCCTCGGCGGGCAGGTCCCCCAGCGTCTCGTGGTGCGACTTCGGGATGACCAGCGTGTGCCCCGGCGCCAGCGGGTTCACGTCGAGGAACGCGAACGCGTGCTCGTCCTCGTAGACGGTGCGGCTCGGGATGTCGCCCGCGACGATCTGACAGAAGATGCAGTCCTCCATACGTGTGGGGTCTGTTCGGTTGCTCAAGAAGGTTTCCCGCCAGTGGGTGCGTGCTGTGTGTTTTTGCCGATCCCCGACCCCTTCATTTCGGGTCGAGACACGGTGGACGCAAACTGGTCTGTAACTGGTCAGTACCGACCGGAGTGGCCCTGTCGTCTGGCGGTCGTGCGTTCGGTGAGGCCCTCGGAGTCCCGAATCGACCCCGAACTACCCACAGGAAAAGACCCATATCCGCCACGGCCGAGGCTCCGACAATGACAGATGCGCTGTCCGAACTCGACTTCGGCGACGACGGCCTGATCCCGGTCGTCGCGCAGGACGTCGATTCCGGGGAGGTGTTGATGCTCGCCTACGCGAACGAGGAGGCGGTCGAGCGCACCGTCGACACGGGGCGGGCGCACTACTACTCGCGGTCGCGCGACGAGCTGTGGGAGAAGGGCGCGACGAGCGGGCACACGCAGGCCGTCGAGTCGGTCCGGCTGGACTGCGACGGCGACGCGCTCCTCTACCGGGTCGCACAGGAGGGCGGCGCGTGCCACACGGGGTATCGGTCGTGCTTCTACCGGACCGTCGAGGGGGAGACGGTCGGCGAACGGGTGTTCGACCCCGACGACGTGTATGAGTGAGGCGGTCGAGCGCCTGCGACAGGCGCGCGAGGCGGTGGCGTCGGCCGAGGCGGCGGTCGAGCGTCACGGACGGGACGAGCTCGAGACGGTCGAATCGGCACACGAGACGGCGACTGAGCTGCTGGACCGGTACGAGGAGACGGCGACCGGCACCGGGGACTTCAAGTCCTTCGTGCAGTTCCAGGACGAGTTCGCGACGACCGTCGAGGGGCTCGACGACGACCTGCCGCGCAGCGAGGCGTTCGAGGAGGCGCTCGACGTGGTCGACCAGCGCCGGCTCTCGGAGTCGGACTTCGCGTCGGCCCGGCAGGCGCTCGGTCCGGCGGCGGAGCTGGCCGACGTGCTGGCGCGCGAGCGCGAGGCCCACGCGGAGCTGCGGGAGGCCGAGCGCGAGGCCAAGCGCCGGCTGCAGGCGCTCGAGGACGCCATCGCGGAGCGCGAGCGACTGCTCGAACTCGGCGAGGCGGACCTCGACGCGCCGGTCGAGCGGCTCAGGGGGCCGATCGAGGAGTACGACGACGCGGTCGTCGCTGCGTTCACGGCGTACCGGACCGACGTGAGCGCGCGCGAGCTGCTGGAGTTCGCGGCGAGCGCGGCGCACTACCCGCTGGTGGACGTCCAGGCGCCACCGGCCGACCTCGTGGAGTACGTCGAGTCGCACGAGGCCGGCACGGAGACGGTCCCACGACTGCTCGAGCTCGCGGACTACTCGCGGTCGAAGCTCGACCACTACGTCGAGGACCCGACCGCGCTGAAGCGGGCGGTGGCGACCCGACAGACGTACCTCGACCGGCTCGACGGCTCGGCGCTCCAGCTCGACTGGCCGCCCGGTCCCGCGGCGGCGCTTCGTCGGCAGTGCGAGGAGCGCATCACGCTGGTCTCGCGGATCGCCGACGAGGACGTGGTCGCGACGCTGCGGACGGTGCGCGAGCTGACCTGGGACGACGAGTACGAGCGCCTGCGGACGGCGGCGGTCGCGCTCGACGAGCTCGACGCCGAGGGGCGCGAGCGGCTGGCCTCGGGCTCGGTCACGGAGGAGATCGAGCGGCTGCGGTCGGAACGGGACGAGCTGCAGACGGCGCTCGACGACGCGTAGCGGCTTCCAGAAGCGACCGTCACCGGCCAGTACTTTTCTGGACTCTGATTGGTAATAATGGTTTCATCTCAGCCGAGCGTAGCCACGATCATGCGTCGAAGAACTGCACTCAAGCTGATCGGGGCGGCCGGCGCACTCGGGCTCGGCGCGACCCCCGGTGCCGCGAACGAGTACGGCCGCGACCGACGGAACACGGACAAACAGCGGCTCGTCATCCAGAACCGGACCGACGAGGTGTGTCGGACGGAGGTCCTCGTCGACGGCGAGGTGAGCCTCCCCGGTGGCCGCAGCCACGCCGGACGCGACTCGGCGGTCGACGGGCGCATCATCAGCATCACCGACCCGCACGGGACGGACCGGTTCGACATCGACGGCGAGATCAGACGCATCCGGTGGGACTGCGACGAGCCGCCGCGCATCACGCTCGACGGCCACCGCATCGACCCACGGGACTACGACGGCGACCACGACGATGACGACGACGACGACGACGACCACGACGGCCGGCGCCCCAGCCGGCTCGTGCTGACCTCGCGCGACGACGACGCCCGCTTCCGGGTCCGGTTCACCGGGCGGAGCATCGGCCGCCGCGGCACCCGGACGGAGACTTACGGGCCGAACGAGACCATCAGCACGCGGGTCCGCGGGCGCACCGAGTTCCGCTACGCGGGACGGCTCGCGCTGCTGGAGCTCCAGGGTGCGGTCGACGTGGACGTCCGACAGCGGACCGGCGACGAGGACGACTGGTGGGACGACTGGTGGTACTGAGGGAGGACTGACTCAGGCGGACTCCTTCGCCGCGAGGAGCGCCTCGTACATGCCGTCGGCGAGGTCGTTCGCGCGGGCTGCGTCGTGTGCCTCGGCGTAGACGCGTACGAGCGGTTCCGTCCCGGAGGGGCGCGCGAGCAGCCACGCGTCGCCGTAGTCGAGCCGGTAGCCGTCCTTCGTGTCGAGCTCGGCGTCCGCGTTCCCGGCGCGCTCCTCGGCGGCCGCGAGCATCGCGGTCCGTTCCGCCTCCGTCTCGTACTCGACGTTCCGGCGGACGTTGTGGTAGCCGCCGTAGGGTGCGACGACCTCGCTGACGGGTGCGTCGGCGAGCAGTTCGAGGAACCGCGCGGCGGTGTAGGCCCCGTCGCGGGCGATGTGGTAGTCCGGGAAGAAGATGCCCCCGTTGCCCTCGCCGGCGAGCGGGACGTGCTCCCCCTCGGCGAGGAGCTCGCGGACGCGGGTGATGATGTTCGTCGAGCCGATGGGTGTCAGCTCGAGCTGTGCGCCAGTCTCCTCGACGACGTCGACGAGCCGCTGGGAGACGTTCACCGCGGAGACGGTCACGTCCGAGGCGTCGAGTTCGGCGGCGGCGAGCGCGGCGAGCGTGGCGTCGCCCTCGACGTACGTGCCGTTCTCGTCGTAGAAGATGGCCCGGTCGGCGTCGCCGTCGTGTGCGATGCCGACGTCGGCGTCGGTCGCGCGGACGAGGTCGCCGAGGTCGCCGAGGTTCTCCGGGACGGGCTCGGGGTCGCGCCCCGGGAAGTGGCCGTCGGGCTGTGCGTTGACCGTGACGACGCGACAGCCGAGTCGCCGGAAGAACTCGGGCGAGGTGAGCGCGCCAGCGCCGTGGCCGGGGTCGAGCGCGACCGTCAGTTCGGCGTCGGCGATGGTCTCGCGGTCGACCGCAGCGAGCACGCGGTCGACGTAGCGGTCCGTGGCGTCCTCGACACGGCGGCTCCGGCCGACCGCGTCCCACGAGGCGTGTTCGAACGTCTCGCCGAGGAAGATGTCCTCGACACGTTCGAGGTCGGGAACGGCGAGTTCGACGCCGTCGTCGCCGACGAGCTTGACGCCGTTGTACTCCGCCGGGTTGTGGCTGGCCGTTATCATCATCGCCGGGATGCCCTCGCTCTCGGCGTAGGCCTGCGTGCCCGGCGTCGGGACGCGCCCGAGGCGGTCCACGTCGACCCCGACGCTGGTGAGCCCCGCAGCCGCCGCGTCGGCGAGCATCTCGCCGGTCGCCCGTGTGTCCCGCGCGATGGCGACCCGGTCGGCACCCCAGGCCGTGCCGGCCGCCTTGGCCACGCGGAGGACGAACGTCGGCGTCAACGCCTCGTTGGCGACGCCGCGTGTCCCGCTGGAACCGAATACCTTCATTCAGGTGCGTCTGGGTGCGGTGGCGTCAAATGGATTCCGAAGCTGACCGGGCTCGACGCGTCGACCGCATCGTTTTCGACCCCGGCGCACCCATCCCCGAGTATGAGCGCCGAGAAGGACATCAGCCTCGACGAGAAGCGGGTCTACGACGGCGACGAGCGCAAGGCGACGCTGTACGTCGCCTCGGGGGTCGGCTGCGTCGCGGTCGACGTGGTGGACGAGCGCGTCGGCGGCTTCGAGCTGGCGACCCGGGGCGCGGCGTACGACGTGGCCGCCCGCGACGGCGTCGTGGCGGTGGCGACGGACGAGGACGTGCTGGTCGGCCGGGTCGGCTCGGGTGGGGAGGACACCCACGTCGGCGAGTTCGAGGCAACCGGCCACGGCGGGGCGGTCGCGGTCTCCGTGGTCGACGGCCCCGAGATTCTGGCGGCGAGCCCCGAAGGTGACCTCTCGCGGCTGGCGGTCGGTGGCGGCGATGCCGACGGCGACTGGACCGGCTGTGGCTCCGTCGACGCGGAGGTTCGCGCCCTCTCCAGCGAGCTCTGTGCGGCCGAGGACGGCGTCTACCGCGTCGGCACCAGCCTCACCCACGTGGGCCTCGACGACGCCCACGACGTGAGCGCGACCGGCACCCCGCGAGCCGCCACCGGGGACGGCCTCTACCGGCTGGGCAACGGCTGGCTGGACGAGCTGACGGGCGACGCGACCGTCGTGGAAAGCGACGGCGGCGAGACGGGCACCGCGGACGCCGACGAACCGGAGCGCGCCCACGCCGTCGTCGACGGCGAACTCGTCGCGCTCTCGGCCGGGGAGTGGTTGACGTATCCGGACCAGCCCGAGGGCACGGTGGTGGGCGTCGCCTACGACCGGACGACGTACCTCGTGACCGGCGAGGGCCGGGTGTTCGCGGCGGCCGACGACGGCTGGCGCTCGCAGTCGCTCGGGGTGCCCGACGTTGCCGGTGTGGCGACCGTCGGGCCGAATTGAGGGGCCTCTCTGATTCTGTCGACAGTTTCGAACCAGCCGGCAGGCGCGCGGCTGGCGAGCGTGCCGAGCGCAAGCGAGGTCTCCGCGAGCTTGCGAGCGGAGGGCAGCGAGACGACGGAGGAGTCTCGCCAGGCCGCGAGCCGCACTCGTGCGAGGGATGAGCACCGCAGGGAGCGCTAGCGACTGAGGAGCGCAATCGGCTGGGGAGGCGCGAGGTGCGGTGCGGTTGCTGGGTGGGACTGAAAGGGGATGCCTGCTCGGCGAACCCGGACGACGCAAGCACCGCAGGCACGAGGAGCGCAGCGAGTCCCGGGAGCCGAGCAGGCAGGGGCTTTCTGGCTGTTCTCGTTACCAACAGCTCCCACGATAGACCGGACCTTCGAGCCGTTCTCAGTTCTCCCGAGAATAGTCGAACCGCCATCCGAACCGCACACTCGAGATTCCCGCCGTAACGAAAGTGGAATTAGGCAGGCCGGCGAGCACTCCCACATGATACTCCCAGGCTCGGCCTCCCAGTCGCTGGCGGCCGAACTCGCGGCCGAACTCGGCGAGCCCATCGCGCCCGTCGAGTACGAGCGGTTCCCGGACGGGGAGCTGCTGGTCCGGCTCGGCGACGTGACACCGGAGCGTGCGATCGTGGTCGCCTCGACGGCGACGAGCGACGCGTTCGTGGAACTGCTCCAGTTGCAGGACGCCGCCCGCGAGGCGGGCGCGAGCGAGGTCGTCACCGTACTGCCGTACATGGGCTACGCGCGGCAGGACGAGGCGTTCAACCCGGGCGAGCCGGTCTCCTCGCGGGCCGTCGCGCGAGCCATCTCGACCGGCGCGGACCGGGTGCTGACGGTCAATCCCCACGAGGAGGGCGTCTGCGAGTTCTTCGACCCGCCGGCGGTCGCGCTCGACGCCGCGCCGCGGCTGGCCGAGCCGCTGCCCGACGACCTGTCCGAGCCGCTCTTCCTCGCGCCGGACGAGGGGGCCTGTGACCTCGCCGCGTCGGTCCGGGACGCCTACGGCCGCGGCGAGACGGACTACTTCGAGAAGGTCCGGCGCTCGGGCACCGAGGTCGAGGTGACGCCGAGCGATGCCGCCGTCGCCGGCCGGGACGTGGTCGTCGTCGACGACATCGTCGCCACCGGGTCGACGATGAGCGAGTCCATCGGCGTGCTGAACGAGCGCGACGCGGCCCGGGTGTACGTCACGACGGTCCATCCGCTGCTCGCCCGGAACGCACCGACGAAGCTCGCCCGGGCCGGCGTCGAGGCCGTCTTCGGCACCGACACGCTCGAACGCCCGGTCAGCGCGGTCTCCGTGGCACCGATTGTCGCGGACGAAATATCGGAATAAAAACACGGATTCTTTATACCTCGTCTCGTTCGTACAGTACGTAGCCCTTGACGGGGCGGTGGTGTGGCCATGCACGGGATACTACATAAATCACTGAAGGGGTACGTCGGGGAGCACGTGCCGGGGACGACCTGGGACGAGGTACTGGAGGCGGCCGGCATCGAGCCGAAGCTCTACCTCCCGGTGTCTCGATACCCGGACGAGGAGTTCACGGGCGCGATCGCGGTCGTCGCCGAACAGACGGGCACCGCGGAGGCGGTCGTCCAGCGCAACGTGGGCGCCTATCTCGCGCCGGAGCTGCTCAACACGTTCAAGGCGCACGTCAAGCGCGGCTGGGGGACGAAGGAGGTCGTCGCCAATCTCGAGGGCATCTACCGGCAGATCGAGACCGGCGACAAGGACGCCGAACTGCCGACGATCTCGACCGACCGCATCAGCGAGGACACCTACATCGTCCAGTACCAGTCCGAGCGTCGGCTCTGCCACCTCGCGAAGGGCATCATCGAGGGCATCGCCGACGACTTCGACGACGCGGTCACCATCTCCGAGGGCGCCTGCATGCACGACGGCGACGGGCACTGCGAGCTGACCGTCGAGTTCGCGTAGAGTCGGCGCGACGCGGGCGGTGTGGATGCTCTCTGTTATCGTTTCACAACAACCGGGAAGTGGGTACGTCGGGTAGCCCGTGCCATGCTCGACGCGACCGAGGAGCCAGAGGACCGCACACTCGTCCTGAACGGCGTCGCCGTCCCGAGCGAGGAGCTCGAGGCGGACCGCGACCTGTACCCGAATCACGAGGGCCGCGTGGTCGACGCGCTCCGCAGGCACGTCCACCGCGGCGACCGTGTGGTCGTCGTCGGTGGCGGCTGGGGTGTGACCGCTGTCGTCGCCGCCCGGATGACCCACTTCGAGGGCGCGGTGACCGTCTACGAACCCAGCGAGAAGATGCTCGGCTACCTCCGGCGGGCGGTCGAGGTGAACCGCGTCGCAGACCTCGTGACCGTCGAACACGCCGCCGTCGGCTCCGTCTCGGACACCAGCGAGCGCATCTTCGGCGACCCGTCCGGTGACGTCGTCGCCCCGACAGCCCTCCCCGAGTGCGACGTGCTCGACCTCGACTGCGAGGGCGCCGAACTGGAGATACTCCGGGACCTCCGGTTCCGTCCCCGACTGCTGACCGTGGAGGCGCACCCGCACCTCGGCTGTCCGGTCGACGAGGTCGTGACCGAACTCGAGGCGATGGGCTACGACATCGTCGACAGGGAGCCCATCCGCCCCGGGAACGACATCGAGAACGTCGTGGCGCTCCGGGAGTAGCAGGGAGCCGCCGCCGGTCTCCCGCCGATGCCCGACTACCGGCGCAGCAGCCCGGCTCCGGCGAGCAGGCCGACCAGCGCGCCAACCGCGGCGGCCATCCCGAAGCCGGGCATCGGCAGTGAGCCACCGCCCACGCTGTCGGTGCTGCCGCCATCCCCGCCGTTCGCCGCGTCACCGCCACTCCCGGCGGTCGTCTCCGGTTCGACGGCCGTGACGGTCACCTGCTCGCCGCCGACGCGGACGACGTGCTCGCCGGCCTCGCTGATGGTCACCGTCCCGGTGTACGTGAGTCGGCTCGACGGCGGGAGCCTGACGCTGTCGGTGCGGCTCTCCTCCCCGTCGAGCGACAGCGACACCTCGCCCGCGGCGGGCCAGGCCGCCTCGTTGTCGACGGTCGCCCGGACGGTGAACGCCTCGCCGACCGTCACCGACTCTGGCGCCTCGACACCCGTCACGCGGGGCGTCGCCGGCTCGCGCACGGTCACGGTCAGCTCGCGGTTGGCGACCTGCACGTCGTAGGTGCCGGCCTCGTCGAACGACCGTTCGAACGCGATCGTCTCGGTCTCGCCCGGTTCGAGCTCCCCGGATTCGGTCGCCTCGACCGTCCCGTCGACGACGAGCTCCGTTCCGTAGCTCCCGACGCCCCCGCCGACGTTCTCGACGGTCGCCTCGATCTCGAGCGTCTCACCGACCGCCAGCGTCGGCGACATGCTGACGGTCGCGTTCCGGTACGGCCCCGCGACAGCCGGCGACCCGTCACCGAGCATGTACGCGAACGAGGCCGGCACCGGCCCGAACAGCTCCGAGTGGGTCTCCCGCGACCAGGAGTCCGGCGTGCCGGACCCGGTCGTGTACCGGTCGGCGTACGAGCGCGTCTCCGACCCGGAGACCGCCTCGACCGCCGCCAGGATGTCGCTGTTGTCGACCCGGTCCTCCTGACCGTTCAGCCGGCGCCACACCCGCTGGAACGTCGCCTCGCCGTCGGTCGCACCCCGGAGCCGACGGTCGATGGCGCCCGTGACGAGCGCCCCCTTGAGGTAGTTCGCGCTGTTGCTCCACGTCGCCGGCTCGGCGAGCACCGCCGTCGACTGCGGGTCCTCCGCGCCACTGTCGAGCTTCTCGCGGAACGCGTCGAAGCCGACGTGGCCCTGCTCGTAGGCCAGCAGCGCGGCGTAGTAGTCAGCCGACGCCTCGGTGAGCCAGCGCCCCGAGCGGTTCGTCCGGAACTCCTGTCTCGTGTGGACGTACTCGTGGAGCCAGACGTTGTTCGCCCGGTCGAGCCGCGCGTCGGCGACGACCCACGCGTCGGTGTCGCCGTACTGCAGCCCCGCCGAGGACCAGTCGACAGCCCGCGGTGCGGCGATGACGAGCGCCGTCTCGTCGCGCTGGCCCACCCGGAGCCGCTCGCTCGCGTTCACGAGACTCGCCAGCACGGCCTCGGGCGACTCGCGCATCTCCGCGGCGTCGGGCACCGCGAGCGTGATCTCCTGGCCCTCGACGGTCTCACTGTAGGTCCGCATCGGCCCGAGGTAGGCCATGTAGCCGCCCGTCGTCCCCTCGCCGGCGACCGTGACCCGCTTCTCGAGGTCGATGTCGTCCGCCCCGCGCCAGCGCCACGAGCTGCCCAGCCCCGGCACGCGGGTGATCGCCCAGTCGCCCGTGTCGGCGAAGGCGTACTCCGCCGCCTGCACGCCGTCGGTGGCGCCCAGCCCCTCGGCGAGCGCCGCACGCCCGCCGGTGTCGCTGGTCTCGTTCGCGTCGTAGGTGAACGTCACCGAGCCACCCGAGCCCTCGCCGGTCCAGGCGTACTCCCGGTCACCGTCGCGCTCGAAGTGCTCGGTCGACCGGACGTCCGCGTTCGACTGCAGCTGGAGGCGGAGTTCGGTCACCTCCTCGGGGACGTCGAAGCTGACCACCGCCCGTATCTCGCCCGGCCGGTCAGGCGTCAGGTGGAGCGTGAGCGCCCGCGTGATCGTCGGAACGGACTGCTGTGAAGCCGCGTGAACGCGGTCGTTCGTCGCGATTGCGTCCGACGCCGACCCGGACGCACCGGTCGTCGCCGGGTCGGACGGTCCGGCCATCGGCGTCCCCGCGGGCGCGGCGACGAGCGAGACGAGCACGACTGTGAGAAGCGCGACCCGACGGTCCATCGATAGAAACTGACGGTCGGCGAAAAGATGTGTCTTGTGCCCGGGTGTCAGTCGTCCGCGGTCGCCTCGGCGACGGGTTCGACGGCGAGGGTCATCGTGACGCCCTCGACCGCCCACTCCTTGCGGTGGCCGTCGTCGACGGTACCGAACTCGGCGCGAGTCTCCTCGGCGATGAGGGCCTCGTGGCGGCGCACGAGGTCGGCGACGCGCTCGTCCGCCACGTCGACTTCGAGGCGGATCTCGGCGTCGATGTCGAGTTCGAGGTCCTTGCGCATCTCCTGGACGCGGCGGACGACCTCGCGGGCGTAGCCCTCGCTCTCGATCTCCTCGGTGAGGGTGGCGTCGACGTAGACGACGCCGCGCTCGTCGCCCGACACGTCGAACCGGCTGCCGGTGACGCCCTCGGGCGTCTCGCTGACGAACTCGACCATCGACGCCTCGAGGTCGGGTTCGCCGACGGCCTCGCGCAGTGCGTCGAGGTCCGGCGCGTCGATGCGGGCCTCGTTGAGCGCGTTCATGACCTCGGGCGCGCGGTCGCCGAACGCCGGGCCGAGCTCACCCATGTCGGCGCGGGCGGCGTAGGCGAGCTCGCCCCAGTCCGTCTCGGGTGCGACGAGTTCGATCTCGCGCGAGTTCAGCCGGTCCGCGAGCAATGCGCGGTGACGCTCGACGGCCGCGTGGGCGCGCTCGTCGTCGGGGACGACCACGACGCGCTGGACGGGCCAGCGGAGCTTCCGGTCGGCCTGCTGGCGGGCGTTCGAGCCGGCCTCCTCGACCGCGCGGAGCAGCTCCACGTCGGTCTCCAGCTGCTCGTCCGCCCAGAACTCGTCGGGCTCGGGCCAGTCGCACATGTGGACGGTGTCGAAGCCGTCGTCGCCGGTCAGCGCGTTGTAGATGCGGTCGCTGATGAACGGCGCGTACGGTGCGAGCAGCTTCACGACGTCCGAGAGGACGGCGTAGAAGGTGGCGTAGGCCGCCGTCTTCGACGCGCTGTCCTCCTCGTCCCACATCCGCTCGCGGACGACCTGGATGTAGAACCGGGAGACGTCCTCGACGACGAACGAGAGCAGCGCGTCCAGCGCGCGGTCGGGACGGCGCTCGTCGAGCCACTGCTCGCTCATCTCCGCCTTCACGGACTGGAGGCGCGCGAGCACCCACTCGTCGACGAGGTCGGTCTCGGCGTCGACGGGGTCGACGTCGTCGGGGTCGAACCCGTCCATGCGCATGTACGGGAGCGGGAACCGGAACACGTTCCAGAGGATGTTCAGGTCCCGGGTCATGTTCTCCATCTCGTCCCACGAGAAGCGCATGTCCTCCTCCTGCGGGTTGCGCGAGAGGAGGAACAGCCGCATCGGGTCGACGCCGTACTCGTCGATGACCTCCTTCGGGTCGACGAGGATGCCCTTGGACTTGGACATCGTGCGGCCGTCGGGCATGAGCGCCCAGCCGTGCATCAGCACCTCCTCGTAGGGGATCTCGCCGAGGGCCGCGCTGCCCATGCCGAGCTGGGACCAGAACCAGCCGCGGGTCTGGTCGTGAGCCTCCATGATGAGGTCGGCCGGCCACAGCTCCTCGAAGTCCTCGGTCTCGCTGGGGTAGTCGAGGGTGCCCCACGAGGCGACGGAGGAGTCGAGCCACACGTCGAACACGTCGGGGACGCGGGTGGCCTCGGCACCGCAGCCGCCGCAGTCCATCGTGAGGTCGTCGACGGTCGGCTTGTGCAGGTCGACCTCGCTCGGGTCGACGTCCTGGTGGACGCGGTCGGCGAGCTCCTCGCGCGTGCCGACGACGTTCAGGTGGTCGCAGTCCTCGTCGTCGCAGGTCCAGATGGGGATGGGGATGCCCCAGTAGCGCTGCCGGGAGACGTTCCAGTCCGGCGAGCCCTCGACGAAGTCGCGGAACCGGTTGTCCCGTGCGTCGGGCGGGTGCCACTCGCTGTCCTCGATGTTGGCGAGCAGCTCGTCCTTGATGTCGCTCACGGTGATGAACCACTGGTCGGTGACGAGCCGGACGATGTCCGTATCGCAGCGCCAGCACTTCCCCTCGCCCTCGACGAGGTAGTTCTCGTCGTGTGCGAGCAGGAAGCCCTTCTCGTCGAGGTCGGCGATGACGTTCTCGTTGGCGTCGCGGACGAACTGGCCGGCGTAGGCGCCGCCCTGGTCGGTGTAGCGGCCGTCGCTCCCGACGGGGCAGAAGATCTCCAGGCCGAGCTCGCTGCCGCGCTCGAAGTCCTCCTCACCGTGGCCGGGCGCGGAGTGCACCATCCCGGACTTGTCGCCGGCGTCGGCGTACTCGGCGGTGTACACCTGACTCGCGCCCTCGCCCTGCGGATGCTCGGGGACCTCCTCGGCGAGCGGGTGCTCGTAGCGCTTGCCGACGAGGTCGTCGCTGTCCAGCTCTTCGAGGACCTCGTAGTCGTCGTAGCGCCCGGCCTTCAGGACGGTCTCGACCTGGCTCGCGGAGACGTACAGCACCTCGCTCTCGCCGTCGCGCTCGGCGCGGACTTTCGCGTACTCGGCACCGTCCTCGACGGCGACGAACGTGTTCGCGGGGATGGTCCACGGCGTGGTGGTCCAGATGACCAGCGAGCCCTCCTCGCCGACGAGGGGGAACGTCACGTAGATGGCGGGCTTGTGGACGTCGTGCCGTTCGACCTCGTTGTTCGCGATGGCGGTCTCGCAGCGTGGACACTGGTTGATGGAGCGCTGGCCCTGCTCGACGAGGCCGCGGTCGTGGGCCTGGTCGAAGCCCCACCAGGCGGCCTCCATGTACTCGGGGCTGACCGTCCGGTACGGGTTCTCCCAGTCCATCCAGACACCGAAGGACTGGAAGTCGGACTGGAGGCCCTCCAGCTGCTCGTTCGCGAACTCCTTGCAGGCCTCGATGAAGGCGTCCTCGCCGAACTCCTCGATGTCCTTCTTGTTCTCGAAGCCCAGCTGTTCCTCGACGCGTGTCTCGATGGGCAGGCCGTGCATGTCGTAGCCCGGCCGGTCGGTCACGTCGTAGCCCTGCATCCGGTAGAAGCGGATGAAGGCGTCCTTCAGGGACTTGTTCCACGTCGTCCCCATGTGCGCCGCACCGGAGGTGTACGGCGGGCCGTCCACGAAGAAGAACCGCTCACCGTCGGCCCGGTGCTCCTTCGTCTGCTCGTAGGCGTCGACGTCGTCCCAGTACGAGAACATCCGGTCCTCGACCGCGTCAGGGTCGTACTGGTCCGACACCTCCCCGAATCGTTCCATGTCGGAGGTGTGTCGCTCCGACATTAAAGGACAATCGGTCCTGCAGACGGCGTCGCGCTACCGGGCGGCGACCCCGACAGTTCTCAGCCGTCGTCGGTGAGCCGGTACGCCCGGCCACCGTCGATGACGACCATCTCGCGTTCGGGCTCCCGGAAGATGCTCTCCGGATACTCGTGTGTCTGTTCCCCCTGGTCGGTGGAGAAGATGCTCTCCTGGCCCCCTTCCCGCATACGCGACGCTTTGCGGTACGTTGACATTAGTCTGGTGGCCGCCGTCCCGTGGTTCCCTTTCGTTGTCAGGGTCGGGGGTCGACGGCTGCCGACCGGTCACTCGACGACGACGCGGCGCACGCGCGGCAGGAGCTGCTCGTAGCCGACGAGGTATATCGCCGCGTAGAGGATGGCCGCACCCATGAACGCGTACCAGAGCGTCATCACGGAGAGCCCCTCCGCGAGGAAGGTGTGCCAGCTCTCGAGTTCCGCCCCGATTCCGAGCACCGTCAGCAGGCTCGCGACGACCGAGTAGCCCGCGATGGGAAGCAGTTCCGGCAGCAGTTCCAGCAGTGTCCACGACATGGCTGTGGGAAGCCGTCTGGTACTCATCTATCTTTCGGGGCCGCGAAAGAGCTTTGAGGAATCATCGACGACTCGGCTCCATGCACAAGCGCAACTCGATGGACTACGCTCGTCTGACGAAGATCGGCTTCCTGCTCGGTCTCGGTCTGTTCGTCGCCGGCGCCGGCGGCGAGTTCGTCGGCCACGCCGTCTGGGGCACCCTGCCCGCCTGGGAGGAGACCCTGCTCACCGACTCCGTCGGCCTCGGCATCGTCGTCGCGTTCTGCTCGGTGTTCGGCTTCGGTATCGTCATGCCGCTGCTGGAGTGACCGCGTTCCCCGACCCGGACGACCGACTCGTCGTCGAGCCCGGCTGCGAGCGCTGCCCCGAACTCGTCGACTACCGAGAGCGCATCGCGTGGGGCAACGGCCCGACAGACGCCGACGTCGTCGTCGTGGGCGAGGCTCCCGCGAGCGGCGAGCCCGACGCCGAGAGCTGGCGCGGCGGCAACTGGACCGGGCTGGCGTACACGTCCCGGCACTCGGGCCGCCGTATCCGAGCGCTCCTCGCCGACGCCGGCCACTCCGGCGCCGTCTGGCGGGTGGAAGTTTCGATATCGCCCGGTTCGTGGGGACGAGACCGTCCGTGAGCGACCCCGACCACTTTCACTTCCACCGCGCTACGCTCACCTCTTTTGTGCTGCCGTCCGTGATTACTAACGGCGTCAACGGGCACAGGTCCCCGCGACGACGACGCACGCCGCACTGCGTCGCAAAACGACGACAGCGGCGGAGGTGATGACACTCAGTACACAGCTCCGCGTGGCACTCGCGACCGGTGGCGTCACCCTGCTCACGCAGGGGATGGCGTCCGGCTGGCTCCTGCTGGCCGTCGCGGTGTTCGCGCCCAGAACCGATCGCGGAGAGGCAGCGTCCGAGTGAGAACCGTCGTCGACAACTGACGCGCTTTTGTACGTCCACTCCCGAGTGCGGGCAATGACGAGTTCGCCGACGGTGCTCGGGGTCTCGGGCAGTCTCCGCGACACGAGCTACACGCACAGCGCGCTGGCGCACGTCCTGCGGGCGGCCGAGGACGAGGGAGCCGACACCGAGATGCTGGACCTCCGGGCCGCCGACGTACCGATGTTCGACCCCGACGAGGACGACCAGGGCGTCGAGCGCTACACAGAGCTGGTGCGGGCGGCCGACGCGGTCGTGCTCGGGACGCCGGTGTACCACGGCTCGTACTCGGGCGTGCTCAAGAACTTCCACGACTACTGCGGCTTCGACGACTACGAGGACACGCCGGTCGCGCTGGTCGCGACGGCGGGCGGGGGCTCCTACGGCAGCACGTTGGAACACCTGCGGAGTACGGTCCGTGGGGTCCACGGCCACGTCATCCCCGGACAGGTCGGCATCCGCGGTGCATCCTCGAAGTTCGCGCCGGACCCGGACGAGCCGGACGGACGGGCGGTCACCGACGCGGACATCGCGGACCGACTGGCGTCGCTCGGCGAGGACGTCGTCGCCGCGGCCCGGCGGTTCCAGTAGTCAGCCGTCGGCGACGAGCCGTTCCTTCTGGCGTCGCGAGAGCTGTTTGATCTCGTACTCGCGGGACATCGCGGTGCCCCGGTCGTCGTAGGACTCGACGTGGACCAGCTCGACCGGCGTGCGGCCCCGGGTGTACTTCGCGCCCTCGCCGGCGTCGTGTTCGGCGATGCGGCGTTCCACGTCGGTGGTGTAGCCGGTGTAGAGCGTCTCGTCGGCACACCGGAGGACGTACACGTGGTGGTCACTCACGGCTGGTCGGTTCGATGTCGTGGTACTGAAAGGCTTCGCGTGCCGGGCGACCGCGTCCTTTCAGGGCTTCTGTGCGCGTCGCTTCGCCTCTTCGGCGATTCCCGCGTTCGCCGAACAGTTGACGCACGCGAGTATCTCTCCGTGTTCGTCGGCGAACACGCGGGCGAACTGTTCCGAGACGTGGGAACCGCAGTTGTCACACGATGGCATGGTGGGGTTCCGTCGGACGGGCGTCCGGTACTCCCCGATTGGATTCGGACCACCAAATACCTGTTCCAGATTCTCACCCAAATTCGTACAAAGACAAACGAAATTGCTGAATAGCAAGCTCTGATTTGTACTCGCCATCGGTGATTGTGGTGAACAGAATAAAACTTGCGCCAGATGGAAACCCCGGGTGTGGTTCGTGCGACACCGAGGCGGGCTGGACGGCGTCCGGAACTGACCACCAAATCGCAAGCAAGCGGCGACCTCGTATCGGTGTCCGGTGGTTTCGATGCCGGTCCGGTTCGGGAACCGATGTGTCCGTTCCGGTGGATGTCACGGCTACATGCCCGTCTCAGGGCCTATGGCCGGACTATTTGGCAAGTATTATAAAGGGTGCGCGGGAATCACCGCTCGTATGGCAGACCTCATCGTCAAGGCAGCCGTCAAGGAAGCGCTTCAGGACAAGAACGTCGCATCGGACTTCTACGACGCACTCGACGAGGAAGTCGAGGAGCTCCTCGAGGACGCCGCCCGACGCGCGGAGGCTAACGACCGGAAGACGGTCCAGCCGCGCGACCTGTAAGCGCGTCTCCCTCACTTCTAATCGTTTCTGCACCCGGTAGCGACGGCCGTGTCGCCCGGGTGTGAAGCCACCGTCCCGAGCGACAGCGACGGCGCTCGATCCGCAGTCCTGCGTCGGGGACACCCCCGTCAGCGACCCAGCACGTCGACGCCGTCCTCGTGGCCGACGTGGACCTCGTCTGCGAGGCCGACGAACAGGCCCTGCTCGAGGACGCCCGGGAGCGACGACAGCTCGGTCGCGAGCGTCGCCGGGTCGTCGATGGGGCCGAAGTCGCAGTCGAACACGAGGTTCCCGTTCTCGGTGACGACTGGGCCGTCCTTGCGTCTCGCCGACCGGAGCGACGGCTCGCCGCCGAGCGCACGGACCGCGTCGGCGACGGTCGGCCGAGCGTCGGGCAGCAGCTCCACCGGCACCGGGTAGTCGAGCGGGTCCACCAGCTTCGAGGGGTCGGCGACGACGACGAACCGGTCCGCCGCCGCGTCGACGACCTTCTCGCGGGCGTGGGCCGCCCCGCCGCCCTTGACGAGGGTGAAGCCACCACCCGGCCGTTCTGCTACCTGGTCGGCGCCGTCGATGGCGACGTCGACGCCGTCGACCGCGTCGAGGCTCGTCAGCGGGATGTCCGCGTCGAGCGCGAGCTGCCGGGACTGGAACGAGGTCGGGATACCCCGCACGTCCAGGCCGGCGTCGACTGCGTGCCCCAGCGCGCGGATGGCGTGGGCCGTCGTCGAGCCCGTGCCGAGCCCCACGACCTCGCCGTCCTCGACGAGGTCCGCGGCGTGCTCGCCCGCCCGTCGCTTCGCCTCGGAACTGCCGTCGGTGTTCTTCATGCGTACACGTGGGTCGGGCTGATCCTAATGCGTTCCCGTGCACGGTCTCCACCGGAAACGTGGGGGTACGTTGATAGCTCTCCCGAGCCACACGGTGTCGACCTGTCCCCTCCTGAGCGGCCCGCTTCCCGGTGCTACGCGGTCGCACTCGTTGGGACGCATCTTTTTATCCACGACGACCCTTCAGATGTGTATGAGTTCTACAGGGGAGAGTGCGGCCGTCTCGCTGTCTGCGGTCAGGAAGACGTACATGGTCGGCGAGCCGGTCCACGCGCTGGACGGCGTCGACCTGGAGATCCCCCGTGGCTCCTACGTCGCCGTCATGGGGCCGAGCGGCTCCGGCAAGTCGACGTTGATGAACGTCATCGGCTGTCTCGACACACCGACGGAGGGGACGGTGTACCTCGACGGGCAGGAGGTCACCGCGATGTCGGACCGCGAGCGCACCCGCATCCGCGGCGAGGAGGTCGGCTTCGTCTTCCAGACGTTCAACCTCATGCCGCGGCTCACCGCCGTCGAGAACGTCGCGCTGCCGCTCGTGTTCCGCGGCGTTCCGGTGGCCGAACGTCGCGAACGGGCGGCCGAGCTCTTGGAGCGCGTCGGGCTCGCTGACCGCCTCGACCACGTCCCGAACGAGCTCTCCGGCGGCCAGCGTCAGCGCGTCGCCATCGCCCGGGCGCTCGTGAACGACCCGGCGCTCATCCTCGCCGACGAGCCCACGGGCAACCTCGACACCGAGACGGGCGAGAACATCATGGCGCTGTTCGAGGAGCTCCACGCGGAGGGCAACACGGTCGTCATGGTCACCCACGAGCGCCCCATCGCCGAGCACGCCGAGCGGGTCGTCCACCTGCTCGACGGTCACATCGAGCGCATCGAGGAGCTGGACGCGGTCGGGCGGGATTCTGACACCGCCGACGCCGAGGTGGAGTCGTGAAACCGCTCACGAACCTCCGGATGTCCTGGCGGGCCATCCGCAGCCACAAGCTCCGGTCGACGCTGACGACGCTCGGTGTGGTCATCGGCGTCGCCGCCGTCATCACGTTCGTCACGCTCGGCGCGAGCCTGCAGGCCGGCATCATCGGCGACATCAGCCCGGACGACCGCCAGAACATCTACGGCTGGGCCGCCCCCGAGGAGTCCTCGAACCAGGGCCCGCTCGCCGGCGCACAGCCGGTGTTCACGCAGGCCGACGTCGAGAACCTCTCCGAGCAGCCCGGTGTGCGGACAGCCTACGGCTACACGCCGATTCCCTCCCAGAGCGTCGACTTCCGGGGTGAACGCATCCCCAGACAGGACGCGGTGGTCGCGACCGGGCCACCGTACGTCGACGCGGACGAGATCGCCGAGGGCCGCCAGTTCCGCATGGGCGAGCGCGAGGCCGTCCTCAACCCCGCGATGGCCAACGCCTTCGAGGAGAACGTCACCGTCGGCGACACCATCACCGTGACCACCTTCGGCGGCCGGCAGGTGAACGCGACCGTCGTCGGCATCACCGAGGACTCCGAGTCCCGGTCGCCGTTCGAGGGCTTCGGCCCCGGCCCGCGGGTGTACCTCCCGCTCGACCCGTACTACACCGAGTTCGTCTCCGGCGCACAGGAGACGCCCCGGTTCGCCGCCATCGTCGTGGAGGCGAACAGCCTCGACGCGGTCGACCGCGCCAAGGAGTCGACCCGCACGTACCTCGAGACTGAGTCCGACGCCGAGGCACAGGCCGGCGACGAGCTCACCTACCAGCTCCAGACCAGCACCGAGCTGCTGGGCCAGCTCCAGTCCATCCTCGACCAGCTGCAGGCGTTCGTCGTCGGCATCGCCGCGCTCTCGCTCGTCGTCGGCAGCATCGGCATCGCCAACATCATGCTCGTCTCCGTCACCGAGCGGACCCGCGAGATCGGCATCATGAAGGCCGTCGGCGCGCAGAAACGCGACATCCTGACGCTGTTCGTCACGGAGGCGGTCATCGTCGGCATCATCGGCTCGGTCCTGGGGACCCTGCTCGGCCTCGCGGCGGGCTGGGCCGGCGCCCAGTACATCGACATCCCGCTGACGTACCCGGTCGAGTGGTTCGGCATCGCCATCGCGGTGGGCATCCTCGTCGGCGTGTTCGCCGGTCTCTACCCGGCCTGGCGCGGCGCCAGAACCGACCCCATCGAGGCGCTCCGGTACGAGTGACCCCGCACGTGCGGCGGTTCTGCCACCAGCCCCCGACGCCGGGTGACCCGCGATGACGGCCACCCACGCCCAGCCGACGCCGGGGTCGGTCCCGCGACGCCGCGCGATGTTCGCGGTCGTCCTCGTCGTGTTCCTCGACCTGGTCGGCTTCGGCATCGTCATCCCCATCCTGCCGTTCTACGTCCGGAGCTTCGCAGTCAGCGACTTCTACATCGGCCTGCTCGCCGCCTCGTACTCGGTCATGCAGTTCCTGTTCGCGCCCCTCCTCGGCCGGCTCTCGGACGCGCGAGGCCGCCGCCCCGTCCTCGTGCTCTCGCTGGTCGGGAGCGTCCTCGCCTGGACCGTCTTCGGGCTCGCCGGCGCGCTCTGGGTGCTGTTCGTCGCCCGGATGCTCGCCGGCGCGATGGGCGGCAACATCGCCACCGCGCAGGCCTACATCGCGGACATCACACCACCGGCGGACCGCGCCGGCGCCCTCGGCATCCTCGGCGCGTCGTTCGCGCTCGGGTTCATCTTCGGCCCCGCCATCGGCGGCGTGCTCGCCAGCGACGCCGCCGTCACCGCTGCCCGCGACGTCTTCCCCGCGTTCGTCCCCGCCACGCGCTTCTCCCTGCCGAGCTTCGCCGCCGCCGGCATGTCCGTCCTCGCCATCGTCGTCGCGCTCGCGTTCCTTCCCGAACCCGAGCGCCGTCGCCCCGCCGGCGAGCGCGAGACGCTCCTCGGCGGGTTCCGCGCCGCCCTCGCGGACACGAACCTCCGCGGGCTCGTCGTCGCGTTCTTCCTCGTCTCGCTCGCCTTCTCCGGCGTGCAGGTCGCGTTCATCCCGTGGCTCGCGGACAGCTTCGGCTACGGCGAGCCCGAGGCCGCGCTCTTCCTGACCTACATCGGCGTCCTCGGCGTCGTCGTCCAGGGCGGGCTGGTGGGGCGGGTGTCCCGGCGCATCGGCGACTCTCGGATGGCCGTCGTCGGCGCGACCGCGCTGACGGTCGCCCTGGCTGCGATCCCGCTCGCCCCGGCGCTCGGCCGACTGCTGCCCGCGGTCGCGTCGCTGCCCCCATCGGCGTTCGCGCTCGTGCTGCTGCTGCCGCTCCTGTCGTTCGGGAACGGGCTGTTGAACGCTGCTCTGGGCGCGCTCGTGTCGACGTCGGCGAGCGCCGACCGGCAGGGCAGTGCCTTCGGCGTGACGCAGGGGGCCGGGAGCCTCGGGCGGACCGTCGGCCCGCCTGCGATGGCCGGCCTGTACGCCTTTGCGGCGCACTGGACGCCCTTCGTCGTCGGTGGGCTGCTGGTGGTTCCCGTGGTCGCGATCCTGGTCTCGCGATGGCGGTGAGGACAGGAGGGAACACGACCGACGTCGCCCCGTCGAACCCCCGGACCTCAGTACGGTCGGCGGGGTTTTATCGCGGCGGCCGTGGATGAGGGCGTATGGACGCGATTTCGTTCGGCACCGACGGCTGGCGTGCGACACTCGACGAGTTCACCGCTCCCCGGGTCCGGATGGTCGGGCAGGGGGTCGCCACCTACCTGCGCGACGAGGGCCACGAGGGCGGGACCGTCGCCGTCGGCTACGACGCCCGGGAGTCCTCGCCCGGGTTCGCCCAGGAGCTGGCGCGCGTGCTCTGTGCGAACGGCTTCGACGTGGTGATGCCGGAGGGCCGTGACCGCCCGACGCCGCTGACGGCGTGGCAGGCCCGCGAGCGGGACCTCGCCGGCGCGATGATGATCACGGCGAGCCACAACCCGCCGGAGTACAACGGCGTGAAGTTCATCATGGGCGACGGCTCGCCGGCGCTGCCCGAGGCGACGGACGCCATCGCGGCGCGGCTGGCGGAGCCGGAGCCGCTGCCGGCGGACCAGCACGGCACCATCTACGAGGTCGACGAGGTGACGCCGCACGCCGAGCACGCCCGCGAACTGGTGGGCGCGGACCTCGACGGCCTGCACGTGGTGTACGACGCGATGCACGGTTCCGGACGCGACACGACCGACGCGCTGCTCGAGTCCGAGGGCGCGACCGTCGACCGCATCCGTTGCGAGCGCGACCCCGAGTTCGGCGGGTCGTCGCCGGAGCCAAGCGAGGAGAACCTGCAGGGCCTCGTCGAGGCGGTCCGCGAGCGGGACGCCGACCTCGGTATCGCCAACGACGGCGACGCCGACCGCATCGCCGTCGTCACGCCCGAGCGCGGGTTCCTCGACGAGAACCTGTTCTTCGCGGCGACGTACGACTACCTGCTCGAATCCGACTCCGGGCCGGTCGTCCGCACCGTCTCGACGACGTTCCTCCTCGACCGCATCGCGGAGGCCCACGGCGAGGCGGTCGTCGAGACGCCGGTCGGCTTCAAGTGGGTCGCGCAGGCGATGGGCGAGCACGACGCGCTGATGGTCGGCGAGGAGTCCGGCGGCTTCGCGGTCCGGGGGCACATCCGCGAGAAGGACGGCGTGCTGATGGCGCTGCTCGCCGCCGCCGTCGAGTCCGAACGGTCGTACGACGAGCGCGTCGACGCACTCCTCGACGAGTTCGGCGAGATCCACCAGGACAAGCTCAGCGTCGACTGCCCCGACTCCGAGAAGGAACGTGTCGTGGACGACCTCGGCGAGGACATCCCCGAGGAGGTCGCCGGGGTCGCCGTCGCCGACGTGGTGACGAAGGACGGCTTCAAGCTGCTGTGCGACGACGGCTCCTGGCTGCTCGTCCGCCCGAGCGGCACCGAACCGAAGATGCGGGTCTACGCCGAGGCCGGCAGCCCGGAGCGCGTGGCGGCCATCCTCGCCGACGGGAAGGAACTCGTCGAGGCGCACGTCTGACCCGCCGAGAAATCTAACCCTCTCGACAGGATTTTACGACGCGAGGCGGAACCGTCCGACATGGACAAGAACACCCTGAATGCCGTCCTGCTCTCCCTCGGTGCCGTCGCACTCGTGTGGTCGCTCCTCACCCGGTCGCTCCTGCTCGGCATCCTCATCGTCCTGTTCCTGCTCGTGGTGTCGCTCTTCTACCGGCTCGTCACCGCCGTCGAGCGCATCGCCGACAACACCGAACAGCTGGCGGCGGCGAAGAGCGGCGGCGGTCGACCTGGCGCCCGCCGCCGGCGCAGCGACGACCGCTCCAGCGAGACCGACTGGGACGACGCGGAGCGCCCGCCCGTCGAGGAGCGCAGCACCGACGAGCTCTTCGAGTAGGCTCCGTCACCGACCACCGAACAGTCGTCCGTCCCGTTCCTCGATATCGAACCCGAGCGACTCGTAGAACGGTCGCACGTCGGCGTCGAACGCGGCGGTCAGGCGCTCGTCGGGCCCACAGCGGTCCAGCGCCGACTCGACCAGCGCCGTCCCGATGCCCTGCCCGCGTCGGTTCGGTCGGACCGCGACGGCATCGACGTGGCGGCACTCTCCTCCTGCATCATCCTCCTGCACGAGCACCAGCGCACCGAGGAGCCGCCCGTCGGCGCAGGCGACCAGCACGTCGCCGCGGTCGAGCGCCGGCCCGAGCTCGTCGGTCCGGAGCATCGCGGCGTCGAGCACCGCCGCGACGGCGTCGTGCTCCTCGGGTCGGGCCGCCCGAACGTGGACGTCGCCGGGTGGCCCGTCAGGCATCGTCTGTCGGGGTCGGTTCAGCCTCCCGCAGTCGGTCGAGCTCCGCCAGAATGTCGTCGATAGAGGGTCGGTCGAACGTCGACTCGCCGGCGTAGGACCACGCCACGGTCGGCTCGTCGACGCGTGCGTCGACGACGACCGCCTCGGGCATCCGGCCGAGGAAGTCGCTGAACCGGCCGAGGATGCCGAACTTCACGGGCTGGTCGTAGGCGTCGCTGGCGATGGCCTCCGGGTCCGCGAGGAGTGGATAGGGGAGGTCGTAGCTCGCCTGCCACTCCGCGGCGCGTTCGCGTTCCTCCGGGAGTATGGAGGCGACGATGGCGTCGCGCTCGGTGAACTCGTCGTACCGCTCCGTCACGGCCTGGATCTGCTTCCGGCAGTTCGTGCAGTAGAAGTCGCGCTGGAACAGCAGCACGACGAACTCGTGGCCCGCGGCGAGGGCCCGCAGCGAGCACGGGTCCGGCCCGGGACCGACGTTCGCCAGCTCGAAGTCGGGTGCCAGCTCGGTCATCCGCCCTTGATGAGCCGCAGGACGGTTACCTCGCTCGACTCGACCGGCTGGTCCTCGGGCACGGGGCGACCGTCGACGAGCACGCTCACCTCGTGGGGGCTCAGGTCGACCGCCCTGAGCACGTCGGCGTACGTCGGCTCCGGGAGGTCGACCTCGTGGGTGGTCTCGCCTTTCACGTCGACCGTGACCTGCATACGCGGGGCTAGTCGGTCTGTCTGCGTAAGGGTGTCGTCGTGTGACGGTAGCCGGTCGGAGCGCAAAACGGTGGGCAGATCAGGCTGCGGGCGGCACGCCGCCGGTCTCCACGTCGTCGCCGGCCCCGGGCGCGGGCTCCTCGCGGGAGCCGCGGCCGTACCGGGCGTACAGCACCAGCAGGAGCGCCCCGAGTCCGACCAGCGAGACGACGCCGTCGATGACGCCGCCGACGATGGGCAGCAGGCCGAACAGCGCGCCGAGCAGCAGGCCGACGGTCAGCGCGACCCAGCGGTTGTCGCCGCCGGTGCGGGCGACGAGCCACGAGCCGAGGGCGAACCGGCCGTAGACGAGCGCGACCCACGCGAACAGCCCGAAGAGGACCGCGCCGGCCACGGCGAACGGGATGCCGACGAGCGTGAGTGCGAGCAGCACGAGCACGACGGGCAGGGCGAGGATGGCCAGCAGGCCGACCCCGCCGCTGCGGAGCGGGTCGGAGATGGCCCGGTCCGCGACCGCCCGGGAGAAGCCGGGCAGGACGAGCAGGAGCGCCGCGCCGAGCGCGAAGTTGGCGATGAAGCCGTAGACGACGAGCGCGCCGTCGACGACCCACGGGGCCACGCCGACGCCGACGTTCACGCCGCCGATGGAGTCGTCGCGGACGACGCTGCCGGCGACGGCGGCGTCCTCGACGCCGCTGATGTCGCCGTCGTAGCGCAGGTCGCCGCCGCCGACGGCCGTCTCGGCGACGCGGATGGTGTCCGCACCGACCACGACGTTCCCGGCGACGTTCCCGGCGATGGTCACGTCGGCCGCGCCGACGGTGAACTCGCCGCCGACGACGGCGGTCTCGGCGAGCACGATGGCGGCGCCGGCGGCGGACACGTCGCCGTCGACGCGGCCCGCGATGTCGACGTTCGCGGCGGCCACGTTCACGTCGCCCGTGACGACGCCGGTCTCGGCGACGGTGACGTCGGCGGCGACGCCGCTCAGGTCTCCGTCGACCGTCCCCCTGACGACGACGGTTGCACCGACGACCTCCAGACCGTCGACCGTCTCGCCCTCCTCGACGACGTAGGAGTCCGCGATGGCTGTCTCCGCCGCGACGAGCCCGGGCATCGAACCGAGGACGAGGAGGGTAGTCATAAGCAGTACGAGGAGTCTTCTGCGAGGGCTAGAAGTGCTCATAGATGAACATACGCCGAAATAGGATTTATAAGTATACGAGATTTTATGTTTCTGGGAATCGGTGCGGCGGCCGTCCCCGTCTCGGGGGCTTTATGCCCGGACGACTCTTCGAACCGTGTATGAGCGAGGCCGACGCGACCGGCGGCGAATCAGGGGGTCGCAAGCAGGTCTGGATCGAGAAGTACCGCCCCGACGGGCTCGACGAGGTGGTGGGCCACGAGGACATCATCGGGCGCATCCGGAGCTACGTCGAGCAAGATGACATCCCGCACCTCATGTTTGCAGGGCCGGCCGGCGTCGGGAAGACGGCGACATCTGTCAGCATTGCGAAAGAAATCTACGGCGACGACTGGCGGGAGAACTTCCTCGAACTGAACGCCTCGGACCAGCGCGGCATCGACGTGGTCCGGGACCGCATCAAGAACTTCGCACGCTCGTCGTTCGGCGGCTACGACTACCGCATCATCTTCCTCGACGAGGCCGACGCGCTGACCTCGGACGCCCAGTCCGCGCTGCGCCGGACGATGGAGCAGTTCTCGAACAACACGCGGTTCATCCTCTCGTGCAACTACTCCAGCCAGATCATCGACCCCATCCAGTCCCGGTGTGCGGTGTTCCGCTTCTCGCCGCTGTCGGACGAGGCGGTCGCCGAGCAGGTGCGGTTCATCGCCGGCGAGGAGGGCATCGAGTACACGGAGGACGGCGTCGACGCCCTCGTCTACGCGGCCGACGGCGACATGCGGAAGGCCATCAACGCGCTGCAGGCGGCGTCGGTGATGGGCGACGCCGTCGACGAGGAGACGGTGTACGCCATCACGTCGACCGCCCGCCCGGAGGAGGTCGAGGCGATGGTGAGCGACGCGCTCTCCGGCGACTTCGTGGCGGCGCGAGCGAAGCTCGACGAGCTCATCACCGAGCGCGGGCTGGCCGGCGGCGACATCATCGACCAGATCCACCGGTCGGCGTGGGAGTTCGAGCTGGAGGAGCAGGCCGCGGTCCGGCTGCTCGACCGGCTCGGCGAGGCGGACTACCGCATCACGACCGGCGCGAACGAGCGGGTGCAACTGGAGGCGCTGCTCGCCTCGCTCGCGCTGGAGTAGTTCGTTGGAGCGACCGGGAACCGATAATTCGAGGCCTGGGGCGGTAAATATCAACCGACAGGACGTATTTCTGGCCGAGACATTTATGTCGGCCAACAGCATGCTCCGTACACGAACTACGGGGTAGCATGAGAGAACGACGAACCGACGTCCTCGTCGTCGAGGACAACACGGAACTGGCGAGCCTCTACTCGTCCTGGCTGGGTGCAGAGTGGGCCGTCACGTCCGTCGCCGACGGCGACGAGGCCGTCGAGGCGGTGACGGAGGAGACGGAGATCATCGTCCTCGACAGGCGGTTGCCGGGCCGCTCGGGCGACGAGGTGCTCGAACGGGTGCGCGAGGACGGCCACGACTGTCAGGTGGTCATCGTCACGGCCGTCGAACCCGACTTCGACATCATCGAGATGGGCTTCGATGACTACCTCGTCAAGCCGGTCGACCGCGAGACGCTGAACCGCTGTCTCGACCGGCTCAAGTGCCGGAGCGAGTACGACGCGGAGCTCCGCGAGTACTACGCGAAGGTCTCGAAGAAGGCCGTCCTGGAGGCCAGGAAACCGCGACACGAGCTCCGGGAGTCGGAGGAGTACCGCGACCTCCAGGAGCGCGTCGAGGCGCAGGCCGACCGCGCCGACAGCCTCCTCGACGAGCTCATCGAACGCGGCGGCGACGCCCAGCTGTTCCACGGGCTGCTCGGTGGGCACGCCGGCACCGCGAACTGACCGTCCTCGCTGCCCCTATCACGTTCCGTTCTCCTCGACGACGAACTCGAAGCGCAGCCCGTCGTCGTCGACGACGTCGACCGACCAGCCGTGCGCTTCGGCGATCTCGCGGACGATGGTCAGCCCGAAGCCGGTGCCGACCTCGCTCGTGGTGAACCCCGACTCGAGAATCCGGGCGGGGTCGTCGCCGCCGTAGCCGACGCCGTCGTCGGTGACGGAGAAGCCGTTGCGGTCCGTGAACCCCGCCACCGTGACGCCGAGTGGCTCGCCGTCGGGACGGCGGCCGGAGGGTCCGTCGCTGTCGGCCGGGTCGTCCTCCTCGCCGGTGCCGTGGGTCACCGCGTTGCGGAACAGGTTCTCCAGCAGCTCGACCAGTCGGTCCCGGTCGGCCTCGACGGTGACGGGCGTGGTGATCGAGAGGGTGGCGTCGCCGGTCCGGACGCTGGCCCAGGCCTGCGTGGCGACGGCGCCGATGTCGACAGACTCGGTCTCGCCGACGACGTCGCCCTGTCTGGCCAGGGTGAGCAGGTCGTCGATGAGCGTGTTCATCCGTCCGTGCGCCCGTCGGATCTCGTCGAAGTGGTCGGGGTCCCCCGTCTCCTCCGCGAGAGTGAGGTAGCCCTGTGCGATGGAGAGCGGGTTCCGGAGGTCGTGGCTGACGATGCTCGCGAACGCGTCGAGGCGCTCGTTCTGCCGTTCGAGCTCGCGCTGGCGCTGCTTCTCCTCGGTGATGTCGGTGTAGATGGCGAAGCCCTGGAGACTGCGTTCGCCGCGCTCGAACGGGACGACGTGCAGCAGGAAGTCGCGCAGTTCGTCCTCGGTCTCGCGCCGCGAGACGACGTGGAGGCTCTCGCCGGCGACGAGCTTCTCGTTCAGCGATGCGGCCTCGTCCTCGAGGCCGTCGGGGACGATGTACTCGTCGATGTCCTCGCCGACGAGCTCGGCGTTCGACCAGCCGAACACCGACTCGAACGCCGGGTTGACCTCCTGGACACGCAGCTCGTCGTCGACGAGCGCGAACCGGACCACGGGGTCGGGGACGTTCTCGAACAACGCGGAGAGACGGTCCCGCTGTCGGCGCAGGCGGTCCTCGGCCCGGAGCCGGTCGACCGTCTCTGCGACGTGGGTCACGAGCAGTTCGGCGAGCTCCCGGTCGCGGTCGTCGAACGCGTGTGGGTCGGGCGACCCGGCCTGCAGGATGCCGAAGTCACCGACCGGGACCGAGAGGATCGAGCGGTACTCCGGCTCCTCCCGTTCGAGGGCGACGTCGTCGTCGCGCAGCTCGAGCACGTCGTCGACGACGACGGACTCGCCGGACTGGTACGTCTCGCCGGCGACCCCCTCGTCGACGGCGATCTCGCCGGGGCCCGCGTAGCCCTTCTCCGCCATGTCGCCGGACACCGCGACCGGCACGAAGTAGCCGTCCTCGACGACGTCGATGCCGACGAGGTCGAGGTCGAGGATCTCCTCGGCGGCACGGACGGCCGCCTCGTACACCGCGGTCTCGGTCTCGCAGCTGACGAGTTCCGTCGCGACGCGGTGGAGTCGGGTCACCTTGGCGGCGCGCTCACCGAGTGCGGTCGGGTAGTCGGCGCCGCCGGCGACGTGCCAGGCGACAGCGTCCGCGAGCCGGGCCGCCGCACCGTCGGTGCCGTCGTCGCGGACGAAGCCGTCGAACCCGCCGAGCCGCCTGACAGCCGCCGGGTCGGTGTCGGCGAACAGGACCGTCGGCGCGTCCACCGCGACGGCGGCCGCCGCGAGGTCGTCGTCCGCCGTCGGGTCCCCGGCGACGACGAGGCAGGCGGGGTCGTCCGCGACCCCGTCGTGGAGGGTGCGAGCCACGACCGTCCACTCGCCGTCGATGTCGGTCGCGACCGTCGCTGCGCGCTCCTCGTCGGGAGCGAGCACCGCGACCTGCACGGAGACAGGACCGCGCTCCGTCTCGACGTTACTCACTGTCAGACCGATACCGCCGCGTGAGTTTTAACTCTGCGGCCGGCACGGGCGGGGTCGGGCGGTCAGTTCAGCGACCAGATGGCGTAGTTGAGCACGGTCGCGAAGCTCACCCACGCGAGGTACGGCACGAGCAGCGCGGCGGCGGGACGGTCGACCCGGTCGAAGGCGGCGATGGTGCCGACGACGAGGACCCAGAGGACGGCGATGATGCCGAGTGCGAGGCCGGGGCGCTGGAGCGTGAAGAAGGTCGGCGTCCACGCCACGTTGAACAGCATCTGGAGCGCGAACGCGCCGAGGGCGACGCGGACCGCCCGGTGCTCGGTGCCCTCGCGCCAGACTCGATACAGGGCGACGCCCATGAGGGTGAACAGGATGGTCCAGGCGACGCCGAAGGCCCACCCCGGCGGGTAGAACGAGGGCTTCTCGAGGGCCTGGAACCACGCGCTGTTCGGCCCGCCGAGGGCCGCCGGCGTCGCGCCGACGACGTTCACCAGCACGACGAAGCCGAGGATGCGGAGTAGCTCGCCGCCGTCGGGGAGCCGCGAGGTGGCCACCCCGTCGTTCGCGGAGGACATGGCCGAGAGTGGGACGCCCGGCCACTTAACGAAGGTCGGTAACCACGTCGGACCGGCGGGGGTGGGGGCACCGACGCTCCGCAGACCGCAGCGACCGGCCCAGCGCGGCGAATCCTGCAGGAGGGGCGGTTGCGGAACTGTTTTACCGACCGAAGGGCCACTGTGGGACAACTATGAGCGAACTCGAGGAGGAGTACCGTCTCGACTATTTCGAGACGGAGGGGTTCGTGCGCCGGGAGTGCCCCAGCTGTGGCGCTCACTTCTGGACGCGCGACCACGACCGGGAGCTGTGCGGTGAGCCACCCTGCGAGGACTACAGTTTCATCGACAACCCCGGCTTCGACGAGGAGTACACGCTCGAGGAGATGCGGGAGGCATTCCTCTCGTTCTTCGAGAACCACGACCACGAACGCATCGAGCCCTACCCGGTGGCGGCGAACCGCTGGCGGGACGACGTGCTGCTGACCCAGGCATCTATCTACGACTTCCAGCCGCTCGTCACCTCGGGGCAGACGCCGCCGCCGGCGAACCCGCTGACCATCAGCCAGCCCTGCATCCGGATGCAGGACATCGACAACGTGGGCAAGACCGGCCGGCACACGATGGCGTTCGAGATGATGGCCCACCACGCGTTCAACACGCAGGACGACGTCCCGGAGGACGAGTACGCCTACCACGGCGAGGTGTACTGGAAGGACGAGACGGTGCAGTACTGCGACGAGCTGTTCGAGTCGATGGGCGCGAACCTGGACGAGATCGTCTACATCGAGGACCCGTGGGTCGGCGGCGGCAACGCCGGGCCCGCCATCGAGGTCATCTACCGCGGGGCCGAGCTGGCCACGCTCGTCTTCATGTGCATGGAGCAGGACCCCGAGGGCGAGTACGAGATGAAGGACGGCAACCGCTACTCCTTCATGGACACGTACATCGTCGACACCGGCTACGGGCTGGAGCGGTGGACCTGGATGTCACAGGGGACGCCGACGGTGTACGAGGCCGTCTACCCCGACATGATCGCCTTCCTCAAGGAGAACGCCGGCATCGACCTCTCCGAGGAGGAGGCCGAACTCGTCAACCGCGCCGCGAAGCTCGCCGGCCGGATGGACATCGACGAGGCCGAGGACATGGAGACGGCCCGGGGCGACATCGCCGAGCGCCTCGACGTGGAGACCGACCGGCTGGAGTCGCTGATGGAGCCGCTGGAGGAGATCTACGCCATCGCCGACCACTGCCGCACGCTCGCCTACATGTTCGGCGACGGCATCGTCCCGTCGAACGTCTCGACGGGCTACCTCGCCCGGATGGTCCTGCGACGGACGAAACGGCTCTGTGACAACGTCGGCGTCGACGCGCCGCTCGACGAGCTGGTCGACATGCAGGCCGACCGGCTGGGCTACGAGAACCGCGACACCATCCGCGACATCGTCCGCACCGAGGTCGAGAAGTACCGCGAGACGCTCGACCGGGGCAGCCGTCGCGTCGAACAGCTCGCCGAGGAGTACGCCCGGAAGTCCGAGCCCATCCCGACGAGCGAGCTCATCGAGCTGTACGACAGCCACGGCATCCAGCCCGACATGGTCGAGGCCATCGCCGACGAGGCCGGCGCGCGGGTCAACGTGCCCGACGACTTCTACTCGCTCGTCGCCGAGCGCCACGACAGCGCGGCCGCCTTCGAGGAGGAGGACGAGAGCGAGGCCGAGCGCCTCGACGACCTCCCGGAGACAGAGCGGCTCTACTACGAGGACCAGCAGCGCACGGAGTTCGAGGCGGTCGTCCTCGACGTGTTCGAGCGCGAGGACGGCTACGACGTCGTGCTCGACCAGACGATGTTCTACCCGGAGGGCGGTGGCCAGCCCGCCGACACCGGGAGCCTCTCGACCGACGACGTCACCGTCGAGGTGACCGACGTCCAGCGCCGGGACGGCGTCATCCTCCACCGCACCGACGAGAGCCCCGGCAAGGGCGAGTTCGTCCGCGGCCAGATCGACACGTACCGCCGCAAGCAGCTGATGCGCAACCACACCGCCACGCACGTCGTCATCCACGCGGCCCGGCAGGTGCTCGGCGAGCACATCAGGCAGGCGGGCGCACAGAAGGGCGTCGACGCCTCGCGCATCGACGTGCATCACTACGAGCGTATCACCCGCGAGGAGGCCAAGGAGATAGAGCGCTACGCCAACGAGCTGGTGATGGAGAACACGCCGGTCAAGCAGGAGTGGCCCCACCGGAACGAGGCCGAGGAGAAGCACGGCTTCGACCTCTACCAGGGCGGCATCCCGCCGGGAACCAACATCCGGCTCATCCACGTCGCCGAGGACGTCCAGGCCTGCGGTGGCACCCACGTCGCCCGCACCGGCGACATCGGGGCCATCAAGCTCCGCACCACCGAGCGCGTGCAGGACGGCGTCGAGCGCATCAGCTTCGCCGCCGGCGACGCAGCCATCCGCGCCACGCAGGCGACCGAGGACGCGCTGTACGAGGCCGCCGCCGTGCTCGACGTGACCCCCGAGGAGGTGCCCGAGACGGCCGAGCGCTTCTTCGAGGAGTGGAAGGCCCGTGGCAAGACCATCGAGGACCTGAAGGAGCAGCTCGCCGAGGTTCGGGCCTCGGCCGACGCCGAGGAGATCGACGTCGGCGGCACGCCCGCGGTCGTCCAGCGCGTCGACGCCGACATGGACGAACTCCGCGCGACGGCCAACGCGCTCGTCGAGGAGGGGAAGATCGCGGTGCTGGGCTCCGGACTCGACGGCGCGCAGTTCGTCGTCGCCGTCCCCGACGACAGCGACGTGAACGCTGGCGCTGTCGTGAGCCAGCTCGCCGCGAAGGTCGGTGGCGGCGGCGGTGGCCCGCCGGACTTCGCCCAGGGTGGCGGGCCCGACGCCGACGCGCTCGACGACGCGCTCGACGACGCGCCCGACGTGCTCCGGGCCGTCCTCGACCACTGAGACCGACGGAACGTTTTTCCTGCCGACACGTCTCGTTCGTACCATGTGCCGACAGCGGCGCCACCGTCCACGAGAGGTGGTCGCGTGAGCCGCGACGACGGCGACGAGCCCGAGGCGATGTGGGACGAGACGGCGGTCGCCCCGCCCGAAACCGACGGAAGGGAAGGGGGCGACGGCGTCCACTCGCCACCGCCGCGCGCGGGGAGCGCCGGCCACGGCCGTCGCGGGACGGACAACGGTGGCTCGGACCGCTGGGTCGACCGTCTCGCCGACCAGCAGTACGAGGACCGCCCCCCAGAACCACGGTCCGACGAGGCCATGGACCCGGGTATCTTCGACGCGGGCGTGGTGACGTTCAGCCTCCGGTACCCGTTCGGTGAAGGTGGGTCGGCGGCCCTGCTCACCGGCGTCCTCGGCCTCCTCTCCTTCCTCGTCGTGCCGGGCGTGCTGGCGGCCGGCTACATCACCCGTCTCGCCGGTGGGGCGGCACGGGCCGAGGAGCCCCCCGGCTACGACGACATCTGGGGGATCGCGAGGTGCGGCATCGTCGTCACACTGCTCTGGTGGGGTGCCGTCGGCGGGCTTGTGGTGCTCGTGTACCTGAGCGCGGACGAGAGCGTCCTGCTCGCGAGCGTGCTCGCCCTCGGTGGGTCCTACCTCCTGCCGGGGCTGTTCACGACGTACGCGGCGACCGAGAGCCTCCGGGAGGCCGCGACCCGGACGCCCGAGTTCGCGTTCACCCGGACGTACGCGCTCCACTTCCTCGCCAGCGCCGTGGTCCTCGTCGGGATGTCGGTGTTCGGCCTCTTCGTCCTCCTGTTCGTCACCTTCGCGGTCCTGCTCGTGCCGTTCGCGGCGCTGGTGCCGGCCGCCTACTGGGGCTACCTCTACGGCGAGGCCATCGAGGAGGGGATGGTCGAACCGCTCCCGGCAACCGAGGGGTAGCGCGGCCCGCCACCTGCCGGAAGGTTTTTTCCGCCCACCCACCTTCGTGTCAAATAGATGGCGTTCTACAGCGTTCGGCAGGTGAGGGTTCCATGAGCCGGGACGAGGACGACCCGGCCGACGAACGCACCCCCGACCGCGAGTCGGCAGACGACGGTGGCGACACGGCCGAGGACGGCCCCGAGTACCCGAGCTACACCTGGGCCGGCGACGAGCCGGCGGGCCCGAACGAGTCCCGCCACGGTCCCCGTCGGGACGAGCGGGGACCGGACGACGAGCGACGGCGCGCGACCGACGGTCCGGACGAGCGACGGCGCACAGACCACCCCTCCAGTACGGGGGGCCGCCCCGACGACCGGCGGGACGGTGCGCGTCGCGCCGGCGACCCGGCACCCGACGGGCAGACGGCGACCCGCGACGGCGTCGGCTGGAACTTCGACAGCTCGCACCCCCACCACGGCGCGCGCCGCGACGACTACCGACGCCGGCGGCAGGCCCCGCAGGAGCCGACGAACCGACTCGACGGCGACGACGGCGTGAAACACATCGACTGGCAGCGGAAGGGTGCGTTCGACTTCGCGTTCTCCTACCCCACCCAGCGCGGCTGGGGGCCGCTGCTGAAGGCCGGCGCCGTCGTGCTGGTCAGCCCACTGCTCGTGTTCCTCCCGCTCGTGTTCCTGTTCGGCTACCTGTTCCGGCTCACGCGCTACGCCGCACAGGGCCGCACCCAGCCGGCGTTCGAGGACTTCGGCGACATGCTCACCGACGGCGTCGGCTACGTCCTCGTGTTCACGCTCGCCTGCGGCGTCTGGCTGGGTGCCATCGTCGTCGGTGCGATGCTCCACGACGCCGTCGCCTGGATCTTCGCGCTCGTCGGCTTCTACCTGTTCCCGGCCGCCCTGACCGTCTATCCGGTCACCGGCAGCGTCACGAAGACGTTCTCGTCCAGCCTCACCTTCGACCTGGCGTTCAGCAAACACTACGTCAAGTACAGCCTCGTCTACGTCGTACTGCTCATCGTCCTGCGTATCGTCGCCTCGTTCAGTGTGCTCCTGTTCATCATCGGCCTCGCCTGGGGCTGGACGTTCACCTACTTCGCCAACGGCGCCTACTGGGGCTTCGTCTACTACAAGGGCGCGAGCGAGGGCGTGCTGCCGCCGGCCGAGGACGTCGACCAGCGCAACGGCTACTGAACGGCGCGACTCCGACCGACCCCCACGGACGATTCCCACACCAGCCACACGGCCAAGACACCCCGCGCCGGCAGGCGCGTGGGTGTCGAGGGGGAGGGCTGGCGCGGTGCGGTCGCGGTGGGTGGGACTGAAAGGGGCGGCGGGCTACGCGAACCCCGGCGACGCAAGCACCGGAACGGAGTGAGGAGCGCAGCGAGCCGCGGGAGCGTCGCCCGCCGGGGCTTTCTGGCTGTTGTCGTGGGGTGTTGTTTCTGCGTTCGGCGGGGCTTTCTGGCTGTTGTTGGCCTCGATTCCGGGAACCGTGTCGATGATAACGACGGTCCCGACTGAGTCCGATACCGGAACGGTACACTCTTAGACGAGCGCTCCCCTCACTGTGGACGTGGCGCGCCACTTCGAGTATCCCTGTCCCGGCTGTCGGAGCACGAACGACCTCCACGACCCGGAGTGTCGGTTCGCGGGCGTCGAGTGGCACGCGGTCGAGAAGGCGTACGCGGACGTGCTGGCGGCGCTGTCGGGCGGGGTGAAACACGAGGACGAGCTGCCGTCGGTTGCGGCGGACTGGGGGAGCCTCCAGCAGGCGGCGCTGGAGCACCTGCGGACCGTCCAGCGGGTCGAGGAGCGCGACGGCCGGCTGGAGCTGCGGTCGCCCGACGAGTACCGCGAGCTGCTGACGACGCCGCAGTACGAGCCGGTGAAGACGGTGTACGAGTACGGCTCGGTGCCGGGCTGTCACGACAACAGCGTGTTCGCGCTGGTCGCGTACTACGAGATGGTCGGGCTGACGTGGCCGGAGACGCGCGAGCAGGTCATCGAGTGGCTGCACGAGACGGGCACGTGGGAGCGCGGCGGCTTCGCGGAGGACTCTCCCGAGGAGCTCGTCGAGGCGAAGCGGCACGTCTACGAGGCGGGCTACGGCTGGAAGCAGGCGGCGCGCGAGGCGAAGGCGGTCATCGACCGCTATCGGTGAGGCGTCGAAAGAAGTCGGGACAGCTGTTCTCAGGCGGCGTTACCGGGTCCGACCACGGCCGCCGTTCCCCCTGTTCGACGGGAAGCTCTCGGCGAACGCTTCTGCGGCGTCTTCGGTGCAGAAGAACGCCACGAAGCTGATGGCGTGCGGTGCGAGGTACTCGGCGGTGACCTGGCCGTCCTCGGCGACCAGTTCCTGGACCTCGAGCCCGCGCCCGGCCTTGACGACCGCCCACACCGTGCAGTAGTCGGTGTCGAAGGTGGCGGTCATGGGTTCGAACATCTCTCCCTCCTTGTTCACGTAGTTGCCCGCGGTGTAGGAGACGAGGCTGCCGTCGCCCGTCTCGAGGACGAAGTCGTAGTCGACGCAGTCGTCCTCGACGGTCTCGACGCACTCGAACTCGTACTTCGCGAGCAGCCCCTCGGCCTCGCAGTCGGTGCACTCGTCGCAGATCTCCGTGAGGAGGTCGCGCAGCGCGGCGCCGATCTGGGCGGAGTCCTCGACCTGCACGTAGTCCTCGGGTGCGCTGGCGATGCGGTTGCTGAGGTAGTCGTCGTCGACGCCGCCGCCGATACCGACCGCGATGATGCGGGTGCCGTCGGCCTTCGCCGCGGTGGCGACCGCCTCGGTCTCGTCGCGCTCGCCGTCGGTGATGTTCGCGTCCGTGCCGGCGGAGCCGCCGGTGTACGTGTAGGTGTTCGCGCCGTCGCCCTCGGGGTCGAACGCGGTCGTGTCTGTCGGGACGTAGCCCGAGACGCCGCCGACGCTGCCGTCGGCCTCGTCCTCGGGCGGGTTCGACCCGTCGCCGACGGTGCCGTTCTGGTAGTTCGGCTCGCCGTCGGTCAGGAGGATGATGACCTCCTTGCCGTCGCGGCCCTGGCCGTCGAGGATGTCGTCCGCGAAGTCGAGCGCGGCGGCCATGTGGGTCCCGTTCTCGTTCGGCGGTGCGACGCCGGGCACGGCGGCCTTCATCGCGGGCCGGTTGTCGGTCGCGCCGTCCTGGGCGAGCAGGAGGTAGTCCCCGGTGCCGAAGTCGTACGCCTTCCCGGTGTCGCCGAAGGTGACGATGCCGAGCTGGTTGTCGTCGTTCAGCACGTCGATGAAGCTCTCGGCGCCGGACTCGATGTCGCCCCAGAGGGCCGAGCCGATGGAGCCGGAGTAGTCGAGCGCGAGCACGATGTCGAGCGTCGCGTTACACGTGTCGATGCGCCCGTCGGTGTGGTCGTTCGCGAGCACGGTCGTGCTCGACAGCGGCAGTCCCAGACCGATGACACCGGTCGTCAGCGCGGTACTCTGCAGTACGCGGCGCCGCGAGATGCCGGTCGTCGTCTCTCGGTCGTCTGTGGTGGTGAATGGTGTTTCCATAGCTGATGCTTCTCGGTCGAGGTGACGGTCCCTGACTCCCCAACCCCCCGGTCGAGAATCACCCGCAGATACGCCGTTCGGGGGCATAGTTGTGGATTCCCTGGAAACGGTTCGCGAACCGTTCTGGCGGGCGGATTGCGGGTACTGTGGCGAGTAGGACGGTGGTCGCGGCTCCCGCTACGGTGACCCTACGTTCGTTCACGTGTCACTCCCGTGACCTCCCTCGGGCGACGACGCTGTGCTTTTCCCGACCCGCCCCCAACCCCGAGCAATGACAGGGTCGTCGCCGGGCTACCGGGACGTGCTCGCGGGCGTGACCGAGGCCCACTGGCCGGTCGCGCTGGTCGTCCTCGTCCCGTTCGTCGGCTACTTCGCCGTCACCGGCCAGCCGACGCTGGCGCTCGCCGTGGCCGCGACCACGCTGGCGGCGGCGCACGCGTTCGTCGTCGGGATCGCACTCGGACGCGGGGACGTGAACGTCGCGTTGGGGGTCGGCTCGCTGACCGCGGTCGTCGTCGCCGTGAGCGCCGTCGCACTCGTCGAGCTCGCCGCTGTCGTGTTCCTGTTCGGGTCGCTGGTCTGCCTGCCGGCCGCGGCGCTGGGGCACGCGGCGTGGCAGCGAGCGTGAGAAGGGGTCGAGACGCTCAGTCGCTCTGGATGCGCGGTGCGAGCACGAACAGGACCGAGCCCTGGCCCTCGGCGATGGGGAAGGTGATCTTGAGGGGGAACTCCTCGCCGAGCTCGAGGGTGACCTCGGCGTCGGCAGGGATGGCCTTGTTCATGTCCTTCAGGTAGTCGAGGCTGAACAGCGAGCGTGCGTCGCCGGCCTGCAGGTCGATGAGGTCCTCCGTGTCGAGCTCGAGGTGGACGTCGTCGGTGTCGCCCTCGGCGTCGACGTAGAACAGCTCGTCGCTGGCGTCGACGCCGAGTGCGATGTGGTCCGAGACCATGTCGGAGGCCTTGACGGCGCGGTTGATGTCCTTGCCCTCGATGACGACCTCGGCGGAGAGGTCCAGATCGGGGATGTCGGGCTCCTGGCGGATGCTGTCCGGGTCGATGAGCGCGAGCGTGTACTCCAGCCCGTCGATCTGGATGTGGAGCTTGCGCGTCTCCTCGTCGAGTTCGAGCTCGACGAGCTGTCCGGCGTCGGCCATCCCGGCGATGTCCTCGAGTCGGGAGAGGTTGACGCCGATGACGCCGCCGTCGGCCTCGTAGGACTCGAACGCCTCCGCGGAGAGCCGCAGGTCGACCATGCCGACGTTGGCGGGGTCGACGGCTCGTATCTCGATGCCGTCTTCGTCGAGGTGGACCTTGCACTCGTCCACCAGGACGCTCACGGAGTCGAGCGTCGTCTTGAGCGTCTCGGCGCTCACGATGGCCTTGAACATGTTGAATCAGGCTACGAAACCGGGCACTAAAAAAACACCCTTTCGGTCGCGCGAGCGCGTGCGAATCGCCCGCCGCGTGGCGCTCAGAAGTTCGTCACCTTCGACTGGATGCGGCCGTCGTCGACGCCCCCGGTCGGGTCGTCGTCCTCGAAGTACGCCGCCAGCTCGTCGGGGCGCACCGCGTCGCTGTCGTGGAGAACCGCGAGTTCGGTCAGCGAGAGCTCTTCGCCGCGCTCCAGCTTCGACCGCAACCCCTCGACGCTGAGCCCGTGGAACGTCAGGTCGAGGTCGACCGTCGCAGCACGCCCCTCGGGCGCCTCCGCGACGTTGACGCCCTCGCGGAGCACCGTCTCGAAGTCGAGCCCCGTCTCCTCGGTCAGCCGGTACAGGAACGCGACGGCGGCGACGAGCGCGTCGAACGACTCGGTCCCCTCGCCGTCGGCCAGTCGCCCGGCGACGAGGTCCCGGTCGTGCTCGTCGAGCGCCTCGACCAGCAGTTCGAAGTCGAACAGCGCGTCGTGGACCCGGTCCCGGATGCGCCCCCGGGTGTTTCGCTCGGACTGGACGCTGCCGAGGTCCGTCTCGCCGCGGAGGTACGCACGGTCGGCCGGACTCAGGACGCCCCGACCGCGGTCGTCGTCACCTTCCATAACTGGTTATGGATTATCTACTACGCACCACACATATAATCGTAACCCATTACAGATTATCTACTAGAACGGCCACAAAATCGTTAACGGGCTCCCGTCCGTGGCCACCTGCATGGCCGACGCCGAATCCTTCCAGTCCGCCGAGCCGTCAACCGACCCCGATTCCGAGGGTCTGCACGCCATCGCCCGCGCCGAGACGCTCCAGCAGACCGTCTCGCTCGTCGGCGCGCTCGTCGACGAGTGCCGCATCCAGTTCGGCGACGAGGGCGTCGAGATCACCGCCATCGACCCGGCGAACGTCGCAGCCGTCGGGCTCTCCGTCGACCGCGACGCGTTCGAGGCGTACGACGCGGACGGCGAGGTTCTGGGTGTGGACCTCGACCGCTTCGGCGACGTGCTCTCGATGGCCGACCGCGACGCACTCGTCGAACTCGACCTCGACCCGGAGACGCGCCGCCTGCACCTCCACGTCGACGGACTCGACTACTCGCTCGCGCTCGTCGACCCGGACAGCATCCGCTCGGCGCCGGCCCGCGACGACCTCGCCTACGACGCCCCCGCAGCGGTCGTCATCGACGAGTCAGGGCTCGCCCGTGCCGTCTCGGCCGCCGACATGGTGGCGGACCACCTCGCGCTCGCCGTCGAGTCCGAGAGCGAGACGTTCCACGTCGACGCCGAGGGCGACACCGACGACGTGTCGCTGACGCAGGGGGCCGACGACCTCGTCTCCCTGTCGCCCGGCGACGCCCGCTCCCTGTTCAGCCTCGACTACCTGCGCGACGTGACCCGCGAGATCCCGGCCGGCACCGACGTGACGCTCGAACTCGGCACGGAGGAGCCGCTGGTCCTGTCCTACGCGTTCGCCGACGGCGCGGGTTCAGTGGAGTACTTCGTCTCGCCGCGCATCGCGCGCCGGTGAGTCCGTCCGGGTCGGCTGCCCCGGTCGCCCCAGGTTCTCGCCGACCGACCGCCCGACCCGGCGTTCTCACCCCCACCTTTCGACCGTTCAATCCATTCAAATCCGCAGCGGGCGTCGGAAACGATACGAACTGAACTGCACCGTCTCGGCGGTTCATATGGACGTGAGCCCGAGCCGTGGCCACGATGAAGACGGAACAGATCACGTTGACGACGGTCGGCGCGGTGCTCGTACTCGCCGCGCTGGCCGTGGTGGTGCCGTCGGTGACGCTCGGCCTCGTCGAGTGGCATCGCGCGCTGGAACTGCTGCTGTGGGCGACGACCGCGCTGTTCGCGCTGACCGCGTTCGTCTGGGCCGTCCTGACCTACGTCGTCGGCGCGAACTACGAGCCGCCCGAGCCCGTCCACGGCGGCGACGACGTGCAGGTCCGCATCCTCACCATCGACGCCGAGTCGGTCGTGCAGGCGACGGTCGACTCGCTGCCCGCGGAACTGGACGACGTGCGGGTCGTCGCCGAGACCGACATCGACGTCGACGGCGCGACCGTCCACGTCGTCCCCGACGAGTTCGACTGCGACGCCGTCCGGAAGGGCCGGGCGATCGAGTGGGCGCGCCGGGCCGTCGACTGCGACCGCGAGTTCGTCCTCTACCTCGACGAGGACAGCCACATGGCGTCGTTCGACGGGCTGCCCGACGCCGACGTCGTGCAGCTCCGCGAACAGCCCCGCCGCACCGGCTCCGTGCTGTCGTACCTCGCCGACGTCTACCGGATGGGCGTCCAGATCGAGCAGCGCGCGTTCGCCCGGCTCTCCATCCCGCTGTTCGCGTGGGGCGGCGGTATCGCCGTCCGCGAGTCCGTCGAGCAGACGGTCACCTGGGACCGCGAGACGCTCGTCGAGGACACCGCGTTCGTCTGGGCGGCCGCCCAGCAGCTCGACGACCTCACCTACGAGCTGGCGTCGACGACCTGTCGCAACGAGGCACCGCCGTCGCTGTCCGAGATCACCCAGCAGCGCCGCCGCTGGGCCGCCGGGAACCTCGAGGCCGCGACGGTGCTCCCGCTCCGCTATCAGCTCCTCACCCGCGTCCGCAACTTCGCGTGGGCGCTCTCGCCGGTCGTGACGCTCGTCGCCATCCCGCTGTCGGTGCTCGGCCTCGGCGTCGTCACCGGCGGCGGACTGTTCCTGCTGCTCTCGCTCGGCCTCGGCGCGCTCACGCTGTTCTGGTACGCCCGCGGCCTGCAGCACTACGGCCGCGACGGGCTGAAGTGGACCGTCGCGCTGCCGCTCGCGCCGCTCGTGACGGTCGTCCACTCCATGGGGACCGTCGTCGGCATCCTCAACCCGCCCGGCGAGTTCCGCGTCACGAAGAAGGTCGGCCGGCGCTGAGCGCGGAACGAAGCCCCTAACCGCGCTCGCCGGCTACAACCGGCAACTGACCACCCATGGCGCGCAAGGACCACTGGTACAACAAGTCGAAACAGGAGGGCTACCGCTCCCGGGCGGCGTACAAGCTCAAACAGCTCGACCGGAAGGAGGGGCTGTTCGGCCCCGGCAACACGGTCGTCGACCTCGGGGCCGCCCCGGGCGGCTGGCTGCAGGTCGCCGCCGAGGAGGTCGGCTCCCGCGGCACCGTCATCGGCGTCGACTTCCAGCGCATCAAATCGTTCGACGAGGAGTACGACGACTGGATAGAGACCATCCGCGGCGACATGACCGACGAGGAGACGAAGGAGCAGGTCCGCGAGGCCGCCGGGAACGAGGTCGACGTGGTGCTCTCGGACATGGCCCCGAACATGACCGGCGAGTACCAGCTCGACCACGCCCGCTCCGTGCACCTCGCCCGGCAGGCGTTCGAGACCGCACTCGACGTGCTCGACACCGGCGGCGACTTCGCCGTGAAGGTGTTCCAGGGACAGGACCTCGACGACCTCCGGGAGGACATCGAGGCCGAGTTCCAGTACGTCCGCACCACGACCCCGAAGGCCTCCCGCGACGAGTCCTCCGAGGTGTACCTCGTCGCCAAGCATCGCCTGACCGCGCCCGTCCGCCCCGGCGACACCCTCGAGGTGACCATCGAGGACGTCGGGAGCGAGGGCGACGGCATCGCCAAGGTCGAGGGCTTCACGCTGTTCGTCGACGGCGCCGACGCGGGCGAGACCGTCGAGGTCGAGGTCACGGAGGTCAAGCCCCGCTTCGGCTTCGCGGAGCCGCTGTAGCGGCGTCCCACCGTTCTTCGCGTCGTCTCCCGGGGTGTCGTCCGGGTCGTTCTCCTACTCGTCGTCGTCCTCCAGTCGGTCGTGACGCGCGTCGATCTCGTCGAGGATGTCCAGGTTCTTCCGGATGGACGACCGGATGGCGTCCGAGCGGTTGACGAACTTCCCGTCGTCGCCGACGTGGTCGTCAAGGTCGTCGAGCAGTTCCTGCGGTATCTCGACGCTTATCTTGGGCATGGGCCGTGTTTGGTGTATCTCGGGTAAATATACCGGTGGTGTCGGTGACCGTGGCCGGACCGCCTGCTCAGTCGCCTGCAGCCCCCGCGTCGACGTTCCTGACCTCGATGTCGCCGGACAGTTCGGTGTTCGGATACGGCATGTCGATGCCCTCGGCGTCGAAGCGCTGCTTGACGGCCTCGAGGAACTCCGCACGGACCGCCCCGTAGCTGTCCTCGACCGGATCGATCCAGAGGCGGCCCGAGAGCACGACGGCGGAGTCGCCCAGCTCCACGACGGGCGCCGACGGCGCGGGGTCGTCGAAGGCGGCCTCGATCTTCGACGCCTCGTCGACGATGGCGGTGCGAGCCTGCTCGATGTCGTCGTCGTAGCCGATGCCGAAGCCGACGGACAACCGGCGCTCGTCGTTCGCCACGTTGTTGACGACCGCCGCGTTGGCGAGCTCGCCGTTCGGCACGGTCACCAGCTCGTTGTCGAACGTGTCGAGCTTCGTCACCCGGAGCTCGATCTCGCGGACGACGCCGCCGTTGCCGTCCCACTCGATCCAGTCGCCGGTCGTGAACGGCTCGTCCTGCAGGATGAACACGCCCGCGACGAAGTTGGCGATGAGGTCCTGTGCGGCGAAGCCGACCGCCAGCGCGAGGGCGCCGGCGAGCGTCGCGAACGCCGCGAGGACGACGCCGAAGCCGGCGATGGTCGCGGCCAGCGCGACGGCGAGGACGGAGACGACGGCGATGGTCGCGCTCTCGGCGAGCCCGACGATGGTCTCGTCGAACCCCCGGCGGCGCAGGCTCTGCTCGACCGCGCTGGTCACGACGAGTCGGCCGACGACGAACAGCACCACGAAGACGAAGACGAAGATGAAGATGGTCGTGATGGCGCTGATGATCGGTGCGACGTACTGCCCGAGGTCGAGTCCGAACTGAAGTGGTATCATGGGACGTACCAACTACCGCTATCGAACACTTATAGGTTGACCAGCAGACAGCAACCGGCCGCCAGGCACCGCACCGGACCGCTCGACGCCGACGGTCTGCCCGGCCGACTCAGGCCGCTTCCTCTGCGCCCGGGTCCGCCGGCTCGTCGGGTTCGCCACCACCGCCGCCCCCGCGGAGCCGCCACGGCAGGGTGACGACGCTCAGCAGCCCGAGTCCGAGCAGGTACGCGATGGCGATGGGCACCGACAGCACGAGCATCGTCAGGACGCCCTTCGGCGAGAACAGCGCCGCCGCGAGGAAGATGCTCACGACGATCGGCCGCCAGAACTCCCGGAACGTCCGGTACTTCACGATGTTGCCCCAGTGGAACAGCAGCATCGTGACGATGATGTCGATGAAGATGCCGATGCCGAGGGTGGTGAAGAAGATGAGCCAGAAGAAGCTCTTCAGCCGGTAGGAGATGACCATGTCCGCCTGGATGGCGTCGGACACCAGGTAGGAGATGATGGTCGGCGCGACGAGGAAGTAGCCGAGTACGCTCCCGATGACGAACCCGACGAACAGCGAGGCGCCCCAGACGAGGAACGTCGAGTTCTCGCCCGTCGAGACGATGCCCCGCTCCTTCATCGCGGGCCAGGCGTAGTACATGAACACCGGCAGCGCGGCGGCGACGCCGAGCAGGAAGCTCACCTTCACCTCGAAGATGAGCGCCTCGACCGGGTGCAGCGCGACGATGAGGCCGACCTCGCTCGGGCCGCCCATGCTGGAGACGATCTCCGAGTAGGGCTGGCCGCTGGCGACGGCGCCGGGGTTCGCGGGACCGCTCGACGGTGCCTGTGCGACGCCCGGGGCGACGGTCATCGCGTCCATGAGCGGCTTGCCCGCCTCGAACGCCGTGTCGAAGCCGACCGCGGCGGGGTCGCCACGGACCCCGGGCGGGATACGCTTGATGAAGTTCCGCTTGATGTCGCCGAGGCCGCCCGTGTACAGCCAGTAGAAGCTCCCGAACATGACGGCCATGAACAGGCCGACGACGCGGAACAGCTTCGAGGTGATCGACTCGAAGATGAACATCACGTCGTAGTAGTAGCCGCCGATGTCGTCCTCGGTCGTCTCGTCCTCGGTGAACGGGTCGACCATGCCGGCGGTGGTCCGCGAGAGGAAGCCGCCTTCCTCCTCCTCGTCGGCGTAGTTCTCGTGGCTCTCGCGCTCCATCCCCATGCTGGTGGGGTCGGCGAGGGACTTCGGCTCCTCCTGGGCGGCCTGCTCGGCCTCGGCCTCCTTCGCCGCCTCGGCCTCGTCGAAGCGGTCGAGCACCGCCTCCGCCTTGTCGGGTTCGTCGGCGTCCATCGCCTCGCGGGCGTAGCCGACGGCCTCCTCCTCGGACATCTCCATGAAGACCTCGGGCGGGGCCGCACGAACGCCCGCGGCGTCGAGCTGCGAGACGTCGATGCTCGCGGGGTCGCCCGGCCGGCTACCGCCCTTCGGGACCACCGGCTGGCGGAGCATGTGGATGGTGTAGATGACCAGCACCGAGCCGGCGATGACGAACGCACCCTGCAGCGCGACGAGGAACAGCGAGAGGGGGTCGCTCGTCGGGTAGAGCGGCCCCGGGCGCACCATCGACGGGATGGCCGGGAACAGCTGCTCGGAGACGACTCGGGTCGCACGGGTGCCGAAGAAGGTGGCCGAGCCGGCCGCCGAGAGGACGGCGATGCCGACGAACTGCAGCATCCGCTTGCGGAGCAGGTTCTGGTCGGGCGCGTTCGGCCCGGAGCCGCCCGCCCGGTTCAGGTTCGTGACGACCTTCGAGAAGCCCAGGCTCAGCACGTACAGCGAGATGAGCGGGATGGCCCACATGATCTGGGTGAACGGGTCCGGCGGGGAGAACACGGCGCCGAAGATGAAGATGATGAGGAACGCGTAGCGCCAGTTGTCGCGCCAGAACTCGTAGGAGACGAGCTCGACGTAGGAGAGCGACGACATCGCGAGTGGGAGCTGGGCGGCGAGCCCGAACGAGAACGTGAGGAACACGATGAACTCGGTCCACATCGTGATGTCGTAGCTCGGCTTGATGGACGCGTTCACCGCGTTCGTCGCCAGGAACTCGAACATGAACGGGAAGAAGACGACGTAGGCGTAGATGATGCCGAGGATGAACAGGATGAACACCGCACCGACGATGCCGCCGATCTGCCAGCGCGACAGCGGCACGTCGGGCTGGAAGCCGCGCTGTGCCAGCGAGTCCTTCGCGAAGTAGAGCAGGAGCGGCAGTGCGAGGAGCGCGCCGACGATGACCCCGATCTTGAACTGGAGCAGGATGACGTCGAACGGTGTCCGGGCGATGACCTCGACCTGCAGGGCGATCTCCGGAGGCATCCGCTGCTTCGTGTTCTCCTGGAGGAACTCCCAGATGAACAGGCGAAGCGAGTAGATGGTCCCGAGCATCCCGACGAGGAACACGATGAACACCTTCTGGAGATGCTTCTGGAGCGTCCGAAGCATCACGCCGGCTGTCTCCCGCCCGCTGTTGATGCTTCGGGCGGTGTCCTCACCGATGACGGAACTCATTCGTTGCGGGTAGCTTTCCACCTCTTTCACATCAATCTTCTTCTCCGAGTCGCCGACGGGGGTAAGAAAAGGTCTATAACGCGCGCGACTTCTACCTCTGGTAGATGCCGGAGGATTCGGACGATTCGGGGCTCTCGAAGGACGACGAGCAGCCGCCACGCGAACCCGACCTCCCCGGCGGTGACTCCGACGACGAGGCCGCGGACGACGAGCCCGCGGAGTCGGTGGAGGAGGCCGCCGCCAGGTCGGTGGCGGACACGACCGACGACGACGCCGTCGAGGCCCCGGACGACCCGGCCGACGTCCCCGTCGAGTCGCCCGCGACCGGCGACGACATCCACATGGGGCCACAGGATGCGGAGCCGCACGAGGCCGCACCGCTCGACGGCCCGGACGAGGACCTCACGAGCGAGGCCGACGGTGGCGAGGACGTGCCGGTCGGTCACGCCGCCGGTGCAACCCGGCCGAGCGAGGCCATCGGCGAGACCCCGACGACGCCCGGCGAGCCGGGCGACCCGTTCGACGACGACGAGGAGTACGAGGGGCCGCCGGACGACGAGGAGCTGCCACTGGCGGTGCACATCGAGGAGATGGTCCGCCGGCTGGGCATCGTGCTGCTCGCGGCGGCCGCGGCGAGCGCGCTCGCCATCCCGGCCTCCGAGCAGATCATCACGACGATGTGGTACGACCTGCTGCCGGCGACCACGGAGGTCACCCGCCCGCACCTGTACTCGCCGCTCGAGTTCATCCTGACGAAGATCAAGGTGGCGAGCCTGGCGGGGATCGTCGTCGCGCTCCCGCTGTTCGTCTACGAGTCCTACCTGTTCATGCGACCCGGGCTCTATCCCAAGGAGCGCCGCTACTACCTCGCCTCGGTCCCGGTGAGCCTCGTGCTCGCGGTCGCGGGGATGGCCTTCGCGTACTTCCTCGTCCTGCCGGCGCTGTTCGAGTACTTCCTCTACTACACCGAGGGTTCGGCGAACATCGCGTTCGCGCTCTCCGATACGTTCAACCTCATCATCACGTTGATGGCGTTCCAGGCCATCGTCTTCCAGATTCCGCTGCTCATCATGCTCGCCATCATGATGGGCATCACGACCCGGCAGTGGCTCCAGGACCGCCGGCTGCTGTTCTGGGGCGCGTTCATGGGCATCTCGTTCCTGTTCTCGCCCGACCCGACGGGCGTCGCGCCGTTCATCGTCGCCGCGTCGATGATCGGGCTGTTCGAGGGGACGCTGCTGCTGCTGAAGTGGACCCGGGAGACCTCGCCCGTGCCGACGGTCGAGGAGCTCCGGAACGGCCGCCCGAAGGTGTACGTGCTGGCCGGGCTGGTCGGCTACGCGCTCGGCCCGTGGCCCATCCCGACGGGCTACTACGGCGACCTGCCGCCCGCGGTGACCGACGCGCTGGCGACGCTCGGGCTCGGTGACGCCACGTCGCTGCTGCTGGGCGCGGCCATCGTGTTCGTGTTCGAGCTGGCCGCCTACGTGAACAAGAACTACATCGGGAGCCTGCGCGTGTGGGACACGGTCCAGGCGACGCGCGTCTCGGTGTGGCTGGGTGCCATCGCCGTCGGCTACCTCGGCACGCCCGAGCCGCGCGCGGTCGAGCTCATCGAGCGGGTGACGCTGACCGACGTGCAGGCGGGCGGCCTGGTCGTCGGGCTGCTCGTCCTCTTCGAGGTCGGGCTGCTCGTCGCGCGCTGGCGGGGCGGCGGAGACGACGACACGGACGGCGACGCCTGAGACCTCGCGACGGGAGGCGGTACACACTTCTCCGTTCCGGACGACCAGCCAGTATGGAGTCGGTCGCCGACGACGCGACGGTGGTGCTGGCACGCCACGGCGAGACGACGTGGAACCGCGAGCGACGCATCCAGGGCTGGGCACCGACGTCGCTGACCGAGGTGGGCCGTGACCAGGCCCGAGAACTGGGTCGACATCTCACGGACAGCTACGACCTCGACCGGCTGGTGGCCTCGGACCTCAGGCGGACCCGCGAGACGGCGCGGCACGTGGCCCGGCGCGTCGACTGCCCGGTCGACTACGACCGCGGCTGGCGCGAGCGGAGCTTCGGGGTGTACCAGGGGCTCTCCTACGAGGCGCTGTTCGAGGGGCACCCGGAGTTCGCCGTCCACGAGGTGGGCATGGCGGCGGCGAGAGCGGAGCCCGAAGGCGGCGAGTCGCTGCTCGCGGCGCGCGATCGGGTGCTCGACGCGTGGGACCGGCTCGTCGCCGAGGTCCCCGAGGGCGGGACGGTCGCGGTGGTCACCCACGGTGGCCCGCTGTACGTCCTCCTCGGCCACCTCCGCGGGCAGGACCTCGTCACGGCGCTCACCGAGCACGACCAGGGTAACTGCGCGGTCTCTGAGGTGCGACTGACCGGGGACGGCCCGGTCGTGGTCTGTGACGGCGACACGGAGTACCGGGGGTAGGCGACGACTGTACCTCGCATCCGTGTGTAGGACCGGGCTACCCGACTGCGGACTCCAGAAGGTTTACGCCCGATGGGCGGTGCCTTCGTACGTATGTTCGAGGTGTTCGTCGTCGCCAAGTGGCTCCTCGTGTTCGCCGCCCTCGCCGTCATCGGGGCCCCCCTGGCAGCGGTGGTCTTCCGCCAGTTCCCCCGGCGCGGGGCCGCGTTCGCGATCCCCGCCGCACTGCTCCCGACCGTCCTCCTCGTCTTCTGGATCGGACAGGTGTCGTTCGGGTTCCTCACCGTGTTCGCCAGCCTCGCGGTCGTCGTCGCGGCCTCCGGCCTCGCCCTCCAGCGCGGCGTCGAACCGGACTGGCGCGGCGTCGCCGGTAGCTACGTCGTCTTCACGCTCGGGTTCCTGTTCCTGACCGCGTTCCGCGCGTACAACGCCGGTATCACGCCCGTCGGCGGCGAGCAGTTCCTCCACTTCGGGCTGGTGAAGTCGCTGCTCCGGGCAGGTGCGCTCCCGCCGGAGGACTTCTGGTTCGCCGGCGAACCGCTCCGGTACTACTACGGTACCCAGATGCAGGTCGCGATGATGGCGATGCTCACCGACACGCCCGCCCGCTACGCGTTCAACCTCGGCATCCCGGCGTTCTACGCGATGCTGGTCGTCGCCGCCTACGGGCTGGTGGGGACGGTCACCTCCCTCCGTGACCGTTCGTACCGCCTCGGTGGCGCCTTCGGGGTCTTCTTCGTCGCCGTCGCGGGTGCGCTCACGACGTTCGTCCGGCTGGTGTTCGGCGCGCTCCCCATCGACACCGCCGTCGAGTACGGTCAGCCCGCGTTCGGCTTCATCGCCCGGCGCTTCTACACGGAGGGGGACATGTCCATCGACGAGGCGATGCGGCCCGCGATCCAGGAGATGGGCCACCCCGAGCCCTGGGGCTGGTGGTTCACCCGCTACGTCGTCCCCGGCACGCTCCAGGAGTTCCCGCTGTACTCGTTCATCAAGTCGGACCTCCACGGCCACGCGCTCGCGAACGGCTACATCCTCGTCGCCGCTGCGCTCGCGCTGGCGTACTACCTCACCCCCGCCGAGCACCGGCTCCGCCGGCTCGGCCTCGTCTACGGCGGTATCGGACTCATCGCGGGCGTCTTCGGCTTCATGAACACCTGGTCGCTGCCCACCGCGGTCGGGCTGGCGTGGCTGGCGATGGCCGCCGCCGACGCGCACCCGGCGACGCTCCTGCCCGGCGAGCTCGGCGAGCTGCTCCACTACGACCCCGGCCCCATCAGCGATGCGCCGCTCGCGAACCGCCTCGGGGCAGAGGTCTGGCGCGTCGTCCTCGCGGGCGTGTTCGCGGCACTCGTCGGCGTCCTCGGCGTCGCGCTCGCCTCGCCGTTCCTGGTCTTCGGGCACGTCCCGACGAACGACGGTATCGGGTTCCTCCCGCCGAGAACGGGGCTCGCACCGTTCCTCGTCATCTACGGCGGCATCGTGGCGCTGTTCGCCGGCTTCGTGCTCTACCGGAGCTGGGGCGACATCAGGCAGCTGCCGAACTGGGTGCCGCTGGCCGGCGCGGTCGGCATTCTCGCCGTCGGCGCGGTGCTCGTCCACGTCGTCGACTTCGCGGTGTTCGCGGTCGTCGGCCCCATCCTGCTCGGGATGTGGTGGCTGGTCCGCACCGACCGCGTCGGCTTCGAGGGCGTGCTCGTGGTCGCGGGCGTCGGCCTCCTGCTCTCGTTCGAGGTCGTCCACGCCCGCGTCGCGCCGTACAGCCTGCCGCGGTGGAACACGACGCTGAAGGTCGCGGTGCAGGGCTGGACGCTCGCCGCCGCCGGCGCCGGCGGCATCACCGCGCTCGTGTTCGCGGAGGCCTACGACGTGCTCGCGAGCGATGTCGGCGCGGAGACCGGTGAGACGGAGACGGCCGACACCACGGCCCCCGACGACCCGGACCCCGGCGCGCAGGCCGACGACGCCGGCCCGCACACCCACGCCGACACGACGGCGGCGACGGACGGCGGGTCGCGGACGCGGTCGACGCTCGCCACGCTCGGCATCGCCGTGCTCGCCTTCGGGGTCGTCCTCACGAGCACGCCGTTCGTCGCGCTGGCGTTCGCCGACGAGGTGAAAGCGCCCTACGACGACGGCGCACCGGCGAGCATCGACGGGCTCGCGACCCACGAGCGCTGGAAGGCAGCGGAGACCGAGGCCATCCACTGGCTCGACGACCGCGAGGGTCGACCCGTCATCGTCGAACCCGTCGACACGCCGGTGCCCGACGACCCCGGCGGCATCTACGTCGAGTACGACTGGATCACGCCGGCGGCGACGCTGACCGGCCTCCCGACCGTCCTCGGCTGGGACCACCAGGTCAACTACCGCGGCGGTGAGGCGTACCTCCACCGCATGGAGCAGGTCGACGACATCTACGGCGGCTCCTGGGCGAACGCGACCAGCGCGCTCCGCGAGCACGACGTGCAGTACATCTACGTCGGCCCCCGGGCGTACGAGCTGTACGGCAGCGATCTCCGTCAGTTCCACCACCACGACGGCATCTCCGTCGCCTTCGAGAACGACAAGGTGACCATCTACGCGGTCGACCACGACGAGCTCGCCGGCGACGACGACGAGTGGCCGGCGGAGGGCTCGGCACGGTGGAACGGCACGGACGAGCGCGTGGGCGTCGCGGGCTGACCTACAGTGGCCGTTCGCCGTCGACGATCCCCTCCGCGAGCAGCGTCATGTGGTCGACGAGCGGCTCGAAATCCGATTCCTCGTCGTGTTCGACCCGATAGCGGTGCAGGTCGACCCACACCGACGCCAGCGAGAACGCCGCCTGCGCCCGGTAGAACCGCTCGTGCTCGAATGTCCGCCCCGTCCGCTCCTCGTACCGGTCGACCAGCTCCCGGCGGTTCGGGCTGCCGTCGTCGGTCGTGAACGGTGCGAGGCCGCGCTCGTTCTGCTCACGGAGGCTCGCGACGACCCCCTCGTGCTCCGGGTAGCGTTCCGCGATACCGTCGAGCGGCACGGGCGGGTCGTCCGGGTCGCCCCAGCGCAGCAGCAGGTAGCCGAGTTCGACGAGCGGGTCGCCGAGCAGCGCGGTCTCCCAGTCGAGGACGCCGGTCACGTCGGGCGTCTCCCCGCCCGCGAACAGGATGTTCCCGGGTCGGAAGTCGCCGTGGACGAGCGTCGTCTCCGGGCGTTCCGGTGCGTTCTCGACCAGCCACTCGCCGATACTCTGGAGTCGGGCGAACTCGCGTCCCGTCACGTCGGCCGCCGCGTCGAGCCGATGCAGGCCGTCGGCGACCTGCTCGCGCGGGCTCCGGCGGTCGCAGACCTCCTCGAACCGGTCGGTGTCGAGCGCGTGGACCTCCGCGAGGGTGTCGACGAGCGTGTGGGCCAGTTCGCGGCGCGCGTCGGGGTGCTGGAACCGCCCGGGGAGGTCCGAGCCGAGGGGGACGACCTCGCCCGGCATGCGCGGGACGACGAAGCACTCGCCGTCGAGGATGGAGGCGTCGTCGCAGTACAGCACCGGTTCCGGTGTCGGTATCGCTGTTCCGTGGAGCCGTTCCATCACGCCGTACTCGTCCCGGAGCGCGCTGATGTACTGCCGGTCCCGGAGCTTGTTCGGCCGCCGGACGATGTACTCCCCTCCCGGTGTCGACACCGCGAGCACGAGGTTGAGCCCGTCGGAGAGCGTCTCGACGCCCGTGACCTCGGTGTCGAGTTCGGTCGCGAGGAGGGCTTCGAGGGCGTCGGTGTCGTGGATGGTGTCCGTCATAGGTACAGCGAGAACGGGTGGTTCAAAAACCGTCCCGGCGGTGTGAGGGAGCGACGCACGGCGGGGCGGTCACGCCCCACGTCACACCGTCCGCAGGTCGTCGGTCGCGCGCGAGCGGATGGCCGCCGCCGCGACGGCGTCCGCGTGGGCGACGATACTGGCTTCGAGCGTCGCCGGCTCGACGGTCGTCCGATGGGTGTGCGAGAGCACGATGTGGGCGAGTTCGACCGGCAGCCCGGCCCGCGCGACGAGGTGGACGCCGTAGTGGGGGTGCCCGAGCAGGTCGTACACCGGCGTCTCGGCCAGTCCGTCGAACTCCGCGAGCTTGCTCACGTCGTGGACGAGCGCCCCGGCGACGACGGTGTCCAGCGAGAGGTCCACGTCGCGGTGTTCGAGGAGGGTCTCGGCGAACGAGAGCGCGCAGGCCGTCACGTCGCGAACGTGGTCGACGAGGTACTCGTCGTCGAGGCCGAGGTCGCGTTGGGCCGGCGGGAACCACGGGACGTCGGCGAGGTCGTCGACGTCGTTGTCGGCCATCGCGGTCGCCCAGGCATCGACGACGCCCTCGCGGAGGTCCTCGTCCGCGATTGCAGCGAGTTCGGGGAAGGCGTCTCGGACCGTGCGCTCGTGCATGGGTGACCTGTTCGTGTCGGGAGATGAAACGTCTGTTCCGGAGATGACGGCGTGTCACCTTGCCGGACAGCGTCCCGTTACCGGTCGCTCGACGTCGTGGCGGTGACGGTCGTCCCGTCGGTCACGGTCTTCCGCTCCGTCCGGAGACCGCCCAGGTCCGATTTCGCCAGGTCGACCGTGAGTTCGGAGTCGACCTCGACCGTCTCGACCGCCGCGTCGGTGGCCTCGAACAGCGCCGAGTAGCGGACCGTCCGGTCGGTCCGGCGGAAGTCATCGCCGTACACGCGCACATCGAGGGTCGAGCCGGGTCGGTCCGTCTCGTCCGGGGTGTGCGTGATCGTTGCGTTGTCGAAGCGGTAGCTCCCGCGCCAGGGCGGGAGGTCGTCGTACGCGTCGGCGGCGGTGCCGACGACCCCGATTCCGAGCCAGGACCTGTAGGTCGTCCGGCAGCCCGTCGTTCCGGGGTTCCGGGCGACGAGACGAGCCGAATCCGCGGCGTCGCCACCGAGCTCCGTGGTGAGCGAGAACGCGTCGAGCGGCCAGTCGCTGGTCGGGTCGGCGACACGTTTGCGGGCTGGGCCGGGCCAGACGGTGAGCTGCTGTTCGACCGCGAGGTACGTCGTGGACTCGCCGGCGTAGCGTGCGAGCGCAGTGGCCAGGGTGGCCTCGGCGTCGGGGCGCGAGCCGAGGTCGGACCTCTCGTTCACGAGGCACTCCCAGCCCTCACCGAACACGTAAAGAGGCCCACAGCCGCTCGTACTGTACGCCGGTCCGATACGGGAGTGTGGTGGATCGGTGTCTCCCCGACAGCGGGGCGGGGCATCGTCGGTTGCTCGGACGCCGAGCGCGACCGCACCCGCGGTGACTGCGCTACCAGCGAGGAGCTTTCGTCGGGTCGTAAGAAGTGTACTGTCGTCGGGCATGTCTGTTCGAAGGATGGGTGTGAACAACGGCGGTTGGGGGGCTATTGGTAATTTCTGTTCCAGTTTGAAATACTTCGTGGGGGACGTACGCTGCGGCCAGGAACCCCCGCGGAGTCATCCGGCGGCGATTAGACGGTGAAGTTCAGGACGCCGCTCTCGGTGAAGGTCTCGTAGGATGGGTCATCCCACGGCAAGATACCTCCGGGCTTTTTGAACTCGACATCGATGTCGGAGCTCATGTACACCTGTCCGAGGTCGGTGCCTACGCTCTGGATGAGATCAGTCCGGTCAAACTTTGCGGACGATGTCACGTCGCCGCCGGAGTTGTACTCCACGGTGTGCTCAGAGTAGTCGTTGCCGCGGGAACGGGTCACATTTACACCGCTGACGGTGACGGTTCTCGACCAGCTCGCGGCCGCTTCCCCACCGATTCCGCTCGTATCTCCAGATACACCAAGCTCGAGCTCCGTACCGTTGCTGACACTACTCTCCGTCGACTGGGGCTTGCTGCGAATTACCTCGGCCGAAGAGTCCGAGATGTTTATGTAGTCGTTATAGGCAACGAGTTCGTTGTTCTGCCAGTCCGTCCCGCAGGCTTCATCGACACTGCGGCCGTTCGAGGTCCCCGGCCAGAGGTCTATTTGCTGGTCGATGCCGAAGTACCGGTTACCGTCGGTGTCGTCGACGTAGCCACAGAAGATACGGACGCGAACGTCACCGTGCGGACACGAGGCGAAGTCGACCTGGTAGCCACCGAGACAGTTGAACTCGTCCGGGAACGCGGTCCGTCCGAGCGCACTGCAGGGGCCCTCGATAGGGTCGAAGTTCGCCGATGGACCGCCGTAGTGCGTGCTGATAGTGGTCTCGAGACGTCGACCAGTCACCGCCTCGAGACTGAACTCACGCATCTGTGAGATGTCCTCGACCGGGTCGATGACCGCGAACGGGGACGGGCCGAAGTAGCCGAGTGTGACGGAGACCGGCACGTCGTCCGGCAGGGGCGTCCCGGCGTCGAAGATCGCCTCCACCTCCTCGTCGACGTCGTAGAGCAGGCGGATCAGGCCACCGTTCGCGTCGCTACCGGCCATCCCGACCGGGGTGCCGGCGGCCAGCTGGTCGAGGACCGTGCTCCGGTCCAGGCCGGGTTCCGTGGCCAGGAGGACGAACTCGGCCTCGTCCAGCGAGGAGACCGTGGTGACGGCCCGGCCGGGGAGGGAGACCGGGAGTGCGTCGTCGACGTAGACTGTGACGTCGCCCTGGCCCACGTCGGTTCGGCTGGTGGTTCCGCGGCTGGCGGTCGCCGTTCCGACGAGGGCGGCACTTGACGTAGCTGCAATCGCTGAGAGGGCGGTTCGACGCTGCATCTCCATGGCTTCGTTTTCGTCAGTCATTATTCGTAGTTGTAGTATTCGAGTTCGACGCTGTCCTGAACCCGGTCAGACCAGTACAGGTCGACGAACTTGGTGTCGTGGCTGACTGTACAGACGACCTCGGAGTTATTGGGTTCGTTCGCGAATGAACAGATACTTCCTGTCGCGTGAATCGGTGAGACACTGGAGTCTCCGAAGATACTGGTGAGTTCCCACCGTGTCGCGGTCCTGTCCCGTATCTCACCGGAACTGTACTTCTGCTCGATACCCCCGTACTCGCTCTGGTAGTTCCAGTCGATGTCGTGCTGGGTGTCGTTCGCGGCGACGTACATGTCGAAGTCCCACGTCTCGTCGGGGCCGTCTGAGTCAAAACTATTCGGTGAGTGAGCGGCGACGGTGCCGCCGTTCCAGTCGTGTTTGGCGTAGGAAGGTATGGTCGCACTGCCTGAGCTACCCTCAGGTATTACCTCGGTGACGGTTGCTATCTCGGTGAACCCGGTGTCGACATCCAGTCGCCAGAAGTGGACTGTGAAGTCGACAGAGCCGTACTGTCCGTCAGCCGACGAGTAGATGTTCGACAGCCACGACCACTGGCCGTCGCTCTCGACAGAAATCGGGCCATCCGACGCGTTCAGGGCAGTCCGCCTGTCGAACTCGTCAATGAACGACCGGGCTTCCCGTATCTGACGGTTCGCTTCGGCCTCGGTGTTCGCGGTCCCGACGAATTCCTGTGGAACATCATCTTTGAGACCGAACGCGTAGGCGACGACCGGTTCATCGTTGGATGCGTATCCAACCGCAGAACCGGAGACGTCCGTCGATTCGAGTACGGAATTCCGTGCCTCGACCCGTTCTGACCGGCTGATTGGGTCTGAGAGGGACCCGACGAGCAGCGTCGGATTCTCCCTGACAGTTCTCGTCGCAGTACTGCTGAAACTGAGACTAGTCGCTGCCAGGCTGGTGGCAGCTATTCCCTTGATGAATCATCTTCTATTCGAATCCATGGGTAGGACAGACGGGTATTCTGAACTATATAATATAAAAATTTATATATTCAGTAATTTTATATATTTAGGCGATATTGCATCTGAATTTGGACACCATAACATATAGCTAGTGGCATTTTGTAATGGTTGGGGCTGTTGTGTGGTGGAAAATATAACGACTTGTCACGTCTCTGTCGAAGTTCGCTAATCCATGAGTCTGGAAAAGGAAGAAAACGTCTAGGAGCCAAAGATAATATCTAAAACAATTGCCTGCACTGGGGTTGGACAGATATTGTTTTTTTTTTACTATCCTGGTTTATTATGAGTATTTCGCGTGCAACCCTCGATGTCCCTATTCGTTCGCGTTCTAGTTTCCGTTCACTCCAAATCGCGTCGTTCGCTCGCGGGAGTGTCGGCGACACCGGGTTCGACGGCGGGAGCTTTTTCGCCTAGCCCCGGATAGGGGAACGCGATGGAACTGTCGGCGATACCGGGCGTCGGCGCGAAGACGGCCGACGCGCTGGCCGAACTCGACGACCCCGAGGCGGCGTTGCGGGCGGGTGACGTGGCGACGCTGGCCCGTGCGCCGGGGGTCTCGGAGGGACGAGCGGCCCGCATCGCGCGGGCGGCCATCCGGACCGAACACGACGACCCCGGGGGCTTCCTCGCGACGGACCGCGCCCGCGAGGTGTACCGGGCGATGCTCGAGGAGCTGCAGGCTCGCACGGTGACCGACTACGGGGCCAAGCGGATGGAGACGTTCTACCCGAGCGCGGCCGAGTCACGCATCGCGGAGGTCCGCGAGTTCACCGAGCGCGCGATGGAGCGCGAGGCGAGCGACGCGGTGCTCGACGCGTTGGCCGGCGTCGAACCCCTCAAAGAGCCCCGGGACGTGTCGGTGCGGGACCGCTGTCTGGCGACGACCGACGGCGAGACGTACGCCAAGGCGCGCGAGGCGATCCCGGAGCTGCCGGTCGAGGTGGTCGACGACGCCCGCGGGCTGGCCGACCTCGCGCGGGGCTACTCGACGGTCATCGCGCTGGACGAGACGTTCGCCGGCGTCGAGGTCGAGGGCGACGTGCGGGTCGAGCCCGACGCGCTGTCGACCCCCGTCGAGGTGGTGCCCGAGCGTGCGCTGGCCTTCTTCGCGACGAACCGGGACCGCATCCGGGCGGCCATCGCGGTGCACCGCGCCGCGGGGCTGGACGCCCCCTGCGACCTCGACGACCTGGAGGACGCGCTCGCGGGGCTGGCCGAGGACGGCGGCATCGCGGGCGACGCGGAGGTCGACCGGCTCGCGACCGCGCTGGACGACCTCGACGCCGCGGTCGGGATGGCCGAGAACGTCGCCAACGACCGGCTGCGCGAGGCCATCGAGGAACGCGACGTGACCATCGAGGGCGCGGACCTGCTCTCGCTGGTCGAACGCGGGGCGGGTGTCGACTCGCTCCTGTCCCGGGAGCTCGCCGACGAGTACGCCGCGGCGGTCGACGCCGCGCGGGACCACCTCGTCGAGAGCCTCGACCTCGACATGGGCGAGGCCGAGGTCGCGCGACGAGCGTTCGGCGACGAGCCGACGTACCCGGTGGACCACGACGAGTCGGTCGTCTCGCGGCTCCGGGAGGACCTGAACGCGGCGAAGGAGCGCCGGGAGACGCGGTTGAAGCGCGAGCTGGCCGACGAGCTGGCGGACCGGCGCCCCGACGCGGAGGCGCTGGTGGGCGCGGCGCTCGAACTCGACGTGGAGCTCGCGGTCGCGCGCTTCGCCGGCGACTACGACTGTACGGTCCCCCGCTTCGAGGGGTCTGGCATCGACATCGAGGGCGGGCGGTCGCTCCTGCTCGACGTGGACCACGACGAGGTCGACCCGGTGGACTACGCTGTCGACGGCGTCGCCCTCCTGTCCGGTGTCAACTCTGGTGGGAAGACGTCGACGCTGGATCTCGTGGCGAGCGTGGTGGTCCTCGCGCAGATGGGGCTGCCCGTGCCCGCCGATTCGGTGCGGCTCCAGCGGTTCTCGGCGCTGCACTACCACGCGAAGACCCAGGGGACCCTCGACGCGGGCGCGTTCGAGTCCACGGTGCGGGAGTTCGCCGACGTGGCCGACGGCGGCGCGGACTCGCTGGTGCTCGTCGACGAGCTGGAGTCCATCACGGAGCCCGGGGCGTCGGCGAAGATCATCGCGGGCATCCTCGAGGCGCTCGACGAGAACGGCGCGTCGGCGGTGTTCGTCTCCCACCTCGCCGGCGAGATACGCGAGACCGCGAACTTCGCGGTCACGGTCGACGGCATCGAGGCGGTCGGACTGGTCGATGGCGAGCTCGTCGTGAACCGCTCGCCCGTGAAGGACCACCTCGCCCGGTCGACGCCGGAGCTCATCGTCGAGAAGCTCGCCGGCGAGTCCGACGCGGCGTTCTACGACCGGCTGCTGGAGAAGTTCGAGTAGGTCGGGGTTTTCGTTTGGTAACGTCGGCGTATCGCACCGCTCGCGAGTCGTCCGCCGTTACCAGCCAGCTAGGCGGTCTATGTCGAAGTGGGTCTCCAGCGTACCTGCCCGATGCATGGTGAAATCATTCAGCTGTAGCCAGGAGGACTGTGCGTTCGAGATACACTCAAACGACGAGGGCGAGATCGTCTCGATGGTCAAAGAGCACGCGACGAACGTCCACGGGATGACGCTCAACGAGGGCGACATCAAGAGCGGAATCACGGAGATGCACTGACCCGGAACCGACTCCGTGCACCCCTCCTCCGGGGGTTCAGTGCCACCCTTCGCGGCCGTTCTCGCGCGTCTGACGCGAGTCTGCCGAAGGACTAAGTACTCCGCGTAGCGTGGTGAAAGTGATGGCTGAGGACCCTCCAGACGAGGGAATGTTGGGCTGGGACGAGTCGGTCTTCCGCAACGAGCGGGTGTTCGAGATCGACTACGTCCCCGAGACGTTCAAACACCGCGAGACCCAGACCCAGAGCCTGCAGTACGTCCTCCGTCCCGCCGTCCGGGGGTCCCGTCCGCTCAACGCCGTCGTCCGCGGCCCGCCGGGCACCGGGAAGACGACGGCCGTCCAGAAGCTCTTCTCGGAGCTCCAGGCCGAGACCAGCGACGTGCGCACCGTCCGCGTGAACTGCCAGATGAACGCGACGCGCTACTCGGTGTTCTCCCGGCTGTTCGAGGGGATGTTCGACTACGAGCCGCCCGCCTCGGGCATCTCGTTCAAGAAGCTGTTCTCGCAGGTGACCGAACGGCTCGTCGACGAGGACGAGGTGCTCGTCGTCGCGCTCGACGACGTGAACTACCTGTTCTACGAGAGCGAGGCCTCGGACACGCTGTACTCGCTGCTCCGGGCCCACGAGGAGCACTCCGGCGCGCGCATCGGCGTCATCGTCATCTCCTCGGACCCCAACCTCGACGTGATGGACGAGCTCGACTCCCGCGTGCAGTCCGTCTTCCGGCCCGAGGACATCTACTTCCCGCCGTACGACGAGGGCGAGATCGTCGAGATCCTCCGCGAACGCGTCAAGCGCGGCTTCCAGGACGACGTCATCCCGGCACCGATCCTCGATCTCGTCGCCGAGTTCACCGCCGAGACGGGTGACCTCCGCGTCGGCATCGACCTGCTCCGGCGCGCCGGCCTCCACGCCGAGATGCGCGCCTCACGAACCGTCGAGGAACAGGACGTCACAGCCGCCTACGAGAAGTCGAAGTACGTCCACCTCCGGCGCTCGCTGGAGGGCCTGAGCGAGTCCGAACTCGCGCTCGTCGAGGTCATCGCCGAGTGCGAGGGCGAACGCGCCGGCGACGTGTACGAGACGTTCCACGAACGCACCGGCCTCGGCTACACCCGGTACTCCGAGATCGTGAACAAGCTCGACGACCTCGGCATCGTCGACACCGAGTACGCCGAGGTCGAAGGTCGGGGCCGGTCGCGCGAGCTGACGCTGGAGTACGACCGCGAGGCCGTGCTCGACCGGCTGTAGATTACATTCCTCTACAGTTCTTGGTGTTTTAATAAGTCACAACAGTGATTTCTATTGCTTCTCCATCTATTATAAATTCGACCCCCTCTGTCGCAGATGTTTCTAACGAGTTCTCCAGCCCTGATTCTGTCGAAATCGTGTAGTTGAGCCTACTATCTGTATCGACATTCTCGTATGTGTGCGACCCTGACGGAGCCAATATTCGATTATCAGTGAGTATCTCCCTTCCACCTAAAGTCGTGATTGTGACAGAATAGTTAACTTCTTCACCAGTATGATTTTCAACAACAATTCCTGGGATGTCCTGCTGTCCTCGAAAAACCGAAAGACATCCACTCATCAGAGATGTCCCTATCGCAATCGCACTACATAAACACCGTCTTTTAGTAAGTTTGTTGAACATTGTATAGCGCGTGATTCCTAAATCTATTCTACAACAGTTAATCTCCCGTGATTAATCGCTCTATGTACTGGTGTACAGGCTACAGAGACTGTCTGTCTTGATGACCGCAACGCCATCCTCTGTTCTGCCACCCCTGCTGGCGGATTATATGATTCGTCCTCTACTTGTTGGATAACAACCGGCACCTCAATTGGAGGTGAAGCAATTTCAGTCGACTCATTCGGGGCTAAACTAGTTCTCTCCCCAGTTGCAGAAAGCCAGACCTGATCTTTATCGACTGTGAATTCCGGTTCCTCGAACTGGACGATTTCATCTAATAGTAGCTGATCTGAGACACGGTAATTTGCGGTAACACCGGTATCGACGTGGCGTTTTCGGTGTACCGTTCCTGTACTTGAGATCGCTCTTTTATCTCCCGCTCGACGCACGATGTATTGATTTGAACTAATAGCTTGGTGGAGTTGGTCTGAGGCAGTTTCTCTGAGATTCAACTCTCTAGCATCTTGATTGATTGTGTATGGAATGTGATGGCAGACCTGTCTTTTTATAGGCGAACCAGGTATCGAGATAGAATCCAGTCGATATTCCGTTGCAGATTCGATTAAATGAACTGCCCCACCAGCTGGGCTCCCGGATGAAACAGTAGTTGCGCCACCGATCGCCGAAATAGTGCTAATTGATTTTAAAATATTGCGTCTCTGGTACCGGTTATTTTCTTTCTCACTCATTTCACATCTCCTCGTTTGCCGTATTCAGTATGGCTTCAGCTGTACAATCGGTAACGCCTTTTTGATAGAACACGTTGTCATGTTGCCCTTGACAGACACCATCACTGTTGTACTGAGGCTCATAGCCAGTTATCATCGGGGTTGAATTAGCGTTGTATGACTGCCCGTAAGTCCTTCCGAGAATATGCTCATACTCACCTGTGTCCTCCATGTAGTACCACAACTCCCGGTTATCCGAGAGCCATCTACCGACAATAGTATGACATGCTTCGTGGATAAGCGTATTCTGGTATTGTTCTTTCGCCCCCTGAATTCCCATGGTTGCTGCTTTATCCTTCACAAACGCAGTACTATTCGACGTTTGGCAGGTTTCTGCAGCGCCTCCGACAAATGCATCTGTGACTAACATGTGGGTTCCTTTGAATTTAATATTATTGTTATATATGTAGGTTCGCATACTTTCTCTTGCATCCCATTTACTATCTTGACTTAAATATAGAGGGCCACTTGTCCACCTGCTCACCTCATAAAAATCAATAATTGACTCATCCCACATTTGCTCACAGAAGTGCTCTGCCGCATTTGCTAGAGCGTTGTTTATTTCGTTATCAACGCTATTGTTATTGGGGTAGAGGTATATGTAATATGGCCTTGATGCGCTTATCGGATCTCCCCGACTGTGTAACACGTCGTAATCTGCGTGGCTTAACGTACTATCATTACCCATAACTAATTTTACACACCATGGGTAATAAAACTATGTATTGGTGATTGCCTCTGGCAAGTACCGGGCTGTTCGAATTAGGTATAGTCAATCCGAACTTCGATGTCCTCGTTCTCAACTTAACACGAACTCGCACGCTGACCGAAGGCTTTTGCCGAGGCAAGAGAAAACAGCGTGCATGGCAGCCGAATCCCGCCATCGAGGTATCGCAGGCAAGCGCGGTCGTCGCGACACCCTGGGGTTCGGCTTTTTTGCGTCGGCGTGAGCGCGGCGGACTCGGCAGGACACCGCACTGGTGTCGGTCGACGAAATCGCGCGCTCGTCCGGAATAGCTAACTGCGAGACGCGAGCATCCACCACCAATGCAACTACCAGGGACACAGGTTTCGGTGCTCGAGGCCGCGAGCGCCACCGACGCGAAGTCGGTGTCAGCGCTGGCCGACGAGCTCGGGGCGAAACCCGAGACGGTCGTCGGCGCGGTGTTCGAGCTGCAGGACAGGGGCCTCCTCACGGTCGAGGAGCGAACCGAGGAGCGGGTCGAACTCACCGGGGAAGGTGAGGGGTACGTCGAGTCGGGGCTGCCGGAGGTCCGGCTGTACCGGGCCGCGGTCGAGGCGGGCGCGACCGCCGAGCCCGTCTCGATGGGGCAGGTCATCGGGGCGTCCGGCCTCGAGGGCGGCGCGGTCGACATCGCGCTGGCGAACTACGCCCGGAAGGGCTACGGACAGATCGACTCGGGCGAGCTGACGGCGAACCCGGACGCGGACCCCGACGCGGACGGGGAGGCGACGGTGCTGGCCGCGCTCGCCGACGGGGGCGTGGACGCCGCCGACATCGAGGCGTCGGTGCGCGAGCAGCTGGTGAGCCGTGACCTCGTCAGCGTCTCGGAGTCGACCGAGCGGCTGGTCACGCTGACCGACGCGGGCGTGACGGCGCTGATGGAGGGCGTCGAGGAGAGCGAGACGGTCGGCCAGCTCACGCCCGAACTGCTCACGAGCGGCGAGTGGCAGGACGTCGAGTTCGCCGAGTACAACGTCGAGGCCGACGCGGAGACGCGCTACGGCGGCAAGAAGCACATCCTGCGCCAGACCGCGGACCGGGTGAAGGACACCCTCGTCGGGATGGGCTTCCAGGAGATGGAGGGCCCGCACGCGGACGCGGAGTTCTGGATCAACGACTGCCTGTTCATGCCCCAGGACCATCCAGCGAGGACGCACTGGGACCAGTTCGCGCTGGACGTGCCGCCGATGCAGGACCTCCCCGAGGACCTCGTGGCGCGCGTCGAAGATGCCCACCGGAACGGGGTCGGCCCGGACGGCGACGGCTACCACTCGCCGTGGACCGAGGACGTGGCCCGGGGGGTGGACCTCCGCGGGCACACGACCTCGCTGTCGATGCGCTATCTCTCCGGGCACGCCGTCGGCGAGCTGGAGCCGCCGCAGCGGTACTTCAGCGTGGAGAAGGTGTACCGGAACGACACGCTCGACGCGACCCACCTGCTGGAGTTCTTCCAGATCGAGGGCTGGGTGATGGCCGAGGACCTCTCGGTGCGCGACCTGATGGGCACGTTCACGGAGTTCTACGAGCAGTTCGGCATCACCGACCTGCAGTTCAAGCCCCACTACAACCCGTACACGGAGCCGAGCTTCGAGCTGTTCGGCGAGCACCCCGAGACGGGCGAGATCGTCGAGATCGGCAACTCGGGCATCTTCCGCGAGGAGGTGCTCCGCCCGCTCGGCGTCGACTGCGACGTGATGGCGTGGGGGCTCGCGCTGGAGCGGCTGCTGATGCTCACCCACGGCTTCGAGGACATCCGCGACGTGCACGGCACGCTCGTCGACCTCGACTTCCTGCGGACCGAGGAGGTGGTGCACTGATGCCCGTCGTCGACGTCGACCCCGACGCGCTCCGCCGGCTCACCGGCCACGACGAGAAGGACGACGAGGAGCTGAAGGAGGACCTGTTCGGCCTCGGGCTGGAGTTCGAGGGCGAGACGGAGGAGGGCGAGTTCCAGCTCGAGTTCGCCCCCGACCGGCTCGACCGCCTGAGCGTCGAGGGCGTCGCGCGGAGCCTGCGCTACCAGTACGGCGACGACCGCGGCGTCTACGTGCCGAACACGAACGATCCCGACTGGACCATCGAGGTCGAGTCGTCCGTGCCCGACGAGCGGCCGTTCGTCACCGGCGCGGTCGTCCGGGACGTGAACCTCGACGAGGCCGCGCTCGACTCGCTCATCCAGCTCCAGGAGAAGCTCCACGCGACGATGGGCAGGAAGCGCGTGAAGGGCGCCATCGGTATCCACGACCTGACGATGCTGAAGGGCCGGCTGGCCAGCGACGACGGCGGCAACAGCATCCGGTACGTCGGCGTCGAGCCCGACGGGGACACGTTCGTTCCGCTCGACAGCGACCGCGAGCTCACCCCGGGCGAGGTGCTCACCGAGCATCCCACCGGCGAGCAGTACGCCGACATCGTCGCCGACTACGAGCGCTACCCCGCCATCTACGACGACATCGGGCTGTTCTCGTTCCCGCCGGTCATCAACGGCCGCCGGACCGAGGTCAGCACCGACAGTCGGGACCTGTTCGTCGAGATGACCGGCACCGACCAGTGGACCATCGACAAGATGCTGAACATCGTCTGCTACGCGCTCGACGCCCGCGGCGCGACGGTCGAGGAGGTCACCGTCGACTACCCCGACGACCCCGTGTACGCCGACGAGAGCGTCGAGCGGGTCGACCCCGGCGTCGACGTCGTCCGCCCGGACCTCTCGACCAGCGAGAAGCACGTCACCCACGAGCGCATCGAGGGCCTGCTCGGCGTCAACTTCGACCCCGACGAGGTCGTCGACCTGCTCGAACGCTCCGGCCTCGACGCCACTCCCGAGGAGACCGACGACGGCAGCGTCCGGTATCGGGTGGACGTGCCGCCGTACCGCGTCGACGTGCTCCACCCGCTCGACATCGTCGACGACGTGGGCCGCGCCTACGGCTTCAACGAGCTGGCGCCGCAGTACCCCGAAGTGGGGACCGTCGGCGGCCGCCACGCCCGCTCCAATCTGGAGGACGCCGTGCGCGACCAGCTCGTCGGACTGGGCTTCACCGACCTGCTCAACTTCCACATGACGAACGAGGCGGAGAACTACGAGCGGATGCGCGTCCACCCTGACGAGCACGACTGCGTCGGCGCGGGCGAGCCCGTCACCATCACCGAGCCCTACAGCGAGGACTACACCATGGTCCGGTCGTGGGCGCTCCCGTCGCTCGCGATGGTGCTGGAGAACAACACCCACCGCTCGTACCCGCAGGACATCGCCGAGGTCGGCTTCGCCGCCGAGTACGACGCCGGTGAGGACAGCTACGTCGGCGAGCGCCACACCGTCGCCGGCGCGCTCGCCCGCCACGACGCCTCCTACGAGGACGCCAAGGCCGTGCTCCAGGCGCTCGCGCAGGACTTCGACGTGGCGCTTTCGACGCCGCCCACCGAGCACCCCTCGTTCATCGACGGCCGGACGGCGTCGGTCGTGATGGACGGCGAGGAGGTCGGTGTGGTCGGTGAGCTGCATCCGGCGGTGCTCGTCGAACACGACCTCGAACTGCCCGTGGTTGCGTTCGAGTTCCGGCTGGACGCGCTGAAGTAAGGCTGCGTTTCTGCTTTTCTCGTTTCGCTCGGTGGTTCGTTCTTCGTCGTGGGGCTCGCTGGTGATTCGAACAGCCAGAAAGCCCCGAGGTTCTCGACTCCCGCGACTGGCGAGACTCCTCCGTCGTCTCGCTGCCCTCCGCTCGCAAGCTCGCGGAGAACTCGTTGCGGTCCTCGTCCCTGCGGTCCTCACGTCGTCGGGGTTCGTCGAGAACCTCGCCCCTTTCAGTCCCACCCCGCGACCGCACCTCAGGCCTCCCCAGCCTCTTGCGCTCCTCGGTCGCAAGCTCCCTCCGGTGCTCATCCCTCGCACGAGTGCGGCTCGCGGCCTGGCGAGACTCCTCCGTCGTCTCGCTGCCCTCCGCTCGCACGCTCGCGGAGACCTCGCTGCGCTCGGCACGCTCGCCAGCGCGCGCCGGTGGTGAAAGTTCAGGAATCGCCGAACACCGGTTCAGAGGTCCGCGCCGACGGCATCCTCGACCGAGTCGAAGCCGTCGCGTTCGAGCAGGTCGAGCAGGCCGGCGTTGATGTCGCGGGCGAGCCCGGGCCCTTCGAAGACGAGCGCGGTGTAGAGCTGGACGAGGGAGGCACCGGCGCGGATCTTCCGGTAGGCGTCCTCGGCGGAGGCGACGCCGCCGACGCCGACGACGGGGACGTCGACGCGCTCGGCGACGAAGCGGACCATCTCGGTGGCCTGTTCCTCGATCGGGGCCCCCGAGAGCCCGCCAGTCTCACGCGCGTTCGGGTGCGTGAGCGTGTCCGGGCGCTCGGTCGTGGTGTTCGTAGCGACGACGCCGTCGAGGCCGAACTCGTCGACGAGGTCGAGCGCGGTCTCCACGGCGGGCTCGGGCAGGTCCGGTGAGAGCTTCACGAGGAGTGGGTCGGCGCCGGCATCGACGAGCTCGCCGAGGATGGCGGCCATCTCGTCACGGTTCTGGAGGTCGCGGAAGCCCTCCGAGTTCGGGCAGGAGACGTTGACGACACAGAAGTCGGCGGCGTCGCCGACGCGCTCGTAGGTGTAGCGGTAGTCCGCCGGTGCCTCCTCGGTGGGGGTGTGCTCGGACTTCGCGAGGTTGACGCCCACGGGGACGTCGGGCAGGTCGGCCTCGTGGAGTCGGCGGCCGACGCGGTCCGCGCCCTGGTTGTTCAATCCCATGCGGTTGATGATCGCGCGGTCGCTCGGGAGCCGGAACAGTCGCGGCCGCGGGTTGCCGGGCTGGGCCTCCGCGGTGACGCCGCCGACCTCCACGTGGCCGAATCCGAGGGCAGCGACCGCACGCGGCACCTCCGCGTTCTTGTCGAAGCCGGCGGCGACGCCGACGGGGTTCGGGAACGACTGGCCGAACGCGTCGACGGCGAGTCGGTCGTCGTCGACGGTGTAGCGACGCGCGAGCAGCCGCTCGACCGGCGTTCCCTGGACGGCCGACAGGCCCCGGTGGACGGTCTCGTGGGCGGTCTCGGCGTCAAGACGAAACAGCAGCGGTCTCGCGACGTCGTACGCGTCCATGTGTCGAGAAGCGTCGCGACTGCGGGTAAAACTCTCGAAACGCCCCGTCGGCGATGGTACGGTCTCAGAACTCGTGTTCGACTTCGTCTTGGTCTGCCTTCTGGATGATTATCTTGTCCTCGCGCACGCGAACGAACACCTCGTCGCCGATGTCCATGCCTGCAACTGCGAGTTCGTCTTCGTGGAGGTTGATGTGGACGTTGTGGTATTCGCCGTTCTCGTCTTTGGCGCCACTCGGGCTCAACTTCTTTTTCCGTACCATCGCGGTAGTCTATCTCGTGTGTTCGCCATAGGATATACTTAAGTGTTTTCTACGTCTCGACGGGACAGAGCGCCGCGGGCGAGAGTTTCGGCGGGGTAAAACCGGCGAAAATCGGCCGTTCGAGCGACGAAATCCACCCCGGAACCGGGCTTCATTTATAAACACATCGTCGCCGTCCCCCATTTTTTGGGATATATTTATGGTGGGGCATGCGCTCAATGAGCATGGAGGGACAATCATGGTACGTGAAGATGGTAAGCGAAACTTCGCGCTGCGCGAGGACAGTGGTGAGGAGAGCGTCTTCTCAGGCAACACCCCACGACAGGCCGCACTGAAGGCGGCCCGTCGACTCGACCCCGCGCCGAGCGAGGACGATGCGGATCGGACCGAGATCCGACTCCGAGAGAAAGGAACCGACAAGGTCCACATCTACGACGGCTGGGCCTGGAACGAGACGGCACCCGACGACAAACCCGACTGGATGCCCGAGGAGATCACGGAAGCGAACGTCTCGAAGAAGGGCATCGAGCACCTCGAGGACTGACTCGACCTTCCTCGCCCGCACGTGCGTTCGCACGTGCAACACAAACCTACCCTATTTGATCTGCACCGTGAGCGGTCAGCTCCCAGGCTCGAAAGGCGTTTGTGACCCGAGCGTAGAGTGTGCAGTGCGCGGAACAATCCCGACCAGACCGGACGCACACGCGAGGGATGACCGGTCGGCCTCCGCCCGCGCGACATCGTCCACGTGACCAGTCCCGACCAGCTGCAGGTCGCACAGACCGCACGGGAACCCCTCTCACGTCACCGGGTTCACACTCCGCCGACGGTTCGACGGCCTTAAGTGTATCATCCCTCTTCGATAGAATGCAAACGACGTGGCGCGACGCGCCACTCCCTCTGGCCGCGATCCGGCTCGGAGGCAGGAACGTCTCCGGTGCTCTCCGGGCTTCGGTTCGAAGGCCTTATGTACTACACGAGGCCTCTGATACTAATGCAATCGCCCGCCGACATCGCCGTCGGCGTTGGCACGAACCGACGCCCTTATACGTCACAGGGCATTCGGATACGAACGCGAAAGACGACGCGATTTGGGACACGTTCAACTCGTGTCTCAGTCACGGACCAACGTTCGAGGGACGACCCCTTCGAAGGCGACTTCGATGGGTTTAAGACGTCTCCTCGGCAACGTTCAGGTCCGTAAGGAAATGAGGATTCCACCCCTGCGGTCCGCCGTACACGATGGAATCTGATGTTAGCCTTGGTAGTTCGGTGACGCTCGATCGGCCACGCCGATTGGCTCACCGGACTCGGACCACGCAATGTGATATGGATGCACCGTTCACACGGTGCACCCGCCAAGCCCCCCGAGCTTACGCTCGGGAGCATTCCGGTTGATCCTGCCGGAGGTCATTGCTATTGGAGTTCGATTTAGCCATGCTAGTCGCACGAGTTCATACTCGTGGCAGATAGCTCAGTAACACGTGGCCAAACTACCCTATGGAGAACGATAACCTCGGGAAACTGAGGCTAATAGTTCATACGGCTCTCTCCCTGGAATTGGGTTGAGCTCGAAACGCTACGGCGCCATAGGATGTGGCTGCGGCCGATTAGGTAGACGGTGGGGTAACGGCCCACCGTGCCAATAATCGGTACGGGTTGTGAGAGCAAGAGCCCGGAGACGGAATCTGAGACAAGATTCCGGGCCCTACGGGGCGCAGCAGGCGCGAAAACTTTACACTGCACGACAGTGCGATAAGGGAACTCCAAGTGCGAGGGCATAGAGCCCTCGCTTTTCTGTACCGTAGGGTGGTACAGGAATAAGAGCTGGGCAAGACCGGTGCCAGCCGCCGCGGTAACACCGGCAGCTCGAGTGATGACCGATATTATTGGGCCTAAAGCGTCCGTAGCTGGCCGAGAGGGTCCGTCGGGAAATCTGCTCGCTCAACGAGCAGGCGTCCGGCGGAAACCAATCGGCTTGGGACCGGAAGACCTGAGGGGTACGTCTGGGGTAGGAGTGAAATCCCGTAATCCTGGACGGACCACCGGTGGCGAAAGCGCCTCAGGAAGACGGATCCGACAGTGAGGGACGAAAGCTGGGGTCACGAACCGGATTAGATACCCGGGTAGTCCCAGCTGTAAACGATGCTCACTAGGTGTGGCACTGGCTACGAGCCAGTGCTGTGCCGTAGGGAAGCCGTGAAGTGAGCCGCCTGGGAAGTACGTCCGCAAGGATGAAACTTAAAGGAATTGGCGGGGGAGCACTACAACCGGAGGAGCCTGCGGTTTAATTGGACTCAACGCCGGACATCTCACCAGCTCCGACA